>LADS01000063.1 GCA_000961725.1 Desulfobulbaceae bacterium BRH_c16a
TTTAAAACGTCGTGAGACAGTTTGGTCCTTATCTGTTGCGGGCGCAGGATATTTGAGGAGATCTTTCCCTAGTACGAGAGGACCGGGATGGACGAACCTATGGTGTACCAGTTGTTCCGCCAGGAGCATCGCTGGGTAGCTATGTTCGGCAGGGATAACCGCTGAAAGCATCTAAGCGGGAAGCCTACTTCAAGATAAGATATCCCATGGCGTAAAGTCATCTGAAGGCTCGTGGTAGACCACCACGTCGATAGGTCGGGTGTGGAAGTGCAGTAATGCATGCAGCTTACCGATACTAATCAGCCGTGCGGCTTATCCATATTTTTTTGATCATTACTCTACTGGGTATTCTACTATTCAATTATCGATTCTTATACCGTAAGAGGAGGCTCATCCCCTCCCCTTGCGACACCGCTTTTTCGGCGGTCATAGCGAAGAGGATCCACCCGTTCCCATTCCGAACACGGAAGTTAAGCTCTTCAGCGCCGATGGTACTGCATGGGAGACTATGTGGGAGAGTAGGTCGCCGCCGATTCTTTATAACTAAGCCCCTTTGAGTTTTTTCTCAAAGGGGCTTTTGTTGTTTCTGCGTCTTGCTATTCCATCAGGCGAGAGGCTGAAGGTTCACACATATGCAGCAAAGTTGGCGCTGGCAACTCTTAGCAGTTTGTGCTATGTAGAGCAACCGTTCCAATTTGATATCATTATTTCGGTCTGCGTTACCGACCACCAATGCTATTTATCCTGTAGGCTTCCGGTTCTTATGGTTTTTTCTTCCATAACCTTTCTCTTTTTTTTTCTGCCGGCAGTGCTGGCAATCACCTTCTGCTCCGGCAAATGGAAAAATCCCGCCCTCCTGCTGGCCAGTCTGCTTTTTTATGCGTGGGGCGAGGGAATTTATCTGCTGGTTATGATAGGGTCGATAGTGATGAACTTCACCTGCGGCAGGCTGATGCGCCGCGGTACTTCATCTGAAAATCCTTCCCGCACCGTTCTTCTCCTGGCAATCATCGGCAATTTTGCTCTTCTCGGCTTTTTCAAATATGCCAATTTTATTGCCGAAAATCTGAATACGCTGCTGGTTCAAGTGCATCTGCCGAGCATCGAATTGGGCGCAGTACACCTGCCGATTGGAATTTCCTTCTTCACTTTTCAGGCTGTCTCATACCTGATCGATGTTTACCGGGGCAAAGTACAGGCACAGACCAGTCTTATCCGTCTCGGACTGTATATCTCCCTTTTCCCGCAGCTCATTGCCGGTCCGATCGTCCGCTATCACGACATCGCCACATCCCTCGCCAAGAGAAAAGTGGATATGGCCGATTTCAGTGCCGGGGTGCAGCGATTTCTTCTCGGCCTGAGTAAGAAAGTTCTGCTGGCCAATCCACTGGCTTTTACCGCCGACAAGATCTTTGCCCTGCCACAGAGCGATCTGACCTCGCCTCTCGCCTGGCTCGGTGCTATATGCTATACTCTCCAGATTTACTATGACTTTTCAGGCTACTCCGATATGGCAATCGGTCTTGGCCGGATGTTTGGTTTCCGCTTTCTGGAGAACTTCAATTACCCCTATATCTCCGGATCGATCCGGGAATTCTGGCGAAGGTGGCATATATCTCTTTCCAGCTGGTTCAGGGACTATCTCTACATTCCCCTCGGTGGCAGCCGACGAGGGAAATTGCGCACGTACCTCAATCTCTTGATCGTTTTTCTGCTCTGTGGTTTGTGGCATGGTGCCAGCTGGACTTTTGTCTGCTGGGGCCTTTATCATGGCTTTTTTCTGGTTATCGAGCGTACCCGCTTAGGCTCGGCTTTGGACCTGCTCTGGCGACCACTGAGGTATAGCCTTACCCTGTGCATCATAGTGGTTGGCTGGGTGATCTTTCGCAGCGATTCCATTGGCTTCGCCTTCTCCTACCTCGGAATCATGTTCGGAGCCGCAGAAGAGACCGGCAGGTTGTCGCTCAGCATGTACACCAATCAAAAGCTTATCTTCGAGCTCACTATGGCCGTTATTTTTGCCGTTCCGGTCCTGCCTGCCCTGAGGAAGCTGCATGATCGGTTGATTGGCCGCTGCAGTACATCAACAGCCTTCTCCCTTGAAGCTTTTCTGGCGATCGGCCGACTGTCTGTGCTTGCGGTATTGAGCTATTTTTCCGCAATCAGCCTTGCGGCAGGTGTGTATAACCCATTTATTTACTTTCGGTTTTAGCTGTCATGGCAAACTCGATTTCGATAAAAAAATTTGCCGACAGACTTCTTGTCCTGCTGTTTCTGGGGTTTATTTTTTCTTCACCCCTGGCCATGCTGCTTTGTAAACAAACGGTCTGGTCGGATGCGGAAAAGCGCAGCCTTTCCCTTTTCCCGCCCCTGCCAACCAAATCCGGCGAATTCACCGAATTCTTTTCATCGCTGGACGATTATTTCGACGATCATTTCGGCTTCCGGGAATTCTATATTCGTCGCTATCACCGGGAGCTAGATAAACGGTTCGGCATGACGAGCACGAAGTCCCGGGTGATCAAGGGACTCGATGGATGGTATTTTTTATACGACTTCAATCTGATCGAGGATTTTCTCGGTCTCATCCCCTTGAACAACGAACAGCTGGAAGCCTGGCTTGTGCGTCAGGATAAAAAACAGGCGTGGCTGCATGAACGCGATATTCACTACCTGTATATGGCTATTCCCAACAAGCAGATGATCTACCCGCAATATGTGATGGATCATGCCATGACCATGAAGAAAACCACGCGCTTCGAACAGCTTCGCGAGTATGCAGGCAAACGTTTTCCCGATCATATGATCGATCTGCACCGGCTCCTGCAGCCGGAATCCTTTCAAAAGCCCCTCTATTATAAAAATGATTCACACTGGAACGCGTTGGGCGCCTATGTGGCTTTTCTGGAGATTATGCACGCGATTTCAGCCTGGTTTCCAGGCGAAAACTTCTTCACCGATTTTGCTTTCGGCCCCGACAAAACCGGCCTGGGCGGCAATACCGGTAACGGCGGCGACCTGGCCATAATGCTTATGCAGGACGACCTTACCGAAACATACCCTCAAATAAAACCGTTTGTACGCTGCGGCCCTCACCGGCCCATACCTTACCGGCTCAGCAACATCATTCAAGAAGGTCAGGGGCGGGATTCATTCATGAGAACCTGCGGAAAGAAAAACCTGCGTGCGGTGGTGTTCCGGGACAGCTTCTTTGTGCCGCTGGAACCCTTCCTGTCGGAAAATTTCCGGGAAGTTATCTATCTCTGGAAAGAATTCGATCAACAAAACCTTGAGGAACTTTTGGTCCACTTCAAACCGGATGTTGTTATCGAAGCTGTGGTGGAAAGGCATGTTTTCGACTCCCTGCTGAACAGTGAAAAAGAAGAACATGCCCTGAAACGGCAATAAGCCTGGCCGCAGGTGAAGGCTGCGGCGCCCGAGCTACTCTCCCTCAAACTCCATTATGGCGAAGACATCGCAATCGACAATTCGCGATCTTCCTTTCAGGTCGGGCAACTCAATCAGAAAAGCACATTCGATAATCTTTGCGCCGAGTGCCCGCACAAGCTGGATGGTGGCGCCTACTGTCCCGCCGGTTGCGATAAGATCGTCGACAACAACTACCTTATCGCCCGCTTCCAGTGCGTCCTTATGGATTTCCAGGGTGCCCGAACCATATTCCAGACTGTACGATTCCTCAACGGTTTCCGCCGGCAGCTTGCCTTTTTTTCGCACAGGGACAAATCCAACGCCAAGCTTATAGGCCAGCACCGCACCGAACACAAAACCGCGGGCGTCGATCCCGACAATGTGGTCGATTTCCTGCTGCCGGTATCGTTCATAGAGAATATCGCAGGACGTGCGAAAGGCCTCGGGATGATTCATCAGGGTTGTCAGATCCCGGAAAATCACTCCGGGAATGGGCCAGTTGGGTATACTGCGCACACTGCTTTTCAGATTCATAGTCTTGTTCTTCCTCGGTTGAAATCGTTTATTGAAACCCTTCGATGACCCTCACCAACAACCTGGTAACATTATCGGCGTTTTTATGAAACACCTCAAGGATTTCATCCCAGGTCACCGGTTTTTCGTCCTCTTTCCAGCAGTCGTAATCGGTCGACATGGCCACAGCCGCATAGGGAATCCCTGCCTCGTTGGCCAGCATAACCTCCGGAGCCGTCGACATATTGATGACATCCGCTCCCCACATCCGGAACATCTTCGATTCGGCGACGGTTGAAAACCGCGGTCCTTCGATAGTTGCCACACAACCGCGCGAATGGACCGCAAGTCCAAGGGCCTGCGCCGTTGCATTGAGCTTGTCGCGCAGCTCTTCGGCAAAGGGACGGGCCATGGCGGTATGACGTGGACCGGAGGCAAAGGAGTCAAAAAATGTATTTTTCCTGAACCTGGTAAAGTCGATGAACTGATCGAGTACCACCAGATGGCCCCGGTCGATTTCTTCCCGAAGGCTGCCGCAGGCAGTAGTGGCAATGATATGAGTGACGCCAATCGCTTTCATCGCCGAGATATTGGCCTGATTATTGATCTCTGTCGGGCTGAACTGGTGACTGCGGCCGTGTCGTGCCAGGATAACCGTTTCGATTCCACCGATCCTGCCGGACAGAAGCGAAGAGGAAGGTTTTCCGTATTCGGTGTTTACCTCGATTGTCTGCGGGTCTTTCAGGATATCGGGATTGTCGAGTCCGGACCCGCCGATTATTCCGATCTTCACCATAATATGCTCCTATCCGATTGTCAGAACGTTTTTGTTTTGCTGTAAAAATCTTCTCAAGCCTCAAGTTGGCTACATTATCGAACTCCCGAATCAGAAGCAACTTTTTTATCATTGTTGATCGTGAATCGAAAATTGAAAGAATTGACTTTCCGCACCGTTCAGTCAATAATAAGCGAGGCGGGTAACAGAGATTCCGCCAACGCCGCCTTCAACCTCTAGGAGACGAAAAATGCTGGAGTTAAGAAAATTTGTCGCCCCTGAATTCATCTTTGGTCCAAGAGCATTGCAGCTCATCGGCCGCTATCTGAGCAACTTCGGCGCCAAAAAAGTCCTCATTGTGACCGATCAGGGTATCATTGACGCCGGCTGGCTGGCGGAACTCACCCGCCTCCACACTGAAGAAGGCATAGAATCAGCAGTATTTTCCTCGGTTTCAGCCAATCCTCGCGACACAGAAGTCATGGAGGGAGCCGAGTTCTACCATCAGGAGCATTGCGATGTGATCGTTGCCCTCGGCGGCGGCAGCCCCATGGACTGCGCCAAAGGCATCGGCATCGTCAGCACCAACCGCGAGAACATTCTCTCTTTTGAAGGCATCGACAATGTCGCAGTCCCCGGTCCACCCCTCATCTGTATCCCGACAACCGCCGGCTCCTCGGCAGATGTTTCCCAGTTTGCCATCATCTCCGATACCGCCGACAGGAGAAAGATTGCCATAGTCAGTAAGACGGTAGTCCCGGACGTGGCACTGATCGATCCGCTCACGACGATCACCATGAGTCCTTACCTGACAGCCTGCACCGGCGTGGACGCACTGGTTCATGCCATAGAGGCCTATGTTTCCACCGCAAATTCGCCGATCCTCGATCTGCACGCCCTGGAAGCGGTCAGACTGATCTGCAGCAATCTGCCCAAAGTGCTCGATGCTCCCGACGATAAGATTCTGCGCAGTAATCTGACGCTTGCAAGTCTTCAGGCCGGCCTGGCGTTCTCCAATGCCAGCCTAGGCGCGGTTCATGCCATGGCCCACAGCCTTGGCGGTCTGCTCGATCTTCCCCACGGAGAATGTAACGCGCTTCTTCTTGACCATGTGATCGCTTATAATTTTCCGGAGGCTGTCGAACGCTACGCCCGGATTGCCCAGGCGATGGGTCTTGAAATACAGGGAAAACAACCCGCGAAAATCAAGCAGGCAATACTTGCCGAGATTCGCAACCTGAAAACGCAGGTCGGCATTCATAGCAGCCTTGGCCAGAAAGGCGCCACTTTATCCGATATTCCTCATCTTGCCCGCAAAGCTCTCAACGATCCATGCATGGTGACAAACCCCAGGATACCGAACCAGCGTGATATCGAGGTCATTTATGAAGAAGCCCTCTGACCATGAGGCTACCCGCGAGCAACTCCGGCAAAGCATCATCGGGCTGGGTGAAAGGTCCATCCGTAAGAGCTATTACCCCGAACTCCAGCAACGTATTGCCGAGCTCGAACGATCGAACAGAGAACTGCAGGAGGAAATTGCCGAAAGAATAGAGGCCCAGGCCTCGGCCAAAAAACTCGCCCAGCAACTCCAGCAGTCCCAAAAAATGGAAGCGATCGGCACTCTTGCCGGTGGAATCGCTCACGATTTCAACAACATCCTGTCAGCTATAATCGGTTACACAGAGCTTGCGCAATTGCATATGATCACAGGGTGCGACCGGAAGCAATGCCCTGCTGCGGGAGATCTCGACCGTGTCCTCTTCGCTTCAGAGAGAGCAAAAGAACTGGTTCGGCAGATCCTTACCTTCAGCCGCCAACAGGATTACGAGCGCAGCCCCCTGCAACTCAATCAGGTGGTAACCGACGCCCTCGGCCTGCTCCGTTCTTCCCTGCCGCAATCCATGGAAATCCGGACGAAATTCGACACGGACGATACGCTTATCCTGGGCAACGCCACCCAGATCCACCAGATCGTCATGAACCTCGGAACCAATGCCAAACATGCATTAGGAAAAAGCGGCGGGGTTCTGGCGGTTGAAATCAATCGTATTGAGATAGAGCCGATCGATGCAAAATCGAAAAATCTGCAACTCGCACCGGGGCCATATCTCCTCCTCAAATTCTGCGATAACGGCTGCGGCATGGAACGGGCCATGCTCGACAGGATTTTCGACCCCTATTTCACCACCAAACCGAAAGATCAGGGAACCGGCATGGGCCTGGCGGTAGTTCATGGCATAGTCAAGAGCCATGGCGGACTGATAACCGTCTACAGCGAACCCGGTAAGGGAACCAGCTTTCTTATGTATTTTCCGCAACTGGTCGATCTCCCCGCCGAACAAAGCTTAACATTCAGCCGAAAGATCCCAACAGGGACCGAACGTATCCTGCTGGTTGACGATGAAGCGCTGATTGCACAAATGCAGGGGCGTGTTCTGGAAAGTCTTGGCTATACGGTCACTGTCGAGACCGATCCCCTGCAGGCTTTGGAAACATTTTCCGCCGGTCCCTCGGCATATGACCTGATTATCACCGACATGACGATGCCCAGGATGAACGGGGCCGACTTGACCCAGCGTATTCTCAGGATTCAAGCCGATATACCGGTCATCCTCTGCACCGGATTCAGCGAACTGATCAATGAGAGCAAGGCCCGCGCCATCGGCGTGAAGTCTTTCGCCATGAAGCCTCTGGTGCGAAAAACCATAGCCGAGATTGTGAGGAAGGCTCTGGAGTCCTGAGCATACTTTCATTATCAGCGGCACAGATTCTCCTTAATTGTTCACCCGATTTTCATCTCCATGCAAAATCCTCTGCAAAGTGTCCGGGAACATTCACGCGGCAGCCTATGGCTGCCGGTAAGCCTCCTCGTTTTTACCATTGCCACCGACCACATTACCAAAACGGCAGCCAGAAAAGTCCTCGCAGATTCCGGCGAGATCCCACTCCTCGGCGGCCTGGTGAAGTTTTCCCTGGTCGAGAACTTTGAAGGTTTTCTGGGTATCGTGCGGGGCCTGCCACCGAGCCTGCAGTTCTTTTTTCTGTATGTTTGTGTCACCCTCCTCCTCGCCTGCTGTCTGGCCTATCTTTTTTTTCTCAACAAAAGTTCCCGGTATGATATTCCACTGGCTCTGGTGACCGGCGGCGGCTTGAGCAACCTCCTCGACAGGCTCCTGAACAATGGCGGCGTTACCGACTTCATGATCATTGCCGTCGGTGGTCTGCAGACCGGCATTTTCAATCTGGCGGATGTCTATATTCTTTTTGGCTCTTTCATTCTCGGCTTCTCGTTCTTTTCCCGCATCGAACGGTAATGCCGTAAGCCTGCCTCGAAAACGATCTCCGGCCGTTCATACTTCCGGTTTTTTTCTCGAGCATTTCTCCGCCAATCCAGGTAATAATGGAGGTTTCCAAAATATTTCGGGAAGAACGAGGTTCCTGCCTCAAATGCGCAATAACCACAAATTATAAATACGGAGTCTCCAATGCTAAAAGTAGGATTTATCGGTTGGCGGGGAATGGTCGGTTCTGTTCTCATGGAGAGAATGGTTGCAGAAAACGATTTCCAGGGCTTTGAACCGGTGTTCTTCACGACCTCCCAGTCTGGGCAGCCCGGTCCTGATGTCGGCGGGGCCAAACCTCTCGAAGATGCCATGAATATTGACCGGCTGGCCGAAATGGATATCATCGTCTCGTGCCAGGGCGGGAGTTACACCACCAGTGTCTATGAAACCCTTCGCAGCCGCTGGAACGGCTACTGGATAGACGCAGCCTCGACCATCCGGATGAAAGACGATGCTATCATCATTCTCGACCCGGTAAACAGGGCGGTCATAGACAGAGGGCTTGAAAGTGGCATAAAAAACTATATCGGCGGCAACTGTACCGTCTCCCTGATGCTCATGGGCCTCGGCGGGCTCTTCGCCCACGATCTGGTCGAATGGATAAGCTCGATGACCTATCAGGCGGCAAGCGGTGCAGGGGCCAAGAACATGCGCGAATTAATCAGCCAGATGGGTGAGCTTGCCGGAGATGTAGGAGATCTTCTGGCCGATCCCTCTTCGGCTATCCTCGATATCGACCGTAAGATCACTGCCAAGCTGAACGACGGTTCGCTTACCATGGACAACTGGGGCGTTCCCCTGGCGGCAAGTTTGATCCCATGGATCGATGTTCCGGTCGCAGGCGGTCAGTCCAAGGAAGAGTGGAAGGGCATCGCCGAAACCAACAAGATACTCGGCAGAACCGGGAACCGGATCGTCCCTATCGACGGTCTCTGTGTGCGTATCGGTGCGATGCGCTGCCATTCCCAGGGACTGACGATCAAGCTGAAAAAAGATGTCAGTGTCGAGGAAATCGAGAAGATCATCGCCGGCCATAACGAGTGGGTGAAAGTCATCCCCAACGACCGCCAGATCAGTTCACGAGAGCTTACCCCGGTAAAAGTCTCCGGAACCTTGACCGTTCCGGTCGGCAGGATTCATAAGCTCAATATCGGCCCCCAATATCTGGCCGCCTTCACCGTCGGCGATCAACTGCTCTGGGGTGCGGCGGAACCGGTGCGTCGAATGCTGAACATTGTGCTTGCCTATCTGCGATGATTATGAAGATAAAGGTACCCGCATGAGGCCACGGGTGCCTTTATCGATCGATAGAGGAGTTGCAACAGTGCCGAATGAATTTTCAGTAAAGATCCATGACTATCTCAGCCGGAAAATAGCCGAGGCGGAAAAAGCAGTTGCCTGCGAAGATGAGCATTCGCCCTTCTATCGCGGGCAACTCGAGGAACTGCACTGGATGCGTGCCTGGCTCAAAGAAAATGTCGATCTCAAAGACTTCACCTACTACTGATTCGGGCAACAATAATGGCTTATAGTTATCTTCTCGATCTTTATCGTACTCTCGCCGAGAAAGAAAACGAAATCAAAAAACGGCAAGAAGCCCCTTCGGTATCTCTGGAGGCCGATACATACCTGCAGGGTCGACTTGCCGCAGTCAACGAATTTTCGATTTTTCTAAAAGACAACTTTCACACACAACTCCCTCGCAGATTGCGTCAGAAATAGAGCTCTCCGCTCTGAAACTCTTCATCGCTAGCTGTTGAGCATAAGGCAGGCTGCGGTTACCGTCACAGTCAGCAGCGCCCCAGATTGTCAGTTCCTCTATGAATACCCGAAGCTATTGTTCTATTCTTGGGTTCACTTGTTAATCGCCTTTATTTTCTGCTACAATTAATTTCGATCCCCCATACATCTTTCCTGAAGTTAAGGAAACATTTCGAAGGCACTAAATAAGGAAAATTATCATGTTCATCCAACTCGACAGGGATGGCACCCTGGAAGGCCTTCAGGTATGTCTCGAAAAATTCCGGAAAAATCCTGCAATCAAAACCATTCTCATCCTGGCCTGCGCAGGCAACAAGCTCCACCATTCGATAGACCGGCTTAATACGGTTCTGCAAAAGATGCCCTTGCCCCTGTTTGGCGGAATCTTTCCACAAATCATTCATCAAGGTGAACGATTGGAGAAAGGCACGATTGTAGCAGGATTCTCCTCCCCTCTCACTGTCCATGTCCTTGAACAGTTGAGCAATGAAGATAAGGACTTCGATGAGTCGATTGACCGCCTCATCCCCAATATCGGCGAAAATCGAACCATGTTTGTATTCTTCGACGGTTTTGCCAAACGACTCAATGATCTTGTCGACAGCCTCTTCACCTTGTTCGGAGTCGAAGTGAATTATATCGGGGGAGGCGCATGCTGCATCTTCGAAGAAGTGCTCGATCTGACACCTCAACCCTGTATCTTTACAAATAACGGCCTGATCAGCGATGCCGCTCTGCTTGTCCTTACAACACGACACAGCGGCATAGGGGTCAGCCATGGCTGGACCGAAACAGGCGGACCCATGAAAGTCACGGAAGCGGAGGGCAACAGCATCACGTCGCTGGATTGGCAACCGGCATTCCCGGTATACCGCAGGATAATTGAAAAGTATTCCGGGAAGAAGATCACTCCGGATAATTTTTTCAGTATTGCCAAAGAGTTCCCTTTTGGACTCACCAGACTCTTTCAGGAAAGTGTGGTGCGCGATCCCTTCTTCGCGCAGGGAGACAGCCTCGTTTTTGGGATTCCTATTCCGGCCGAAACCTTTGTCGATATCCTCTCCGGCGATCGACTCCTGCTTCCCAAAGCTGTCAATAAGGCTCTGCACGATGCAAAACACTCCTTTCGAGGCCGACAGGAAAATGCCTGCATGTTTTTTTTCGACTGCATTTCTCGAGTGTTTTACCTTGAAGAGCATATCACCGAAGAAATAGCAGCCGTTGCCGGGGAAGGTCTGCCTCTTATCGGGGCGTTCACTCTTGGCGAAATTGCCAACAGCGGCAAGGCTTTTCTCGAATATTATAATAAAACCAGTGTGGTGGGTTTGCTGGAGGATGAATGACAACTTCCCCTGCATTAGAATTTTTCCTGTACGAAATTTCGATGACCATCGGCACCAGCCTTGAACTCAAGAAAATGCTGAGATGCGCGATTTCGGCCATGCTGAGAAAGATGAGTTGTGCAGCCGGGGGTGTCCACCTGCTGTTGCAGAAAGAAAAGGACCGGTTTCAGTTTGAACAGGTTTTTTCGATCCCAAGAGATACTGTCGCCATGCCGGATTACCAGGCAGCTCTGCGTGCAATTCCGGCAGAACTCACCGTCGCGCAACTGGCTGACCTTCAATCTCGTTTGCCAATTACCGGATCAGTGGGTTCAGACAGGTGCTTTACCATTGTCCGACTCGCAAATATCGGTGTTGTTGTTTTGCTAAAGAGTGGTCAGGAAATAGATCCGTTGGTTATAAAAGCCATGGGTCCGATCTTCACCAAACTGGCGTACGGCTGTGTCGCCTGCCTGCAAAACGAAGAACTTATTCGACACAGACAGAACCTGGAGCAACTGGTAAACAGCAAATCTGCCACGATCATCGAAAAAAACAGACTCCTCACATTAGAGATAGCTGAGAGGATAGAGGTTGAAAAGGAGAAGGAAAGGTTGATACGTCAACTGCAGGAGGCTCTGGCCAACGTCAAAACCCTTTCCGGAATGCTGCCGATCTGCTCAAATTGCCGAAGTATCCGTGACGACCAGGGATATTGGAACGATATCGAAAAATATATTCAAGAACATTCGGACACCTTGTTCAGTCACGGTCTCTGCCCCAATTGCGCTGAAAAACTGTATGGTGGCCAAGCCTGGTTCGATTCGATGAAAAAAGATTGATCCGCTCTCGACCACACACCACGACCTACTGCCAGTCAAGAAGACGTTTCTCCCCTTCCAGTGCTCGGATTTCCGTCACGTCCTGAGTCACCTCCAGGCATCCCCGGTAACGGCTCTGCCGGTCAAATAAGGCGAAATAGCGGATATGGATGAATTTGCCGCCAAATGAGATCCAGAACTCCGCCGTGCGCTTCTCGCCTTTTCTGAAAGCGTCGAGGATTCTGTTGACGTTTTCCACCGAATCCGGCGGGTGGCAGTTCTGCACCGACCGGCCGATGACTGCAGGACTGCGCGGGAAGCTCCGGTCAGGGCTGTCGGAGTAATAGACGACCTTATCGTTTTCGTCCACCAGAGAGATATCGACGGGCAGGTTGGTGAGCATCAGGTTGATCATTTCCAGGCTCATCCTGCCGGTCTCCATCTCGAGCAGACCTTCGGCAACCTGCGTACTCGTTTTGGGCCTGCCGGCCGGCATTTCCGGCGGCGGTTCGATCCAGGCGTAGCCGATTGCCGCCTCGCCCTGCCGAACCACATGCCAGTCTTCGTCGTCCAGGACATCGAGGGACATCGGAAAAAGGATATGCTCCTCTTTGTAGATCATCAAACCGATCTGCGACAGCACATCCTTTAAGGTTGCGATCATCTCGGCATGTTGCCGGTCGGCAAGCTGCCTTTTTGCTTGCTTGACAAGGCCGCGAATATCGTCATGAATGGACCACATCACCTTGGAAGGTGCGGTCACTCCATGTTTTTCCAGCAACGGGAAGAGTTGGTTTTCTTTTCTGGTATAATGGACATTCACTTTCTCAAGATTGGTCAGATGCTGCTGGAACTGCCCGATTACGCTTTCGATTTTGACAAGTTGCTGCGGTTCGCCGCATTCCCTTATCAGAGCGGTGAGCTGGGCGATAATTTTCTCCGTCTCGCGATTTTCCAGCATAAAGGTATGCACCGGGTGCCCCGGCGGCATATCGGGGACCGGCGTTGTTCCCAGAGAATCCTCAAACACCGCAACGTGAAGATCGCAGAGACGGCGGACCTCTTTCTCCGGCATGCCTTCGTCCATCAGGCTCTGCTCCAGATCGGCGATTTCGGTGGCGGTGACGCCCTGGGATAAAGCCGCAAACTGCTCCTTCAACTTGCCCAGGTCCTCGCCTCTGTGCAGGGCTTGAATGATCTCCTTCAACCGGTTCTGTTTGATGGGATCGACAAACTTTTTACCGGCGAATGCCGAAAACCCCTCCCGGCCATGACGTTCAATCTCTTTTCGTATGTCTTCGACCAGTTCGGCGACATTCTCGCCACCGATGCCTGCGACCTTGCCGAGCGATGCGATCCGGCCGATGGTTTCGCGCATCAACGGATTTTTAAGGTTTTTATAGCGAAGATTCCGGGCCACCATGAAATCTTCCAGAAAAGGGTACGCATTCAGTACTTCATGTATTTTGGTTTCGCTTGTAATAATCATGATTTCTCTCTCAATTGGCCTAGCGGTTATTGGTGAACAACAGGAAACGGACCTCATGATCGCAACATGATCCATGCTCTCCTGACAATGGTAATCATTGTCCTAACAATGTGAATCGTCGTCTCCAGGATAAGAAAGATGCAGGGGGAGTGATTTACTCCTTGCACATTGAGCTGATTCTTATCAAAATCTGCGTCTCTATCGAAACTTTCATCAATATTTTTCTGGGAGACGCAATGACCAAAATCACCATCCAGGATCTGCTGAAGAGAATTAACTACATCGAGGCCGACATCGACATCCAGAAGCAGATCCTCTTCTCCATTCCCTCCAACCAACAGTCGGAAATGGAAAAAACGATCGGGATCATCGCGGCGAAAAAAAAGGAAATAGAGGATTTACGGCAACAGATCCAAGACATGGATCCCGAGGAACACGCCAGGATAGTCGCCTTTGAGAAGGCTGTGGCCGAATTCAAGGAGCTGGCAACCGCCACAAAATTTACTTCAGTCACCGGCAGAAACATCAATGAGCAATGCGTCCTGGTTTTGCAGGACGGCTCCGAGGTTGAATGCCTTGTCAAAGCCTGCGACGACAACGGCGACTGGACAATTATCACCCTGGATGGCGACCTGAAGCAATTTGCCAAATCGGCAGTAGCGGAGGTCCCTGCCCCGTCGCCAATCCATTAGCTGGCAGAGCAGAGGTCTGTTTTTGAGTATAGAGGATGCTAAATGAAGTTCGGGTCGATTGCCTTTATCATCGCAAAGCCGCCCTGGATGTTCCGGGTATTGGCGAATTCCTGTGAGTTCAAGAATACCTGAGCCTCGTAGGAGCGCGGCCCGGTGTCGCAGAGCAGGAAAAACGCTTCGTCCACCGGAATCTCCGCAACCCTCCGGCGCAACTGATCCTGAGGGATGTTCAACCACCTGGCGCCGTACTTCTCTTTGAAGGGTGCCGCCTCTTTCTCCCCGCGTACATCGAGAACCCTTGTGCCATTGTGGGCAAACTCGTAGAGAAAGTCGGCGGCATCTATGGGTCGATTACTGCCCGAAAGTATATTATCGAGGGCATTGCCGGCATTGTTGATCACATCCATCGCCGAGGCAAACGGCGGGGCGTAGCCGGTCTCCAGACTGCAGACTTCATCGACATCCACACCGTGGCGAAGCAGAACGGCAATAGTATCGACCCTCGACTTGACCGCATCGCCGTTTTTCCCGGCCGCTTCGATGCCAAGTATCTTTCGTGACTTCCGGTCGGCGAGAAGAGCGATATAGAGCAATTCCGAACTCGGATAAAAATGGGCATGATCGGCCTGGGACACCACCGCGTACACCGGATCGAATCCCGTCTCCTTGGCCTGCCGATAGGTGAGTCCCGCCTTGCTTATCCCCAGGGCAAAGAGCTTCAGACAGAAGGTGCCGACGGTGCCTTTGAAATGACTCTGGCCGCCGCTGATATTGGTGGCGATGATCCGACCCTGCCGGTTGGCGAGGGAACCCAGCGCCATCAAGGTGTTCTCGCCGCTGATCAGATTACGCACCTCGACACAGTCTCCGCCTGCGTAGATATCCGGGTCGCTGGTCCGCATCCGCCGGTCGACACTGATTCCCCCGGAGGTACCCAGGGCCAATCCCGCTTCCCGGGCAAGCACAGTATTCGGTCTGACGCCTGCGGCGAGCACCACAATATCCACTTCAAGTTTTTTTCCCTCTCTCGAAGTAGTTACCGTCAGCCGCCCGTTTTCACCGATTTCGGCAATCTCCATGACTTTGGTCTCCAAAAGGAGATTGACGCCATGTCTTTCCAGTTCCTTGGCCGCTATGCGGGCGATGCATTTTCCGAGCAGCGTCGGCAGCACCTGATCTTCCATTTCAATCAGGGTTGTCTCGATGCCCCACAGGTCGGTCAGCGCTTCGGTGATCTCAAGACCGATTGCCCCGGCGCCGATGACTGCAGCCGTGCCTATTTTGCCGGTTGCCATGAGTCCCTTGATGGTCTCGGCATCATGCAGATCGGATACCGTAAATACGCGTGGCAGCCCCGAGCCCGGAAACGGCGGACGAACGGCCTGGGCGCCGGTGGCCAGGACCAGCTTGTCGTAGTCGAGAAATTCCTCCGCCCCGGTTTCCAGGTGGCAGATTCGCACACGCTTTTCCCGACGCCGGATTTCCCTCGCCTCTACCCGGGTAAGGACGTTCACGCCCTTGCAATCGGCGAAAAAAGCCTGGTCGCGAATGGCATGTGCGGTGGTTTTATAGAGGTCTTCGATATCATTGATATCTCCGCCAACGTAATACGGAATGCCGCAACCGCCGTAGGAGATGATGTTGTCGCGATCGATGAGGGTGATTTCTGCCTTGGGATCGAGCCGCCTCAACCTGCAGGCTACCTTAGGGCCAAGTGCCACCGCCCCAATAATCACTATTCTTTTGCCCATTCCGCAACCTCTTTAGGTTATTGATCAGAGTTCCTGTAACTCCTGGTCATTGTAAATGGTTTTGTAAATCCGGCAATACCACAAAGTGTGCATTTGCACGTATTATTGGCAAATGCTCCATACCACAGTTTTATGTTGCCAAATCCCATCCCTATCGGGGAGAATACGAGGATCAACTCTTACCTTGGGAACAAAAAATCATGCAGACCCATATCGACTTCACCGGACTCACCGATCTCTTCCGTCAAGCGGAACTACAGGGGCGGGAGTATCTTTTCGAATACGAAGTATACGATTTTATCCGGTTGACCGGCGGGGAAACTCCGCCGCAATTTTCCCTGCTGCAAAAAGACGAGCGATTCGACGGCCGGATTCTTGAAAAGCTTCCGGGGGAAAAAGTGGTCATCAAGGTCGTCTCGCCCTGTATACTTCATAAAAGCGATGTCGGTGGAGTTCGAATCGTCCGGAAAAACAGCGAGGAAGTCCTTTCGACGATCCGTCGGATGAGCTGCGAAATTCCCGAAAAATATGCGGAGATCATCCTCCGCCGGCCCGATCCGGCGCCATCCCCCTACCTGGAATTGTCTGCCGATCGGCTGCAGGAGGCGATTGCCCAGGACATACAGGGGTACATTCTCTGCCAGTATATGCAGCCGGATTCCGAGGAATTCGGCAATGAACTGCTGGTCAGTCTTCGCAACAGCCGGGAGTTCGGCCTCATCCTCAGCGCAGGGCTCGGCGGACGGGACACCGAACTGTATGCCGCAAGATTCAGAAAAGGCCAGGCGGTTGTCTCCGCCTCAACCGAACAGGTCGATGGAGCGGCCTTCTTTGCGCTCTTTAAAGACACCATCTCTTATAAAAAGCTGGCCGGACTGACCCGCGGCCAGAAACGGATCGTCACCGACGACCAACTGCTGGAATGCTTCGCTGCCCTGATTCAGGTAGCAAGGTATTTTTCACCCTTCAGCAGTCAGTCGCCCTATATAATAGAAGAACTCGAAATCAACCCGTTTGCCTTCAGCAATTACCTGATGATGCCGCTCGACGGCCTTTGCCGGTTCTCAACAAACAAGCAGGTCCAGCCGACAAGACCCATTGCCAAAATCGACAAACTGCTCCATCCTTCCTCAATCGGCATCGCCGGCATTTCCGCGCGGAAGATCAATATCGGCAGGTTTATTCTGCGGAATATCCTGGCAAACGGCTTCTCTCGTGGAGACATCGCCCTCATCCATCCGCAAGGAGGGGAGATAGACGGCATCCCCGCATACCGTGATATCGCAGACGTACCTGGAAAGCTCGATCTGCTTATTCTTGCTGTAGATGCCTCCCAGGTTCCGAAAATGATCGATGACATCCTGCGGGGTAACCTTGCCGAGAGCGTTCTGCTGATCTCCGGAGGTTTAGGAGAACAGGAAGGACAGCAGCAGCTGATCGAGGAAATCCAGAACAAGATCATCGGCGCCCGAAAAAAATCCACCGAGGCACCGGTCTTTCTCGGCGCCAACAGCCTCGGCATCCTCTCCCACCCCGGCCGCTATGACTCGATGTTCATTCCCGACACCAAACTGCCGAAAAATCGCGGCAGCCACCGCCGCACCCTGGGTCTGGTCAGCCAGAGCGGCGCCTATATGATAACGCGGATGAGCAAACTGAATTTCCTCGATCCGGCCTATGCAATCTCGATCGGCAACCAGATCGATCTGACCGCCGGAGATTTTCTCCACTACCTGAACGGGGTCGATGAACTGCAGACCGTGGCCTTTTATATGGAGGGCTTCACCGATCTCGACGGACTGAGTTTTGCCAGGGCTATTCGGGAGGCGATACCGCGTGGCAAACAGGTGATCTTCTACAAAGCCGGACGTACGCCGGAGGGTAAAAACGCCTTATCCGGTCATACCGCCTCGATCGCCGGCGACTACATGGTCTGTGAATCATGCATCAGCCAGGCAGGGGCGATGGTCGCAGAAACATTCAATGTTTTTGAGGGATTGCTGCGACTTGCCTGCACCCTCCACGATAAAAACATTTTCGGCAACCGGCTGGCGGCAATCAGCAACGCCGGGTACGAAGCGGTAGGAATCGCCGATAATCTTCTCGGAGAGGATTACCGCCTCGAACTTGCGGCGCTCAGCGAGGCAAGTTGTGTTCGCCTGCAGACCATTCTCTCCGAGGCCGGGCTTGGCGCCCTCACCGGCGTGCACAACCCCCTGGATATTACCCCCATGGCCTCCGAGGATGTCTACGTTGATGTCATTGAAATTCTTCTGTCCGACGACAACATCGATGTCGTGGTGGTCGCCATCGTCCCGCTGACTCCGATACTCCACACCCTGCCGGAAGAGATGGCGCCGAAAAACGAATACGGCCGGGAAAACTCGATAGTCGAACGGATTGCCAGGCTGAGTGAAGGATCCCCCAAACCGCTGGTCATCGTGGTCGACAGCGGCACCCTGTACGATTATCTCGCCGACACATTTCAGGATCATGGCCTGCCGGTATTCAGATCTGCCGATATCGCCGTAAGCGTCCTCGGCAAGTATATCCAGAACCGTCTGAAAAATCGGCCGGCCTAAGTCTTGACCGGAACCAGAGCAACGAACAATAGGCACAATACTGCACACCATCAGCCACTGTGAACACGCAACTGATTTTCCTGCCCACTGGTTAAACCACGCAGATTCGGGAAGCCCGCACCTCTGTCAAAGCCCTTCGGTCGATCAACCCGTACATTCCGCACAACACGCACCTAGCAAATCATTCACCTCGTCTTCTTTTCCCCTCGTATTAATCCAAAGACCCGGGCACTGCACTTTCTATCTGGATGAATACAAAACGCTTTCGGTGAAAACCATTTGATAATTGAAGCAATTTATGGTACGAACTGGATGTTGTCGAGTCAGATCGAACAGTTGCTCAGGCAACCGGACCAGGGAGTTTTTGTCCATCTACTGGAGTAACATTTTTATGATTCAGCCGGCTTGTTCAGCCATCCCTTGTCACACTCACGACCGGTTCCGGTCTTGTTGTTTTTTCTTTGCAGCACTTTCTGTTTCATTGTTCCACACGACATTAAAACCGTTGCAACCTTTAAAACTGGCTCATCCCGAGCCTCAATCCAACAAAGGAGTGAACCATGGCTTTAGATCCTACAAAACATGCGGACTGGGAAATTGCGCAAGACGCAGAGAAAACGATGTTGACGATCTACGAGATCGGCGAGAAGCTCGGATTGACCAAGGAAGAACTGCTTCCCCAGGGTCACTACATTGCCAAGATTGATTTCAAGAAAGTACTTGAGCGGCTGAAAGACAAACCGGACGGCAAATACATCGACGTCACCGCAATCACCCCTACACCGCTTGGCGAGGGTAAATCAACCTCTTCCATGGGTCTCGTCCAGGGCCTCGGCAAGATCGGCAAAAGTGTCTGTGCGGCGATTCGTCAACCTTCCGGCGGTCCCACCATGAACATCAAAGGCTCGGCAGCCGGCGGTGGTCTTGCCCAGTGTATTCCTCTCACTCCTTTCTCTCTCGGCTTCACCGGCGACATCAATGCCATCATGAACGCCCACAACCTGGCGATGGTCGCCCTTACCTCCCGTATGCAGCATGAGCGGAACTATAATGATGAGCAGCTGGATCGGCTCTCCGGCATGAAACGGCTCGACATCGATCCGACCAACGTTGCCATGGGCTGGGTCATGGATTTCTGCTGCCAGTCTCTCAGAAATATCATCATCGGTATTGACGGCGTGAACGGCAAAACCGATGGCTTCATGATGAAATCGAAATTCGGTATCGCCGTATCTTCAGAGGTTATGGCCATCCTGGCTATGGCCACCGACCTGAAAGACATGCGTGAAAGAATGGGCAGGATCGTCGTTGCCTACTCGAAGACCGGCAAAGCAATCACTACCGAAGACCTGCAGGTAGCCGGCGCCATGACCGCGTGGATGGTCGATGCCCTCAATCCATCTCTCATGCAGACCCTCGAAGGCCAACCGGTTATCGTTCATGCCGGTCCTTTCGCCAATATCGCCATCGGCCAGAGCTCGATCATCGCCGACCGTATCGGCCTGAAACTCGCCGACTACCATGTCACCGAGTCAGGCTTTGGCGCCGATATCGGTTTCGAGAAATTCTGGAATCTGAAGTGCCGTTACTCCGGCCTCATCCCGAACTGCGTAGTTATCGTCGCCACCATCAGGGCACTCAAGTGCCACGGCGGTGCTCCCGTTCCTGTTCCCGGCAAGGCGATGCCGGTCGAGTATAAGACCGAGAACGTCGAGTGGGTAGCCAAAGGCTGCGGCAACCTCATCCATCATATCAGAAACGTCCGTAAGGCAGGAATTCCTTCGGTTGTCTGTATCAATGCCTTCTACACCGACACCGATGCTGAAATTGCCAAGGTTCGTGAGCTGTGCGAAGCAGAAGGCTCCCGCGTGGCACTGTCCAGGCATTGGGAAAAAGGCGGCGACGGCGCCATCGAATTCGCCAAGACCGTCGTTGAAGCCTGCGAAGAAAAGTCAGAATTCAAGTTACTGTATGATCTTTCCATGCCGATCAAGGAGAGAATCGAACTCATCGCCAAGGAAGTATACGGTGCCGACGGAGTCGATTACTCGGCTGAAGCCAACAAAGCGATTGCCAGAATCCAGGCCGATCCTCTGCTCGCCAACATGGGTATGTGCATGGTGAAAACCCACCTGTCGCTCTCCGACAATCCCGCGCTGAAAGGCGTGCCCACCGGCTGGCGCTTGACCATCAGGGAAGTTCTCACCTATGGTGGCGCCGGTTTTATCGTGCCTGTTGCCGGAGCAATCAGCCTTATGCCGGGGACCAGCTCCAACCCGGCATTCAAGCGCGTCGATGTCGATGTCGAGACCGGCAAGGTTGAGGGTGTGTTCTAACTGCTGATAATGACACAACGAGTGGCCGGTTGACCGGCCACTCGTTTTTTTCCTTGAATGAATTGACTACAAATTTCGCAAAGGAGCCTGAAAATATGACTGCTGAAATTATTAGCGGCACCAAGATAAGAGAAGAAATTCTAGCTGAAATCAAACAGGAAGTCGAGGCGATGAAGGCCAAGACCGGCAAGGTCCCGGGCCTGGTAACCATCCTCGTCGGCAAGAGTCCCGCATCCATCAGCTATGTCACCCTGAAGGTAAAAACCGCCATCAGCCTGGGATTCAATGAGATCCAGGACGATCAGCCGGAAACCATCCCCGAGGCCGACCTGCTGGCCCTGATCGACAAATACAACAACGATCCTGCTATCCATGGAATACTGGTGCAGCTGCCGTTACCGAAGCATATCGATGACAAGAAGGTCCTGAATGCCATCAATCCGGACAAGGATGTCGATGCCTTCCATCCCGTCAATGTCGGCCGGCTGATGATTGGCGGCGATGAAGTCCGCTTCCTGCCCTGTACTCCTGCCGGTATCCAGGAACTGATCATCCGCTCAGGCACCGAAACCTCCGGCGCCGAAGTAGTTGTCGTCGGCCGCTCCAATATCGTCGGCAAACCGATCGCCATGATGATGGCCCAGAAGGGAAAAGGCGCCAACAGCACCGTGACCATCGTCCACACCCGCACCAAGGATCTCGCTTCCCATTGCAAACGGGCGGACATTCTTATTGTTGCAGCCGGTGTGCCGGATCTGGTTAAACCGGAATGGATCAAACCGGGTTCTACCGTTATCGATGTCGGTGTCAATCGCGTCGGCATGAATGAAAAGACCGGCAAAGCCATCCTGAAGGGCGATGTCGACTTCGACAAAGCAAAAGAAATCGCCGGAAAAATCACCCCGGTACCTGGTGGAGTCGGCCCGATGACCATCACCATGCTGATGAAAAACACTCTCGCCTCGGCAAAGAGAAGCCTCGGGATGTAGTTCTGTTCTTTCCGAAATCTTGCCGCAACGAAAAAGCGGAAGAAACGAATCTCGTTTCTTCCGCTTTATTGTTTTTCCGGCCAGGCAAAATATCCTGCCGCCGTAAGATTGCAGGGTATCAGTGATGGTGGTGATGATGGTGATCGTGATGGTGGTGCTCGTCATCGTGCTTGGTGCCGCCGGCCTCCTGAAGCGCTTTGCCAAGTTCCTCGTTCATCGTAGCCATCAGCTTGACTGCCCGGGAGATATGCTCGGCAAGAGCGGGTTTTCCCTCATCGGTGATAACCGACTGCCATTTGCCAAACTCTTCCATGTGCCCTTTATTGTGTTCTATCCAGTGTTGCAGCATGACCCGCAACTTCTCTACATTATCCATATGTTCTCCAGTTGTTAACCTGTTACCGGCTTTTATCGTTCTACCTTATAAAGGAAAACTTTGCCGGCAGTGAAATCGATGCGCCGAATAGCCGTATCCGGAAATTCTCGTGATCCCTCGAACAGACTCGAAACCCGCAAGCCGTTTTCCAGTACCTCAAGGCTGGTTACGTTTTCGAGCAGCAACTCATCACCACCGGTTTTTTCCATCATCACACTGGTTTGACACATCTCAATCCTCTTTGCCTTCCGCAGTGTCCCGTCAGTCTACCTTGGGCCGTGGGTACAATCCCGCCCTTTCAACTATTTCCGGAACTTTTTCTTCCCATTCGATAGCCATGATGTGAAAGCCACTCACACCTTTTACTTCTTTTAAGCGCTGAATGGCCTCGACTGCAATAGTTATTCCTTCTTCGGCCTGCTTGTCTTTGGGAACACCCGACAAGCGCTTAATCAGTTCATCAGGGACATCCATTCCGGGAACGGCCCTCGCCATGTATTTCGCCATACCGACCGATCTCATCGGGGTGATACCTGGCATGATATACACTTTTTCATGCAGCCCCCGCTCGACCACACCTTTCATCCACAGCTCAAACTTCTCAAGATTGTAGACACACTGGGTCTGGATAAACTCGGCCCCTGCGGCAATTTTTTTGGCAAGACGCGGCACCCTGATTTTGAACGGATCGGCAAAGGGGTTGGCAGCAGCCCCGACAAACAGGTTGGGCGGAACCTTAATCTCCTCGCCGCCGAGAAATTTTCCTTCATCGCGCATATGTCTGACAGTCTGGATAAGCTGCATGGAGTCTAAATCAAAGACATTCTGGGCTTTTGGATGATCGCCGAAACTTTGATGATCGCCCGTCAGGCAAAGCATATTGTTGATGCCAAAAGATGCCGCACCAAGAATGTCGCTCTGCAGAGCGATCCGGTTTCGATCCCTTACCACCATCTGCAGAACAGGCTCCATCCCCTCCAGTTTCAAGTGGATACATGCCGCCAGGCTGCACAATCTGGTTACCGAAGTCTGGTTGTCGGTGATATTGATGGCATCGACATGATTTTTTATAATGTGGCCCTTTTTGATGATGTGCTCCGGATCGCTGGAGCGTGGCGGCCCGCACTCGCTGGTAACCGCCATATGACCATTTTTAAATATCTTCTCGAGCTTGCTTTTGGTTTTCATTTCCACGATTAAAAGCCCTCCAGTTTAAATGATCGAGGTCCGCCCGCACGATCCTTTGACCAGTCCTTCACAGGGGCAAGCTTCTCATAATCATCCAATTTACCAAGAGCCTCCAGCCGATCCACAACCAACTGCCAGGCACAGTCGAGTTCTTTGGAGATTTCGCACTTCCCTTTCGACGATCCGCCGCACGGACCGTTGAACAGCCGTTTGCAGCAGCGGCTGACCGGACAGATTCCACCGGTCGTGCCGAGAACGCAATCGCCGCATGCCTGACATTTTTCAGTAAAATTCCAGTCGGTTTGCACGTCTCCAAGAAAGGTGGTGTTCAGGGCCGGATACACGGGGGTACTCATATATTTGGCCGCGATAAACTGCACGCCGATACCGCAGGCCATACTGAGAACCGCCTCCGACTGGTCGAGAAGGTCCTTTGCCGACTCGAAAAACGGATGCTCACATTGCCTTTCAATGCCGCCATTTTTAATCTCGATCTCAAGACCCTCCTGTGTTGCTCTCATGCGCAGCAGCGAAGCCAGGATTTCCGCCTCTTTATTGCCTCCCTGCTGACAAACGGCAACACAGGTATTGCATCCGAAAACGGTCAGCTGTTTATGGTCTTTGACCATCCCCCATATTTCCTCAAACGGTTTCTGTTCTCCTACTATCATAACCTCTCCACTCCTTCATCGATAAAATCGGAAGTTCCGCCACGGGCACCGTCAGGCGGCCTGTTTTTCATTTTTTGCGGACTCTTTTCTTTTCTGTAGGGCAAACCAGATGGGTGATGGCCCCATGTCACTGATCTTTCTCGTAAACTCGGTACATATCTCCGCCCACCGAGGCCCTTGCGCAGCCGAAAGGTTAAAAAACTCGAGCCTTGCCGGATCAATCCCGACCATATGCAGTAATCCCTTGATTTTTTTAACTCTTTTCACAGCATTCAAATTTCCTTCCAGGAAATGACATTGCCCCTCAAGTCAGCCTGCGGCAAATACTCCATCCACGCCACGCTCAAAAGCCCGTAATATATATATATGGTCAAGCTTGCCCGTGCAGGGCAGACGCACCACCTTCACATTGGGCGGATATTTCAGTCTCATCACACCGGCAAGATCTGCGGCTGCAAAGGCGCAGTAGTGGCAGGCAAAGGCAATGATATTTGCCTTCCAGTCGGGAGGGATATCCCGCAGTGTTTCCGGACTTTTCGGTTCTTCAATTTTCTCTTTGTCAATCACCATTATACTTTCCTTCTTGTTGACTTGACCTGCTCAAAATTGGGTGCACCAAACTCCGACCTCAATATCGAGACTAATGCAATTCCGTGACCGAGTCGATCATCGCTAAGAGCTGATCGTCGCGGAAGTAGTTCACCTGATAGGCCTTGGCCGGACAAACCCCGGCGCAGATGCCACAACCCGTGCATTTTACTTCGTTATGACTGACACGTCCGTCTTCATCGATAAACGGTGCACCAAACGGACATTTTTTCACACATGCCAGACACGACATGCAGATGTTTCTGTTGTGTTTGGAAATAACTCCGGACACCGTCAGGCTCTCATGCGACAACAAAGCTCCGGCACGGCCGGCGGCAGCCTGGGCCTGGGCGATTGTCTCTTCGAGATTTTTGGGCGCATGGGCCAGTCCCGCCAGGAAAAATCCCTCGCTGGGGAAATCGACAGGCCGCAGTTTGACATGCGCTTCCAGGAGAAAGCCGTCGATATTGCAGGTGAGCTTGAGTTTTTTGGCAAACTCGTCGCCGTCAGGCTGCGGCCTGAGTCCGGTCGAAAGAACCACATAATCGGCATCTATGGCGATTTCATGGCCGAGTACCTTGCCGGCTAAAGTCACTTTCACCTTGTCGCCGTCGGGCTCCACCCGCGGTTTGTCATCGGGCGTATACAGGAAGAAGAGAACCCCGAGATCGCGTGCCTTCCGGTAATAGTCCTCTTTCAAACCATACGACCGCATATCGCGATAGATAACCACTACCTGAGCATCCGGAGCCTTTTCCTTGATGGCGATACTGTTTTTCAGGGCATCCTGACAGCAGATCCTGGAGCAGTAGTTGTTCGGTTCCTCGCGTGACCCGACACACTGGATCATGACATAACTCTTTTGATTATCAGGCCCTTTATCGGCAAGCAGAGCCTCCAGCTCGCGCTGGGTAATGATTTTATCCGACTGGTCGTAATTATATTCGACCGGCTGATACTCCTCACCGCCACTGGCGACGAGCAATGCTCCATGCCCCACCGTCTGGCCATTGGTAAGATTCGTTACAAAATTTCCGACAAAACCGTCAACTTTCTCTACCGTAGCGCCAAGATGAACAGTTATCTCAGGATCGCTTTCCACCCTGCGGATCGTGTCCGCAAGAAACGCCTGAACATCATCGCCCTCCAGGTTGGCACCGACATCTTTCAGCAAACCGCCAAGTTTTTCTGCTCTCTCGACCAGATGCACTCCATAGCCCTGCTCGGTAAGCGACAGCGATGCGGTCATTCCGGCAATCCCTCCGCCGATAACCAGAGCGGTATGGGTCACCCCAACCGAGGCGGAGCTTACCGGCACCAGCCTTTTGGTCTTGGCGACGGTCATGTTAACGATTTCTATTGCTTTTTTGGTCGCATTCTCGTTGTCATGCATATGACACCAGGAGCACTGCTCCCGGATATCGGCCAGTTCAAACAAAAATCTGTTGAGGCCGACCTCTCGAATGGTGTCCTGGAAAAGAGGCGAATGGGTCCGTGGAGTGCATGAGGCAACGACGATCCGGTTCAAACCTTTTTCCTTGATGAGATCGCGGATTTTCTGCTGGCCGTCCGGGGCACAGGCGTAGATGATCGTCTCGGTGTGGGCAACCCCCGGTTCTTTGGCCGCGGCTTCCGCCACCCTCTTGACATCCACCGTCCCGGCTATATTGGTCCCGCAGTGGCAGACGATGACCCCCACTCGTGCCTCTTCTTCGGTGATATCCTTTTCATCCGGCAAAACGACCTTGGTCACTTCGGTTCCCCGCCGATCGCCAAGCAGGGCCATGGCTCCCGCTGCCGCGCCACTGCCCTGGATCACCGTTTCCGGAATATCTTTCGGTCCCTGGTAGGTACCTGCTACATAGATACCTTTTTTCGAGGTTTCCACGGGCCGCAGCTTGGAAGTGGCGGCAAAGCCGTAAGCATCGGTGTCGATGCCGAATATCTGCGAGAACTCGGCGGCATCGCTGCGCGGCTCGAAACCGATGGAGAGGATGACCATATCAAACTCTTCATGGACCAGTTTGCCGTCTTCGCCGACCGAATGGATGAGCAGGTTGTGGGTCTTCGGGTCTTCGACGATCTCGGAAATCATCGCTCGTCTGTACACGACCCCGGCATCTCTTTTTGCCTTATCGATATACTTGTCGAAGTCCTTGCCGAAGGCCCGCAGTTCCATATAAAAAATGGTGGACTGCACTTCCTTGTCATGCTCCTTGGCGATGATCGACTGTTTGGCCGCATACATGCAGCAAACGGAGGAACACCACGGATTGGCATTATGGGAGTTCCGCGAGCCGACGCACTGCACCCAGGCCAACCGCTTGGGATGTCCGCCGTCCGAGGGGCGGGTCACAACTCCGCTGCATGGACCGGATGCCGACAGAAGCCGCTCGAACTGGAGCGAAGTAACGACATTCTTTAATTTACCGTAGCCAAGTTCCCTGCGTATTTCCGGTTGATATGTCTTCAGACCCGGAGTAAGAATGATCGATCCGACTTTCACTTCGAATTGTCTGTCGCGGTCTTCAAAGTTGATGGCTTTGGCATCGCAGACCTTTTCACACTTGCGGCAGACATTTTTAGTGAGGTACAGGCAATGGGCCGGGTCAATCGCCCGAGTATTGGGAACGGCCTGAGGAAACAAGGCATAGATGGCTTTTCTTTTATCGAGACCCTGATTAAAAAAATTGGAAACCTTGCTCGGACATTCCGGTTCACAGGCTCCACAGCCGGTACACCGTTCCGGATCGACATAACGGGCCTTCTGCTCCAGGGTGACGGTGAAATTGCCCTCAACGCCGGAAACCTTCAGCACCTTGGCCATGGTGTGCATTTTTATATTGGGGTGACGACTGGATTCGACCATGCGCGGAGAAATCATGCACATGGCGCAGTCGCCGGTAGGAAACGTCTTATCAAGTCTGGACATCGTTCCGCCGATGGACGGTTCATCGTTGATCATATGAACCATCAGGCCGCTGTTGGCGAGATCGAGGGATGCCTGCATCCCGCCAATACCTGAACCAACTACGAGTACTGAACCTATCCTATCATTGCTGTCCTGCTGAGGGGTAATCCTGGTCACTGCAAGATCCTCCATAAGATTGGCCCCGATTAGATCGCCGGTCACTCTCCCGTCACCAGCGTTCAAAACGGGCTTGCATTTAAAGCAATTTTTCAATGTATCGGTAAAGGATTCGATCTCGGGGCATTATAATAGATATATACTGTTATCATAGCTTTTTCTTCTTTTTTGGCGGGCCTTCACATATAAAAATGATCATTTCCATAAATATTTTTTCAAGCCCCTGGAAACGGCCGCCACGGCACCGGATACATTCTACTTTACTGTTATATTACATATACTTATCATGCATCATAGACACACACGGTTGATGCTGTGCGGAGAAGTACTGAAAAATTTTGATTTGGCCCAAGAGTCAACCGGCGTTACAATGGGCGCTTGCATTCCGGATGCGCATGAGAGTAAGTCCAATACTACCACATATTGCCCGGACAAGGCTTCATATACTTGCCGGCACGGCATGGAAAAATAAGAGTCTCTTGTCTTAAACCGTAACATGAGGAACGATAATGACCGATTTGTCGCCTGAAATCCATCTTCACACCCCGACCATTCTTGTGATCGATGATGAGGCGCGGATCCGCGACGCCTGTGTCATTGTCCTCTCCGAAAAGGGTTTTGATGTCGCTGCAGCTCCAGACGGCGAACAGGGGCTGCGCATGATCAAGGAAAAACACTACGATATCGTTCTAGTCGATCTGATGATGCCGACCATTTCCGGCTTTGATGTCGTAGCCGAGGTCCGCAGCCATCATCCGGACACGGTGGTGATTGTCATTACCGGGTATGCGACGCTGGAGCATTCCATCGAGGCGATGAAAAAAGGAGCTTTCGATTTCATTCCGAAACCCTTTACCCCCGACCAGCTTCGAGCGGTAGTCGACAAGTCGCTCCGCTACACCATGGCTCTTCAGGATATCACCGATTCCAGATCCCGACTGCGCGTCATGGTTAACCGACTCACTGAAGGTGTTATGACCACCGACGCCAAGAAACTGATAGTTCAGGCCAATCCCGCTTTTCTGCATATGCTCGGTTATCATGGCGAGGAAGTGGTCGGACAGCACGTGACTGCCCTAATAAACGACGTAAAACTGCTCGAGATAATAGATCAGGCCCTCGTCATGCCCGCCAACACCTTTGCCGAAATAACCCACGAAATGCGTCTTGACCACAACGGCGAAGAAAAATACTTCAGTGCCCGCTGCACACCTTTTCGCGGCCGGTTAAATGAAAACATCGGCACCATCACGGTCTTGCACGATATAACGGCACTAAAAAAAATGGACCAGATGAAGTCGGATTTCGTCTCCATGGTTTCTCACGAGATCAGGAGTCCGATGAACTCCCTGCTCATGCAGCTGAAAATAATTCTCGACGGCCTTGCCGGGGACGTAACGGCAAAGCAGCAGGAGATCCTGCAACGGGCCTCCAAAAAGATTCTTAACCTGAACAACCTGGTCAGTGAGCTGCTCGACCTCTCGAGAATCGAATCCGGACTCATCAGCCATGAAAAAGAACATGTCGACATGACCGCTCTTCTTGCCGATCAACAGGTTTTTCATAGTCCGTATGCCCGGGAAAAGGATATAACCATCAACCTCAGCTGCCCTGAAGACCTCCCCCCTATCCTTGCCAACCGGCAGAACATGGAGGAGATTTTTGCAAATCTGATCACCAACGCCATCAAGTATTCGCCGAATTGCGGTTCAATCGCTATCAGGACCATGGTGGAATCGGACTATCTGAAGACAGAAGTAAGCGACACCGGATTCGGCATAAGCCCTGAAGATCTCGAAAAGATTTTCATCCGCTTCTACCGGGTAAAAGACGCCAAAACCCGTGAAATCCATGGCACCGGACTGGGTCTTGCCATTGTCAAGAGCATCGTTGAGTCTCACCACGGCAATATCAGCGTGGCAAGCGAAATCGGCAAGGGAACCACCTTTACCGTCTGGCTGCCCCTCTCCGAATCCTCTTGAGTTTTGATTTCATCGCAGTCGAAATCGCTATCGAAATCGAGCTCGGCCATTCGGAAACCCATCACTCCTCTAAAAACCGTGATGGGCCGCAAGCTTGGAGAGCATATGCGCAAAACCGGTACCCAGGGAAAAAGCCGCGTCGACTCCGATATTAGGACCAACACTTCTATCGAAGAAGATGTTCAGACTGGATGCCATCCCCTCGTCAGGCTTCCAGTAGCATATCATCACAGGCACTAAAGGCAATGGAGCGAGCACGACGGAGACATCCGCCTCAAACTGCTTCTCGACCGCTCGTCCCTCAAACATATGGATGATATCGTCGAAGAAATCGGTATACCGATCGGCCAGTTCCAGCAGCACATCTTCACCCCGTTTTTTAAATAAAGCATATTTTTCCCTGCCGCCGGGTATCTCTCTGAAAGATATCCACTCTCCGGAAAGCGGCATCCCTTTGCAGTTGAGAATATATTCGAGAAGCGGCACTACTACCCACGGAATCAGATGCAGATCGGTGGTAAAAGAACCGTCCTTACGGACGCCGAAGAGCTTGCCGAGGAGCGGCACCTGCAGGGTATCTCCGGACATCTTCACACCGATCCGTCTCGCTGTTGCGTGGAAATCCAGCTGTACTAATTCTTCTTGCATTTTCGCTACATATTCATCCAGCTCATTTTCCCGGCGAGGTTGATTGTCCTGGTTCACGCCAAGTCTTTCGATGGTTGCAGCACCCAGTCGTGGACATTCCCTGATACGCCGCGTCCCGCGAAAAACCGCACCGGCAAAGGCGAGGCATGTTTTTTCACCACATTCCCGGCAGTTACTTTTATCTAGAAGAAGAAATATCTCCATTGCATTTTTGCCCGCCATCATTACCCCCTCTTCCTGCATGAGAGAACATGCTTGTTATCAAATATTCGATTACTTGCTTAACATCCAAAGTTGCTATGGCGATTGTACACCTCAGACCAATTTCGCTCAACCAGCACTTGACGAAATCCGATAAACTATAGTATCAGTGCAACGTTATGATAAGGAGTGAAAAAAGAGCGCTTTCACCTTAAACCACTGATCCACTTCCGCCATGAAAAAACTGATCTTGACCACAGCACTTCTCATCTCCTGCTCGGCACCTTTCTGCCCTTCGCCGGCGCAATCGCAAAGCATCACAACCGAACCTGTTCTTGCCGAACAGCCGCTTGCAACCGACACAGCCCAGGATAGTTGGTGGACCAGTCAGCCCAAAGAAAAGAAATTGCTCTATACCAATATCACCGCTGCGACCCTGATCGGCATCTGGGGCCTCATTGAATGGGATTACAGTTTCGACAACTGGGAAAGTGCTGACGAGGGGTGGTTTGAAAAGGATTCGAAATATGGCGGGGCTGACAAATTAGGCCATTTCTGGGCAACCTATGTTTTCTCCGACGCCCTGACCGGGCTCTACAAAAGCTGGGGATACTCCTCGGACAAGGCCAACACCTACGCGGCACTGTCGGCATGGTCGGTGCAGGCTTTCATGGAAATCGCCGACGGGACCAGCGGTTCCCAGGGTTTTTCCTGGGAGGATATGGTGGCAAACACTTTCGGCGCCTTGACCAGCGTCCTTATGGAGAGATATCCGGAACTCGACCGCAAAATCGATTTCCGTATCGAATATGTTTTCGAAAATGACGTCAACGGTATTTTTGATGACTATTCCAACCACTATTACTCCATGGCGGTGAAACTCGACGGCTTCGACGCCCTGGAAAACACCTTTCTCAAGTATATCGAACTCCACGCCGGATATTATACCCGGGGGTATGGCGATCAGGATGAAGATGATATCAGGTCGTTGTATGGCGGCATCACCCTCAACTTTTCGCGACTGTTCCGGCAAAATGGCTGGACGAAAACTGGAAAGACCCTTGAATATCTGCAAATCCCGTACAGCGTACTCAAGGCTTCCCATGATCTTGATTAAACTATCTTAAGGCTACTGCATTTTCCTTACCGGATCCGGACGGATGATCGAGTATACTTCAGGGCGATGGTTGTTTCGCCAGGCCATACGCTATGTTCCTTAACCAAAAGAGGAGAAAACAATGAAGGCTACAATTTCAAAATCGTGCATGGGTGACAGAAACTGCAACAAGCTGTGCCCGGAAGTTTTCGAATATAATGAAGATCAGCTGCTCTCCATCGTCAAATTCGATGAGATCCCGAAACACCTCGAAGCAGTTGTTCGTCGGGCAGCGGCCGAGTGCGGTGCCGATGCCATCACTATCGAAGAATAGCGATGAGCCTTATGACCAGTTTCCGTGACAGCAGAACAGCCAGAAATTTGCTGCTCTCCTATTCAGCGGAAAGTCAGGCCAGAACCCGGTATAATTTCTTTGCAACCCAGGCGAGAGCAGAAAATCTGATCCAGATAGCAAGGATCTTCGATGAAACCGCCGACCAGGAATATGAGCATGCTTTACGCTTCTTTAAATTCTTCAACGGAGGGGAACTGGAAATTACCGGGGTCTTCCCGGCAGGGGTGATCAAAGATACCCACGCCAATTTACTTGCCTCGGCAGCATTGGAACTCTACGTACATGACAAAATGTACGGGGTTTTCGCCGAGGTGGCGGAAGAAGAAGGTTTTCAGAGAGCGGCAGAGACATTTCACGCCATCAATGTCGCAGAGAAACATCATGAGAAGATGTTTCGCGAACTTGCGAAAAACCTGGTCACGGGGCGAGCCTTCAGACAAAGCCCCGAGACGGTGTGGAAGTGTCTCAACTGCGGATATCTGCATGAGGGAGCAACACCGCCGGAAAAATGTCCGGCCTGCGTCAAGCCACCCGGATTTTTTGCCGTCCTCCCAGACAACCGATAAACAACAAGAGAACGCCCACACCTGCCAGGCGGTGGGCGTTTTACAAGATTGAAAGTACCTTCTCGATCGCTTTCCGCAGTTCCAGGCTGTGAATTTTGCCGGCAAAATGAACAGGGCTTTTGCCGTATATCGGATCCCAGCCTCCTGGATTGGCAGAACAGTAAAACTGCGTGTCAAGACCGATTTTACGTACTGCGTCTTCGACGGGATGACCGATGAGTCGCCTCGCCGCCTCCCATGTCGCGCCACAGGGAGCACCCCGAACGACCTTCACTTCTACGATCTTCCCGTCCTCGATTTCTACCTCGAATTCAGGAGCACCAAAAAACTCACCGTAGCTTCCAAGACCAACCTGTCTTGGAAGACCACATCAGGTAGGCGGCGTAAACAGTCCTTTGCCGGTTATTTTTTTCCCGGAAACGATAACCGGGATATCATTTTTCACACAAAGGGCGGCCAGATCGGTGGACAGATCTCCGTGTCTCAGGAAATCCAGGACAAGGTCGCAGGAAATTTCATGGGGGAGATACTCATCGGTATTGTCAATTACCGGCGGCAATACTTCATCGATATTAAACACATCGAGATTGAAAAGATCCCCGCCATACTTCCTCAGACCATCTATTTTCGGCTGACCACTGCCATTCTGCTGAAAGACAATGATATGCTGCCTCTTTGATAAACTATCCATTTTCACTTGTACTTCCCTTTTTTAGGAGATCAAATATCCAGGCGAATCCACCTGGTGCAATAACGGTAGGCCGCTTCAAGCAGTTTTTTGCTGTTCTGCCCGGCCTGGACCAGAACATACATTGCTCCGGACGTATCCCGGCAGACGACCATTCCGCCACAGAGCTCGATGGTTTCTCCTGCGGCATGAACGGTCAGGGGCGAGTCGACCTTCCGGACGTCCAGTTCATCGTCCTGCAACTGAAAATAAGCCATCTGGGCTAATGCATGATAATCGTGTTTTGCATGACCGCTGTCTTTTACTGAAAACATCTGGATATAGCCGGCCTCATTCATCGCCTTTTCCGGAACGACAATGACCGTCTCGCAATCGTCGAAATGCATGGTTGTGGAACATATTGATATCATATCCGACTGAGCCTGTCTTTTCAAATACCACCCCTTCTCGCTACCCCGCAACACCGCTCGCCGCCGGAAGAGGAAAAAAATGGGAAGTTGAGCCGGTTGGCTCAACTTCCCAGGTATGCTGCATACTCTATCTTTTACAGTCTTGTGCAACTACAAATCAACACATTTCAAGTTTTACCGCACAAACTTTTGCTTCCATGATTTTGCAGACCGGATCCATGGCGTCGTTGGTCAAAAGATTAGCTGCAGCTTCGCTGTAATGGAACGGGATGAAGACCACATTGGGCGGGACGATATTACTGACCCTTGCCTTGAGACTGATCGAGCCACGTCTTGAACTGACGGTAAGCTTCCCGCCGTCAACAAGCCCCATGCTTTCGGCGTCGGCCGGATTGATTTCGATGAAGGCTTCCGGGGCTATTGCATTGAGCCCTTTTGATCTTCTGGTCATCGTTCCGGTATGATAGTGGAACAGTTCCCGGCCGGTTGTCAGGACAAAAGGATATTCCTTGTCCGGCAGTTCCTTTGAAGCAACGAACGGCACCGGTGTAAAGAGCGCCTTGCCGCCTTCGCGGTTGAAACTGTCTTTGAAGAGGAATTCCGTCCCCGGATGATCCTCAGCCGGACATGGCCACTGCACACTTTCTTTTTCCAGCCTGGCATAGCTCACACCGGCAAGTGCCGGCCAGAGAGCGGCTACTTCGGCAAAAATCTCAGCCGGCACCGGCTTCTTGTCGAGATCGCCCTTCCCTTCGATCCGCTTGTAGATCTGGTCTATGATATCCAGATCGAGCTGCGCCTCGCCGGGAGAGTTGACCGCCTTCATCACCCGCTGAACCCTTCGCTCGGAGCTGGTGAAGGTTCCATCTTTTTCGGCAAAAGACACGCCGGGCAGGACCACGTCGGCGAGCTTCGCGGTTTCCGTCATGAAGATATCCTGCACCACGAGAAATTCGAGATTGGCAAAGGCCTTCACCGAGTGGGTGGTATTGGGGTCGGAAAGAGCCGGGTTTTCCCCGAAGATATACATCCCTTTCAGCTCGCCGGAAAGCATGGCGCCGGTCATCATAGTTGCCGGCAGACCGATCTTGTCGGGCAGCGATTTGCCCCAGGCCTTTTCAAATTTTGCCTTCACCGCCGGATCGTCGACCTTCTGGTAGCCGGGGTAGACATTCGGCAGACCGCCCATATCGCAGGCCCCCTGGACGTTGTTCTGCCCTCGGAGCGGATTGACGCCGGCAGCACGCTTGCCGACATTACCGGTCAACATTGCCAGGTTGCCGACGGCATGGACATTATTGGTGCCCATGGAATGCTGAGTAATACCCATAGCATAGTAGATCCCGGCATTCTTTGCCGAGCCATAGATACGGGCTGCCTTGCGGATATCTTCCGCCGGCACCCCAGTGATCTCTTCCCCGTATTCGGGAGTGAAGGTTTCAAGCGATTTGACGAATTCTTCGTACCCTTCCGTTCTGCCGGCGATAAAATTCTTATCCTCGAGTCCTTCGGCAAGAATCGCATTCATGATCGCATTCAGCAATACCGCATCGGTTCCCGGCCGATGCCGCAACCAGAGGGTGGCGAATTTGACCAGTGGAATCTTACGCGGATCGGCGACAATCAGCTTGGCGCCTTTGGCCACCGCCTCCTTCATCCTGAGAGCGATAATCGGATGGTTTTCCGTGGTATTGGAACCAATTACAAACAATGCTTCGTTTTCGGCAATTTCAGCGACCGAATTGGTCATTGCTCCTGAACCGAATTTTGCGGCCAGACCGGCCACGGTTGCACTGTGTCAGTAGCGGGCGCAGTGATCGACATTGTTGGTGCCGATGCCTGCGCGGAAAAGCTTCTGGAACAGATAATTTTCTTCGTTGGTGCAGCGGGCCGAGCACAGCCCGCCCAAGGCGTCGGCACCGTTTTTATCTTTGATTTCGGTCATCCGTTTGGCCACATAGTCATAGGCTTCCTGCCAGGTGGCTTTTTCGAACTCGCCGCCTTTTTGCCTGCGGATAAGTGGAGTGGTAAGACGATCGGTGCTGTTGATGAATTCAAAGCCGAACCTTCCCTTCACGCAGAGCCAGCCACGGTTATGATTATCGGCCTTGGAATCGACCCGAATGACCTGATCGCCGTGACTGCGCAGGGTGATATTGCAGCCGCAGCCGCAGTATGTGCAGGTGGTGTCGGTAAAAGTCACCCCTGCCTGCCGGGGCTTACCGGACCAGACCCGTCCGGACAATGCCCCGGTCGGGCAGACCGACACGCATTGTCCGCAGAATTCGCAGTTGAGGCTTTGGCCGAAGGGAGGAATGACTTTGGCCTCGAAACCTCTTTCCGCATACCCGATTGCCCCTACCCCCTGAACCTCTTCGCAGACCCTGACGCAGAGTCCGCACATCACGCACTTGTTCTGCTCCCTGGTAATAAAGGGGTTAATGTCAACCCGGTTGTGATCGCGCATCGCTCCACTGAACCTGTTTTGTCGTATGCCAAAGGCATAAGCCAGGTCCTGCAGCTTGCAGTCACCGGTGCCGATACAGGTCATGCAGTCGTTGGGATGATCGGACAGCAGCAGTTCGACCGTGGTCTTGCGCAGCCGGTAGAGCTTCTGGGTATTGGTTTTGACAACCATGCCCTTGGTCGCGGGCGTAGTACAGGAAGTGACCGGCTTGGCCATCCCGGCGATCTCGACGATGCATAGCCGACACGCTCCAAACGGCTTCAATCGCGGATCATGGCAGAGGGTTGGAATATCGATGTTAAGCTTTTGGGCCGCCTCCAGGACGGTAGTACCCTCGGCGACTTCTATCTGTTTGTCATCTATGGTCAGATTGATCATGGTACTACTCCTTTAATACGGCGCTGAACTTACACGCATCGAAACAGGACCCGCACTGGATACACAAGGAATTATCGATTTTGTGGGGTTTTTTCTTCTCTCCGGTAATGGCATTCACTGAGCACACTCTGGCGCACATGCCGCACCCAATGCACATATCTTCGCGGATAAAGAAGGTCAGCAGCTTGTTGCAGACCTTGGCCGGACACTTCTTATGCTTGATATGTGCTTCATATTCATGACGGAAGTACTTGATCGTGCTGATAATCGGGTTCGGCGCCGACATGCCCAGCCCGCAGAGGCTGGAGTCACGCACGTCCTCGGCCAGCTCCTGGAGCAGTTCGATATCGCCTTCCTTGCCTTTACCCTCGGTGATGCGGGTGAGAATCTCGAGCAGCCGTTTGGTTCCGATCCGACACGGCACGCACTTGCCGCACGATTCCGACTGGGTGAATTCGAGGAAGAACTTGGAGATATTGACCATACAGTCGGTTTCATCGAGGACAACCATACCGCCGGAGCCCATCATCGACCCGACCGAGGCCAGTCCCTCATAATCGACGGGCAGATCGATGAACTGCTGCGGTATACAGCCGCCGGACGGGCCGCCGGTCTGCACCGCCTTGAACAGCCTGTCGCCTTCAATGCCGCCGCCGACTTTGAAGATGATATCCTTCAACGGCATGCCCATGGGGATTTCGATGAGGCCGGTATTCCTGATCTTGCCTGTAAGGGCGATAACCTTCGTTCCCTTGCTCTTCTCGGAACCGATCGAGGCATACCAGGCGGCGCCTTTATTCATGATCTGGGGAATATTGGCAAAGGTCTCAACGTTATTGATGATAGTCGGTTTGCCCCACAACCCCTTGGTGGCCGGAAACGGTGGCTTGGCCCTTGGCATTCCGCGCTCTCCCTCGATTGAGGCGATAAGTGCGGTTTCCTCGCCGCAGACAAACGCTCCGGCGCCCAGCTTCACCTTGATTTTAAAACTGAAATCGCTGCCGAACAGGTGCTTGCCGAGGAAACCACGTTCCTCTGCCTGTTTGAGGGCAAGACGCAACCGATCGACGGCCAGGGGATATTCCGCCCGGATATAAACATAACCAATCGACGAACCGATGGCATAGGCGCCGATGATCATCCCTTCAATCACTGCATGGGGATTACCTTCGACGATGGATCGGTCCATGAAAGCACCGGGGTCACCTTCATCGGCATTGCAGATGATATACCGTTGATCTGCCCTGTTGGCAGCGCAGAAGCTCCATTTCACTCCGGTTGGAAAACCACCGCCGCCTCTCCCGCGTAGCCCGGAATCCTTGACAGTCTGAATAACCTCTTCCGGCTTCATGGAGGTAATGGTCTTTTCAGCGGCTTTATAACCATCGACGGCGAGATATTCATCAATTGATTCCGGATCTATTTTGCCAAGGTCGGCAAGAACCCTTTTTGTCTGATTATCATGGAAAATATGGTAATCGTCGCCAACCAGCCATTCCGTGATGGGCCTTGCCCCGACAACATGCTCCCGCACCAGTCTTGGAACCATGTCCGGTTGAATATACTGGTAGGTGGAAACAGCGCCATCTACCGTAATATCTACCAGAACGTCGCGGGCGCAGAATCCTCGACATCCTACCTTATGAAGTCGGCAATTCTCCTTGACCGTGGTGTTATCGAGACCGGCTGCCGCAAATTCCTTGATAAAGGCGTCCATCACCAGATCACCGCCGGCTGCGATGCCACCGGTCCCCATGCACACATTGACTACTATGTCGCTGCCCATTGCGTATCCTTTGTCCTTACTGAGATGAGTAGCGCTTGAGATTGGCGCCGCATCGCCTGTTAAGGCATGGAGAACATATTCATCCAGAGGAGGTTCTCCAACACATTATTGCAGAATATCTTACCCAAAGTACCACATTGTGTCAATTCGTTAAGGTTGATGGTCAGACACGGTATATTTAATTCATTTCCCGGCTTTCAATGGACAAGATTGGAATTATCCTGTTACTATCAGAACCGGATTTTGTAGATTTTCATAGCCTTAGTCGGCAGAAATGAATGATCAACAGCCAGAATCTGTTGCCGCCTTGATAGCTGGACCTTGTTCTAAAATCGCCGAAGCTGCCACGGCATTTCCAATAACCACTTTTAATACTCTGATGAACGCCCCCTTTGTAGATAAAATCTGCCGGATAACGCATGAGAAACAAGGGAGTTCCAGCTACTCAAAACAGAGTTTTCCCCTGCACTGTGGAATTTACACGGAAATCGCCTCGACCGATTACGTCTTCCATTTCAACCTGAGCGGCGAAATCATCAGAGCTCAGGGCAAGGGAAAAAACTGGTGGCATCCTCATGAATGGCTGAAACGTACCAGAGGCGACGACTGGGTGTACTATTCCACCGGCGGCTACACCGGTGTATTCGAGGCCATTGGAGAATATTACCTGCCGAACTTCGCATACCCATCTAATAGTCTTTTGGGAGGGCATCCTTTTGCCGAAAAGGAGATCAAGAATCTAGAGATTTCATGGTATCAGACTCTGACAAAACTGGTCGGGAGCATAAATAATCTACCGGACCCGATCCGCCGTTTCTGTGCAGACACGCTGACCAACACCCCCGCCTGCCTGGCAGAGAAGGCTCGAAGGCTTCGGGAAATTGTCGGCGGACGTATTTCCGTACTTCCCCCGGATGCCCGACATGTCGAATACAATCTTATTCCTCTGACTATCGCCACAGGATGTCTCCACAAGTGCAGATTTTGCAAGGTAAAGAACTCCACTCCTTTCGGCACCAAAACATCCGATGAAATAGTCGAACAAATCTGCCGCCTGAAGGACCTCTACGCTGACGATTTAGTTAATTACAATGCTCTTTTTCTAGGGGAGCATGATGCCTTGCAGGCTGGAGCCGATCTTATCTGTTTCAGCATTCAGGAGGCATACAAAAAATTCGGTTTTGCCGATTCCTATATCAAAGCGCACAAGACCTTTCTCTTTGGCTCGGCGACTTCACTTCTCAGCACCTCAGAGCACCTCTTTAAGGATCTGGAAAAGCTGCCGGGGATGTTTTATATCAATATAGGACTTGAATCCGCCGATCAGGATACCCTCGCCAAACTCGGCAAGCCCATCTCGGCCGAATTGGTTCGGGAAGCCTTCTTACGAATGCAGGAGATCAACAACCGTTATGGAAACATTGAAATAACGGCTAATTTCATCATGGACGGAGATCTCCCGGCAAATCATTATCCGGCAATCATGGAATTGATCAGAGAAAGACAGGTGCACACAAAACCCAAAGGCTCAATCTACTTTTCTCCTTTAACCTTCAACCAGCCTTCCCGGACCCGTCTCTTTGAATTTAACCGGCTGAAAATTCTTAGCAGGCTGCCAACTTTTCTTTATATTATTCAACGCTTATGAAATCGAACAATTTTAGCGAACAGCTACACCACCCCAGTGCGAGGTGAGGATCGATACTGTCCATCTCCCGAAGTCTGTGCCTATTACCTCACTTTTAGTCCACCATCAAATGGAGAATTGCATTATGGTAGATTCCGCGATGTTGAGAAAAAATATTTTAGCCGTACGCAACCAGCTTACCCTGGAAGAGATCACCATCAAATCACAGGCCATCCAAGAATCCCTGCTCAGCCTCGATCAAGTGCTTTCCCGCCAATCAATTTTTGTTTATGTAAGCTTTCGGAGCGAAGTCAGCACCTTAGACCTTATAAAAAAACTGATCGATATAGGAAAAACTGTAACCGTTCCCGTTACCCGGGTACGGGAAAAAAGACTTGACGCCATCCGTATTACTCATCCCGCAGCAGACCTTCAACCAGGCTACTGCATGATTCCCGAACCGAGTGAAGAACTCTGTCGCTCCAACAAATTTGCCCCGGAAGAAATCGAGACGATTCTTCTGCCGGGTTCGGTGTTTGATGAACGAGGCGGCCGTTTCGGCTACGGTGGGGGATATTATGATCGTTTCCTCGCCCAGATCCCAACGGCTAACCGCATTGGCCTTGCCTTTGACTTACAGGTAATAGAGATGGCCCCGCTCAGTGCACATGACCAACTCCTTGATCTGGTGGTAACCGAAACCAGGATCATATCCGGCAGAAGGTAAAAGGCGGGCAAAGGCTATGCTATTAGCGATACGCAAAGCCCTTGCCTCTGCCGACTGAGGCATCAAAAGTCAGTTGTCATTGCGCATTCAATGCCAAAGGTTCTTTTTCGCCTCTCACGATCTTCTTCTTGCCTCGCGCCAGTCTTGCTTTAGACCCGCTACACCCGCCTCCATCCTGCTACTTTGTGGTATTTATCTACTACACTGTGGTGATTTTTAAGTGACACTCTTAGCTAACGTTGTTATAATTTCACAAAAGATCATCTTACTGTGGTTTCTGGCTGATTCTCATGCTTATCGCCAAAACTGACCCAGAAGATGTTTAATTGATGGCTGACGGAGTATGGAGAACTGAGCAATGGAAAAGAAACAGGAAGAAAGACTGGAAACGATTTATCAGAATTTTGTCGATAATGATGATAATATCATTACTGTACTGCAAGAAATTCAAAACGAGTTTGGATATGTCGAGAAGGAAGCAGTCGAATGGTTTTCCCAAAAAACGTATATTCCAACCTCCAAATTCTACGGGGTAATTACCTTCTACTCCCAGTTCCATCTCTCCCCACGCGGTAAAAATATTATCACTGTCTGCTGCGGTACTGTCTGTCATGTCAAAGGTGCACCAAAAGTAATTTCTAAACTCAAGGACGAACTGAAGCTGAAAGGCGACGACCAGACAACCCGGGATATGCTCTTCACACTTGAGAAAGTAAATTGTGTCGGGGCATGCAGTATTGCTCCTGTGGTTATTGTCAACGATAAGGTTTTCGGCAAACAAAGCGCTGAAAAAATGGTTAAGAATCTCAAGCCATATCAAGAAAACTACCAATCCCTAAAAAATTGACCGGATGCGGAAACACTCGCGCCAAATTGTATCTCATCACCTAGCCCAGAACCCGCTTATTGTGGTGTGGCGCCAATACGAAGGTAGAGCCCCTCGTCTTGGTTAAGAATAATCGGGACACACAAGGAAATCTTCATATTCATATAATAATCATAGATATTGATGTAAATTTGCGATAGGTTCAGCAGAGTGCCATCAGGTCAGTTTAATCACGCATCCTACACAACTTTTTATTGTCAGGAGGTACTGCATGAACTTGCAAAAGATCTATGAATATGCCCTCCAGCGAGAGCAGGAAGGGTATCAGTTTTTTAAAACAAATGCCGACAAGGCGACTCACGCTGCGGCGGCGGGAGTATTCCGCAAATTGGCAGATGAAGAACTGATGCATATTAAATACATCAAGAACCTGATCGAATCTTTGGGGGATGAGTCTGGAACAAGTGGTGCATTGCTTGAGGGAGACAGCTGGTTTGAAGACCGGGCCAGAAAAGAGTTCCTGAACCAAACTTTAATCGAATCGATGATTCCTGATGTTTCTGTTTTGCGCACAGCCTATTTGATTGAACACGACCTTTTCAGCTTCTATGAGATGGCTGCGGCAAAATCAGATGGGAAAGCCCAGACCGCCTTCCAGCAGTTGGCCAAATGGGAACAAGGTCACGAAGCATTTTTTAAAGAATTACATGATAAAGTCTTTGAAGAATATACCCAGATGCCTTGGGGGGGCTGAAAAAAATAACTCTTGGACGGTTCTTCGACAGTCTACATTACCGCCTCGAAAAGAGAGTTTCCATCCCGACCACAGGGCCGGGATGGAATTTTTTAACAACCTAATTTGCCTTCAAGACATTTACTGCACAAACTTTCAGCTCGGGTATTTTGCAGATCGGATCGTGCGCCGGATTTGTCAGAACATTGGCACAACTTTCTATAAAGTGAAAGGGCATGAAGACTGATCCCTGAGCAATGCGCTTCGTCAACATTGCCTTTACTTCAATACTCCCGCGTCGTGACGAAACAGTAACCCAGTCGCCATGATTAACTTTAATTTTAGCAGCATCTTCAACATTGAGTTCCAGAAAACCTTCCTCTATTTCTGCATCCAGAGTTGGGGAATTTCTCGTCATAGTCCCAGTATGATAATGGGCAAAAACCCGCCCTGTCGATAACCAGAAGGGATACTGATCGTCAACAATTTCCGCTGGTGGTTTAAATTCCACCGCATGAAACAACCCCTTTCCCCTGGCAATTTTGTCTTTATGAAGAAACCGTGTGCCGGCGTGCTCAAGAGTCGGGCAGGGCCACTGCAGGCCGTCTCCCTCCAACCGTTGATAGGTTATGCCGGCATACGAAGGGGTCAGCGAGGCAATTTCCTTAAAAATATCTTCAGGTGAAGCATAGCTCATCGGATAGCCGAAGCGAGTGGATATATCCTGGATAATTTGCCAGTCCTGCCGGGATTCACCCATTGGCTGGACAGCCTGCCGAACGCGACTGACTCGTCTTTCAGTGTTCGAAAACGTCCCATCCTTTTCCGCAAAAGAAACGCCGGGAAGGACCACATCGGCAAGTTCTGCTGTGGCGGTGAGAAAGATGTCCTGCACTACAAGGAAATCGGCTTTTTGCAGGGCCTTTTTTACATGATGGACATCCGGGTCGCTGACCACCGGATTTTCACCAAGCACATACAATGCTTTAACTGTTTCGTTTTCCAGACCCTCCAGCATGGCGGGTATTGTCAGGCCAACATTTTGAGAAATATTTTCAACTCCCCAGGCTTTGGCAAACTTTTCACTGACAGCACTGCTTGTTACGGGTTGATATGCGGTGAATACATTGGGCAATCCCCCCATATCACAGGCGCCCTGTACGTTGTTCTGGCCACGCAGGGGGTTAACGCCCGATGATTCCTTGCCAAGGTTGCCGGTGAGCATCGCCAGGTTAGCCAGAGTCTTGACATTATCAACTCCAGTCGTGTGCTGGGTTATCCCCATGCAATATACCAATGAAGCCTTCTCAGCCTTTCCGTAACATTCGGCAATACTTCGAATGTCTTCAGCTGAAACTCCACAAATTTCAGAAGCCATTTCCGGGGTAAACGCTTCTATATTTTTCTTAAACTTTTCATAGTCTTCGGTTCTTTCATCGATAAATTCCCGATCATGCCAGCCGCTTTCAAGGATAACATTCATTATCCCATTGAGCAAAGCAACATCGGTTCCCATTTTTTGTCTGACATAAATATCGGCAATCTCGGAAATATGTATTCTGCGTGGATCAGCCACAATGATTTTCGCCCCGTTTTTCTTGGCGCGATAGATACGTGTGGCAATCAAGGGATGGGCAACAGAGGTATTTGAACCGATTATAAAAATACAGTCGGCCTTTTCAAACTCTTCAATGGAATTGGTCATCGCTCCACTTCCGAATGCTGCGGCAAGACCTGCCACAGTAGAGGAGTGTCAGAGACGAGCGCAATGATCTACATTGTTGGTATTGACAGCTGCACGGGCAAATTTCTGCAAAACATAATTTTCCTCGTTTGTAACCTTTGCAGAAGTGAGGAAACCGATACTGTCTGAGCCATTTTTTTCCTTGATTTCCTTTAGTCTGGATGCTGTAAAATTGAGCGCTTCTTCCCAGGAGGCTTCTTCGAGTTTGCCGTTTTTGCGAAGAAGGGGCTTTTTCAGCCTCTTCTCGCTGTGGATAAACTCGTGTACATTCCAGCCCTTGATGCAGAGTTTTCCTTCATTTACAGGGCTCGTTTTGCAGGGTATGGTTCCAATAGCCTTGCCATCCAGCACTTCCAGAAAAAAATTGCAGCCACAGCCACAGTATGTACATGTTGTAAGTACTGTCCTGTAATCCATAGTAGCTCCCATCTTATTCCTTCCCTTCTACAGAATCTAGTTTGTTTAACGGAGATCTCTGACCTCTGATATAACCAGCCTTGAAATCGAATGCTTCCTCCATGATACTGCCCACCTTTTTATACAGGGTTCTCAGAGGAATGCCGGAGGGGCAGGCTTCTTCACACAAACCGCAATCAACACACCTGCCGACCATATGCATGGCGCGGGTATGGTGAAAAACCGGGATTTCCGGAGGGAGCTCGCCATTTTTCACCAAGTCATCACATTTGAGGCTGCATTCATTGCAAAAACACATGGGGCAGACATTACTGCAGCCATAGCACTTGATGCATTTGACAAATTCATCCATCCAATAGGAAAACCTCTCGGAAAGCACAAGCGCATCGACTGCGGCAACTGATTTAGATTCACCCGGTTCGGCGCGCTCGCCCGCTGTGATATCTGCAGGATAGGGTTGCAGACATTCACAGGCATCTGCCAGTTCTTGAGGACAGGCCAGACCCACCGCAACGACTTTTTTGGGATTCAGCTGATTCCACGTATACAGCGCCTGAAGCCCCCGGTCATCGCAGCCCCTGACGAGCACACCAAAGGTCGCCTCGGGGTAGGCCTTGGCAATGTTCATAAGATATTTATTGAGCGGGTATCTCGCGTCTCCGGAACCTTTATGGTCACCCAGCGACATATCATCCAGTTCCTCGCCTTTCTGAAAAAGATGCGGCGCTACATGACCGTTTTTCCGGACAAGTCCAAGAAAACCTTCGATCTCACCTGTTTCCAGAAGTACTTTTACTTTATCCTTAATAGAATCAATCATAAGAACACCCTGCCTTTAAGGGCTCAAGATTAGTACCTTACAAATTCATTTCGATTTCGTGAAGGTACTTATCCCCCTTGTGGGGGTTATGCCAGTTCTCTCCTGTAATCGCTCTTCAGGGGCGATGGTCCGAGATTGCGCAGTTCTTCAATAAAGGTGTCAAATTCGTGGACCAGTTCAGGCGCCTCCGCTGAAGATACCCAGCTAGCCTTCAGGCGCTTTTCCTCGATCCCGCTGAATTCGAGCATCTCTTTTAAAACAGTCACACGCTTTTTGGTTGAGAAATTACCATACAGGTAATTGCATTCACCCAAGTGTCAGCCACCAACAAAGACACCATCTACTCCACGCTGAAACGCAAGAAGAATATGATGTGGCGACACACTTCCACTACACATTACCCGGACAGTTCGAACATTTGCCGGGTACTGCAAACGACTGACCCCAGCCAGGTCAGCAGCTGCGTATGCTCACCATGTGCATAAAAAACAAACGATTTTGGGCTCAAAAATGTCGTTACTCATTATCTTATTCCTTTATGTTTCATAGGAAAAAACTAGATGGCCCGAATCTGAGCCAGCAGCTGTTCCGGTTTATAACCTCTCAATATGGCACTGTGTGAAGGACATGTTGATGCACAGTTACCGCATCCTTTACAAAGAATTTCTTTTACTTCACAGACATTGGTTTCTCTGTTAAAAGAAATCGCGTCATATGGGCAGACATTGAGACATCCCATGCAGCCGACGCAGGAAGCTGCATCAATTTCAGCCACAATTGCACTCTTAACCAGTTTGTCCTTAAATAGAATCGCACCGACTCGCGATGCCACACCGAGTCCCTGAGTCCTTGCCTCGACGGATGTAACCGGATAACGGGCACTACCGCAGACAAATATTCCATCAGCGGCAAAATCGAGCGGACGGAGCTTGGCATGAGCTTCCAGGAAAAATCCGTTCTTATCGGTGGGAACCCGCATGAGAGCGGCAACTTCCGGCGCGTCAGGCCGAGCAACCAGCGGGGTGGAAAGAACAACAAGATCACATTTGAATTCTTTAGTTTCCCCTAGCACGGAATGATGGAAAACCACTCTCCCCTCGGAGACCACAGGGAGTTTCTCTGGATCATACACATCAAACTGGATTCCTAATCCTCTCGCATCCCAGAGCATCTGTTCTTTTTCGTCGCCATACATCTGCATGTCCCGGTACAGGACATGCACATCAGCCAGAGGAAATTTTCTCTTAATGATCATGCTGTTTTTGACAGCCGTGGCACAGCAAATTCTCGAACAGTATTCCCGGGTGGTATTCCTGGCACCGGCACATTGAATCATTACAACTTTCGAGGCCTTGAAAGATCCATCCTTCAGACGTTTTTCAAGTTCCATCTGAGTAATGACATTTTCGCCGTTATGACCGAAAAGACCGTCCTCAATTAAAGGAACTGCACCGGAAGCCACTACAATACAGCCGACTTTTTCAGCAATTTTTTCTTCAGGTGTTTGGACAGTTACATCAAAATTACCGATATATCCCGTGATCTCTGTTACTTTTGAGCCGGCAAGGGCGGTAATACCCGGAGTTGAACCGACCTTTTCAGCGAGTTGCAATATCCTGTCTTTTGCCGATGCGCCTGTTTCGAGAAGATTCAGGTCAAGCATGAGTCCGCCGAATTGCCTTTCCTTTTCAACGAGCAGAACCTCTAGTCCCATTCCGGCAAGGGCTTCAGCCGCTGACAGCCCGGCAATACCGCCGCCGATAACAAGAATTTTCCGCACGAGGGAAGATTCAATATTATCCTGAGGCTCAAGCATTGTACTTTTTGCCACACCCATACGCACCAAATCCTTGGCCTTGGCTGTGGCAACATCTCTTTTGCCCATATGTACCCATGAGCATTGGTCTCTGATATTGACCATTTCAAAGAGATAAGGATTCATTCCTGCCTGGGCGCATGAACCGGCAAATAGAGGGTGATGTGTCCGAGGTGAGCACGAGGCAACGACAACCCTGTTGAGGTTGTTCGCTTTGATGGCATTCTGGATCTCGCCGATGCCCGACTCCGAGCAGGTATAAAGATTCTCCTTTGTAAACACTACCCCCGGCAAAGTAGCCGCATATTCGGTTACAGACTTGCAATCAAGGTGCCCGGCAATATTTGAACCGCAATCGCAAATAAAGACACCAACCCTCAATTGCTCAGTATTTTCCCCATTCTTTTTCTTCATATTCTTAAAAACCTTTTAAGATATCTTGAGTAATTTTTCTGGAGTAACTGTTACCGTCTGAACTGCCCTGGAGGCGGCGCTGCTTGCCTGTGCGACAGACTCCGGAATATCCATGGGACTGTGGGCACAACCACAGACAAAAATACCTTCCCTCGTTGTATCAAGAGGATTGTCAGGACTGGTTTTAAAAAAGCCGAATCTGTTAATCTCGATCCCGAGAATTTCCGATAATTCCTTCACTCCCTTCGCCGGAGCGCAGGCTGTTGCGAGTATGACCAGATCAAATTCCTCGCGTCTGACCACCTGCTCCCGGGTGTCCTCATAAACGAGAATCGGATTGCTGTTCGGACCGTTTACTATCTCTGCGACCCTGCTGCGCCGATAGCTGATGTTTGACTTATTCCCACCCCGGACTTTGTATTCATCGAATCCTTTACCTACCGCACGGATATCCATGCCGAAGATAACCGAGGTCGTCTCGTTTTCATGCTCATGGGCAATTATTGCCTCTTTGATCGAGTGCATGCAGCAGAATCCCGAACAGAATGGATAAAACCGCAAATCCCTGGAACCGACACATTGAATAAAGGCGAGTCTTTTGGCAGTGGTAAATGTCTCAGCTTTCTTTTTCAGCTCATCCAGTTTTGCCTTGATCGAAAGATACTCTCCATACTTGCCGGCCCATTGCGCCTGGTCCCCTTCGGCTTCACCCGGTAAATAATTTTGATAGAATTCCGCCGACGTCCTGCCATGCTTTTCTTCAAATCGGGCCAGTGCCTTGAGGAGCTTGTTTTCTTCTTTCTCAAGCTCCTCTATCTGCCGCCTGACAGCTCTGTCCGAAGGACGGTCAATGTGGCCATGAGTCGGCCCGCTCGCACTGAGAAACCTTTCAAATTCAACGGCTGTCACCACATTGGGCAGATCGTTATACCGGTATTCGGCAATCTTGCCCGGATCGAAAACGGTATAGCCGTTGGCGGCGATGATCGCCCCGACATTAAGCTCAACTATCTTGTCTTTCTGTTCAAAATCAATCGCCCCGGCTTCGCATTTTTTTTGGCAGATTCCACATTTTTTCCCCTGAAGCACTCGGCAATGATCAGGATCGATGGCATGCGTAGAAGGAATCCCCTGGGCAAACCAGCTGTAAATCGCCTTGCGGGTACTATGGCTTTCATTATAGAGATCGAGAACATCCGTCGGGCATTTTTCGGTGCAGGCACCGCAGCCCGTGCATTTACTCTCGTCTACATATCGAGCTTTTCTTCTCACCCGAACTTTAAAACAACCGGCACTACCATCAACTTTTTCAACTTCGCTGTATGCCATCAATTCAATATTCGGATGTCGACCGACATCCAGCATCTTAGGCGAAAGTATTCAGATAGCACAGTCATTGGTGGGAAATGTTTTATCCAGCTGAGCCATCTTTCCACCAATACTTGGCAGACGCTCAACCAGATGTACCTTGAAGCCCATTTCAGCCAGATCTAAAGATGACTGGATCCCTGCAATACCGCCACCAATAACAAGCATGTCCTTGTTCACAATCTACCTCCTGTTACGGCATTAAATATCTCAATTTCAGGCAGTCTCTTCAATTCTCAGAGGCCCCAGAGATTGTATTACCTCTGTAAATGTAGTCGCCACTTCAGCAAATTTAGTGCCCTCTGCTGAAGATATCCACTCAAGACGAACACGTTCAGGCTCGATTCCCAAGATGTTGACCAGCTCTTTTGCAGTTTGAAACATTCTTTCAGCTTTTACATTACCATCCAGGTAATGACAGTCTCCGATGTGTCAGCCTGCGACCAGGACGCCATCGGCACCATTCTGAAATCCCTGTAATATGAAATTCGGATTTATCCGCCCGGAACACATTACCCGTATGATGCGCAGGTTGGGAGGATACTGAAACCTGCTGACCCCAGCCAGATCTGCCGCAGAATATGCGCACCAGTTACAGGCGAATGCTATTATTTTTGGTTTGAATTCCCCAGACATTTTCTGTTCCTTCATGAATGTTTACTTTGCAAACGCCGTCTCAACCATTGTCAGCACTTCCCGATCGTCAAAATGACGTACTGAGGCCGCTCCCGTTGGACAAGCAACTGCACACATGCCGCACCCTTTGCAGAGAGCTTCCCTCACTACGGCTGCCAGCATGGCATCATCTGTCTGCTGGACGGAAATAGCATTAAATGGACATGCTCTTTCACACTCTCCACATCCTCTGCACATGAACTCATTAACATGGGAGACAACGCCTTCAATCGTTATGTTGTCTTTGGAGAGGGTCACGGCAGCACGGGAGGCTGCCGCGGCGCCTTGGGCGATACTTTCCTCGATGGGTTTGGGATAATGCGCCATACCTGCGAGAAAGACCCCGGCTGTGGCGAATTCCACCGGCCGTAATTTTGCATGAGCTTCATTGAAAAAATTATCGCTGCTGCAGGACAGCTTAAACATCTGGGCCAGCACTTCATTGTCGCGGGGCACAATGGCAGAGGCAAGAATAAGCAGATCTGCAGATATCTCAACATTCCGGTCAAGAACGTGATCTCTCACGGATATTGAAAGCTTATCGCCTTCATTGCTCACTGCGGGTTTTCTGTCCGAATCGTATCGTATGAAGATGACGCCCTGTTCCCGTGCCTGCGTGTAGAGGCTTTCCCGCTGCCCATAGGTACGGATATCCCTGTAGATGACGAACACTTTCACTTCAGGGTTGGTCTTTTTGAAGTTTATCGCCGATTTTATGGAATGAGTACAACATACTTTTGAGCAATATGGCCTTTCCGGTTCCCTTGAGCCTACACACTGAATAAAGACCACTGAGTCTGCCGCCGCAATTCTTTCGTCTTTATTGCTTATGGCACGATCAAGTTCCAGATGCGTCAAAACTCTGTCATCTGCGCCATGAAGATATTCCTGCGGCACATACTCCATAGCGCCGGTTGCCACAACCACGGCTCCATGCCTGAGGATCCGATCCGACCCCTTCACGGAAACGGTTGTTTCAAAATTACCGATAAACCCGGAGGAGTGTTTAATGGTAGTATCGGAATATACGTCTATGAGCGTATGTGTTTCTACCCGATGAGTCATTTCGGCAAGTTTCTCAGGTACACTCTGTCCCTGCCAGGTGCTTAAAAGTGAACGGGCGTTACCACCGAGTTCATTTTCTTTTTCTACAAGATGGACGGCATAACCCTGATCGGCGAGACCAAGCGCCGAGGTCATCCCGGCGATACCACCGCCGATAACAAGCGCACTGTGCTCAACGGATATCGTCGGTTGCCCCAGGGAGGTAATCAACCTTGCCCTGGCGACAGCCATGCGGACAAGATCTTTTGCCTTTGCCGTAGCCTCGTCTTTTTCCTTGCTGTGTACCCAGGAACACTGGTTGCGAATATTAGCCATTTCAAACAGATACTTGTTTAAGCCGGCATCCCGCAGGGTCTCTTGAAAAAGCTCCTCATGCGTACGAGGGGTGCAGGCGGCCACGACAACCCGGTTCAACCCCTTTTTCTGGATAATTTCCTTTATTTTTTCCTGACTGTCCTGACTGCAGGTGAAGAGGTTTTCTTCGACGTAAGTAACACCAGGAAGGGACCTGGCCATTTCGGCAACAGCGGGGACATCGACAATACTGCCGATATTTGTTCCGCAGTTACAGACAAAGACCCCGATACGAACCTCTTCCAATGATATCTCTTTTTCTGCCGGAAAGGTCTTGGTTCTGGTAAGGGTACCGCGTGCCTGCGCCAGATCCGACTCTGCCCAGCAGGCAGCGGCGCTTGCTTCCATCACCGAATAAGGAATATCTTTGGGTTCCTGGAAGGCACCGCAGACATATATTCCGTCCCTTGACGTTTTTACCGGGGAAAAACTCTCTGTTTTTGCGAAGTTATCGCTGTTTAATTCGATATCGAGCCTGCCCGCCAGTTCAACCAGTTCCTTTGAGGTCTCCATGCCCACGGAAAGAACCACAAGATCAAAGGTCTCTTCCAGAGCTTTTCCCGTTTCGTCTACGTACCTCAAAGAAAGATCTTTGGTCTCCCTGTCTTCTAAAATGGTATGGACGCGGGTACGGATAAACCTGACACCCTTTTCATTTTTGGCGCGCTGGTAATAGCTCTCAAATTCTTTGCCATAGGTACGCATGTCCATATAGAAAATGGCGGTATCAAGAGCGGCAGGAGAATGCTCTTTGGCGATTACAGCCTCTTTCACCGCATACATGCAGCACACTGAAGAGCAGTAACCGTGGCCGCATCTGTTTATATCCCTCGAACCGATACACTGCAGCCATGCTATTTTCTTTGGTTCTTTTTTATCGGAGGGTCTCACCAGATGTCCATGGTACGGTCCAGTCGCACTGAGAATCCGCTCCATTTCAAGGGAGGTGATGACATTGGCGTATTGACCGTATTGGTAGGTGTCGAGTTTTTGAGGATCAAAGGTGGAAAACCCGGGGGCGAGAATAACCGAACCCACGTGCAGGTGAACAGTCTCCGCCTTCTGTTCGAAATCGATCGCATCTGCAGGGCAAGCCTTTACACAAAAACCGCACTTGCCTTTTTTAAGATAGATGCAGTTCGCGGCATCGATGCAATATTTTAAAGGAACAGCCTGCGGATAATCGACGTATATTGCTTTTCTCTTGGCAAGACCTGCATTAAAAGTATCGGTCACCTTTTTGGGACATTTCTCGGCGCACTCACCACAGGCAATACATTTGGTCATATCCACATATCTGGGATGTTGAAGCAGTTCAACTTCAAAGTTCCCAGCAGAGCCGCTGATGGATTGTACTTCGGATAAAGTTTTGAGCTCAATGTTCAGATGTCGGCCGACCTCGACCAGTTTGGGTGAGATAACTCACATTGCACAATCATTGGTCGGGAATGTCTTGTCCAGTTGAGCCATCACCCCGCCGATGGAGGGAGACTTCTCCACCAGATAGACGTAAAAACCGGAGTCCGCCAAGTCGAGTGCTGTCTGCATTCCCGCGATACCGCTGCCAACAACCATGACCGAGCCCTGAACCTTTTGAGGATGTTTTGCATTCATCAAATTTCTCCGATACAAATATTTTATACTTTTCTTTCACAGACCGAACTTAGGGTCAATTCAAAGTTGTTCTGCCAGATAGGCGTAGAGGTCTTTTACTTCCACATCAATATCCGTGCTGGATTTGGCGCATGTCAGATGGATCTGACATTTCGGGCATGCTGTAATAATCGTATGTGCACCGGCCTGTTGAGCCTCCATCAGCCTTTTTGTCTGCATGGTCTTGGAGCACGAGGAGCACTCCATCCAGGCTGTTGTTCCGCAGCACACTCCGTTTCCCCTGTTGTTCTCCATCTCTTTAAAGAGGGTATCGGGGACAAGTTTGATGAGCTGGCGAGGCTGTTCATACATACCCATTCTTCTGCCAAGCCTGCACGGATCATGGAATGTTACAGTGCCGTTTACTGCCTTTTTAAAAGAAATATCCGAAGACGGAAGTTTTTCGACCAGAAATTCCGAGATATGAACGATCTCAAAAGGAAGCTCTCCAACAATTGCCGGATAATTATCCTTGAAGGTAGCATAGCCTTCGGGACAACCAAAAATCACAGTTTTTGCACCAGTTGCCAAAATTGTTTCAACATTTTTTCTGGCGAGTTTTGCAAAAAGCTCTTCATTGCCACCCCAGAATGCATCGTGTCCGCAACATCGCTCATCATTGCTGACCACAGGCTCAACGCCCATTGCATTAAGTATGGTGAGAATATTTTTAGCGGTGTCGATCACATTGAGATTGAGATACTGAAAGACTGGATTATGAAAAGGGGCACATCCGACAAAATAGAAATATTCCCCTTTTTCTCTGATGGTTCCAACTCCGGCAGTCCATGCTGTCCTGTTCTGTTTGAGATTGCCGGACTGTATGGATGTTATCGTTTGAAATATCCCATGGTGACTTTCGCGTGGCAGATTTGCAAGTGATTTTGCCTTATGCCGGTAGGAACGGATAAATTCGGGGAAGTCAATGCCCACCGGGCATCGGTCGCTACACCGCGAACAACTCAGACATGACCAGATATCATCGGACTGCAGAATGTTTCCCTCGGGCTCAACCAAGGTGCGCTTTATCATCTGCCGTGGCGAGAAACCGGGGCGTTCATGGCTTATGGGACAGCTTCCTGTGCATACCCCGCACTCCATGCAATAATCAATTTGCTGTTTTGTGAGCTGCATAGTCGAACCCTGCTTGTGTTAAAAGAAAATCGTCAACAGTTATAATGCTGTCTCCGGGTGAAATACATTCACATCCTTGAGATCGTCACCTAAGTATGTACGTTCGTTTGGTCCAAGTATGCCAAGAGAAAGAGCGAGAATAGTCCAGAAATGCACGACATGGTAATGCCCGCCAAAATGATGGGAGAGTTCGTGGATCTGGGCATGGCAGTTATGACAACCGGCTATACAGTAGGCCGCGCCACTGGTTTTTATCTGTTCATCCTTCAATCTGCCATATTCCAGCCGCTGGTCCTTGAAACCTGACTGCAAGAAACCACCGCCGCCGCCACAGCAGTAGTTGTTTGATTTGTTAGGCCACATCTCAACCAGATTTTCTTCACCGATAGCCTGTTTTATGGCGAATCTAAAATCTTCGGCTATTGCATCTCCAAAACTTTTGCGCACTATCTGGCAGGGGTCCTGAACCGTAAACTTGACTTTCAGATCCTTATTCCAGTCGCTGTTTGGTTTGAGTTTTCCTTCCCGAATCCATTTTGCGTAATATTCGTAAATATTCTTGGTTTCAAAGTTGTGTGCAATGTTAAATTTTTTCAGTCCGGCCCGGACTGCAAAAGTGATATGGCCTCACTCGGTATTGAGGTATGTCTTACACCTCAACGCATCCGCCTGAGCCGCTTTTTTACGAACCAGATGTTCCCAGTTTTCGTTATCGGCTAAAAACAGGCAATAATTCTCAGCAGCCCAGGCTTTACTGCCATAAGTCCAATCGGCGCCGGCGAGATGCAGGATTTTCCAGAGAGGGACCATCTCATCAGGTTCCATCATCGGTTCCCGTGAGTTTTGATTGAGGAAAAATTCTGCACCTTCCTTGTCAATCGGTGCAACCATATCGGCAAATTCAGGCTGCGCTATTCTGTACTCTTCGAGCACATCATTGACGACAAATTTGAAATCCTCAACCGGGGTGCCCATGGCACTGCAGGTATCACTTTGCACGGCCACATCGCAGGAACCGCGAATACCTTTCGGTCGTTCATCTCTCGGTCGGGCAGCGCGAACGTTGAATACAAGCTGAGGAATATCTATTTTCATGGGACAGACATAGACGCAACGCTGGCACATTGTGCACATCCATGGCCAGTTGGATTGCATCACTTCTTCATCCATTCCCAGAACGAGCATACGGAGAAACTTGCGGGGATCCATGCCATCAAGGCCGGTCGCGGGACATCCTGAAGAACAGAGTCCACAGGTAAGACAAAGGCTCAGATTACCAGCCGGCACGATGTCTTTGATATCGTCCAAAAATGATCTTTCAGACTTTCGTTCCAGCTTTATTGCCACTTCAGCCATAATCATTTTTCCTTATAGAAAATAAATGTATACGGTGATATGCCGCTTAACGGTAATAAACAAATGGTTGTTAGGAAACACCACTCTGTTCAAAGCCCAATTACCCTAACCCATATTGAGGTTGTTATCAAGATTAATCTTAAACCGGATTAATCATTCAAGGTTTAAAGTACTCTCTACAAAATTCGTCTTTCGCCCTACCCGCCCCCTTGAACTCATCGACATGAAATGCTTGCTGCGTTTGGTGAAGTATTTCTCAAGGAATCCTTGTTGTAGCTGGCTCCTGGTTTTGGCAATCAGGGATCTGAAACCGCCACGCAAGAAAACTCAAGCAAAACTTGCTTGCCTTTCCACAGACCTGTCATTGCCGATGCGAGATAACGCGAGAATCGGAATCAACTAAAAAATGAATCGAGGGGATGATAAATAAAGAAAAAGCTCTGCTGCAATGCCGTGCAGTGCAACAGAGCGACCGGCTGAGGGATTTTTTACTTGCTTGCGCAGGAGCAGGAACAGGCTTTTGGATCGAATGTGGCGCCGCACCCGGAGCATTTTGCCTCTTTATTTATTTCATCGGAAAAAACTTCCCATGCCTTACCGCAGGTCGGGCACTTGATTTTCACTTCGTTCAACGTTTTATTGCTTTCGAACCCCGGACAATGTTGATTTGACATACTCGGTCTCCTTTGCTTTTATTTTTTATTGCTGCAACGAACTGACACTTCAACAATATGTCCATTTGCGTGATAAGCCAACTCGACGCAATTGGTTTTACATACTTTTCCTGCCAATTAGTTTTCCGGTCAGGAGAGTGCCGGTCATGGCCAGGCATTCCATGTCCAGAAAACGTGCGGCCGAGGATCTATACAGGACGGAACATGTCGCGGGAAAGATATCGTCGCGATCATTGAAATTCAAATATACCGGAATACGGGGAAAGGCATGAAACACTAAAGAAAGGTCATATATTTCGGAGGAGACGATCGTCCCGCCCAGGGCTGAAGCTCTCTGGCGCAGTCCTGCGACATTCCCGGCGAAAGTCGATTCTAAAGTCTTATTGGTATTGGTAGTAAAATAGGAGGTCAGTGGTCCGGAGTCTTTAAACTCCCTGTAGGTAACCAGATCGGCGACGAGATCAGCCTTCTCAGTCGGGAGTTCTGCCGGACAGGATAGAATGTATTTGCAGATCATCACCTGCACCGCCGGGGTAAGCTGCTCCCCCTTGGTTTCTCTAACACCATCACGGTTAAAGCTGTAGACCGTATCGTAAAGCGGGATGATAAGCGCTTCGTCTTCCACGGCAACTCCGAGAAGAGCTGCCCGTGAAAGAAAATCGATCTTCCGGATTTCAGCAAGATATCCCTGGTACGTTTCGGCAAATACGCGGGAGCGTTCAGCCTTCAAAGGAGTTCCTCCAGTCTTTTCACCAGGACATCGCGTTCATCCTCAAGTTCAAGAAGATCGATCATCACCGGAGGTTTTGCAGAATGAGCCGGAAGCCGGCGCAGCGTCTCGGCGATCTCTTCTTCAAGCTGCTGCAGTCTGGATTGTATTCGTTCGATCTCGTTGCTCACGCTTCCACTCCGATAATGGGATTGTTAACAAGGTGCCTGTGTTTTTGTAAGATAAGTCAGAACATTTTCGATCATCTTTACTTCCCGGTCAAGTGCCTTCCGCTTTTCGATGCGATAGAATGCCCTGTTGGCCATTTTGCCTGTCAAGGTAAACGAAACGACCTCGTATCGATCCGTTTCCGTCAGGAGATCCTCAACCCAGAGAACTCTCTCGATCTCCAACGAAAAATCGCGGCAAATCCGTTTGGCAAATTTTTCGGGATTTGCCGAGATCGACTGCCCCTCTCCCGTTCTTGCGTACAGGCAGATATAGGGCTTCAGAAGCTGCACTTTTCTGCCCGGGATCGAACAATCGAGGATTTTCACGTCATAGCTGCCCGGAAACCAGGCAATGGGATCGAGATTGTCTTTTTTGGTCCCATCCCACCGATACCTGCCGTTAAAAAGTGTCATGTTTTCTCCCTCGCCCGGGGCAAAAGGGAGACGAGGCAACGGACCATCGTCTCCCGTTTTTTTCTATTTTATCATACCTTATGCGGTTGCATCAAGTGAACGGCGATCGGACATATCGGTGAGAACCCTGTCGCGCGATTTATCGATGCCGAGTTCTTTTCGCTTCTTATCGATATGGGCAATCATCAGTCGCGCCATTTCTTTAGGATCGTCGGCGTAACCCCATTTGCCAAAGCCAAGCTTTTCGAGATCCTCGAACAGGTGCTTTTCAAACCTGGTGCCTTTGGTCATCGGGAAAGTGTGACCGAACACCACATATACCCCCGAAGCGACAAAATACTGGCCGATAGCAATTGCTTTTTCACTCATCCACTCCGGTGCGCAGCCGGCTACCGGCAGACCGGCCAGGGAATCCCCGAGCCCGCCTGTTCGGACCATCTCGGAGGCGGCAAGAAGTATCCTGCTATTGTCGACACACGCCCCCATGCCAAGGACCGGCGGCATGCCGACGGTCTCACAGACTTCGGCAAGGCCCGGGCCCGCAAGAACGGCAGCTCCGGGACCAGTCAGTCCGGCTTTGGCCAGAGCCATCTGCGAGCATCCGGTCTGCAGAACAAGAACATCGTTTTTAATCAACTCCTTGACTAATTCAATATGGGAATAGTCATGCTTGGAGCGGGGATTCGTGCATCCGACCACGCCCGCCACTCCACGGATCCGGCCATTGATGATATTTTCATTCAAGGGGGTGAAACTGCCACGGAAAACACCGCCAAGCATATATCTGATATACTCGACGCTAAAGCCGTGCACCCCGCGGGCGGTTTTTCGCGGAATGTGAATAGATCTTTTCCGGGATTTGAACCTGCTGATCGCCTTAATGATGATCTCATCGGTACATTTCAAAGGTTCGTGCTCATCCAGCTGGATGTGCAGCGCGCCTTCGATCATTGCCCGGTAATTGGTGGTGATAAAAGGCGTATCGTAAAAATCGGCGACCTTTTTCAAGTCCTGCTTGATACATTGAATATCGACGGTCATGGCATCGACCGCGCCGGTGACTAACACCGCCTCGGTGCTGGAGAAGTTTCCGGCGTGGGGCAGACCATGACGCGACATGACATCAAGTCCCGAGCAGCACATGCCGACCAGGTTAATCCCTTTGGCACCGGCGCTCTTCGCCATATCCTTCAGCGTCGGATCGGCGGCAGAGATGAGCATTGCCTCAAGCAGAATGGGTTCGTGACCGTGAACAATGATATTAACCTGATCATCCTTCAGCACTCCCATATCGACCTGGATCTCAACAGGTGTCGGGGTACCGAACAGAATGTCCGAGATATCGGTCGAGACCATCGAGCCACCCCAGCCATCGGCCAGAGCGGTACGGGATATCTGTTTGGTGAGATTTTCATAGTCCTGATCGACCCCCATGGCGGTCCGGTGCATGAGTTCCATAATTTCCCGCATCGCCCCGCGCGGAACAATGCCGGCAGCCCGCCAGAGTTCAAGGGTTCTAGGCGGAACACGCTTGACCATCGGGATCTCGCCCTCTACCTGGGTGTAGGTTTTTTCGAGTGCGCTGTAGAGATCCAGGGCGACCGACTTGAGATCCCGTCCTTCCGTCGGGATATCAAGGGCTTCGGCGACCTCAAAAAGTTTAATAGGATCCTTGATCGAAAAATCCTTGACCTTGCCGTTTATAACATCGCGGAAAAGCTCGAGCATGGCCATGCCATGATCGGTATGCGCCGCCGTTCCCGCCGCCACCATTCGCCCGAAATTCCTGGCGACAATGGTATCGATTGTCGCTCCGCATACGCCGACCCGGTCATAGGGATTATTCACATTCATCCGGCAAGGTCCCATGGAGCAATGTTTACAACAGGCAGATTGTTCGCCGATCGGACAAGCTTTCATGGCGTTGGCCCGATCGAAAAAAAGCTCAACTCCATCCACTCTGGATTTGGTTATCATTTGTGCGGTGGACTCGCACATGGTCAGGTCTTCCGGCTTAATAAGTTCAAGTGTTTTAGCCATGCTGCCTCTCCTGGGGTAATGGTTTATCCGGTGAAATCCGGCGGAACAGGAACTTCTGGGAAATATTCCTACACACCGCTACTATCATACCACAGTGTGGCATTGTCAAGAAAAGAAACAGTACAGCCCAACACAAAAACAGGCTTGAACATAAATGGTATTCCGAAGAGAGCACGGATAGAAACTTGAGGTTGTCACACAGGAAAGCGGAAAGCCGATTCCACCGGAGGTCGGTTGAATCGGCTTTTCATTTTTCAGAATGACAATTGCTGAAAGAACAGTGCCAAAGGAATGGATGACTGTTATTTCATTGCCGTCAATTTTTCGACGATTTCGAACAACTCCCCGGGAGCCTCGCGGATGTCATCGAAGGCTCTGCGTGCGCCCCGGTCGGCGGCAACGATCTCCTCATGCTCGGGAAGAAAACCGAGAATTTCAAAACTGCCCAAAGAACTGCGGATCAGTTCCCGGTCGTCCTCATTATTAACCCGATTGCCGAGTATGATGATATTCTTAATCCCTATATCTCTGCCGAGTTTTCTGATTTTATCGGCGGCGGCCATGCTGCGTGCGCCGGGATTGACCACGATAATAAGCGCATCGACCGAGGCCGATGTCGCCCGGCCAAGGTGTTCGACTCCCGCCTCCATGTCCATGATGACAATATCGTCGCGAAACAGCACCAGATGATTCATGAGCGCCTTGAGAATGGTGCTTTCCGGGCAGATGCACCCGGAACCGCCGCTCTGCACCGTGCCCATGACCAGCAGTTTGACCCCATCCTTTTCTGATGAAAAACGATCGGGAATGTCATCCACCTTGGGATTGAGGGTAAAGAAGCCGCCCATTGTACCGGGTTTTGCCCCCGTCCGTTCGGCGATGAGCTCAGTCAACTGGGAGATTGGAGTGATCGGTTGATCTTCTGAAATGCCAAGCCCGGCTGCCAGGTTTGCCACCGGATCGGCATCTATAGCAATAACTTTATTGTTTGGATCAATGGCAAGACATCGCGCCAGAAGAGCAGTTACAGTAGTCTTGCCTACTCCGCCTTTGCCGCCAATTGCGATTTTTAAGCTCACGTCGAAGAATCTCCTTCCAATAAATTTGAATATACCGCCTCTGCTATTCCTTAATAACCTTCCCCTCCTGATCGACCATGGCCACAGCGAAGTTGTTTTTCGTTGCCTCTTTATGCAACTCTTCGATATGAATAGCCTGGAGTTCGTATTTCCTCCCTTTCTCCCGGGGCAGATTCAGGAAACAGTCGTTTGCCTCCTCCTTGGTACGAAAGGCCGGAATGAAGTGGATATCTTTTTCCTCATTATAAAGTCCCAGAAAGGTCTCGTCCTTTTCCGGATCGCAGACAAAGACATATACCCATCCTTCAATTTTTGCATTTTCTGCCATGACATCTCTCTGTTGTATGGATTTAGTACCTTAGCAATTTATTTCTTGTTTTTTTAGAATGAATTTCGTGAAAGTACTTATACCCCTTGTGGGGTGTTCGACACTATTGTCCTACTCCTGTTTCATCAGAATGTGTAACCATCATTTACAGAAAAAAAAAGCCCCATCCCCGAAAGGATGGAGCTTAAAAAAGCACATAGCCTGCTGTCAGATATCCAGGTAGGAATCGGAGAAGAGGTTCTCGCCGGTAATAACCCGAACAGTCTTAACGTAGTCAGCCAGCTCTTTCGACAAAGAAGAGAGCTCAGGTGCGTTTCCGTCCATTGCCTGGTAAACGACTTCGACGATATCCGGACGCTGGCCTTTGGCGACAGCAGTCAGATTGGTGTCGAGCGGATCGGAGATGACCGACTTCATGCCGTTGCGTCCCAGCATGATCATATAGGTGGTATTCAGGATCGGACGCAGATGCACAGGGGGACCGTTCGAGATGTTGGACAGACCACAGGTGGACATTGCCCCGGGAGCGATATCTTCCAGCATCATCTGGAAATTCATCAGAGACACGCACTGGGCCTGTTGAATGTTCACCGGAGTGACGATACCGTCCACCCAGATTTTCTCATTGGGAATACCTGCTTCATTGGCTGCGTAAATCAGTTCAACGGCAAGGGCGGCTCGCTCGTTCTCGTCGCGGGGCAGACCATCCGGTCCCCACATCAGAGCAACTATATCAGCCTCATATTTGGCGGCCATCGGCAGCATGACGGTGTAACGCTCGGGACGGGCCATGATTGAGTTGACGATGTGCGGCTTGCTTGCGGGCTTGACAACCTTCAGTCCTTCCTCGATTGCGGCGATGTTCGAGGTGTCGAGAAGCAGCGGCATATTGGGCACAGCCTCCTGAACCACCTGAACGACCCACGGCATCAATTCGTGACCGTCCTTTTTTGCCGGGCCAAGGTTGATGTCGATATAATCCATGCCGAGCTTTTGCTGCTCGAGAGCTTCTTCCTGGATCGGTTTTGGATCGCGCTCTCTATATGCCTTTCCGATCACCTTGGAAATGACATTGAGGCTTTCGCCAAAAAGAATCATGTTTTTCTCCTTTGTCTAGAATAATAGTATCAAAAACTTTATCTATCTCAGCAGCACTGAACTGTTTCAGGAAAGGATGCGCCGGCTGTTTCATCATGAAAAAGCCGGCGTACTCTTTATCTGATATTTACCTGCTCTTTAAGAACCCTGCCAGGTGAGCCGCTTCTCTCGGACCTACGGTAATGGTCCAGCCGGGCAGCTCTTCCTCGACGTCACCGGCGATAGCAGCAGCATAGCCGGGAATGATGAGTTCGGTATGCTTGACCTTATCCATGATCCCGCTCTTTTTGACAAACAGCCCCACATCATCCCCGCCGAACTTGCCGGCAGCCCAGGCGGTGAGGACAGAAAGTCCCTCGGAATCCTTGATCAGCAGCCAGGCTGGAACTTTACTTGCCTCGATTTCGCCGGAGACAATAAAGTAGGTGAGTGCGAAGTTGGTGGTAACCAGTACCGGCGAATTCTCATTCGGGGTACCGATCTCGAAGATCCCCTCGGTTACCGTCATCGGCCGCTGCGGATCGGTGAAGATATTCAGCCGCTCGAGCAACAACGGGAAAATCACCTCGGTGGTGAGATCCGACATCACCACGATGCCGCCGTATTTGGCGACAAACATACTGGCGACAAGACCTTCCATCGCGATATTGGACGCCATCTCGCAGGGGAAGGTTATGGTCGGGAACCCGACCGAACGATTGCCGGCTTTCAGTGCCGCGCGACGGATGGCAACCTGATCTTCCAGGGCCTGCTTGATTTCGCGTGAACCGGGATCAAGCACCAGATCTTTCACACCCATGCCGACCAGCTTGTCGGTGAGAGCGATAAGTCCGTCGACGGAATCGGCCTTGACTGCCAACGGCAGGTTATTGTCGAGAGCAATTTTGCCGAATGCATCGACATTTGCGGCAGTCGCTGCATAGATCAACGGCCTTTTAAATCCGGCTGTTTTCACAGCGCCCTCTATTATTCCGGCATTCTCACTCATCAGGATGAGATTGAATTCGGAAGTTTCGGCGATGAGTTTTGCAAGTGTCGCAAAGGCTACGCCGTCACCGTTGACATCTTTCAAGGCAACGAGTTCGGGACGCAGGTTCAGCCCGACACGCTCATACTGCAGCGCGTTCCAGGATTTGAGTTTGCCCTCGACTACCGCTTCGGCGGTATCCGAAGTAATGATCCCGGCAAAAAGAGTCTGATTGAAAAAGGTCTTCTCATGCCGGTACATAACCGTCTCTCCACCGGTCTTGGCGGCGCGGACGCCTTTGCCTATGGCTACCGGGCGAATCGGCGGAGCTGAAGCCTCGGCCAGCTGGGCTCTGGCATCATCGGATACGTACGGACAGGCATCCAGTTCGGCCTTTCCAGAAGCGAGATTCATAGCAAAAGCAAGGCAAGTCGGAACGCCACACTCCTTGCAGTTGGTTTTTGGCAGGAGTTTGAAGATTTGTATTCCTGTTAACGCCATTTGTGTTGTCTCCTTTTATATATTTCACAGCCGGGTTGGACATGGTTCCATTCAGCAATGAAACCATGTCCCCTGCCTGATAAATTAGCCGATGATCGGAGGCATGCTGAGGGCAGGATGCCCCTTCTCCTGGAGCCATGGCAAAATCTCGTCTTCCGTGATACCGACGGTTTCGTCGGCGATCATATCGGCGAAATTCTGAACGCCCATTTCAGCTCCCCTGGCATTCAATCTGTCACGGATCTCGTCTTTGACGACTTTCGGCATCCAGACCATTCTCAATATGCCGCCATCACCAAGAATGAATTTCTTCTGGGTAATATTGAACTTGGAGTGGCCGACAAAGCCCGGAGACGAAGCACCGCCGCCCATTACACCGGCCAGCGTGGTAAACTTCATACCGGAAGGAGTTTCACCGGTGTAGTCGCGACCGACTGTCATAATACCGTTACAACCCGGCAGCATCGCGGCGATACACTCACAGCAGCCACAGGTGGTCATTGGTGCATAAACCATTGAATAGAAGTTGTAGGTATCGATGGCGCCCTTGGAGGCACCCTTGATGAACTCGTCTACACCTTCGAAACGGCCGAGGACCGGATCAAGTACCTTGCCTTTATTGACCGGCTGATTGGGGCCGGTCGGGTTGATCTCAAAGGAAGCCTTGCAGTCCATCCAGTTATACGCACCGCAGAGACCGGTACGCTCAGGACTCACGGTACATACATGGCTCGGCGCGAAAGACTGGCAGAGACTGCATGAGTAGAAGGTTTCGACATCCTCATCGGTCATCTTGTCGACGCGCTCGTCGCGGGTTTTATACTCGGCCCGGGCGGTGGCGGTCAATTTGTCGACATCTTCCTTGTTGGTGAAAAGCGTTACCTGAACTTTGTCGACGATCTTCTGGAAATCCTGATGGAATTTGGCATGAAGAACCACGCCGATATCCTTCAGGGTGAAGCCTTTTTCGATAGCTGCCTTGCTGATACGTACCCAGGAGATATCACGCTGTCCGATATGCATGACGCCCTGAACATAGTTGATCAGGTGATGAATCTGACGCTCCATGATCGGCTCGAAGTCGGTCTGGAACTCACGGCCGGCGATCTGCACGAAAATACCGAGCGGCAGGGTATCGCCTTCTTTCATGTCACCGACATCCTTGCCGACGACAACGACTTTACCGTCTTCGATCTCGCTCATCTCAGCCATTTTCACAAGCTCGGTGCACTGGGTCTTGCCACCGCCCATCTGACCGAAAAGATCGCCGCCGCGAACCCGCTCACCCTCAAATGCCGGTCCAAAGGCACAGGGGATGTCGATATGGGTAACATTGATCTTCAGACCGCGAACCTCTACGGATTTCTGACAGATTTCGTTATGGGGCACGTTGGCGACAACGTGCTCATAGGTACAGATACCGGTCGGCAGAATCTCCGGAATATCGGTATCGGCAAGAGTCGGGAAGCCCCAGTTAACACAACCGGCAGCGGCAACGGCCCATTCGGTGCCGACATCGCCTAATGCGTTGACGAAGGCGAAGATACGGTTCTTGTTGTACATCAGCATTCTGCGGTAGTCGCCGGGCTGCACGCCACCGAAGGCCATGGCCGCACGGTTGGCGAAACCAAGGGCGAAGACGGCTGAGGAGATATCCGGTCCGAAGGGGACGATACGGGTATTCCAGCCGATCTGCACTCCGGCCTCAATAAGCTGCTCGATGACGGTCTTGCCGTTGTGGTTGGCGGCGCAGAAGATATAGAGGTTTTTCTTCTGATAATCCTCGACGATCATCTTGGCGATCTCGGCGTTGGGAGCTGCACCGACGATGGCCGCAAAACCGGGAGCCGAACCGTCAACGAATTCGACACCACGCTTTCTGAGAATAATGTCATTGGCGGGACCGACCCAGATTTTACCGGATTCGATATCCGGATCTTCCGTGTCAACGTAGAAATCCGGCTCACGCAGGATGCGCAGAGCCTCTTTCACCTCATAGGCGAAGATACCGGCCATACCGGCATCGAGAAGCGGTCCGAGGTAGGGAAGATGGTTGCTGCCCTTGATATGGGGCGGCAAAAGGCCGCGGGCAAACTGCATCGGCTTCTTCAGATCCTCCAGGGTCTCACACTTCATGCCGGTGAGAGAATAGATGACCGGAAGATAATACGCGGTATTGGGGAAGCCTATTTTAGTACTGGCGTCATAGGTCTGAAGAGCCTTCTCAAGCTCTCCTTCCACCTGGGATACAACCTTATAACCGCCCTGTATAGCTGCAAATGCTACTAATCTTGACATGCTTTACTCCTTTATAAGAGGATTAGTAATATCGTATTTTTTTCCAGTTTGGATTATTCCATTCCAAGGGCTTGTCTGTCAGCCATATCCATAAGGACCCTGTCTCGAGCCTTGTCGATACCGAGTTCCTTACGCTTTTTGTCGATATGGGCAATCATCTTGTGGGCATGCTTGATCGGATCGGGTTCACAATCCCATTTGCCGCCGTACATTTTCTCCATTTCCTTGTACAGATAATCCTTGAATACCGGAGCACCGTCGAGAGGCATATGATAGCCGAAAACGGTGTAGACACCAGAGGCGACAAAATATTGGCCAATGGCGATTGCTTTTTCACTCATCCACTCGGGTGCACTTCCCGCAGCCGGCAGATCGCAAATGTCCTTGCCCAGTCCACCGGCTTTTACAACCTCTGTAGCAGCCAGCAGAATACGGCTGTTATCTACGCATGAACCGAGATGGAGGACAGGCGGGATACCGACAGTCTCACAGACCTCGGCAAGGCCGGGACCGCAATGAACGGCCGCTGATTCGGGAGTGAGCAGACCATGGATACCGCAAGCGATGGCGCTGCAACCGGTAGTCAAGACGATGACATCGTTCTTGATCAGTTCCTTGATGAGAGTGATATGTTCTTCGTTATGCTTGGTACGGGCATTATTACAGCCGACAACACCTGCAATACCACGGATACGTCCATTTATGATATTGTCGTTCAAAGTGAAGTAGTCGCCACGGAAACTGCCGCCCAGGTGATACTTAATGGATTCGACGCCAAAACCGGCAATCTGGGCTGATTTATGACGGGGAATCATGACATCGACGCCACGTTTCTGGAAATTATCAATGCCTATCTTCACAATACGGATGGCATCTTCCATGGCATGATGCTCGTCAAACTCAATATGAACCACGTTATCCTGCTCTATCTTGGCGATCGGATGAGTGGTGATGAGCTTGGTGTGGAAACATTTTGCTACATTGGCCAGATTCTGGAAAATACACTGCACGTCTACGACCATCGCATCACAGGCACCGGTAATGATTGCCAGTTCCTGCTGAAGGAAGGTTCCCGCCGGCGGCACGCCATGGCGCTGGAGAATCTCGTTGGCGGTACAGCAGATTCCGCCGAGCTGGATCCCCTTGGCGCCTTTTGATTTGGCGTAATCGACCATCTCCTGCGATTGAGCAGCGGCAACGATCATTTCTGAAAGGAGCGGCTCATGACCATGAACGATGATATTTACATGGTCTTCCTTCATCACCCCGAGATTGGCTTCCGACTGCAGAGGTGTCGGGCTGCCGAACATAATATCCTGCAGGTCGGTGGCGATCATTGCTCCACCCCAGCCATCGGCGAGAGAAGTGCGAGTACCCTGCTTCATCAGGTTCTTGTAGTCCTGATCAACGCCCATATGGGTCCTGTGCATACACTCGACGATTTCCCGGTCGATATTGCGGGGTAAAACACCTTCTGCCGCCCATTTGTCCTGCAGCGGTTGCGGAGCTCTCTTCAAGTAAGCAAGAGTACCTGAAGGTTTCCCCCACTCCTGTAAGGCTTTTTCGGCAACACCAACAGCTATTTCATTGATGTCCCTGTCTTGTACCACACCATTTTCTTCAATGGTTGTGGCAATACCAAAATAAGGTGCGATTTGAATCAGCTTGGCTGGATCTTTGATTTTATAGTCATTGGTCTGTTTTTTGGCTGCAGAAAGAAAAGTTTCCGCAACGGCTCGACCATGATCGGAGTGGGCAGCGGCACCGGCTGCGATCATCCGCAGGAAGTTTCTTGCACAGATGGTATTCGCGGTCGCACCGCAGAGGCCTTTGCGGGTATCTTCGCCCTGAATTCCATCTTTCGGCAGGGGCAGGCGACAGGGGCCCATTGCACAGTTCTTACAGCAGATGCCCTGAAGACCGATGGCGCAAGGCTTCATCGTTACAGCACGGTCAAATACGGTTTCAATCCCGAGTTTATGGGCCCGGCGGATCATCTCCTGGGTCGACGGCTCAATCGATGCTTCCATCGGATCAGCAAGTTTGGCAACTTTTTCAACTTTGGTGGTTACTTCTGCCATATCGAGGTTCCTCCTCATAGAGTTTTTGAGACTATCAATTATCTCAAGAGCGACACATCGTATATTAATTGATATTTTTTATTTCTTTCGTTCTCCGGTGAAATCTGTCCAGCTGGTCGAGAATCTTTTCCTGCTGGGTCTTCTGAACCGGATCTGCTGTCATGGCCACTTCGCCGGCCGGGCTGGAAGAAGCAGCGTCTGCAGCAGCCTGCCGGGCTTGGGCTCTCAGCCGTTTCAGGGCCTTTTCGTCTTCTTCCCGTTTGGCTGCTTCGTCTTTTATGGCATCTTCTTCAGCTTTTGCTTTGGCTGCCGCATCGGCTTTTGCCTTGGCCTCGGCATCGGCCTTGGCTTTTGCTTCCGCCTCTGTTTTGGCCTTGGCATCGGCCGCTGCTTTGGCCTCGGCATTGGCTTTGGCCTCGGCTGCCGCTTTAGCTTCTGCTGCCGGATCTACAGCGGGTGCCGGCTTGGCTTCGGCCTTCGGCTCTGCTTTTGCTGCGGCTGGTGCTGCCGGTGCTGCCGGTTTGGCTGCCGGTGCTGCGGCGGCAGGGGCGGCGGGTGCCGCTTTCTTGGCCGGAGCTGCCTTTTTCTCTTCTTCGGCGATGGTGAGATCGGGCTGGGGAGCAAGCGCTGCAAAATCGATATTCACCTCTCCCAGAACCTTGGCGATAGGAGCGGCTTTCTGCAATGAACCGCCGTCGGACAGTGCATTGATGAATTCCTTGGTCATCCTTATCGCCTCGGGATGACGCATAATCAGAACGCTGGAACCGCTGAGCAGATAAGAAACGGCGCCGATGGCCTCCATCATGACACCCCGTTTTTCCGGATCGCCGAGAATCGGTGCTTCAGCTGCGGTCAGTTTGGCCTCTTTACATTTCCAGACCTCGTTACCGAGGTTGTTGATCATCGGGAACTGCAGTTTTTCATCACCCTGAACCATTGCCGCCATGGTGAGTCGTTCCATGACCGAGTAGGTATATTCCATACCATAGCCGAGACCGCCGGTAGTAGGATCGACCAATACCCTCTCCATCGGCATGCCGAGGTTTTCCAGGAGGATGTTTATCTGTTTTGCCAGGTTGACATCGATCGGTGAGGAAGAAATAACCGCGTGGCCATATCCCATGGCCGCGGCACCGATGCCTTTGTAGTTTTTCTCTTCGACGGGACCGAGCACCAGGTTGTAGCCCTGGCATTTTTCGGCAACAGCCTTCAGAACGACCTCGTCTTTTACAGGATTGGCACACCCCCACACGATCAGGGGAACTTTTATTGCATCCAGGACCTTTTTAACAGTCTCGGCAGCGGATTCGGGGCTGGCATCCTTGTCATTGGGATCAACGCTTTTGAGCTGGATTACAATTGCGTCGGCGCCGTACACCTCAACACATTTTTTGGCCCAGGCAGCAGGGTCGGAGATGACATCCTTGAAGGGCGCCACGACCGGTTCCGGCCAATCTTCCGGAGCCATGTCCCATATCTCCATAGCAATGATAGGCTTGTTCGGCATGTTACCTTCAAAAGTATAGAAGGGATAACATGTCTGAGCTCCCACGGTCACGGCGGAATCGCCTTTTCCTATGGAAATTGCCTTTATGCCGCCGCTATAGGATTCCTTCTTAAGTTCAAATCCCACTTTTGCCTCCTTACTGGTAGGTAATTATTCTCCGGAAGTTGTCACACGACTGCAGTGGCAGCTTCCCCTTTTCACAAACTAGCCAAACAACAAGAGGTACAAAATGTTTCCAATAAGATGCATAATTTTTTAACGCAATATTTGGCCTCATCACGATGAACCCGACCAAGGTCATGCACAATTCGTTGAACATTACTTCCTCGCTCTTGCCTCCATTCTTGCTTTTAAACGAGGAAATTTTTCGATCTCGGTGTGCGGCAGAAACATTGCTGCAATATAATTGTCCATGTATGAAGGTGTCTCAGACAACTCGAAATTAGTCATCTGCCGAGTCACCGCCACGACATCCTTGCGTATTCTGTTGGTGAGAGAACTCATCCTTGCCCCCATCATCGAACCATTGCCGATAAAGGTGACGCGATCCGGATCTATTTCCGGCAGAAGACCTATGGTCATTGCCTTCTCAAGATCTATATAGCTGCCGAATCCTCCGGCAAGGATAATACGTTCGACCATATCCATGGTCAGGCCAACTTCTGCCAGCAAGGTCATACACCCACTGTAGATGGCTCCTTTTGCCCGAATCAGGTTATCCAGATCGGGTTCGGTCAAAACGATGTCTCGTTCTATCTGGGTTTCGTCCTTCCAGACGATCACATACTCCCAGATGTCGTTAGTCGATCGTATCCGATTCGTCCCGAGGTCACGGTTAAATTTCCCCCGGTTGTTGATTACGCCCATCTCGAACATGACCGCAACCATGGTGATGAGCCCCGACCCACAGATGCCTTTGGGCCGGACATCGCCAATAGTAAAGATCATCGGCTCATAGGTTAAAGGGTCTAAAGAAAAATCTTCGATAGCGCCTTTCGCGGCACGCATGCCGAATTCGATTCCCCCGCCCTCAAATGCCGGTCCGGCGGAACAGGCGGTACAGGCCAGCCAGTCTTTATTGCCGACTACCAGTTCGGCGTTTGTGCCGATATCGAGAAAGAGCGTCAACTCCTCATTCCGGTACATCCCGGATCCCATAACTCCGGCGACAATGTCCCCGCCGACAAAACTCGAGATCTGGGGATAGGTTAACGCTATGGCATGTTCATTGAGATCAATCCCGACACTCCTTGCAGAGAAAGGCGGATAAAGCGTCGCGGCCGGCACATAGGGCGACCTGCGGATATTGCGCGGGTCGATCTGCAGAAAGAGCTGGGTCATGGTGGTATTGCCGGCAAAAGTAATCGTCGAGATATCCTCCCGGTCCACCTTCGATCTTGCTATAATTTTCTTGAGTACGCTGTTGATGGTACCGAGGACAACTTCATGAAGTTTTGTCAGCCCACCCGGTTTCTCCGCATACATGATGCGGGTTATCACGTCTTCACCGTAACTTATCTGACCATTGAAATCACCGGCTTCAGCCAGACACTCGCCGGTGGCGAGGTCGACGAGCTGCGCGTAGATGGTCGTGGTGCCGATATCCAGGGCGATCGCGTGATTGTGGGCGGTTCTGTCTCCGGCCTGTACATTCAAAATGACATTTTTACCGTCGTCTTTCACGCCGCGAATGAGCGTAACGGTAACCTGCCAGTTATTTTCGCGAAGAATACCGGGCAGCTTGCGGATGACCGGCAGCGTGAGTTCAAGCCTGTGTTCGTTGAACTCCAGTTTCAGGTGCTCGACCAGCCTGGTCACGTCAGGCATATTGTTCAGGGCATCGGGCGGGGTCAGGGAGACGAATATTTTCTCTACAGGCGGGATAAAGAGCCCTTCTTCTTTCAGGCTGTCGAAATCCGTATGCTGAATTGTGGCGGTCCGGCGCGGCGTGACCTGGAGATTCATCACGCTTTTATCCATGGCGGATTCCACCGGGATCCGCACAGTGACATCTTGTGCAACTTTGGCAAGACAGGCAAGGCGGTAGCCCTTGTCGTAATCCTCCTGGCTGAGCCTCTCGGACAACCCACCGGAAACGCTTCCTTCCTCTAAGAGAATTCGGCACTTTCCGCAGACACCTTCGCCACCGCATGAAGCATTAATATGCACCCCGGCCTGAAGTGCGGCCCGAATAATACTCTCCCCTTCAGAGACAGCTATGCTTCTCTGGTGGGGAAGAAATGTTACTGTGCATTTACTCATGCGGGTTTCCTTATTTGCCGGGGGAAACAGCTGGAATTAATTATCTTCTTTAATTCAGCGCGCAGCAGAAATCTGAGAAACGGCACACATGGCCATTCGCCGGAACACCACTTGCCTTACAACCCTGCAGCGCAAAAAAGATACACTCCCCAAACTACCCTCGAGCATGCTTTGAAGCACCGCCCAAATATATCATATATTTTTACACTTACAACTTGTAATTGGGTAAATTTCCCTTAAAACTCCATTAATTCTGGAATAAACTTCTGATTATTTTTTCTGTAATTTCGTATCATTGATATTGATAACACGCGCGACCTGTCACATCTCCGCAATTTTATGACGAATGTTTCACTTGACGGAAACGTAAACCTTAAGCCCTGACCATCAACCGATTTTGAGAAACTTGGCGCAGTATTGCTCTTAAGGTTCTCGCAGACGCTTTAGAACCACTTCACTTTTTTTTCTTTATCAAAAAACAAATGACACAGGCCGTACGGAATTTACAGTAGTTCTGAGGATCTGAACATTTGAGACACTCGGGACAGAGGTAATACTGATGTTTCGTGCAGTAGTAGGAACTTTCAATCAGAGGATGATTTTTACATTTGTCCATGCGTCTTTCTCGCAAACAGCCTATACATCACCCCACCCCCACGCCTGACTCAGCCACCCTTAACTCTGCCGGAAGTTTAATTTCGCCGCTATTATAATAGGTACGTCGAAGAAAGTCAAAATAATAGCTTTTCCCAGATTAAGGTATTCGTAAAATACTCAGTCGTCCGCCACAAGACGACGCACAGAAAACGGATTGCCTGTATGGGCGGAATTGGTATCATATACAATTACCGGATTATTTTCTCATAAATTAATATTTTATCTTTTTTATTCAAATGGTTAATCCAACAACCTGCAACCAGGTTGTTTTATCTTGACAAGCATATTGGTATCTTTTAATATTGGTCATACCAATTGGGGATCGATCGCTTTTGCTTTTACCTGAGACTTTCGGCGTTCTCTCCACAATTTACCCAAGGAATGTCATTCCACAAGGATAGCGGGCCACCTGCCCGCAATAAAAAACGCAATCACTGCCTCTAGTTGACGGAGCACACCATGAAAAAAAGCCAGATCGAGGAATTGCAGAAAATCTTCGGGTCGACCAATGTCCTCACCGAAGTCGAAGACATGATCGCCTACAGCTATGACGCTTCACACGTTGAGATTCAGCCTGAAGCGGTAGTTTTTCCTAGCACTACCGAACAGATAAGCCAACTGATGAAATTCGCTTACCGCGAACATATCCCGGTTACCCCCAGAGGTCAAGGCAGCGGCTTATCAGGTGGTTCGGTTCCCTTGAAAAAAGGTGTTGTCCTTGTCATGGATCGGATGAAGCGGGTTATCGATTTCGATCCGGCAAATCGTCTTATCACCGTCGAGGCAGGGCTCACCACCGCCGACATCGATCCGATCGCCGCGGAAGCAAATCTGTTCTACCCTCCCGATCCCGGCAGCGTTGCCTTTTCCACTATCGGCGGCAATGTTGCTGAAAATGCCGGAGGATTACGGGGTTTGAAGTACGGCGTCACCAAGGACTATGTGAAGATGCTGAGGGTGGTCCTGCCCCAGGGCGATATCGTCGTTCTCGGCAACAAATGCGTCAAACATGTGGCCGGCTTCAACATGGAAGGCATCTTTGTCGGCAGCGAAGGCTTGCTCGGCATTATGACCGAGGTCACCCTGTCGTTATTGCCGATTCCCGAGCACCGTGAATCGGCGCTGGCCATTTTCAACAGCCTTGACGGTGCAGCCCAGGCGGTTTCTGCGATCATCGCCGCAGGCGTCACCCCCTCGACCATGGAATTTATGGACAACGCAACGATCAACGCCATCCAGAATTTCAAGGACTGCGGCCTGCCGCGAGACGCCGAAGCGGTACTCCTCATCGAAACCGACGGCGAGAAGAACTCGGCAATATCCGAGATGGCCAAGGTCGAAGCACAGGTACGCAAAAACGACTGCAGGGATTTTGCCCGGGCTCAGTCAACCGAGGAGCGCGATCGGATGTTTGCCGGGCGCCGGGTCGCGCTCAATGCACTGGCCAGCGTCAAACCCAACCTGATCCTCGAAGATGCAACCGTGATGCGGTCGAAGTTGCCGGATATGGTCCGGGGAATCACCGATATTGCCAAAAAGTACAATCTTCAGGTCGGCATTTTCGGCCACGCCGGCGACGGCAACCTGCACCCGACTTTCCTTATCGACATGCGCGACAAGGACGAAATGGCCCGCACCGAAAAAGCGGTTGCCGAGCTGTTTCAGCTGGCAATTGATCTCGACGGGACCATCTCCGGAGAGCATGGTATCGGTCTTGAAAAAAAGCCGTTTCTGAAGAATCAACTCGGCGGCGAAGGCATCGCACTGCTCCAGAACATCAAGAAAACCTTCGACCCTCTCAACCTCCTCAATCCCGGCAAGATGTTCGACATGCCCGAGAGCCAGAAAGCTTAAACGAGGTATTGACTGATGAATGCTCCTCTTTCCACCCAAAAACAGGCCGAAGAACATCTCCTGCAGGCCGCCAGGGAATTCCAGAAATGCATGCAGTGCGGCAAATGCCGAAGCGTCTGCCCGGTTTTCAAAGAAATGGGCAACGAGCTGTATGTTGCCCGCGGCAAAAATAAGCTCGCCGAAAAGCTGGTTTCCGGCGACCTGCAGATCACCCAGCGGGTCAAAGACGCCATCAACGAGTGTCTGAACTGCAAGACATGTTCGGCCAACTGCCCGGCCGGGGTCAGCCCCGAGCATGTCGTGCTGAGACTTCGCTGGTATATCACCACTCAGGAAGGCCTGGGCTTCTTCAAGGCCCTTATTTTCCGCCAGTTGGTCTGGCGCAAATGGCCGATTACGCTGGCCGCCATGGTTATCGGTATTGCCCAGCGTGCACTCTTCGGTATCGGGCCGAAGAACCCGGTGCGCCACCTTTTTCCGCTCTTCGGCTTTTCGAAAAGAAGATTCTTCCCCGAGATGGCGCTGCGCAGCGCGCAGAGTCAATACCCTGAAGTGATTCCGCCGAAAAAGGGGCCGGCCAGGATGCGCGTCGGCTACTTCACCGGCTGCGCCGGAAATCTTATCTATACCAATGTGGTCAAATCGGTGGTGGATATCCTCACCGGTTACGGGTATGAGGTGGTCATTCCGAAAAAACAGAAGTGCAACGGCACCCCGGTTCTCGCCAACGGCGATTACGACGGAGCGAAGATGCTCATGGAGCATAACTTCGAGCTCTTCCAGCACTACGATCTCGATGCAATCGTCGTCGCCTGTTCATCCTGCGGCATGGCCCTGAAAAAAGAGATAAAGCTTTTTATCGACGACAGCCGGGAACTCCGCACGTTCACAGGGAAGGTTTTCGATATCAATGAATTCATCGAAAAAAATATCGACATCCAGGCGCACGAACTGGGCAGACTTCCCTACAAGGTGACCTATCACGACCCCTGCCACATGGTTCGCGGCCAGGGGATCAGCGACCAGCCTCGTAAACTGCTCAAGATGATTCCCGGGGTCGAGTTCAAAGAGATGAGAGACGCAAGTGTCTGCTGCGGCAGTGCCGGCAGCTACTGCATCACCCACTATGACACGTCGATCAAGATCAACAACCACAAAATCAGGAATATTAAAGACGCAGGCGTCGAATACGTCGCTACCGGCTGTCCGACATGCGTCATGCATATTCAGGACAATCTCCTGCAGCATGAATCCGGCGAGAAGGTCCGCTTTGTTGTAGAAATGCTTGCCGACTCTCTCAGAGCCGGCGGCAAGTTGTAAATTCTTTACTCCTGTTCCTGCCGTCTCAGTGGTGAGACGGCAGGAACGGGGTGCCTTGCTCGCCCCACTCCTTCCTTGACAGCTAATTCTGTTGTGCAAGATGTGCCCTGGTGGTATACCTTTTGCCTTAACCGCCGGCAATTATCCCTGTTGATCCCCTGCTCATTTTCTCATTGCCGATATAGAAGCCAGCGAAGATATTATCATGACAACCAAAACCCACATACCAGGAAAGGACGCCGCCCTTGAAGACACCGTCGAGAAAGCCACCTCCCTTCTTGAAACATTAAATTTTGCCGCGGAGACTTTGAGTTGGCAAAATCCTGCGCCGGATTGCTGGTCCGTTCATCTTCGCGCCATAGCCTGCCCCCAACTCTATACCAACGGCAAAGGTACCTCGAAACTTGCCTGCCATGCCAGCGCGCTCGGTGAATTTTTTGAGCGGCTCCAGACCAATTTCTTTTTTGCCGAATATTTTCTGGATGAGAGCGAAAGCGAGCGCCCGTTCTTTTATTATCCCAATGAAAAATGGTTTCCTCCCGGCGACGGCAATGGTGTTCCAACCGCAGGGCCGGGTGGCACGGAATTACTCGATGCAGAGCTTCGCTCACTGTACGACCCTGAGCGGGAACTTGGTTTCGAACATCTCCTGGACAACAATACGAAATCGAACGAGCGAGGCATCTGCACCCTGCCATTCCAGAACCTGGCCAACGACAGAACCGTCTATTTCCCAGTGAGTGTGCTGAACAATCTCTACGTCAGCAACGGCATGGCCGCCGGCAACTCGAGGACGGAATGCGGTTCCCAGGCATTATCGGAGATTTTCGAGCGACACGTAAAAAATATCATCATAGCCAAAGGAATAAGCCTGCCGAGTGTTCCGGAAACGATCCTCAGACTGCATCCCAAGCTTTGTCGAATCATCGACAAGCTGGCCGAGAACGGTTTTATCGTCCGGGTTAAAGATGCTTCCCTGGGAGGCCGGTTCCCGGTCATCTGTGTACTGCTCGCAGATTCCGTCAGCGGCGGCACCTATGCGGCATTCGGCGCCAGCTGCCGTTTCGAAACCGCCATCGAACGAACGCTGACGGAACTCCTGCAGGGCCGGACCCTCGACAGCCTTCGCCAGTTTCATCCGCCAAGCCATGACCTTTCGGCAGTCGCCGATCCATTCAACCTGGAAAGCCATTTCGTTGATTCCGATGGGCTGCTGGCCTGGAGCATGTTCAGAGATAAAGCCGATTTCGCCTTTACTCCCTGGGATTTTCACGGCCCGACAGACCAGGAATTCAAGAGGCTCGCAGCTCTTGTCAGCGTCGGAGGATTCTCCCTTTACCGCGCCGAATACAGCCATTGCGGCATATACAGCTGCCGAATACTGGTACCCGGCATGTCGGAGATCTACCCCATCGATGACCTTGTTTGGAACAACCGGGCCTCAGGCGCCGCACTTCGCACCGATCTTCTCAGCTTGCCGGAGATGAAACAGCCGGAACTGGTTGATTTTCTCGACCGGCTCGAAAGAATGGGCTTCAACGATCATCAACTGGTCGCCAGCTGTATCGGCATCCTGTTTAACGACCATGCCGCCTGGTCCGCCTTGCGGTTTGGCGAACTGAAAGCCCTGCTCCACCTGGCTATGAACAACCGTGAAGAAGCGGGCGAATGGTGCGGCTGGTGCCTGGATCACACCCCCCTGTCTCCTGAAAGGCGACGTCTTTATCAGCTGCTGCACACCATGCTGGGTTTTCCTCTTGCCGGGCAAAACATCGATGACTATGGCGAAGGACTCCGTCTCTTTTACAACGAGCAGGAGATCCAGGAAGCCCGTGGGATAGTCGAAGGGAAGATTACTTTTCCCGGCCTCAAATTCGGCAGAAGCTGGAAGGAGATTTCGGCCGATCATCAAAACCTGCTAGGTCTTTACGAAAATTTACACGACATTAAAGCTGCTGCCGGCGGGATGAGACGATAGGTCAGAAGTGAGGAATGAAACCGGCATCAGAACCGGTTTCATCGTTTATTTTACTGCCTGCCGATAACTGCCCTGGCTTCGCGGGCAATTGCCAGCTCCTCATTGGTGGGTATGCCCCAGACCTGCACCAGGCTTCCCGGAGTACTGAGCAAAGTCGGTTTTTTGATCCGCTGGTCATTGGCTTTGGGGTCGAGAACGATGCCGAAAGGTTCCAATCCTTCCAGAGTCTTCCAGCGCACGATCTCGTCGTTTTCTCCAATTCCCGCGGTAAAGACAATTGCATCCACCCGGCCGAGAACCGCCATGAAGGCACCGACATATTTTTTGTTGCGATAGGTCTGGACCTCAAGGGCAAGCCTTGCCCGTTCATTGCCGGCGGCAATGGCTTCGTGAATGTCGCGCATGTCGTTGAGACCGCACAGCCCTTTCAAGCCGGACTCCTTGTTCAGCATCTGATCGATGGCTTCGATATCCATATTGCAGTTGCGGGCGAGAAAGGCATGAATCGCCGGATCGACGTCACCGCTCCGGGTTCCCATCACCAATCCCTCAAGCGGAGTGAAGCCCAGACTGGTATCGACGCTTTTGCCGTTTTTCACCGCCGTCATCGAACAGCCGTTGCCAAGATGAATGGTGATCACATTGAAGGTCTCAAGCGGCTTACCCACGAGCCTTGCGCACTCACTTGCCACGTATTTATGTGAAGTACCGTGAAAGCCATACCGGCGGATCCGCTCCTTTTCATACAGCTCGTAAGGCAGGGCATAGTGGTAGGCATGAGGAGGGATAGTCTGATGAAAAGCGGTATCAAAAACGGCTATCTGCGGAACGCCGGCAAAAAGCTCCTGCGCCACCCGAATGCCGTCGATGTTCGCCGGGTTATGAAGAGGGGCAAGGGGAACGTTTTTTTCGATCGCCGCCATGACCTCTGCGTCGATGACGGTAGGTGCGTGGAAATCCTCACCACCGTGCACGACCCGATGTCCAACCGCACTGATATCCAGACGATCGGCAATGACACCCTGCTGTTTGTCGGTGAGCAGATCGACAGCCATTCGCATCCCTGTTGTATGGTCGGGTACCGCCTCGGCTTTCTTGATCGTCAGTTCACTGTCGGTTCCGGGCCGCAGCGTGCATTTTATGATTCCTTCCGCCTCGCCGATTCGCTCTACCAGACCCGAGGCCAGTACCGATTCATCCTGCATATCGAGAAGCTGAAACTTTATCGAAGAACTGCCGGAGTTGATCACGAGTATTTTCATTTTTCCTTCCAATCCCTGTTAATACTGTTCATATTCTCCCCGATACTGCCCAGGGGCAATTGAAGAACAAGAGTGAAACGTCACCTCCTGCCGATGCGCAACAAAAGAAACCGGGATTTTAATACCCCGCCTGCAGGCGAACGGCAACAATTATATTTTATCGGGGCAACGCCCTCTTCTTGGTTTTTTAAAAACCGAAATCGTTCTCATCGTATAACTACAGCATATTCCTTTCAATATCGCATCGCCTTAGATATTCATCGAAATTAGCTGACTTTCATTCTTTTTAATTATAATAAACTCAATTCTTACTTGCCCTGTCACCGCTTGTTCATTGGTCCTACCAATGCGGCAAACAATATCCGAAACTTTTATCCAGCGCGGGAACTCCTTGACAGACCGCTCGTCGAAAGGGTAAAAAAACCTGCTGCAGCTTCGGACCACCCTTAAAAACTCAACTATTTGGGACTATCGTGCGATATATAATCCTTTTTGCCGCCGTGCTGATGCAGATGTGTCTGGGCGCCACCTATTCATGGAGCATCTATGTCCAGCCGTTGAAAGTGCTGACGAGCCTGCAGCAGGGACCGGTGCAGATCCCCTTTACCGTTTTCTATTTCGTCTTCCCGCTGACCATGATGATCACCGGCATGCTCTTGCCGCGAATCGGCCCGAGGATCTGTGCCGTTACCGGCGGATTCTGTTTCGGCGGCGGCTGGCTGCTGGCAAGCCTTGGCGCCCACCACTTTGCCTTCACCGTTCTCGGCATAGGTCTGCTTGCCGGTATCGGCGCCGGGATGGCCTATATTGTGCCCATCGCCGTCTGCATCCGCTGGTTTCCCAAAACCAAAGGTCTGGTCACCGGCATCGCCGTCGCCGGCTTTGGCGGTGGTGCTGCCCTGGTCAGCCAGACCGGGGGCTGGCTCATGGAAAGCATGGGCAGGACCCCGTTCGAGACGTTCTTCTTTTTCGGCCTGATTTTCATGTTTGCCGTGGTTGCAGCCGGTGCCACCATGCACTTCCCCGAGGCCCGGCATATGCACTCTTCAGCGCCGCCGGTCAAAATCACCGAGATCCTTCTCCACCCCGGTTTCCGGATTCTGTACGGCGCGATGTTTGTCGGCCTTGCCGCCGGGTTTGCCGTCAATGCCAACCTCAAGGAGCTCTATCGCGGCGAAGGCAATGCGGTGCAGATCGGTATCATGGCGGTATCTCTTTTTGCCCTGGCCAATGCCGCCGGCCGGATCGTCTGGGGGATGATCTTCGACCGGGTGCAAGCCTCTACCGCGGTGCGGGCCAACCTCCTCTGCCAGGCCCTGGTGCTGCTGGCTGCCCCGGCCATGCTTGGATCCGCTGCAGGCTTTTGGACGGTTGCGGTTCTTACCGGCTTTAATTATGGCGGGGTTCTCGTCATCTATGTGTCGTCCGCCGCCCGCTGCTGGGGAGCGGAGAGAGTCGGCCAGGTGTACGGCTGGCTGTTCTCGAGCAATATTCCGGCGTCCTTATCACCGATACTGGCGGGAATGGCCTTTGACAGGCTGCAGACATTTACCGCCCCGCTTGCACTTCTTGCCGGATTGCTGCTCATCTGTGCGGTGGTCGTTTCTTTGCGCCAGGATAGCATCAATGGCAGCAGCGGCCCGAAAGACTGAGCCTCCGCAGTACTTCCACCAGACGAGCCATCTCCACCGGTTTCGTCAGATAGTCATCCATACCCGCAGCTAAAAACCGCTCTTTGTCCCCCATCATCGCATGGGCCGTGAGAGCGATAATCGGCACTTTCTTTATTCTACCTTTGGTCGATAAACGTATCGCTCTGGTGGTTTCCACCCCGTCCATTTCCGGCATCTGGATGTCCATAAAGATACAGTCGAAATCGAATTCATCTACCATTTTCAATGCCTGCAGACCATTTGTTGCCAAGGACACGGTATGCCCCAGCTTACGCAACATCGCGCAGATCACCATGGCATTGATTTTCTCATCCTCGACAACCAGGATATGGATCGGAGTGGATGAACCACATCGCTCGCCCGCGGGCTCCTTGGATTTCTCAACACCCCCCTGACCGTTCTCGACGGTAATTTGAAAGGTAACGGTTGTCCCGTTTCCGACATTGCTTGCAAGAACCACTTTTCCCTCCATCATTTCCACGAGATTTTTGACGATGCTCAAGCCCAGTCCGGTCCCGCCGTATCTCCTCCGGAAACTGCCGTCTTCCTGGACAAAGGGTTCAAATAATCGCTCTTTGACCTGCTCCGAGATACCCACTCCGGTATCCTTGATGGAACATTCCAGCACCAGGCGAGAATCCGCCGGGACCGTAACCGTTTTAAGTTCGACGGCAATCTCCCCCTCGTGGGTAAATTTAACGGCATTGCCCACCAGGTTGTAGAGGATCTGTTTTATCCGGGATTCGTCGGCGACAATAACCGGAGCGATGTTCTCGGCAATGGAGCACTTGACTTTCACCCTGCTGCCATCGACCAGGCTTCCGAATCCCCCGACAACGGCGGCAAGAAGCTCCTTAGGATCGAAAGGTTTTCTGATCAGTTCGATTTTTCCGGCCTCGATTTTCGAAAAATCGAGAATATCGCTGATAAGACTCAAGAGACTTGTTCCGGATGCAAGGGCGTTATCGACATATTCTTCCTGAAGAGGACTGAGGGAAGTATCTTTCAGTAATTGCAGAACCCCGAGAACTCCATTCATAGGCGTGCGGATTTCATGGCTCATATTTGCCAGAAATTCCGATTTGGTCTGACTTGCGGCAAGAGCGACCTTTTGGGCCAGTTCAAGCTCCTGCTGGGCGATTACTCTCTTGCTCGTGTCACGAATCACTCCGACATATCCCTGAAGCGATCCGTTGTTTGCCCAGATAGCCGTGTTGATAATCTCGACCCAGACGGTCGAGCCGTCTTTCCGCAGGCATTCAAAGTCATGAAATCTACCCGATACTCGTGCGGCCCGAGGAGAAGATTCACGTCCTGCAATCCGCAGCAAGCCTTTAAGCTTCTTGCGATAGTGAGGAGCCATGTGGATATCTATCGGCAGGGATAAAAATTCTTCCTGGGTATATCCCGACAGTTCCCGGATAGAAGGCGTCACATAGGTAGGGTTGAAATCGACGTCCACCACCCACAGGACATCACGGATATTTTCGGCAAGCAGCCGGTATCTCTTATCACTTTCTTCCCGGGCTTTCCGATTGGCCATATCTCCGGTGACGTCGCGGCCGGCCCCTACCGTGCCGATCAATGTCCCCTGCTCATCGAAGAGGGGGGCTTTCTGGACGTCGAGAACAAGATAAGCCCCGCGAACCAGCCCATCTTCAAAAAAGCGTCCGGGTTCGCGGCTTCTCTTGACTGCCGCATCGGAATTGATGCAGATTTCGCCAAACGTATGGACATGGCCCAGAGTCCGCTCGCGTTCGGTGAAGAACAGATCATTTTTGCCGATGGGGCTCTCGCCCTCTTCACACATCAGCAGTTTTTCACGGATTGCCTTATTGGCGAAAATATAGCAGTCGTCAAGGTCTTTTGCCCAGATCAGATCAGGCACGGTATTGGCCATCAGTTTCATCAACCGGTACATCCCCTGATAGCGTGCCTCGCTTTCCTGAAGCGCCTGCTCAATCGATTTCAGTTCGGTCCTATCGGTAAAAACCATATGAAACGGCCCCCCGTTCCTGATGATGTTAATAACCACTTAAGGTCTAAGCAAGCTGTCTGGAGCAGATTTCGACACGTGCTGTCAACGGACCCGGTTTCTTCCCCCCTCTTTTGCTAAATACAGTGCCTTGTCCGCTGCTCCTACCACTGCCTCACAGGGAGTATCGAGGTCACCAGGTGATGCAACCCCCACACCAAAGCTCATCGTCACTACGGAATGCACCTTCGATCCCTCATGGCGAATGCCTAAGGATTCGATCTTGAGACGCATTTTTTCGGCAATACGTCTGCACCCTGTCTCGTCGGTGTCGGGCAGCAGTATCACAAACTCTTCACCGCCATACCTGGCAACCAGGTCGGCCGGCCGGTGGACCACGGAAGAAAGGCTCGAGGCCACATTCTTGAGACAATCGTCGCCCGCCTGATGTCCATATATGTCGTTAAACTGTTTGAAAAAGTCTATATCGGCCAGGATAAGGCCTAAATTTTTCCGCTCCCTTTTCATGCGCAGGTATTCGTTTTTAAGAGTCCGATCAAACATGCGCCGGTTGGCGATCTGGGTAAGGCCATCGAAATGAGCCAGACGATCCAGGGCCTCGTTTGCTCGCTCCAGGGCGAGTTCCGCGATCTTTCTTTCTGTTATGTCACGGTAGAGTAGAATGATCAGGTCTTCGTTGATTTTTTTGCCGCTTTGCTCGCATAAGAGATAGATGCCCGATGCGGTCCGCATTCTCCGCTCGATAAACAAAACTTCGCCGGAACGAAGTTTCTCTATCTGCGGCGGGAGCTTCTCCAGGTCCTCGGGATGAAAGAGGGTAAAGATATTGCGCCCGACCACATCCGGCTGCTGATATCCGAGCATCGCCAGGATCTGGGGATTGCACTCGACAATATAGCCCTGGAAATTAATGAGCAGGATACCTTCGGCAGCGTGGTGATAGATGGCCCGGTAGCGTTCCTCGCTCTCCCGCAGGGAAGCTTCCATTTTTTGCCGCTCCTGGATTTCCGCCAGAAGCATGGCGTTTTTCTTTTCCAGATCGGTCCGGTAGATATGACGAAAGTTCTCGTAAAAATAGGTGATGACCGAGATGACCATAAAGGACACCAGGTATCGAACGGCAAAAGTAAAGCCGTAATCGTGGCCACCCGGCAGTTTGAGAGGAGAGAAGAAATAGGCGGCAAGACTCAACCACATGATGCACACCCAGATCAGTCCTTCCTTTCTGCCCAGAAGAAAAAAGGTGATCAGCGGCGAAATATTCACCCATAATATTTTTGAGTGATCCTCGCCGCCAAGATACGTCACATAATAGAGGAGGACGTAGAAGAGAAAGACATTTCCCCGGTACACCAGGATTCCAGTCGATCCGTGAAAAACCAGGAGCCACCCCACGACAAGCCCCACTGCGGAAGTTGAAATCACCAGAAAAAGGAGATACTCCCCCCGAAAAAGACTGACGAGTCCAAAGGCAACCATGGCCAGCACTCCGGCACAACTGATCACTGTGTACTGGAGAAAGCGGCTTTCGGCATCGGGATCGGCAATTTCTTTTCTCCTCTTGACCAGCAGTGCGGCGATCATGTCGGGCAGGTGCAACTTCATTGCCTTTTCAACCTCTTCAAGGATTATCGTGCAGGAATTCGAGCCGGACAAAGTACAGACAGATTGTACACCCTCTGAGCGGTAATACGGAATGCTTTCTGCTTTTCCTCTTGAAAAACCGGCTCATTGTAAATCTACCATGTTTTCGGCTTGAGTTTTCTCCGGCTAAACTCATGTTATGGCTGTTTTTGCTCCGGCCTTCCCTATAAAAAACTGGCAATAATCATCAGAGATGGTAAATAGACAGGTCCGGCAGTTTTCTTCTCCCCTGGATCGCGGCACTACGAAAAGAGTATTTCTTCCTTCATCTGTTTTCGCACCATACCGGGAAATGTGGATCTTCTCTGGTGGCCGTGCGAGTTTCAGCCCCAGGCTATCCTGACAGGATCCCCATCGATCAGTGGTTTTGAATGCTGCCCTTAAAGCATTTTCAGGAGGCACATTCCCATTAATTGAACCTGAGGAAATATTTTCCCTGCAGCGAAGGCCAGAAAAATGAATGTAAAAGATTATCGCGAGATCCCTTACAATTTTACTTCCGCAGATGACAAGCTGATCATCAACCTCCTTTTCGGCCCCGAGGTCTGGGAGGATCTTGAGGAACTGCGCAGTCAGCGGATCACCGGCCGCTCGGCCAGGCTGGTCATGCGTTTCATGGGCGATCTCTTTATCCTCAGGCGAAACCCTTTCCTGTTCCAGGAACTCATCGACTCCCCGCACCGCAGGCAGCGCTTTTTCAAGACCGCTGCCGAGGATCTGACGATAATCGAAGAGGCCGCCCGGATCGGCAGGGTAGGCTCCGAGCGGAGCGCCAAGGTCCTCCGCCTGATGGGCATCTGCCGCGACCGGCTCAGTGAGCTGAAGAAAGAAATCCATGACGCCCCGGCCATGCGAGCCCAGCTGCAAAAGAGACTGGGGGCCATCATCGGCAAGGAAAATGTCCGCTTCGACCCCTTCACCCTGATCGGCCATGCCACCGATGCCACCGACTGGCGTCTTTTTCTGCCGCTTGCGGTGCTCCGCCCATCGGCCGAAGAACAGCTGCCGGAATTGATGCTGGCGGTAGCCGAACTCGGTTTGAAGATAATCCCTCGTGGAGGCGGCACCGGTCTTACCGGCGGCAGCGTGCCGGTGACAAGCAATTGCGTTATAATCAACACCGAGAAGTTGACCGGAATTCACGATATCGTTTATCGGGATTTTCCTCATCTTGGCAATGGCAGAAAGGTACCGGTCCTGAAAGTCGAGGCGGGCGTTGTCACTTCGGACGCCATGGCTCAGGCGAAAAAGGATAATCTCGTTTTCGCTACCGACCCCACCAGCGCCTGGGCCTCGACCATCGGCGGCAACATCGCCGAAAATGCCGGCGGCAAGACCGCGGTACTCTGGGGAACGGCGATCGACAATATTCTTGCCTACACCATCGCCATGCCCGGCAAGGGCCTCCTGACCGTGCGTCGGGTCGATCATCCGATGCGCAAGATCCTGCCGGACGATATCGTCCGTTTTCAGGTACTCGAAAGCGGCGGCAGGGTTCTTCGCGAGGTACAACTTACCGGCACCGAAATCCGCAAGAAAGGTCTGTGGAAGGATATCACCAACAAGGCGCTGAAAGGCTTACCCGGCTTCCAGAAGGAAGGCACCGACGGGGTTATTACCTCGGGGGAGTTTGTTCTTTATCAGGCCTATGAGAAAAAGATCACCTTCTGCCTCGAATTTTACGGCGACGACATGGATGAGGCCAGCAAGGTCATCGTCGAGATATCCGAAGAGTTTGTCAATAAAGGTGAAGAGGCGCTGATGGCCCTGGAACACTTCGACGAGGAGTACATCCGGGCGATCAAATATAAGTTCAAGGCGGCACGGAGCGAGCATCCCAAAGCGGTGCTGCTGATCGACATGGTCGGCCATACCAGCGCTCATGTCCTGCGCGGCAAGGAAAGGCTGGAAAAACTCCTTCGGCCCTATCTCAACACCGAGCTGTTCACCGCCCAGGATGCCGATGAGGCAATACGGTTCTGGCGCGACCGCAAGCGGCTCGGGGCGATTTCCGCCCGCACCAACGCCTTCAAGCTCAACGAGGATATCGTTCTGCCCCTGCCGGCGCTCGCCGAATTTGCCCGCTTTGCCGACGAGTACAACATTGCCGAGGATATCTACAACAAAGAGCTGTTTATCCGCAGGATAGTCGACTACCTGAAAACCGCCGAGCCCATCGAGGACCCGGACTGGCTCGAGGCTAAAATGCCGAAAGCCAACGACCTGTGCCGGGAAACGCTCGAGAAGCTCAGCCTGCGCACCAAAGAATCGGTTCGCCATGAAGCCTACATCAAGAAGCTGATGGTCGATCTGCTCGAGCTGTTCAGCGGTTACAGCAAGGTCAGCGGCAATATTGAAAGCATTTTCAGCCAAGTCCGATCGAAGCGAATCGTCATCGCCACCCATATGCATGCCGGCGACGGTAATATCCACGTCAATATTCCGGTTTTTTCCAACGACCGCGATATGATGAAACGGGCGGAAAAAACCGCCGAGGATATCATGACCAAGGCGGTCGAGCTGGGCGGCGTGGTCAGCGGCGAGCACGGCATCGGCATCACCAAGATGAAATTTCTGGAAAAGAGCCGGCTGGAGGAGCTGCGCAGCTACCGCAAAGAGATCGATCCCGAAGGCATCATGAATCCCGGAATGCTGAACGATCCGGCGATTATCGACAAGGTGTTCACGCCGTCGTTCAACCTTCTCGAGCTCGAGGCCAAAATACTCCAGTACGGATCTCTCGCCGATCTCTCCTCGATGATCTCGAAATGCATCCGCTGCGGCAAGTGCATGCCGGTCTGCTGCGTGTATCATCCGGGGAGTAATATTTTCTTTCATCCGCGCAACAAGAACATGGTCATCGGTTCACTCATCGAGGCTTTGCTCTACGACATGCAGCGCTCCCACCTGCCGCGCTTCAACCAGTTGAAAAACCTTGAAGAAATTGCCGACCACTGCACCATGTGCCGCAAGTGCCTGGCCCCCTGCCCGGTCGATATCGATACCGCCGAGGTCTCCATCCTCGAGCGGGAGATTCTCAGCGATCTCGGCTATAAACACACCGCTCCGGCCACCCGGCTCTCTCTGCTCTACCTGAAAAACCGAAACAGGATTATCAACCGCGTCTTTCGGAAAGGGGTGATGGAATGGGGCAGCGCCGCCCAGCGCCTGGCGGCGAAAGCCTATAAAAAAGCCCCGACGGCTATTACCGACAAAAACTGGCGGGCCTTGAACATGCTCAAGTCGCCGATGATGCCGGCCTCGAAGAAAACGCTCGGCGCCATGCTCCCTCAGCACTCGGAACATGAAGCTTTAATGATCCACCCTGAGGGTCCGGTAAAGAAAACGGTGTTCTATTTTCCCGGCTGCGGTTCGGAAAGGCTGTATGCCGATATAGGTATGGCCGCGATCTACCTGCTGGCCAAGAACAATATCCGGGTCATTCTGCCCCCGCCCTTCCTCTGCTGCGGTTTTCCGGCCAAGGTCAACGCCAAGAAGAAAATGGCCGGGGTCATCACCTTGCGGGATACCATCATTCTCAGCCAGATCAGGGAAATGCTCGGCCACATCGTTTTCGATGCCTTTCTCATCAGCTGCGGCACCTGCCGCGAATCTCTCCACGAAATGGGCTGCGAAGAAATATTCGACTGCAATATAGTCGACGTCTCGCAGTTTGTGCTGGACAACGCCAATGGCCGGTTTATTCAGAGGCGTCCGGGTACAGTGCTCTATCACACCCCCTGCCATGATTCGTTTGACGGAGCCGGAGCCAACCTGCTCGGCCGGTTGCATGCGAGCGTCAAAAGCGTTGCCAACTGCTGCTCCGAGGCAGGGACACTTGCCATCTCCAGACCTGACATCGCCTATGCCATGCTCGAACGCAAGCGGGAATCCATGGGAAAGGCCATGATCGGCAACAATGCCACGGTGATTGCCACCAACTGCCCGTCCTGCCTCTCGGGTTTGGGACGCAACCGTGAGATGGGAATAACCCCACAGCATATGGCGGTTCTTCTTGCCGAAACCCAGGGCGGTAGGAACTGGATGAGCGAATTTGCCCAGCTGGTGGGTGCCGCGGAGAAGGTGACTTTTTAAGACGACGGGCTATTGCCGATCACCGCCCTTTCCTGCCTTTCGGGATCGGGCGGGAGTTCGGCCGAGACCTCTTTTACTTCACCCCAGCTCCTTCCACCCCCCGCCAAGAACCTTATACAGGTTGACCTGATTGACCTGTTGCGCCAACCGAAGACTGACATAAGCACGCCTGGCGTCGAACAGCGAACGTTGAGCGTCAAGCAAAGTCAGTGAACTGTCCAGGCCTTCCTGGTAACGGTCCCTGGCGGTTGCATAATAGTCCTGATTGGCCTGGAGATTGGCCTTTTGCGCCGACAGCTGTTCTCTGTAGGTATCAAGGGCAACCAGGGCGTCAGCCACCTCTCGAAATGCCGTCTGGATAGCCTTTTCGTAGTTGGCGACGGAAATCTCCTTGCGGATTTTCGCGACATCCAGCTGGGCGTCCAACCTTCCTGCAGTGAATATGGGGAGAGTGATGGATGGCGAAAAAAGCCAGGTCCCGGAGCTGCCGTCAAAGAGGTCGGACAGGCCTCCGCTCATCACCCCGGCATTGGCGGTGAGGCTGACGCTGGGGAAAAAAGCCGCCCTTGCCGCGCCGATATTGGCGTTGGCACCTTTCAATTCGTGTTCCGCCGCGAGAATGTCCGGCCGCTGCAGCAGCACTCTTGAAGATATCTGTCCGGACAGGCTGGGGAAGGGCTGCCGATCACTTATCGCCGAAGCCTCCGGTAAAACAGGCATTTCCGCTCCGGTGAGCAAAGAAAGGCTGTTCAAATCCAGGCCAACCTGGCGGCGATACAAAGCCAGATCTACTCTGGCTGTTTCCAGACCGATGCGTGCCTGGGCGAGGGCAAGCTGGGTCGAAACTCCTTCTTTGGCCCGCTGTTCGACCAGTTGGTAGGATTCTTCTTCGTTTCGAAGGGTATCCTCGGTGATAGCCAGCATCTCCCGGTCGGCAAGAAGCGTTAAATAGGCTCTGGCCACCTCGGCGACCAGGCTGAGCCGGACGCTCCTATGGGCTTCCTCCATAGCCAGATACTGTTCCAGGGCATTTTCCTTCAGGTTTTTCACCCGGCCGAAGAAATCCAGTTCATAGGCTGTGACTCCCGCCGATAAAGAATAATATTCAGAAGTTACATGGTTTCCTCCGTAGGAGTAGGCGCGCTGTTTGGTACCCGATCCTCCACCGCTGACCGTCGGTAAGAGGGCCGACCGCTGGATACGGTACTGGGCCTGATAGGACTCGACAGCGAGGGCCGATTGACGCAGATCCCGGTTGTTGGCAAGCGCAGCGGCAATGAGCTGTTGCAGGGCAGAATCGACAAAGTAGTCGCGCCAGCCTATATCTGCTGCATCCAATGCCTGCTGTCTGCCATCGCCAGGCTTGGTCGCCGCAGGAAAACTATCGGCCACCGGCATCTCCGGCCGCAGATATTCCGGGGCAAAAGAACAACTCTTGAGAAAAACGGTGAAGAGAACCATTGCGGTCAAAAATATTCTTTTAGACATTGGATAATTGTTCCTTAACTGCGGCTTCAGTATTCAGGTTACGGCCACGCCTGGTGAACAGGCGGATCACTACGACAAAAAACAGCGGGATAAAAAAGATCGCAAGAGCCGTCGCCGACAGCATGCCGCCGAGGACACCGGTGCCGATGGCGTGCCGGCTGTTGACTCCTGCGCCGGTGCTTATTGCCAGCGGCAGGACGCCGAGCATGAAGGCGAGCGAGGTCATCAGGATAGGGCGAAGACGCTGACGGCAGGCCTTTATGGTGGCCTCGACCACATCTTTGCCTTTGTCGTAACGTCTCTTGGCGAATTCGACGATGAGTATCGCATTTTTTGCCGAGAGACCAATGGTGGTTAAAAGCCCTACCTGGAAATACACATCGTTTTCCAGGCCGCGGGTGTAGGTGGCCAGCAGCGCGCCGAGCACCCCGATAGGTACGGCCAGCATAACCGAGAAAGGCACCGACCAGCTTTCGTAGAGGGCGGCAAGAGAAAGAAAGACCACCATCAGCGAAATGGCATAGAGGGCCGGAGCCTGAGTACCTGCCTGCATTTCCTGAAAAGAAGCGCCGGTCCACTCGTAACCGACCCCGACAGGAAGTTTCGCCACCAGCCGGTCGATCAGCTCCATCGCATACCCGCTGGACTTGCCGGGAGCCGCCTCGCCGACAATCTCAAAGGCCGGATTGCCGTTATAGCGTTCCATTCGGGGTGAGCCAAAACTCCAGTTGCTGCTGGTGAAGCTCGAAAAGGGTACCATCTCGCCTTTGTTGTTGCGGACAAACCAAAGACCTATATCTTCCGGTTGCATCCGGAAGGGAGCATCGGCCTGCAGATACACCCTTTTCACCCGGCCCTGATGGATGAAGTCGTTGACATAACTTGAGCCCCAGGCCATTGACAGGGTAGAGTTTATATCGCCGACCGTGATGCCCTGGGCCATGGCCTTTTCGTAGTCGATATCGATGTTGAACTGCGGGGTATCCTCCATGCCGTTTGGCCGGACCCTGGTCAGGTTCGGATCTGCGGCAGCCATGCCGAGCAGTTGATTACGTGCCTCGAGCATCTTCTCGTGCCCCAGCCCACCCCGGTCCTGGAGGAAAAAGTTAAAACCCGTCGAGGTGCCCAAGGCCGGGATGGCCGGAATATTGAAGGCAAAGACCATCGCCTCCTTTATCTGCGAGAAGGACCCCATCGCCCGGCCGATCACGGCCTTAACCGACTGCTGCGGATCTGTCCGTTCTTTCCAGTCCCTGAGCTGGGCAAAGACCATGCCGGTGCTCTGGCTCTGGCCGGCAAAGCTGAAGCCGGCGACGGCAAAAGCGGATTTGACATTTGCGGTCTCTTTGGTCAGGTAGTGATCGCGTACGGTGTTAAGCACTTCCTGGGTGCGTTCCAGGGTCGCGCCGGCAGGCAGCTGAACCATTGTAAGGAAGACACCCTGGTCTTCCTCGGGAATGAAGGAGGTCGGCAGTTTGGTGAAGAAAAACACCATTCCGCCTATCAAAAGAAGATAGACGATGCCGAACCGGCCAGTCCGTTTGAGAATGTAGCCGACGCCATTGCTGTACCTGTCGGCATTGCGGTCGAAAAAGCGGTTGAACCATCCGAAAAATCCCCGTTTCCGACCATGTTCACCTTTCTTCACCGGTTTCAGCAGAGTGGCGCAGAGGGCCGGGGTGAGGATCAGGGCGACCAGCACCGACAGGACCATGGCCGAGACAATGGTCAGCGAAAACTGCCGATAGATGGCTCCGGTGGAGCCGCCGAAAAATGCCATCGGCACAAAGACTGCGGACAGCACCAGCGCGATGCCGATCAGGGCGCCGGTAATCTGATCCATCGATTTACGCGTCGCTTCAAGCGGAGACAGCCCTTCCTCAGCCATGATCCGCTCGACATTTTCAACGACGACAATGGCATCGTCAACAAGAAGACCGATAGCCAGCACCAGCCCGAACATGGTCATCGTGTTGATCGAGTAACCGAACACCGACATGACGCCAAAGGTGCCGAGCAGAACAACCGGCACGGCGATGGTCGGAATGAGCGTTGCACGAAAATTCTGGAGAAAAAGATACATCACCAGAAAAACCAGTATGATCGCCTCGATCAGGGTCTTCACCACCTCTTTGATCGATATCTTGATAAAGGTTGTTGTGTCGTAAGGATAGACAACCTCGACGCCTGCCGGGAAATAGGGTTTGAGTTCGGCAATTTTGGCTTTCACCGCCTCGGCGGTTGCCAGGGCGTTGGCCCCGGTGGCAAGCATAATAGCCATGCCCGACGCCGGCTGGTTGTTGAAAGTGCTGAGAGTCGAGTAATTCTCGGCCCCGATCTCAACCCTGGCGACATCCTTCAAACGGATCTGCGAGCCATCGGGCTTTACTCGGAGAAGAATCTCGGCAAACTCTTCCGTCGAACTCATCATGGTCCTGGCCATCATCGTGGCGCTGACCTGCTGGCCCTCAACCGAGGGGGTGCCGCCCAGATTGCCGACCGCGACCTGGTGATTCTGCGCCCTGATGGCCGCCGCCACATCGCCTGGCGACAGCTGGAAGCTGGTCAGCCGGGTAGGATCGAGCCAGATGCGCATGGCGTACTGCCCGCCGAAAATCTGGATGCTTCCCACTCCCGGTGTCCGGCTGAGGGGATCCCGAAGGGTGGTGACCATGTAATCGCCCAGATCGAAGTTCTTCATGCTGCCGTCGGAGGAGATCAGGCCGACAATCATCAGGAAGGTGGAGTTGGATTTGTTGACCTGGATACCCTCCTGCTGCACCTCCTGCGGCAATAAAGCGAGGGACTGCTGCAGCTTGTTCTGGACCTGCACCTGGGCAATATCGGCATTGGTGCCGGCGTCGAAGGTCAAAGTAATTGTGACACTGCCCGAGGAAGAACTCTCCGATTTCATGTAGAGAAAGTTATCCAGCCCGGTCATGCTCTGTTCGATTATCTGGGTAACGCTGTCCTCAATGGTCTGGGCCGAAGCACCGGGATACTTGGTGGTAACCCGTACCGAGGGCGGTGCGATTTCCGGATACTGGGAAACGGGCAGTTTGATGACCGAGATGGCCCCCGCCAGCATGATAACAATGGCGATTACCCAGGCAAAAATTGGGCGATCGATAAAAAATCTAGCCATAACTTATTCCGCCTTCTGTGCAGTGGTATGTTCTGGCGGCGCCGCCTGCGTCGCGGCTCCGGGTTGTTGGGTGGCCACCTTCACCGGTACACCCGGTTTGATTTTCTGCAGACCGGCGACGATGAGCTGCTCGCCGTCGGTGAGGCCTTTCGTTATAATGATCCGATCGCCAATGTTCCGGCCGGTCTCGACAGGCCGGGCCTCGACCGTGGACTGGTCGTTCACCAGCATTACCATGGCCTGGCCCCGGTTGTTGCGGACTATTGCAGCCTGCGGCACCAGGATCACAGTCTGAGGCTGCCCGGATGTAAGACGTGCACGGACGAACATCCCCGGCAGCAGTTCGTGGCGCGGATTGCCGATTACGGCCCGGATGGTCACCGACCCGGTCGACTGGTCGACCGTTACATCGGAAAATTCGAGGACGCCGGATTCGCTGTATTCGGAATTATCCTCCATGATGACTTTGACCTCGGTTTTCAGCTGTCCGTCGTGCTCCGCCTGACTTTTGGCCAGCTTTCTTTTCAGCTGCAGGAATTCATTGGCCGACTGGCTGACATCGACATAGAGCCGATCGAGTTGCTGAATGGTGGCCAGCGCACTGCCCTGCTGGGCAGTGACCAGCGCTCCTTCCGAAACCAATGATTTGCCGATTCGGCCGGAAATCGGGGCCGTCACCCTGGTGTAATCAAGGTTGATCCGGGCATTCTGCACCGCAGCCCCGGCGGCGGCCACCTCGGCCACGGCCTGCTTCCAGCTTGCCTCTGCGTCGATCTGTTCCTGCTCGCTCACCGCCTTGGTGCGGACCAGGGTCCGGTATCTGCTGGCCTTCAGCCCGGCCGAATATTCGATGGCCTCGCTTTTAGCTAAAGCAGCCTCGGCGCTGGCAAAGGCGGCCTGATAAGTTGCCGCATCGATCTGGTACAGCAATTCACCGGCCTTCACCTCGCTTCCTTCGGTAAACAAGCGTTTCTGGACGATGCCGCTCACCTGAGGCCGGACCTCGGCCACTCGATATGATGCGGTCCTGCCTGTCAGCTCGACACTGACCGGCGCCGCTTGCGATTCGAGGGTCACGGTATTGACTTCAACCGCTTTCGGCGCAATGGCCGGTTGCGCGCCTGACGGGGTATCCTTACATCCCCAGAGCAGCAGGCCGGCAGACAAGATCAGCACGGCAAAAAGTATTTTTTTTCTTAGATCTTTCATTTTAGCTATCCTTAGTGAAGTTGGACGATGCCGCAGTCGATGAGTTATCGCTTGATTGCATCCCAGCAGGCATCCGCCGTCTGCTCGGCCAATCGGCGGTCAAGTTGAATAAAACCGAAAATATGGTCGCGGCTGACCGAGATCAGGCTGCCGATAAAGAGGGCGAAGAGGATAACGATCGGCAGGTCTTTGATTTCTCCTGCGGCAATACCTTGTTCAAAGAGGCTTTTTATGGTTTCACTGCCGTAATCGTTACTTGATTGCGAAAAAATCTTTTCCCGGCGCAGGGCTACGCCATAGGGCGAGTCGTAATACTGCCCGAGGAATTTGAACTCCATCGGGTTCTCGATAAAAAAACCGATGAGGCCGATGTAATAATGATAAAGCCTCTCCCGGACAGACCGATCTGCCGGATAATTCTCGGCAAGCACCCCATTGAGACGCCCCTCGACCTCCTTGAAAGTCTCATTGATCAAGACATCCTTATCGGCGAAATACCGATAAATAGTCCCGGCGCCAACACCGGCCCTGTTTGCGATTGTAGCCATCGGCGAACCGTGGAAGCCGTTTTCGGCGATGAGTTCCATAGCAGCCTTGAGAATCTTCGTGCGTTTATCCATAGCTGGTAATAAGTCAAGGAAAAGGAAGAAACGGAATGAACGTTCACTCCGCGCTTTTATACTGCGCCGGGAGTTTCAAGTCAAGAGAGAACATTTGCTTAAAGCTCAGTATTGCCGTGGTCGGAGTGAATCTCAGCTGCGGTCATTCAACATAGATCATCTTCCTGGTCATTCCGCCGTCTGCAATAAACTGCTGGCCCGTGATAAATCCAGCCTCGTCGGAGAGCAGAAACGCGGTCAATGCGGCAATATCTTCAGCCCGGCCGACTCTGCCGGCGGGATGCTGTTCGTGGTCCAGCCTGGACAAATGCACGTGTTTTCCTGCTGATTTTTTCTTCAAATCACTGACATCGATCCAGCCGGGCAGGATTGCGTTTACCCGGATACGACCGCTGAAACTGATAGCCATGGCATGACTCAGGGCAACCAGTCCTCCTTTTGAAGCAGCATAGGCTTCGGTGTTCGCTTCCGACTGGATGGCCCGAGTCGAGGCGATGTTTACCACGGCGCCTTTTTGCGCCATGAGATGCGGCGCAGCATGTTTGACCATAAGAAAACTGCCTGTCAGATTTGTGCTCAGCGTTTTTTCCCAATCCTCCAGCAGAAGCTCCGTTATCGGCGCATTGCCCGGTCTCGCGATGCCGGCGTTATTCACCAGGCCGTCGATCCGACCTGTAAATCGCAAAGTCTCGGCTACACAATTGGCAACATCATGCTCCACACTCACATCGGTGTGGACAAACATCATCATTTCCGGCGTGGACAGAATCTCGACCAGTTCGAGCCCCGCCTCGATATCAATATCAGCAACGACCACCCGGCATTTTCTCTCAAGCAGGTACTCGGCAATGCCTCTGCCGATACCCTGTGCCCCACCTGTGACAATTACCGTCTTTCCGGAAAAATCTTTCATCCCGTCTCCTTCAACCAACTTGATCGCGCGCTATCATGGTCGCCAGCATCGTTGCCACGAGCTTTTCCTTGCCATCGGTTACCGCATGAACCTCACCAAGACAAGCCATCAAGGTGCGTCCAGGCTTCAGTACACGTCCCCTGGCAATCAACTTGTCGCCAAGTGCCGGAGAGATAAAATTGACTTTATACTCGACCGTCAATACCGCAGCCGTTGACGGCATCAAGCTGTAAGCGGCATAACCGCAGGCCGTGTCCACGATCATCGTCACGATTCCCGCATGAATAAAGCCATTCTGCTGCGTCAGGTCCGTCCGAAACGGCAGCTCGATGGTGACCGTTCCCGAACCTATTTCGGTGATAACCGCGCCGATATTTTTCATGGCGTTTTGCTTCGCATAGCTCTTTTCAACACGCTGCTCGATCTCTGTTTTCACAATGCTCCTCCCGAAAATCCCGGAACTTCATTATCATAATTCATGAATCTGAACCCCCTCCTTCCCCTCAATCTTCATCGCTTCGTCGACGATCTGGCGGTGATGGGTAAAGAGGATCACCTGATTCTTCCTGGCCAGTTCGGCAAGGACGCCAAGGGTAGCCCTTGACCGCTCGTCATCAAAATTGATAAGGATGTCGTCGACGATAAAGGGCAGCGGTTCGCTGTTTTCCAGACGCCATTCGATAGTGGCCAGGCGAAGAGCCAGATACAGCTGATCACGGGTCCCTGAACTCATCTTGTCAACGCTCAGACGAAGATCGCCCTGCCGGACACCGACCAGCACCGGCTCCCCTTTGTCATTGACATCGGTGCGCAGACCGGTAAAGGAGCCCATGGTCAGCGCGCGGAAATAGCGGGAGCCTATTTTCAGAACCGGGTCCTGATGTTCTTCGCGGTAGCGTTCGATCTCCTGGTGCAAAACCTTGGCGGCAAGTTTTACCACGGCATACCGCTCAGCCAGCCGCCGTATCCGGGCCAGCTCCTGCTCCATCTTCTCGGTAAGCTCGGCGGCCCCGGCGCTGCCGTCCATGGCGGCAAGCCGCACGCTGACTTCACCTATCTTCTGGGAGATCCGGTTGATTTCAGGATTGATCCTCTCCTCTATGTCCCTCTTCTGTGCAGCCACCATGCCAGGCAGTTCATCGACATCCACCGCCGCCGCCTGTCTTGCCAACTCTTCAAGCCCAATCCCAGCGCCGATCTGAACGAGGCATGCCTCGGTCGCGGCTATCTTCTCCTTCTGAGTTTTATAGACCGCAAACCTGTCGATTACCACCGGCAGCTCTTCCGCCCTGGAACATCTGGCCATCCTCAGGAGTTCTTCCATCTGCCCCCGGGCTCCCTGCAAAATTTTGCCGGCGGCGGCAACCTCGCCCTGCAGGGCGTCTATCTCTTTGCCGAGCTCGGCATCGAGAGTACCGTCCTGCTGGGCCTGACTGAGCATGGTGCGAAGTTGCAGAATTGCCTGATCCAGGGGCAGAGTCATCATCGCCGGGGCGACCTGCGTCAGCAGCTCCCTCACTTCCCGGTCGAACTGACCCGCGTCCCTGTCGATGCCGTCAATGCGCTTCTGCAGGACCTCGGCTTCTTTCACTTTATCGAAACAGCTTTGCAGGGTTTCGATTCGATCGACTGCATCAAAAGTCGATATCTGTTCGCTGTCGCCAAGTCCGGAAATCGCCTTTTGCCACTGCTCCTGCCACCTGGCAAAAGCCTCTTCCGCGCCTTTCAGATCCTCTCCTGCCTGCTGGACGGCCTGCACCGCCTTGTCGCGCCTCTCCTGTAATTTTTCAAGTGCCGATCTGCTCGCAGCGATCCTTTCGAGGACAGTCTCCGCCAGCACCAGCACCGGTCCCAGCTCTTCTCTGCCTGGAATGTTTTTCTTTTCCACGCCCAGCAGGGACAGCTCATGTTCCACCGCCTGTTTGAGTTCATCCCGCCGCTCTATAACCCGACCGAGTTCCTGCTCTCTCTTCAAGATATCGCCGACCTTGAAACGGAGTTTGTCCATCTCGGCCAGCCAGCCGCCCATCTCCTTTGGCGAAAGCGGAGTGATGCTTATCGGCAGCCAAACACGCAACCAGGCGGCCTGCAGATCTTTTTCCCGCAACTCCACCGCTTCGATCTCCCGGTGAGTTATGGCCAAAGCTTCTTGCAGAGAAGCCGTCTGGGCCTGCAAGGCTGCCGCGCCCGCCACCCGGTCGGCCTCCCGGCGCAGCCGGTCGGCAAGACTATCAGCCTTTGCCACATATCCTTCATAGGCCGCGGAAAGCGGCAGCAAAGGAGCAAAAACCAGGCTTTCCTTACTCACATCTTCCCGGTCAAGCCAGTGGCGGCGCACCAGTTGCCAGCCCTGCTCCCGTTTAGCCCTGATTTTGAGTAACTCTTCTTCGGAAGGGACCTGGCCGGCGGATTCCAGTTTTTTCAACTCGGCTACGGCGATTTTCAGCTCTTTGTCGGTATTCCGGCGATTTTTTTCCAGCTCCCGCCGTTCATCGACAAGCTCGCCGTAGCTCTTGTCAAACCGCTGCAGCGTTTCGGCAAGCGGCAGCGCCAGTTCCATGAGGTGTGCCAGATCACCGGCCCAAAGACCAATCCGCTTGAGTTCCGCCAGGCCTTGTTTCTTGTGCAGCTCGATATCATTTTTGCTCTTTGCCGACAGTGCATCGATGTCGCCGGCTTTCTGCGCCAGCTTGACGACATGGAGAAGGTTTTGCGACTCCTTGGCAACGGGGATTGCCGTAAGTCCTTGCGCCGCCAACCCTCGCTCATATTCCGCCGCCCTCCCCTGCTTTTGCGCCAGCTCGAGTTTCTGCCGGATCGCTTCATGCTGGGTGACGAGGTTCTGCACAGTCCTTTTCCCGGCAAGCACCGGACGCAGCATCTCAATCCCGCTCAAGTCCAGATCCGGCCGCACCTGCTGCAACAGGCGGCCGGCCTCGGTCCTGAGACTGATCCGCATGCCGTTTCTTTCCGGCTTGTCCTTCTGGCCTTTACGGTATTCCCCAAGCCGCTGATGAAAATCATCCACCCGTTCCGCCTGGTCGAGAAGCACCTTGTTCAGCGAGATAGCCCGGCGCTTTTCCGAGAGTTTTTCGAGACGCACAGTATCCCGCTGCAGGTGCTGCCCGGCTTCGCGGATTTCCTGACTGACCTGGCGGTGCCGCTCAGCAAAATCGGGGCCGAGAAGCACAACCTCGCCCAGGGCTGATAATTGATCGCGCCGGGACTGCAGATCGGCCAATTCGGGAATGGCCTGAACCAGCCGCTGCAGACGATGCACTTCCTTATTCCTGCTCTCCCGCTCATTTTCCAGCTCGGTCCGTTCGGCCAGGGCATTTTCCAAGGCTTTCTGCTGATCCTTCCAGTCCCTTGCCGAAAGGCTTGCTTCTTTGGCCTCTCTCTGCAGTTCTTTGTATCTCTTGATGGCCTTGTTGATCAGTGGATTTTGTCCGTTTGATTTGAACAATTCCGCTCCTTCTTCATCCAGTTGCAGGATGACTTCCCGCAACGACGAGATGCCGGCACCGGCGGCAAAAAGAGCCTGGCCGACTTCGCCCTTCTGGGCAAGAATCTCTTCGCCGCCGCGGATCAGGGAATCATGGTCGATGCCGTAGAGGGAGGCAAATATCTCCGGCTCAACCCCGTGCAGAAAAGGAAGCAACACCCCCATGCCGAGGGGGTTGCCCGCCTCATCGAGGACATCGCCCAGACGCTTTTTGCGGCGTTGAAAGACCAGTTGTTCGCCCGCCCTGTTCTCCAGACAACCGCCGACCAGCAACTGATCGTAGTTATGTATGAAATTGTCCGGCGTCTGCTGCGGAAAGCCGTACAGCAGGGCTTTCAGCGCCCGGAGCGAGCTGCTTTTCCCTGCCTCGTTCCGGCCGAAAATGATATGCAGGCCGGGCCCGGCCCCGTTGAATTCCAGAATCCGGTCGGTGAATGGACCGAAGGCCTTCAGATCAAGACGCTTTAGCCTCATCTGCCACCGCCATGATGAAGAAGTTTTGCGATCAGGAGTTCCTGCACCGCCGAGCGCAGGGCGGCAGTCTTGTCAGGCATTGGATCGAGCAGATCGAGCAGGGGCTCCTCGTCACTGTGAAGCTCGTGCGGTAATTTGCTTTTCAGGACGGCCAGCTCCGGCACCAGGCCGATCAGGGTATCGCCGTCCATTTCCAGCCCCGCGATCGACTGCAGCAGCCTGGCAATGGGCGTATCTTCGTCAAGGATCTCCTCAAGGCTCACCTCACGACTGGTCTGAAACAGCACCTTTTCCAGCCATAAATCGACCTGCCCCACCGCAATTCCCCTCAACTCCTCAGTCCACTTCGCGGTTCGATCGAGCAGGCGGTTGTGCACCGGACATTTTCCGGTCAGGATCAGCCGTACCGCCAGAGTCTTGCCATCCGCCAGGTCCTGCTCCCGATCAAAGCCCCGGCGAACTGCATCGTACACGCTCTCGACGGTCTCACAACTTGACAGATCCACCCGGCAGAGAGCCCAGCGCAACACATCAAGCCGGCATTCGGCGACATCGACGATGCGCCCGTCCTCAATGGTTACCAGAGTGGCACCTTTTATCCCGCTTTCCTTGATATGACGGCCCTGGAGGTTGCCCGGAAAGACAATCCAGGGATCGACAGCGACAATTTCCCGCTGATGGACATGGCCCAGTGCCCAATAGTCATAGCCCTTCGACTTGAGATCGTCCACCGTGCACGGTGCGTAATCCTCATGCCCGGCTCGACCGGTGAGCGAACTGTGGAGAAGGCCGATATTACAATAACCGGCTTCGGACGGCGGATACCCTGCGGCAAGATTTTCAGTCACCGCCCGGGTGGAGTAGCTCTGCCCATGGATGACCACCCCCAGGTCATCCAATCGTACCGACTGAGGTTTCCGGGAAGAAAAAAGCGTCACATTCTCCGGCAGGGGCATGGACCTGGTTATCTGACTTGCCGCATCGTGATTACCGGAAACGATGAAGACTTTGATCCCGGCCCGGGCCAGCCGGCCCATGCGGGCGGCAAAAAAAAGCCCGGTGTTATAATCCTTCCAGTCGCCATCGTACAGATCGCCGGCAATAAGAAGAAAATCAACCTCTTCCTCGACGGCCAGGTCGATCAGATTATCAAAGGCCCGCCTGGTCGCCCCGCGAATCTCGGCAACCGGCGCATCTTCATGTGCTTCCAGTCCTTTCAGCGGGCTGTCGAGGTGGATGTCGGCGGTGTGAATGAACTTAATCATGGACTTCATTGAATCCTTTAGAGGAATGCCTTCAGTTCGGGAAATTTTCGCAGAAGAATCGCTTGTAAAGCATCGTCTTCGGCCATGAAACTGAAATCGGCAAAATCAAATCCCGGAGCAACAGTACAACCGACCAGTGAATATTCACCTCTGGTGGAGGCCGCCTGCCAATTGCCGCCCCGGACACAGTGTTTGTACTTTGGCATATTGCTGTTGCCATGCAAAACAATTTTTTTGATCTCGGCAAGATCAGGCTGTATCTCGATCAATTCTAGTGGGTCGCCTTCGTAGAAATGCCATATTTCATCGTGCAGTACCCGGTGAAGTCTGCTTATCTGACCGGATATCAGGAGGAAGTAGATATCGGTTACGGCATTTCGCGTTGTCCCGTTGCAGGGCGAAAGCACATCTGTTGCAGAGCGATACATCTCTTTAAAGTACCCGCCTTCAGGATGGGGGGAGAGTTCCAGCGTGTCGATGAGTGTCGATGCCCTGTTATTCATTAATTACCTTCTCCAAATTCCTTTTGGTTCACGCGAAGGCGCGAAGACGCGAAAGTTTAAGATTATTGGCTATGCCTCTGACACCTTCTTCGAACGTACAGAAACCAAATGTATATGATCATTTGTCTCAATAGCCCTTCTGCTTTTCCTTTTCGCGTCTTCGCGCCTTCGCGTGAGAAACATCCCCTCTCAAATCTCCGCCTTCTTCATATCATTTGGTTCACGCGAAGGCGCGAAGACGCGAAGGTTTAAGATTATTGGCTATGCCTCTGACACCTTCTTCGAACGTGCAAAAGCCAAAGATCTATGATCATTTGTCTCAATAGCCCTTCTGCTTTTTCTTTTCGCTGCTTCGCGCCTTCGCGTGAGAATCATCCCCTTTCAAATATCCTCTTTCTTCATCTCCTTTTGGTTCACGCGAAGGCGCGAAGACGCGAAAGTTTAAGATTATTGGCTATGCCTCTGACACCTTCTTCGAACGTACAGAAACCAAATGTATATGATCATTTGTCTCAATAGCCCTTCTGCTTTTCCTTTTCGCGGCTTCGCGCCTTCGCGTGAGAATCATCCCTTCTCAAATCTCCGCCTTCTTCATATCCTTTGGTTCACGCGAAGACGCGAAGACGCGAAGGTTTAAGATTATTGGCTATGCCTCTGACACCTTCTTCGAACGTGCAAAAGCCAAAGATCTATGATCATTTGTCTCAATAGCCCTTCTGCTTTTTCTTTTCGCTGCTTCGCGCCTTCGCGTGAGAATCATCCCCTTTCAAATATCCTCTTTCTTCATCTCCTTTTGGTTCACGCGAAGGCGCGAAGACGCGAAGTTTTGGTGATTATTGACTATGCGTCTGACACCTTCTTCGAACATGCAGAAGCCAAAGATATATGATCATTTGTCTCAATACCTCTTCTGCTTTTCCTTTTCGCGGCTTCGCGCCTTCGCGTGAGAATCATCTCCTCTCAAATATCGTCTTTTTTCATATCCTTTTGGTTCACGCGAAGGCACGAAGACGCAAAGTTTTGGTGATTATTGACTATGCGTCTGACACCTTCTTTGAACGTGACAGCCCCAAAATTTATGAGTAGCCCAAGGGGGAGATCGAGGAGGCGAAGATATGTGAGGACTTGCTTGCTATGAACGGCGGCAAGATGCTCGACCGACTTGATTTCGACCAACATTGTGCCCTCAACAAGCAGGTCAGTCCGAAAGCCTTCATCGAATCGCATTCCGGCATACTGAATGGAAACAGCTTTTTGTCTTTCAACAGCAAGCCCTCGATTCTCAAGTATTTTTGCAAGCACCACCTCATAAACGGACTCCAGTAGCCCCGGCCCCAAGTCTTTATGTAAATGAAACGCTGCATCCACCACTTCAGCTGATATCTCCTCAATATTTTTCATCACCATTTCTTTTCAGTCTTTATTTTCGCAGCTTCGCGTGAGAAACATCCCCTCTCAAATCTCCGCCTTCTTCATATCATTTGGTTCACGCGAAGGCGCGAAGACGCGAAGGTTTAAGATTATTGACTATGCATCTAACACCTTCTTCGAATGTGCAGAAACCAAATATATATGATCATTTGTCTCAATAGCCCTTTTTGCTTTTCCTTCGCGGCTTCGCGCCTTCGCGTGAGAAATAATTCCTAGGGTCATGCAAATCCATCCAGGCGAAGAGTCCGGGCAATCTTGTCCCGCCAGTCGCCAGGCACTCCTGCCTCATCGGCATAATCGGGCCAGCGGCACACCACGCTTCGCACCTCGCCGATAATTGCTTCGGCCCGCCCGCGCTTCATCGAAGCGGTTGCGGCGCAGGCACGGAAATCTTCCAGGGTGAAGTCGTCGCGCTTGCCATTCATGGTCATCTGGTGGATGGAAGTCCAGCGACCGGTCGGCTGAAAGCTGTAGGTCAGATCGTAGGCCGGAGCAAGGGACCAGCGGCCGCTTTTGTCCATCAGAAATGCGATATTCTTGACATGATCGTCCTGGTTGCGGGCCAGGATATTGAAAACCATTCGCCGGTACAGTTCCTCGACACTGCTCATCGGCAGCCCCAATTGACGAATGGCGCGCAGGGCCTGTTCGTAGCCATAGGCTCCGGCCAGATTGTAATCGAAATGGGCGAGAGCGCCAAGAGATTGCATATGGATCTTACCGCCGTCAGGTGAGCGGTCGAAGCGGCGGGTCATGAAATGGCGGCGACTGTTTTCGGCCAGCAGGCGGCATTCGCTCATGGTTATGCCGGCAGCAGTCGCCATCTTATAACAGGCATATTCAATGACACCGTACCCTTTGGGATCTTCCAGCTCTTTGTCCTTGTTGGCGGTGACGCCGTCGAACTTGAGCAGCCAGTGGGCAAAACCGGGGTCCGCCTTCACCTGACCGGACCGAACCTCGCCGGTAGCCGGATTCCAGGCGATGACGGCTTTGGCCCTCGCACCGCCGGCCGAAGTGCCGACGCGCAGGATGTCACGCAGGCCATCCTCCCTGCCATCCTCGCTGAAGATGGTATTCAAGGTATTACGATGAGTCAGAATCTCGGATGCCAGTTCCACCAGCCTGTCGATACGGATGCGGCTGGCCTGCCGGCTCCTCGGGCCGATTGCCGGCTTGTATTCCAGCGCGCCCATGCCGCGCCTGCCGGTATAGCACAACCGTTCGACAGCATTGAAGGAATCGGGGCTTCTCCCCTCGGTTGCCAGCCAGGCGTCGATCAGTACATTGCCGAAGCGGTCCGGCAGCGAATCGGCAAGAAGACCCGGCAGACCGTGGAAAGCTGCTATGCCCGGATTGGCAAAGGAATAGAGTCGACGGGAAAGCGGCATGGTCAGAGGAGCGATCTCGATGGTGCTGCGGGCAAATGACGGATCGTACTCAAACGAGGCCACCTCGGCGCCCCCGGCAAGGGCGACGGCACCGACAGTCCGCCCCCAAAGCCGTACTTCGGCAACCGTGGTCATTCCTCATCAGCCCAGGACCAGGGTTCGTCGCCATGATCCTGCTGCTTTTTCGACGAGGCCCGATGCCGCTCCCTGCCCTTCAGTTTCAAAAGATCAAGCGGACGCGGCCCTGATTCCGGGATGAAAGCGGCGAAGTTTTCCAGAAGACCAAGAGTTCTGAAAATTCGGATCAGGGTCGCAGTCTGGGCGGACTCACCGGCCTCGATCCGCTCGACGGTGCGTTTGCCGACCCCGGCCTGTTCCGCCAGTTGCGCCTGGGTCAATTCCAGATCCAGCCTGCGCCGGGCAAGGCGTTTGCCGATTGCCTGCAGCACGGCGTCGTCGCTCATCAATGCATCAATTGTCACTATTCGTCTCCTTTGGCGAATTATTTGCTTAATTATAGTTTTATTCGCAACATTATGCGAATAAATAATAATTCATGGAGCGAGGTATTACCGGGCTATCTCCAGACGACCTGCGGCAACTATCTGTTCGGTAACATTTAACCGGCTGATGCTTCTTATAAACTCCTGCTGATATATCGGGATGTTGCTGTGAGTCAGGTAGACTGCATGCCAGGTCAGGGGAAAGCCTTTCGGCGTTATCGGCCGGGCAGCGATCTTCCACGTTTTCAGGGCCTCGGCAACCGCCCACCGCGGAAAAATACCGATACCGAATCCTGCCGCCACCATTTCGACAATCGCCTGTGGCGCGCCGACATTCATGATTCTTTTCGGTTCTATGCCTTGAGGCTTCAGAACCTGCTGATAGAACCTGTTTCTGGCTTTGTCGGTATGGGAGACGAGATTGCTGCCGCCGAAATCCTCAAGCTGAACAAAATCGCAGGCTGCCAGCGGATGATCGTCATTCATGATGCAGACCAGCTGGTCCTTGAAAAGGGGGACGGAGGTATGGATCTCACTTGGCGAGATGGCCCCGGAGATGATCAGATCATATTTTTTGTTCTCGAGTTCTTCGAGCAGGTCGGCGGAATTGCCCACTTCGATCTCGATGTTCGGGAATTTGCCGTGAAAGAGCCGCAGCACCTGCGGCAGCCATTTATAGCAGAAAATACATTGGGTGCCGACCTTCAGCTCCCCTTTTTCACCTTTCATTTTCCGCGAAATGGTGCGTTCCGCCGACTCGACCGCTTCGATCACCTCGACCGCCGTCGCCTGCAGCTGTCTGCCGACTTCGGTGATGATCATTTTTTTGCGGGTTCTGAAGAACAGATCGGTTCCCAGCTTGGTTTCAATATCTTTCAGCTGCTGACTGAGGGCGGACTGGGTGACGCACAGCTTTTCCGCGGCCCTGGTCATATTACCGCTTTCAGCCAGTGCGCAGATCATCCGCAGATGTTTCAGTTCAAGATTGTTCATCGGTTAATTGATTATCTTTTCTTATCGTTTTGATTACATATATTAATTTTACTTATACTTGTTTCTCCGGTATTTTCCAAGACAATTCTTTACGGTTTGCCGGTGATTTCCACCGGCCGACTTTTGTTCAATACTTTGCGAGAGAGGATAAACCATGGCACTCGTCACAACTGTAGCACCTGAAAAAGCAGAAGGAGTTATCAAGGAAGGATACGAGATGTTTTTGAAAAATGTCGGCGCCATCCCGCAGCCGATGCAGCTTATGAGCATAAGTCCCTCGCTTTTCGAGCTGCAGCTCAAACGGATCCACTATTTCAGCAAACACCCGAGACTGAGCTTTGCCCTGCTCGCCCACATCCGTTACCTGGCCGCCAAAACCCGGGAGTTCGTCTACTGCATGGACCTCAACAGACATTTCCTCAAAAAAGTCGGCTATGACAATGATTCCATCATCGCCATGGAAAAAGATCCGGGCAAGTCGCTGCTCGAAGAACATGAAAGCGCCATGCTTGATTTTGTCATTCGGGCTATGAAGCAGCCTGGCTCGATCCAAGCCGCGGATATCTCGAAACTGAAGGAGCTGGGCTGGGAAGAACGGGATATGGTCGATGCGCTGGCCCAAGGGGTGGGCATGATAGATCACGCCATCATGATGGAGGTCTTTCAGATCGACCAGAACTGCATGATCGGCTGATTGCGGGGGAAAAATTGCCCGGCTTCCCTTGAAGCCGGGCAATTTCTTTATCTGGCGGGAAACCAGCCGGTTGTCCGTTTACAGAAACCGACCAGCATCAGCATGACCGGAACTTCGATCAACACCCCGACAACAGTGGCGAGAGCCGCCCCCGACGACAGGCCGAAAAGCATGACCGAGGTGGCGATGGCCACCTCAAAATGGTTGGATGCGCCGATCATGGCCGCCGGAGCGGCATCCTCGTAACGCAGCTTCAAAAGCTTTGCCGCGCCGTAGCCGATGGCGAAGATAAACACGGTCTGCAAAAACAGCGGAATGGAAATCCATACAATGGTCAAGGGATTGGCAAGAATCACCTCACCTTTGAAGCTGAAAAGCAGCACCAGCGTGAGGAGCAGAGCACCGATGGTGATCGGCGTCAGGACATGGAGAAATTTTTCCTTGAACCACTCCTCTCCTTTGGCGGCGATGATCCAGCGGCGCGAAAGGTAACCGGCCACCAGCGGCAGAGCAACATAGACGCCGACCGAAAGGAGCAGCGCCTGCCAGGGCACGGGCAATTTGCCGACGCCAAGGAGAAAGCCGCCCAAGACGCCGTAGAGCACCAGCATGGTCAGGGAGTTGATCGCCACCATCACCAGGGTCAGTCCGTCGTTGCCCCTGGCAAGATAGCCCCAGACCAGCACCATGGCTGTACACGGGGCGATGCCAAGGAGAATGCAGCCGGCAAAATAGCTGCGCCAAAGGGGGATTTGCAGCATTTTCAGCCCTTCGACAAGAACCACCGTTCCGGACCCGTGCTGTGCGCCGACCGGCAGGTCGAGGCCGAACGGCATCTTGACCAGATCTAAAGCCTCGGCACCGATGAACCCTTTAAAAAGAACCCCGAGAAAAAGGAGCGCCAGGGCATACATGGTGAAGGGTTTTACGCACCAGTTGATAAAGAGCGTCAGAAACACCGGCTTGCCGCTTCTCCCGGCCCGGACCACACTGGTAAAATCGATCTTTACCATGATAGGATACATCATGAAGAAAAGACAGATGGCAATCGGAATGGAAACAACCGGCGCCCCGTTGACGATAATCGACATGTCGTCGAGGGTCTTCGCGAAATTTGGGGCAATCTTGCCGAGCATGATCCCGCCGATGATACAGAGCCCGACCCAGAGGGTCAGATAACGTTCAAAAATACTGGTCATCTTCCGCTCACCGGCGGGACTGACTTCTTTACTCATACAACTCCTCCTTATTTTATAAGTTCAAGGACTCAGGCAGGGTTTCGATAAATTCACGTATCTCGTCACGCACCCGGCGATAACAGTCCAGTTGTTCTTCCTCCGTGCCGCCCCGGGCAGCAAGCTCCCTTGCCATTTGCGGCGGATCACTGAATCCGACGTGTATCACCTTGCAATTTCCCGGAAAATATGGACAATGTTCATGGGCGTGGCCGCAGATCGTCACCACTGCGGCAAACGCCATGTCCATACATTCATCGATGTGCTGCGAACGATGCCCGGAGATGTCGACCCCGACCTCGGCCATTACCTTGACGGCCAGGGGATTCAGTCCATGGGTTTCAATTCCGGCCGAATACGCCTCGATCGCCTCTCCCTTCAGGTGGCGGGCCCAGCCTTCAGCCATCTGACTGCGGCAGGAGTTGCCGGTACACAGGAACAAGACCTTCAATTTTTCATCCATGTTTACTCTCCTGGCTTATTTTTCTATTTTTTCTTTCCTGCCGCCACGGTGCTTCCGGCAAAACTCTTCCGGACCACAGAGGGTAATCGCCCGCAGCCTTTGCCGGTCGATGACGATATCTTCCGATTTGTCGAATTCCGCCCGGAGCCATGCCAAGACCGGTGCAAATCCCAGCGACTCCGAACCGTCCGCCAGCAAACGGTAATAGACCCAGCGACCGTCCTTGCGACTGTCAAGCAGACCGCAGCCGAGAAGAACGCCGAGGTGGCGCGATGCCGTTGCCCCACTCACTTCCAGCATCTCCGTGAGCTGGCAGGCACACAGTTCATCATGGGCGGCTAAAGCTGCAACGATTCGCAGGCGATTGCGTTCGGACAGGGCCTTGAAAACTGAAATCATATTTTTCATTCTTTCCACTCCACTTGCACAGTTAGCTAACTAGCTATCTATTAAAGCAGGCGATGATCCCGGTCAAGAGATTTGTTTCGGTGTAACCATCTTCTTCAGGTAAAAACCTTTTTGACCGTTGTATTTTTATGGTACTATTTAATTACATAACGCTTATCCGGTAAGACTTTTTTATTACTCGGTATCGTGTCCCCCAAAATCGGAGCCCCTGAATGAGAAACGTATTGTCGATAGTGTTTTTTGCTCTGTTTCTGCCCTCAATTGCACTTTCTGCAGCACAATCCACCGGTGACAAGACCATTGAAGTGGAAGGCTACGGCTCGTCCCGGCAGGATGCCCTTCTTCAGGCGAAAAGATCCGCCGTCGAGGAAGGCATCGGCGTCGTTCTCAGCTCAGAGACCGAAGTCGAGAACTTCATGCTTAAAAAAGACAAGGTTATCACCCAAAGCTTTGGCGCTGTGCGCAGTTATACTCTTTTAAAGGAAAACAAAAAGGACGGCACGTGGTACGTCAGGATTCGCGCCGTTGTCTCCCTCGATTCGATTACCGCCGATCTGATGGCCCTGAAAATCCTCCTTGTTTCCATGGATAAACCCCGGATCATGGTTCTTATCCAGGAAGAAAACGGACAAAATGCCGAAAGCACGGTGGTCGACTATCTTCAGGGCAAAGGATTTGAGCTGATCGACCCCGCCCAGGCCGCCGCGCTGATGGCAAAAGACGATCCCTTTATCCGCAAAGCCACCGACGGCGACCCGGTTGCCGCAGCCAAACTCGGGGCGGAAAACGGCGCGGAATATGTGGTTGTCGGCAGTGTCAGAAAAAGTCTGATGGAAAATGAAGTGATCAATGGCTCAGGGATGAAATCCGGCCAGGCCAGCCTGACGGTAAAAGTCGTCAACTGCTCCAACGGCCGGATTGTCGCGACCAAATCGGCGACCGGGGCAGCGGTCCATGTCGCCGAAGATATCGCCCAGGCCCAGGCCGCCGCCAAAGCGGCGACTGCCCTCATGGACAAAAAGCTCTTTGAGGCGATCGTCACGTCATTTCAGGACACCATTAACAATGGCGCCAACTACGATGTCGTTATCTCCGGCATAAAAAGCTACAGCCTGCAGAAAAGCGCCACCAGGATCCTTGAGGATACCGAGGGGGTTGTTTCGGTTACCAAGCGTGCCTTTGGCGATGGAAAACTGGAACTCTCCGTTCTCTTCAAAGGCAGCGTCGACACCTTCTGCGACCGGATCGACAGCAAGGCGATAGACGAGGCAAAATTACTGGTCACCAACGTGACCGGCAATCGGGTTGTTCTGAATTTGCAGTAATATGAAAAACCAAATTCTTCTCGACAGGTGTTAATAAAATGAGACGTTGCACCAGGCTGCTGTATCTTCTGACCATAGCCCTGCTGATCCCTTTCTGTGCCTCGGCCGAGTTCAAGAAAACCAAGATTGCCGTTCTCGATTTCCAGCTGCAGGGTGAAGAGTTCGAGAACAAGGACATGGGAACGATTGTCGCAGAGTGGTTCATCACCGCCATGGTTCGGGAAGGTCGTTTTGACGTCGTCGAAAGAAGAATGCTTGAAAAAATTCTCGGCGAACAGAAACTCGCCATGACCGGGGTCGTCGATGCCTCGAGCGCCACCCAGATCGGCAAGCTGCTTGGGGTGAAAGTCATTATAACCGGGTCCGTCATGAAGTTTCGCGACATCACCGAGATCAACGCCCGAATCATCGATGTGGAAAGCGCTTCGATAATCGCCGCGGAAAACATCAAGAGCGGCGCCACCGAAGGATTGCAGGTAATGGTGGTGGAAATGTCCCAGAAGATCATGAAAAACTTCCCGCTTGAAGGGTATGTGGTCAACAGGAGCAGCGATTCGGTGACTCTCGACTTAGGAATTCGTACCGGGGTGAAAACCGGCATGCAGTTCATCGTCTTCAAGGAAGGCCAGGTCATTAAGCATCCGAAGACCGGCGAGGTTCTCGACGTCGAACGTATTCAGACCGGGACCGTGACAATCACCGAAATCATGCAGAAAATCTGCAAGGCGCAGATAGATGAGGAGGTCAGCCCCGGTTCGGTGGATTATGGCCAGCTGGTGAAAAGCCTGGTCGAGACAAAATCCAGGGAAGGACGGCTCTATGTAAACGTCACCCCGGAGGGTGCCAAAATACGTATCCTGAATATCGGCCCTCAATATACCAGGGGGATGGCTCTTCCTCCCGGAGCGTATACTGTCGAGGTGTCGGCACCCGGGTACGTAACAGCCATAGAAAAACTGGCCCTCGAAATAAATGAAGAGAAAACGTTGAACGTCCAACTCGTCGCCAGTACCAGCCTGCCGGCAAGAGCCACGGCTGCCGTTGCCAAAAAAGAGAGTAATCCCTCACAGGAGGCCTCGACGGAGACCTTTAAACAGCCGCCCCCTCCTCCTTTGGCAGCAAAGCAGGAGCCGCGGTCTTCCCTCAGCTCCGAACAGACAAAATACCTGCACCAGCTTGACTCCGGCAACATCCGCGATCAACGGGATGCGGCTCGGCTCATAATCAAATCCGCCTCAACGGATCAGGTGTTGTTTGACGCAGTTGAAAGGGCACTCTTGAGAGGGTATAAGCTGGAAAGCTCCGACCGCGATCATGTCGACGCCATGTCCTGGCTGTGCAAGGCTCTTGGCGCCTCAGGACGGAGCAAATACCGATCGACGCTCAGCAGAGTCGCAAACGATGCCCCGCACAAGAAACTGAAAGGGTATGCGGAGAAGAGCCTGAATCAACTGTAGCGTTCATGCAGCAAAGAGAGTACTGGATTATTTTTGTTTTTGTTTTTTGTTATTTGTTTGTATATGCCCAAAAAGCGTATTCGATACTGGAGAAACACGATGAAAAAGACCGCATTAGGCTGTCTTGCCCTGCTTCTGCTCTGCGTCTTCCCCCTCTCCGCCGTAGCCGAGAAAAGGATTATCGGCAAGGTGAAGGGCTTGCGGGGGCTGGTGAGCATCCTCCGGGACGGCAGGACCGAGCCAGCCTTTCCCAATGACGAGATATACCAGAGCGATACCATCCTCACCGGCTCGGACGGGGCAATCGGAATCCTGCTCGAGGACAACACCCTTATCTCGATGGGTCCGATCGGCCGGATCTCGATGGATAAATTTCAATTCACCCCATCGCGAAACGAATATGAGTTGCGGCTGCACATGATGCACGGCACCTTCATCTACCAGTCCGGTCTTCTCGGCAAGCTTGCACCCCATGCTGTCGAACTGCAAACCCCGGTCGGACGTATCAGCATGTTGAAGGATACCAGCTTTAAAGCAAAATTTACAGAGTGATCAATAGAGTCCCATGGAGCATCCAATGAACTGGAAAATCGTATTCGTTCTGTTATCTTTTCCCCTGCTGGTTTCCGGTTGCGGCTCAAAAGAAAATTTCATTATCCTCAGTCCGGCGAGCGAAGGATTAGTTGGAGCGCTGGAAGTGGAAACAGAAAAAGGTTCGGCAATCCTCGATGAAGAAGGCAAGGTGATGTACATCGCAGGCCTCACATCTTTTCCTGCCGAGCCAACAGAAATCAGCACAGCCGAATCCCAAGAACTCTTTCGCGACGTCCTTCAGGTTCATCCTTTGATGCCGCAGAGTTTTCTTCTCTATTTCCAGCACAGCTCCGATGCATTGACTGAAAAATCACAAAAGCTTATTCCGGCCATCCTTGAGGCCGTGAAGAAACGCCAGTCCCGGGATATCGCGATCATCGGCCACACCGACCGGACAGGGGGCGAAGGGTATAATCGCATCCTGTCCATGGAACGGGCGCAGGTGGTTTACGACATCCTCCGCGGCCAAAACATCAAAGGTGAAGAGATGACGATCCTCTATCACGGTGAAGCCAATCCGCTTGTTCACACCGCCGACGATGTGGCGGAGCCCAGAAACCGCCGGGTCGAGGTCATGGTCCGCTAAAGGAAGCCACATGAAAACCAAAAACCTGGCGGCACCGGCGACCGTTATCCGACTTGCTCTGGTTTTCATCCTTTCCCTGTCGGTTCTCAGGGACGCGACGGCAACCGAACTGACGGCTTCGGCCGAACTGACCGATCCATATCAAATACTCCATAAACATTACGAGGCAATCGGCGGACTCGACCGTCTGCAGAAATTGAGCGGCAGCTCCAGCGAGGGCCGGGTTCGCTATGACAGCCTGCAAGGAACATTCAAGCACTGGGATGCACGGCCCCAGCAATACCGCACCGAAGAAGATTATTCGGTCATTTCCCAGGTGCAGGGCGACAACGGCGAGTACACCTGGTTTTTCGACACCAACGGGCAACTGCTTATTTTCAAAGATGAGGATACCCTGAAACGCCGCCGAATTTCATTGCTGCTGGACCGGTATGAGCATCTCGATCCGCATTCCCCCTTCTTCTCCGTTCGTTTTGGCGGAACAACCACTATTGACGGGAAAACCTGCTACGAGCTGGTGCTGACCAACACCATCAACAGCGATGTCGGACATTTCTTCTACGATACCGGCTCATTGCTCATGGTGCGATCCGTGTATAAACAGCCGGACATGGAGACACACAGCACCTATGGCGACTTCCGGGAGATAGACGGATTCATGATTTCCTTCTATCAGCATTCCCTGTTTCTCCCCTGGGAAAAGGAGGAGGAGACCTGGGTGACCCGTCATACCTTCGACGGGCCTGCAGATACAACTTTCTTCAATCCACCCGCCATCAAGAAGGACTATACATTTCTCGATGGCGGCAAATCCGCCACCGTTTCTTTCAGGCTGATGGAAAATCTCATCTATCTGCCGGTCACCGTCGGCGACGACACAGGATACTGGGTGCTCGACAGCGGCGCTTCGATGTCGCTTATCGATCATGATTATGCAGAAAAACTCGGCCTGGATATCCAGGGAAGCATCAAAGGATACGGCTTCGGGGATATTTTCGACCTGTCGTTTGTCACCATCCCGGAGCATCAGGTCGGCCCCATCCTTTTCGACAGCCAGAAATTCTATGTGTCCCGGGGGCTCACCGCCAAGAGCTACGAACCGCAGATCTTCGGCATCCTGGGATATGATTTTCTTTCCCGCTTTGTGGTGGAGGTAGACTATGACGAGCAGGAGGTTACCTTCCATTCCCCCGATACCTTCAGCTACAAAGGTTCCGGTGCGATCATCGACGCACCCCTCAAATACCGCACCTTCACCCTGCCGGTGATTCTTGACGGCAAGTACAGCAGTCGCTGGAGTGTCGATCTCGGCTCCTATCACAGCTCGATCCACTATCCCTTTGCCGAAAAGCATGGCCTTCTTGAGAAAAAAGGCGTCGAAATTGTCAGCCAGGGCATGTCCGGAATCTCCCGCGAAACAAATGTCAGATTCGACTGTCTGGAGATCGATGGGTTCCGCCTCGATCAGCCCCTGATCAGCATCCCGGACGAAAAAGGCAAAGGCGCCACGGCACTCGGCGAGGTCGGCGGTAATCTCGGCAATTCGACCCTCCGCCACTTTCGTTTATTCCTCAACTATCCTGAGCAAAAGCTCATCCTGGAAGAAGGATTGCAGTATAAGACAGCTTTCCCTCCCGACAGGTCGGGCCTGCTCATCGGCAGATCGGATGAAAACCAGCCGATGGTCTCATTTCTGGCAAACGACAGCCCGGCCGCCAGGGCAGGACTTGAAGCCGGCGATACTATTGTCGAAATGGCCGGTCAACAGGTGAAACCAAACCAGACGATCCTCCCGTTGCGCGATATTCTTCGCGGAGCAGTCGGAAGCAAAGTCGATCTTAAGGTGAAAAGAGGAGATCAGGTTGTGGCCGCGACCATTGTTTTACAAGATTTGTACCCGGCCAGCGGGCAGAAATGTTCCGTGCTGGAGAACTGACCCCCCATCGTTCTCAGGCCGAGCCCCCAAAACTTCGCGTCTTCGCGCCTTCGCGTGAACCAAACGATATGAAGAAGGTGGAATTTAAGAAGGGATGTTTCTCACGCGAAGGCGCGAAGACGCGAAAAGGGAAAAGCAAAAAGGTATTGAGACAAATGATCATATATCTTTGGTTTCTGCAGGTGCGAAGAAGGTGTCAGAGGCAAAGCCAATAATCTTAAACCTTCGCGTCTTCGCGCCTTCGCGTGAACCAAACGATATGAAGAACGCGGAGATTTGAGAGGGGATATTTCTCACGCGAAGGCGCGAAGTCGCGAAAAGGAAAAGCAGAAAGGATATTCAAGGGGCAACCATCTGCTGAAGTGCTGTGGTTTTGCGCCAGAAAACCAGGGCATCGTAGCGAACGGCAATCTGCGCGGTGAGATAATAGCCGGGCATTTCGTCTTCCGGGGTGTAGGTCACACCGATTCCGCGATGCAGGAGTGGTTGCGACCATAACCCGGCGTCCTCTTTATCCTCCCACAGCAACAGCGGGTTATCCCACCCCCCACTCTCAAGCAGCGCCTCCAAGGAGCCGCCTCTTGCCGGCGGCACCGTCATGACGACGGGAGGCCTGCCCCATTCCGTTGCCGCCAGAACGGTGCCGCCATATCCGGCACTGCCCAGGATGAAGACATTTTCAGGCCCCAGCGATTCGCGCATCAGACGGCCGAAGTTGATAAGCCCGGTATCCTCGACATCCGTTCCGGACATATCGCCGACATGACTGTTATGCGCCCAGGCAACAATGCCCTGCGCCGCTTCCGGCGAGTCGAAAAGACTTCGCACGTACCAGGCAAAATATCGCGAGCGGATATTCCACGCCTCGTATCTGTCGTGCGACATGGTCCGGTAGTATTGCTCGACGGCAATAAGCATGGTGAGTATCCGCCGCTGCTCCTGAGTAGGTTCGGCAATGGCACCGAGCAGTTCGGTGGCGAGCAGACTGCCGGTCTCCCGGCCGTCGACATACGCCCGGTTAAACAGCATGGGATCTTCCAGATAGGGCAGCCACCACTCATAGAGATCCAGATATTTTTGCCTGAGAAAGCTTCCGTCCGGCCACTGGCCGGCGAGGAAACGGAGAGAAGCGTCTGTTGCAAACTGCATATCCATGCCATAACAGCGGACCATTTTATCCACCGGCAGCCTGCTGTTGAAATCCTTCAGATAGAGGACGAACTCGACCATCTCTTCATTGGCCCACACCCACTGCGGCCAGCGGGAGAACGCCTCGCCCAGCATCTGCCTGGCGCCGGTCTCTGCCGGCAGGAGCCCGCGAATGTAGGAGTCTACCTGCCGGGCGCTGTCCCATTCCGACTCCAGCACCACGACCCGCACCCCCAGGTCTTCAATGAGATGTCGCGTCACCCATTTACGAAAGGCATAGTATTCATCGGTGCCATGGCTGGCATCGCCAAGCAAAAAGACTTTGCGGCCCTTCATCTTTTCGATCAGAGAGGCAAACCCCTGAGCCGCATCGGTGGCAAAGACCGGCAGGGTGGCGACCGGTAGCGAGGGACTTTGCCCCCCTGCCGTAAGAGAGCCTTGGCCGACAGGAAAAAAAAGAAGAAAAACCATGAGGATTCCTGCCCTTCGAATCGTATTTTTCATCCTCCCCCCGAATCAAAGAATACATTATTATTTTAGGACCATGCAACTATCATTGTATTCATGATCGAGCTGCCGTGTCAAATAAACCAGACCGACCTGCGGCGGTTTTATCCTCGTCGTGCTTGAGGACTATAATTCGTGTTGCACACGGCAGGAATCTATGCTTGCTTGACCCTAGCCACGGAAGGCTGTAAATATAATGCTATGGTCAGTCCCTACTTCATGAGGTGTAATATGATTATCGGCAACATCCTGCTTATTTTCGGCCTTGCGACAATCCTTCTTGGGGGAGGGGCAAGCGCGGCGGCGGACCCGGCCGAGAAGGGGGAAAATGCTCAGAGCAAAGCCGAGGTACTGGAGCAGAGTGCCGCAGCCGAGGGTGTCGAAGCGGTCCCTTCTCCATCCGAGATTATTACAAAGGCTGAAGCACAGGCGGTCGATCCGGTCGGCGAAGAGCCCTTGGAAGATGCAATCACCTGTCTTTCACGCACCATCTACTGGGAGGCCAAAGGCGAGGGAGAGTCGGGCATGGAAGCAATCGCCAATGTGGTTATGAACCGGCTAGGCCATGAAGGCTTTCCAGGTACGATTTGTGACATAGTCAGGCAGGGCAGCGAGCAGGGTTCCTGCCAGTTCTCGTGGTGGTGTGATGGCCGCTCGGACGACGCGCAGGAGGAAAAATCCTACGAAATTGCCAAAGAAATAGCTCGGAAAGCTCTCAACCGCCAACTTAGGGATCGGACCGGTGGCGCCTTGTATTTCCACCACCGGAAGGTAACCCCCAGTTGGTCCTCGGAATTCATCAAGACGGCCGAGGTAGGCGAACATATCTTCTACAAGCCTCACGGCGACGGGGCAAAATAAGCCCTGAAAATTACGGCATATTTTTTATAAGGAATGAATCAAATGACAATATCAGACTGGCTGGATGAAAGGGAAGCAGAAAACGTGGATGTATCGCAAATCGACTTGCCTGCAAATATGGCGTACGATGAAGACCCGGACGAGACTCTTTTTTACAAAGAGATCAAACCGTGCGGGTTGTTCTGCACCGAGAATCATCCCTTTTCTACGGTCGAACGATTTGGACACTGGTATTTATGTAGAGGCCAGGACAAGAAAGCCGGCATCCATTCATCGGAGATGAAGTGGAAGCTGTTCACCAGGGATAAAGATTTTGCCCTGCAGACGGCTAAAGCACGCATAGAATAACGGCAGCAGGAGGCTTAACCCAACTTTTTGCGAATAATTATCAAACTGCTCTGTAAGCCGCATTTTCATTTTGCGATAAATTTAAAACAACGCAATAACAGCAAGATAAAATTTTCTTGCGGTTTGTAGTGCCATAAAATAAATTTAATTGTTGACATGGGCTGTTTTTTATGCCACAATCGGCTCCATGTATATTCGAAGAACATCTATCAAAAGCAGGAAGGACGGGTCGCATTATTACAGCTATCGGCTGGTCGAATCCAAGCGTACTGAGAAGGGAGTGCGACAGCAGACCCTTCTCAATCTGGGTGCCGATTTTGCGCTGCCGAGAGAGCAGTGGTCTGACCTGACTAAACGGATCGAGGGCATTCTCAGCGGGCAACAGAGCTTGTTTGATGTTGATAGTGATATCGAACAGTTATCCCAGTCTTATGCTTCGAGAATTATCGCGTCATATCAAGATGTTGAAAGTATTGAAGATGACGACTTCCGTGAGGTCGACCTCGACAGTCTGGAAATGAGCAGGCCGCGCAGTGTTGGTGTCGAACATGTCACCCTGGAGGCCTTGCGGCTCCTGGACCTTGACAGCAAATTCAAGGAACTCGGCTTCAAT
>LADS01000013.1 GCA_000961725.1 Desulfobulbaceae bacterium BRH_c16a
ACTGTATGAAGATTTTCTGGTTCGCCGCGGCGGCGTTTGTCGAAGGCGAGTAGAGAAGGATCCTTTAGCTGAAACATTGCCAACGCCGACATCAATGCATCATCGAGTGATATTTTCGCATTATCGGCACGGGTATCAGGGATCGTTTGAAAATCCTTTCGCACAAGTGCAAGTAAGGTATCGGCATTCAGGTGTGTTCTCACGGCTCTTCTTGATGCTCTTGCCGGCAACTTGACGGCGTGGATAGAATAAATTTTGTGTGATTTCATGGCGTTCTCCTATGTAAGTAATTGTTTTCACATAGAAAAACGCGAATTTTTTCAGCAGCCGTTGTCAACTAAAAAAATGACATCGCCTGATTTTTTTTACTCTGCTTTTAAATAGTTGAGTAATGCCCCCATGGAGAAAGTTTACGAAACCTCAATATTACATTGTTAATGTTTTCAATAACATAAAATTTAAGCGGGAATCGCTGGTGTCGTAGAGTTTCACAGGATCAACTGGTTTCTCCACTTTTTTCCCTGCTAATCGTTTCTTAAAATCAACCACGTTGTCACCTTCCAGAGTTATTGCGTAAAAGATATGATATCGGCCACGATGTCACCCAACGTGAAGTTCTGCGAGCCGTGCTTTTTCGGCTTCAGCAGAAACATATTGTTATGTAAATCATTTATCGTTTCTTAATTCTGTTAATTGTATTTTCTCAGACGATTTCTAAGAAAAACAACCCAAAAATTCCATTTTGTTTCCTTTATATTTGTGGAAAATTGATTTTCAACTTTATCAAAACAATCTTCAATTAAAGCATCATGGAGCCATCTGATTGCAATATGCCAAGTTAAAATTCCTTTTCTAGATAACATCATATCTATTGTGTGCTTTAATTCAGTTTTATTATTTTCTATTTCAGTAACTTCGAATCTGTGCACACCTTTAAAACCATCTGGCTTTACAAATGTGAATTCAATTGAACTTCCGGGTATATAGGTATTTATTGAATATTTGATTGGCCCATGTCCTCCTATAGCGCCGACTGTTAATCCTTTTCTAAAAATCATTGGTGGCCATTTTTCCTTAGGCCATAGCTTGTCATCATTTGAAGACAGTGTATTAAGTATATCTGATATCACTCCTATGGACTGACCAATAGTTCTTTTATGGATATTTATAGTTTTCAATTTCAGATCCTTTTTCTACATCGGTAAGTTCTGTTGGAGCCGCGCTCTTTGCGGTTTCAGCAGCAACACATTGCTCGCTGGGGTCCTTTTCCGCGCCTGTAACCATGACTGCAGGAAAGAAAATCCTGCTCGTAAATGGCTGACAGGATGGAAGCTACTGCCGTTTGTACAAGCTTATCGCCCAGTACCGGTATGCCGAGCGGGCGTTGTTTCCCACCAGGTTTTGGTATGTAACTGCGACGCACCAGTTTTGCCTTATAGCGTTTTCCCTTCAAATCCTCTGCTATAATGCCAACATTCTCTTCCAGATTTTCTTCGAAAATTTGCCAATCGACACCGTCTACGCCGGGCGCTGCTTTCCGATTGAGCTGAGGAATGCAACAGCGTAAGTTTGCCTCATTTAAGAGGCTGTAAAGATTCCCGAATCGATGTTTTGGATCTTCCTTTGCCTTCTTTGCTATTCCCCGCAGTGAGGTTTGCATATGTTGGTCAGCCTGTCGAATCTGCATATGTTTCCTTTGCGGACTACACAATACCGTCATCCCCTTCCCCATGTGATCGGCCTTACCGTCTCGGAGTACTATGAGATGATCTGACTCCCTTCGCTTCATAGACCCGTCGGACAGCCTTTTTGTGATTGAACTGTCCTACCACCAATCGGTAAATCGGTGGAGGTGGAAGGGTCTCCCAAGTTCCTGATGCTTCTCTCACTACATGCCACGCTCTTGGACCCCGGCAGCCCCTCGGGAATCTCACCATTCGATTCCTCTGTACTGGCTTCCGATACGTTAAAACCGTCGCCGACTGCATTGATTACTCTGACGAGGCTGAATTGCTTTGGGGAGGTACGTCTCCCCTGCGGCCTGCAGTGTTCCCTGTGTACGCTTCACGATCTTTGTTCACCGATGTTGCAACCGATTCCGCTGACCGCGCAACACTCGGTACGGGCTGTTGGTTAGACTTTGCCCGATGGGGACTTCCTGCCCAGGAACTTAAGCAGGGCACCCTATAAGAAGCACCAAGCTGCGCTTGGCGCACTAACGGTCCGCCTCACCGGACCCGCGCTTTTTGCGGGGTCCGCGTGGAGCCGGTGGTTCGAAGAAATTCATTTTATCTTTTCGATTATTGGCTTTAAAGCATTTTGAACTGTTGAACCAATTATGATCATTGCAGAAAACGCTCCATTAAGACCAAGTTGTTTTAATAATTCTCCCAATTCGCGAACCTCTTTTTCAATTGGTTCGTCTTTATCCTCTTCACCAATGTGAACTCCACCAAGCCTGTTTGCGCATGTCTTGATCAACGTTATTACATCAAAATGAGAATTGTTATACTTGACAACAGTGAATTTCAAAAAGTCTTTGATTTTGAGATTCTTTTTCGGCTCATTAGGGGGAAACGCGCCCAAGAAATGAAGAAATGAACTGCAGTATCTGGTATCCCAATAGCTTTCATTTCCTGCTCTCTTTCAATAGTTGAAAGTCCAACGTTGAAACGAACTCGAATTTGATGTTTTTTATTTACAATATCAAGAAGTCTGTCACCATCTACAATCATTTGTCTTAATACTTGGGATAGTTGTAGCATTGATTCTGCATCTTGATTTTGTAAGCATTTCCCAAGTTGTTCGTGTCGAATTAAAAACAATTGTTCAGGAGTCATCTTATTATTTCGAACGTGCTGGTCAGCCGCACCGGGGCACTGACGTAAAGATTAAAAACCGCAGCCTTCCCGGTGTCGGCTGGACTAGGTGGTTGTGCAAATTATTGTTTTTTATTTATAAAACCAGTAGTTGAGTGTTCACTGCTGGTTGATTCTAACGTATTATTTGCTTTTCTTGCCGACAAATAGAAGCGATTGAAGGTTATAGGCCTTGCTAATGACTTTGAATTCCATTCAATCCAATTTTGTATTTCTTCAATCATTAACTGCGTTGCATTAGAGATCACTTCTCCAAGTAGGCTATTTCTAGAAGCATAAATTCTTAACTGATATTTCCAACCATCATTTTCATTTGATGCAATAACTTCACCAAACCAGATACTTTTTGATTCTTTTATTTGGTCGTGCGGGGAAATACCTGCATATGTAATATTTATAATCTCAACATGGCGTTGAGCAAATTTCTTAATTTCTTTTATTGTCAAGGGGTATGAATAGCCCTTTGGGACCTTTTGTTTAAGATTTAAATCTGCCATTGATTGTTTTTCTATGCACAACAAGGTATTAGCTGGACGGAATCGTCCAGCTAATACACATAAAAGTGGTATTAACTATAATAGCAAAATACATGCCTGATTTTTGTCTTTGTCATATGACATCAAATATTATTCAAAAATCAAGTGGACTTTTTGCCTCTTTCGCCGTTTTACTCGGTATGCAGTGGGTATAAATCATCGTCGTTCTCACATCGGTGTGGCCCAGCATTGTTTGAATCGTTCGTATGTCGTAATTAGCCTGTAAAAGGTGAGTGGCGAAACTGTGCCGAAATATGCGATTTCACACATTTAGTAAGTTTTGCACTCCTTGCTGCTTTTTTCAATGCCTCTTGAACCTGCGATTCATGCAGATGATATCGTCTACGCTCATTTGTGCCAGGTATCGGGGTCAGCCCTTTTTGCGGGAAAAACCATTGCCAGATGAACTCCTTGGCAGCGGCGGGATACTTTTTTTCGAGTGAGTCGACAAGAAATACTCCTGCGTAGCCTTCCGCCAGGTCTTTGTCATGGAGTTTGCTCACCACCTCCAACTGGCTTTTCAATTTCGGGATGAGCCTCTGAGGGAGAGGAACGGTTCTATCTTTGTCGCCTTTGCCGTGCACTGTAAGTATTCCGTCTTCAAAATTGAAGTTTTGCACTCGAAGGCTGAGACACTCGAAAAGACGAAGACCACAACCATAAAGCAGGCTGACAACGATATCGAATGGATATTCGATATGGCTTATAATCGTGTCAAGGCGGGAAAGAACTACAGGGATATATTTTGATTTTTTTGCGCGGGGAACATCGCGTTGATCGCCAAAGTCTTTTTTGAGGACATGCCGAAAAAGAAACAGCAGTGCATTAAAAGCCTGGTTCTGAGTTGAGGAGGCTACGCGTTGATTAACCGCCAAATGGGTGAGATATTCTTTTACGTCAAGAGAAGAAAGCTCCTCCGGTGTCTTGTCGGACAAATAGCGTTGAAATTTGCGCCCCCAATCCGCATATGTTTTAAGCGTCTTTCGGGAATAGTGCCTGACTTTGATCTCTGCAGAGAGTATTTCGATGGCTTGATCCCAGGCCGGTGATTTTGATTTTTCCAGACAGCGCCATTCGTTATAACGCTTTCCGCCGAGTGGATGAAATGAAGGGGACGGTTCCGCAACGGCTACTGTCGGCATAGCCTGGAGCCCGATGCCCCCGGTAACAGCACTCTTGGTATCCCGCGCTTTGTCCGGCGGGTTCGTAAGGCGAGCAGGTGGGAGAGTTTTTCCCTCTACCGGCGATGTAGGAGGACAATTTATCGGCCGCTGCAATTCGAAAAAGAGAGAAACCGCGTGTGCGGCCTGAGTACATTGTTGAGGGGTTTGTTTCTTGGACTTCAGCTTTTCAATGAACAAACGGACCTGCTCCGATCTGGTCTCGGGAGGTGGATACTTTCTGCAAAAATCGAGAAAATAGCGAAGCCACTTTCTGTAATAGAGGTGAGAGGATTCATGAACTGCCCGTTGCTTTAAGACTTCATTGAACCGGGCTAAAACATTTTCTGGAATCGCCAGCATGTTTTTCGATATTTTGCAATCAGGGATTAAATTTTATGGCTATTTATCAAATCTATTGCCATTTTCTAACCCTTGCTTGATTGCATGTCAATCAATAATAATCCAAATGACTCATTGAAATATTAATAAAAAAGTGAGTCTATTGCTCACCCCGTAACGCCCTAATTGGTCCTTTGCAGCAAACTATACCCGTGAGACCCGAATGAAGAGGTTGCTGTTTTATCGAATCGGCTTTTTCCTTTTTTATAAAAAAAACAGGACCCGGCTTTTCAAATAAGCCGGGTCCTGTGGGGAATGCTTCGAGTCATGATTACTGAGACATGTATCTAGTCAAACACCGGCCGAGGCAGAACCTTAGCCTGTTCAGCGATCTGGGGCACCATATGCTCCCACTCGATGGCCATCATGTGGACGCCGTGGACGCCCTTCATCTCCTTGAATTCTTCGATCTGCTCGCAGGCGATGTTGATGCCCTCCTGGGCGACCTTGCCCTTCTCGACCCCCTTCAGGCGGTTGATGATCTCCTCCGGTACGTCCATTCCCGGCACCTTGCTTGCCATATACCTTGCCATACCGACGCTCTTCATCGGCGTGACTCCGCCCAGGATATAAACTTTTTCGGTGAGGCCCTCTTCATTGGCCATGCGGATGAATTCGCGGAATTTCGGCATGTTGTAGATACACTGCGTCTGGATGAAGTCGGCGCCGGCTTCGATCTTCTTGGCCAGGCGGTGGACGCGCCAGACAAAGGGCTCGGCGAAGGGGTTGCTGGCCGCGCCGATGAACATCTTCGGCGGCATGTGGATATCGTTGCCGCTCAGGAATTTGCCCTCGTCCCGCATCTGCTTGACCATGGCGATCAACTGGATCGAGTCGATATCGAAGACGCCTCTCGCGTCGGGATGATCGCCGAACTGCTGGTGATCGCCCGAAAGGCAGAGCATGTTGCGGATGCCGAGAGCAGAGCCGCCGAGGATATCCGCCTGCATGGCCAGGCGGTTTCTGTCCCGGCAGACCATCTGATAATTGGGTTCGAGCCCTTCCTGGATGGCAATCAGCGATGCCGCCCAGCTGGACATTCGTACCACCGCGGTCTGATTGTCGGTAATGTTGACGGAATCGACGTTTCCTTTCAGGAACTTCGCCTTTTCCCGCACCTCATCGGCATCGGTCCCTCGGGGCGGGCCCAGCTCACCGGTGAAGGCGAACTGACCCGATTTCAGGACCTTTTCCAAGTTACTTCCGGAATTGAAGTTCGTTTCTGTGCTCATATGTAATCCTCTGCTTCGTGATAAGGGTAAGAGGAAAAAATGAATCGGCTATTTTATCCCGTTATTTTGCCATCTTTTCAGGTTGCTTGTACCCGGGTTGGGTCAGGTTCCTTGGAGACTGATCCTTCCAGCCGCGGATGGTGTTTATTTTTTTGATGGCATCGAGACGGTTTTGGCCCTGGAGACGCTCATAGATCTTGAACCAGGCGCAAGGCTGCTCGCTGCTGATTTCACAGCTGCCTTTGTTGGTTCCGCCGCAGGGTCCGTTCAGAAGTCCCTTCGCACACAGGGTGATCGGGCAGATTCCGCCGGTTGCGCCGAGAACGCATTGGCTGCAGGACCGGCATCGTTCCTCATAGGAGCCGACGGCCTGATTGACGGCAAGGCCGCTGGTGTCGACCGCCGGAAAGGTGGGAATGTTCGGATACCTTTCGGCGAGAAACTGGATGCCGACCCCGCAGGCCATGGACATCAACGCAACGTATTTTCCCTCTTCGATGATGGTGTCGAGTTCGGCCAGATACTCGCGGTCGCACTGCCGTTCGATGGTGTGCCCATGGATGTCGATGGACTCGTCACCCAGGCGTCTTGCCATCTCGAGCTCGGTGTTAAGAACAGCGACCTCTTTTTCCCCGCCGGCGAGACACACAGAGACGCAGGTGCCGCAGCCGACGTTCAGAACCTTGTTGAACCCTTGCAGCATGGCCATTATTTCGGCAAAGGGCTTTCGTTTGGCAACTATCATAATATCTCCTCCAAAACGGACCGAGGCGGCTTATTTCTCCGCCCCGGTCCTGGCAAAAATGCTATAGACCGACGTTTGCTAAGTCCGGCCCGAGGTATACCCTTTCGTTTTCCCCCAGCATGCCCATGGACAAACAGATGAGGGTCCAGAGATGCAGGGTATGCCAATTGCCGTGGTAATGCTCGCAAATATCATGGATCTGGGCATGGCAGTTATGACACGGCGTGATGGCGTAGTGCGCGCCTGTCGCCTTGATCTGCTCGGCCTTCAGCCGGCCGTATTCACGACGGGCATCGGGAAATCCCGACTGCAGGAACCCACCGCCGCCGCCGCAGCAGTAGTTGTTGGATTTATTGGGCGACATTTCGATGAAATTTTCCTCGCCGACCACCTTTTTCACCACGTAGCGCAGGTCGTCGGCCACGGGGTCGCCGAAGGTCTTTCGTACCAGCTGACAGGGGTCCTGGACGGTGAAGGTGACTTTCAGGTCCTTGTTCCAGTCGGAATTCACCGGCAGCCTGCCTTCCCGGACCCATTTGGCGTAATACTGAATGATGCTGGCGATCTCGAATTTGTGAGGGATGTTGAATTTTTTCAGTCCGGCCCGGACTGCGAAAAGTTCATGTCCTCACTCGGTGTTGAGCCAGACCTTGCAGCCAAGGTCGTCGACAGCCTTGGCCTTGACCCGGATGATGTGTTCCCAGCTCTTGTTGTCGGCGAGAAAAAGGCAGTAGTTTTCCGCCGCCCATCCTTTCGAGCCATAGGTCCAGTCGGCATTCACCGTGCCCAGAATCTTCCAGAGCGGGATCATCTCGTCCGGCTCGGTTACCGGCTCCCTTGAGTTCTGATTGAGGTAGAAATAGGCCCCCTCCTTGTCCATCGGGGCCTGCAGCTGTTCAAAACCAGGTTGATTCTGGCGAACCTCCTCGGCGACGTCTTCGACCACGAAGCGCCAGTCCTCTTCGGTTGCCCCCATGGCGCTGCAGGTATCGTTGCGCAGGGCCATGTCGCATGAGCCCAGGATACCTTTGGGCCGCTGTTCCCGAGGCCTGCTGGCTCTCAGGTTGAAGACCAGCTGGGGGATATTGATTTTCATCGGGCAGACATAGATACAACGCTCGCACATGGTACACATCCACGGCCAGTTGGAGGCCAGCAGCTCCTCGTCCATGCCGAGAGCTGCCATGCGCAGCACTTTGCGTGGGTCGAGTCCTTCCAGCCCGGTTGCCGGGCAGCCGGAAGTGCAGGCGCCGCAGGTCAGACACATGTCGAGATTCCCGCCTTCGGGAAGCAGCGTCTTGACCGTGTCCATGAACCTGCTTTTCTTTTTACCGCTTATTCTTATTGCTCCATCATACATAGTTGACTCCTCTCGTTAGGTGCCGTCATTTTCAACGTATCCTGCAAAGGTTTCGGTCCAGGTGCTATGATATCATGCCTAGGCAGCGACCTTTCTGGGTTTTGCCTTCAAAGGATTTGGTCCGAGGGACATGATATGCTCGGTCATCTCCTGCGCGTATTTTGCAAAAGTCGGTCCTTCTCCCGACGACAGGTTATACATCCTGACCCGGTCACCTTCGATGCCGATCTCCTCCAGCAGCTCATGGATGTGATCGACACGTTCCCGGCACCGGAGATTGCCCTGGTTATAATGGCAGTTGCCCTCCAGGCAGCCGACGCAGAAAACCCCGTCGGCGCCTTCCTGGAAACATCTGAGGAGGTACATCACATCCACTTTGCCGGTACAGGGGACACGGATTATTTTGATGTTCGTGGGGTACGTCAGTCTCATCGAACCTGCCAGGTCCGCGGCGGAGTACCCTCAGTAGTCGCAACAAAAAGCTATGATAGTCGGTTTGAAATCAGCCATTACATACCTCCCGCCAGCAGAGTTTCGATCTCACAGGTGATCTGATCGTCTTCGTAGTTGTTGAGCTTGATGGTCTGTCTCGGGCAGACGCAGGCGCATACCCCGCAGCCCTGACAGAGTGCAGGATCAATCTCGATCTGCCCTTCCTGCACATTGAATCTCGGAACTTCAAACGGGCAGGACCGGACACAGGTCAGACACTTGACGCAGTGATCCGTCTCCACCTGGGCCTTGATGGCCGACAGTTTGATTTGATCTTTGGAGAGGAAGGTGACGGCCCGCGAGGCCGCGGCGCTCGCCTGAACGATGGCTTCGGAGATCAGTTTCGGGCCATGGGCGGTACCGCACAGGAAGACACCGTCGCTGCCCATATCCACCGGCCGGAGCTTGACGTGCGCTTCGAGGAAATAGCCTTCGGAGTTGGCGTTCAGTTTCATCTTCCTGCCCACCTCTTCCGAACCGCGCGGCTGCACGCCTGCGGAAAGCGTCAGAATATCGGAGCGTATCTCGATGTCTTTTTGCAGGACATGATCCCTCACCGTCACCAGGATGCCATCGGCCGAGCTCTTCACCGTCGGCGGATTGTCCTTCTGGTAGCGGACGAAGATGACCCCCTGTTTTCTGGCTTCGGTGTAATAGTCTTCCAAAAGGCCATACATGCGCATGTCGCGATAGAGGATGAACACCTGGGTGTCCGGGCTCTCTTTCTTGATGGTAAGCGCGTTTTTCACCGCCGACTGACAACAGATCCGCGAGCAGTTGGGCCGCTCTTCATTGCGGGAGCCGACGCACTGGATCATGACGACGGAATCGAGATCCGCGGCGCCTTTTTCCGCCAGCCGGTCGCCCAGCTGGGTCTGGGTGAGCACCCGGTCGTCTTCCCCGTAGAGGAATTCCTTCGGGGTGTATTCCCCTGCGCCGGTGGCGACGATGATGACGCCGTGCTGGATCTCCTGCGGCTGTTCCTTGCCGTTCACTCGTACCGCGGTCTTGAAGTTGCCCTGGAAGCCTTCGAACCCGACAATCTCCGAATCAGCGAGCACGGTGATCTTCTCATCCGCAGTCACCTGGGCCGCCAGCTGATCGACATAGGTTCTGATATCGGCACCTTCGATGGTATGATGCAGCTTTCGTCCCATGCCGCCGAGTTTGTTCTCTTTCTCGATCAGGGTCGATTCAAAGCCCTGCCGCGCAAGATCAAGCGCCGCGTTCATGCCGGCAATACCTCCGCCCACCACCAGGGCCCGCTTGTTGACGGGGATGACCTTGCCATGAAGCGGTTTCAGGAGGACGGCGCGGGCGACGGCCATGCGGACCAGATCCTTGGCCTTCTCCGTGGCCAGTTCCGGATTGTAGGCATGAACCCAGGAATCCTGGTTTCTGATATTGGCCATCTCGAAGAGATATCTGTTCAGGCCGCAATCTTCCAGGGTTTCCATGAACATCGGGGCATGAGTTTTGGGGCTGCAGGAGGCGACGACCACCCGATTCAGCTGATGCTCGATGATTTTGGCCTTGATCTTGTCCTGGGTATCCTGGCTGCAGGTAAACAGGTTGTTGTCGACAAAGACCACTCCCGGCAGCGTCGATGCGTACTCCTGCACGCCGGGAACATCGACGACACCGGCGATATTGGTGCCGCAATTGCAGATAAAGACCCCGACCCGCGGTTCCAGGCCGGAGATGTCGAGCTCTTCCGGAATCACCCGGACCTTGGTGTCCGTGCCCCGAGCCGCAGCGATCTGGCAGCCGGCAAGACCCGCCGCGGCGCTCGCTTCGGTCACCGAGGCGGGGATATCCTTCGGCCCCTGGAAGGTGCCGCAGGTGAAAATGCCCGGCCGTGAGGTGGCAAGCGGCGAGAATGGCGTACTGTCGACGAACTTGTGCTTGTTGACGTTGACGCCGAGCCTCTCGGCGAGCTCCAGGGTGGCCGTGGGAACTTCGAGGCCGACGGAGAGCACGAGCATGTCGAACTCTTCTTCCATGATCGCCCCGTTTTCATCGGCAAAGCGGAGAATGAGGTTTTTGTTCTCCGGGTTTTCGATCACCGAATGGATCCTGGCCTTGACGAAGCGGATCCCTTCCCGGTTCCTGGCCCGGTCGTAATACATCTCGTAGTCCTTGCCGAACGAGCGGATGTCCATATAGAAGATGGCCGCGTCGAGATCGCCGCCGGCGTGCTCCTTGGCAATCATCGCATCCTTTATCGCGTACATGCAGCAGACGGAGGAGCAGTAGCTGTTGCCGCACTTATTGTTGTCGCGTGAGCCGATGCACTGGAGCCAGGCGACTTTTTTCGGTTCCTGATGATCCGAGGGCCGGACCAGATGGCCCATGGTGGGGCCGCCGGAACTGAGCATTCGTTCGAATTCCAGGCTGGTCAGGACGTTGGGGTTCTTTTTATAGAGATAAAGCTCGGCAAGCGGGGTAGGATCGTAAGGTTTGGCGCCGGTGGCGAGGACGACGGAGCCCACCGTGATGTCCTTGTCTAAAGGCATCTGGCTGTGGTCGATAGCCCCCGCCAGGCAGGCCTCGATACACTGGTAGCATTCCGAACAGAGACCGCAGGAAAGACAGCGGATCGCCTCCTGCTTTGCCTTCTCCTCGTCATACCCCTGGGCAACCTCGAGGAAATTGCCGGCACGGGCCGTGGGATGGAGGCAGTCAACCCCGACCCGCTCCTTCAACTCCTCGCCTTCAATGTCCGGTCGGACAAAATCCCAAGTCTTCTCGCGGTTCTCCCGTAGATCCATGTTATTGATATAGCGATGGATGCTGATGGCCGCTTCCTTGCCGCAGGCAACCGCATCGACCACCGACTTCGGCCCGTAAAAGGCGTCGCCGCCGGCAAAGACCCAGTCGATGGGGGTCTGCAGGGTGACGGAATCCGCCTCCAGGCCGCCCGGCCGGGAGATAGCGATTCCCTGATCCCTGATGCCGTCGAGGTTTGCGCTCTGGCCGATGGCGACGATGACCGTATCGCAGTGGAACGTTTCGCAGACGTTCTCGTCGAATTGCGGGTTGAAACGGCCGTTTTCATCGAAGACCTTTTTGCAGCTCTTGAACTCGATGCCGGCCACCCGATCCTTGTCGATGTGGAAATTCCTGGGCCCGTAACTGTTGACGATCTTGATCTCGTCTTCCACCGCCTCGACGATCTCATATTCCCAGGCTGGCATTTCCTCGCGGCGTTCGAGGCAGATAAGCGTCACGTTCTCGGCCCCGAGCCGTTTGGCGGTCTGGGCGACGTCGACGGCAACGTTGCCGCCGCCGACGACGACGACCTCGCGGCCGAGCTCGACCTTCTTGCCCATGGCGGCGTCGCGCAGGAAGTCGACGCCCTGCAGGACGCCCTTGATCTCTTCGTTGTCGATACCGAGTTTTCTGCCGTTATGCAGCCCTATCGCCAGGAATACGGCGGAATAGCCATCCATTTTCAGGCCTTCGAGGGTAATGTCCTTGCCAAAAGTGACCCCGCACTTGATTTCGGCGCCCATATCCTGGACAACCTTGATCTCGCCGGCCAGGATGTCCCTCGGCAGACGATATTCGGGGATGCCGTAGCGCATCATGCCGCCGGGCTCGTCCTGTTTCTCGAAGATGGTGACCTGATAGCCTTCTTTGAGCAGCTCATAGGCGGCAGTAACGCCCGCCGGGCCGGAACCGATGACCGCCACCTTTTCGCTGCGCTTCTCGGCTTTGATCTCGGGAAGATAATACTCGCCTTTTTCCCGTTCATAGTCGCCTAAGAAGCGATGCAGCTCACGGACGGCCAGGGGCTGGTCGACCTGGGCGCGGGTACACTCGCCTTCACAGGGATGGTGACAGACCCGGCCGCAGATGCCTGGGAAGGGGTGTTCCTCCTTGAACAGCTTCAGGGCTTCGTCGTATCTGCCGTCGCCCACCAGAGCGACAAAGCCCTGGATGCTGACATGGGCCGGACAGGTGGCCTTGCAGGGGGCGGTTCCCGTTTTGCTTATACCGAACGCTCCGGGAATAGCCTGCGGATATTGCTTGAAAATTGCTTTGCGTAAATCAAGTTTTTCGTTGTACTCGTTGGGGTAGGAAACCGGACAGACCTTCGCGCACTCGCCACAGCTCGTGCATTTTGCCATGTCCACATAGCGGGGTGTCTGGTGAATTTTGGCAGTAAAGTTTCCAGGCTCGCCTTCGATGCCCAGAAGCTCGGTGTTGGTTAACAGCTCAATATTTAAGTGACGGCCGACCTCGACCAGTTTAGGTGAGATAACTCACATTGCACAGTCATTGGTCGGGAAAGTCTTGTCGAGCTGCGACATGACTCCGCCGATGGCGGCGGATTTTTCAACGAGGTAAACGTAATAGCCGGACTCAGCCAGGTCAAGCGACGCCTGCATGCCTGCGATACCAGCTCCTACAACCATAACCGATCCACTTTGCCTGTTCGTGCCAATACTCATGATGACTCCTTAAGTGTTGATGGTTAAATGATTACTAATACCTATAAAATGTTGTTTTCAGCTGCAGGCACTCCTGCGATTCATCACCGATTTCGCAGATACGATACCCTGGCTGATGGTGGCCTCCATTTTGGTTTAAAATTTCTCTGCAGCCCTTCCCCCGGATTTTCTCATTATTCGACGGGTTGGGCGTAATATATGAATTCAATAGGTAATAAAATAAAATATACCCAATGTTCATGAGAATAGGCCTCCTGACCATTGCTTTTCGGCATCAAGGATAAATGCTTCATGCCGATATATCAATAATTTTTATGCATTTTCTGCAAATCTTTTACTTAGTGCGGCTGACTAGGGCTGGATCTCCCGAAAATTGAGAGACAACCTTCCTCGCAGATGATGTAAGTGGAAGGTCTGAGGCAAAGGCGTCCGGTGGATTCACCACATCCCCTTTCCGATTTTCAGTCCTCATCCCATCACAGAGAATCGTACTTCTTCCTACACAATTTCCCTCTATACCGGGAAATCATGTCTTCAATCTCCGGAAAACGGTCACCGGATGCATTCACCGAGAAATTTTCCTTGTATACAGGGAAATACTATGGCTCTTCCGATTAAATCATACGTGAATATTGCAACATCGAGAGATTTCATCTCAATGCCAGGAATGGACTAACAATCCTGTCGATATCGCTATCGGGATCGAAATCGAACAGAAAATGCGAAAATCATAGCATTAACGTTTTCTCGACTCAGAATGCAACACCCCGAATAAAAAAACGATAGCGATAATGAACCGTAATCGGAAGCGATGAATGATTGGACCAGGAAGAAAGTGGTAGAGAAATTGCGGAAGTATGGAGTACATATATTGCAGTCTTGCTAATTCCATTACTCACTGAAAACTTCCCGCCTGAATGTGGGGAGTTGCTCATTATCTTTTCATACGAATTTATGTCACATAACGCTCTTAAAAATATAGAACAAATTGAGTCAGATCTCTGGGGAGCAGCCGACCAGCTTCGGGCCAACTCCAAGCTGACTTCCAGCGAGTACTGCATGCCGGTACTCGGTATTATCTTTCTCCGTCACGCCGGCAACCGATACGAGAAGGCTTTGGGGCAGATCAAGGCTGCCCAGGCCTCCGGCAAGATGCCCAACCGACCGCTGGTAAAGGGTGACTTTATCAAGCGCCGCGCACTGCTGCTGCCGGAGAAAGCGCGGTATGGCTACCTGCTCAAGCTCCCCTCCGGTGCCAGTCTCGGCGCCTCGCTGGTGGAAGCGATGAACGTTATCGAGGAGGAATTTGAACCTCTCCGTGGTCAGCTTCCCAAGGAGTATGCCCAGTTTGACGACGCGCTGCTGGAAAATATCCTGCGTACCTTCGATTCGGAGGTGATACGAACCGCCAACGGTGATCTTTTCGGCCGCATCTATGAATACTTCCTGATGAAGTTCGCCATGCAGGGAGCCCAGGACAACGGCGAATTTTTCACACCTCCGTCCCTGGTGCAGACCATCGTCAACGTTATAGAGCCGGATCACGGAATTGTCTTCGACCCCGCCTGCGGCTCCGGCGGCATGTTCGTGCAGAGCAGCCATTTTATCGAGCACAAAGGCCTGGATACCAGCCACAAGGTCACGTTTTACGGTCAGGAAAAGACCGGTACCACCATTCGCCTGGCGAAGATGAATCTGGCTGTCCATGGATTGGAAGGCGATATCCGCGAGGCCAATACTTTTTACGAAGATGTGCATCCGATCTTCGGCCAGTGCGACTTTGTCATGGCCAATCCTCCATTCAACGTCGATATGGTCGATGCCGAACGGGTCAAAGATGATCGTCGCCTCCCCTTCGGCCTGCCGGGGGTCAACAAGGCCAAGAAGGTCAGCAACGGCAATTACCTCTGGATCTCTTATTTCAACAGCTACCTGAGCGGCAAAGGCCGGGCCGGATTCGTTATGTCCTCCCAGGCATCCAGCGGCGGACACGGCGAGGCCGAGGTGCGCCGGAAGATTGTCGAGACCGGCGATGTGGACGTGATGATCTCTATCCGTTCCATTTTTTCTACACCCGCACTGTGCCCTGCGAACTTTGGCACTTCGATAAGGGCAAGCCGGAGGAGCGACGCGATCAGGTGCTGATGCTCGATGCCCGCAACATCTACCGCAAGGTCACCCGCAAGATTTACGACTTCAGCCCGGAGCAGCTCGCCAATCTTACCGCTATCGTCTGGCTTTACCGGGGCGAGCAGGCCAAGTTTCTTGGCCTGGTTGAGGAGTACTTTGGCCGCCTTTGTGTCGAGATAGCCGCCATCCCCGCCGACCTTGCGACGTTCGAGGCGACACTCGCCGACCTGCGGGGAAAATTTGCCGCTTTTGCCGACAGCGTCAAGGATCTGGATGCCATTACGGCTGAACAGCCCCGGCCCCTGGTTGATGCTTTGGCAGAACTGACCGAGGCAATCGGAGCATATCAGGTTGATCGGACTGTCCTGCTGGTCGATCTTACAACCTTCCTGAAACAGTATTGTGCCACCCCACCGGCAACAAACGCCACCCAGCATAGAGCCAGACAGGCTTTCGAACCGCTGGCGGAACGGATCAGGGGGCTGGTGAAGCAGGTTGATCTGCTCTATAAGCTCTCGGCCCGTGTCGGCCAATTGGCACAAAAGCTGGTCGGGGTTGAGAAAGAGGCTGCCGAGTTCCACGACCGACGTGCAGTAAACAAGCTGATCAAGCAGTTGGACGAGGAGCGGAAGCTGGCGGTGGAGCAACTCAAAGAGACTACATATATCCACCGGCAGATTCACTGGCTGCAGGAGCGCTTTCCCGAGGCCGAGATTGTTGCCGTACTCGGCTTATGCAAGGTTGTCGGCCGCGCCGAGATCGAGGCGGCAGACTGGAGCCTTACCCCTGGCCGGTATGTCGGCGTTGCCCCCGCGGAGGTGGATGAGGAGTTCGACTTTGAGCAGACGATGAAGGATATTCATCTGGAGTTGGCTGACCTGAACCGAGAGGCTGTGGAGTTGGCGGCGAGGATTCATGAGAATTTTGAGGAGTTGGGGATATGAAGCTAAAGGAGATCTCTCTCGGTTCGGCTATTCATGTAAAGCATGGTTATGCTTTCAAGGGAGAATTCTTTGTAGATAATGGCAACTATATCGTGCTTACGCCTGGTAATTTCAACGAACAAGGTGGCTTCCGCAAACGCCCAGAGAAGGATCGTGCTTACTCAGGAGATATACCCGAGTCATATATCCTGAATAAGGGCGACCTGATCGTGGCGATGACCGAGCAAGGGGCTGGCCTATTGGGCAGTTCGGCACTGATTCCAGAAGGAAATCTTTATCTGCATAATCAAAGACTTGGTTTAATCGACAAGTTTGATCCTTCGTTGTTGGATAAACGCTTTCTGTATTTTCTCTTCAACACACATTCGGTGCGTGGCCAGATAAGTGGCAGCGCTTCTGGAACGAAAGTTCGGCATACGTCACCTGAAAGAATCTATCAAGTTCGTGTGAGTGTTCCAGAGGTAAAAGTTCAGGAAAAAATAGCTGACATCCTCTCCAACTACAACGACCTAATCGAAAACAACCAACGGCGGATGGCGCTGCTGGAAGATACGGCGCGGCAGGTGTATCAGGAGTGGTTTGTCCGCCTGCGCTTTCCTGGACGCGAACATACCCGCATCGTGGACTGCATTCCAGAGGGATGGCAGAGAAAACCCCTAGAATCAGCCCTTGTTCTTCAACGTGGATTTGACCTGCCAAGCCAGTCACGAGTAAAAGGCACCATACCAATTTTTGCCTCAACTGGAGTGAATGGCTATCACAATGTCGCAAAGGTTCAGGCTCCAGGTGTTGTCACCGGTAGAAGCGGTTCGCTCGGAAAGGTTCATTATGTCAACGAAAACTTCTGGCCACTCAATACGACCCTGTGGGTTAAGGAGTTTCGCTCGGTGTCTCCTCTTTTTGCTTTTTTCCTGCTTTCTTCTCTTCGCCTTGATCAATATAACGGCGGTGTTTCAGTTCCAACGCTGGATCGTAAGGTGGTCCATAAGATGGAAGTTATTGTACCAACTGCCAGAATTCAAGAGCTTTTCGGCGACTACGTATTGCCGATGTTCACACAGCTGAGGCACTTAGGCATTTACAATGAAAAACTCCGCACCGCCCGCGACTTGCTGTTGCCAAAACTCATGAGCGGAGAAATAAGCGTATGAGCCTCGAAGGCCAGATAAGCGACAACAAATCTCTTCGAAAAGTGACCGGCAAAACATCCGATTTTCCCGAACTGGCCAAAGACTGCGTCGCCTTCGCCAATGCCCAGGGTGGACGGCTATTGATCGGCATTGAAGACAAGGCCGTGTTTCCCCCTGCCGAACAGCGGATCAAGCCGGAACTGTTGGACACTCTCCGTAAACGAATTGCCGAACTGACGATCAATGTTGTGGTCCTGCCGAGCATCATCAAGGCTGACAACGGCGGCGAATATATCGATCTCTTCGTGCAGCGCAGCCAGAGCGTGGCCTCCACTTCCGATGGCCGGTACTTCATCCGCGTAGGAGATAGCTGCCAGCCGGTGCTCGGCGACGATGTGATGCGCCTGGCCGACGAAAGGCCGGGGCGTCCATGGGAGACGATGGACAGCCGGGTACCGCGCGGCGAAGTCGATACTGCCAAGTTTCAAGCATTTGTTGCGGCAATCCGCGCTTCGGACCGGGTAAAGGATTCGGTGAAGGAAAAGAGCCCCGACGAACTGCTGACCCACTATGCCCTGGCGGGTGGTGCAACACTGACTCATCTTGGCGTACTCCTGCTCGGTACCTCGGTCCAGCGGCGCAATCTTGGCACGGCCCCGCTTATTCAGGCCATCAAGTACGACGAACTGCGGCAGAAGATCAATAAGTGGCTCTGGGACGATTATTCCCTGTCGCCCATCGAGCTGGTGGATGAGGTGTGGCGTACAGTGCAGGACTTCAGGGAGAGCTACGAAGTTGCCGAGGGGCTCTATCGCCGCAAGGTACCTGCCTTTGATGAAAAGGTCGTCCGCGAGTTGCTGGTTAATGCCCTGGTGCATCGCCGTATACCCAGCGTGGCGATATCTTTCTCAATCTACACCCCGATTGTCTGGAAGTGGTCAATCCCGGCCGCTTGCCACTCGGGGTCACGCCGCAGAATATCCTGCATGCCAGCCGGCGGCGCAATGAGGGTTTGGCCTGTGTGTTTCATGATGTCGGTTTGATGGAGAAGGAAGGCAGCGGTTTTGATATGCTCTATGACCGGCTCCTCTCTTCCGGCCGCCCGGCCCCGGTGCCGGAAGAAGGGCCGGACTGGGTGAAGGTAACGATCAAACGGCGCATCATGAAGCCGGAGGTGATCCAGCTGATCACCCAGGCAGATGCACGCTACCAGTTGGCACAACGAGAACGGATAACTCTGGCAGCCCTGGCCCAATCTGAAGGTATGACGGCACGGGAACTGGCGACGCTTCTCGATATTGCTCATACCGACGAGCTGGCGTCATGGTTCGGCAGGCTGCTGAAGGTCGATCTGGTGCAAAGCACTGGCCGGACCCAGGCAACCCGCTATTTCGTTGATCCTGTACTCCTTCGGGATTCCGGCATCAAGTTGCCGACGACCCTGAAGCGGATCGAACCGCACCGGCTGCAGGAGCTGGTTCGTGAAGATTTGCGTCGCTATCCCCAGTCAAAGATTGGCGAAATCAGCAACAGGATTGGCCCGGAAGTGAATCGTTCACAATTAAAAAGATCCCTGGCAGATCTGGTAAAACTGGGTGTGGTGCTAATGGATGGTGTCCGTAACGGCGCCCGCTATCGACTTGCGACAAAGGAATAGAACCTTATTTGGCTCAAAAACCCGCAAATATTGGCGAATGTCCTTTTAAAATTAGCCAATAGAAGAATATTTCAACACCAACAATCTGTATTTACAGGATTATTCTCATGTCAGCACATTAGCCAATGAGCCAAATATGAGCCAATTGATTAATCCAATTGGCATTGAACGGCTGACAATACCCAGGAGGGCGGCATGATTACCGACATTAACAACGAAGACCGGCTGGTACAGGCCACGTTTGCCGCACATCTCGAACAGGCGCTGGGGTGGGAAAACGTCTACGCCTGGAACGAGGAAACCTTCGGCCCGGACAGCCTTTTGGGACGAGCCGATACCCGCGAGGTAGTGTTGAAGAGGGACCTCCGGGCGGCTGCAACCCGGCTGAATCCGCAACTCCCTGAGAAGGCGGTCGAAGAGGCGGTAACCAAGCTCACTCACCATGATTTTTCCCGCGCTCTGCCGCAGCACAATCAGGCCTTCCACAAAATGATCCGTGACGGTGTCCCGGTCAGCTACCGCGATGCAAATAACACCCTTCGCCATGCCTTGGCCCGGGTAATCGACTTCAGGGAAGAAAAGAACAACCGGTTCCTCGCCGTAAGAGAGCTGAAAGTTACCGGGCTTCGTTCCCCCAATTATAACCGCAGGGCTGATTTGATCTGTTTTGTGAACGGCCTGCCGCTGGTATTCATCGAGCTGAAGGCCGTCTATAAAAACATCCGTGGCGGATTCGAGGGCAACCTGAAAGACTATCTGGATGAGCACGTTATCGCCCATGCCTTCCACCACAACGCCTTCCTCATTGTCAGCAATGGCCACCGGGCAAGATATGGCTCCATCACCAGTGAATGGGAGCATTTTGGCGAATGGAAGCGCCTCGATGAGCGGGACAAGGGAAGCGTGGAAGCAGAGGTGCTGCTGAACGGCATGCTGGACAAGGAAAGGCTCCTGGACATCATGGAGAACTTCATTTTGTTCGACGCCAGTAAACCGGGGGCAACACGCAAGGTCGTCGCCCGCAACCATCAGCTGTTGGGAGTCAATCGTGCCGTGGCTTCGGTATTCCACCAGGAAGAACTGAAAAAGCAGTTCCCACCGGACCGCCGTTTCACCTACCGGGTTATCGAGTTCCCTTGCGTACAGACGGCTGAAGGCAATATGCTGCCGCAGGTGCAAAAGAGCGAATCTCTCATCCTGAATCTGCCCGAGCAAGCTCATGCCGATCTGGGAAAGCTGGGAGTTTTCTGGCATACCCAGGGAAGCGGCAAGTCCTACTCCATGGCCTTCTTCGCCGAGAAGGTCCGCAGGATCGTCCCCGGCAATTTCACCTTCGTCGTGATGACCGACCGGAACGATCTGGACAGCCAGATCTACCGGAGCTTTGTCGGCTGCGGCGTGGCCGACGACCAGACCCCACGTGCAAGCTCCGGCAAGGAACTGGCGCAGATCCTCAAGCAGAATTATCGCTACGTCTTCAGTTTGATCCACAAATTCAACCAGGATGTGAACCCGGAAGAGCCCTACAGCCGTCGGGATGATATCATAGTCATCTCCGACGAGGCGCACCGCACCCAGGCCGGGAAGATGGCCCGCAACATGCGCGTGGCACTGCCGAATGCCTCCTTTATTGGCTTTACCGGCGCACCGCTCTTCAAGCATGACAATCTGACAAAGCGAATATTTGGCGATTATGTCTCCTGTTATGATTTCAAACGCTCGGAAGAAGACGGCGCAACAGTGAAACTGGTCTACGAGAACAGGGGGGAGAAGCTAGGTCTTACCCGGCTGGACCTGAATGACCGGATTGCCGATGCCATTGCCAAAGCCGAACTGGACCCGGACCAGGAAGCGTTGCTGGAAAAGTTGCTCGGTAAAGATTATGAGGTCATAACCGCCGACGACCGGTTGCAGAAGATTGCCGCCGACTTTGTGGAACATGCCGCCACCCGCTGGGAATCCGGCAAGTCGATGCTGGTCTGTGTGGATAAAATCACCTGTGCCCGGATGCATAAGTTGATTATGCCGTTATGGCAAAAAAAGCTTGAGGCCGTGCTACTGGAAATTGCCCTCATGGAAACAAAACTGCTGAGTGAAAAGGACGATGAGACCCGGCAAAGCTCAAGGACCGAAGAAATCAACTCCTGGCCCAGGCAACCTGGCTGGAAAGCACGATAATTGAGATAATCATCAGTGAGGCCCAGAACGAAGTAGCGGATTTTAAGAAATGGGGCTTCGACATCATCCCCCATCGTCTGACCATGAAGCAGGGATTCGAGACCGCTGACGGCAAAAGGGTTGAGCTGGAGCCAGCCTTCAAGAATCCGGATCACCCTTTCCGTATCGCCATTGTCTGTGCCATGTGGCTGACCGGCTTCGACGTGGAGTGCCTTTCAGCTCTTTATATCGATAAACCGATGAAGGCTCATACCCTGATGCAGGCTATCGCCCGAGCCAATCGGCGCTATCCCGGCAAGGATTTCGGTCTCATCGTTGACTACAACGGCATGCTGAAAAGTTTACGTGAGGCCCTGGCGCAATATGCCCTTGGCGATGAAGATGGCGAAGAAGAGATCGTGGCCCCCATAGAAGAGCGGGTCAAGGCACTGCTGGATGCCATTGAGGAAACAGAGACTCATCTCCTGGGGCTTGGTTTTGACTCGCAGAAGAGGCTTGTCGGTGCCAAGGGTTTTACTCGTATTCAAGCCCTGGCCGACGCTGTGGATGTCGTCTACACAAGTGACGAGACGAAGCGGCGCTTTGAGATCCTTGCTCGACAGGTGTTCATCCGCTTCAAAGGACTCCTCAACGAGCCATCGGCCCTGCTCTATGCCGAGCGTCACGACAATATCGAGGCTATTTACAAGAAATTGACCGAGCGCCGGGATACCGCCGACGTCACTGTCCTTCTGAAAGAATTGCATCGCATTGTCAACGAGGCGATCCGCGCCCAAACTCAAGTAGCTACCGAACCGGATTCGCGATTCTATGATCTGAGCACTATTGATCTCGAAAAGCTACGGGACGAATTCGCCAGTAAGGTACGACGCAAGGCTACAGCTTTGCAGGACATCCGTGAGCTGGTGGAAGCGAAGCTGGCGCAGATGATAGCGCGCAATCCCATGCGGATGGACTATTACAAACGCTATCAGGAAATAATCGCCGACTATAATCGGGAGAAGGACCGGGTCTCTATTGAGGAGACTTTTGCCAAAGTGGTTGATCTTATGGCCAGTTTGGATGATGAACAACGTCGAGCCGTTGAGGAAGGTCTCAGCGAAGAGGAATATGCTCTGTTCTGTCTCCTGCAGCGTGATGATCTCAGCAAAGCTGATCGAGAGCGGTTAAAGCAGGTCAGTCAGAAAATGCTGAAAGCCCTACAGGATCTCCTTGCCCCCCTTGAACAGTGGACCCAAAAGGAGCAGACCCAGGCCGAGGTAGAGGTCTTCATCCTTGACCAGTTGTATCAGATGCTACCGAGCCCACCTTATACAGAGGACGACAAGCAGGCTGCGGCAAAGGAAGTCTTTAGCTTTATTTGGAACACCAGTGCATCATCCGCATATCGCGGCGGCGCAGTTATTTCTTGATACCATTTTCGTCCGATTCATAGACTCTGAAAAAGACTCAAGGCAGTTGTGGTTGCTGATTAGCCTGGCTGATTATTGAAGTCCCTGCTTGTTGAAGAATATTTTGCTTTGTCATTTCTGAAGTTTCTTTTGCGATATCCGCATCCATGGGGTCGGCAAAAAGAAAAAGCCAACCACTATGTAAGTGATTGGCTTTGTACTGAAAAATGGTCGGGGCGGTAGGATTCGAACCTACGGCCTCCTGCTCCCAAGGCGCGGACTATCAAGCATAAGGAATTGATACTAATCCTTTTTTACTAAAGCGACATTAGCTGCACCCCCGGAGAACATGGCTGCCAGCGAATCCGTGGCACCTCGCTTTGAGACGTCCGCCACCTGGGTGTAAATCTGCGTGGTGGCCAGCTCGGAGTGGCCGAGCAGCTCCTGGATTACTCTGATGTCGGCGCCGTCGTTCAGGAGCGCTGTGGCGAACGAATGACGCAAAAGGTGAGGGTGAATATGCTTGGCAACGCCGGCCTCTTTGGCGGCCGCCAGGATCGATTTCCGGATGTCGGTATACCTTCGCCCTGTTCGTGGTGATGGAAACAGCAGCAGCTCGGAGAAATTGATTTTCTCTTTTTCTTTTTCAGCTTTCTCTTCGGCTTCCTTCAACCTCTTGAGCGCCATGGCCTGCAGCCGCAGGCAAAGATCGGCAGACGACACCGGCACCCGCCGATCCTTGCCGCCCTTCCCGTTTCTGACATTGAGAGTTCGGCTTTCGTGGTCGTAATCGAAAACCTTGAGGTTGAACGTCTCGTCTCGTCGCAACCCGCACATGGCCATAATCTCGACCATTGCCTTGATGTCCTCTTTAAGGCAATGAATAACGCGAACCATTTCCGGTACCGATAGAGGCCTGGGCAGTGGTGGCGCCGTCTCCCTTTTCCCGAACCTCTTCGGCCGCTGGAATTTGCTGCCGGTTGTCTCATTCAACCAGGTTATGTAAGCAGACAGTCCGGACAGCTCGATATTGATGGTCCGCCGCTTCACTCCTTCCTGCAGCCGCTTTGCCTTATACTGCTCGATCAATGATGACACGATGTGCCGCATTTTAAACTGGCCGAAATATGCCATCAGGTGACGAAAGGAGTTCTCGAGCACTTCGTACCCGCGCTTGCTGGTCCGGTTGCGATATGCAATCTTGAATTCCGGCAGCAGATCACCAAAACCAGGATCCGTGCGATCGATGGTGCCGCGGATCTCGGCCTCCAGGGCAAGGGCATCCTCCCTGCTCCCGTCGAACGGAATATACTCGGCAGGATTTTTGCGGCCGTGGAAGATCTTTATCATCTGCCATCCGCGCTTGGTTGGGTGGGCGTAGACGGACATTTACTCCGCTACCTGCCACTTCTTTATCTTTTTAAATTCATGTTCTGATACTGGAATTGAGCCGACCAATTCCCCTGTCGCCCCTGGTGGGATGGTCCCTTTGAGCCCAAAGTTTTTCATGGTGTGGTTGTTCTCGTCGACAGCCTGAACCGGCACCGCCACTCTCGGGCTGGAACCATTGTTGGTTACGGTCGCCTTGAGGCTGATCCAGACGTTGCCGGAGTCCCGCTTCATTATGCTGTCTTCGAGTGTGGATACCTTGATTTCTGATGCAAAGCCGTACTGAGAAGCCAAAAACAAGATAGCGAGCAAAGCAGTAATCACCTTTTTCATTTTAAAAGTTTCTCCTTCTGTGTTTTGAACTCTTCTTCGGTAAGCAGGCCTCTTTCAAGTAAACTTGCCAATCTCTCCAATTGCGATGTGATATCCATATTGTTGTTTTGTGTCGTAGGCAGATCTTTTTTGTGGGTGTTCCGGATTAAATCGGATATCAGATTTGAAATTTTGGGAGCGTCATTTTTCGGAATGCTATCGATTTTTTTAATTCCGCCTGAGGTGGAAACAATAAGTGACGCTAACAGCAAACCCATAGAATGCGAGACAGCGCTCACCTTCTCATAGTTCATCTCCATCTGTTTTAATCCGTAAAGCATGCCCTTGTCCAAGAACAGCAACCGTTGATCAGACACAACAATAAGCCAGGTGTTACCGTCAACCAATCCACTTGACAGGGCTTTTACGTTCTCATCTTCTCGCAAGACATTTGGCAGGTATTTTATCTCCTTCTTCGTGAAGAATATGGAGAATTCCCCTAGGGCTGCAAGTTGTTTATTAATTCTGGCGGAAGAGGTGTATTGTCTTACAGGATTTTCACAATGAGGTTCCGAAAAAAGCTCTTCTCTTGCAATTCTTATTTTTCCAAGATCTTCCCTGTGTTTTGCCTCTGCCTTGGCATATATGACTCCGCAGTTTAGGCAATCAGGACCATCTGATTTAGGCTCAGAGCATTTTACGCAATTTTCAAAAACTCTTTCAGTTTCCATGTCGGCGTTTCCTTTTGTGGGCCTCATTCCTGAAACATATATTTTGCCCAATGGTCTTCGTGAATTATCGCAATTTTTTCTCCATATGTTCTTGGCGTTGGAGAGTCTCGCCTTTTCATGGCATACTCTATTTTTCTTCCATAACTCGTGTGCATCCACTGGTCACTGGAAAGTGTTCCAATCACAAGATAATCCACCCAATCTGAAATAGATGTCTTGATAAATCCGCCCCTTTCGATAATTGCCTCTTCGCAGATTCTTCTTGGCCCATAAACAAATTTTCCAGTAAGACAAAAATATTTGTTTTCTATTTTTACTGCAGGTGCTGGTTTATCAAGTGGAAAACTGGCGGCAGTTGTCACGATATTATGCTCAGGAAGTTGTTCTCCGGTTATTGATCTAAGGAGAGATAACAGTTCATCTTCCTCTTCTTTATCTAGCAAATTGTCAGAGAGCATTGCTTTTATACGAGAAAAAAGCGAATTAATGATTCGATCATTCGCATATTTTGCATTGCTCTCAAGCCAAGCTAATAGAAATTGAGCTTCTTTGATGTTGGCGCTTCCATCCGCCAGTATGCCACGTGCCAATCCAACTAATTCATCGATCGTTCTGTCATTTAGAAAGAATGAATTGCAAGCATAATTTATTGGTTGTCCGTGATCGTCATGCATCTTATCGGCACACATGTCTTAAGCCTCCTGTGGTTTTTAGGGCTAGCAATACATTGTGGCATACTAAACAAAATCAAATATATAGGTATTTATACCTATTTACTTTTTCTGGTCATTATCCGATTATACTCGCGGAGATCTATTATTTTAACCTTGGTTTTGCTCTCTTTTTTCGGGGAGTGATGCCCCGAGAGACAACAACATTTCTTCCATCCGTTTCATTTGGTGCTGCATCGCCTCAATTTTTTCGTTCAGTGATCTCATTTCATCCTCTTTCATGACTGCTTCATAAAATGCCCTGACGTTCGAGGCCAAGGCCGACCGATAAACCGTTTCTGATTCGAGTACTATCATGGTCATCTTGACCATATCCGGCATGCTGATTGGTTCGTGTTGACCGGCAGGCGACGGATGCGAGGGCCTATCCATCTCGTTTTTCCACGACAGTCCTGTTGAGGATGTGATTGGATTTTTCCCATATGTTCGGACAAGTTTTTCTTCTGGCGTCTCGCAGAGTTCCTCTTTGGTAATTCCAAATTTTTCTTTGATCGTTTCAAACCAGCGATCAGGAATAGTATTTCTCCCCTTAGCGTCAGTTATAGCGGATGCAGTTATGCCTAGCTCGGCCGCAACCTCTCTCTGGTTTTTTTTATTCATTAACTTCTTAATATTATTGAATATATCGTCAAAGGTAGATAATGGCATTAAGCCCACCTGTATTATTTGCTTGATTTAATTCTAGTGTAGCTGTATTAAGTCAAGCATGAATGAAGATAAACCGAAATTAATCAAGTCGCTTCTTAAGGACGCAGGCGTTAAACAAAAACATTTAGCGCGAGATTTGTCCGTATCTCCTCAATTTGTGAATCAAGTCGTTTTGGGGCAAAGGTCAACTTCTCACGTCCGCGAAGCCATATCTATAGCCATCGGCAAGCCTGTTTCAGAGCTATGGCCTGACCAACAATCAGCCGCCCAAGAGGCCGCATGAAAGGACTCTTAACCATGCTCCTCTTATCCCTAATAATCTGCTCCTGTGTCGCAGTCTGTTATCGCGACGATATCTCCGACTTCCAGGCATGTATCCGAAAAATAATACAACCTAGCCTGCCAACCATGGAGGATCTTGCACCATGAGGCTACGACCTTCAACACTCAAACCAGGTACCGATCTTCTCATCTGTAATGATGGCGTAAATTACGTCAAAGCTATCTTCATCCGTAGATATCCTGCTGTTGGTCAAACCAAAACTTTTAATATTGTTCGGTTTCCTCACATAATCAGGCCGAACGAATCGCCTGAATCAGGTGATTGCAAAATGTCGGACTACGAACTTTCCACACGTGGAAAGCGACCGTAACAGTTGGACTATTTGGCCCGAGCGGCCAAAGGAAGGGAAATAAAAAAAGTCCCGTCCCCCGGAAGTAGCTAGGGCGATGTAGGTGGCACTGCACAACTTAGCACGGGGGGCGGGCGATTTTCAAGGAATAAGGTGGCACTAAGCCGTATTTCTTAATCAATTTTTGTTAATTGGAGGGAGTTGTGATTGTCAGGGAATCGAAACCGCCAAGAGATTATGAAGTATTTGACATGGTGCTCAACCGAGGCGACGCCGTCGAGCTCGCCCGTATGTTATCCGTCTCCCCTCAGCTGATCCGGAGCTGGTGCCGGCCACCGGAGACCGACGACGAATTCAAACAAACCGGAAAATTCAACCCACTCTCCCGCCTTCGTACCCTGGTCGCCATGATCAAGGAAGATGACGGCGAGGCCACCAGGGCCTATCCGATAGGCCGTTACGTCGCCGGCATATTGGGCGGCGTATTCGTTCCCAACCAGCAGTCATGCGGCAACGTCAATGCCGATGCCATGACCAATATCTCCTCTGTCCTGAAGGAGACCGGAGAGGTCATCGATGAGTTCAGCAAGGCATGGTTTACGGAAACGCCACGAAAGATCACGGCCAGGGAATCGGCACAGATCACCGGGCAGATCAACGAAGCCATATCGGCACTCGTCACCCTGCAGCGTTTCGTCTCGCGTTAATGACCGACCTAGACCAGATAAACTCCCGCCTCGATAGCATCGAGCGCATGTTGCTGCAGCTGCTTAAACAGCAGCCGCAGACGCTGCCGCCTGGCCCTGTCTCCGACATCAGAACGGAGATCGCCCAGGTGCGAGCTGCAGGCGGGGACCTGGTCGCACATTTCAAGGGCAAAGCAAAAAAGACCATGTTGCAAGAGAAGGTCAAAAAGAATGGGGGCGCAGGTGAGAAAAGAAATTGCTGATAAACCTCTTCGGATAGTCCAGCGTCCGATTCTCGTGTCGATGCTCCGCGGCTGTGAGCTGATGTTCCTCTGCAGCGATGGGAAGTGGTACCGCAACCGTGAAATGGCCAAGAAGCTCAATATGCGACCATCGGCCCTGCGCGATCGGTTCGTCCGAATGCACTGGAGTCATCCGGACTTGCTTACACCCAGCCGTTACGGAAGCAACAAGGCAAAGGAGAAGAAGGCAAAATCCTCTCCCGAGTTGGTTGACCTCGCCAGAATGGGGAAGAATGCGCGGAGACAGAACTTGGCAAAGCTGGCCGGCCCGGGAAGTTTTGAACGGTCGGCAAGATATTAACTTTCGGCAAAAAGTCACAGGAAAGGGAAAACGAGATGGCCAACAAAAGAAGAGTGCCGCGTCCTGCCAAGGCTGCAGCCAAAATGGTGTTGATCAGGGTCTGGCTGAAGGTGTTGTCGCTTTTACCGGGTGCTTTGTCGGTGGGTCTTGTTGCCGGCATGGTGGTGATGTTCGTCCTGGTACTGGCGGATGTGGCCTGTATGGATGCCGGGAATGTTGTGGCGGTGGCGGAATGATCACGGTCACTGTCCCCACCGGCGCTGCTATCAGATATCTCAGCAACTGTGAGAAAGAGATCACCCGATCACTGGAAACCGCCATCGACAATACCGCCTTCGATATCCGTAAGGAAGTGATCGATGAAATGAATAGGGTGTTCGATAGGCCGACTCCATACACCACTAAGCAAATCTGGGTAACCAAAACCCGCAACCACAACATGCAGGCCTCTGTCTGGTTCAAAGATCCTGAGCGGATGGACGATCATTATCTCCTTCCCCAGGTGGAGGGCACAGAGCGGAAGCTGAAGGGGTTTGAGCGGTCGATGTGGAATACCAAGTTTACCCCCGGCAAAGGCGTGAAGCTTGATAAGCACGGCAATATCAGCAGAGGGACACTGGTCCAGATCAAGAGCGTCCTGGGCCGGGCAGAGCTGACATCAGGGTACCAGGCCAATCTCACGGTGAAAAGCGCTAAGCGCAACATCAAGCAGCGTGACTATGTGTACCTGCCCAATGGGTCAAGCAAGGGTGCATTGCCGCCTGGTATCTATCAGCGCATCGCGCAGAAGTTTCAAGGCCTCAATAGTGCCAAATTCAGGCGCAGCCAATCACAGTTCGGAACATACCAGCGAGGCAAGACCCGAGGCCGTATCTCTCAGATCATCCGTGCCCGAGGCCTGCGCCCTATCCTGCTCGTCGGCAAGCAGCACGAGCAAGTCAAACCCCTGCTCAAGTTCTACGAGGTGGCCAGGCGCGTCTATGACAAGGAGTTCAATAAGCACTTCCTCGCCGAGCTGAAGAAGAGGTTGCCATGATCCCCCTTCTCCCCCCTGCGGCAATAGCGGCGCAGCCAGGATATGCATCAAGGAGAGGCCGACTGCAGCCTGCAGGCCTGCACCTTTTACGGGTCCTCCCAGAGCCTCAGAACTGCGGGTGTTTCGCGCCCCGATGTGTGGGTCCATTTGAAAAATTTTGGTTTGGTGTAATAATGAAACTTTTCCGTAATTACAGCCTGTTGTCAAAGAATTGACATGAGTGACGAACTGCAAAAACAGGCTGAGGCGCCGGCGCCGGAGGATGAGCGCGATATTGCCAAGGCGGTTGAGGAGCGCGCGGCCGAGCTGCTGCAAGACGAAGAGCGGAAGCCGCTCGATCCTCAATTTGTCAAAGAGTGCCTCGAAGGCAACGAACGGGGTGACGGCTGCATGGCGGCGAGTTTGTTCCGCGACCGCTTTCTTCTGAATGTCACCTATCAAAAATATCCGGACTGGTACGCCTGGCGCGGCAACGTCTGGGAACGTGACGATTTCAAGGAGTCGCATAAGGCCGTCGAAGAGTGTGCGCTTGAGTATGCCCGTCAGTCGATGGCACTTACCCAGGAGATCAAGGAAAAAAGAATTGAAAAGGACGGTGATGACGGCTGGAAGGTCACCCTCCGAGACAATTACCTCTCCCGGGTCAAGCGTCTCCGTTCGGAAAACGGCATAAAAAAGGCTTTAGCCATGGCCGCAATCGTGGATTCGGCGGCCATGGCCTGTCGGGAGAGTGATTTCAACCAGCAGCCCTGGCTGCTTCCGGTGACAAACGGGGTGATAGATCTCCGCACCGGAGCGCTCACCTCCGGTGTTCCTTCCGACCGCATGACCAAGGCGCTGCCTATCGAGTACGATCCGCACGCCGAATATGGGCCATGGATTGATTTTGTCAAGGAGGTGTCGGGGTCGGAAGAAATGGAGCGGTTTCAACGCCGCTCATTCGGCTGCGGCGCCACAGGATTTTCTCATGAGCAGTATATCTGGGTCTATATCGGCCCTGGTCGGAACGGTAAGGGCCTGCTTTTCAATCTCATAGCCGACGTGCTTGGTCCGTATTACCACGAGATCAGCCGGGCGATGATCCTCGAGCAAAAAAACGAGCCGTCGGCGAACGCAGCCTCAGAGCACAAATACTCCTTGCTAAATAAACGAATCATCGTTGCCGCCGAGACCAACAAAGGCCAGAAGATCGACGCCGCAGCACTAAAATCTCTTACCGGCCAGAACCGCATTGTCTGCCGGCCAAATTTTTCCTCAGAAATCATCTTCGAGCCGACGCACAGCACATTTTTACAGACCAACAACATGCCGTTCGGCCTCACCAAGGAGTTTTCATTGATCGAGCGGCTACTGATCATCGATTTTCCCTTTATGTACGTCGACGATCCTGAAGAAAAGAAGCGCAAATTCCCGGTTCTGGCCGATAAATTCCGCAAAAAAGACCCGAAACTATACGACAAACTCAGCCAGTACAAGCCTGGAATCCTCCGTTGGTTGGTCGAAGGGTGCCTCGAATGGCAGCAGATCGGCCTGGCGCCGCCGGCCCAGGTGCTCGAATGCGTCAATAAACTGGCCAATGATGAGGATTATGTCCAGAGATTTGTCGATTCCTGCCTCGATCATTGGCCTGGACCAGACGATCATCAGCTGAAGACATCCTGTTCACAGATATATGACGTTTTCAAGTGGTGGTGGCAGGAAAACAGCGATCAGAGCGATAAGCACGTCCCGGCGATGAAGACCATCAACAAAGCCTTGCGGGACAAAGGCCATATTGTCGAGCCGTCAGGCGGCAAGACCTGGGTTTGGCGGATCACCGTCAAGCAGGATGTTGTCGAGAATATGCGGAAGGAATAGCCATAATGAAAAAGGCAACTCATTTACTCATATTCAACACTCAGCCAACTAATAGACGCAACATATCGTTATTGAACACAAAAAAAATATTTTATGAGCAAATGAGTAGAAATCCGCGCGTAACGCGAAAGCAAAAACCACTACAGCTTTTTCTTTTTCACGTCACACGTATTCTTTACTCATTTACTCATAATATTATAATAATATAAATAATATTAAATAGTTAAATACATTAGTTGGTTGAGTGTTAGTTATGAGTAAATTACTTGGAGGTTTTCCTGAATGCAAAACATCATCTTGAACATAGCAGAAAGCCACAAGCTGAAAAAAAACGGCGGGCGCTGGATCGGCGCGTGTCCGGAGTGCGGCGGGTCAAGTACGTCCGACCGCTTCCGGCTTTACGCTGACGGCGGTTTCCGCTGTTTTTCCTGTTCGTTCAAGGGTGACATCATCACCTGGCTGCGCAAGCGTGAAGGGAAAAGCTGCCCTGACGCTCACGAGGCCGCGGGGATTCCCTGCCGTGCCGACAGTTGCCAGGTGCGCGGAACGTGTCGTTTTGGCGATGGTTCGGGAAAGCGGACTGTCCGTGGGCCACGCTCGGTCACGCCGATCGCACCGCAGGCGTCTGCAGCTCTGCCGCTGACCGTCGTCAAGAGTCCGCAGGCATTGTGGCGGGAATGGGCCGAGAGCCTTGCCGAAAAGGCGATGCCGGCACTGTGCAATAACTCTGAGGCAATGGCATGGCTGGCAAAACGCGGAATACCTGCCGAGGCTGTTGACCGGTTCGGGCTGGGCTGGCTTGGCCATGACCGCAAGGTCAAGCGAAGAGATATCGGCCTGCAGCCGAACCGAGAAGGCAAGGAAGACTTGTGGGTACCGGGCGGCCTGGTGATACCGATCTGGGACGATAACCGCATCCACCGCATCAGGATCCGCCGCACCGACGAGGCCCGCAGCCGATTCCTGCCGTCACTCAAATACGTGTGGGTGGAAGGATCAGGCACAGAACCTCTGGTCTTTCGGCCGGCCGGAAAGATTCGCGGCGCGGTCATCGTCGAAGCAGAGCTTGATGCATGCGCCATCGCCGCCGCCCATGATCAGGTGATGGTCATCGCCCTGGGGACAGTCGGCGCTGGTCTGCCGGCAGGCCTTCGGGCGGAAGTTGCAGGCCTGCCGGTTATCCTCGTCGCTCTCGACGCGGATCCAGACATCAACGGCAAACCCGGCAGCGGTGCCGGACCTGCAGCCGTCAAGAAATGGCTCGCTGCCTTCCGTCAGGCCCGTTTCTGGCCCGTTCCCTCCGGCAAGGATCCTGGCCATTATGCCGAACTCGGCGGCAACCTTCGTTCCTGGGTCAATATCGGCCTTGCTCCCGATATTTCCGCGTCGAAAAATGAGCTGCCTTTGTCGCCTGTGCGTCTCACGGTGGGGGAAGGGGGAAAAGAGAAAATTGAACCGCAACAGCCTGAGGTTGAAGGGGTGCCTGGGCTGAAGTGGTGCCGTATCTGTTTCGGCAACAAGTTTTTGCACGGCGATGCCGGCGGATATTTCTGTGTCAATTGCGTGCCGTATGACAAGCCCGGGCGGGTGGTTCTGGCGACCGTTCCGATCGGGGAAAATGTGGTTGATTAAGTGGCGGACTATGTCCGCAAGGTAAGGAAAAAAGCAATGATTAAGACATTTGTTCTAAGAATATTGACAGGCGTCGGCCTGTTCGGGTATGCTTTTCTGGTCACGGCAAAATCCGTGACCGGGTTTGACATCCCGATTCGAAGGCGGACACACCGCCACCACTGTTTTTCTGGCGGTTTTTTTGTGTCCGTTGCATGGCGCAGCTCCTTTTTTGGGCGGGCCATGCGGGGAGCCGCAAGGCTCGCCGGCCCTTCGACCGGTATGTCAACCCGCATGGTTCCGCCCTTTTTGCGTTTGACATCGCAGGGGCGGGAGATTTTCCAAATCTCTTTCGAAGGAGCGTGCGCATGAGCGACAATTCCAGTGTTATTCCCTTCTGTTTTGATTCCCAGTCTGTCCGTGTCATCGAGAAAGATGGCGAGCCGTGGTTTGTGGCTAAGGATATCTGCGATATTTTAGACCTGAACAATGTTGGCGAGGCATTGAGGCCTTTAGACGAGGATGAGCTGACATCAGAATTTCTGATGTCAGGTGGCCAGAGACGTGAGATGAAGCTTATCTCCGAATCCGGTCTTTACACCCTCATCATCCGTTCCAACAAACCTCAGGCCAAACCCTTCCGTCGATGGGTAACCAAGGAAGTCCTCCCCGCGATCCGCAAGACCGGCGGCTACAACCTGAGGGATTCCAAAACCGTAAAGGTCAGCCACACCCACCTGCGCGGCAGCATGGCCCCCGGCGGTCTCGATATCCGCTACACCATGGACCTTACCAAGATGGTCATGAAGCCAAGTCGGACCGGTATCGAGCTGCTAGAGCGTTTGACCGGCATCCCCCTGGTCGATGTACTGCCTGAATCCGGCGATGAAGGCGATGATGTCGCACGCTTTGCCGACGAATGTCTCGTGATGATCCCGGACACCGGCACATCCAGCCGGGTTTTGCTCGCCGACGTTTACCAGCGCTTCCTGCTCTGGCACCGGGAGAGCTTCGGCCGCGCGAGCCTGCATTCCCTTAAATGGCTGGCATCGCGGCTGCGGGATATGGGCCTGACGGTACAGGCCAGCGGCGGCCGTACCTGGATATTCGGCCTCCGCCTGGTTGGGGAGGTGAGATCATGAACAGCGTGCAACTGCCGATCGCCCCGAACCTCCTGGCCGACGAAATAACCCAGGTCCGCAACCTGACCGCTTATCTGCAGGCAGACTTCCGCTCCTGGGAGAAGGGCGAGACGGACAAATACCGGATCATGACCGATCTCTTTCTCACCGAGCATTACCTTGCCCGGTATCTCCAGATCTTAGAATCAGCCGCGGTGGACCAGCAAAAGCCGGAACCACAGCCCGAGCCCCGCCGCAACAACATCTATCTGCTGCCGACCTCCGGCGGCAAAAACCGACAAGTGAGGACGATATGATTGAAAGCACAATCACCTGGCACGAAATCACCGATATACCCGACACCATTCCCGATGCCGAAGCCCAGGTGCTGGTCTATGACGGCTATCTCGATGACGTGGTAACGGCGCGGCTCGCCTATGATTCGGAGGATGCCGGGCAATGGCTCGACCTGAATGACAATCCGCTGCCGGATCCTCAGTTCTGGGCAGAGATACCGTTTCCGAAGAACTAAGAAAAGTGGCGGCCGCCGGCCGCAAGTGCAAAGGAGGGAAAAACATGGAAGAGCCAATTTTCAAAATGCGCCGCGTCGGCCTGGTCGGCGGCCGGCCGGTGGATTCGCAGTACATGATGCGCATCAACGCCCGAGCGGAGCGGCTCGAAGCTGCCTGTTCTCCATCTGCGGCCGGGAAAAAAGCGGATCCCGTTTCTTCATCCGGAGCGGTGCAACTTAAGATGTTTGCCAAAGAGAAATAGCCATGGATACCCCCGCAGCCGAACGCTTCGTCAACCGCAAGCAAGCCCTTAACTGGCTGGCCGCCCAGGGCTATAAGATTAGCCAGGGGAAGTTTTACCAGGACTGCGCCGCCGGCTTTCCCGAGCTGCACCGGGACGGCTCGATCAGCCGGTTTCAGGTGATGCAGTACGGCCAGCAGCTCGATGTTTCCGCCCGGTCGGTGGCCCCTGATGCCTCCCGGGAGAATGAGGCACGGAAGGCCAAGGCCGATGCGGATATGGCCGAGATGAAGGCGGAGCGGATGAGGCGGGATGAGGATGCCGAGTGGCTTCATGCCGATCAGGCCTGGGCGGCGATAGCCGGTATCCTCGGGACGCTCCGCGATTGTATCCGCCACCACTTCCATGCTGGGCAAAACGACCTGGTGCAGGTGGCCGGCGGGGATATGAACCGTAACTCCGAGGTCTTTGAGTTCTGCGACGATATCGTTAATAAGGCTTTTAATGAGGTGGCTGGGGAATCGATCAATGTCACTTTTGAAAAGGGAGGGAAAAATGAGTAGACCGAAAGTAGTGGTTCTCTGTGGATCAAGCAGATTTGTCCAGATTATGGCCGTTGCCGCCTGGCTGGTAGAGAAAGAAGAAAAGGCTATAACAATGGGGCTGCATCTTCTCCCCCTCTGGTACCGATCGCCATCTGGCGAGCTGCCGTCGCACCATTTGGCGGAACATGAAGGATGCGCCAATGAAATGGATACATTGCACCTGCGAAAAATAGATTTAGCTGACGAAATATTCGTCATCAATTGGCAGCAATATATCGGCAGCAGTACCCGGAATGAAATCTTATATGCCATAGGGCTGGGAAAGAAGGTTCGCTATCTCGATAACGATCCCCTTGGATTACAGGTTGGGGAAATGGTCATGGCGGCGATGGCAAGAGAATCGGCAGAGGAAGACAAGGCATAGGCTCCCCATGCAAACCACCATCACCAAAAGATACCTAGCCCTCCCCGCCTGGCTGCCGCCCGCAACCCGCGACCGCCTCGCCGGGACCCAGGTCCACCTTGACCGCATCCCCGCCGCAATCCGCCGGCGGATGCGGCAGCCGGAAAAGATCCGCGTTTCCGAACACGCCGAGCGCTACCGAGTGGTCACCGACGGCGCCCACGTCGGCCGCTGGCGGCACGAGTACGCCCCGCATACCGTCAAGATCATGGACACCTTCGGCAAGCCCTACGTCCGTGAGGTCTGGTTCTGCGGGGTCGAGCAGTCCGGCAAGACCAATACCATGATCAACTGCATGGCCTGGTGTATCGACTGCGATCCCGGCAACATCTTCTATCTTATGCCGACCGAGGACACCGCCGACAAGATCACCGGCGGCAAGATCAAGCCGGTGCTCACCCAGTCGCCGCGCCTGGCTCGCTACCTGACCGGCCGCCAGGACGATGTGACGCTGTCCCGCATCAACCTCAACCACGGCGTCACCATCTTCCCCGCCCACGCCAACAGCGCCAGCTCGATGGCCTCCTGGGCGGCCAAACATTGCTTCGGCGACGAGGTCGACAAATACCCGGCCATGGCCGGCAAGGAAGCCGACCCGATCACCCTGATCAAGAAACGCAACCGGATCTATCGCGGCCGCTACAAGCGCTTCTTCGCCTCGACGCCGGCGCAGATGTTCATCTACAAGGGGACGATGTCCTGCCCCCAGGTCTGGGAGTGGCGGGCGCAATGCGGCCATTGCGACGAGCTCATCGAGATGGACGGCGATCACCTGATCCTGGACGATGACGCCACGGCCGAATCGGTCGAAGCGGCCGGAACGGTCTCCTACGCCTGCAATAGTTGCGGCGCGGTCTGGTCGGAAGAAGACCGGCTGCAGGCGATCCGCCGCGGCCGGTGGGTCTGCATCAAGGGTGAGGACATCGTCCGTCCCACCCGGGTCGGCTTCCACCACCGGGCCTGGGAGTGCCTCGACGTGCCGCTGGTCGAGATCGCCATCGCCTGGCTGAAGGGAAAATCCGGCACCATGGCCGACAAGGTGGCCTGGGCCAACGGCTACGAGGCGACCGATTACGAGCACATCCAGCAGGAACGGCAGGAAGACAGCATCCTCCGCCTGGTCGACAAATCTCTCCCCAAAGGAGTAGTGCCGCGCGACACCTCCTGCCTGTTGCTGAAGGTCGATACCCAGCGAATCGGCTTTTTTTACCAGGTGTGGGCCTTCGGCTACGGCCGGGACCTTCCCGTGGCGATGATCGATCACGGCAAGGTCGAGTCCTTCTCCAACCTCATCGACCTGGCGGCGAAGATCTACACCGACGCGGACGGCAAGAAATACCGATCGATGGCCGGCTTTATCGACTCGGGCGGCGGCACCAACCCGAACAATCCGAAGCATTCCCGGACCACGGAAGTGTACGGGTTCTGCCGGCGCAATCCTTTCTTCAAGCCGCTCAAGGGAAGGCGGACCATGGAGCAGCCCTGGGACGTCAAGCGGCTCGACTATTACCCGGGGGCGAAAGGTCAGAAGATCGCCATCCCCGGCGGGCTGATGCTCTACAAGATCAATGTCACCATCTACAAGAACGAGCTGGCCGGCAAGCTGCAGTACGAGTCGGACAATCCCGGCGCCATCCGCTTCCATGCCGATACCGGCGCCGACTTCGCCCGCCAGCTCTGCGCCGAATACCAGGATGACCATGGCTGGTGGATCTGTCCGCGTAATAAGGCCAATCACCATTGGGATATCTGCGTCTACGGCCTGGCCGCCGCCGATATAGTCGGTATCAGAAACCTCCGCAAGCCGGGCGAGCAGACCCAGGCCAGGCGGATAATCAGCAAAGGGGTGCAGCATGACTGAAATGGTAATGCCCAGGGAGAAGATCACCAGGCTGGAAGTGGAAGTGTATAAGCGCGAAGTGCTCGAACGGTCGGTGCTGGTCTCGCCCGGGGAGGCCTGCCGGATCCTCGCCTGTTCGGAAAGCACGGTCTACAGGCTGGTTAAGTCCGGCCGTTTGCAGGGTTACGCTGAGAATCGCGGGACGAAAGGCCTGCGTATCCTGGCTGCAGACCTCTGTGAATATGTGCAGAGCATCAAAATCGACCGTGACGCCTGGCGGGAATAACAAATAAAAGGGAAAGGATCATGGCAATAAAAAGAAGATCAAGAGAGAAAAGCGAGCACACCACGGTTCTGCAGCGTGCGGCGATCAAGGCTTCGCAGCCCTGCCCGATCAACAAGAACATCGGAATCACCATGACCAGGTCGGCATTGATCGCCGCCTGCGGCAAATACACCAACCCTCGCGGTGGGGCTAATGCCGGGAAACGCGGCGCCTCGATCTGCGATGACTGTATGACCGGCGCGGCGATCCGCGAGGGCAAGAAGAAATTTCCGCTGCCGACCGGCATAAAGCTGTACACCATCGCGGAGTTCGATCGACTGAAGGCGGTGCACGAGGGCCGCAATGCAACTATGGAGCCGAGGCCATGAAACCGCTCTTTATCCCGCTTATCAAAAAATACTTTGAGGACTTTGCCGCCGGCAAAAAGAAGATCGAGCTCAGGCGCTACGGCAAGCGCTGGAACGAGAAGACCTGCACCGTCGGCCGCGAGGTTGTCCTGTCCTGCGGCTACGGTAAGAAGAACCGGTTGCGCGGGCGGATCTGCAAGTTCCGTAAACAGTGCGGCACTGCGTTTTCTCCTGGGTACCAGAACGATATCAGGCAGGTTTATGGATCCGTCGAGATCGATATCGCCTGTCTTTCTATTGCCGACATTGAGCCGTTGTCGGCATGAGGAGGGAGTGAAATGGTGATCGCCCAATGTTTACGTCTTTATGGTTCTTAAACAGGGAAACTCGTCTCTATGAATTTTAGGGCATCCACTTCGTTTATGGTAATTTTTTTGGGTATTTTAGATAGTTGCCTCACTGTTTCAAGAAGAATATTCCTTTTTCGGCTATCAGATTTGGCGATGTTTTTCACTGCTGTCTTGAAATTATCTTCTGTTGTGTGGGCGAAGTCAAAGCCGTTGCTCAGAAAATGCAGCTGTTCGTCTGAGAAAAGCCGGTCTCCCGACAATTCGCTGCAGGCCTTGCCGATAACAACTTTCTTTCGTGGTGTCAGCTGGCCACTCAACCTGCCGATATAGACGAGGCATAGCATGAAATCGTTTTCTGTCAGCATGAGCTTCGCCAAAGTTTCGTAGGGGTCGCGACATTGATAGCTTCTCAGCTTGTTTATCAGAAAATCGAACAGGTTCGTGACAACTTCACCGGTTTCGGTTTCTGCGCACGATTCGACATAATCGAAACGAAAGGTTCTGGTTTTATTCCTGAGATGACAATACCCTTCAAAATGCATCTTGTTGAAACCGAGGACATCGACTGTCCGTTGAGTTTCTTCATTCTTGCTCGACCGGTAGGTAATCTCAATAGTTGCAAGGTCCATTATATTCTCCTTTTTTTGTGGTTAATCCTACAGCAAGGGGAAACTGTTGGCAAATGTCTTGACAAATGTCCGCCGGAGGGGCTACCTTATTTCTTGTTACGAAAAAAACGTGACACGGGTTTGGTAGCCCGGAATACACCAGGCGGACAGCCGCCACCTCCTCTTTACTGGCGGTTTTTTTACGTCCTCAGTTCAGTCTTTGCCGATTTTTTGGGCGGACTGAGCGGGGAGCCGCAAGGCTCGCCGGTCCTGGTGCCGGTCTACCAACCCGTTCAGCCCGCCCTTTTTGCGTTTGGTAGCGCAAAGGGCGAAAGAGTTATTTCACCAGGAGCAGTGCAATGAAAAAGAATGATCCTTCCGCCGTCCCCGCCGTCGTCCCAGCCGTTTTCAATTTCAAGGAAGTCCCGGTCCGTACCCAAGAGGATGAACTGGGGGAGATCTGGTTTTGCGCCAAGGATATCTGTGATATTCTCGGCTATAAAAACAGTCGAGACATCATTGGTAAACATTGCCGGGAGAGGGGGGTATCAAATCGATACACCCCCACCAGCAGTGGAGCACAACAGATGGTTTACATCAACGAAGGGAACCTCTACCGCCTGATCACCAGATCGAAGATGCCCGAGGCGGAGAAATTCGAACTATGGATCTTTGACGAAGTCATCCCCACCATCCGCAGGACCGGCAGGTATTCCATGCCGGGCAAAAATATGTTGCTCGCTCTGGAAGGCGAAATAAAAGAAGGTGCCTCCCTGCTCGGTCAAGTAATTGGCACCGGCGAGCTGCAGGAGGGGCAGAAGTGGCAATTGGTCGACCGGCTGCTGACCGAGCTTTTCGGGGTCGGTACGGCGCTGCTGCTGCCGGATCACTGGCCGCACCATCTGCCTCAACAGCCGACAGGGCGTGGACCTGGTCCTGTGGTGAGAATAGACGAATACCCGCTGCTGAGTTTGAAGCTGGTCAGTGGCGACCGGTACCGGGTGTTCATGCATCCGCATGTCATCGCCGATTTTGTCCGGCGCTGCTGCGAAGCTTCATCCGCCAAGGCGGCCAGCCAGGAGACAATCTATCGCCTGTTCTGTAACTGGTTTGTTGAATGCTTCAATCATCCGCCGCCAGCCTTCGCAGTCATGCACGACGCTTTGCTTGCCGCAGGTTACCGGAGCATAACCCTGGTCGGCGAGCCGTGGTATGTCGGCCTGTGCCCCAGGGAGGTGCGGTCATGAGCGGCGCTATCATAGAGACCGAGAACCGGGACATGTCCCGCCTGCAGCGCTCACTCGGCGGGGTTGAGGAGGTCCTGCGGGAAGTCAAGAAAGATTTCGCCACCCTGGAGCGCAACGAGTCCGCCGACCGCTTCCGGATGCTGGCCACCCTGGGCATGGCAAACGTCCGACTCGGTGAATACCGCGACCTGCTGCAGGGCGCGATCGAGGCCGGCGAAAGCCGGACGCAAGAGAAACCCGGGCGGAAGAGTTTTGGCGGACTCCGGCTGGTCAAAGGTTGATTATGAAAGGAGAAACCATGTTCTTTGCGACGATCAGAAAAGAGAGCAAGTATTTTTACCAGGCCCAACTCGATGAGCAAGGGAGGCAGACCGCCTTTGCCGTGAGGCTTGATCTTGAGGGCGACCCGTTCTCTCCGGTAAAAGGCGGGCCAGGCGGCAGCTATTCCCTGTTCGATGTGGAGCTGTATGTCAAGCGGGAGAGCTGGACGGTGAAAATTCCTATGCACACCAGGCCGTGAAAGAAATAATGTATAGTTTCGGGTAGCACTCGATCCTTAGGACGCTATCCGAAACTATTCCCCTTTTGTCCCCTAACCGTATTTTTACTCGGATATCGATTCGATTGTTCTCGACAAAAGCGCAATTAACACCTACAATTGCCTTAATGATAGGCAAATTTTTATTGACTTACCTGAGTGTGTGGAGTAAATATCACCATTCCGTTTTTTGCCTGTCCCGTGCCGTTCCGGTAGAGGGCGGCAACCAGCAACTTATCAGGGAGAAGATAATGTTTGAATCTTTCAAATTGCTCTTACTACCTGCAGTCCCCAAACACACAAACGAAGACCAGAAGGCTTTACGTCGCAAGGCTGCAAAGACCGCTTCAACTGGAAACATCCTGGTTCAGATTGGTAATTTCGTTACTCCTGAAGACTTCGCGAGTATCAAGAGAAAGGTTCTGCACGAGCGGTAATGAGCGAAGAACCACAGTACGACCGCGAGACTCTTAGAGAGATCTCAAGGCTATATCAAGAAGCTGAGCGTGCCATCAAATATGTTGAAGATTTTGATGGTGTGCTCACGGTCCCCGCTATAAATCAACTGAGATACGCAGGCAATCATCTGATTCGCTATCTCGCCGAGAACAAACAGGACGAATTGCGCGATGCCCTCAAGCATGTCAAAAGGGCTACTTACGACGCATATGAGGCGACTATTGTCTATCAGCTGCTGGAATACGATAAGTTCAAAAATGACTATCGTATGATTTCGATCAGCAAGGTGTTGCCGGACTACGTCCAGCTTCAGGAAAAGATCGAAACGGCCAGGCTCTTTGTCCGCGAAAACGACCAGAGCAAAACCCGTGGAGATAACTACAGAAACGGCAAAGAACATCTAGACCAGATTGTCTGCAGCGTCAGACTGCTGAACACCAGTCGGGAAGAGCTGAACAAGCTGATAGTTTCTGAAAGAAATGAATTCCTCTGGAAGGTTCTTGCTGGTATTGGAGTTATAGCGACAGTTGTCGGAATTATTATCGCCACGCTGTAAAAGTTCAACTACAGGTTGTAGTTAGTTTTTTATAAAGGGTTGGTCCAGGGAAATTTCCCCCCTTGGACCAACCCTTTTTGCGTTACCACCCCCCATGGCAGTTTCTTTTCCCTCTCTTTCGAAACCGAAACTTTGTCAATGCCAGTCAATGCCGGTCAATGCCCACTTCAAAAGACCAATATAAATGTCGTAAGTTCCTTGCAAATACTAAGCGAGGAGCATTATGGCAGGAATCACCCTTGAAGTTGCGATTGTAGAACGCGATAAATGTCTGGCCCAATTGCGGGCTGCAGGTGACATGCAGTCGGCGGGTCGCGCCGGCAAGAACATGACGCGCGGCGATCATGCCAGCATCATGCGGACGCTGCAGTACTGGGAGCGGATGGTCATCCGTCTGTCCCGCGGCGGCGGCATGGCAACTGCCGAGGTGATTCCGCGATGAGCCTCGCCACCTCGATCAAGGTCGCCGGCAAGGATATCGCCGTGCCGATCACCATCACCGACCGCGTTGTCGATTGGTTCTCCCCCGTCGCCGGGGCCAGGCGCTACCGGCAACGGGTCGCCATGGCCATGGCCGGCGGCTACACCGGCGCCGATCGCAACCGCCGGGCCAACCAGAAAGGCCGGGTTCGGGAGATGGACGCCGATTCCGCCATCCTGCCCGATCTCGTCACCCTGCGCGAAGAATCGCAGCACATGCTGCGCAACAATGCGGTGGCGGTCGGCGCGGTCCGGACCAACATCACCAAGGTGGTGGGCACCGGCCTGAAGGCAAAACCCCAGATCGACCGCCAGCTCCTGAAACTCACGCCCGAGCAGGCCGACGCCTGGGAAGATGCCGCGCTGCGCGAATTCCTTCTCGCCACCGAAACCCGCGAATTCGACTACGAACGGCAGCTGCCGTTTTCCCTGCAGCAGGCCTTGATTTTTGAAAAGGCCCTGGAGGATGGCGACATCTTCGTCAACATGCCGCGCCTTTCCCGTCCCGGCTCGCCGTACAAACTGAAGCTGCAGCTGATCGAGGCGGCCCGGGTCTGCAACAAGGATATGGCCGCCGACTCCGATCGTCTCGCCGGCGGCATCGGCCGTGATGAGAACGGCGCACCCGACAGGATCCACGTCCTGAACGCCCACCCCGGCAACTGGCGTTTAGTGCCCACCCATCTCAAGGATAGATGGCAGTGGCAGGAACTGAGCCTCTTTTCTAAAACCGGCTCGCCGCTCTGTCTGCACCTCTTCGACAAGCGCCGCCCGGGCCAGTCGCGCGGCGTGCCGTACTTGACCCCGGTAGTCGAGCTGATCAAGCAGCTCGGCCGCTATACCGACGCCGAGGTCATGGCCGCTGTTGTCAGCGGCATGATGACCGTCTTTGTCACCAATGAGCAGGGCGCGGCTGACTTTGGCCCGGCGCCGAATATCGACAATCCGGACGGCGACAAGACCAAGCAGATCGACACCACCGGCCTCGAAATGGGTTACGGCACGGTGATAGGTCTCTTGCCCGGCGAGAAGATTTCCACCGCCGCACCAGGGCGCCCGAACGTCGCCTTCGACCCCTTCGTCATGGCCATCCTCCGCCAGATCGGCATTGCCCTCGAACTGCCGTTTGAGATCCTGGTCAAACATTTTACCGCCTCCTACTCTGCAGCCCGGGCAGCGCTTGAAGAAGCGTGGGATTATTTCCTCCGCCGCCGGCACTGGCTGGTCACCATGCTCTGTCAGCCGGTCTATGAGGCGGTTATCACCGAGGCCGTGGCCATGGGGCGGCTCTCCGCTCCGGGTTTTTTTGCCGATCCGCTGATCAGGCGCGCCTGGCTCGACACAATCTGGATCGGCGACGCGCAGAGCCAGATCGATCCGGTGAAAGAGATCGACGCGGCCACCGCTCGAATCGAGGCAAGAATCTCGACCAGGGAAGAAGAGCGCGCCCGTCTGCTCGGTCTGCCCTGGGAGCCGATCGTGCCGCAGATCATCAAGGAAGAAAAGCTGCTGGCCGGACTCCCCCCACCGGCCGGCAGTGTCCGTCAACCCGCCCAACCTCAACCGCCGGTCAAGGACAATGACGGCGATCTGGAGACCGAATAAATGAAACGCATCACCCTGTCCGGAGATATTGGTTGGGAAGTCACCCCGCAAGGCGTCCGGGAAGAGCTGGCGGCCGCAAACGGCGGCGACGTCGAAGTGCTGATTTCCAGCCGTGGCGGCCTGGTCGGCGCGGCGCTGGAGATTTTTAACATGATCCGCAATTATCCCGGCCACGTCACCGCCATTCTCTCCGGCTATGCGATGTCCGCCGCCTCCTATATCCCGATGGCTGCCGACAAGATCGTGGTTGAAGACAACGCCGTGATGATGATCCACAACGCCCAGGGCCTCACCTGGGGCGACCACAATGAAATGCTGAAGTACGGCAATATCCTTAAAGGGTTGTCTGGCCTCCTCGCCGGCGCCTATGCCAGGTTCACGGGCAAGGATCGGTCGGAGATCGACGCCATGATGGACGCCGAGACATGGCTGTTCGGCGAGGCGATCACCGCCGCCGGCTTTGCCCACGAGACCATTCCGGCAACCAGCCAGGACGATGCGGACCAAACATCGGCCATGGCGCGCGCCCGGCTGGCCTTTGCCGAAGTCACCAATAAACTGGCGGCCGACAAAACCGCTTTTCAATCCGATCTTACCCTGGCCGCAGCTTTTGCGGCAGGCATCACCAATCACGGGGGAGGCGCACCGCAGCCCCGCACACCAACCACCACGGAGAACAGTATGGACCTGAAAACGCTCAAGGAGAAGCATCAGGATCTGGTGGCGGCCCTAATCGCTGAGGCCACCGCCGGATTCAAAGACCAACTCATCACCGCCCGTCAGGAAGGGGCAAAAGCCGAACAGCAGCGCATCGCCGATGTCCGCGCCCAGGTCATCCCCGGCCATGAGCAGCTGATCGAGACGCTGGCGGCCGACGGCAAAACCACCGGCGCCGAAGCCGCCATGGCCATCGTCGCCGCCGAAAAGGCCTTGCGGGCCAAAGCCGTCGCCGATTCTCAGGCCGGCAATCCGGCCGCCGTCCCGGTTGGCGAACAGCAGCCGGCTGCAGCGGGCAAGACCATGAAGCGGGCCGACTGGCAGAAGCTCGACGCCACCGCCCAGAAAAAGCACATCGATGACGGCGGACTGATCGTCGACTAAGCACAAAAAAGGCCCACCGGCCGTCAAAAATTTACGGAGCAACGAACATGGGAAACACACTTACCGGATTGATACCGATCCTCTACCAGGCAATCAGCATTGTCAGCCGTGAGCTGACCGGCCTCATTCCGGCCGTCACCCTCAACGCCGATGCCGCCCAGGCGGCAAAAGGCCAGACTATCGTCTACCCGATCGCGCCGGCATCGGCTGCGGTCGACATCGAGGCAGGTGTCAGCGCCCCGGATTCCGGCGACCAGGTTATCGGCAACGACTCGCTCACCATCACCAAGGCCAAGGCAGTACCGGTCAGGTGGGCGGGTGAAGAGGTTGTCTCGATCGGCTCGATGTACGGCCGGCTGCTGGTCGATCAGTTCGCCCAGGCCATGCGGACCCTGACCAACGAGGTCGAGGCCGATCTTGCCGCGCTCTACCCCTATGCCAGCCGGGCCATCGGTGCAGCCGACACCACGCTCTTTAAAAACGCCGGCGACTACAGCGACGTCGCCAACGTCCGCAAGATCCTGGTCGACAACGGCGCGCCGATCTCCGACCTGCAGCTGGTGCTCGACACCACGGCAGGCGCGGCCATCCGCGGCAAGCAGGGGCAGGCGCAGATGGTAGGCGACACGATTCTCGCCCGCCAGGGGATCCTGCAGGATATGTCCGGCATGAAGATCCGCGAGTCGGCGCAGATCAAGGCGCACGCCAAGGGCACCGCCGCCAACTCAACCGTCAGCGATGCCGGCCACGCGCTCGGATCCACCTCGCTGGCCCTGACCGCTGCCGGTACCGGAACCGTGGTGGTGGGTGACAGGCTGACGTTTGCCGGCGACGGAAATATCTATATCGCCAGCACCGGCGATACCGACGTATCGGACGGCGGAACCATCAAAATCAACCAGCCGGGTCTTTTGCTGGCGATGGGCGAGGCCACCAAGGCCATCACCGTCGGTGCAGCCTACCGCGCCAACCTGGCCTTTGCCCGTTCGGCCATCCACCTGGTCGCCCGGACTCCGGCCATGCCCCCGGGCGGCGATATGGCCGACGATGTTCTCTATCTCACCGACCCGGTGTCTGGCCTGGTCTTTCAGGTCGCCCTCTATCGCCAGTACCGGCAGATCAAGTACGAGATCGGCCTGGCCTGGGGCGTCAAGGCGGTGCAGTCCGAGCACATCGCCATCCTGATCGGGTAACGGGGAGCCTCTGTCAGTGTTCGCTGCCACCGATATAGCCGCCTGGCTCGATGCCATGGGCGACGATGCCGTGATCGCCGGGGCGCTCTCGTTCCGGGTCGATTTTCACGGGCCGTTCGAGACCATCGATTTACAGGGCGGCGAAATCGTCAGCAGCGAACCGTTTGCCCTGGCCAATCCCGCCGATATCTCCGACCTGGGGATCACGGCGGGCGATGCCGGCACGGTGTTGACGGTCATGGGCCAGGAGTACCGGGTCACGGCCATCGAGCCTGAAGAGGCTGGCTTTTCAATACTTCATCTGGGGAAAGCGTAATGCTGAACGAGCTGCACGATCTGATCGCCGCCAGGCTGGCAACTGTCGCCGGTTTTGAATACATCGGCACCGCCCTGCAGGACGAACAGCAGAAGCGGCCGGATGGTTTAATCTGGCTGGAAGATGATTCCGAGGTTGCCAACTCCCCGGGCCGCGATCTGACATGGGGTGTCAGGGTGAGCGTGAATCACTCGGATACGGTTGGGGCAGCCAAGACCACTATATACAACCTGCTCGACGCCTTCCGCGATGCCTTTGCCCGCTGGGAGCCGGGAGTCAAGGGCATCGAGCCGAAGAGTGTGCGGGTACCGAAAATAAAGCTGGCCGGACACGAAAGCAAGGGGCCGACAATCTACACGGCCCTTGTCGTCTTTAGGGTCTTTCCGAAAATTTTTGCACAATCTTAATGAGGTAACACCATGGATAAACCGTTTTCATTCGTCGGCATTGCCGACGCTTACATTGATGTTCTTTCCGACACCGGCGTGCGCACCGGCCTTGAGCTGAAAGGCAACTGCAGCGAGTTCTCGCCGAAGACCGATTCCGAGCGGAAGGAATTGACCGCCAACGGCCGCAGCAATTTCGGCCAGGTCATTTCCTCGATCACCATCCCGAAGCCGATGACTGCCTCCATCAAGTTCAACCAGATGGATCAGGCCTTGTTTGCCGCGGCATTCTTCGGCAGCAACTCGGTGCTGACCCAGGCAGCCGGGGCGGTGGCCGCGATCGATGTGACGACTATCGAAGACAAGTGGGTGGAAATCGGCGGCTATATGATGGCCTCGGCCGTTGTGACGGACCCCACCGGCGTCACTACCTATGAGCTCGGCACCGACTATGAGCTCAACCCTCGCCTGGCGATGATCAAGGCATTGTCGACCGGCAGTATCCCCAGTGGCGAGATATGCAAGGTCACCCCGACTTATGAGGCAGTCAACGGCATTAAAATGAAGGCGATGACAAAGAGCAACGTGCGGATCCGCATCAAGCTCGACGGCAAGAATTTCGATGACGGCCGGGATTTTATCTCCGAGGTTTATCAGATGCGCCTCAACCCGAGCAACACTTTTTCGTTTATCGGCACCGAGTTTGCCGAAGCGACATTCGAGGGCGTGCTTGAGACTCCTGTCGGCTTCACAGAGCCGATGGAGCATATCTGGCTGAGCTGATCGCGGTTGCCTGAATCATCTATTTGAAGGGAGTAAATAATGCGAAAGCAGAAGGTTATTAAAATCGGTGATCAAGAAATCACCGTCAACGAGCTCACCTCGGCCCAGATCGATGAGCTGCTGTCGACGTTTAACGGGGATCGGGCTGTCCATCCCACTGAACTTCTCCTTGATTCTGTCATTCCGGTTGAGGCGGTAACGCTTTCAACCGGCATCGCCGGCGCGAAACTGGGCGGCAAAGAGTGTGAAAACACTCCGACTGAGTTGGATGAAATCTGGAAGGCTGTGGCCGAGGTGAATGATTTTTTGTCCCGACTCCTGGAGCGACTGGCAAAACAGGGCCACGCTCTCTTGACCGCGGCGAGCTCCGCCGAGCCTGCTGCAGATTAATCATGGCCGGCCACGCCAATGCCTCGGATTACGGCTGGTCGTTTTTCCTGGTCGCAATAGATTGCTTGAAAAAGTGAACATCAATTTTCTTGAATAAGGGTTTGTGAACAATGGGCGACACCCCCTCCATAGCGCTGGCCGTCAGCGTCAACAGAAAGGACGTCACGTCCAACCTGGCGGCCATTGCCGAAAGCGTCAAGCGGCTTGGCTTGGTGACCGAGACGACATTCGCCAAGCAAAATATGGGGGCGCTCGGTGTCAAAAACTTTGCCGATGTCAGGGCCGAGATGGCCAGGCTTACCACCGCCTATCGCGACCTGAAGACATCGGGCAAAGCCTCGACCGGCGAGCTGGGCAAAGCACTTGAGGAGCTCAGGGGCAAGCAGCGCGAGCTATACGCCACGATCAGTAATCCACCTAAACTCGACCTGGCCAGAAGCGTTCTCGGTCTTTCTTCCGGCCGGTCGATCTCTCTTGAAATCAACAAGGTTAGGACGGCATATGCCGACCTGGTCAAGTCCGGCAAACTCAGCCTGCAGGAACTCTACCAGGCGAAAGTCGCCATGGGTAAGAAGCTCGATGAGCTGAAAAAGAAAACCAACGACTGGCGCGATTCTCTCGGCCAGATCAAGGGGCGGGCGGTCGAGGCAGCGGCCGCCGGCGCGGCGCTTGTCCTGTCCGCCAAGGCCGGGATTGATTTTGAATCGGCGATGGCCGATGTCCGTAAAGTGGTTGACGGGACACCTAAAGAGATCGCCGACCTGGCCAAAGAGCTGCAGGGCATGTCCCGGGTCATCCCGCTCACCGCTGTCGAGCTGGCGAAAATCGCCACGGCCGGCGGACAGCTCGGTATCGCCTCGAAAGATATCGGTGCCTTTGTCGAGGTGACAGCCAAAATGGCCACGGCGTTTGACATGACCGCCGACGAAGCCGGTAACGCCATCGGCAAATTGAAGAACGTCTTTGGTCTCAGTATCCCGGAAATTGTCACCTTCGGCGACGCCATCAACCAGCTCGGCAACACCACGGCGGCCAGGGAAAAAGATATCGTCGACGTGATGCTGCGCGTGGGTGGCACCTCGAAGCAGTTCGGCCTGGCCAAGGAACAGACTGCCGCCCTTGCAGCTGCCATGCTCTCGCTCGGCAAGACGCCTGAAACCGCCTCGACCAGCATCAACGCCCTGCTCAACAACATGCAGACCGCGACCATGGGCAGCAAGCAGTTCCAGGAGGCGCTGGCCAAGATCGGCACCGATGCGGAAGCTATGGCGGCATCGGTTGCAGCCAATCCGCAGAAGGCCCTGCTCGATCTCCTGGGCACCCTGGAAAAACTTGATGGCCAGAAACGGGCCGAGGTCTTGACCGGCCTGTTCGGCAAGGAGTTTCAGGACGATATCGGGCTGCTGGTCGGCAGCCTGCAGACCTATCGCGACACCATGCAGCAGGTCAGCGATTCGAATGCCTATGCCGGGGCGATGCTGGCGGAGTTCAAGGTGCGGGCGGCCTCCACCGGAAATCAGTTGATCCTCTTGAAAAACAAGGTAGTCGAAATCGCCACCAACGTCGGCACCGGGCTTTTGCCGGCCATCAAGCTTGCGGCGGTGGTGCTGAGTGCTCTCCTCACGCCGATTGCCGACCTGACCGGAGAGTTTCCGCGGTTGAGTGCGGCTATCCTGGCTCTTGGTACCGGGGTTGTGGTGTTTTCGACAATTGCCAAAGTTGCCGGCATCGCCAAGACGGCAATGCTCTCGTTCAGTACCGCTACGGTGCCAGCCCTCGGTCGGGTGGGTGTCGCAGTGAAGTTGCTGGGCACGGCAATGAAGACCATGGGCGGCTTACTCTCTGCCGCCCTGATCGGTTGGGAGGTAGGCAAATGGTTGAACACCTTCTCTCCTATTCAGAAAGGCATGACGAGCCTCATCTATTCAGCCGACAGGGTGCAGCTCGCTGCGCGTAAGATGTGGGCGGCGTTGACCGGCGGGGATGTCGCGGCGATCGATCAACAGATTGCGATCGCCAAGCAGGCGTATGACGAACGGCTCAAGGAAATCGATAAGGAAGCGGCCGATAAAAACAAGCCTGAAGGAAAGCCGCAAGAGACCCCGGCACAAGTGCCGCCGCCGGATAATCAACCGCCGCCTCCTGATGCCACAGACAATAAAGACAAACCCATCAGCCGCGAGCAAGAGGCGATGGACACCTGGCACGCCGATAAGCTCAACGAGGAGCAGCGCAAAGAGCGACAGGAGCGCCTCGGTACCCTGGACAGTACCGAGGAGATCGCGAGGAAGAAAGCCACGGAAGAGGAAAAGCTCCGGATAGAAAAAGATGCGTCGGAAAAATCGATAGCAATTGCCGAGAACACTGCCAAGGCAAAACAAGAAGTTAGTGAAAAAGTTGAAACTCCTGATCCTGGAATTCTTTCGCGTTTTGCCAGAGAACGACTCGGTCTTGATCGGAAACCTGAAACAGCTGAGCCAGAATCTCAAGACGAGCCGACGTCTGGTGATTCTGCGGACAATGATAGTGAAGAAGAGCAGCGCAAGCGGGATCGAGAAGACCAGGCCAGGAAGAACCGGCAATTTGCTGCAGAAGAAAAAGAGAAAGCTGCATCGACCGCGCTGCAGGCTGAACAGGATATTACCAAGGCCAATGCCGACCGGATAGACGCCGCCAAGCAAGGCGCGGAAGAATGGGCGCAGGCTGAGACTCAGGCGGTTGAAAAAGCAAAATCCGTCTTCCAAAAATATGCCGACAAGGTGCGATCGATCCAGGACGACATCGCCGGCCGGGAAAGATCTCTCGCCGATGAGCTCGATAGTATGGATACCCGGGGCACCGAGGAATCCAGGTGGCGGAAAAAGGCCAAGGAGGCCAAGGATTACGAGAAAGCCGCCAAAGAAGCGATGAAGGCAGGCGATCTGCAGAAGGCCCTGTCGCTCTCCGATCAGGCAAAGGCTGCCTACTCCGGACTACAGGGCGGGGCCGGATCAGTCTCCGATAAGTTGGGCGACCAGGCTGCTTTTCGAGGCGTCAAGTCTTCCGGCCAACTCGGCATAGAAATATCGAAAGCGATCCAGGCCGCCACGGCCAAAACGGCGCTCACAGCTATGCCCGGCAGCGACATGTTCGGCGATCTCTCGGGCCGGATCCGCGGGCAGTTGGCGGCGGTGGCAGGTGGCAATCAGGGCCAGGCTGCAGACAAAGGCGCGGCTCCGGTTGAAAAAATTCATGAACTTAAATTTGCCGGCGGATCGATGCGCGGCGGTGAGGCCGATGTCGAAGCCCTCCTTAACCTTTTGGCGCAAGCCGGGATGAGTGCAGGATGAACACCCTGGATGAAGTGACCCTGCCCGATGACATCTGGTGGGAAGATGAAATTGATTGGACCCCTGTTGAGCAGACGGTGGAGTATTCGACTACCGGCGCACTGCTGATCGATCTGGCCACCAAACAGGCCGGGCGGCCGATCACTCTGGTTGGTGACGAGAAGACCGCCTGGATCACGAGGGCAACGGCGCTTGCTCTGCAGGCGCTCGCTGCCGTGCCGGGCAAGCAGATGGACCTTGCTCTCCATGGCCAGCAGTTCACGGTTATGTTTCGGCATGAAGAGAAGAAGGCACTCGATACTGAGCCGTTGGTGAGGATCACTCCGCCGGATGATGGAGACTACTACATTTTAAAGGCTCTCAAATTAATGGCCGTTTAAAGGATTTCTGAAAATGCCGATTCTAACCGAAGATGTAAAACTCATGGCCAGCCAGCGGCTGACCGACAATGACGACGGCGGCGGCCGTATGACCGGTGTTGAGATTGTCGACGGCAACGTCAATAACCTTTTCCCTGATATCTCCCGCCTTGACCGGGTCTATGGCCGGGTGAGCCTGCGTAAAGCGTTTGTCTCGGTGCAGACCGCCGACACCGACGCCTATTCCGGCGCTCATGTTATCCTGTCGCTTCCGGCACAGGACCCGAATGTCTCTGTCTGCATGTTCTCGACCGGCGATCCGAATGATGAACGGGCCGCAGCTCGTGACCGGGTGGAATCATATGTAACAGTCGGTCCCAGGTATCAGGGCTGGCTCTGGGGTGATCAGCCTGCCGGATCCCGCTCTCTGCTGATGTTCCAGGTCAAAAACACCAAAATTCCCGACGTCGGCAGCGTTCTCTGTCTGTATAGAGGCAAGGGCCTGGTCAATGAGGTCCAGCAGTTTGTTCGGGTAACGAAAGTCGAGGCGACAACCGCAGAATTCAACGCCACGGCGGAAGGTTCGGAATATGGGGCCATGGCCCTGGCGTACAAGCGGGATATCGTCAAGATCGAGATCGGCGATCCCTTGCGTGAAACCTTCTTAGGTATTGAGATCAGCCAGAATGATTCTCTTCCCACCAACGTCTATACGACAACCGTTTCCGATGCCGCCAAATACTACGGGGTGATGCTGCCGACAGAGCCCATCACCGCCGGGAACATTGAGATCAATGTCGATTCGATCTTTGCCCATCTCGTGCCGTCCGCCCAGGGCGAAGCGCCGATGGTCGACCTGAGCGTCGGTGAAGCCGGGCCGGTTATCGGCAGTGGTACAGGTTACTCCTTCACCGTCACGTCCTTTGCCGTGGCCAACAATGCTCAGCTGCATTTCGGCCGAGGCATCAAACCGAAGACGCTCTCGATTGTCGGCAGCGGTCACACCTATGGCGATGACGGCAACGGCATTCTCGTTGAGGGAACGAGCCAGGTCGGCACGGTCGATTATTCAACCGGTACCGTGACCTTTTCCAATGTACCTGCAGGCTATACCGCCAGCCTGTCGGTCTCGGCCACAATCGGCGTGGAAGTCCCACGGGTGCCGAACACTCTCTTTAAATATATTGCCCTCTCGAATCGCGGCTACAACTACACCGCGATCTTGGATCCGCTGCCGATCCCGAAGAGCATATGGGTCGATTACATGGCCCAGGGCAAATGGTACCGCCTCCGCGATAACGGCAACGGGACGCTGATCCCTGATATCGCCGGAACCGGTACCGGCACGGTCAACTATGCGACCGGCAGCATTATCATCACCTGTGGGGCGCTGCCCGATGTTGAGACCGCGATTATTTTCAACTGGGCCAATCCGATTGAGACGGTCGATCTGTCCGGTGAGGTATCGATCGACGTTGCCGAGATCAGCCATACCCTTGCCCATAAGCCGGTTGACCCAGGCTCGTTTGTGATGACCTGGCCCGTTGCCGCAGGCGGTACCGGGACGGCCACCGATGACGGTCTTGGCTATCTGACCGGCGATGCGGAAGGCTGGATCAACTACGCCACCGGCGAGCTGGCTTTTCGGCCGACCTCTCTGCCGGTATCTGGTGGAGAATACACCATCGACTATGAGAAGTATCCACTTGTTGCCGGGGCTACAGCGGCCAATCAAAACGGCCTGTGCACCATCACCTTGCCGGAAACACCAATCAAACCGGGGACTGTCTCAATCAACGCCCTGATAGCTTTTTCCCATTACCAGCATGTCTATGCTCTGCGCGATGACGGCAACGGCAATCTGGCCGCTCCTGGCTGGAATATCCCGGTGCCGGTAACGCAGCCGACCTGGCCGGGCAAGACAAGTGCCAACGGGATCGACGGCACAATTGATTATATAACCGGCGTCTGCCAATTCGACCTAACTAACGTCGAAGGGCTGGAAGAATGGACAGAGCCGTATTCGTTCAGACTTTGTGCAGGATAAGGGGAGAGCATGGGAGCAATAGGAGCATCAATAGGTAACTGTTCGAAGAATATTCGATATTACGACAAGGAAACGCGAGTCATTGCCTGGGCCGACAGCTTTGTCGGTGCAGTCAATTTCTCCTACTCACTGACAGCTGCCGCAGCCGAAACGGCTGACGAGATTATCCAGGCAAAGCCATTTGTTATCCGCCTCCTGCAGAACCATGTCGGCTACACCATCCTGCCCGGATCGGTTTCCTTCTCCTGGAGCGGGGTCCGCTATGTTGACCGCCTCGGCAAGCTCTACCGCAATCCGGACCCGAAAAACGGCTTCGGGGTCGAGGCCGGGACAATCGATTACTCGACCGGGATCGCGACGCTGACCGTCTATGACGGCGGCGACAATACCATCGTGATACATTCACTGTCCGCCAGGATCGGCAGGCAATTGGTGACCGACGTGACGTTTCGCACGCCTGGCGCACCGCTTCGGCCCGGCTCGTTATCGATCGTCGGCGTTGCTCTCGATGGTTCGACGGTTTCCGGGACATCCAATTTTGACGGCACCATGACCGGCGCTCTTGTCGGCGGCGGTGTCGATTATGACAAGGGCATCGTCTGGGCAAAGTTTGGTGAATGGGTTCCTGATGATGGCTCGTATGCTGAAGAGCCCTGGTACAACGAAGACGATCGAAAAGACGGGCAGATCTTCAGGCCAGCGCCGGTCTTTGCCGACAGCCTCAGTTATGCCTGTGTGGTTTATTCGTATATTCCGCTCGACGCTGATCTGCTCGGCCTGGACCCGGTCAGGTTGCCAAGTGACGGCCGGGTGCCGATCGTCAGGGTGGGCGACGTGGTGGTGATCCATAACACCCAGACAACCCAACTGGCAAACCCGCTCTCAGCCGGACAGGTGCTCACCCTGCCTCGGGAAAACATCGTTCATGTCGAGCTGTACGATTCCGCCGAACCGATTCCGGTACGGGTTCCCTCCACGCTCTACAATTGGGACAAAGACACGCAGGAGCTGACCATGGCCGATCCTCTCGATCTAACCGGCTACACTCAGCCGCTGATCGCCATGCACCGAATAGAGGACATGTCCCTCGTCTCCGGTGTCCAGATCAACGGCCAGATCATCGTCGGCCATGGGCTGGACAATGATTACCCGGTCGAGGGCACCTATGTTTCGTCTGCTCTCCTGTATGGGGATCTGCAGGCAAGGGTTTACAACATGTTCGACCAGCAGACCTGGACATCGGTCTGGTCGAACGATCTTATCGGCAGCGGCTGCAACGCCAGCTACAACGAGATCAACTATCCGCCGGTCGTGACCAACGCCGGAGCGGTCAAGGGTCGGTGGGCGCTGAAGTTCCTCAATACCACCAGTTTCCAGATCATAGAGGAAAAGCTTGGTATCCTCGGTACCGGCTATATCACCCAGGACTGCGCTCCGATTAACCCGGCCACCGGTCAGCCGTATTTCTTCCTCGACTATCGCGGCTGGGGAACAGGCTGGGCGGCTGGCAACGTCCTGCGGCTTAACACCGACGGGCCGATCGGCCCGCTGTGGATCGCGAGGACCACCCTGCAGGGACCTGTCACTGAGCCGAACGATCAATTCACCATTCAGATACGAGGAGATGCGGAATAATGGCGGCACCGATTGTTTATAGGTGGGATGACGGCAATGCCCCTGTTGCAAGGGGTGAGCGGCGGAGTCTGTGCGATATCCTTTATGCCTGTCTGGTGACCGGATACGGAAGTAAACCGGGCGCAGGCTGGACAAGAGAATACGTCAATGCGACGTTTGACAAGGCGGCTTTTCGCAATAATCCGCTTACCGGCACCGGTTTCTTTCTTCAGGTAGACGGATTTGGCGCAGCCAATGCCTATACCCCTATAGTCCAGGGCTTTGAGGCAATGACATCGGAGAGTGATGGCCTGTTTCCTTTCAATGCGTCAACCCAAGCCGGACCCCTCTCAAATGCTGCCAACACCACGGCTCGACCATGGATACTGATGGCCGATGATAGAGCCTTCTATTTTTTTTGCTGGTCAACAATCACCGGGACCCCGAATAATACCCACTGGTATACAACAGCTATGTTTTTTGGAGACCCAGTTTCACGATATCCTATTGACCCATACTGTTGTGGGCTGGTCTGTAATGGCTCAAATGGATCGTTTGGGTATGTCTATTCATCAGATTCCATTACTGGCGCTCTTGGGGGTCCTGGTTTTGCTATGCCACGTAGAGCAACCGGAGCGGCTGGGTCAATCCTCTCTATACCTATCCGTGGAGGTGGCCCCGGCGCTTCAGCACTTATGGGGGCTACAGGACTACCTTACACGCCTGGAGACCAGATACTCATAACCCGGCCACATCTTAACGAGGCAGAAGCGTATTCATTTCGGGGTTGGCTTCCTGGTCTTTACTATCCTTGTCATCCGTCAGCATTTACTCAACTTCAAAACATCAATTCTGATGGTAAGTCGTTTATCAATATACTAACCAGGGCAGTAAACGTTACTGGAGCTGGGAATTTCTTCATCTCGCTCGATGATTGGAGAATCTGATGCTATTTGATTTTATCATATTAGGTGCTGTTCCCCCTCGCACCGATCGGCACCGACTCGCCGGCATCACCTATGTCGACGGCGTTCCGGGCAAACGCCTGGTTGTGGTAGAGCACCGCACCACCTTTGTTTTGCTCGCCGCAAAATGGAGTGATCCGGTCACCGGAGCCTGGGAAATAAAAGGGTTGCCGGAGTATCCCGAGCGGGCACTCCGGGTGCTCGGGGTGGATCACACCGGCAACTATAATGACGAAGTGGCGACGTATGTTTCCCAGGTGACGGCGTGACATGGCCTATACTCCGCCGATCGGCTCGGCCGTCAATCTCTATTTCTCTGGGGAGTATGTTCCGCCTGACGGGGGCAACATACTCCTCGGCGGCTCAGCGCCAGGCGTCGCGGTTGTCGTCACCGTTGACCTGCTGGGAGCAGTCAGCAACCAGCAGGTGCGGGCGGTCGACAGTAAAACAGCGGTCGGCAATGCGATATCGGCAAACTTCGACACCAGAGCGGCAGTCGTCACTTCGGCCAGGATCTCGGCTGATTTCGATGTCAGAGCGACAGTCATTAATGCCAGGGCAATATCGGCAGATACGAGTGCTGCAGTCACAGTTATTGTTCAGCCTGCAAAACCTGATTTCGACGTGCCCTGGGGAGAGCTGCCAGCGCTCGACAATCAGGCAAAATCAGGTTGGAAGGATCGTCGGCCACTCACAACATCAATCGGCATGGGATGGGTCAAACGGCTTATTATCGAGGCCAAAACGTCAGCCAGTTGGATTGACAAAGGTGCAAAAGATAATTCACGGCGTTCGTCCTGGAATGATTGTCCCAGAAAAAGCAACCGAAGTACAAACTCACGATGGCGGGACAAGGCTGCGTCCGACCATTTCAGGAGTATATCGTGGAGTCTGCTCAATGCTGTCGATGTGGATCACGGCAGTAAAAGCATCTCGCCACCGGCAAAAGACGTTTTGGTCTCGATGCTTCATGATGTCAAAAGGATTCTCGACCGGGGTCTCTTTATCGTCCCCTGGGGCAATCCTCCGCCGAATGATCTGCTGCACCGGACCGTCTGGGGTAAAAAATATTACCAGGAAATCTGCTGGCGACGATATGAGCCACCGCCGGGCGGCAACATCAATTTCAACATTCATGTGCCGATCACCCTGGTTGATGACGGTGCCAATATTCGGTTCCATTTTGACCAATATAGCTATGACCGGCGGTGCCGCCATCGCGAGCCATCAGGCTGGCGCGATGCTTATTTTTACATCAAGCCAGGTCTCATTCCTACCGGCCCCTGGGCCTCGGTGTATACCATGCTGAACACCGCTTATCTTACCCGGCTGCCGGAGAGGACGCCGATCGACATCACCGGCATGACCATCGGCACCGACTGGGATAGTCTCTACTGGACGCTGAAATCTTCTGTCGGCAGCGATGCGGCTTTGGCCCTGCTGGAGCCGACAGAAGACGGCCCGATCCTGGTCGAGGCGGCGATCAACGGCCATCCCTTGAAGTTCCAGGTCGACACCTGGGCCAAAAACGAGGCATTCGGCAGCCGGAGCCGGTCGATTGACGGCCGCTCGATCTCCGCCCAGCTCGGAGCACCGATGGCCGAGATCCGGACCTATACCGAGGCGGAAGCGCGGACCGCCCAGCAGCTCATGGCCTACGAGCTGGAGAACACCGGCTGGAGCGTGGTCTTCGATGGTCTCGATGACTGGCTGGTGCCTGGCGGGATCCACTGCTACCAGGATCAGACACCAATGCAGGTGATAAAAGCGATCGCCGACACCTGCAGGGCTATCGTCCAGACCGACATGGTGGCGCAGACCATCCGCATTAAACCGCGATACAAAGTTGCTCCCTGGCAGCTGGCGTCCGCCGTTCCCGATTACATTATTCCGGCATCGATGGCCAGCAGGATCGACGGTGGATGGGATGCGCGGCCGTATTTCAATGCCGTTTATCTCGCCGGAGAGGCGGGCGGGATCTCCGCCACGGTCACCCGCACCGGCACGGCCGGAGATCGCCAGGCCCCGATGGTCACCAGCAAACTCATCACTGCGGTCGAACCGGCTAGAGCGCTCGGAATCGCCACCCTGGGCGCATCAGGAAAGTGGTCGAAACACCGGATCGAATTGCCGGTGTTCGCGCCTCCGGCAGCTCCCGGCATCATCCTGCCGGGCAGCATCATCGAATACAACCTCGGGGCGTCTTCCTGGAAGGGATTCGTCGCCGCTGTGTCGGTCTCTGCGCCGAGAGCCCGCGAGGGACTCAAGGTCCGGCAGACCATCGACGTGGAACGCTACCATGGCAATTAAAGATTGGGGTAAAGAATGATCCAACTCGCAAAAGACAACACCGCCACCCCTGACGCCTATTCATCCGGCGACGGCTCCGATCCGGTTGCCGTATCGTTCACCCTCAACGGCACAGGCATACCGGCGACAATCACGGCAAGCCCTGCCGCCGATCTATTCGTCTGGGCCGAAGACGATACCGGCAATATTGCTAATTACACCAGTATTTCGGTGGGCATCACCGGCGCGGACCCAGGCATCACATGGGAACTGAGTGCTGACGGTGCCACCGGCTGGGCGGAGTCAATCCCCCTGGCCGATCTCGATGTGTCCGTCACCCACCAGGCCGTTCAGATTTTTGCTCGGGCGACAGCGGTAAATGACGGTTCGGTCGAAACGGCAAATTACGTGACGGCCAAGATTACTATCAACGCCACTGAAAACCCGGCGTAAGGGGAAACCATGGCAACTAATTTATGGGCAAGATTTCGTAAACTGCTGCCCGGCAGTCCCCTGATCGTCGTCACCGTCGTTACGGTCAACACGGACGGAACCAGCACGGTAACGACATCCTCAGGTGGGGCTATGCGAGTGCTCGGCACCACGGTCGAGGCAACAAAAAAGGCGTACGTCAAAGACGGGGCGATCATTGGTGAAGCCCCAAACCTGCAACATTTTGAGATTGAGGTGTGAAGTGAAGAGATCGATTTTCGTGTTACTCGCCTGTCTGGTATCAGTTCTCATTCTATCCGGATGTGCGGTTGCGCCGGCGCCGGATCATGCTGTCGAGCTCGCCCTGGCCGGAGCGATTCAGGAGTGTTTCCGATCCTCGGCCGAAAAGGAAAAAGCGGCAATCGGCCGGCTCGAAACAGCAAGCGACGTGCTGATCTACAAGGCATTCGATGAACTGGGCAAGGCCTCCGGTCGCTCGGTCGATCCCTGCACCCAGATCACCACCAACAACGATCTGCAGCAGACGGCAATGGTCGAGAACACAAAGCAGATCGCCGCCGGCATCGATGGTGCAAAAGCCGCATCCGGAGATATCCTCATGGGTGTCGGTATCTGGCGTTTTGCCGATGTCCTGCCGTCGCTGGTCGGCAATGGCGGGGGTACGTACAACCTGACATCAAAGGGTGATATGAGCCTGACCGACAGTATCAAAACATCGTCCCTAGGAGACATTACCGGGACCAACGCCCTCGGCGGGATCCTCAATCCCGCGACCGCCGATCCGTTTGTCCTCGAGGTGCCGATAGAATGATCTGCCCGCACTGTCACAACGAGATCGAGGACGGCGACGCCTGCCGCTGCCCGTACTGCGGCAGGCAGATATGAGAAAAATGATGATCGGCTGGAGGTCGATTAATGAAATACTGGGACGGCTATAAATTCGTGGTGGCTGAGGATTTTACAATTCAAACAGCAATCCTCGGCTACGCTGTCGAGACGCGGCACGCCATTCTCACTCCGGACGGCAAACTGACCGCCAGGCAAGGCTATCCATGGGACGGCAACAGCGGCCCATTCCCCGACATAAAGTCTTCAATCGAGGCCTCATGCGGGCATGACATTCTCTGTGATTTCGTCAACGAGGGCCTGCTGCCATTCTTCCTGCAGCCCCTGATCGACCAGGAATACTACATTGTTTGTGTGCGCAAAGGTATGTGGTGGCGGCTAGCCAGATCTCTCATGCTGGCTATCCGTTGGTATATGACCGGCAAAGGGTCGAAAAAGTTCACGCGAGAAATCCACGAGGCCTAGTCAATATGCAAATCGAACCCGCAATAATCATTGCCGTCGGAGGGTGCGTTGCAACCCTGGTGGTCAACGCTTTCACCGTTGGGGTCGCCTACGGTAAGTTGTCGTCTAGAATAAGCAAGAACAGTGAGGACATTGAGGATATCCGAACCACTGGCATGGTCGGCATACGCTCAGAAATGGCCAAGATTGATGGTAAATTCTTCACTCCGGAGGGAGAGCAGCGCCTCATGTCCTTCAAGGCCCACGATCATATCTGCACGCGAGCAAACGAGGCCATAACCGCCGAACTCCGCCACGTGACAGCTGCTCTTAACACCAACACTACTAGGGTTAAGGAATGCGGCGACCAGGTGGCACAACTATCAATTGGTTTCGCGGTACTCGAGGAAAAAGTGGACGGTGAAAAGGAGAAAAAATGAGTTACAATTCCAATCAGTTTAGGAAAATAGTTCGCCAGGTCGTAAAGGAAATAGGTTTGTGGTCACCGGTAGCAGAAGAGATGTTAATGGGCACGGCAGCGGTCGAGATGAATTTCGGACACTACCTGGTCCAGCTCGGCGGCGGTCCCGGATGCGGTGTTTTCTCCATCGAGAAAAACACGGAGATAGATGTGTGGAATAATTATATCCGCTACCATCCAGAGATGAGAGAGCACATCGCGCGGATCGCCGGCGTCACCGGTCCAAACCCGCTAGCCCTCACGACCGATCTCGCCTATCAGATTATCATCTGCAGATTAAAATACCGGATGATCCGCGCCCACTTCCCCGCCCTGGACGATTTGCCCGGGCAGGCAAAATACTGGGACCGGTATTACAATTGCAACCCGGAAAAGGGCACTACGGCGGAATATATTGACAAATACCGGCGCTATGTGGTGCCAGTATTTGATTGGAGTGCGGTGTCTTAGGTTGATCTAGAAACATCTGCAAGGCCGACATGTAGCTAATTGTCGCTAATTACATGTCGGCCTTGAGGTGAAAAACAGCAGCTAAGTGCTTGATATGTGGTCGGGGCGGTAGGATTCGAACCTACGGCCTCCTGCTCCCAAGGCAGGCGCGCTAACCAGGCTGCGCTACGCCCCGACTATATTGAAAAAGGCTCGATTCTTTGGAAACCGAGCCTTGGTATTCTGGCTCCCCGGGACGGACTCGAACCGCCGACAAGGTGGTTAACAGCCACCTGCTCTACCGACTGAGCTACCGAGGATTAGAAGTATTTCCAGCAGATTTTGAAAAACAAACCTGATGTATTTTTTGTTACTGAAACAGCGTAGGCGGGCAATATAAACCGCAGAGGGAGGCGTGTCAACAGATTTTTCCACCCCTCAATCTTTCTTTTCCAGCATCAGCCGCTTGAGGTTTGCAGCCATGATCTTGCCGAAAATCTATTGCGGCCCTTTGCCTTTCATATCTTGCATCATTTGCTGCACATGCTGCAGTATCTCTTTATCCTCATCCGACATCCCGGCTTGCGTATCGGGCAGAGCCATCAGAGACATCGGCATATTTTCGGGGTTATCGGGATCTTTCAGCATGGCAATCGCCTGTCTGGCCATATCTTTAGCCATCTCATCGGATTGACTGTCGACTTCTGCCGTTATTCCGACCGGATGCTGAAAAAACTTGTCATCCATCTTGCCCTTGTCGACCGACTCCGCCACCATGGTCAGCTTCATACCCATCATATTCATCTCGGTTTTCAAGGCAACATCCGTGCCGTGAATCAGATAGGTTGAAGATCCGCCCATTATTTCCACTTTATCACAGTCGTAGCCAAGAATTTTTGCAGCCTTCTGCTGAATATTGCCACCCATGCCTTCGGCATAGGCAGTACCCATTTTCCCGGCATTTTCGCGAACCTTGCCCTTCTCTTGCGCTGAAAGGTTCTCGTACTCTTCAATCATGTACTTCTGCGGGTTAACTCCCTTATATCCCTGTTTTTTCTCTAAATCATAGGTATAAATATGTTCGGGAGTCTTGAAGACGATGGTTCTGTTTGCCATTTCCATACCCATCATATTTGAAACCGTCTCCCGATATGTCGCCCGCTCCCTGCCATTGTCACGGATGAAGAGGGTTTCCGTCCCATCTTCAATGCCTTTAATCGAATAGTGGATAGTTGCGGTATTAAAGGGCAGTTCTTTTTCCCACGCCAGTTCATTCCCGGCAAAAACCAGCGAAGGTGCAATCCAGAACAGAATCATGACTGACAACACGAGGCATCGTTTCATTTTACCACCCGTTTTTTCCGTTCCGCCTGCCGGCCCCCCTCGGCTCGGCAGGCTGATTTTTTATAATTTCCTGCTGACTGCCAGATTATCCCAGCTCTGGCACACCGGCATCACCTCGACACAATTAATGTTTACGTGGGCCGGCCGATTGGCGGTCCAGTAGACGATTTCCGCTATATCGACAGGCGTAAGAGGCTGTGTTCCTTCATACACTTTTGCCGCCTTGGCCGTATCTCCGCCAAAACGGACCACCGAAAACTCGCTTTCGGCCAGTCCCGGTTCGATATTGGTAACCCTGATCCCCGTCCCCCGCAGATCGGCCCGAAGATTTCTTGAAAACTGCTGAACAAACGCCTTGGTCGCTCCATAGGCATTCCCTCCGGGGTAAGGCCATGATGCAGCTATCGAGCCGATATTGATGACATGCCCTCTCTTTCCGGCGACCATTCCCGGCAGGATCAGTCTGGTCATGTACAACAGTCCTTTAATATTGGTGTCCACCATTGTTTCCCACTCATCGAGGTCCGCTTCATGTGCGGGCCCCAGGCCAAGGGCCAGCCCGGCATTATTGAGAAGGATGCCGATATCGCGAAAGCCCTCGGGTATCCCTGCCACCATATCTTCGGCCTGTTGCCTGTCCCGAACATCGCATACCGCCACATGGACATTTTTTTCTCCCAGCTGCGCCCTCATTTCCTGCAACCTGTCCTTGCGCCTTCCGGTCAATATCAGCCGCCAGCCATTCCGGGCAAACAGCTCCGCGCTGGCCTTGCCAAATCCTGAAGTTGCTCCGGTTATCAAAATCGTGTCAGTCATCCTCACCTCTAATCTCTCTGTTTTTCAGTCTCATTACCACCGTAAAGCTGCTCCTACCCTACAGTAAGCCGTTGTCAAAAAAAATACCATAGCCAAGATAATGCCCGGAACGGTCTGAGGAGCCGTTACGAAATGGTTCGTAACCGTATATTGTTCGTCACAGTATATTATTGCATCGCGGCAACGATTAAGCTTATTATAATAAATAAGGGCTTTCTTCTCAGATACCACCTTTGTCATGCTCCCGACGCCCGGTTTGCAACCATTGGTCTGGACGCACAACCCGACATGGAATTATGGAGGTACTGTAATGAAAAATGTTACCGATTACATTTCTCCCGATGCCTGCGGTTCGCTGGCCGGCCTTTTTCTTGCCAGGGCATCGAAACAACCCGACTCAGCAGCATACCGGAGCTACAACAGGATATCCGGCAAATGGAACGAAATCACCTGGGGTGAAATGGTCCGGATGGTTGCCAGGTGGCGAGCCGCATTGACCGGAGAAGGCCTTGAGCGGGGCGACAGAGTCGCCATTATGCTCGCCAATTGCCCGGAATGGGTGGCCTTCGATCAGGCCGCCATGTCCCTCGGGCTCATCGTCGTTCCCCTCTTCGCCAACGACAGGTCGGAGAATGTCGCCTATATCCTCGATACTACCGAGGCCAGGATCCTGTTGTGTCCCGACGGCAGCTACCGACAGCATCTTGCCCCCGTACTCGACACGCTGGGCTCCCTGCAAAGAATACTTACCACTGACTCGGCGCAAACCGCCAAAGCCGACAGCAGGGTGACGAGCCTGACAGACTGGCTTCCGCAGACAGTGGAAGATTCGACTCCATACACTCCGGAATTCAGTGAAACCGCTTCAATAGTTTTCACCTCGGGAACCACCGGTCCGCCCAAAGGGGTCATGCTCAGCCACCGCAATATCCTGGAGAACTGCCATGCCGGCCTGCAGTGCATGGAGATTTATCCGGAGGACACCTTTTTATCCTTTCTGCCGCTTTCCCATATGCTTGAGCGAATGGCGGGTTATTATCTGCCGATGATGGCGGGGGCTTCCGTGGCCTTTGCCAGGTCGATCCCCGAGCTGTCCGAAGACCTCTTGACCGTCAAGCCTACGGTACTTGTGGCTGTTCCGCGCATCTTCGAGCGGATCTATAACGGCATCATGACCCAGCTTTCATCCAGGCCAAAACCGGTTGCCGCGCTTTTCAGAAGTGCCGTTACAATCGGCTGGCGATCCTTCCTCCACCGGCAGGGACGCGGCCCCTGGTCCGTCTTGCTGTTGGCTCAGCCGCTGCTCGACAAGATCATAGCAAAAAAGGTCAGGGACAAGCTGGGGGGCCGGCTCCGGACCATAATTACCGGCGGTGCCCCTTTATCCGCGGAGATATCGCAGCTCTTCATCGGCCTTGGCCTTCCTCTCTACCAGGGCTACGGACTGACCGAAACCAGCCCGGTGATCAGTGTCAACAGAGTCGAGGACAACCGGCCGGAAGGTGTCGGCAGACCTGTCCCCGGCACAGAAGTAAAAATTGGCGAAGAGAGCGAGCTTCTCGTTCGCGGTCCGTGTGTAATGCAGGGGTACTGGCGCAATGAAGAGGCCACCGCCAAAGCCATCGACGCAGACGGCTGGCTGCACACCGGCGACAAAGCCGTTATCGAGGACGGCCACATCCGCATTACCGGAAGGCTGAAAGAGATTATCGTCCTCAGCAGCGGCGAGAAAATCGCCCCGACCGATCTGGAAATGGCTATAAGCATGGATCCTCTTTTCGAGTATGCTCTCGTTCTCGGCGAGGGACGGCCGTACCTCACCCTTGTTGCCGTTCTGAACAACCCGCTCTGGCAGGATCTGGCGGGTGAATTAGGCGTTTCACCGGAACCGGAGTCCCTTGAATTGCCTGAAGTCCGCTCGACGATTCTTGCCAGAGTGGAAAAGCTTCTCGCTCGCTTTCCAGGTTTTGTCTTTATCAAGGATGTGACTCTCAGCCTGAACCCCTGGACGGTGGAGGACGGACTCCTCACCCCCACCCTCAAAATCAGGCGATCGTTGATCGAAAAGCATCTGGCGGAAAACATCCGCCGGATGTACTCCAGATAACAGCTGCCTGCCGACGATCAACCGGAGGCCTCAAAGCGGCCGATAGCGTCAACCATCTGCCGGAAGAACGGATTAGCCGGCTCCAGGGGCGGTTGCCCCGGTTGCGCGTCAAGAGCGAAGATCGGTTCTTTCAGGACCAGACTGGCGTGACCGACACGATTTTTTGCGGGAATCACAAAAGGAACATAAAGATCTTCGCCGACCAACCGCTTCAGGTTTTGCATTTTTTTCAGGCAGATCACCTTGTCGTATTCTGACCAGGCGGCAAATGTTCGTCTTGCCGGCCGTATTGTGCCGATCTTCTCCAACATTGCATCCGTTTCCCCGATCAGGCGGGCGAGTTCCATTGCTCCCTGCAGACAGACACGGTCGTACCGGTAGGGATTGCTGCCGATAAGCGGCCGGCCATCGTCGAAAATTCCGGCGAACGGCAGACGGAGCAGCAGCTCCTTCAGGCGGCCGGGGGTGCCGAAGGGTCCCGGCGACAGCCCGAGAGCGGCCGCAAAGAGATAGAGATTGCCGTCGACCGCAGCTTCGGTACATGCCGTATATAAGCTGAGAATTCCACCGAGGGAAAACCCGCCGATGGAAACCCGCGCCCCATCAAGGCATGCCGAATGAACAGCAAACAGTACACATTTTTTCCACTCCGTGACCGCGACACCGACCATGCCTTGAGGGTCTTTCAGCCCATGCCCCTGCAACAACGGCATATATACATTATATCCAAGAATTTCATGGAAATAGATGGCTATAGCCCTCATAAAAAGAGGCGAGTCGCTAAGACCATGGACAAGAACGATGGCCTTGGCTCTTCCAGGTGAGTGTATCATCCTGAGGGGGCAGCATCCCTTACGGATACCATGGACAGAAACGGCAGGAAATGCCTTGAAATATTCAATCCACAACCAGTCCGTTCCTCTTTTACCAGGCAAACCTCTCCCCTCCGAAATCCCATCAAGCATAAAATTACAATTTCTTCAATCTTTCATCTCGTCGATAAAGGCGCCGATTTTTCCGAACACCTTCTCTGTGCCCTCTCCGTTTACCAGAACATGCCTGTCATAACTCAACAGGCAATACTCCTTGTTTCTCGAAGATATCTGGTCGTACAACTGTTTGGACCCTCTTGGGTCCACCACCGGATTTTTGTCCGCCTGCACGATCAGCGCGGGCTGCCTGATTGCACTATAGCATTTTTCAATGGATTCGAGAAAATCACCGACCTCTTTTACCCCGGCGACAGGGTTGCGCGGATAATTCACACTGAGGTTGCCATACGAAAACTCGAGATAATCCTTATTGCGCGAGCCTCCTTTCATCTTGTGCAGCAACCTGTTCCAGACATCGGTCACCGGCATGAATCTGGCTGAATAATCGTTGAGAGCAAAGGGCGGGCACACCGCAAAGACACCGGCCAGGGAATCCACCCGGCAGGCCAGATCAAGGGCCAGATTTCCCCCCACCGCAATCCCGCCGAGAACCACGCGATCGCAGAGAGTACTCATCAGCACATAGCCGTTCTCGACTGTCTCCCGCCATTCCTGAAATTTTCTCGTGGCAAGGTCTTCAGCCGAGGTACCGTGGCCCGGCAATCGAGGCGCATACACCCAGACGCCCCGTCGTCGTAAAAAGAGTGCCAACGCTTTCACTTCCTCCGGAACTGCCAGGTAACTATGCACCAACACCACTCCCAGTCGTCGGCGAAAATGCGGCAAAAGAAAGGGTTGGCCGGGCATGGAATTTCCCCCTGCTGCACGGCCGACTGCCCGATACTCCTCGATATACCTTGTTTTTTCCGAGTGAAGAAGATATCGGACAATGGCAATTCTCATAAATGCCATGGGCTGCCAGGCCAGGAATCGCAGGAGAGACTTGAGCTTTTTCAGCGGTTCGACCTCGTTGGCCATGACTTCAACGGGATTGTCAATCCGGCCTTTATGGAAACTGAGAGGGCCCGAAAGCTTTGAACGATCGGTGTTGAGATACTCGCCATCCCTGCCGAGCACCCCTTTTTCCTCGGCGAGTTTGAGAAAGTTCGCATATTTCCGGTAGCGGTCGTCGGTGAGGAGATGCGCCTGATTTTCGCGAAGCGACTTGTGCAGAAAAAAGATATCCTTGCCCGCCTCCTGGCCGGTGACTAAAGAGGCGGCATAAAAGATGCGCTGCTTGAACTCACTTTCCTTGATCCGGCGTAAAGGGTACATCTGCAGAAACGAGGCAAAGAGGTGTTCATGGTTGATGGTGGTCATGCTGTAGATATCATGCATATATTGCTGCATCACCCGATAGGCGGCCAGGCGCATCTTGCCTTTTAAATCCCCGGAGACGGAAAATCCGGTTATGCCGTCTCGCTCCATGTCTATTTTCAGCCATTGCTCATCAAGGAGATCGGCCATCTGCAGAGGTTTGCCGAACCGGATATCGAGGTCGACCCCGGAGAACATCATGGTCCCTTCGGTCATAATTTCTTCGACCATCCGCTCCGACATATCCTTGACCAGCCTTGAAGCTATGTGCAAAGCGATGTTCTCCGCCGCCCGAATCGGATAATAGGTAAGATTGACCGGCACGATGGAGGTAGGCTGCGACTGAATATCGTCGATCGACGCGATACCCAGAGCGTCGAGCATCGGCTGCAACCTTTCCGGCGAGGTGCGGGCGGTATGCAGCAGGTGCGTGCGATACAATTCGGCCCGGAGGGCAAGAGCGGCAGCCCCGGTACGGGGTTCATGCATGCCTTCCGGGTGAGCTATCATGTACCTGCCGCCGGACATGATTTTCTTGTTCTTCACCATGCTGCCTTCCGGAAAAATGATCCAGTCCGCCTCTCCGGTGAGCAGACTTTTAACGATCAGTTCATCACGTTTCGGATCGCTGGTGGATATGACTCCGATCAGATCGAAAAATTTTTCCATTCCGCCTTTAAACAGCGACGGTGCGGCCAGGGACCAGACTGGCTTATTGGTCAGGTTGTAAATATAGTAAGGGAGAAGAAAAGTTTCGAACCGGGTGAAGTGATTCATAACAAAAATATTCGGCCCGGCGGGAATATTTTCCTGACCATGCATATAGATATCCGCCTTGGAGAGACGGGAGAAAACCCTGATCGCGAGCCCGGTCGTGAGATATGCGGATCGATTCATACGTTGTCCAATATCGAGAGAAACCATTTGAAATTTCGAGATATTCTATTGTAGAAAGATTTTACTGCATGGTCAAGAACAGAGCCGGGAAATGGGATCTAAAGTTGCATTTTCACAGTATGTTCCCTATAATGGCTCATATTGTATACAATCAGAGAAACCAAAAACCCCGAGGCCTGCCATGAAACTGAATTTCACCTACACTCCGCCGGATTTCAACGAGCCGCACTTACAGAACAGCCCTGTCGCTACCCTTGAGCCGGCTCCGGCCGACGGTATTGCACCGGATAATTATCATGCAACATCCAATCACCCGGAATACATTAAAGTCGACGGCGGCCGATGGGTCCTCGCCCCGGAAAGCCGTATGGATGCGGTCTTTGTCGTCAAGGACGGCAAAATCGATGTGGTCGAAGCAAGGCGGTTGCGGCAAGGGGATATGGTTGTAACCGGCCGGACCGAAAACGGCGAGGAAGGCATTCTCGTCCATGAAAAAGGTTTTGAACAGGTTTTGGCCAATGTCGACAAGTTCTCCTTCCGGTCGCGGGGTACAAGGGAAACGCCTTTTTCCTATTCCTACGACGCCCTCTATGAAATTCTCAAGCATGACCGGCAGCATGGTCATATCGTCTGGGTTCTCGGCCCGGCGGTAGCCTTTGACAAGGATTCCCGGTCGGCGATGCAGGGACTGATCGAAAACGGTTTCTGCCACGCCCTGATGGCCGGCAATGCTCTCGCCACCCACGACATCGAGGCGGCAATATACAATACCGGCCTGGGCCAGAACATTTACACCCAGACCCTGCAGCCAATGGGCCATTACAACCACCTCGACATTCTCAATGCGGTGCGCAAGGCCGGCTCCATTGCTGGGTCGATTGAAACCCTCGGCATCCGCAACGGAATCATGTACGCCTGCGAAAAAAACAACATCCCGTACGTCCTTGCCGGTTCGATCAGAGACGACGGGCCGCTGCCGGAAACCGTCGGCAGCGTCTACGACTCCCAGGACCTGATGCGCGTCCACGCCCGCAAGGCCACCACCGTGATTACCATGGCCACCCAGCTTCATTCGATCGCCTTCGGCAATATGACGCCCGGCTATAAAGTGCTTGAGGACGGTTCGGTCCGCCCGGTCTATTTTTATGTGGTCGACATGTCCGAGTTCAGCGCCGACAAGCTGGCGAACCGCGGTTCCGCCCAGGCTCAGGCCATTCTTACCAATGTTCAGGATTTCATCGTCAATCTGTGGAATCACCTCTCCAAAGGATAAGGATATGAAGAAGAACCTCCGCATCATCGGGGTACCCATGGATCTCGGCCAAAACCACCGGGGAGTGGACATGGGTCCGAGTGCCGTGCGCTATGCCAACCTCGCAAAAAGCCTGCGGGATCTCGGCCATACCACCTTCGACAGCGGCGATATCACTATCCCGGGCCACTACGCCCTGGCCAACACCAGCCTGCGGGAACGGCTGCCGCTCATCTGCAACGCCTGCAAATGCGCCTACGAACTTGGCAAAAATGCTGTGGAACACGGTGAGATCCCGATTTTTCTGGGCGGCGATCATTCCGCCTCGATCGGTACCGTCGGCGGCGTAACCCACGACGCCGAGATCGGCCTTATCTGGATTGACGCCCACGGAGATTTCAATACCCCCGATACCTCCGACAGCCAGAACGTGCATGGCATGGCCCTGGCCGTACTGCTCGGCCTCGGCCCGCGGGAACTCGTCGATGTCGGCAGGCCCGGACCGAAGGTGAAGGCTGAAAACGTGGTACTTATCGGCGTACGGGATCTCGACCAGGAAGAAAAAGAGCTGATAAGGGCCTCCGGCTGTACCGTCTTCACCATGCGGGATGTCGACGAAATCGGCATTCGCGCGGTATTGACCAGGGTCCTGAAAGGCTTCAAGCATCTTGACAAAATCCACGTCAGTCTGGATCTTGATGTCATGGATCCCCTCGATGCCCCGGGTGTCGGCACTCCGTCGCAAGGCGGTCTTACCTACCGGGAGGGCCAGCTGATCATGGAGATCCTGGCTGAAACGGAAAAACTCCATTCAGTCGATATCATGGAGATCAACCCCATCCTCGATATCCAGAACCGCACGGCCCAAATGGCGGTTAACCTGGTCTCCTCCCTGTTCGGCAAGAAAATCCTGTAAGAAAGGCGAGATGTGAGGGTGAGGAGTCAGGGGTCAGCCCCCCTGACTCCTCACCAGTCATCATTTTTATTTCATCCTTTAATAAGACGGAATGTATCGGATGTTGCCTTATTACGCCCTGCGTATTAAATATGTCGCTGTAATCAAAAAAATACTGCTTCCCAAAAGAAGTCGTCGCAGTATTAAATAGAACCGCATGAAGTTGTATTGTAAATCTTTTTCATTGGAGGAAATATGAAACGTGTAGGGAAGTTCGCTTTTGCGCTCGCTGCCTGTATGCTGATTGCATCACCGGCACTCGCCGCCGAGAAAATCCGCTGGAAACTCGCTATGACCTGGTCAAGCACCTTAACCCCTTTGGCTTCGCCTGCCCCGAAACTTGCCAAGATGGTGAGCGACATGACCAACGGCAACTTTGAAATCAGGGTTGAAGGGGCCGAAAAACACAAAGCTCCTCTCGGGATTCTCGATACGGTGAAGGGCGGCCAGTTCGAGATGGGTCACACCGCCTCCTATTACTGGAAGGGCAAGGACATCACCACCGTTTTCTTTACCACCGTGCCCTTCGGCATGACCTCCGATGAACAGATGGCCTGGCTCTACTACGACGACGGCATGAAACTGCAGCAGAAAGTCTACGATAAATTCGATGTCTATTCCTTCCCCGGCGGCAATACAGGGGTCCAGATGGGTGGCTGGTTCCGCAAGGAGATCAAATCGCTTGAGGACTTGAAAGGCCTGAAAATGCGTATCCCCGGACTCGCCGGGGAGGTATTCGCCAAACTTGGCGTAAACGTCACCAACATTCCCTCGGGCGAACTTTATACCGCCCTTGACCGCGGCACCGTCGATGCGCTCGAGTGGGTCGGTCCCGGCATGGACATCAAGATGGGTTTCCACAAGATTGCCCCTTATTACTATGCCGGATGGCATGAGCCTGCTTCCGATATGCAGTTTATTATCAACAAGAAGGAATTCGATAAACTGCCGTCCGACTACCAGGTTATCCTGAAGACCGCCATCCAGGCTGTGAATGCCGATATGTTCGCTGAAAATTACGATTCCAGTGCCAAGGCATGGGCAGAGATGAAGAAAGAATTTCCGAATATCAAGGTAATGGTCTTCCCGGATGAGGTCCTCAAGGCAATGAAGAAGGCCAATGACGAGGTCATGGAAGCATACGCCGCCGAAAATGCCGAATTCAAAGAGGTATATGAGTCCCAGAAGGCCTACTTGAAAAAGGCCCGCGCATGGACCAAAATATCGACCCAGCATTATCTCGAAACTGCCGATAAAGTGAGCGAATAAGCTGCCGGAGAGGACCCACCGATTGCACCGTCCATTCACCGCTAAATGTGGATGGACGGTTTTTTTAATTTACAACACCAGCCATGCGTGCCATGTTGGGGCGATTGACCGGCTCCTGACGGGAACTTGCTTTAACAAATGAATAGAACGAGAAATAATCCGGGCTTTCAGGCCGGAGGAGAGGAAGGAGTGCCACCATGCTGGATCGTATAGAAAGATTTTATCGCCAATTGAACCGCTTCTGGGGGAAAGTACTTTCCATCGTTTTTCTGCTGATGACGGTCAACGTCTTTTTTGATGTTGTCATGCGCTATTCTTTCCGAAACAGTTCGGTCGCGATGCAGGAAATGGAATGGCATCTGTTTTCCATCGTCATTCTCTTTGGCGTTTCCGTTTCTCTCCTCGATGAAGCGCATGTCCGGGTCGATTTCCTCTACGATCGTTTCCCTGTGCGCCGAAAAGCACTGATAAACATTATCGGCACCATCTTTTTCCTGTTGCCCCTTGCCCTGCTCGTTCTTTTCGGTTCTTTCGATTTTGTCAATGACTCCTATCAGATAGGCGAGATTTCCGAAGACCCTGGCGGGCTGCCCTATCGTTATCTGATAAAAGGCATGATTCCTTTATCCTTTCTGCTGTTGATCTTCACGGCTTTTGGTTACGTCGTCCAGAACCTCAATCTTTTAAGAAAATCAGAAGATGAAAAAGTCACAGGACAAAAGGTCCGGGCGGAGGTGAGCAAATGATCGGCATCGTCATGTTCTTTGCGGCTCTCATACTGCTCTCCATCGGTTACCCGGTCGCCTTTACCTTCGGTTCGGTATCTATCTTCTTCGGGATCTTGGCGGCGATCATCGAGCTCATGCCGGATCTGAGTGTGGCTGCCATTTCAAAAGAATTCTATCAGATGTTTTCGATGATGCCTTTCCGGGTGTACTCCATCATGAATAACACCATTCTGATGGCCATCCCTCTCTTCATTTTCATGGGCATCGTCCTGCAGAAATCGGCACTTGCGGAAAAACTGCTGGAAGCTATGGGAACCCTGTTCGGCAGGATCCGCGGGGGAGTCGCGGTGAGTACCGTTCTGGTCGGGACCATGCTTGCCGCTTCGACCGGGGTGGTCGGCGCATCGGTGGTGGCCATGGGCGTCATCTCTTTGCCGGTGATGCTGAAATACGGTTACTCCAAAAAGCTTGCGACGGGCACAATCTGCGCTTCCGGCACGTTAGGCCAGATCATTCCGCCTTCAATCGTCCTTATCATCCTCGGCGACGTTTTTCAGCTACCGGTCGGCGACCTTTTTCAGGCTGCAGTATGGCCCGGTCTGACCCTGGTGGTCTTTTATATCATCTACATCCTCATCTGGGCGGTAATAAAAAAAGATGCAGCACCAGCCCTGCCCGTGAGTGAAGGCACCCGGACCGGCAATCTCACCAAAGCTCTTCTTGCCATTGTCCCGCCGATGACCCTGATCGTTCTGGTCCTGGGCTCGATCTTCGCCGGCATCGCAACTCCGACCGAATCCGCCTCGGTAGGCAGTATCGGAGCCATGATTTTGGCCGCCATGTACCGGAAACTAAGCTGGCGCATCGTCGAAGACTCGGCGCTGGAGACGGTCAAGATAACTGCCATGGTCTTTGCCATTCTGATCGGCGCTACCGCCTTTTCCATGGTCTTTGTCTACAGCGGCGCCGATTATATCGTCGAAGACGTCCTGACCAATCTGCCCGGTCAGAAATGGACCTTCCTGTTTCTGGCCATGCTGACGATATTCGTCCTTGGCTTTTTTATCGATTTTATCGAGATCTCCTATATCGTCGTCCCCATCCTCCTGCCCATCGCTCACATTATCGGACTGGATCCTTTATGGTTTGCCATCCTGATCGCCATGAACCTGCAGACCTCGTTTCTGACCCCTCCTTTCGGGTTTTCGCTCTTTTACCTCAAGGGAGTCTGCCCGCCGGAGGTACGTACAGTCGATCTCTATAAAGGCGTCCTGCCGTTTATCTTCATCCAGGCACTGGTGCTGATGTCACTTGCTATTTTCCCGGATTTATACGGCTTTAAGTAAAACAGCAGGGAGGATAAAGGGGAATGCCTCAGCGGGCGCGAAAATACTCCTGAACATATCTGATATGGGTACGCATGGCATCATGGGCGTCCTGGGGGGACCGCCGCACAATGGCATCGTAGACGGCCCGATGATGAACGATCACATCCTCAAGAGCCTTCCGATCCATATACATGTGGGTGAGATTCTTCTTTATTCCGACAAAAAGAAAATCGTAAAAATTTCGCATGAGATGGATCAGTACCGGATTTTTCGTTGAAAATGTCACGGCCATATGAAATGCGGTATCGGGCCCGGTGCCGATTTTATCCGTTGCCGCAAGATCCTCGGCCATTTCTTCCAGACTTTTTTTCATGGCTTTGAGATCGGTATCGGTTGCCCTCAATGCCGCCAGCATTGCCGCGTTACACTCCAGCCCCAGACGCACCTCAAGCAGGTCGTCAAGCGTTGCCTCATCGATTGCCATAACGGCGGCCAAAGGGTTTCCCTCTCTGTTTTCCGGCGAGCTTACAAAAGTCCCCTGCCCCTGCCGATGCTCAAGCAAACCCAGGGTGACAAGTTTGTTGATGGCGTTTCGCACCGAGGTCCGGCTTACCGCCATGGACATTGCCAATTCCCTTTCGGGAAGAATCTGCTGCCCCGGCTTGAACTCACCCTTGTAAATCAATTCTCGTATCTGTTCAAAGACCTGATCTGAAATGCGTTTTGGTTTAATTGGTTTAAGATTCATGATTCCTATTTAAAATCTGTTTTTTAACTCCAGAGGCCGCTGCCGGCCTGGCTGGTTATGAAAAAACCATAAAGTTGCACTGCAAAACCACCTGACTCAAGTTAAAATAACCTTTTTCAACAGTACGTTATAGTAAAAAATCAAGATTTTAAGCAAGATTAAGCCGGCTTTTCGCCGACACGCTGTCAGTATACCAATTTATTGGTATTACCTTTACCATTATTTCGGCTCTCGACCACTCATTTTCGGACTTAAGATTTTGCCTGCTATGCCGTTTTTTTTATCGTTTAGCAAAGATACTTCGCAGCATCAAGTTTTTTCTTACCCAACCTGTTTCACCCGGACATTTTGGTACGACCAATGTTATTTATTTCCGAGCCGAAGCTTTTCTCTCGCCACCTGCCACGTCAGGTTTCCATCAGGTGTTGCTCTAGATCTGCAGAATTGTTATATTCGGCATCTTCGGGAAAAGAACTCCCAAAGCGTCCGAGGATGTACTTTGGTCATACCGGACAGCAGCACCACAAGAACCTCAAAAAGGATAACTCCATGAGTGACCGTCTCATCAATATCGACAATCTGTGCACCAATCCGGACAATCACACAATGCATATATGCGAACTGACAAAAGCAGGCAAAACCAAGGAGATCGAAAAACTTGAGGTAAATCCAACCTTCATCTGCGGCAATTGTGGCAGAAAAGCCAACTCCGACGGCGCGCTCTGCGCTCCCGGCCCCTTTCATATCTGAGAAGAAGGAAAAACATGGCCCATTTCATCGAGCTTTACGACACCACCCTCCGCGACGGAACACAGGCAGAGAATTTCAATCTTTCCGTTGAGGATAAAATCCGCATTACCATGGCACTCGATGAGCTGGGCATTGACTATATCGAAGGCGGCTGGCCGGGATCAAATCCTGTCTCCGTTGAATATTTCGAACGGATGCAGACTATCGTGCTGAAACATGCCAAGCTTGCAGCCTTCGGCTCGACCCGTCATTTCAGGAACAGGCCGGAGCAGGACCCCAACCTCATCGCCCTCCTCAATGCCAAGACCCCCGCCGTGACGATCTTCGGAAAAAGCTGGGATATTCACGTGCGGGATGCACTCCATATCGAGCTTGAAGACAATCTGCTGCTGATTGAAGACACTCTGGCCTTCCTGCGCCCCTATGTCGAGCATCTTTTTTACGATGCCGAACATTTCTTCGACGGCTTCAAGAACAACGAAGACTACGCTCTTTCTACCCTTGAAAGTGCCGTCAACGGCGGAGCCGAAACCATCATTCTCTGCGACACAAACGGCGGCACGCTGCCCCACGAGATCCCGCAGATAATCAGACGGGTCCAGGAATATCTGGCAGAGAGATTCAAGACCGTCCATCTCGGCATTCATTCGCATAACGACTCGGAAACTGCCGTTGCCAACGCCCTCATTGCCGTCTCCGAGACCAAAGTCAGACAAATTCAGGGAACCATCAACGGCTTTGGCGAAAGATGCGGCAACGCCAACCTCACCTCCATAATCCCTGCGCTGGTTTTCAAGATGGGGGTCGAATGCGAAGTACGAAAAAATATCGACACCCTGTACACCACCTCCCGACTCGTCAACGAATTGGCTAACCTCCCTCACAACCGGTACCAGGCCTATGTCGGCGAATCCGCTTTTGCCCATAAGGGCGGCATCCACGTCAGCGCGGTGAAGCACAACCCGCTCACCTACGAGCATATCGCCCCCGATAAAGTCGGCAATATTCGCCGCATCCTTATCTCCGATCAGTCGGGCCGCGCCAACATTCTCCACAAGGCAAAACAGTGGGATTTAAAGCTCGCGCCCGACGACCCGCTGCTGCCGACGATTATCGCAGAACTGAAAACTCTTGAAAACGCGGGCTACCAGTATGAAGGGGCCGAGGCCAGTTTCGAACTGCTGATGCGCAGGGCCATGGGCCTGCAGCGGAACTACTTTAAGTTCGAGAGCTTCAGGGTGATGAACCATAAATACCAGATGGACAAACCTCCTCTCACTGAAGCTACCATCCGGCTCTTTATCGGCGGCAGCGAGGTCCATACCGCGGCGATGGGAGACGGTCCGGTCAACGCCTTGGACAGCGCCATCCGCAAGGCCCTTACCCAGTTTTATCCATGTCTTGCAGAAATGGAACTCACCGACTATAAAGTCCGCGTTCTTTCCGGAGAACACGGCACAGAGGCCAGGGTTCGGGTTCTGGTGGAAAGCAAGGATCGCCATTCGAGCTGGGGCACTGTCGGCGTCTCGGTCAACATCATAGAGGCCAGCTGGCAGGCGCTCGTCGACAGCATCAATTATAAACTGATGAAGGAAGACCTACGCAAGCCGCCGGCTACGCCATGAATTCCCTGAGCGCGTTGTGCAGGGTTTCGACCAGCAGAGGTGCCGCATCTATATCCCCTTGCTCACCGATATGCTGAAGTTTTTCCGCAAGCGCAGCTTCTTCCATGAGCCTGAGATTCAGGAGAACCCCTTTCATGGTATGAGAAACCGCCCGGACCTGATCTCTGTCCTGTTGATGAACGGCACGTTGAAGATTTTCAAAATCCTTCTTGATCGCAACGACTGTCGTGGCCAGCAGACCGTCGATCTTCTCCTTATCCAGCCCATAGGCCGATTGAAGATTTGATCTTGCCCTCTCGTAAAGGCCCTTACGGTCTTCTGCCGCGAGGATATGATCGATTAGAGGAGGGTGTGATTTCTCCTGCAGGCCGGCACAACGTCTGAGGGCGGCCATGACCTGCTCCGGAATAAACGGCTTGGTCAAATAATCGTCCATTCCCGCGGTAATACACTTTTCCTTGTCACCGCGCATGGCATGGGCGGTCAAGGCAACTATCGGCTGATGCCGGCCATAAAGCCTGTCCCGGAGAGGTCGTTCAATATCTTCGGGAATCCTGTATGTCAGATGTTCTCCGGTTTCACACTGTCGAATGATCCGGGTCGCGGTAAAGCCATCCATCTCCGGCATCTGAATATCCATGAGAACCGTATCGAACCTTTCGGCAACGAGTTTCCGCAGGGCGTCGACGCCGCTCTCCGCCATGGTCACCCTGAGATTCTCATTTTCCAGCACCATCCTGGCAAGGTCTCGATTCGCTTCATTATCCTCGACCAGCAGAATATGCAATGAATGGATTTCGCCATCCTGTCCGACCTGTTCGCTTTCGATACCTGCACATTCGTCACCTGCAGGAAGGTCGAAAAACACATCAAAGGTAAAAGTACTTCCCCTACCTACTTCACTTTCCACTTTGATGTCTCCGCCCATCATGCGGCAGAGTTTTCTGCTGATTGCCAGTCCGAGCCCTGCCCCCTGATGCTTCCGTGAGATCGAAAGATCGCTCTGCGAAAACCTGTCGAAAATCATCTCCAGGTGTTCCGGAGGAATTCCAATGCCGGTATCCCGAACTGTAAAGCAAAGGACGACTCCTCCGGTCTCACTGCCTGGATTTCGTATCTCGAGACTTACCAGCCCCCGTTTGGTAAATTTCACCGCGTTACCAAGAAGATTGAGGAGGATCTGGCGCAGACGCATATGATCTCCCCGGACAAATTCCGGGACGTTTTCGGCAATACCGTAGCCAACCTCTATGTCTTTATGTTCGGCGAGCACGGAGATTGATTTTATTGTCGATTGCACCAGCTTATGCAGGGAGAAGGGATGGTTCTCCAGATCGAGCTGGCCGGCCTCGATCTTGGAAAAATCGAGGATATCGTTGACCACCGCCAAAAGGGAATCGGCTGAGGTTTTGACCGAATCGAGCAGTCTCCGCTGCTCGTCATTCTCGCTTTTTTCGAGTGCCAGTCTGCTCATGCCGATTATGGCGTTCATCGGTGTTCGAATCTCATGGGACATATTAGCCAGAAACAGGCTTTTTGCCTTATCCGATTCCTCGGCGCGATCCTTTGCCTCGCTGATTTCAGCCACTGACTCCTGAATATAGTCGGCCATCTCGTTGAACGCCCCGGCGAGCTGTCCGAGTTCGTCATTGCTGGCCGTCTTGAGCCGACTCTGGAATTTTCCCGATTGAAAAAGCTTGATGCCGCTGATGATCGTCGTGATCTTACCGGTAAAAACAGAGGCCATCCAGAACGCAATACAAATAACCAGGACCACCATTATCGCGGTAGATACCGTGAGATTTTCAAGCGTCGAGCCCAGCAGCCGGTCGAGAAGTGCCAGAGTCTCTTCTTTTTTCCGGTCGAGACCTGTTTCATACTCACGGGTGGTGGCATGAATCCGCGCCGCTGTTTCCGTTGCCGAACTGTGAAATTCGTCGACATTCGCCCCTATTGTCACAAAGCCGAATCCTCTCGGACTCTCTTTATACATGCCGGTATAATAGGGAATGGTCGCGGCTGTCGTCAGTTTCCAGAGATTACTCCAGAAGATGACAAAAGATCCGGAACCGCCGTACCGGGTCAGGTTATCCCAACCACTGCACTGCGGGGCAAAATTGAGATACCGGCAATCAAGTCCCAAGAACCCCGCCTCGGTGAGCGGCATTGCCGGTTTTTTGCTCAGAGACTGCTCCTGAAACCGTGGGGCGGCCTGTTCGAATGCGGTAAATGACTGTCCTGACTCCAGCCACAGTTCATAAAGTTCGGAACTGAGCCAGGGAACTGCCTGCTCTCCGGTCTCGGGGTCGTACCCGACGATGAAATAGTCTCTCGGATGGCTGATATTGCGGCCGGCATAATCCCACATGAAAGCATAATTTCCCGATCCGGCATCGGAAATATCCGAATAACGCTCCTCTGTCGGGACAATATGGTCGGTAAACTCCATGATATGGCTATGATCGAGAGCCAGGGTGACATAGCCGATCTTCCTGTCATCTTTAAAAACCGGGGTTGCCCAGCGGATAATTCCCTGAAATCGCTCTCCCGCCGGATTTTCCTTGCCGGCGTATCCCGATTTTTCCGGGGCAAAGGGCTTATTGCCCTTCTTTGCCCGCTCCGGAGTATAGGGACCAATAAGGTCCGATGACACATAGGGGCCGATTACCCTGGAAACATAGATTTCACCCTGCTTCAGATCCGCCAGTTCGGCAAAATATGTCTCGGCCCGACACCAGGTGTTTTCCTTCCGGGAAACATCGCTTTTGCGAGTGGCCAGCAGGTCGGTTGCAGAAACCTTGATATTCTCGTGACCTTCGAGATCGACAAAGGTCATCTCGTGATAAAGCGGCTGCAATCCTGCCCCGGGAAAATGTTGCGGCCGCCGGTAATGAAAATCCTTTTTATTATCCGGCACCGAGGCCTGGACATCATGGTCGATTGCCGGTACGGGCTCAGGGGGAAGCCAGCGAGTCCCATCCTCACTGAGCCGCCAGTCGCGGTGCCGGATCACTGCTTTTGTGCGAATGGCAAGAAATTGCCGATAAACAGATTCATTTGCGGCAAGTTGGGCGGCAAGAAGAATATCGCCGTCGCGATCATAGAGAAAACTCGCCACACCCATGGCGGTGTCGGTGGTGAGTCGTTCAATGCTCTCCCGGGCTTTCAGATCAAGAGCCCGGATCGAACTCTCGGAAGCCAGTGTGCCGATTTCGGTTACCAGTTCCCGGGTGTCCCCGACCATCTGCTCCGATTGCTGTTTGACGGTATTGCCTAAAAATGCAATCTGCCGGGCGGCAAAGAGCGCAATGGCGATAAGCGGAAGGACTTTTATGACAATAAAGATTATAATAAGTTTTTCTCGAATCCCATACAGAACACCTCTGTCCGGTTTCCAGCGAAAACCTTTCCCGCTGTCCTGGCCTGTATCCGACTTTTCCGTTTCTGCCATGGTATTGCTTGTGCTCCGAGAAAATTTCTTCTTTTTATTCCCTAGAATGAGAATAGCACAAGTTACCGGGCAAATAACAGCCCATGACAGGTTTTTTTGTCGGCCAGAAATATTTATAATATTTAAATAAATGGCGGTGATTTTTAATGAAAAGCCTAGAGAATCACAATGTTTTATTGAGTTATACTTGCTATCAGCACTACTGATACGAAAATACCTCCTCATTTGCCGCTTGCGCTAGATTCCTTACAAACATTATGGTATCTTGGCTATGCCTTTTCATAAGGAGATGTTTTTGTGATACAATCTCAAACTCTTTCCAGGAGGACCAAATGAAAACCCCAGTACGTGTCGCAATTACCGGTGCAGCCGGTCAGATCAGCTACTCCCTTATTTTCCGTGTCGCAGCCGGAGATATGCTAGGAAAAGACCAGCCGGTCATACTTCAGCTTCTCGAGATTCCACCGGCCATGAAAGCCCTCGAGGGTGTGGTCATGGAACTGAATGACTGTGCTTTCCCGCTGGTCGCAGGCATTGTCGCCACCGATGATCCAAACATCGCCTTCAAAGATGTCGATTTCGCCCTCCTCGTCGGCTCCAGACCTCGTGGTCCCGGCATGGAACGTTCCGACCTTCTCAAGGCCAACGGTGCGATCTTCACTGTTCAAGGCAAGGCTCTCAACGACCACGCAAGTCGCAATGTAAAAGTCCTGGTTGTAGGTAATCCGGCCAATACCAACGCTCTTATCGCCATGAAAAACGCCCCGGATCTCAACCCCCGGAACTTCACCGCGATGATGCGCCTCGACCATAACCGCTCCCTGTCTCAGATAGCTGCAAAAACCGCCAGCCATTCCACCAAGGTAGAAAAGATGGTGGTATGGGGCAACCATTCAGCCACCCAGTTTCCCGACATCAGCTATGCAAAAGTTGATGGCGCTGCCGTTAAAGAGAAAGTCGACAACGACTGGTATGTGAAAGAATTCATTCCGACCGTCCAGCAGCGCGGTGCGGCAATCATCAAAGCCCGTGGTGCTTCCAGTGCCGCTTCCGCCGCTTCCGCCGCCATCGATCATATGCGTGACTGGGCTCTCGGTTCGAACGGCGACTGGGTCAGCATGGGTGTATTCAGTGCCGGCAACAGCTACGGTATCGATCAAAATATCATGTACTCCTTCCCGATCACCTGTGAAAATGGCGAATGGAAGGAAGTTAAAGGCCTGGAAGTAAGCGAATTTGCCAGAAAAATGATGACGGCAACGGAACAGGAACTGGTTTCGGAACGAGAAGCCATCGCCGATCTGCTGTAATTTCTCCACAATACAAACAAGGCGGATTCCCGGACTACCGAGATCCGCCTTGTCGAGAGGCGGCCAGGAGGTTGTCCGAGAATAGCAATTTTCTCACAGATCGAGGCAAACTCGAAAAAATTACCGGAGGCATATATTTAATATTCCGAGGATAATTTTTTCGAGTTTAACAAAGATATGGGGGAAAAGGGCATTCTCGGACAGCCTCCTGCAGGAGAAGGAGTTATTCCGGCTGTTCATCTACCCCGATAAGCGCCATGATCCGCCGGCCATACTCTTCCTTTAAGCTGTTGAGATAGCTGCCGTCAATCTGCCCCTTCCATGTCTTGACCTGATAAAAGCGTTTGGGAATACTGAAATTCTCGGGCTTGAATCCGGTTTGTGCCCTGACCTTCCAGCGCAATTGCCTGATGCTTTCGGAAGTTTCCGGAATATTTGCTGCAAGAGTATGAAAACCCACCACATCAAGGCATTCCGCCAACTGATCCTCCGAGTAAACCGATCTGGCAAATAAACAACCGACCATGGAGGTGAGAAAGGCCCGTCCAGGCTCATCGGCCATCAGGAAGTCGACCGCTTTGCCGATGTCCCGGCTGTTGTCTTTCTGATCGTAGCTGTATGCGCCGGTATCCAGATGCGAATGGCGAAAACCGAGAGTCTGGGCGGCAAAAAACAACTCTCCGGTGGCATAGCCGGCCATTTCCTGACCGAGCACGCAGGCAAAATCTCCACCCCCGTACACTTCGGCCGCCTTGAGGGTGCCCTGGCCCAGGAGCCGATAAAATTCGTTGCTCCCTCGGCCCAAATGGTTTGCCGCCTGCCGGTAAGCGTCGGCATCGCCAAAACTGAGAGGAACGAGAGTCTCAGCTACCGAAACAAGTCCCTGTCCGGTTGCTTCCGTTGCCCAGGCAAGGGCAACGCCGCCGGACATGGCGTCCAGCCCCACCTTTTCCATGACATCGAGAATGCGCAGGACATCAAAGGGTTTGGTTACCCCCAGCATGGTTCCGGCGGCAAAAATCGGTTCATAGTCGTAGGCTACCTGGTGATAGTGATAACGGTTGTCTGCCGCAGTTTTTTCCCGGATATAGCCGATATGAATACACCCTACCGGACAGCCCGAACAGGCGCCGTTTCTGAGCAAAGTTTCATCGGCAAAGGCCCCTCCGTCAATTGATGTTATCCGGGGATCGCTGGTCTGCTGCAGGTTATTCCAGGGCAGGGAAGAAATATCGTTCAGGGTCTGCAGGTTTGCCGGGGTGCCTAAATTATGATACTTTCGCATCATATCGGTTGAGGTTACCGCCTTATACATCTCCTTGTATTTGGCTGCATATCCCTTACCGGCCGGTAGATTGAAATCGGTGTCGCCATGGATGACGATCGCCTTGAGTTTCTTGGCTCCCATCGCCGCACCACCACCCATCCGGCCAAAATGACGGTATGTATCAACATTGATACAGGCCATTGCCAGTCCCTCTTCGCCGGCGGGCCCTATCCGCAGAATCGACCTGTGTCCGCTGCTGTCCTTGAACATCCGGCGGATAAGTTTACCGGAACGTTCGGCATCCATCCCTTTCAGGAAGGAGGCATCTTTTACCTCCAGATGGTTTGCACCGATGCTGAGGCATGAAAGCCGCTTTGCCCGACCGCTGATCACCAGCGCGTCGAGATCGGCAAACCGCAGAGAAAGTGCCGCCCGCCCCCCGGCATGGCTCTCGGTATACTCGTTATGATAATTGGACTTGAACGAGCAGACCATCTTGCTCATCAGCGGGAAGTAGCCGGTCAGAGGCCCGATGGCAAAAATCAGCGGCTGCGCCTCGTCGTTCCAGGCAAGTCCCGGATGGCCGTATTTGGAAAAAAGGAGTGCAGCCAGGCCACTTCCGCCGGCGACCGCATTACGGCCGCCGAGGAGGACGATCTTACCCTTGCCCGTCGAGACATCGACCAGGAGGACCCGAAACTCTTCCCTTATCATATGGACACCTCCTGGGCACTGCCGTTCTCAACCATCTCCAGACAATCCTGCGGACAGAATTGAACGCAGTGTCCACAGTGGATACAAACATAGACCCTGCCGCTCCGATCCTGATAGATCGCATCTAAAGGGCAAACCTCCACACATTTTCCACACTGGATGCAAAGGACTTGTTTGACGATAACTCCGCCACCGGGACGCCGGGAATAGGCTCCGGTCGGACAGACTTCGGCACAGGGGGCCGGATCGCAGGCCAGGCACCTCGCCGCAGCAAAACCAGTCGACAGACCGCCGGTGGAATGGATGCGGATTCCTGCGGTATCCCACGAAATTTTCTTATATATTTGACGCGCGCAGGCGAGAGAACACGAGTGGCAGCCGATGCATTGATCCATTCGAGGGGTATTGAGTTGTTTCATTTTGGCTTTTCATTCCTGATTATGGCTGACGGTTAAAATACTTTTCCCGGAAAAAGGGCTCACTCATGATCCAAAAAAACAATGATCTCTTCAGGAAAAAGTGTATATATTCGATACTGCCCGGCGAATTTTGGGCAGTCCTGAGTGATTGGCAAGCGCCAACAAAGCACTTCTTCACTTTTTTGTAAGTTATGATAGGCTTCATACTAATGGTCCTTCGGTTTACAAACGTATCCGGTATCAATCTCTCTTGTTCAACAGGCCAATGACAGAAGAAATCAAAAGGCAGTTGCAGCATTTCTTCCCCGGCGAGATCTTTTCCGACGAAATCCTGGAAACGGCATTGAACAACGGTGAAATTATAACCGATAAGGAAAAAATCCTGCCTTACCTGCAGACAGCACTGTTTGACGAGAAAGTGCTTGAGGTGGAACTCGACGGCATGCCCAGGGTTTACTTCTCAAGGCTCAAGGACGATCTCCCGGACCTCATTGAAGACGAAGTCGATGGAGAAGCAGTCTTTGTCCAGCCGGATTATGAACAGGGTGAATATTTAACCGACCTGAGCCATATTGTCACCCTTCCTCTCGAACCTGGCCTCGGCAACCTCCATCTGCGCCATTCCCGCTTTATCGTCATACGAATGTTTACCAGCACCTTTGCCGTTGAAATGGGTTCAAGTTTTGAAGAATTAGCCAAGGTTCAGGACATCCCGGTTCTGCGCCTCGCCTTCCCGGTCCTTGCCAGACTAGTGCGAAATGCCCGGGAATTCCGAGCAAAAGTGCCTGAAAACCTGAATTTTGTCATGTCTATTGCGGCCGATGAAGAGTCGCCCGATCTGGTCGCCGCGCCTGTCGATATCAGTGTCAAGGGCATGTCGTTTTCTGTTTCAAAAGATAACCAGAAGATGTTCAAAATCAACGACCCCTATTTGACCAAGCTCTATCTGGATGATGAACTTCGGGCAAGCATTGGCGGAACCGTAAAACATCTCAGCAGAATCAGAAAAAAAAGCGGGATCGAATATGTCTGTGGTGTCGAATTCGATCTCCAGACCCGAACCATGGCAGCCGTAATAGAATCGATAGTTGCAACAGTCCAGCGAGCGCACCTTAAAGAGTTGGCCGAGAAATCGGAATTGAGCGGGATCGATCTTATTGCCTGAAAACTTAAAGTTCCTCAAAACCCTCAATATACTTTCGGTGAGGCACTATGGTCAGATTTATTGTCAATACTCTCGGCGAACATACCATCGACAACATGGTGGTTGCCGGGCCGAACAAAGAAATTATCATGTCAATGGCGGAGATGTTCCTCGCCAGCTACAGTGGTCCGCCGGAAGGCGATCTCGATTATTATTTTGCGGAATACATAATCAAATTTTCTTACGGCCAGGGCCGGATCCTTGAGTGGCTGCCCGCCCCACCCCCTGGAATTCATTGAACGTGTGAGTCTCTCTTCGAGGTTTCCCTCATTGATCCTTTCTGCCAAGGGCCTCGCCGACCTTCACTGCCAGATTTTTCATGGCAAACGGTTTCTGAATAAAACTTACCCCCTCTTCAAGAACACCATGATGGGAAATAACGTCAGAGGTATACCCGGACATGAACAGGCACCTGATATCCGGGTTTACCAGGCGAATACGCCGTTCCAACTCACGCCCGTTCATTTCGGGCATGACAACGTCGGTCATCAGTAAATCGATAACGCCCTGGTTGACCTCAGCCAGGCGAATTGCCTCGTTGGGCGTTCCTGCAGGGAGTACTCTATAGCCCAGATCCTCCAGCATGGTGGTATTAATCGCCAGAAGGGCCGCCTCATCTTCCACCAGAAGGATTATTTCGCCGTTCCCTGCCACGCCCCGCGGCTCATCCACCGCTCTCGTCACCTTTTCGGCACCGTCGCACCGAGGCAGATATATCTGAAAGAGAGTCCCTTGTCCGGGCTCGCTGTCGACATTGATGTACCCGTTATTCTGTTTGACTATACCGTAGACTGTGGCCAAACCGAGCCCTGTCCCCTGCCCAAGCCCCTTGGTGGTAAAAAAGGGTTCGAATATTTTTGCCTTGGTCTCTTTATCGATTCCACAGCCGTTGTCGCCGACTGTCAGCAATACATAGTCTCCGGGCTTCATGAATGAACTTGCCGCACACTTAGCAGCGTCCAGGGAAATCATTTCAGTCTCGATAGTAATTTGTCCTGCACCACTGATTGCATCACGGGCATTGACACACAGATTAACCATCATCTGATCGAGCTGGCTGGGATCGATCTTCACCGGGAAAGATCCTTTGCCGGGATGCCACTTCAGCTCTATATTTTCGCCGATCAGCCAGCACAGCATCTGCAGGGTATCTGCTACCGCAGTATTGAGGTCCTGGACAACAGGGGCTATGGTCTGACGCCTGGCAAAAGCAAGCAGCTGCTGAGTGAGCTCCGCCGATCGCTTGGCGCTCTTTTGAATTTCCCGAAGATGTATGGCCAGAGGATGTTCCGAACCGGCTTTTAACAGGGCCAGTTCGACATGCCCGAGGATCACCCCCAGCATGTTATTGTAGTCATGTGCCACTCCACCGGCCAGCTGGCCGATAGACTCCAGCTTCTGCGACTGAGCCAGCTGGCCCTGGAGCTTTTGGCGCTCCTCCTCGGCCCGTATTCGCTCGGTTACATCATGGTAGGCGGCCACCAGGATCTGGTGGCCCGGCTTGCCGATAAAACGACCATACACCTCGCAGTTTCGAAGCGATCCGTCTTTACAGCGCAACGGCACTTCAAGTCTGGTAACGACATTCTGCTGCAGGACGCTTGTCAGAAATCGGCGGCGATCCTCCGGATCGACCCAAAGACCGATATCCAGGCCGCTCCTGCCGTCAGCCTCTTCCCTGCTGTAGCCAAAGGTCCGGTACCAGCTTTCATTCCAGGTGGTGGCCCGGTAGCCACCGACATCGAAGGCGAATGCCATGGGAATCGGGGCGGAATGAAACAAACGGTTAAAACTTTCTTCACTTGCCTGGAGGGCTTCCTCCGCCCTTCGCCTGTCGGTGATATCGACAGTCGTCGTCATTACCACCCGTTCACCGGCAAAATCAACCATCCTGCCGGAATAGATGGCGTGTGCCGGTCCCAGAGCCGAGCCGACTATAACCTCCCGGCCTGTGATTTCCCCGGTTTTCTCGATCTCCTCTTTGGCCTCTTCCCACGCCTCGGCATCCGAGAAAAAACCCATTTCAAACCCGGTATGGCCGATAACATCCTCTTCACGGATGTTCAACCGGCGACAGAATTCCCTGTTTACCATAAGAAACCGGCCCTGCAGATCGTTCACCGCACAGCCGTAAGGCGCCATGTCGAAAAGTTCCTTAAACTTCCCCGCGTTCTCGGCAAGAACGATGTTTTCATGCCTGGCGGCATCAAGGGCAATAGATACCGCGCGTCGTGACCGGATCAACAGAAACACAATTACCGGGACAGCCATGAGGACCAGACCGATAATTCCGATAATTATTTTCGGGAAAAAAGAGCTTGCCATATCATGGTCCGAGTCCGGCCATCATCTGGGGGATAAGGGCTACTTTCTCTTCGTCCTCAACGGGAAAAAGATCGACTATTCTGCCATTATACATCACGCCGATGCGATCGGAGAGGGCCAGCGCCTCTGAAAGATCGCCGGTTACGAGCAGAATACCGGCCGCCTCTCTGGCTTTCAGCAGCAGATTCCAGACATCCTCGGCCGCTGCGATATCGAGGCCCTGGGTCGGCTGTTCGGCGACAATCAACCGGGGCTTGCGGTAAAACTCCCGGGCCAGCACCATTTTCTGGAGATTGCCACCGGATAGCTGCCAGGCAAAGGCTGAGAGGTTCGGCGGCCGGATATCAAATTCTTCGATCAGTCTGGCCGCTTTTTCCTCGGCTGTATGCCGCATCAGCCATGGGCCCCGTGCAAACCCGCCCCGGGTGGTCAGGAGAAAGTTGTCGATCAGGGTCAGGCCCTGGCATGTGGCCAGCCCCTGCCGGTCTTCCGGGATGTAGGATAACGTCCTTTCCCATTCCGCCCCGGCAAAGAACTTTCGCCACTCCATCCCCAGGATGCGAACTTTATCTGCAGCGGGTTTTCGCAGGCCGCAGATGGTTTCCACCAGTTGTTTCTGGCCATTGCCGGCCACGCCGACAAGACCCAGAATCTCACCCTGGCGAAGTTCCATGTCGACGTTCGATAAGACGGAATCCTGCAGATCATGCACCTTAAGGACGATCTGCCGCGGCTCCTGCGGCACCCTGTCCACCTGCAGCAGAACTTCCCGTCCCACCATCCGTTCGGCGAGTTCGGCGGCGGAACCGACATCGGCTGCCGCAATCGTGTCGACTATCCGGCCGCGTCTGAGGATGGCAATGGAATCGGCGATCGCCATAACCTCTTCGAGCTTATGGCTGATAAAGACGATTCCTTTGCCGCTTGCGGTCATCAGTTTCATGGTCGCAAAAAGGTTTTCGGCCTCATGGGGGGTGAGAACGGCGGTCGGTTCGTCAAAAATAAGAATAGTGCTCTTGCGGTGCAGGAGTTTCAGGATCTCGACCTGCTGCCTCTCGCCCATCGACAGATCGCCGATTCTCGCGGCAGGATTGACATTCATCCCGTACTGTTCGGCAAGCATCGTGACTTCCCGGTGCATGCGCGTCCAGTTCAGCCAGATGTCCGACTGATGTCCGAGAAAGATATTCTCGGCAACGGTCATGGCGTCGACCAGCTTGAAGTGCTGATAGACCATGCCGATTCCGGCCTTGATCGCTCTTTCCGTGGAGGCAAGAGTCACCTGCCGGCCTTGCAGAAAGATAGCGCCGCTGTCCGGCTGCAGCTGACCGGCGAGAATCGACATCAGCGTCGATTTGCCGGCCCCGTTCTCACCGAGCAGGGCAAGAACTTTTCCTTGCTCGATAGTGAGGGACACGTCCCGGTTGGCCTGGACCGTACCAAAGGATTTGGAGATTCCCTCCAACCGGATAAGCGGCGGTGTTCCGACCATTTTCAGGGTCTCTCTTTACCTGCAAGCGGTGAGACAAACTGCGATTCGGTATCCCAGGGAAAGAGTATCCAGGTATCCTGGCTCACCTCGGTGATATACGTATCGACCTGGGGCCGCCCGGCAGGTTTTGCATAGACTGTGGCAAAATGGGCCTTGGGGACAATCTGCCGGACAAGCTGTGCGGTGCGGCCGGTATCGACGAGATCGTCGACCAGCAGCCAGCCTTCGCCGTTGCCGTCGAATTTTTTCAGGATATCGGCATCGCCCTTCTTGTCTTTCCAGTCATAGCTGGAAATACAGATGGTATCGACCAGATGGATATCGAGTTCTCTTGCGATGATCGCAGCCGGAACCAGACCGCCCCTGGTTATGGCTATGATCCCTTTGAAATAGTCCATATTCAACAGACGCCAGGCGAGCGCCTTGGAATCACGGTGCAGCTGATCCCAGGAGATCGGGTAGGTTTTTCGATATGTTGCATTTGTCGACATTATGTTTCCTCTCTAAAAATAAGGATATGTACTGCCTCTTCTGTTTAATCGGCCGGCTCTATATTGATGCCAAGTGCCGCCGGCTGGTCGCTGGTCCCTTTCCGCCATGAGGAAAGAACCAGCACAAAAACCGTCAGGACATAGGGGAGCATAAGCAATATCGAGGAAGGCACCTGGGTTCCCGAGGCCTGCAGACGGAGCTGCATGGCCATGATTCCCCCGAAAAGGTAGGCTCCGAAGACCGCTCTGCCCGGCCGCCAGAAGGCAAAAATCACCAGCGCCACGGCAATCCACCCTCTTCCTGCGGTAAGGTTGGTGGTCCACAGATGGGTGTATGCAAGCGACAGGTATGCCCCGCCGAGGCCCATGAAAAACCCGCCAACCAGTATCCCCAACCAGCGATAGGCAACCACGTTCAATCCTGCGGCGGTGGCCGCAGCAGGATATTCTCCTGCAGCCCGCATCCCCAGGCCGAAACGGGTCCGGGCGAAAAACAGCCACATCAGTGGTGGAATAAGATAACTCAAATATACCAGCAGGTCATGTTGAAAAAAGATCGGACCGATCGCGGGAAGATCGGCCAGCCCCGGAATGGTCAGGGGATTGAAGCCGGGAGCCGACATGCCGACATAGCCGGACCCGAGGTAATTGGCGAGCCCCACCCCGAGAATTGTCAGGGCCAGCCCGGAAACCACCTGGTTCCCTTGAAACCACAGACAAACCACGCCGTGAATGGCAGTAGCGAGCGAACCGACCAGCCCGGCGGCAAAAAAACCGAGTGCCGGACTGCCGGTGGTTCTGGCAACGATAAAGCCGGTAAGTGCCCCCAGGATCATGGCCCCTTCCACGCCAAGATTCAGCACTCCGGATTTTTCGGTGAAAATCTCGCCCAACGTGGCGTAGAGGATAGGCGTCCCGGATTGCACCGTGGCGGCCAGCAGGGCAATAATGATTTCAGCAGTCATTTATTTCCTCCCAAAGACCAGCCGGTAGTGGGTGAAGAGACCGCCGGCAAGGACGGTGAGAAGTATCAGCCCCTCGAGAATGCCGCCGAATGCCGCAGGAACCTGGAGGTCGAGTTGCAGGCTCTCGACGCCGACCCGCAGACCGGCCAGAAGAATCGAGGCTATGCCGATACTGAGAGGATGCAGTCTTGCCAGCCAGGCGACGACGATTGCAGTATAACCGTAGCCGACCATGATACTCGGCTGAAGTCGATTCACCGTCGCCGAAGCCTCGAGAAAACCGGCCCACCCGGCAAGAGCGCCGCTCAGCACCATGACCAGCATCACCAGCCTGTCATAAGGCAATCCGGCATACCGCGCCGCCCTGACATTATCCCCGCTGGCCTTTATTTCAAAGCCGGTCCGGGTGAATCTGAAGAATATCCAGAACAGGATGCCGAGAATAAGGCAATGCGTCAAACCCCAGTTTATCGCGGTACCGCCGATCTTTCCGACAATCGCCTGCTCTGAAAAAGTCGGTGTCATCGGAAAACCAAAGCTGGTCGGATCCTTCCACACCCCGTACACCAGGTAATCGAGGATCAGAATAGCGATGTAGTTCATCATCAGGGTGACGATGATTTCATTGGTTCTGAGTTTTTGCCTGAGGATGGCCGGAATCAGTCCCCACAGTCCGCCGGCAACCATGGCCAGGCAGATCATTGCCGGGATAAGGACAATTTTCGGCCAATCGGGAAACGACAAGGCAATCCATGTTGCGCCGATTGCACCGAGAGCAAACTGTCCTTCCGCGCCAATATTCCAGATCTTCAAACGGAAGGCGACAGCCACCCCGAGAGCGCACAGGAAAATCGGAATGGCTTTCAAAACACTGTCTTCCAAAGCCCACCGGGATCCGAAAGCGCCTTGAAACAGCACTTTCATTCCCTGAATGGGTGAAGTCCCTCCGAGATATAAAAGAAAGGAGCTCAGCAGCAGAGAAAGAGCCAGAGCCGTAAATAAAACAAGACAGGAGCCCCCCACACCGAGGGGCTCCTGTCTCTTGATAACACGCATCCAATGCATCAGGGTGGTATTTCATAGGCCCTGTTGCCAGGGCGGTTGATTATTCGGTAGTACCGACGACGCCTTCAACAAACCACGTCATGCCAAGGAGTTCGGCGTCTGTCGCGACAACTCCTTCCGCGATCTTCACCTCACCTTTCTGGTCCTTGATCGGTCCGACAAAGATCTTCTGGGTACCGGCAATGATTGCCGCCTTTTCCGCATTTACCTTATCTTGCAGATCCTGGGGAACCATCGGGCCGAACGGCGCCAGATCGACAACCCCTTCAGCCATTCCGGGCCAGGCCGCTTCCGGTTTCCATGTACCGTTGCGCACTTCCTCGACTACTTTGGTGTAATAAGGTCCCCAGTTCCACACCGGCGCAGTCAGATGGGCTTTGGGGGCAAAAGCGGCCATATTCGAATTATAGCCGACCGAATAGACACCTTTCTCCTGTGCAGCCTCCTGCGGTCCCGGCGAATCCTGATGCTGGGCGATGACGTCGGCACCGACGTCAAGCAGCGATTTTGCCGCTTCTTTCTCGGTTGCCGGATCATACCAGGTTTTGGTCCAGACAACCCGCACGATTGCGTCCGGATTTACCGACCGGGCACCAAGAGTGAAGGCGTTGATGCCGCGGATGACTTCCGGAATCGGAAATGCCGCAACATAGCCGAGGACATTGCCCTTGGTCATGGCTCCGGCGAGCATCCCGGAAAGATACCTTGGCTGATACATACGGCCAAAATAATTGCCCATGTTGTCAGCCATCTTAAAACCGGAACAATGCATGAAGGTGGTGTCCGGGAATTGCTTGGCGACCTTCAGCATCGGATCCATGTAGCCGAAACTGGTGGCAAAAATTACATCGAATCCCTTTCTGGCCATATTCAGGATGACCCTCTCCGAGTCCGGACCTTCAGGTACCGCCTCGACATACGAGGTCGTCACTCCCGGCATAGCCTCGACGGCCTGCCGTCCGACATCATGAGAATACGAATACCCTGCATCCCCGATGGGGGAAACGTACACAAAACCGACTTTCATCTCCTTGTCCGCACCGTAGGCTGTACCGGCAACACCCAGCAACATTACGGCCAGCAGCGCTTTCCACACTCGCATCCCGACACCTCTTCCTAGTAGTTATGTATTAAATAAATAATCTTTCTATAAAATATAAAGATCGTACTGCACTCTCACTTAAAGAACCTGTTTGAGGAAAAGTTTGGCCCTCTCCTCCCGGGGACTGGTAAAGAAGTGCTCCGGTGTACCCACTTCAACCACCTTCCCCTCATCCATGAAGATGACCCGGTCGGCCACCTCACGGGCAAATCCCATTTCATGGGTAACGACCATCATGGTCATCCCCTCTCTGGCAAGCTGCTTCATGACATCAAGTACTTCCCCGACCATTTCCGGATCGAGTGCCGAGGTAGGTTCGTCAAAAAGCATAATCTTCGGGTCCATCGCCAGAGCCCGGGCAATGGCCACACGCTGCTGCTGCCCTCCGGAGAGACGGGAAGGGTACTCATCCGCTTTTTCGTGAATACCGACCTTGCGAAGCAGCATACGGCCTTTTTCCTCGGCTTCCTTTTTGCTGCGTTTTCTCACCCGACACTGGGCCAGAGTGAGATTTTCCAGAACCGTCTTATGGGGGAAGAGGTTAAATTGCTGAAACACCATGCCTACTTCGGCCCGCACCTTGTTGATGTTGGTCTTCCTGTCGGCAAGATCGACACCATCGATGATGATATGTCCTTCGGTAAAAGCTTCCAGGCCGTTTATACAGCGCAGAAACGTTGATTTTCCTGAACCGGAAGGGCCGATAATGACAACAACCTCGCCCCGGGCCACTTCGGTCGAGACCCCATCCACCGCCCTGACCACACCCGAATGTCCAGGGAAGATTTTTACTACGTTTTCCGCTTTAATCACTGACGGCAAGCCTCCGTTCCATATAGAAAACAAGTTGCGACAGAATTGAGGTCACCAGGAGATACATCGCGGCAACAACAATCCAGATCTCAAAAGTGGCAAAGGTGGAGGTGATGATTTCCTTTCCCGATTTTGTCAGATCGGTAATCGCGATGACTGAAACAAGAGATGAGTCCTTGATCAGGCTGATAAACTGACCGGACAGGGGCGGCAGGATGCGTTTGAACGCCTGAGGCAGAACAATATCCCACATCGTCTGGAATTTCGTCATCCCCAGCGACCGTGCAGCCTCCGTCTGGCCTTTCGAAATCGATTGAATTCCGGCGCGGACAATTTCCGCGACATAGGCCCCGGCAAACAGTGCCAGAGCGCCCACTCCGCAGACGTTGCGGCTGAGATCAAAGACGGTTCCGAGGAAAAAGTAGGCAATGAAAATCTGAACAAGAAGCGGTGTGCCGCGAATACATTCGACATAGATAATCGCAATGCCCCGCAGGGTGAAATTCTTCGATACCCTGGCAAGGCCGGTGATCAGGCCGAGAAATAAACCGAATACGCTGGATACTGCAGACAGCCAGAGGGTGGTCCACAACCCGAACATCAGCGGACCGAGTCGCCAGCTTTTTGAAAACCCGACCGTGTCGCCGGCAAACAGGTCCTCACCCTCGGAGACCTTGAGGGTGTTGTCGGTGACAGTGAGTTCAACCTTCTCGGAACCTTCGGAAGCTACAGTGACAAGTGCATTCTCACCCTTTTCGACAATGGCAACAACCTTGCCGTCAAAGGGGGTCTTCTGTGCTTCTTCGGCGACGTAGGCAAAATACTGCGGCACTCTGTTCCAGCGCCATTGGTAGTCAATCTGTTGCACCGCACCCCAGGTGCCGGCGGCTACCAAAAGAAGGATAACCGCCAGCAAGATTTTCCAGGGCCACGTTTCATTTGTGGCTTTCAATGTATCAATCCTTTCCGGTTTACTGGATTTCCTTCAACCAGGCATCATCCTGGAACCATTTTTGATAAATCTTATCATATACTCCGTCGTACTTGATCTGACTCATAAAATTGTTGAGCCAGTTGAGAAAATCGACATCGCCCTTGCGGATCGCCCAGGCCAGCGGTTCTTTGGTGAAAGGTTCGGCCAGATGAACAATTTTGCCCTGGCCTTTCTGGCTTACGGCAATTGCATTGAAAGGAAGATCGTAGATGAAGGCATCGATTTTGCCATTGACAAGTTCCATGACGCCTTCCTGCTCGGTTTCATAGGAAATATACTTGGCGTTGCCGATCAGCCTCTTAGTCGCCTGCTCGCCGGTTGTTCCCAGTTTGGAGGCTACCGTATATTTTGCATCGTTCAGATCCGTATAGGATTTCACCGCATCCGCATGCTCCTTCTTGATCAGGATGGACTGACCGATGAGGATGTAGGGATCGGCAAAATTTACGCTCAGATTTCTTTCCTGGGTAAGGGTCATGCCCGACATGATGATATCAAACTTGCCGGTGAGCAGCGCGGGAATGATACCATCCCAGGCGGTGGAGACCAGTTCCAGCTCAACCTTCATGGCGGCAGCCATTCTTTTGGCCATATCCACGTCGAAACCGATAATCTCTCCTTTCTGGTTGGTCAGCTCAAAAGGCATATAACCCGGCTCCATCCCGACTCTCAGTTTTCCACGCTTCTGGATTTCAGAGAGGGTATCCGCGGAAAACGCGGCTCCAGCGGTAAAAGTGAATACTGCGAGTGCCACAGCGACAAACAACGACAGCTTTTTCATCCTCATCTCCTTGGTTTGATTATGTTTAAGATTCAGCCCATGGACCTCTGGACCGGAATCCCCTGACTCATTGCCACTCCTTGTGCGTACTCCCTCTCTCCGAACTCCGGGAAAATCTGCCTGGAACACGCAACTCTCATCATTTCAGAAAACATGCATATATCTACAAGTTATTGATAATATACATTTACTCGATTACGCCGGCTACGGCGGGACTCCTGCGCCTGTCCCTCCTTTGCGTAACAAACTCCTTTCTAAAACTCAAGGAGAATCGTATACAAAATCTGAATTCATTGATGAAGCATTTTCCGTTTTGTGTAGCTTGGCATGGTTTTATGTAACAAAAATGTTTTTTACCACAATAAAATTTTTTGATCAATCACCGCACAAGAAATGATTTCCATCTCCATCATAATTGTTCACCGGTACACACCAAAAGCCTGATCGGGAAAATGTGGTGCTGGTGAAGGTTACTCTCCATCGCTTTTTATTTTTTCAGGCAAACTAATTGTTGAAATTCTCAAGTGAGTAATAGAAACTGTCCTTCATCGTTGACACCCACTCTCTCAATTCAACATTTAAGGTTTATACAATGAAAAACATTATAGTATCCGGGTCCCTTGCCTACGATCGCATTATGAATTTTTCGGAGAAATTTTCAGATCATATTCTGCCTGATAAAATTCATAGTCTCAATGTCTGCTTTCAGGTAAACGGCGTGACGGAAAACTACGGCGGTACCGCAGGCAATATCGGTTATGCTCTGAAACTTATGGGGGAAAATCCTGTCATCTCGGCGACAATCGGCAGTGACCACCACAAATATTTCGAATGGCTTGAGAAAAATGACATCGCAAAAGATGGTATAAAAGTGATCCCTGAGGAATTGACCGCCGGTGCCTATATTACTACCGACATGGCCAACAATCAGATCACCGGGTTCAACCCGGGGGCGATGAAATTTTCATCCGGTCTCGACATCGAAAGCCTCGATCCGCAAAACTCATTACTGCTGGTTTCTCCCGGCAATCTCGACGACATGGTGAATTATCCCCGCCGCTGTAAAAAAGTCGGCATCGACTATATCTTCGATCCGGGTCAGGCGCTGCCCATGTTGCAGCCGGACGATCTGCGGGAAGTCATCACCGACTGCATGCTGCTCATCGTCAACGACTATGAATTCAATCTGATTCAGGATAAAACCGGTCTGACAAACGGCGAACTGCTCGGACTTGCCAAAAAGACTATTGTTACCCTCGGCGAGGCCGGTTCGAAAATCTACACCCAAGGTCGTAATATGACCATTCCTTCATTCAAGGCGAAGAGAGTCGTCGACCCTACCGGGGCGGGCGACGCCTACAGGGGTGGATTGCTGAGCGGACTGGTTCAAGGTGCCGATCTCGAGACCTCAGCCATCCGAGGCAGCGTATGCGCATCTTTTGCCGTCGAATGCAACGGCACCCAGGTCTATTCTTTCACCTCGGAGGAATTCAGCCGGAGAATGGAGACGAAGCAGCTGTGAACAGCAAGGCACGGTTGCCGCTCAGCGCCCCGATGTACAGCATTCTGCCGGTTTCTCCATTCAACCGGCAGCGTGGGACTGCAGGAGAGCCCGCTGCAAGGGACATGTGCTGCCGACCTCGTCTCCTCTTCGGTAGGGTTTCAACATCTCCATCGACTGAACCGCCAGTTCCCGGCGTACTTCCCTGCGCCGTCCCTTGATCCGGGCGATGGCCATCCGGTCATACCCTGTGGTCTGGTGACGCATCCAGGCGACTATCGCCGCCCGCGCTCTCTCGGCAAGCGGTATCCGCTCGGTCCTTGCCACGGTGCCGCTGCCGACCGGGGTGGCGTGCTCGGTTACCAAGCGGGCAAGTTGCGCGGCGAGGTCTGCATATCGCGGGTGAAAATCAAGGAAATGCACGACCTCCGCGTGAAACTCCTGAACATATTCCCGATGTTTTTTCTCTTTTCTCGCCAGCTCCTGCGCACGTTTTCCGGCATAACCGGGATCGGTGCGCTTTGCCTCCAGCTCCTCTCGGGCTTCCCGGATATGCTCGCTCTTCGCCCATATCCCTTGAGACATTAACCGCCTGCCGATCTTCACCTGAACAAGCCATGTCGGTCCTTTTGCTTTAACAATCTTTGTCAGCGGGCCGTCTCCCGGGGGCAGTAAAGCCCAGTCCGAAGGCGGGGTCAAGACTTCACCCGAATCCGTCACGACCGTGCCGGCCGTTCGACCCGGCTTTACCGTTCGATGCTCATGTGTCATAGTATTTCTTAAAAATGCGATATCGAAGTTAGTGGCTGTCCAGAAATGAAATATTTTGTTCTAAATCAAGGCGCTCGATAAATTTAACCGCAGGTGCCCCGCAGGAAATGCCCTTGGGGTGCATATAGTTGATATTCCGAGGATTAAATTTTGAGAGCAACGAAGAGTTAGGGCAAAATAGCCATTTATGGACAGCCACAAGTTAGCGTCTTGCCAAAGCGAGCTTCACTGCGAGGGCAACAAAGACAGTGCCGGCGAGTCGATTGAGAATAACCTGCGCTCTTGCCGATTTCCTGAACTGCGCCCCGAGGCCACCGGCAAGGATGCTGATCCCACCGAAAATCAAGACGGTGGACAGAATAAAGAGCAGGCCGAGCGCCAGAATCTGAGGGAGCAAGGGCCCGCTCGACGGATCGGTGAATTGCGGGAGAAAGGCCAGAAAAAACAGGGAGACCTTTGGGTTGGTCACATTCATGACGATGCCGCGACCATACAGCCGGGTGAATCCGATTCTTACGGCCGACGATCCATCTTCGGTATCGGCACCGGCCCGAAAAGACTGCCAGGCGAGATAGAGCAGATAGGCCGCACCAATATACTTCAACAGGGAGAAAGCCAGGGACGAGGCTTGAAAAACAGCCGCCACGCCCAAAGCCACCGCGGCAGTATGCACCAGCAGACCCGTGCACAAACCACCGGTCACCGCAATCCCGGCCATCTTCCCCCGCTGCGCCGCCTGGGCGAGCACAAAGAGATTATCCGGCCCGGGAGTCAGGGCAAGAAGCGTCGAGGCCATAAAAAAGACAAGCAGGGTCTCAATCGGCGGCACGGGCTTATCCTTGTTCGAGTATCAGATATTCTTCTGAATAGCAGAGAGAAGATCATCCTCATCATAGGGTTTGGTAATATAATCGTCCGCACCCTGTTTTATACCCCAGAATTTATCGCTCGCCTGATCCTTGCTGCTGACAATTATCACCCGGATATCCTTGGTCTGCGGATCGCTCTTCAACTGCCGGCATACCTGGAAACCGTTTTTATTGGGGAGAATGACGTCGAGCAGGATCAAATCCGGTTTTTTCTCGATCGCGGCAGCGAGAGCTTTATCTCCTTCCGTTACGGTTACTACCCGATAGCCGTTATCGGCACAGACAGATTCGGCGATTTTTCTATCGGTGGGACTGTCTTCAACTATCATTATCAATTTACTGGCCATAATCTTATTCCTTTTATGTAAAGTATTCCGCAACACCTGCCGGTAAAAGCAGTATCGTAAATTTTTGCACACTTAATAACAATCCACCCGATCGCAGGCAAGGGGCCAATTGTTTTTTTATACTCTTTCCTGGAGAGCGAAATCTCCACGCAGTTTCAGGGAGCGGCTGATCCCTGCAATATCCGGCACAAGAGCCACGGCAGTCGCAGACAAAGAATAGACGCCCAGGATATCGACATTATTTTTCGGCAATGCGAGCGCTCCAAAGGACGCGAATCCCTCTTCCAGTTTCTGCATTTTCACCAGAAATTGTGTTTCGATAATGAGTCTCACCAATACCTGATTGGCATCGGCTGCTTTCAGGACCAAATATTTTTTCGATCTTCCCCGTTTTTTTTCGACGAGGCCGAAATGGTCCTCCAGGCTGATGACCGGCAGCATTTTTTCCTGGTATTGAGCCGTGGCAACAAAAGGCGGTGAATGAAACACTTCAATATCCTGCAGGATGAATTCCAACTGATTCCTGCTCACAACCCAATACAGTTCATATCCGTTCAGAAGATCCGAATTGGCCTGTATCGTTGCAACTTCCGGCTTTATCTCCATTCCTGCCTCACTCGTCGGCAATTCAATGTAAACTGCCGCTTCGAATATTCTCCAGGAGCCTTAGGAAGGCTGTTTCCTGGTAAGGTTTGGTCATATAGTGATGAATACCCAGTTCCCTGGCTTTCTGCTGATGTTTTTCCGATGTTCTGGAGGTCAGCATGATAACCGGAATATCCCTCAATGCTTCATTGTTGTTTATGTTACTTTTAAATTCGTAGCCATTCATCCGAGGCATTTCAATATCCAGAACAATGACATCGGGCAGGAACCACTCCAGCTTGGCCAGGGCATCGACACCATCCACCGCCTGTTGCTGTTTCCAGGCCTGACTCTCGACAAGCCGGGCCACGCTGTGTCTGACGGAGATCGAGTCGTCGACTATCAGCACCTTGAGCGGATCGTTCAATTCCAACGGCAGAAGAGGTTCGTCTTCACCCATCACCGGTGTCTGGATCGCCACCAGTTCCCGCAAATTGAGAATTGGTATCAATTCCCCCGAGCCGGTGAGCGTCACACCGCTTATGCCGGGCACATGGGTCAGGTGACTGCCGAGGCCTTTGACGATGATCTCCCGCTGCTCAACCACCTCCTCGATAGATACCGCATGCAACTCTTCCCCTCTTTTGAAAACGATGGCCAAGAGACCAATGCCGCCCGCAGGCAGTTCGGTATTCCGGTTTTCGAGCTGCAGATAGTATCCCAGATTCGTCACTGCCACGAGACCTTCTCCGAAGCGAAGAAACAGACCGTCTTCTGCTTCCAGTTCCGCAGCCCTGAAGCGCCTGACCAGATGAATGTCCTGGAGCGGCACGGCAAATTCCCTGCCTGCCGTCGCAACGATGGCCGCCCGGTTTACCGACAGGGTAAAAGGGATATGAAATTCAAAAGACACGCCTTCGCCGGGCCGGTTGTGCAACTGCACGGATCCCCTCAGATCCTGAATATTTTTCCGGACTACATCAAGACCAATGCCGCGCCCGGAGATGGTACTGACATCCTGCCGGGTGGTGAAACTCGGATGAAAAAGATACTCGATCAACTCGCTCTCGCTTAAGGTATCCGGATCCGCCACCAGCCCTTCGCTTCTCAGTTTTGCCTTAATCCGCGCGACATCTACGCCACCGCCATCGTCCGACACCCGGAGGACGACAAAGCGACTGCGTTGATCGGCCTCCAGTTTGATGGTCGCAGTTTCAGGTTTTCCAGCTGCTTCTCGCCGTTCCGCCGACTCTATGCCATGGTCAACTGCATTTCTCAGGATATGCATGAGCGGATCGGTAATTTTTGTCCAGACAAACCGGTCCATATAGACATCTTCACCGGTTATCACGAGGTTGACCTTCTTTTCCAGCTTTCCGGCAGTCTCCCTGACGGTCCTGAACAGCATCCGGGAGAGGGAAGACATCGGTGTCATCCGAATGCGCATGAGTTTGTCCTGCATCAAACGCATGGTTAACTGCTGCTTGCTGACCTGGCCGCGGATATCGCCGGCGAGTAACGCCAAAGTCGCATGAATCGAATTGATATCAACCGTTATTTCGTTGAGCGACCTGATTATCAGATTAAGCTGTGAATACCGGTCCAGTTCAATCGGATCAAATTCAGAAAAATCGCTCTCCGCAGTTTCTCCTGCAGAAGCACCAGGAGAAACGGGATTGAAACCGTAGAGGGATTTCACTTCGAATCCCGCCTCCAGTTCCTGTGATTTCCTCCGCAGATTCTCTTTTACCGTATCAAACTCGGTAAGAGTCTGGTTGAACTCATCGAGCATCTTTTCCACCGCGCCACGGGCGACAACCAGTTCACCCTCGATACCGACCAACTCATCGAGGTCGTCGAGTCTTACCCTGACGACACCTGACTCGCCCGGCAGCTGAGCAAGCGTCTCTTCCTCTGAAACAGGCTCCAGATGACGCAATTCATCTATTTCAGCTAATTCCCCGCCGGTTTCGTCGATCATTTCCGCAACCGGAGTTTCCTCGGGCCGGCCTGCCGCTTTGGCCAAATGCTCCTCAATCGTCACGGTGAGACGGTTCAGATGGTCCGAACCGGTTGCTTCCGGAGATTGCGATAACAGTTCGATAATGTCGATTCCGGAAGCGAGAATCCGGACTTCCCGGGGAGTGATCTCGATCGCATCGTCGTGGAGCCAGTCGAGCAGGTCCTCGAGTGAATGGGCTGCCTGGGCCAGCAGGTTCATGCCGGTCATGGAGGCGGCGCCTTTCAGGGTATGGACTGCCCGGCGCATGACACCGACGGTTTCCCGCACATCGGGAGAAAGCGAGGAAGGGTGTTTGACGAGATTCTCCAAGGCGTTGAGCGAACGATTGATGACAATCAGATGCTCATCGCACTCAGACCTGAATATCTCCTGCAACAGCTGCTGCTCTTCGCTCACCGGCAGCACTTCCTCCAGCTCGGTTTCCTGCCTGTCCGAGTCGCCGTCCAGGCCCTCATCGGTCTCCTCAAGCAACTCCGTGTCGACAAGTTGTTCGAGCAGGATCACCGATTCATCATCTGCTTCCGCGGCGGCAAATATCTCTTCATCAAGATTGAATTCGGCCTGGGGAGCGTCTGTGCCGAGCCGCACTTCCGGGCCGGCAAGGAGTGAATGGAAGGCCCGCAGCTGATCCTTCACCCGGCGTACGGTCAAAGTGTCTTCGGGATCGCTGTGAGTGAACACAGCTTCGAGAAAACGGAAATAATCTTCAATAAGCCCGGCAATCTCCGGCTGCTGCCATATTCCACTCGCATGAAGCTTGCCTAGCAGCAGCTGAAAATCCTGCATCAACTGGTGTTGCCGAGCCATCCCGGCCGCCCTGACCGCAGTGGTGAAACCCGCCACGGCATGGGTGAGCTTCCGGTATACCATGGCATTGTAATCCTCGAGCCCTTTTCCTCCCGGGACCAGGCAGCCGGCAAGTTCCTGCAGCAGTGGTATAATGGAACGGATGGCCTCAAGGCATTCCTGCTGCTCATCCTGAAGCGGGTTCTTTCTTTCTGTCTGGCCCGGGTTGTCTTCCCCGCTCGCCCCACAATCACTGAACAAGGCGACGACCCGGGCATGAAAATTATCCTCGGTTTCCGGCAGGGCACCGGAGTTTTCGATAAGCCCACTCAGGATGCCGGTGATCCGCTCAATGGCGACCAGATGATGTCCGGTGAGTTCTTTGCCTTCTTCAAGCAGTTCGGAGAGATGCGTCTCAACAATCCTTGCCCCCTGGCTGATATCGGTTAACTGTACCTGGGAGGCGGCTCCTTTAATCGTATGGAACAGCCTGTGCAACTCCCGAAGGGCAGCTGTTGCCGATTTATCGGCTGCCAGCGTCGCAAGGCTTTGCCGTATCCCCGGGATATAGGAAACAGCTTCCTGCATGAAAATTTCAACGAGTTCGGCTCTCAGTATTTTTGACATCTTTTTGGTCCTCTTTCCCGGTGTTCAGTATCCGCCATCATTTCCAGCTGCCGATAATATCGTCATCATCAACCGGCCCTGTAATAGTCGACAAGCCGTGGAGCAGTCAATAATTTCCTGACATCGAGAACATAATAGAACTGTTTCTCGACCAGCAACCCAAAGTGAAAAAGGGACGTGTTCTTCTGATTCTTATCAAGAGGTTTGGTATCCGATTTGAAACGGCCTACAGTGCCGATGATCCTGTCCAGCCGAAAACCGACTTTCCGTTTCTTGTGCCTTAAGACGACAAACCGGGTTCCGCTTCCCCCGCCTTTTCCATCATTTCCAATAAATCCGGGAAGATCGATGACGGAGATGATCTCGCTTCGGATATTGACTATCCCTTGTATCCAGGCGGGAAGATTGGGCAGAAAAGTAATCGTCGGCAGAGGGCCAACCTCAGACATATCCTCAATGGCTATTGCCAGATAAAGATCTCCTACACTCACCAGGATATATTTTGTCAGTTTCTCCGGGATCGATTTCGGACGCTGGTCGAGTGATTGAGAACCACTGCCGGCTTCTGCAAGCTGTGCATCGATATGCTGAATGAGGTTGAAGAGATCAGGCAAACTTGGCATACGTTCACTCAAGATGTTTTTTCCTGTAATATACCGAGATGACAAGGCATTACCGGATTAATTTTTAGATCAGATGTACTCGTCGATAACGGCGAGCAGCTTTTCCGGATCAAACGGTTTAGTTAAATATGCCACTGAGCCGCCCTGCAGCCCCTTCTGCCTGTCCACCGGGTTATTTTTGGCAGTCAGCATGACAATGGGCACACCCTTTAACTGCTCGTCATTCTTAAACCGGTAAAGAATATCGTAACCGGACATATCCGGCAACATCGCGTCAAGAAGGACAAGATTTGGCGTACCTTCCTGAGCTTTTCTCATGGCTACTGCCCCGGTTGCCGCTTCATGCACGGTATATCCCCGTTTGGCAATGACCATCGATATTACTTTCCTGGATGTTGGGCTGTCCTCAACAACCAGGATGGATTTCTGCATATTTCCGCTCGCCGGAATCACCGACGGAACAGGTTTTTCTTTTATGACGACCGGTTCGGCTGCTGCTGCCGGCGGGGACGGGGCTTGAGGAAGGCTGTCGACGACCACCGGCGTCTGTCCTGCTTTCGATTCTTTGGCAATCTGTCCCGGTTGATCAAGATATTTTTCCAGCACACCGAGCAGCTTGGCTGGATCAAAGGGTTTGGTAAGGTATTCATTCGAGCCGTGATGCAAACCTTTCATCCGGTCGGCGGGATTGCTTTTTCCGGTCAACATGATGACGGGAATCTCGGCAGATTTTGCGTTCTGCCTGATTCTTGACAAAACCTCATAGCCGGACATGTCGGGGAGCATCAGGTCAAGCAACACAAGGTCCGGGACGAAATCGTCCATCCGCGCCAACGCCTCCGAACCATTCTTCGCTTCGATTATCGCGTAGCCTTTGCGCTCGAGGAGCATGGTTATCACTTTTCTCGAAGTCTGACTGTCTTCCACTACCAGAATGGTCTTCCCAGGGGCATCGGCAGCCGGTTTTTTCGGTAGAACCGGCATCACTGGGGATGCCGTCCGAACTGTTTTGCTTTCACTCGATCCAAGCAAAACCCTGGTCCTGACAAAGAGAGGTTCTTTCGGTGAGATTTTCAGAGCCCTGGCAATAAAGTCCCTTGCCTGTTCTATTTTTCCCAGCGAATAAAAACCAAGACAGAGGCAATAGGCGATTCGGGAATTGTCGGGGCAGGATTCCAGTTCGTGTCGATACGCGGCAAGGGCATTTTCCAGTTCCACACTTTTTGCCACAGCAGGCGCACTGTGCCCCGATAAACGGAACATGCCGCTGCAATTCGAGCACTTCCCTTCATTTCCCTTCACCACCGACCAGCAGAAAAAACAGCGTTTTACCGCAAGCGTCGAACCATCCAGCTGAGATTCGATCTTTGCTGCTTCAAGCTGAATTTCCAGGTCGCTGTTTCCCCACTTTTTTGCCTCGTTCAGCGCCTTTTTTATATAATCTTCACGAGTCATCAAGCGGGAATGCCAGAGCCATGCCGGATAGTAGAAACGATTGCTGCGGAGTATCTCAACCAGCAGAGAACCTGCTTCCTTGTGGCGAAATTGATAGAAAAGATGAATTGCCTGCTGAAGTTTTTCCTCTTCATTGCAGGAGTCGATACCTTGAGAAAAGCTGGGGAGGGTTTTGAGCAAACGCGCCGCCAGGGTCAAAGTCAATGAAACATTGCGGGCAGCCGGTTTCTCCGATTCCACCGCCTGATATGCTCCATCCCCGATCGCCGCCAGAGTGAGCAGTGCTCCATTGCCGAGCAGCCGCCCGCACTCGGCGGAAACGACCCGTCCCTGCCGGACCTGCAGCAGCCCCGTTCGTGTCGCATTTTTTACTTCAATATCGACATTGCCGGACAACGTTTGCAAAGATTTCAGATATACGAGGATCTCACCGGATACTGTGCGAGAGTCGGTCATAACGGTCCCCAGAATGTTAAGTTAGAACTCCAGCATCACGGGCAGACAGAATCGTGGAAAGTAAAGACGCCGTTGTCGTCGATTTTTACGATTACCGCACATTTACTGGGATCACCGTTGCCATTGAAGCCGATCTTGCCGGTTGCTCCATCGAAATCCTTCACTTTGGCCAACGCATCCTGCACCGCTATTCGATCGCGTACCAGATCACCGGTCAAGCCACCGGTATTCTTAATCGCTTGCACAAGCAGCCGGACCGCATCCCAGGTGAGGGCTGCAGGCTCATCGGGATTAACGCCGTACGCCTTGATGTAGGTTTCGACAAATTCCTTGTTCAATCCCTGGGGATTGCCGGGTGCATAATTGCCGGTGAAGAACAACCCGTTGCAGTCCGTGCCGCATTCGCCTATAAGGTTGCCTCCCGCCCAGGAATTACTGCCTACTATCGGTATCGTCAGCCCCATCGCTTTGGCCTGTCTGACAATTACGGGGACCTCATTATAATGCTGGGGAGTGAAAAGGAACTCGGCTCCCGATTCGTTGATCCGGCTCAGCTGCTTGCTGAAATCGACGTCGCCCGTTCTGAATTCCTCGAAGGCGACCACCGACCCTGCCCCGTTTACAGCTTCAAATGCCTCTTTGAAGCTGTTGGCCATTCCCCGCGGGTAGGCACTTATTATATCATACAGCACCGCTGCTTTGGTTGCCTTGAACTGGCTGGCGGCAAATGTGGTTATGGCCGGTCCCTGGATGGTGAAGACAAAACAGGTACGAAAAACGAAAGGTCTATCCTGGGTAGTGAGCGGGGAAGTAGACCAGGGGGTGATCATGGGAGTCGAATAGGCCTGCGCCATCTGGGCAACAGGGATTGCCTGACGGCTGATGAGGGGTCCGATAATACCGAGGACCTTCTCCTGGCTGACCTGTTTGACAGCGAGCGACGCGGCCACCGAGGGATCGGAAGTGTGATCCCCGTACAGGAATTCAACCTTGTAGATCTTTCCGCCTACCTCGAGTCCGCCGGATTTTTCGATCTCCTGCCGGACTAATTCTCCGGCATTTATGGCATTTTTTCCAACGAGCTCAAACATGCCGGTCTGGGCAATGTTGAACCCGATGCGAATGACATTATCCGCCGCAAAACAGATAGTATTGCTGCAAGCAGCTACAACACATGACAGAACGAAAATCTTGAGCACTCTTCCCATTTCTTCTCCATAATTTTGCAAGATGCCGGTAACTCGATTCAATGTCGGGATCAAAGCGGAAAACTGTTACCTCATGCTTCTGACGGTTCCCCGACCTTAAAGATTTCAACGGCTGAACGTAGATCCCGCGCCGTTCTGCTCAGAACGTTCATCGATGCCGCGGTATCCTGGGAAGAAAGGGAGGATTCCCTGCTTACCTCACCGACCTCTTTCATGGTTTGGGCGATGGTCTCGGACACTTGCACCTGGCTGGTAGTAGCTATTGTGATGGCCTCGATAAGTTCGGCGAGGTCATTGGAAACTTTCTCGATCTCCTGCAGTTTCTCATGGGCGCCGTCGGCGAGCTTCGAGCCATGGACAACCTTGCTTATACCTTCATCGATTCGGTTACTTACTTCTTTAATCTCGGTCTGAATACTTTTCACCAGGACCTCGATCTGTTTGGTTGAGTTACTTGAACTGTCCGCCAGGCGCTGGACCTCGTCGGCAACTACCGCAAAACCGTGCCCGGCCTCACCGGCCATGGCTGCCTGAATGGAAGCATTGAGTGCCAGGATGGATGTTCGGTCGGCAATCTCATCAATGATCTGCACGATGTTACCGATCTCGAGAGAAGTTTCACCGAGTCGCTTGATCGAACGGGCCGTCTCGTTGATCTGCTCACGAATCTCAGCCATAGCCTTATTGGTCTGAATAACCGCCAGGGCACCTTCCTGGGCGTTAACCCTCGATTGACGCGAAACCGATGCCGATTTCTGGGCATTGTTGGCCACTGCCCGAATCGATTCAACCATCTGTTCAATGGCTGCTACCGCGACTGTTACCCCTTTCACCTGTTCGATATTTTTTTCGGCAAGGGTCATGGTCTGGCTGGCGACTTCTTCCGAGGTTATATCCACCGATTGAGTTGCCACTTTAACTTTACTGATAATATCGGAGAACTGGTCGGCCATGGCGTTGAACGAATCGGCAATGGCCCCGGTCATATCCTCGGTCACTTCGGCCCGGCTGGTAAAATCGCCATCGGTCAGGATACTGATGTCTTCCAGCAGTTTCATGATGGATTCCTGGATCGAGTCACGCTCTTCCTGACTCTGGATCAGCACCGTGATATTGTCGAGCATCCCATTCAGGGTGGAGGCCATAACACCGAGTTCATCATTGCTCACCACCGCAGTACGGGCTTGAAAATTCCCCAGGCCTATTTCGGCGAGAAGACCCATGATATGATTGACCTGATTGGTCAGTCCCCGGGACAGCTTAACAGCAATGAGCACAGCGAGCAGAATTGAGACTATACCTACGGCCAGAACAATTTTCTTGACCAGGGCAGCGGTATCTTCCATATCCTTTGTTGCCTTTGCCTCATTGGCAACGGAATAATCGAGGAACGATTTGATAACCGGTTCCGCCCGCTTGGCCGCATCCTGATATCCGCTGATCCTTGCGGCAATGATTCCGTCGGTATTGGTCACTTCAACGAACCATTTATCGAACTCTGCCAGCTGCTCGGCAATCTTGGTGCGTTTCTCTCCGGCAATCGACGGCTGATCGATCAAACTTGAAAATGCCGCTTTCTGCGTTTTGACACCGGCTAATTTGTCCCTGTCCGGAACCATCAGGTAATCCTGCAGAACCGCCTTGAGCTGATAGTATTCGTTCTGCGCGGCAGAATGGCCAAGGGCCTTTACGGTTTCGCCTAGATTATCAAGGCTTTGGCGGAGTTTGACCAATTCTCCGAATTCTTTATCTACCCTCAGTTCAAGAATATTGACCGTCCCGACAAAGGCACTGAGGTATTCGTTGATGGAATCCATGGCCGTTTGGGCAGCGTCTACATCCTGCGGTGTTTGGGCCAACTGCTGAATCTGGTACAAGGTCCGGTAGGCCTCACCGCCACCGGCAATGAAGGAATTCAAATACACTTCCTTGGCTTCGCGGATGCCGATTTTTTCATGGTTCAGCAGAAAATCCTTTTCCAGACTCTGCATGACGCGCAGAGTCTTTTCAGTCTCCAGGCTGAGACGGGCTATTTTGCCATGAACCCGCACCAGATCGTCGATTGTTTTCTGAGCATAGGTCTGCGAGATAAGGGTGATGGCGATTACCACCAGGGTAAGCGCAATCAGCGTCATAAACGACCACAACAGTTTACCACGAATCTTCCGATGTCCCGCAAGTTGTGAAGCAACACTGTTTTGCACGCCAGGCTCTCTACTTTTCCCGTCCATTCCGTCTCCATGATTTCTGTTACTGTCCCGTATTGGGACAAGGTGTTCCGTACAACGTCGCTGACCGCTCCCGAAAACCGCACAATGCACATGTCAGGGTAAAAAATCCACCTCCAGACTAATCTAAACCCGCTATTCCCTGCAACTTTTTTGCATGAACAGGATCAGGTTCTTTTCCGGACCATACGACCGACCTGTCCAGCAATCGGCAAGAGACAGAGCGCCCGGTCGGCGACCCATCCGACGGCCTTTCATGAAATGCAGGCAGACTGCCGGGATGAACCGGCAGTCTCGGCGATTCAACGTAATTCGAGAACCTTGGCTTTGATATTCTCGACTGCAAGGCCTTGATGCGGCAGCTGTTCGGCTATCCCGCCATGACCGATTTTATTCGTCCCCATTCCGGCATATCGGGGCGTAAGCCCTCTCTCGAGGAGCCAGGTGCCAAAACGCATCCCAAGCCCGGTCTTGGTATTCTGGCTTTCCACCACAAGAACAAAAGGACTTTTGCCGACTTTGGCCAGCATCTCCTCGTCGATCACATTCAACGTCGGCTTATTGATAAGACCGACATTCATCCCCTGGGCTCTCAGCTGTTCCACCGCATCGAGGCAGCGATACACCATCTCGCCATAGGTGACGATATACCCATCGCTGCCCTCGCGAATAATTTCATCTTTGCCGGGTTCAAAAGAGTAGCCGGCATCATAATATTTAGCCCCTTGCTCGTTGAGAATAAATGGGGTCGCGGAACGGGTTGAGAAGAGGAATCGAAGTCCCGCGTCGCCAAATATTTTCTTCATCATCGCCCGTAACTGCAGGACATCGGCCGGGAAGTAGAGGCGGGTCAGATCACCCTCGGCGACTGCGTTGTCGGCAAAAAAATTATTGATACCGAAGTGGCAGGTGTTATCGGCCATATCGTCTATTCCGGAGTGGGAGAAATGGGCGAGGACATTGGCATGGTTGAGACGGGCCATGGTGATCTCGGAGACGACCATTTCCAGGAAGGCGGAAAATGTGCCGAATATCCCCTGCCTTCCCGGCTCGGAGCCAAAACCTGCGGCAACCGAATAATTATTCCTTTCCATGATCCCGCCGGGAACGTACACTTCAGGATGATTCTTGCGAATGTGGTGAAGACCGCATGATCCCTCGAGATCGGAATCGACGACCAGAACGCTTGCAGCCGGATTCTCCATGGTATCGAGAATTTCACAGACAACTTTGCCAAAATCGTCGCGAACTTTACCCATTTCCGGAGTACTGCCCAGGTAGGTAACCTTGGTTTTATCAACCGTAAAATTTTGCAGCATTTCGACAGCCGCGGTCAGTCCCCTGCCTGTGAGATAATCGACGGCAAGATTGACGGCGATGACATCATGTCCTTTCGGTGACCCTTCGATCCCTGGAATACCTACCGCCATAAGCCGCCTGTTGATAAGGGCGACAGGTCCATCGGCAATGAGAGCCTGCCGAATCCGGGCGAACAGGGCATCGATATCCTCCCCGTCGCCGACGTTCACGGCAAGTCCATGTCCACTCAGCGTCCCGGCAATATCATACCCTTTCATATACCAACTCGGATGACCGGCGATGGTTACGTCGTTGTCGTCAACGATCAGTTTGACTTTCAGGTTCCTGGCCACCGCATATCGCGCCGCCTCGGCATTGTCTCCTTCCATCTGAGATCCGTCGCTGCCGAACATGACCACGGTCTTCGCCGGATCAGCCTCGGCGACTCCGTTGACATAGCTCCACAGATGGCCAAGTCGGCCCGATGAAAAGAACACACCGTTTTTCTCGTCACGTTCGGGATGACCATACAAGCCTTTATCATATTCACGATAATGCAGCAGGGATTCTGGTCCTTTGAAGCCGTTCAGTACCGCCATCACATATTGAATGGCAACCCTGTGGCCCGCTTCATCGAAGTATACCGGGTGAATGGCCGTTGAGCCTTTCATGAAACCATCGACTATCAACATTTCCGGCACGATATCGAAGGCTCCTCCGGTGTGTCCTCCCAGACCTTTTACATTGGCCAGAGCAGTAAAAAAAACCAGGCTGTCACGTACCAGCTGGATATTGTCGATCAGCGTAAGACGCTGCAGATCTGTAAGCTTTTCCTGCTGTGCGTCGAGAATCAAGGGTTTATATTTACTTAAGTCGATTGGAAAATTCATAACTACCTCGAGTGTATGAGTATGGGGCTCAAAGGAGCGACAGCCTTGCCTCGGGTAACGCTTTGCGGTATCCGAAGTATATTTCTTCCTTGTAAAAAATTATTTTTCCTTATCCTGTGGCAACACCAGGTTGAGGAGCAATCCCAAGATCCCGGCTAGACCTATTTTCTCGATAGCGAAGGAACCGGCGGTAAATTTCATCCCGCCGATACCGCAGACCAGAATCACCGCGACAATAATCAGATTCCTTGGCGTTGTAAGATCCTGGTTCGATTTAACCAGAGTGTTAATGCCAACGACGGTTATCATCCCGAACAGCAGGATCATTATGCCTCCCATTACCGGAGCCGGTATGGTTGCCAAAAGGGCTCCGATTTTTCCGACAAAAGAGAGGAGAATAGCGACAAGTGCCGCCCAGGTCATGATTGCCGGGTTATACGCCTTGGTCAAGGCGACGGCGCCGCTGACTTCGGAGTACGTTGTATTGGGCGGGCCTCCGAGCATGGAAGCGACCGAGGTGGCGATGCCGTCGCCAAGCATGGTATTCTCAATACCGGGATCCTTCACATAGTCTTTTCCGGTAACCGAACCGATCGCAAGAATGTCGCCGAAATGTTCAATTGCCGGGGCAATCGCTATGGGTACGATGAACAGGATCGCCTCCCATTTCCATTCAGGCAGGACAAATACCGGCATTGCCAGCCATGCCTTTTCGGCAACAGGCGCAAAGGTAATGAGTGCTTTGCCGGTATAATTCTGCAGGACGCCCGGGTCGAAAGCAGCCTGGACCGAAGCGGTGTAACCGACGATATCGAGAACGAAAGATGTTGTATACCCGGCCACGATGCCGCAGAGAATCGGCAGGAGTCTCAGCCATCCTTTTCCAATCAAGGCGACCAGAGCAGTGGTGACTAAAGAAACCCCGGCGACGATCATTGCCGTTTTTTCAGGAACGAGCCACGCCGAACCGTCACCTGTTCGGCCCATTGCCATATGCACAGCGACCGGGGCCAGCACCAGTCCGATAACCATGATAACCGGACCGGTAACCACCGCCGGCAGATATCTGTGCAGAAATCCCGCACCGAAAAAGCGGATGGCAAGACTCAAGAGAATATACATGAAACCCGCCGCCGTCAGACCACAGAGGGTGGCTGGAATTCCCCAGGTCTGCACACCATAAATAATAGGTGCAATAAATGCAAAGGAAGAGGCAAGGAATACCGGAACCTTGCCTTTGGTGATAACCTGAAAAAGCAGGGTGCCGATTCCGGCGGTAAAGAGGGCGACATTCGGATCGAGCCCGGTCAGAATGGGAACCAGGACCAGTGCGCCGAAGGCGACAAAGAGCATCTGCGCACCCAGCAGACTGTCTCCCAGGCGAAACTGATAGTTAGAATTCGGTGTTACTTCGGACATGCTGAAATCTCCTCGACGTATCTATATATAAACTCATTTTTTCCAATCGATTGCAAACACAACTCTGCTGTTTTTGTGCTTTTTGCAAAAAAATCTACAGAGACGGCGGCGGTTTTCTTTATTTTGTTCCGAAGATTTTATCGCCGGCATCACCCAGACCCGGCAGGATGTATCCCATTTCATTTAATCCCTGGTCAACTGCAGCGACATAGATATCCACATCGGGATGGGCCTCGGTCACTCTCTTTATTCCCTCCGGTGCAGCCACCAGAAAGAGTCCTTTGACAGTTAAGCATCCGGCATTTTTCAAGGTTTCTATGGTAGCCAGCAGTGTACCGCCGGTTGCCAGCATCGGATCGAGAATCAGGGCAACCCGCTCCTTGATGTCATTGGCTGTCTTGACGTAATATTCCACCGGCTGAAGCGTTTCTTCATTTCGGTAATAGCCCACCACGCTGACTTTGGCGGAAGGAATAAGATCGATAACGCCGTTCATCATTCCCAGACCGGCCCGAAGAATGGGCACGATAGTTATCTTCTTGCCTTTCAGCTCATCTACCTCAACAGGTCCTGCCCATCCCTGGATGGTCTTTTTCTGGGTGGGCAGATCCTTTGCCGCTTCGTAAGTCAACAGGCGGGCAACCTCGGAAGAAAGATCACGAAAATCTTTTGTCGATATATCATGTCGGCGCATAAGACCGAGCTTGTGTTTGATGAGTGGATGATCTGCGACATGGACAGCCATAAGAGTCTCCTCAGGATGGTTAACGATGCATTTTTCCGGCAGTGTCACCGGATTATTTTCCTTATTTTCAGCAATTTGCTGCATTTCGTGGGCGTGTCGTCTTTCTCCACCCTGTTGAAAACGGTCTTCCCCCTGAAGTTTTCACGACTCCCTCTTTTAAAGAATATTGGCGAAAAAAGCTAGGGATTTCCCCTGGCTGAAACATGCTATTGGTCCTGGTCAGGACTGCTCAAAACTTCCACCTATTTATTATTATTTCAAAATGTTATCTTAACAAAACAACACTGGAATCATTGAACGGAACCTGGTCCCGCGCCCCCTCCCGACATTTTCTGCGACCTTAAAAGAAGGAAATATCGGGAAACCCGTCCGATTTATTCATTTTCATGATTTTTATCATAAGCAGTATTGATTTGAAGGCTTCCGGTATGTTATTATTAAATCGATGTTCATCTTGCGCATGTTCAGGAAGATTCTCTATTATGGCCATTGCTCAAGACTATCTCTATCGCCTTCAATCCAAAAGGAGAGATCATGAAAGTCAAAGACATCATGGAACCGATAAAAAACTGGTTGACCCCGGAAATGTCCGTGCGTGAAGCCATCCACGTCATGCAAAGGACCAAGCGCGGGCACGGTCTCTCCGTTAACGGCATCGTCGTGCTCGACGGCGCCATGAACCTCGTCGGCATTGTTTCAACCAAGGACATTCTGCGGATCATAATCCCCTCCCATGTTTTCTTTGAAGAGCGGCATTCCGATTTTTTGTGGGACTCGATTCGCAAAGAAAAATCGGCAATAGCCGAGTCGACCAAAGTCAGCAAGATTATGACGGAGGATGTCCGGGTTATCTCCGCCGAAGAGAGCCTGCTGCGTTGTGCAGACATGCTGCTCACGGAACAGATCAGACGCTTGCCGGTAAAAAGAGATGACGGCAAGGTTGTCGGGGTTGTCTACCTGAGGGATGTTTATAATGCCCTGACCAGGCTCTTGCTCGATTAGCCGGACCGACTTTTCCACACCCATTTCGGCTTATGTTGCAGCTTTGCCCGGGCAAATACTCGGCCGCCCATTTATGCAATGGTTTAATCGACGCTATCAGGCAGATATTCCTTGCGTAAAGGAGAAAACACCTCGAGAGCAACCGAATCCTCGGCGATCTCGGCACCATGTCTCACTCCGCTGCCAATGCACCAGCTGTCGCCGGGAGACACATCGTATACAACCTCGCCGATTGTCAATTTCATCCGCCCGCTCACCAGATAACCGGTCTGCTCGTGGGGGTGGTCATGCACAGGGAGAATGGCGCCCCGGTGCATCCTGAACTCAACCATCAAGGTCTTCTCGCCATAAACCAGTGTCTTTTGCCCGAGTCCTTCCAAGGCATGCCTGTACCCGATTTCACTCTGCTTCCCGAACACTTCTCACCTCATCCTTTTCAAGGCATAATCGCCAATCTCCGACAGATAACGCATCTTGTACTCCCGAGGGGTATTCGCGGCAATCAGAAACAGTCACATCACGCGAAAAGTGAAGATCAGGCTTATTCGGCGATACAAGAGAAGGCGGATTTTTCAGAATACCCCGAAAAGAAAAACTTGCGTGATACGGAGTTACAGGATAGCATTTCCTGTAACCGTTCACCAGCACCCCATTTTCGTCCGATCAGGCCACCTCACATAGCCAACTATAGCTCGGCGACCTGCTTGAACGAACCTGAAGCACTGGATGAACGGTTACAGATCCGGGTTATGCAGTCTTTTGATGTGTTCCGGTGAACGATTACCATTTCCTGTAACTTCTCTTTCTCATAATCTCCCATTTTTCATTGTGCCCTCACTCTCAGGAACTGCCGGCTGCAAGCACGGATCGTTCCCCGAAAATCTTTCATTTCAATGGCCGGGAAAGCCGCACGATACAGTATGAAAACCGGTTTATCCGTCAGTAGACCAATCCGCCTCAAAATATTTGCCGTCAGCTTGTTGCCGATTATCGCCTTGGTGATGGTGGCGATAATCAACTCCCGGCACCTCAATGCATTGGGCCAAAGTGCCGAACGTATCATGTCGCGCAATTACTCCAGCATCAAGGCGGCCGAACAGGCGCGCCAGGTGCTGGAAGAAAATCGTAACCAGGTGCTGGCCTTCATGTTCAGGAAAGAATCGGGAGCACTCGCCAATCTGGAGCTGGATAAACTGGCCGGAGCACTGGCGATCTGCCGGGCTCACGTCGCCGAAAGCGGTGAAAATCTCATTGTCGATGCACTCTCGGAAAATTACCGGCGCTACAGCGACATCATCGCCTCCATGAGCCGGTCGGTCGGGCTCTTTCCGACCGAGGATTTCATGATTCTGACGTCCAACCTCATGGACAGCATCAATGATCTGGTGGAAGTCAACGAACGCGGTATGGAGCGAGCCGAACAGGAGACCAGAATGCTTGCTGCGCGCGCCCAACGTCATTCGCTGCTCTTTCTTCTTGCCACTATCGTCCTGATCATCCTCTTAAGCTATGGCCTGTCGTTCCGCGTGGCACAGCCGATCAGGCAGCTTGCGCTGCGTTTGGCAGCGAGCCGCCAGGGCGGAGACAGGTACCCCTACCTGCCGGTGCGCAGCGATGATGAAATAGGTCTTCTTACCGATGAATTCAACCGTCTCTTCAAAAGCCTCGCCGATTATGATCAGCACAACGCGGCTATTCTGGCAGCCGAGAAACTGAAAGTCCGGCATGCCGAGAAGGCTAAATCCCGTTTTATTGCCGACCTGTCGCATCAATTGAAAACCCCCATGACTTCCCTGGCCATGAGCGTCAACCTGCTCCATGAAAAGAGGCATAAACTCAGTAGCGAGCACGTGGCCGTCCTCCTGGAAACAGCCAAAGAAGACTGCGGCCGCATGGCCAGCCTGCTCAATGAACTGCTGGACATAACCCGGCTCGAGGCCATGATTAAACCGGCCGTGCGAGAAAAACTGGATGTGCTTGACCTGCTCCACGAGTGCTTGAAACCGCTGCAGAAGCTTGCCGAAGAAACAGGCGTCCGCCTGGTCCTTGACGCCAGACCCGATCTCCCGCATATCCAACTGGAATCCCGTCGTTTTTCCTGGGTTTTGACCAATCTGGTCGGCAATGCCCTGCGCTATACCGACAGAGGCGGATTGATTGCCGTTACGGTCGAGCGGCGGCAGGGATTCTTTTATTTTCAATGCAGCGACGACGGTTGCGGCATAGATCCGCAAAACCTGCCTCACATCTTCGAGCGCTATACCCAGTTTTCCGAACGGGCGAAATCAGGGACAATCGGGCTGGGCCTGGCTATCGTCAAAGAGATCATCGAGCAGCACGGCGGTGACATTATCGCCGAAAGCCTACCCGGCCAAGGCACCACCTTCACATTTTGGATCCCGGAACATCTGGAGGAATTCGATGCAAAGAGCTCTACTGATTGACGATGACCGCAATATCGTCCAGACACTTGAAATATATCTCGAAGAAAAAGGGTTTGCAGTCGCTTCGGCCGGTTCGGCCAGGGAAGGTATAGTTCGTTTTCAGGATTATCGGCCCGATCTGGTCCTCCTTGACCTGCGACTCCCCGATCAGGATGGCCTTGAAGTCCTGCGTGAGATTGTGGCGAGCGGCATACCCACCCAGGTAATCATCATCACCGCCCATGCCGCGATAGAGACAGCCGTCAGCGCCGTCAAAATGGGTGCCTTCGATTATCTGCCTAAACCATTCGTGCCCAGTCAGCTCGACCTGCTGCTCGAAAAAATCGGGCAATTCAAGGCGCTGAAAAAAGAAATCGCGCGATTAAAAGGTATTTTCCAGGAAGGGGATCTCCTGACATCCAGCCGCCGCATGCGACAGGTGCTGACCACAGCCCGGCAGGCCGCAGAGTCCAATGCCATTGTTCTGATCTGCGGCGAAAGCGGCACCGGCAAGGGTTTGCTCGCGCGTCTTATGCATAAATGGAGCCAGCGTGCGCGGGGACCTTTTATCACTGTGGATTGTGCAGGCTTGCAGGAAAACCTGCTGGAAAGCGATCTTTTCGGCCATATCAAAGGAGCTTTTACCGGAGCCGTGCGGGACAAAATAGGCAAACTGAGCCTGGCCGAAAAAGGCACCCTGTTTCTCGATGAGGTCTCCGAGATCCCCCCGCTTGTACAGGGCAAGCTGCTTCGGTTCTTACAGCAACGCGAATACGAGCGAGTGGGCGATACCCATACCTTCACTGTGGATGCCCGGGTAATTGCCGCCTCCAACAAGGATCTGGAGGAGCTGGTACGCGATGGAATCTTCCGTCAGGACCTCTATTTTCGGCTGAAAGTTGTCGAGATTTTCCTCCCGCCGCTGCGTGAGCGTCCCGAAGATATTCCATTACTGGTCGAACATTACATGCTCCGCTACGCTCAGCTCAACACCAAGCAGGTAAAAGGAATTGAGGAGGCAACCGTGCAGCATATGCAGAGCTACCCGTGGCCAGGAAATGTACGCGAGCTTGTAAACGCCATTGAGCGGGCTTTAATCCTCTCACCCCATCCCAGATTGCGAGTCCGCGATCTTCCGCCGCATATTGCCAATTACCGGCAAACCCCGGCGAACGAAGTCTGCCTGGCAAGTATTGCCGAAATGGAAAAGAGGCACATTCAAGAGGTCGTTTTGCGCACCCACTCCCTGGAAGAAGCTGCGCGGGTATTAGGCATAAATGCCGCGACGCTGTGGCGCAAACGCAAGCAGTACCACCTGGATTAAAGGTCGTGCAATCTGCACGACCTTTACTTTTTTGAGTCGCGGTCAAAAGGGATCGTCACGCTCCTTGCCCTATTGAATTGTCCGAAACATCAGACCTCTCCGTTCTTTGACGCTCATCCTCCATTTTTTCAGCAGCAGAGCATAAAGCATCGTATGCCGCTGCTCGCTTTGGAATGCGCATCATCAAAAGGATGACCACACCGGCCGCTAATATTGAAAACGCGACCGTGGTGTCGAAGGAGGTGAGCGAATCACCATTTACCCACATCGCCTCCCCTATGAGCATCGGCCCCATGACCATCCCGCCAATGGAGAGGGGGATGATAAATGATCCCATGATTATCTCACTTGTCCATTTAGGCTTTCCGGGATTTCGGGAGCCAAGATAGCAGATGGCGATAATGATGAATCCGGCAACGGTTAAAATTGATCCGATAATAAGTCTGGTACCCATGTGGCAACCTCATAAGAAGGGGAAAACACTCCCCGTTTGTTCACCGAAAGGATCGGCGGTCCCGGCTGTCCCCTTGCATCGGCACTATCTCGGTGCGATGCGGGGATATTCAGCCTGTCATGCGAAACTGATCCTTCACACTGCAAGGCCGGGACCGCCTGGACAACCAACTCATTATCAGTAAAATTCCAAAGACATACGATGACAGGGAAGAATGAGCAAGAGAGGATGGAATTGCATTTTTCAATGCAAAGAGCAAATACAGGATTGCATTTTTCACGAAGACGTATAATGGAATCTGCAGTGTCGGCACTCACCACCTCATCCTCTTCTGCCGGAGACCTTTATACAAGACAGGAAAACTTTTTACGGTAAGCGGTCGGTGAAAGCCCTGTGTGTTTTTTAAAGAGCTTCCTAAAAGAGCTGATATCCTCATAGCCTACATGCAGAGTGACTTCTTCAATGGTCTCCGACGTTGTCTCCAGAAATTTCCTGGCCGCCTCAATGCGCAGCTGCTGCAGATAAAGAAGAGGAGTGTCGCCCGTGACCTTTTTGAATCGCCGCATAAAAGTACGTTCGCCAAGACCCGCTTTCGCGGCTAATTCCCGGTTGGTGACCGATTCGAAAGAATTGGCCTCAAGCCATTCCTGCATTACAAGAATTTCCAGGTCACCGTGGTTTTTGTTGAAACTCCCGGTTTGATAGGGAGTTTGCAAACGCCTTGCCGGATCGATGAGCAGCATTTTCGACAATGCAGCGGCAAGCTCCTGCGAGCCAAATCGACCGGTAAGGTACAGTGACAGATCCAGATAAGCAGAGACACCGCCGGCGGTAATGCAGTCCCCCTCGTCTATCAGCATTTTTTCCCGTTTCAGCAGGATATCGGGAAAACATTCGGCAAAACTGTCCGCAAGGTTCCAGTGGGTAGTGGCCTTGCGGCCTTTGAGCCGGCCGGTCTGGGCAATAAGAAAAGCGCCGGCACAGACCGAACAGAGACAGGCGCCCTTTTCGCCTTGCCGGGCAAGCCAGCCGATTATTTCCTCGTCTGCAAGAAGGGGTTCCAGATCACCAAAAATCACCGGTACATAGACAATGTCATACACGACATCTTCGTTGAGAAAACGTTCAGCCTGTATTTTCGTTCCATTAAAGGCGGTGATGATTCTGTGGGCGGGAGCCACCACGGTCGGTTGGAATAAAGGTTCCCCTGCTCCCCCCGGACCCAGAGAGGAAGCCACCGAAAAGCAATCAAACGGCCCGGTAATACTCGAATACATGCAATTCTGCACGGCAAGCAAGGCGACGGTATACATAGCAGCTCCCTTCCAAAAACCATATTGTCCAATATCGCCCTCTTTTTGTCAATACCGACACTTTGCAGATTCGCCTGATCTGCTACGATAGGGTCGTCAGCTGCGGCAACATCTAACCGAGTTCAACCATCTTTTTAATTGGAGTAAAAATGGACAAGACTGAATACGAAGTATTGGCGGCAGTGCAGGCAATGAATAAATGCTGGACCGGCAAGGACCCGGATCTTGAGAAATTGCATGAGTATTTTCACGACATGATGGTGGCCATCACCCCGATGGATCGTTTTCGGGTCGAGGGCAAAGAGGCTTGTGTTGCGGGCTGGAGCAATTTTGCCAAATCCGTGGCAATCCGCCACTGGACGGAAAAGGAAATCCACATTCAAGTGTACAAGGAAGAAGCAGCCGTTATGCAGTCTTTTGATGTGTTCCGGCGAACGATTACCTTTTCCATCATAAATTAACAGGATGACGATATGAAATATTCTCCTGCACTCCTCCTCATCGATATTCAAAACGATTACTTTCCCGGCGGTAAAATGGAACTGGCAGGGGCCGAAGAAGCAGCCCGCCAGGCAGGCGCAGTCTTGCAGTGTTGTCGGGAAAAACGGCTGCCGATCGTCCACATCGCCCATGAGGCGGTGCAGGCAGGGGCCGGCTTTTTCCTGCCCGGCACACATGGCCGGAAAATCCATCAACTGGTTCTGCCCGATCGAGAGGAAACAGTCATCATCAAAAATTTCCCCAATAGCTTCCTCAACACCCCCTTATTGACAGAATTAAGAAGTCGTGAGGTTTGCCAACTGATTATCGTCGGCATGATGACCCACATGTGTGTCGATGCCACAACCAGAGCGGCAAAAGATCTTGGTTTTCACTGTATTCTCATTCACGATGCCACCGCGACCAAAGACCTTGCATTTGCCGGAAAGTCGATTGCTGCTGCCCAGGTACGGACCGCCTTTACCGCTGCTCTTTCGGCCATCTGCGATGAAACTTTATCTGCCGATGAGGTTATCGGCAAACTCAAGGGGAAGTGAAGATTGAAATTGCATTTTTCACGAGGGATAATGGCATCTCAGTACTACTGCGAATGGCGAAAATGCCGGTGAAGGACGAAGAAATACAAGATCAGGTTCACCACGACGACAAAAACACCGAGAAATATCTGATTTTCAGCGGTGAGTCCTGCGGGATAAACTATGGGGATGAGATAATGCTCGATGAAACCTGAAGAATATCCCTTCTCACCGGCAAGCTGACTGAGATGGTTTTCCAGGGGCGTCAAGGGGCAGAGGGCACCGGAGAATTCGGTATAAGCACCCCAGACCGCAGCCGGCAGGTGAAGCAGCGCAATCGATGCCCGCCACAGCACGAGAAAACCGCCGGCTACGACAAAGAGTATAAACAGCACATGCAGGAGAATGACACTATCTGCGAGAAGTTGATAGAACATATCTTGAGCAGCCCCTTCTCAAAACTCATTTTCATTTACCATCGGCGGCGATGATCCTCTCTCCAGTGGTCCTGATGATCGCCTCTCCAATGGTCCCGACGACCGTCTCTCCATCTGTCTCTCTCCCTGCAAACGGTTCGAATCACCTCCCGGTAGCGACCATGCCGACGCTCAACAGTTACAATATCCCGGCAACGTTCGGAAGAACGGTAATGAGGACGGTAATGGGGTCTGTGGTCATACCGGTCGCGAAAATGCGGTTGGTATGTAAAAACGAGAGACGGAGATGGAGGAGGCGGCAGAAATACCTCAGCCTGCGGGGGATCAAAGACCCTGGCGTGTCGAACATTGTTTCCCGGGTCCCGGGCCTCGGCCTGGGCGGCAATAACCCCCAACATCAGTACTGCAACAAGAGTCAACTTCAATTTTTTCATCGTGTTTCCCTCCATCTTAAAAGATAGCATTAAGAGATTAAGCATTCAGAGGGATTTTTTCCCTCTGGCTATCTTATATGTCCCGCAAATCAAACATCATAGGGGACATCTGGAGGAATAGGGTGGCGAACGGCCTGATATCCTGGCCATGTCGGGTCAATGTCGGGTCAAACGCTCTTGTGAAATGAATTTCTAAGGTACTAATTGAGCGTCCGAGGCCGGCCGATTGCCGTATGCGGGACAAGTTCTACGGCGAGAATACTGACAAGGATGAGAACACCTCCGGAAAGTTGTAAAAGGCTCAGCCGTTCCCCGAGAAATACCATGCCCCCGATCGCGGCAAAAACCGTCTCGGAACTGAGAATGATCGCCGCGTCGGCAGCCGGGGTAAAACGCTGACCAACCACCTGAAGGGTAAAGGCCATTCCCACCGAAAAGATTCCCACATAAAGAATTCCCCAGGCCGCACCGGCAATCTGGGCGATACTTGGCGATTCGACAAGGTATCCGAGAACAAGGCCACCGCAGCCGCAGACCAGGAACTGCCCCGCCGCGACCACCAGCGGCGCCCGGGTTCGCGAGGCCATTATGCCGACCAGCATGACGTGTGCTGCCCAGAAAATCGTACTGGAAATCACCCACAGATCGCCTTCTACCAGATCTACATGCTGAGCCCCGCTGAGAATATAGGTGCCGAAAAAACAGCCGATAGATGCCGGCCAGATGGCAAAATGGACTTTTCGCTTGAGAACGATCAGACCCAGCACGGGCACCAGAGGAACATAAAGGGCAGTGAGAAACCCGGAGTTGGTGACGGTGGTGCGGAGAATGCCGTGCTGCTGGAGTACCGCCGCGGTAAGAAGAACACAACCGGTCAGGAGTATGCCCAGCCAGTCGGCGGTTAGAAAGCTGCGTTCCTCGCGGTCAACCCGACGGAACTGCCTGAAAGCAAACGGCAACACCATAACAGCCCCAACCAGAAAACGGGATCCGGTGAAACTGATGGACCCCAGCTCGCCCGTGCCGATCTGCTGGACCACGAAACTGCTGCCCCAGATCATTGCCGCCATGGTCAAAAGGAGATTTGCCTGAATCCTAGTCATTGCTTGCCCTTTACGGTATACTTTTTCAGCAGTCTACCTGAAAAATTGCCGGCGATGCCGGATAGCTACGATTATCACACAAAGAAAGCGCCAGTATACAGCCAAACCACTATTTTTCAAGCGATGTTGTGGCCATCTTCAATCTGCCTGGCCATCGGCACCGGCCTCAATTTGCTCAGCCGCGAATTTCGTTTCACACGTTTTATGGCAATTATTACTTTCATATGAAATACCATTTGACAACAACGAACCTGCGATGAATAATGGATCTGCGGCAGAACTCTCTCATACAACCATCTTGCAGGAAGGACTTCATGGAAACACTCTCCGAACGGCAGAACAAGATCCTTACTCTGGCGCGGGAACACGGCAGGGTTGATGTCGACGAACTCTCCACTACCTTTACCGTCTCCCCGCAGACTATCCGCAAGGACCTCAATGAGCTGTGCGACAGGCAGTTGTTACAGAGAATTCACGGCGGGGCTATAGTCGGCTCCGGCATCGAGAATGTCAGCTATGAGGCCAGACGCCTCCTCGCTCCGGGACCGAAGAGAGCCATAGGCAAAAAGGCGGCAGAGTTGATCCCGGATAACAGCTCCCTTTTGATCAATATCGGTACCACCACCGAGCAGGTCGCCCAGGCTCTTGCCAACCATCGGGGTTTGCTGGTCATCACCAACAACATCAATGCCGTGGAAATCATGAAAAATTTCCTCGGGGTTGAACTGATCATAGCCGGTGGCCAGGTGCGCCGGTCGGACGGCGGTATCGTCGGTGATGCGGCGGTTGATTTCATCAACCAGTTTAAAGTCGATTATGCCGTTATCGGTGTTTCCGCAATCGACGAAGACGGCTCCCTGCTTGATTATGATTTTCGCGAAGTTCGGGTTGCCCAGGCAATTATCAAGAATGCCCGTCATATCATCCTGGTAACCGATGCAATGAAGCTCGAAAGGAGTGCGCCTATCCGTATAGGTCATATTTCTCAGATCAATACCATTGTTATCGACGACGACCTTCCCAAACAACTCCGGGATATCTGCGTTGAAAACGATGTGAATGTTGTTGTCGCAAGGTCTTGATGGCCTGATATTACAAGGCAGAAGGCAGAAACTTACAAAAATGTATCTCCGCTGTAAATTTCACTTGCCCGGGCATTTGTTTTCGGTTAAGTATCGATTAGACTTGCGTTCGAAACTTTTTATGAATTAAGTTGAAACTTGCAGTTCCAAGTAAATCCTCAGCAGAGTGCCGGTAATGAAGACACCTGTTTTCGATGTAGCGGTAATTGGCGGAGGCATCAACGGTTGTGGAATAACCCGTGATGCCGCGGGGCGAGGACTTTCGGTCTTTCTGTGTGAGCAGGAAGACTTAGCCTTCGGCACCTCGTCGGCATCCACCAAGCTTATCCACGGCGGCCTCAGGTATCTCGAATACTACGAGTTTCGCCTGGTCCGGGAAGCCCTGCGCGAACGCGAGGTCCTGCTGAGCGCCGCCCCACACATCATCCGGCCCCTGCGCTTCATCCTGCCCCACCATGAAGGTCTGCGCCCGGCGTGGCTGATTCGCCTCGGCCTCTTTCTCTACGATCATATCGGCGGAAGAAAACTTCTGCCGCCAACCGCCACTGTCGATCTGACAACCGATGTCGCCGGGCAGGTCTTGAAAAAGAATTTCTCCAAAGGCTTTGAATATTCCGACTGCTGGGTCATGGACAGCCGCCTGGTGGTTCTCAATGCCATGGACGCCGCGGCGAGAGGTGCTGAGATCCATACCCGCACGAAACTGGTCTCGGCGACCAGGAGCGGCAAAATCTGGACCCTGACTCTCCATGACAGCTCGAACAACCGGGATTTCACCATCAATGCCGGCGTCCTTATCAATGCTTCCGGCCCCTGGCTTGACGAACTGCTTCCCCACATTTCGCACAGTAAGACGAGCGAACATATCCGCATGGTCAAAGGCAGCCATATCATCGTCCCGAAACTGTTTGACCACGGTCGTGCCTATATCTTCCAGAACAGTGACGGACGGATCATCTTCGCCATTCCCTACGAAAACGATTTCACCTTGATCGGCACAACCGATGTCGATTTCCATGGCGATCCGGGCAGGGTCGCGATATCGCCGGAGGAGATCGACTATCTATGCCGGGCGGCCTCCGAATATTTTATCCGCGAACTGTCGCCAAGGGATGTGGTGAGCAGTTTTTCCGGCATCCGCCCTCTTTTTGACGACGGCAAAAGCGAGGCGAAGGCGGCGACTCGCGATTATGTCTTAAAACTCGACACCGGCCGTAATCGTAATGAGGCTCCCCTTCTTTCCATCTACGGCGGGAAGATCACCACCTATCGCAAACTGGCTGAATCGGTATTGGCCAGGCTTTCGCCCTACCTCCCGCAGATGGGCGCTCCATGGACCGAGCATGCCCACCTCCCCGGCGGAGATTTCAGGCCGGAAGAGTATTCCGCTGAAATCGACAGGCTCATGGTTCGATGCCCGGTCCTCGACCGCAGTCTCGCCTCCCGCCTGATAGGAACCTACGGTACCTGCGCCGGATCGATGACCGCTGGAATCCGCGACAAGAGCAATCTCGGACGCCACTTCGGCGCGGATCTGTACAGTTTTGAAGCTGACTACCTGATTGCGGCTGAATGGGCGCAAAACGCCAAGGATGTGCTGTGGCGGCGGACCAGGCTCGGTCTTGTAGTTAGTGCCGGGGAAGCCCAGGCGCTGGACGAATACATCAAAGAGAAAGTATCGGCCGGGCGCTCTCTGCCCGCTGATAACCGATGAGGAGAAGTAGATGCAGCTCGAGCTACGCAATCTGTGCAAAAAAGTCGGCAAGGAGTTTCACATCAGCGACGTATCACTCACCTTTGCAGCAGGATCGTTAAATATCTTACTCGGCCCCACCCTGGCCGGCAAAACCTCACTCATGCGGCTCATGGCCGGGCTCGACCGGCCGACTTCAGGCACGATCCACGTCGATGATCGCGACGTCACCGGGGTGCCGGTGCAGAAACGCCACGTGGCGATGGTCTACCAGCAGTTCATCAACTACCCGAATCTGACAGTCTTTGAAAATATTGCTTCGCCGCTGCGCATTGCGGGGGTTGCCACCGCCGAGATTAAAGAGCGGGTGGCAAAAGTGGCGGCGCTGCTGAAACTCGAGAAGATGCTCGGCCGCCTTCCCCAGGAGCTCTCCGGCGGTCAGCAGCAGCGAACGGCCCTGGCCCGGGCGCTGGTCAAGGGAGCCGAACTGGTGCTCCTTGACGAGCCGCTGGCCAATCTCGACTATAAACTGCGCGAAGAACTCCGCGAAGAGCTGCCCCGGATTTTTTCCGCGACCGGCTCGATCTTTGTCTATGCCACCACCGAGCCTTCGGAGGCTCTGCTCCTCGGCGGCAATACCGCCTCGCTGCATCAGGGACGGGTCACCCAGTTCGGCAAGACAATCGAAGTTTTTACCCGCCCACATAATCTCATCACCGCCCAGACCCTCTCCGATCCGCCGCTGAACCTTCTGCCGGTGACCAAGCTGAACAACAGGATGCTCTATAAAAGCCATGTCGAGGTCCCGTTGCTGGGCCCCCTGCCGCATCTGCCGGACGATGACTACACCATCGCCTTCCGGCCGCACCATCTCTTTCTTCACCGCAACTCCGATAAGGCGATTGCCGTCAATGCCAAGGTGGCGGTCACCGAGATTACCGGCTCAGAAAGCTATGTCCACCTGGATGTGGCGGGGGTACGCTGGGTGCTGCTGGCGCGTGGCATCCATCACATCGATATCAACGAGACAATCGAGATTTTCCTGGATCCCGACAAATTTTACGTCTACGACCGCAACGACACCCTGGTCGTGACGCCGGAAGCGGTAACCGGTGCATAGAAGGAGAATGCAATGGCCAAAGTAACCTTGAAAGAGATCGCCCATTCCTACAGCGGGTTTTCGGAAAATCCTGATGATTATGCCCTGAAAAAGCTCGACCTGACCTGGCGTGACGGCGGCGCCTACGCCCTCCTCGGCCCCTCAGGCTGCGGCAAGACCACTCTTTTGAACATCATCTCCGGGCTGCTGACCCCGACCAAGGGGCAGGTGCTGTTCAACGATCAGGATGTCACCAGACTCCCCACCGAGCAGCGCAACATCGCCCAGATTTTCCAGTTTCCGGTGATTTACGACACCATGACGGTGTTTCAGAATCTGGCTTTTCCCCTGAAAAACAGGGGAAGAACCAAAGAAGAGATCGAACCGCGGGTGATTGAACTGGCCAAAATGCTCGGCCTCGAGAAAGACCTCTACACCAAAGCCCAGCATTTAACCGCCGACGCCAAGCAGAAAATTTCCCTTGGCCGGGGGCTGATCCGCCAGAGCGTCAACGCCATCCTCTTTGACGAACCTCTTACCGTCATCGATCCCCAGCTCAAATGGGAATTGCGCTCGCAGTTGAAATTTCTCCACAAGAAATTCGGCTTCACCATGATCTATGTGACCCACGATCAGACCGAGGCCCTCACCTTTGCCGACGAAGTCATTGTCATGTACGAAGGAGAGATTGTCCAGGTCGGCACTCCCGAAGCCCTCTTTGAGCGGCCGGAACACACCTTTGTCGGCTACTTCATCGGCTCGCCCGGCATGAATATCGTCCCCTGCCGTCTGCAGGGGCATCGTGCCACAATCGACGGGCACGAAATTGTGCTGAGCCAATCATACGAAAACATCCCCGTCGACGCCAGGATCGAGATCGGCGTCCGTCCCGAATATCTGCGCCTCGCCCCGCCGAACAGCGAAGGAGAAGGCCTACCGGTGCAGATTATCAAGGTTGACGATATCGGTCGTTACAAAATCGTCCGGGTTGGACTGAATGAAAGGATATTCAACGTGGTTATGACGGAACTGTCCGGAATGACAGGAGATACTGCTCGCCTGCTGTTTGATATCGACCACACCAACATCTATGTCAACGCCCAATTGATCACAGGAGAAAAACGATGATCGTCAAGCAAACCAATCAGAAGGCCTGGTTCATGGTGCTGCCGGTCTTTCTCGTGGTCGCCTTCAGTGCCATCATTCCGCTGATGACCGTCGTCAATTATTCGGTCCAGGACACCTTCGGCAATAACCAGTTTTTCTGGGTGGGCATGGACTGGTTCAAGGACCTCATCCATTCGGAGCGCTTCCACTCCGCCTTTCTCCGGCAGCTGATGTTTTCCGGCATCATTTTACTGATTGAGATTCCCTTGGGGATAGTCATTGCTCTCGCCATGCCGAAAAAGGGCTGGGGTGTGCCGGTCTGCCTGATCAGCATGGCCCTGCCTCTGCTCATCCCCTGGAACGTGGTCGGCACCATCTGGCAGATTTTCGGCCGGGTCGATATCGGCCTGCTCGGCCACACCCTGGCTTCGCTCGGCATTAATTATAACTATACCCAGGATCCGATTGCCGCCTGGATCACCATTATCATCATGGACGTCTGGCACTGGACCAGTCTGGTAGTCCTGCTCGCCTATGCCGGCCTCTGTTCCATCCCCGATGCCTATTATCAGGCGGCAAAAATCGACGGCGCCTCGCGGCTGTCGGTGTTTCGCTATATTCAGCTGCCGAAGATGCAGCGGGTTCTCCTGATCGCCATTCTGCTCCGCTTCATGGACAGTTTCATGATCTACACCGAGCCCTTTGTCATCACCGGCGGCGGCCCCGGCAACTCGACCACCTTCATGTCGATCGATCTGGTGAAGATGGCAATCGGCCAGTTCGATCTCGGTCCTGCCGCCGCCATGTCCCTTGTCTATTTTCTTGTCATTCTCCTCCTTTGCTGGGTGTTCTATACGGTGATGAGCAATATCGGCGAAGAAAGTTCCAACGGAGGTGCCTGATATGCGCGCCAAGTGGTTGATTCCTTTTATCTACATCGTTTTCCTGCTCCTGCCGATCTACTGGCTGATCAACATGAGTCTGAAGACTAACTCCGAGATCCTGTCGGTCTTCAGCCTGTGGCCGCAGAATCTGACCTTTGCCAACTACCGGGTGATCTTCACCGATGCATCCTGGTACTCCGGCTATATCAATTCGATGATCTACGTTTCGATCAACGTGGTCATTTCGGTCACTTTCGCACTGCCTGCGGCCTATGCTTTTTCCCGTTATTCGTTTGTCGGCGACAAGCATCTGTTCTTCTGGCTGCTGACCAACCGTATGGCCCCGCCAGCGGTTTTCGCCCTGCCGTTCTTCCAGCTCTATTCGTCGATCGGCCTGTTCGACACCCACATCGCCGTCGCCATCGCCCATTGCCTCTTCAACCTGCCGCTGGCCGTCTGGATTCTCGAGGGTTTCATGTCGGGAATTCCGAAAGAGATTGATGAGACCGCTTTTGTCGACGGCTATTCCTGGCCGCGGTTCTTCATCAAGATCTTTATCCCCAACATCGCCTCGGGGATCGGCGTCACCGCCTTTTTCTGCTTCATGTTCTCCTGGGTTGAACTGCTTCTCGCCAGGACCCTTACCGCTGTCAACGCTAAACCAATCTCGGCGATCATGACACGGACGGTCTCCGCCTCGGGTCTCGACTGGGGGGTGCTCGCCGCCGCCGGCGTCCTCACCATTGTGCCGGGAGCGCTGGTTATCTATTTCGTCCGCAATCATATCGCCAAGGGCTTCGCGCTTGGCAGGGTTTAAAGGAGGAGACAATGAACCTCAACTGGATGGCATGGACCAAACCAACCGCCGCATTCTTTATCATCATCTTCTGCATGCTCATCGTCATGACCATCTGGGAGCTTAGAAGTCCCGGCGGATCCCCCAGAACAGGCATCCTCCGTTTTGAAACCACCAGGGGCGACCGTCTTTTCGTCTCCCTGCTCGGGGCTGCATATATACACATAATCTGGCTGGCCCTGTTCGGCGGAGCCTTAAGCCTGTGGTGGGCTTTTGCCATAGCCTGTATTTACGCGCTCTGCGTGTTTAAGTGGGTTTAGCGCGCGTGTTGTTGGTATCGGTGTTTCGTTCTGCCATCAGACAACCTCGGTGGCAGGAAAAATCGCAAAACTAGAGAGGAGAAAATCGATGATTAAAAAGCTCGTAACGGCAACAGCAATGGTCGCCCTCCTGGCGGGCTCTGCGGGAGCAGGGATGGAAGAAGCAAAGAAATGGGTCGACAGCGAATTTCAGCCTTCGACTCTTTCAAAAGAAGACCAGCTCAAGGAAATGGAATGGTTCGTCAAAGCCGCCGAACCGTTTAAAGGCATGGATATCAAGGTGGTATCGGAAACGATCACTACTCATGAGTACGAATCAAAGACCCTGGCCAAAGCCTTCTCGGAAATCACCGGCATCAAGATTACCCACGATCTGATCGGTGAGGGCGATGTTATCGAGAAACTGCAGACCCAGATGCAATCCAACAAGAATATCTACGACGCCTATATCAACGACTCCGACCTGATCGGCACCCACTTCCGCTATCAGCAGGCTGTGCCTCTCACCGACTGGATGACGGGCGAAGGTAAAGATGTCACCAATCCGGGTCTCGATGTCGATGATTTCCTCGGTAAATCCTTCACCACCGGCCCGGACGGCAAACTGTACCAGATTCCCGATCAGCAGTTCGCCAACCTTTACTGGTTCCGTTACGACTGGTTCAAACGCCCCGACCTGCAGGCAAAATTCAAAGAAATCTACGGCTATGAACTGGGCGTTCCGGTAAACTGGTCCGCCTATGAAGACATCGCCGAATTCTTCTCGGAGAAAGTAAAGGAAATCGACGGCAAACGGGTATACGGCCATATGGATTACGGCAAGAAAGACCCGTCGCTTGGCTGGCGTTTCACCGATGCCTGGCTCTCCATGGCCGGTGCCGGCGATGCTGGAATCCCGAATGGCCTGCCGGTTGACGAGTGGGGTATCCGGGTTGAAGGCTGCAGTCCTGTCGGTTCTTCCGTCTCCCGCGGTGGTGCGACCAACGGTCCGGCCGCAGTGTATGCCCTTACCAAGTATATCGACTGGCTTAAAAAATATGCCCCGCCCGAAGCCGCCGGCATGACCTTCTCCGAAGCCGGGCCGGTACCTGCTCAGGGCGCAATCGCCCAGCAAATTTTCTGGTACACCGCCTTTACCGCCGATATGGCGGTTCCCGGTACCCCGGTAGTTGATGAGAACGACAATCCGAAATGGCGCATGGCTCCCTCCCCGCACGGTCCGTACTGGTCGGAAGGGATGAAGCTCGGGTATCAGGACGCCGGTTCCTGGACCCTGATGAAATCGACCCCGGTTGACCGTCGCAAGGCCGCCTGGCTCTACGCCCAGTTCGTTATCTCGAAAAGTGTCAGCCTGAAGAAGACCCATGTCGGTCTCACCCCGATCCGCGAAAGCGATATCTGGCATGACTCCTTCACCGAACGGGCACCTAAACTTGGCGGACTGGTGGAATTCTACCGCAGTCCTGCCCGCGTGCAGTGGACCCCGACCGGCACCAACGTGCCCGATTATCCGAAACTTGCCCAGCTCTGGTGGCAGAATGTTGCCGATGCGGTAACCGGCGACAAGACTCCCCAGGAAGCCATGGATTCTCTCGCCATGCAGCAGGATAAAGTGCTTGAGCGTCTTGAGAAGGCCGGCATTCAGGGCGAATGCGGACCGAAGTTGAACAAAGAGCAGGATCCCTCCTACTGGCTGAACCTGCCCGGTTCTCCGAAGCCGAAACTGGCCAACGAGAAACCCCAGGGTGAAACCATAGACTATGATGAACTGGTCAAGAGCTGGGCTGCTGCGAAAAAGTAAGTAAAAAAGAGAGCTGTCAGCGGTAAGCTTTCAGCTCTCAGCTTTCGGCGGCCCGGCATCAGAATTGGGCCGCCGATCAACTGCCGTTCACCACCATTTGCAAGAAGAGTTTGAAAAGATTACTACTGTACAGTCGTTGTTTTGGCTGAAGGCTGACAGCTGACCGCTGCAAGCTGTCAGTTCCCAAGCTTCCCCACACGGAGAATCCACATGGCATCGTACATCCTCGCAATCGATCAGGGAACTACCTCAAGCAGGGCTATTGTCTTCAATGATCAACTTGAGATAGTCGCAGTCGCCCAGCAGGAGTTCGAGCAGTTTTTCCCTCAATCCGGCTGGGTGGAGCATGACCCCGAGGAAATCTGGAACACGACGGTCGCCACCTGCCGTCTAGCACTGGACAAGGCGCGGCTTGCCGCTTCCGACATCGCCGCGATAGGAATCACCAACCAGCGGGAAACCACGGTGATCTGGGATAAAGACACCGGAAAGGCAATCCATAAAGCCATCGTCTGGCAGGATCGCCGGACCTCGGATTACTGTACCCTGCTGCGCGAGGCCGGCCATGATCCGATGATCACCGCCAAGACCGGATTGCTCCTCGACTCGTATTTTTCCGGCACCAAGATTAAGTGGCTGCTCGACCATGTTGAAGGCGCACGACAGAAGGCTCTCGCAGGACAGCTCCGTTTCGGCACCATTGACTCCTTCCTGCTCTGGCGCCTGACCGGTGGCAAAGAACATGCGACAGATGCGACCAACGCCTCCCGGACCATGCTGTTCAACATCCATGACAACTGCTGGGACCAGGAATTGCTCGAGCTGCTCGACATCCCGGTCTCCCTGCTGCCCGAGGTGAAAGATTCGTCCGCCGATTTCGGCCAGACCGATCCGGCACTTTTCGGCACGGCAATTCCCATCGGCGGCATCGCCGGGGATCAGCAGGCGGCACTGGTCGGCCAGGCCTGCTTTCAGCCGGGCATGATCAAATCGACCTACGGTACCGGCTGCTTCATCGTCCTCAACACCGGCGAACAGGCTGTCCGCTCAAACAACCGACTGCTCACCACCATCGGCTACCGGCTCTTCGGCAAAACCACCTACGCTCTGGAAGGCTCAATTTTCGTTGCCGGGGCGGCAGTCCAGTGGATGCGCGACGCCATGGGCCTGATCGAATCGGCCTCCGACACCGGCAAACTCGCCCGTAAGGCCGACATCAACCAGGATGTCTATCTCGTTCCGGCCTTTACCGGACTCGGCGCCCCTTACTGGGACGCAGATGCCCGCGGAGCCATTTTCGGCCTGACCCGCGCCACCGGCCCCGCCGAACTGTCAAAAGCTGCTCTAGAATCGGTCTGCTACCAGACCCGCGATCTTCTCGAGGCGATGCGAGGCGACTGGCAGAACATGGGCGAGACGGTGCTGCGTGTCGACGGCGGCATGGTCGCCTCAAACTTCACCATGCAGTTTCTCGCCGATATCCTCAGCGCCCCGGTCGACCGCCCGGTTGTCCTCGAAACCACCGCGCTTGGCGCCGCATATCTCGCCGGACTCCATAAGGGACTTTTCCCGCCGCCCGAACAGTTTGCCGGCTCATGGAAACGTGACAAACGGTTCACTCCGTCACTTGCCGAAGAGATCCGCGTCAGGAAGTACAATGGCTGGAAGGATGCGGTCAGGAGGACACTCAGCAGATAGAACAAGCTGTCCAGTCAGGAAAAGGGAATGATGTGCAATGCCGATTTCGAGGTTTCACGAATCTCATCGTTTGTATTTCGCCGGTTTGAGTTCAAACCTTGCTTAACTTCTTGACCAACATCATATGCACAATTTCATCCTCTGCCACCCGGAGCACCTCGGCCAGCGCCTCCTCATCACTACCTGCGACGATCATGACCTCAGTGAACTTGCGGCCTTCCATCTCGGGACGTATCAGGACATAGCTCTCGTCATCAAGTTGGTTGAGCAGGTTAAACAGTTCTGAGCTATCGTCAAAAGTTGCCACCAGCCTGCCTTTGCAGATATCTATCATTGCTTTTCCTCTAGTGGCCGGATTTCATTAACCGCCTCGATTTGCGGTTTTTAAATGCCTCGATCTTGTCGCAGCCAATACAATGCCACCCGGTTCATTCTGCTTGCAAAAACGCCCGTCCCCCTGTTAGGGTATGCAGGGCTACCTGTAATGTCCAAAACTGTGCCCGGGACGGGATTATCTTGAAGTCTCCTTCCTGCTCGGCCTTTCGGGCCATATGTTGTGTAAAGACACCAATTGCATCCGAGAATATCTTGCAGGATTTGTTTTTTAGGGTCCAGTATCCAGAAATGAATCGTCCGTATCTTTCAGTATCATTAATGACATAAAGTTACTGATTTCGCAATAGCAATGTTACATATAAATACAAATGAATTCAATTCATAAAAGATTACAAGCTGTTATGGATTCAAAAAAAATGAACCAACAACAGCTTGCAAACGCTCTTGGGTCAAAGCATCCCACAATCAGCCGATGGCTCAAGGGAGACCCAGAGCCAAGCAGAGGGAGTTGCCTTAGAATTGCATCCGTTACAGGTTGCAGTTTCGAATGGCTTTGGAAAGGCGAAGGTAAAATGTTTCCGGATAGCCAAGTACGAGCAGCGCAAGAGAACCCCAATCCGGCGACTTTCGACTATTCCGATAAAACAGGGGCATTCAATCTGAAAGACCTGTTCACTATGACCTTAGAGGTCAATGAATCCGATTCGGTGTACAGATCAGCCTTGTCGGGTTCTGTCAAAGCATTCCATCACGCCGTTGTCATGGAGAAAGAAATGGTCGGCGTAAAGGAGGAATTGGCGAACTTGAAGGTTCGAATTGAACAGTTGGAACAACTTCTGCAAAAGCTCGTGGTGACCAATCTCCCGGAAAAATGAGGCAAGCCAATTCAAGGAAAAAGAGTCCCTTAAAAACATAACTTTCACACGGATCTAAAGGCGCCAACGAATTTACTCCAACATACCGGCGATAATCAGACCAAGCGTCTGAATCCCTTGTTCCGATCTCTCGGTAAATGGATGTCCGCCGCTGTTCGTAGTGATCGCTCCCGGGAGGAACCACATGGAGGTCTTCTTTAGGACCGGTTGCTTATGCCTTCAAACACAATACCTCCTAATATGTAGAGGTATTGTGTTCCCTTTTCCCCTGGGGCCAACGCCCAAGAACTTCAATCATCGCTGCGCAGCTAGTGTTTACTTGCATAATTAAACGATATAATTTAGACTCCTTCCATCCTCTACATGAAAGGAGTCCCCTATGCCCAGAAAAGCCTCGCCTCCGCCATGCACCGAAAAAGATCGCCAGACCCTAAAAGAGTGGGCAGGCAGTCGAAGCATGGAGGCACGTTTGGTCGAACGAGCACGAATGATTTACAAACTTCTTGACGGAGAATCCGTCAGCAAAGTCGCCAGCGACCTTAAGGTGCGTCCGAATACGATCATCGATTGGCGCAACCGCTTTGCCATACAAGGAATTGCTGGGCTATACGATCGGCCACGTTCCGGCAAGCCGCCAAAATATGATGAAGAGTTCCGCGCTCAGGTTTTAAAAACATTGGAGCAGCCTCCACCTCACGGCCAGTCCTGCTGGGACGGTCCGGCAGTTGCCAGGCTTCTTGGCGCATCCGATGATGCAGTCTGGCGTGTGCTTCGCAAGCAAAACATCTGTCTGGCCCGGCAACGAAGCTGGTGTGTCAGCACTGATCCCGAGTTTGCAACAAAAGCAGCCGATATTGTTGGGCTCTATCTGGCCCCGCCTGAGAGAGCTC
>LADS01000004.1 GCA_000961725.1 Desulfobulbaceae bacterium BRH_c16a
CATCCCCGTAATAATTCCTCATTCATCAGATGATATAAACTGGTGAACTTAAATCCAGGCACCTTACGGGCTTTCTCTGCTATGCGATGTAATGTCGTTACCACTGGTTCTCCGCTTCCGTGAACGGTCAGTGTCTCCTCACACCGCGCTCCCATGTGTAGCCTCCTTTCCTCCAGCAGCATTACCCGCCTTCATCGGTACTACGAGGCTATCCGACTCCCTGTGTCTCATTTGCCTTCCTCCCTCTTCAGTTGTCCGGCATACTCTCGATACTCCGAAAGAAGCACAGGGCCTCCCGGGTTCCCGTCTAATCACAATGTCAAACATGCCATGGTCTCCGACCCCGGGAAGCAGCCACCATCTTGCCTTTAACGTTGATGACTGTATTGACTTCCATCTGTAGAAGAATGTCGTCCTTCCGATTAGGAAAATTACGGGGCTCAATCCCTTCAACCTTTCGGCTTACGGCCTGTCTGCTCGCTATCCTACGCTTAAAACTTTATGTTACCATAAAGCCTCCAAGGACTCGCTACCCGGTGGTTGGCCTAACCTTCCGGGACGGGATTCACACCCGCTGGACTACACGACCTTGCCCGGCCGCACTCAACATATTTCCAAAAGATCGTAACTCCAGAAGAGAAACCCACATCTCTCTGCCTAGATGAAATGCACGACCAATAGCCATCACCTAAGCCAGCTTAATACTTCCTGGTTTTTTACAATGATTGCAAGTTAAAAATAATAAACAAGTCAACGAAAAAATTACTGATTTCCTGGAGAGCGCAATAGCACTACCGAAATACCTCTGTCTCAATCCTCTTGATAAATAATTTGGTGTCATCAACTAGCTACCGCGCGAATCTTTGCAGTTTTTTATTTTGAAGGTAAAGAATGTTGTAAAAAATGCCGTGGTAAGGTGTTTTACTTTTCTCCCCTTGAACGATGTGATGTTCAAAAGCGTGAAGAGCAACTTAAAAGCGCGGTCCAAACGCTCTTCTCCTCAAGTAATCGCGACTTCAGCCGTTTTCTATGGTTTCATGGACATGTCCCGCGATCAGTGGATGACCGGTGGAATTGATTGTGCTCCTGTTTGAGACACTATTTCATCTTCTATTTGTGCCTCGCCCCGGGGCACAAATTCCTTCATCTTTCTGCTGACCTGATCACTCTTACCTCTCATCCAAAATCCGCTTCAGCTTATCATTTGTTATGCGCGAATACTGCAGGGAAAAGGAGGCATTTTTATGGCCCAGCTGCCGTTGCACCGCCGCGACATTGCCGGTTTTCTCCATGATGAACACGCCCATGCCGTGCCGGGCCGAATGCGGTGTGTTGTCTTTATCGACGCCGGCAAAATCCCGGACCTGATTCCACACCGTATTGATCCCTTTCGGGTTCAGCCGAAACCGGCATGCGGCGGGCGGCGATCACCAACCTCAACCTGGCGGATATCGATTTTGACCGGCGGATTTTAGCGGTGATGGAAAAAGGCGGCAGTGTCCAGCCGTATCCGATCAGCCGGCAGGGGATAGCGGCAATCAGAGACTATCTCGAACACGAGCGAAAAGAGGATCAGGAGAAATGGCAAGCCCATGCCCTTTTTCTTGCCGCAAGCATCAGTCCCCACGGCGACGGTGACGGTCGCGGGACCGGCCGCCGACCAGCAGCAGTTGATCGGCGGCATCGAGGATGCGGTTGCGCTCCTGCTTGGTCAAGGCCCGCTCGATCTCCAGGTGATTGCTGACCGACAGCATGGTGATTTTGGCCATCGGCTGGCCCAGGGGAAAAGGGCGGTGCTGGTGGATCCACTTGGCAAAGGTTTTCAAATGGGCGGTCATCCGGTTGACGGTGCGGTCCGACCATTTTTTCGTGCCGTCATCTTTAACGGTGTTTTGCAGGGCCATGAGGAAATCGCGGCTTGCCCTGGGCGACCAGGTTGTGCGTAAGGTGTTGCCGAATTCCTGCCGGAGAAAAGAGAAGTCTGGTAAAACCGGTACGGATGAGTAGTGAACAGAGAAGGCAAAGTACCTGGCAGAAGCATCGTGGCTGAACGAAAAAAATCTTGCGCGATCAACCTAAAAAGATACATCTTCAAGCTTAAATGGAGCGGCTTCGATAATGAGACGTTTTTTTTAGGACCGACTTAGAAAGCGATGTCTTATCACCATCACCATCACCAATTCCGACCTCCGGCAGCATTGAAAAACGCCCGACAACCATAACCCTTGGTATCGGGCGCATTTCTTTGTTCAGGCTTGTTCGTCATTAAGGCTTGGCCTTCTTGAGATTGACATATGTATCAGTGCGGGTATTTCCCCATCGGTCGACAGATGTATCGCGGGTAACGGTGGTGCTATGGGGGCGCCCATCGGCACCGATCCAGGTTGTTTTTTCCCGGGTTGTTTCCTGCCCAGGTTTATTGCTCCAGGACTTTACAGTGGTGCGGGGGCGGGTAATCGCCTCGTTGCGGCCGCGCGAGTAGTAACTGGAATGCCGATCCACTACAGTTTCCTCTTCGTGGATTGTGCCATCAGGGGCATATTGTTCAGTACTGTGGTAGTCTCTTCTTACCACGGGGTTCTTGGCTCGATAACGATATTGAGGATAGTATCGATAAGTGGGATAGTAGCCGCGGTTGTACCCATAGTCATCATCATTATGGTGAGCGTACGCTGCAATCGGTGTCAGCAGCCCCCCAAATAAAAAATTCGTCGACACTAGAACAGCCACCAGGATCATGTACTTTTTCATCTCTCTCCTTGCTGAATGGGGGTTAATTTTTCTGCTCAATCCTAATCCTTAGGAGAACATAGGTTGTTCCTCTTGTGATTCCTTTATAAGCCGACATTCTCAAAAATAATAGACGACATCAGGCCGAATAGGGTTCTAAGTAGCTCATTTCAAGGCGATGTCGGGTCTACGTCTATTTCCATGTCGAGTGACGAAATAAGGAAAGAAAAACAGTGCCAGGAGTGTAAGGCAGAGTGAGCAGCCAAGCATAGAATTGAAGAGAGTTCGCCTTGAGGGAGGTCGTGTCATTTGTTGATCTTACCTGGATAGTTGTAGATGTTGATGTTTAATTACAAATTCTGTCTAGAACCGAAAACGTGGTTTCATATATATGGGGAGAGTTTAAACAAACGGCTCTAAAGTTCCATAGGATTTTTCCCTCTTCCTAAAGCTTTTCAACTGCCAGAAAACCATTTTTCTCATTATCTTGTGCTTCATTAGGGTATACCTTATGGAGGCGTTTATACTGAGACACTTTTTCGTCTCATTTACGTTAACTTTTTTTTATTATCCAGCTCTTGGTTTCATGCCAAAAACTATCTCTTATTTCATGCCTCCACAATTCATAAGGTCTCTCCATGCCGAAAATGAAAATTTTCAACTCCCTGGAGAAGGAGGCATTCGACTCTCCGCCGGTGTTCAACAGTGTCGAGCGCAAGCAATTCTTTTCCTTGCCATTGCTACTCAAAGATTCGGTTGCCGACTTACGTACACCTACCAATCAGGTCTGCTTCCTCGCGGTGGCGGGTTATTTCAAGGCACGGCGTAAATTCTTTGCCCGGCAATTTCATCAAGCGGATATCGAGTACATTGCACCCCAGATTGATGTGAGTCCGGCGGATGTTCACGTTGGCATCTACAGCAAGGGAACCTATGCTCGTCATCAGTCCATAATTCTGAGCTACTTCGGCTGCAACCCGTTTGACGGACCGGCAAAGAGGTTCATTGCCAGTGAGATTGCGACGTTGGTGCGCGTCCAATACCGGCCCAAGCTGGTCCTGATGGAAGTCCTCCAGATCCTGACACGCCAGAAAATCGAGATCCCCAGCTACAATGTGCTGGCTGGGTTGATCGTTACTTCCATCAATCGTCACCGATCCGAACTCAGTGCAATTGTCGAGGCCGGTCTCAGCAAAAAGCAGCGAGCCTCACTCGATGCATTGCTGGAAAAAGAACCGGACAACGGGATGAGTGAGGGCTGGCGCTACCGCCTCACGTTGTTGAAGCGACCTTTCCAATCCACCCGGCCAATAAAACGAGATCACCGTCGTCCACGAGATTGCCCACTTCATGGGATTCGACGATGACGAACTGGATTCCCTGGGTTACGGCTAAGAGGGTGCAATGCCACCGGCAACGCTATTCATGGCATCATGCATGATAGAACCTGTCCTGTAGCATCATTTTGAGCTTACATTGCCAAAACACCACAATGTAATATCGTTAAGGAACATCTGAACAACTTCTGATTCAGAATAGAGCACGACTGTAATAACGGCAGCTCGATGAGGCGATCTTGCTTACTGTAAGAAAGAACGGAGGAAGAATCATGCGCATAGCAAAAGAAGACATTCCCGTTAGAATCGATGTTCCGGGGGCAATAGCTCGACAGATTAAAAATTTCGGTGATGCGACAGGCTACAGTCACATTGGCGGAGAATACTTCTCTTTAGCTGAAGGAACTGACATTTTGCCACTCCTGCAAGGTCTCGAGGGCGATCTCTGTCAATCTCCTCACTGGGGTTACATTATTGAAGGAAAACTCACAGTGAGTTTTGCCGATGGACACGAGGAAACCCCTGAGACAAGTGACTTGTTTTACTGGCCTCCGGGCCACACGGTGAAAGCCGACAAGGATACTGAAATGATCTTGTTCAGTCCTCAGCACGAACACGACGAGGTGATCGAACATATACTTGAGAAGGTTCAAGGATAGATATGCAACTGACCCGAAGTGGATGTTCACCGGGATACTGCCGACAGTCGAACCTGGCAGCTTAAAACAAGCAGAGATTCCACTAAAGAACTGCTTTATCCTGAAAAGCCAATGCCAACAGGTCGACTCAATTGACAATACTCATGAATCGGCCTCAGGCACGTCAAAGGTTATACGTTAGGTTCAACATACAACACTCTCATCATTTCATGATCTTCGTGGGAGAGGATATGGCAGTGCCAGACGTAACGGCCGGTTTTGTTGAAGTGGACCTTTATGCGCGCACGTTGTTCCGGAAGGACAGTGACCATGTCTTTTGGGGCCGACTCAAAATAACCGCCCTCTGCAGTCAAGTTTACAGAACCACCAACAGATATATTAGAAATTGCGGCAACCGTTCCTAATTTACCATTGTGTTGTAATACCTGTTGGGGATTATCCTCATCCGCATCAAAGGTGATTTCGTCACGTCCAAGGAGAGGTGGGAAGCCACAGGAATTTCTCCCATTGGTTGGGCAAAAACCGCTCCAGTGGCAGAAGGAAAGGTCCTCCGACGAGCAATCTTGAAGGGCCATTCTCGGACCTACCCCTCTGCCACTTCCGCTCTCTTAGAGGGAGAGCGAACAGCCAGGATCGGTGGGAAATTTGAACCTACTTGGTGGTGAAAGGGAAATCTCCGTTTTCCCCTTGACAATACTTATCATGGATATCCCCCCGAATTTGGTCAGAACGTATATGAAAATCCAGATGTTATCAGGAGAGCCGAGCCGTCCTTGAATTCTCCGTCAACAATGCCATTGTCGACCTCTCTTGGGTTAAGCTGATGATACAGGACCCCAAGACCTAACGATAACCGGGAAGACAGATTGAATCGCGCACCGGCGGAGAAGATATATGCATCAGAATCGGGAAGTTCGAATCCGAGTGTTTTTTCAGGTATAGGGGTCTCGTCGTAGGCAAAACCAGCCATCAGGTCCAGCATGTCATTCATCCGATAGGAAAAACTTATTCGGTAGCCGTTCGAATCTTTCCAGTTTCGAGCAATGGCTGCATCAAAGGCGCTGTATAGAACCGGATTGGAAATCGGATCATCATAGTTGAAGTCGAAATCCTCGAACTCCGACCAGAAAGTTCTGTCCCAGGTAAGATCGATGGTCAGCTTGTCAAAAAAGAGGTAGGAACCCGAAAGGGAAAGCACTGCCGGCGCATTGACCTCCACAGTGCCTTTGGTGTTTATCGTGGTTCCCCCATAGTTGGTGAACAAGGTGGCGTCACCTTCGAGGTCGAGATCGACATTCGACCTGTAGGTAGCTGAAATATTGGATTTGGTATTAGGTTTTACCGATAGGGCCAGATTGTAACCCCATGCGGTCTCATCCCCTTCCATGGAGCGGCCGGCGGTTATTCCGTCGGCCACATAGCCGTTGCTGACTACTTCACCTGTGCTGTAGAGAAGTCTCACTCCACCCGCTACGGACAGGTACGTGTTGATTTTATAGGAAGCACTCGGATTGACTTCATAAACCTTCAATGTGAATTTTTCCGCAAAGGTCCGGGGATAGGGATCGTCCCATCGTTTGGCAAGTCCGAAAGGGGTTGTTGCCGAAATGCCGAAATGCAAGTTATTGTATTCCGGAGATACCGCGAAAATGGCCGGTAACAAGAAATTCTCCTCCTCGGATGAGCCGCTGAACATGGAGGTTCCGGCATCCGTATACTTGACTGAAGAGAGATGGATATACGTGAAATCTGCCTCTGCATGCCAGGCATTCTGCAGCCAGGACATGTTCGCCGGATTGTAATAGGATGCAGTGGCGCTCAAGGCACTGGCGATGTTCGCTCCCGCCTTGGCCGTTGCTTCATAGGATTGTTCGGGAATGCGGTAAACTGAAGCTGCTGCGGTGGCTGCCACGAATACGGAGACCAAAGCTAAAGCACAAATCCTCTTTCTCATAATTTTCCCCTTTAATTGGAATACAGTGTCAATCTAGAACAGTCCCCAACCATCCGTCTGAACCGGATCCATCAAAAAGGATCCGGACGCTGATGAGGATCCAATTCCCAATGGTATAGGCCGGAAGACGGGTCGGACATTCAAAGAATGGAACCTTTGCTACCAGTAATCTTTTTATTTTTTATTATTCAAAGGTCGTGATATAGCTCTCTTCATCGCAGAGCTCGACATAGACGTTCTTCAATTGCGTGAATTGGTCGATGGCATATTTGCTCAGGTCCTTGCCGTAACCGCTTTGCTTGAATCCGCCATGGGGGGCGAAGTTTGAGATCATCAGATACTGGTTGATCCATACCTGGCCGGCATTGAGCTGTTTAGCCAGGCGTAGTCCGCGTTTGATGTTGCTTGTCCATACGCCCGCCGCCAACCCATAGGGGGAATGATTGGCCCTTTGGATGACTTCATCTTCACTGGAAAATTTCATAAGACAGAGGACGGGACCGAAGATTTCTTCTCGGACGATCGTATAATCATCGTGCTCGCATTCAAAAATGGTGGGGGCGATATAAAAACCTCGAGACAATTCCCCTTGGGTCAAGCGGCGGCCGCCGGCAAGCAGTTTGGCCCCTTCACGTTTTCCGGATTCGATGTACTGTAAGATGAGATTCATTTGATCCTCACTGATGATCGATCCCATCCGTACGTCATCATCCATGCCGTTTCCAACCGGAATCAAGCGGGTGCGCCGCAACAACTCCGACTTGAAATCCTCATAGATTCTTTCCTGAACGTACAATCGGCTTCCGGCGATGCATGTCTGGCCCGCGTTAAAGAAGATACCGAGCAGAGCTGCACCCACGGCATTGTCCAGTTTCTCGATATCATCAAAGATGATGTGCGGTGATTTTCCGCCCAACTCCAAACTCACCTTCTTGACGGTCGACGCTGCCATCCTCATGACTTTCCGCCCGGTTTCAGTGGAACCGGTAAAGGCAATTTTGCTTATTCCCGGATGATGGCATAATGCCTCGCCGATCTCGGAGCCCGATCCCGTGACAATGTTGACCACTCCGTCGGGGGCTCCCGATCTATGAATAATCCCGGCAAGTTCCAGTGCAGAAAGCGAGGTGAGCAAAGCGGGTTTGAAGATGATGGTATTGCCGGTGGCAAGGGCCGGGGCTATTTTCCAGGCAGCGAACATGATGGGATAATTCCATGCCACGATTGCGGCACACACCCCCAGAGGTTCGCGCAGGGTAAAATCAAGCACGTCACCAGGAACCGGGAGAACCTCTCCGTAGATCTGGGTTGTAAGACCGGCATAATATTCAAAACAATCAGCAGCCCAATGCATGTCAACAGTACTGACATCGGTCATGGTCTTGCCGGAATCCATGACCTCGATTTTGGCTAGGCGTTCAATATCGTTTCGTATGCCTTTGGCTATATTGTGTAAAATTTCAGCCCGATCCTGTGCTGAATGGGACTGGCTCCAATAGTTGTGGCGAAAAGCTCTTTCCGCCGCTTTGACGGCGAGGTCGACATCGGTGGCGTCCGCCATGGGAAAAGTGGCTATGGTTTTGCCGTCGGCGGGACAGGTGCTGCTTGTGGTGCGCCCCGACTGTGAGTCAACAAATTGACCGTTGATATACATTGAATAGTGGTGAACCATGAGGATATCCTCCGACGTGCTGTCGATAAGTGTTCAATATTGCGTAAAATGTTAAGGATTGTCCTGTCCCTCGCATGTTTTGCCTAATGAATGTTGTATTCCTTGTAGCCCTTGGCATCCAGGTATGCCGGATACATGGCATAGGTCGGCCGAATTGCCGGAAGTAATTTCAATATCTGCGGGACCGGACCCTTGGCGATAATCTGGCGTCGTGCCAGTGCCATGGTCAAATTGACTTTGCCGAACCAGAATTTGTGGGCTACTTCCGCATTCATCGTCATTTCGACATCGGCAATGGTTTCTTTATCCCCGGAGATGACCCGTATGGACTCTTGGGAACAATCCACCAGAACGGCCACTTCCGGGTCACGATAGTTGAAGCGGATGATCAGCTTCGAGTTCAGGAGTTTGGTCGCGACATCGGGCGATGCTGCGATCAGGTTAAAAAAGCCGACAATGACGTTTTCAAAGTGTTGACTGGTTGCAAATAAACCCATACCCTCTCCTTGTTTTTCATTCCTCTGGTTAAAAAGCACTTTCTAACGAAACAATGATATCCTCTGCCGTTACCAGCCGCGGGTTGTATATGGCAGTTCCATCTTCTTCGGCTTTTTTCGCGATCAGCGGCAGCATGCCTTCCGTGACGCCCACATCACGTAGGCGGAGAGGCAGCCCACAGAGTCGGTTGAGTTCTTTCGTGAGTTCCTTCACTCTGCAGATGGCCGTCCTGGCTGACGAATCCGAGTCGGGAACGTCCCTGGTACCCCCCAAATAACGCGCGAGGCGAACATACAGGTGTTTGCAAGCATTCATGTTGTAGTCCATGCCATGGGGCAGAAGAATTGCATTGGCGATGCCGTGGGGTACTCTCGCCATCCCACCTGTTGCGTGCGCCATGGAATGTACGCAACCGACCATAGAGTGGGAAAAGGATATCCCGGCCAGGTTGGCGCCTATCAGCATGGCGCCCCGTGCCTCAAGATCGTTACCATCCTCGACGGCCCGGATGATATTGTTGGTTATTAATTCAATGGCCACCTGCCCAAGGGCCTGCGAATGGGGTGACGCATCCACGCTTACGTAGGCTTCAATGGCGTGGGTCAGGGCGTCCATGCCGGTGGCAGCTGTGAGCAGCGGTGGCATGGAGGCTGTTATCTGAGGGTCCAGAACGGCGAGATTGGGCAGCAAAAATCTATCGGAAAACGCCAGCTTGGTTGCGTTTTCCTGGTCATAGATTACCGCTGCCAGCGTACATTCGCTGCCGGTCCCCGCAGTGGTCGGTATGACGATTAACGGTTTTAATGGCTCCGACAGGGTCGACACTCCCGAGTAATCCTCGACGAGCCTGCCCCCTTTGGAAAAGATACAATTCGCGGCTTTGGCCGCATCGATAACACTCCCGCCTCCGACGGCCAAAAGGCCTTCCGCGCCTGCCAGTCGAGCTTGCCTGGCAATCTCCTCTACGCAGGCCACCGAGGCATCCTGGGGGACATCGATATAACTTCCCGGAATTTCATAACCATCTTCTTTCAGCCGGTCAGCGATGCGAGCGGAGATGCCCAGGTTATGAAGAACTCTGTCCGTTACCAGGAAATACCTGCGTATCCCAAAGCCAGCCAGCTCGTGAGAAAAGTCGAATGCAATGCCGGGACCGTAGAGAACTTTTGTGGGGAGGTGAAATTGATAAAACTCAGGCAACATGTTTTTTCCTCTTCGCCGTATTCGGTGTAAACGTTTTAAAAACTATGAAACAGTCAATACAAAACATGATACAATCAAAACAGATTACTGAAGTCATCTCGTGGCTCCATTGATAACACGCGGGAAAATTGACTTCATGTAGGAAGACTAGTATCATGCATATCGTGATTATTCAATAATATTAAGTATTTCACGGTAGTTACTGTTTTGCTGTGAATCATGGCGCGTTTTACGAACATTGCATGAAAAGGAGGTTGTTTCGCAAAACAATGCATTGAAGGCGATTTTGGCGGTCTTCCCGACTGCAGGGGAATTTGAGACTTTTCAGACGTGCGACGGAAGCACGCGGATCATTGAGTCACTGACCGACTTCGCTTTCCGCCTGGGAGTCATCAAGGCAAATAACAATGAATTGTTGTACGAGGTCATAAAAATCCATGCCGAACAGGGCCCGAATGTTTCCCCTCCAAAAGTGATGACCATGGAAATGCTCCTCGATAATAAAGAGGATCATTGGAAAACCGATTTGTCCGGACGTGGTTTGGTCGCACGTATCAATGCGCTGTTGGTGAAACACGATATCGCCTTGCCGAAGATCAGCAACACCATGCTGACCCGGATCAAGAAGGAACCCGCGGATACGTTGCACAAGCAAAACGTCCTGCGGAGTTTGGCGTTCTGGCTGGGGTATGAGCGAAATGACCTGGACGTGGCCTGGAACTATTTCACACTGCTGGAAATATGCCCGAGGATCGAGCGCCAGATCAGTGCGAGGGAGGGGGTTCGCGTCGGCTTTTCGTTGATCAGCCGGGGGGATCTCATCGAACAAGAGATCATTGATTGGCTGAGAAAGGGCATTAAACAATTCATCAAGGAGAATATCGCTACGGAGCCCTACGGCCAGTGGGGCAGCGTGCGGATATACGACATTACGACGCTGTATGTCGACTTCCCCAAGGCAGAGGGAAATGGGCTGTCATGTTACCAACAGAGCACTCGAAATGCGCTGTCGGTCGCGCATCAGATGGCAATTCGATGGGCCTTATCCCCCTTCGCCACTCAGAAGAGGTTTATCGTCACCGCCATTGCAGCCGGCAAACTCACCACGCTTGATAATTACCTTCAGCCGATACTCAACGCTAAACTTCCCGGCGATCCCGCCATTCGCGTATCCGATTTTGCCAGACAATGTATTTTGGTGAACGATATTCGAGCGGTCTTCAATGATCAGCCGAGGGAGGTTGGCCTGTTCAACGGCGAGCATCTCAGTATTTGGTGGATTGTGGGACTTTGGAGTCTCATCTATTGGCCGTTTATACCCGACCTGTTGCAGGATGAAACGATTTTGGACCCTATCCGACTCAAGAAGTACCTGGCTATTGAGTATCCTGGTCATCCGAAGACCGAAAGCCACTCTCACGACAACGCAATCAACGCGCTTTTAAGAACTCCGCAAAACGCCCTCCTCGGCATTGAAATTACCAAGACGCTTTACTACAAAAACAATCTTTGGGGTGCCCTTGAAATATTGCGCATAATTTTGAGCACCAATCCGGCCAATGTGAACGCACGTTCGTTACGGTTGGTGATCTTTCGCAACTTGGGATCAAATGCACGTTCTTATTCGGTAGCTCTCATCCAATTCAAGCGGGCGGAAAAGGAAGCGGAATACATCCTCGCGAACTGCCATTCTCTGGATGAGGATTTTTACGACGAATATGGAGTTTTGAAGCTGGCGCACGCCATCTCTATCCTGCGCTGTCTGCGTAAACATCGCGGGCAGTTTTCGGAAAACGGAATCAATGTCAGCCAAGCCATGGTATGCACGCTCCTTAATGAGGCCGAACATCTCCTGGAAATCGCGATGTGTGTCTCACCCATTGGCACGCGTTCTTTATATCTGCTCACCTGTCTGCGCATGCTCAAACACATATTGAGCTACGATGCGGATATTTACGTGAATCCGGAAAAACCAGTGGCGATGCCGGTATATCTCGCCAACAAGCCGGCACTCGATATGTTTTATGCCTTGGGGTATATCGATGAAGCTCGTTCGGCCGCTGAACAGGTTGCAGAGATCGATTCAGCGTTGGAGAAACAATTTCAGCACCATAATAATGCCCTGGCGCTGGACGTATACCGCCCGACGCTTTATTTCTGCTATGCCGCGGTTCTTTGGGATTTTTATCCGGTTCGGACAATGGAAACAGCAAGAAACACCATAAAACTACTCGAGGGTGCTATCGAGATGGCGAGAAAATACCAAAACGATCCTCTCTATATCTATTCTTACAACTGTTTCTACGGCGAAATGATACATCCGTCTGTCTTTATCGCACAACTCTCCGAACTGCTGTCGAAAATCAAGGTATTTATAGCCGATCTGGACGGTTCGCAGCCGTTCACTCCTGCCGAGAAGGCCCAATCGGAGCGATTTCTGCTGTTTTCGCATTTCATCGGCCGGACATCGCACTTGCCGGTTGGACCGGGGGAGTGAAGCAAGACTTGAACTGGAGCAACGAAAGCCTTGCATCCGCATTGCCGGCAATGAGATATCTCCGAGCGTTTGTCTGGTTTCAGGATATGCAGACCTCGGGTGGCCGAAAAGGATGCCTGTCGCCAACCTCAGGTTCCCGCTGTCTAAAACGAAGGCTTGGCTCCGTGTGATTCCCGCCCCCCGGCAAATTATATTCATTTCCTTGTTCGGAAAAGAATATTCTCTAAATATCGATAAAAATCCAAAAATCTACATATTCAGACAACCTGAACCCGATCGTCTCGGCACGTACTGGACAATACCGGGCATCCGGTTGTATACTGAATGTATCTCCGACAGGTACAAACATGGCGGACTGCATGGAAAAACAGCGCTCGAACGGGAACCACACTTGTATCTGGCCGAACTGCTGCCCATATTATAACTAAACTAAAACCCACAAGGGAGTACTCTTTTCAGTCCCCCCTTGTGGAGGATAAGTACCTTGAGACAGATTGTTCCTTGAAAAAAAGCAAGAAATCAATCTGTAAGACACTAAAGAATCAACTCTCGGGGAAGCCATCATGAAGAAACGAATAAAGGATATATTCCGACCTGAAATATTCGCAGTCTCCCCCGACACTCCCGCAGCCGTAGCCATGGATATCATGCGGGAAAAAAACATCAGCTGCATAGTTATAGTCGAAGAGGACCAGCCTGTCGGGATCTTCACCGAGCGAGACATTGTCAGCTATATGGTTGAACAAGAGCCGGGTTTTACCAATATCTCCATTGCCAAAGTCATGACTCCCGATGTTCACACCGTCACTCCCGATGTCATGCTGTATGAGGCATACAGTGTTCTGACCGAAAATCTCATTCGCCATCTCGTGGTCGTCGACCATGAAAACAAAGCCATAGGCGTCATTACCCTATCCGATCTGCTGGATCATCTTGAATACGATTATCTGGCCAGGAATTGCACTGTCGGCCAGATCATGAATACATTCAAGGTGACTGCCACCGCTTACGATACCGTCTACAGTGCCGCAAAGGCAATGGCCGACAAAGCCCTGTGTTTCCTTATCGTCTCCAGGCAGCTGCAGCCGCTCGGAGTGATAACCGAACGCGATATCGCCCATTTTGCCACCGAAGGCATTGATATTGAAAATACGATGATCAAAGATGTCATGAGCACTCCGGTGTTCACCATCGAGCCCGATCAGTCCGCCTTCGTGGCCGCCGAAAAAATGCATGAGTACGACATCCGCCATCTCGTGGTTGTCAATGGGGCCGGCAAGGCCGTCGGGGTCGTAACCCAGTCCGACCTGATCCGCGGCCTGGAAAGCAGGCTCATCGACACCTTGAGGACGGTCGTGAAAGAACAGGGTGCCGAACTGGACCAAACAATGCACCAGCTGACCGAGAAAAATCTCTTTCTCGAGGCCATCCTCAATTCCGCGATGGGTGTCGGTATTGCGATCACCGGCCAGGATCTGATCATCTCGCATTTCAGTCTTTCGGCAGAACTCGTACTCGGCATTACGGCTGCGGAAGTACTCGGCAAGGATTTGAAGACCGTGGTCGAAGGTCAGAACATTCCTTTCAGCCGACTGGAACAGACGATTCCCAGGATCCACAACGGGGACACCGCTACCTTCACTGTGCACCGTCGGGAAAATAAACCAAGAACAATCCAGGTTACACTTTCAGGCATCTTCAACGCTGACTCCCTCGCCGGATTTCTGCTCCTCGTCGAAGACATCACCGAAAAGCGAACAGCCGAAGAGACAATGCACAGGCTCGCCTCCTGTGACACCTTGACCGGTGTAGCCAACCGGGCGATGTTCTATGAAAAGCTCAAATCGGAACTGGCTCGCTCGCACCGCAATGACAGTCCTTTCTGCCTCATACTTATGGATGTCGACAACTTCAAAATGGTCAATGCCGCCCTCGGCCATAAGACCGGCGACCGGCTGCTCCAGGAAATCGCCCGGAGACTTGACGGGCTCCTGCGTGAAAGCGACACCATCGCCAGACTGGGCAACGATGAATTCTGCTTCATCCTGGTCAATACGACAACAACCGACGACGCGCTCATAGCCGCGGAAAAGATAGCATATCAGCTGTCGCCCGCCTTTGATTTGACCGGCACCGACCTGACCGTTAAATTTAGCCTTGGAGTGGCTCTTTTTCCCATCCACGGAGAAGATGAGGAGACGCTGCTGAGAAACGCCGATGGAGCCATGAACCAGGCTAAGGAGCTGGGAAGAAAGAACATGAAGTCAAATATCGTCGTTGCCTGAAGAAAGAACCTCTGTTCAAACCCTCTGCCTGCTTAAAACCAGCCCGCGCTACCTTCTTATCGAAGCCTCCGTCCGATCCCACGTTCAAATTCAAAAACCTTCCATTTTTTTTAAGAATCTGTCGGACACATGACAGAAAAGCGCTGGTCGGCGATGTATTATGCCGTGCAATACGCCGTGACGCGTTTGCCGGCTGAGTGATCCGAACTGACAGATGAAACATGAATGGAGGTTGTCCAATGGCAAGACCTGATCGAACGATTGACGAGTTGACTCTCTGGGATGATGCAAAAGAGATGTTGAAAAAAGCAAAATCCGAAGGGATTGAAACGGCCTGGGATCGCCTCGATCAACAGACGCCCCACTGCACATTCTGCGAATCGGGCACAACCTGCACCAACTGTACGATGGGACCGTGCCGCATCAGCGCAAAGCCCGACAGTAAAAAGCAACGCGGGGTCTGCGGCGCAGATGCCGATGTTATCGTGGCCCGCAATTTCGGCCGTTTTGTCGCCGGTGGGTCGGCCGGCCACTCCGATCACGGCCGCGATCTCGTTGAAGTCCTTGAAGCTATCGTCGAGGGAAAAACCGACAATTACACCATCCGAAACCCGGAGAAGCTTTTTTCCCTTGCCGGGGAAATGCAGATTGCTACTGCAGGCCGAGAGCTTATCGAGGTGGCAGGCGATGTTCTGGATGTCTGTTTTTCCGATTTCGGCAGCCGTCGCAAAGAGCTCTCGCTCCTTTCCCGACTGCCGATGCAAAGAAGAAAAATCTGGCAGAAACTGAACATTACCCCGCGTGGCGTGGATCGGGAGATCACCGAAATGATGCACCGGACCCACATGGGCTGCGACAACGATGCCGGCAGCACCATGCTGCATGCCGCCCGCACCGCCTTAGCCGACGGATGGGGCGGCTCAATGATCGGCACCGAGCTCTCCGATATTATTTTTGGCGGGCCGACCCCGAAAATGTCGACCGCAAGTCTTGGGGTTTTACGTGAAGATGCGGTAAATATTCTGGTACACGGTCATAATCCGGTGGTGTCCGAAATGATCCTGGCGGCAGCCCATGACCCTGAGCTTATCGCCCAAGCCAGAGCACTCGGCGCCGACGGCATCAACATCGCCGGCCTCTGCTGCACCGGCAACGAGTTGCTGATGCGGCAGAGTATCCCGATGGCCGGCAACCATCTCATGACCGAACTGGCGATTGTCACCGGGGCGGTCGAAGCGGTTGTCGTCGATTATCAGTGCATCATGCCGAGCATGGTTCGGATCTCCGGCTGCTATCATACGAAATTTATCACGACTGCCAACAAAGCCCGGTTCACCGGGGCGATACATTACGATATCCAGCCTGCCACCGCCTTGGCCCAGGCCAAAGAAATCGTCGGCCTGGCCGTACAGGGGTATGCCGAGCGTGACCGGTCGCGGGTCAATATTCCGGGGAAACCGGTCGAGATCATGACCGGCTTTTGCAATGAATCGGTGATAGAGGCCCTCGGCGGGACGGTTCAACCGCTCATCGAGGCGATCAAAGCGGGAGATATCCGCGGCGCAGTGGGGATCGTCGGCTGCAATAATCCCAAGTTCAAGCAGGATTCGATGAATGTCGCCCTCGCCCGGGAGTTGATAAAAAAAGACATCCTGGTGCTGGTGACAGGCTGTTGCACCACTGCAGCCGGCAAGGCCGGCTTGCTGGTTCCGGAAGCTATCGAAATGGCCGGACCGGGACTGAAAAAGATCTGCGGAAGTCTTGGCATTCCACCCGTTCTGCATTACGGCAGCTGTGTCGACAACTCGCGCATCATCCACTTATGCGCTCTTCTGGCGAAGACCCTTGGGGTCGACATCAGCGATCTGCCGGTTGGCGCCTCCTCGCCCGAGTGGTATTCCGAAAAAGCCGCTGCCATCGGGATGTATGCTGTCGCCAGCGGCATTTACACCCATCTGGGCCATCCGCCCCACATCCTCGGCTCCAAGACCGTTGTCGATCTCGCGCTCCATGGTCTGGAGGAGCTGGTCGGCGCCTCTTTTGTAATCGAGCCCGATCCGGTAATTGCCGCAGATCTTCTCGATGTCCGGATCCGGACCAAGAGGCTGGCGCTTGGTTTGACCGCGTAAGAAGACGCTGCCCTGATCCTTCTGCACAAGAAGACAATCCGGGCAGCTCTTTCCGCCTATCGATATTTGCCGAGTTTTTCCAGGTCGGGAATAAGCAGTACTCCCCGTTCGGTTTTCTGCAGGATACCATCCCGGATCATATCATTGAGGATTGTCGACACAGTCTGACGGGTCGAGCCGACAATGCCGGCAATCTGCTCCATTGTCAATCCCAGCGAGACGGTGACCATGCCGGTTTCATCGGCGGTGCATTGATCGGTCTGAAAAAGGATGAAATCGGCGAGCCGTTTGCGGATATCCTTGAAGGATAAGCTGTCGATGATGGCAAACGACTGCTTCAGGATCCCTCCGAGTACCGCAATCACAATTTTCGACAACTCAGGATACTCAGCCATAAAGGAGTAGAATTTCATAGTATCCATCGTCAATATGCGGACATCGCCCATGGCCGAATTATACGCCGAGGTGTGGGTTGAGTAAATGTCTCCGGGATTTAAGATCGACAGGGTGAACTCGCGATCCTCCATGGCCAGGTACACCCGGACCTGGCCTTTTTCCACCAGATAGACCAGATTGTCGTCATGGCGCGGACCGAAGATGAGGGCCTTGTTGACAAAGGTTCTGGCGACAAACTGCTGCCGGAGATTATGGTATCTGGGGGATGAAAGTTCCTTGATCAGATTGATCTCGGAAAACCGTGTCTTCATGCAATCTTCCTCTTTTTTTCAAGTTTCAACGGTATCGATATCAGGCGACAACATGGCAGGAGTGTTGTCAGGTGGTAATTCAAATTCGGTCGCTCGTCTGTCAGCCGGCCGACAGATCCGAGCCGCTTCATAAAAAAACTACTCCGACCGCAGCGCTTCCACCGGATCGAGGCCGGCGGCCTGGCGGGCGGGGAGAATTCCGGCGACGATGCCGATGACCATGGCAAGCAGTTCGGCAAGAATAACAAAATTCCAAGGGGTGTGGACCGGGAGCAGCGGCACCAGGGCATGAATCAACCAGGCGATGGAAACGCCGACCGCAAGCCCCGCCGCGCCGCCAAGACCTGCAAGGACCGTACCCTCCATGAGAAAGAGCAGGAGGATACGGTGCCTGGTTGCGCCGAGCGCCCTCAGCAAGCCGATTTCTCCGGTGCGCTCCCGGACGGCGATCGTCATGATGGTGAAGATGCCGACACTGCCGACCAGAAGCGAAATGCCGCCGAGCGCGCCGACCGCGACCGTCAGCATCGAAAGCACCGAACCGAGAACATCGAGCATCTGCTGCTGGGTGGTGATGGTGAAATCCTCCTGGCCGTGACGATTGACGAGGATCCGGCGAATGGCGGCGACCACCTCTTCGGCCTTATATCCGCTCCGATAGAGAACATCGACTTCCATCAGCCCCTCCCGATCAAAGAGATCGAGAGCCCGGACCGCCGGGATATAGACGGTGTCGTCCATATCAAAACCCAGGATCTGGCCTTTCGGTTCCATCACTCCGATCACCCGGCCCGGCTGATTGCCGATCTGGATACGCCTGCCAAGCGGATTTCCACCGGGGAAAATCTCACGGGCCACCTTATCGCCAAGCACCACAAATGGCCTGGCCAGCCTGGGGTCGTCGGGCGGCAGGAATCGGCCGATGCGGACCTTCATGCGAAACGCCCTGTCCATCTCCGAACCTACTCCATAGAGGGTGATGCGTCTGGTCCGCCCTTCCGCCGTCACCTCGACATTGCCCTGGACCATCGGCACCACAGCCTCAACCTGAGGCAGGTGGCGCAGGGCGTCACAGTCCTCGAGGGTGAGGAGGCGCTCGGAACCGAGGATGCCGAGCGGGGTTCCCATGGTGGTCACCTTGCCCGGATTGACGGCGATGAGGTTGGTGCCGAACTGGGTGAATTCGGAAAGCACAAAGCGCTGCAACCCCTCGCCCATGGAGGTGAGCAGAATCACCGCGCCGATACCGACGGCGATCCCGAGTCCGGTGAGAAAAGACTGGAGGCGCTTGGCCCGGATGGAGGTGGTGATAAAATGAATCTGGTCGAGTGTCCGCATGGCCTAAGCCTTCAGTGTCCGGCGAGCGCCCGGATCGGATCGAGCCGGGCGGCCCTTCCGGCCGGCAACAGGGAGGAGAAAAATCCTGTGCACAGCGCCGTGCCCATGGCCGCCGCCACCGCCCAGATGGGCGGCATGGTCTGTAATTCCGGATACAGCCGGGCAATCCCCCAGGCTCCGGCAAAACCGAGGACAAGGCCGAGAATTCCGCCGATGGTAGAGAGCAGCAGGGCCTCGCTGACCAGCATTGCCATAATCTGCCGGTGGGTTGCCCCCAAGGCCTTGCAGAGACCGATCTCGGCGGTCCGCTGGGCGACCGACATCAGCATCACGTTCATGATCAGGATTCCCGCCACTACCAGGCTGATCGCGGCAATCCCGGCAACGGTCAGGGTCAGCGACTTGAGGATCTTGTCGAACGTCGCCAGCACCGAGTCCTGGGTAATAATGGTCACATCCTCCTCGCCGTGGTGCCGCCTGGCGATGGTCGCGGTAATATGCTCTTTCAACCGGGGAAGCGAATCCTGATCCTTGGCCTCGACCAGAATGCGGAACAGGCCGCTGGTGTTGTACAACATCTGGGCAAAGGCCACCGGTACGATCACCAGTTCCTGGGTGTCGAACCCCAGCGACCGGCCTTCCGAGCCGAGAACACCGATAACCCGGCAACGATAGCCGCCGAGCCGGATCAACTCGCCCAGGGGGGGCTCACGGCCGAACAGTTCATGATAGACTTTCGCGCCGAGAACGCAGACCGGCCGGGCGATATCCCAATCTTCCTCCGGAAGAAACTTACCCATGGCAAGTGTCAGATGATGCACGTCGATAAATGCTGCGGTCGAGCCGAGTACCGGAACCTGCCGTTCCTTGCCATGCCGGACCGCGCTCAGTTCCCCGATATTCAAAGGTGCCAGCCGCCGCACCATCTCGCTGCGCTGCAGGGCTCCCGCATCCTCCAGGGTAAGATCCCGAGGGGTTTCGCCGACAAGGGTTGCCGGGGTGTTCGAGGCGGTTTCCGCCCGGCCGGGGATAACGATGACCAGATTGGTGCCGAGCGAGGCAAATTGATCGACAACATAGAGTCTGGCCCCGTTGCCGATGCCGGTCAGCAATACCACCGCCGCAACCCCGATGCTCATGGCCAGCAGCATCAGGGCGGTGCGCACCAGATTGCTGCCAAGACTTACCAGGCCGAAGCGGATGGTATCGAGCGGCCGCATGGTCTCAGCCGCCTCCGCTGTCGGCGGCGAGCCGGCCGTCGACCACGCGGATTCTTCTGCGGGCACGCTCGCGATTTCCGGATCGTGGGTCACCACCACCAGGGTCTGGCCCTCGGCATTGAGCTGTTCGAGCAGCTCGATGATCTCCGCCCCGCTGCTGCGATCGAGATTGCCGGTGGGCTCGTCGGCGAGGAGCACCGCCGGCCTGTTGATCACCGCCCGGGCGATGGCCACCCGTTGCCGCTGACCGCCGGAGAGTTCCTCGGGTTTATGGTGGCGCCGGTTGCCAAGGCCGAAACTGTCGATCAGCACTGCACTGCGCTGGTGGCGCTCGCTGGCGGCAACACCTGCCAGCATCAACGGCAGCTCGATATTCTGTTCGGCGGTCAGCCGTGGGATGAGATGAAAAAACTGAAAAATAAAGCCGATCTTGCGGCTGCGGGTTGCCGCCAGCTGGCGGTCGTCGAGGCTGGTCACGTCCCGGCCTTCAAGCAGGTAGGTGCCGCTGTTGGGGGTATCGAGCAGGCCGATGATGTTCAAGAGGGTCGATTTCCCTGAGCCGGACGGACCCATGATCGACAGATATTCACCGGCCTCGATGGCAAGAGAGACATGGTCCATGGCCCTGACTTCCTGGCCGCCGACGGCAAAGGTCCGGCTGATGTCGCGCAGTTCGATCATTTTTCTGCCGCCTGATCCTCTTGCCGGTCGATCGCCGCAGCCACCCCGCCTGCCAGGCCCTCGCGGTCGATCGTCGTCACCACCTGCTCGCCGGCGGCCACCCCTTCCAGGATTTCGGTGAACTGCCAGTTGCCGAGGCCGGCTTTGGTCTTCCGGTATTCGAGGCGTCCCGTTGCAGGATTAAAGATATAGACATGGCCGTCCCGCAGCAGCGATTCGCTGGGGATCCTCACCACCTGCGACCTCGCTTCAAGGATGATCTCGACATCGGCGCTGTAGCCGACCAGCAGGTTGACGTCTTCCATGGGGGCGAGGAAATCCACTTCAATCTCGACGGTGCGGGCCTGTTTGGCCTGCTCGAGCACATAGGGCGAGATCGACCGGGTTTTGCCAAGGAAGACCCTTTGCGGAAAAGCATCGAGAGTGATCCTGGTCTCCATGCCCGGCCGGATCTGGGCGGCATCGATTTCATCGATGGGAGCGGCCACATAGAGCGAATCCATATTGATCAGATCGACCACCGGCAGGGTGGGAATTCCAGGAGGCGACGGAGTGACAAATTCGCCGACCTCGCCATTAACTTCGGCCACGATCCCGGCAAACGGGGCAAGGATAATTGTCCGTTCGACCATAGCCGACGCCACATCGATCCTGGCCCTGCCGACAGCCCTCTGGGCTTCTGCGGCCAGGCAGGCGGCTCTTCCGGCGGCCGCTTCTGCGACAGCCTCTTCATAGCTTGATTCCGAAGTCGATCTTTTTTTCCACAGCTCGGTCTGCCGCTCCGCCTGTCGTCCGGCATGGTCCGCCATAAGACAGGCTTCACGGGCGGTGGCGTCGGCCACCGCCGCCTGTTTCCGGGCGTGATCCAGTTCCGCCTCGAGATCCTTGTTCCAGAGGGAAATCAGCAGCTGACCGGCCTCGACCTCATCGCCCTTTTGCACACTCAGGGTGGCGATCCGCCCCCCGACAGCCGGGGCAAGCATTGCCCGCCGCCGGGCCTTGACCGAACCGGCCCGGGTGTTGGCCACCATCGCCTCAACCGTGCCGACATCGGCCGCTTTGACCGAGACGGGTATCGGTTTTTCGCGGCTGAGGTAGGCATAGCCGAAATAGCCTCCGAGCAATAACAGAGCAATGATGAAAAGAGCGCGCTTCACATGAGCAACCGTTCCGGAAAAAAATGATGGTTTTCGAACCGATAAACCGAGTGGAATGTTTTTGCCCTACGGCTGGCGATCCGGAGAGAGTGTTTCCCTGAACCAATCTCCTGTTATAGGCCAATCTTGGTAAACCTTCAAGATTTTCATTGCCTCTGCAATCTTATCACCACTGAGCGAAAACCAGTCATCCTTTTCTTTTTTCGGTGTAGCACGAGCTGCGGCTACTCTTCGTAAATCGCATCTCCCGGAAATTTGGCTTTGATATCGGCGGCGGTCACGTCGTACATTCCGGCGCCGGCAACGTACTCCTTATCACCATTTTTAACCAGAACCACATAGCTCACTTTGGGTGAACTGTCAGTCTGGCCCGGCTTCGGCCAGGCATAGGGAACCCATCCTTCACCTTTCGCCTCAACTAGGTCGTTCATGGCCACAAAGAGATAGACCCCGTTTACATCCCGCATGTCCAAGAGGCTTTGGCCATCCAGTGACGGTTTGATCGGGTGCATCACCATTACTCCGTCGAGGTTGTGTACCCAGATATACCCTTCGCCGCCGGCAAACATGAAGGGACCGTTGGCATCTTTGATTTTTTCCAGGGCGGCATCGCCTTCCGCCTGCAGAAGTGCAGCCGCAGCCTTGGCTTTTTCCTTGCAAAGCTCAGGAGTCAGCGCTTCGGCGCTGCAGAGCGAGGTGAAAGTAAAAAGCAATGCGGTTGAGAGAATCAGGGTCATTATTCCACGTTTCATGAAGAGCCTCCGTGTTACTGTTATTCGTCCTTATGGACCTCGGTTGTTTCCTGCCTTTTTCTGCAAATGTCAAAGTTTGAAATGGCCGACAAGACGGTTCAACTCGTCCGCCAGTTTTTCAAGATCCGTGGCACTTTCCTGTATGTAACTGCTGCCCTGGCCGATGCTCTTGCTGGTCGCATTGACATGATTGATATCTGCGGCCACAGCTCCGGATATTCCGGTCGCAGAATCGACGTGTCTGGTCATGCCCTCAATACCGCTCGATACCGAATTTATGTCTTCGGTAATCTGTCTGGTAGTCACCGCCTGCTCCTCAACCGCTCCGGCGATCACCACGACAATCGAATTAATCTCATTGATAACCTTTGTGATTTCAGTGATTTCGGATATTGTCATTGAACTCGACTGTTGAATGGCCGCGATCTTCTGGCGAATATCTCCGGTCGCCCTATTGGTCTGGCCGGCAAGTTCTTTCACCTCATTGGCGACAACGGCAAAACCCTTGCCGGCTTCACCCGCCCGGGCAGCTTCGATTGTCGCATTGAGCGACAGGAGGTTGGTCTGCTTGGCGATGTTGACAATCACCTCGGCGACTTTGCCTATTTCATTGGCCGCCGCCGAAAGCTCATTCATCTTGACGGTGGTATTTTCAACCGTCGATACCGCTTTGCTGGTAACCGCTCTGGCCTGTTCGGTGTTCCGGGCAATTTCCGCAATGGTCGAACTCATCTCCTCAGTGGCAATTGCCACACTCTGTACCCGCTGCATGGAATCGTTGGCGAGGCTGGAAATCTCCATCATCGAGGAGTTCATGGTCGCCGTGGCATCACTCGCTTCGTTCGATTTGGCGCTGAGCCCGGCGGCGTCGTTTTTAAAGTCGCGGGATACTCCGGCCAGATCAACCGCCGAAGTAGTAAGCCTGCCGGCAAAAGCGAGAATCTGGCCGATTATCAGGCGGAGGTTCGCGATCATCGAATTGGTATCGCGAGCCAGATCGCCCAACTCATCATTGGAACGGATGTCAAGATCCTTCTGGAGATCGCCCCCGGCAATTTTCTTGGTCGATTCGGCAATCGACAATATTTTCGCCGACATGAACCGGCTCACTAGAGTGCCGAGGATAACAGCCGCTACAACCGCGACAACAGTCAACACTATGAGTATGGTAACCCCTCTCTTTTTGGCGGTTGCAGCCTCATCCAAAGCATCGTGCATTTCCTTGTCGGCGATAGTGATGAGAGTATTCAGCTGGGTACTGATGCTTTTCACCGAGACCCCGAGCTCGTCCTGCTTCTGTTGATTGTCAGACTCGAGCGTTGAATACATGGTCTTGGCGAGAGCGTGAAGATCGTTGAAAGCGCTCTCGATCTTTGCAGTTGTACCAATACCGCGATTAAGAGCTCTCTGCTTATCCTTAAATGCGGGAAGGCTGTTGATCTTCTGGCCCAATGACATCAGTTTGTCGTATTCCTTTTTAAACTTACCGAGGATCTCCATAAGCTCCCCGTTCGACACTTGGTAGGATTGCAGCCACTCGCCAATCAATCCCTTGCTCGGGTCAGTATTTCCGGTAAATTTCGTTTCGATATTCACCGCGTCCTTCAGCTGTCGGCTCCAGTTTAAATGATCCAACTGGGCCAGGTTAAGAAAAGCGGGGAGATCCAGGAGTTCAGCGCCGACCTTGACTCCGTAGCTGTTCAACATCCTTTTGGCCGCCATCAACTCGGCGGTCTTTGTTTTCAGCCGGCTGCTTTCATCGAAAATGCCCTGAACGGTCGGCAGCATTCCTAAGGAACTCCGAGGTACTTCAAGATCAAGATTTTTATTCCGATATATGGTCTGGGACGGACTGTTGCGGAATTCATCGGACGCAGTGCCAAACTGCAGCATGGAAATCCACATGTCAAACTCTTCCATGCCCATGGTGATTTCCGCAGCGATTTCCTCAAGATTGAAAACTGCATTGGTGTACTCGATCGTCGTTTTCTGCACTATATCGACCGCAAGGGCCGCATTCATGACCGCATACTGAGCCGGAGCTTTTTCTTTGGCCACGGTATCGGCGGACGAGGACACCTTGTTGAGCACGATAATTCCGACCAAACCGGCGATAAGTACCAGAAGAGCCAGGCCGAGAAATCCTCCGATCAACTTCCTGCTGATTGACATCCGCATACACGCACTCCGATAAGATGAGGTCCCGGCATATCCCGCTTTCCGGCAATGATTGAGATTCCCACTGTTCTCAACAGTTATCTATAAAATATTCCGTCTTAATTAAGCATAACTACACATTGAGAGGGAAGTCAAATTCATGGGAATTTTTACCAGAACCACGTCGGGCTGATTTGATTTGAATTCGATGCGTCAAGGCGCACCGCAGAGAAATCGGGTATGCACCAACTTGTTGAACTGCTCAGGAAAACCGAGCGGAAACCGTACGGGAATCAACGACAAAAGCAGCGTATAAAGCTCGCACGGCCTTCTCGTAATCATCGGCTGCGACGCCGATGATGATGTTCATTTCCGATGCGCCCTGGTTGATGATCCGGACGTTTATTTCGGCCTCTTTGAGAGCGTTGAATATTTTGGCGGCGATTCCCACCGTCCGCACCATGCCTTCGCCAACCACCGCGACCAGAGCCAGATTCCGCTCGAGAAACAGCTGGTCGGGCTCGAGTTGCCGTCTGATCTCGTCGAGAATCAGCTCATCCAGGCCCTGCAGCTGGGCATCTTCGACAATGACACTGATCGAATCGATACTCGATGGGCATTGCTCGAAGCTGACCCCTTGATCCCTGAAGATACCGAGGAGGCGGTGGGCAAATCCCACCTCTTTGTTCATCAGCGATTTTTCCAGGCAGATCATCGAAAAATCCTTCCTGCCGGCAATGCCGGCGATCTCCGTCGCGACGATGGTATTCTCACTGAGCTGCGCGGTAATCAGGGTTCCGGCATCGTCCGGCCGATTGGTATTCCTGATCCGGATGGGTATCCCCGCCTCGCGCACCGGCAGGATAGCCTCATCGTGAAAGACCGACGCGCCCATGTAGGCCATCTCGCGGATTTCCCGAAAAGATATCTCGTCGATAGTTTGCGGCGAGTCGACGATGCGTGGGTCGGCCATGAGGATTCCCGAGGTATCGGTCCAGTTTTCATAGAGCATGGCCCCGGCTGCCCGCGCGGCTATCGCCCCGGAAATATCGGAGCCACCCCTTGAAAAAGTCTTGATTTTGCCGTTCCGGTCGCTGCCGTAAAACCCTGCCATGACGTACAGTGCCGATGTGTCGTGCATCCGGTCCCCCAGCTGCTTGTAGCTGAGCGGATCGAGAGTTCCATTGGGCCGGACGATTATATATTGGGCAGGATCGACAAACTCCCCGCCAAGATACTCGGCAATGAGTCTTGCCGAAAAATATTCCCCGCGAGAAGCAGCATAGTCGCGGCTGCAGCCGGCCGTAAGCTCCTCACCGAACCGGTCGAGTAAGGCTACGACGTCTGTTTTCAGACCCAGCTGGGCGGCAATCTCGGTAAATCGGTCCCGGATCAGGCCGAAGGGCTCCCCGATGTCGGTGGACATGGCGGCCATTTCATGGCAGAGATAGAGGAGGTCGGTAAGCTTGGCCTCGGCGGAATGTCTTTTTCCCGGGGCCGAGACTACCACTATCCTGCGCCGGGGGTCGGCCTCGACAATTGCCTTAACCTTCCTGATCTGAACTCCATCTGCGACACTTGAACCGCCAAATTTGGCAACGACCCTTTCCATCCCCTTTTCCCCGGCCCCCTGCTTATTCTTCTGAAGCTATAAGTTTGACCAGCTCGAGGCTGGAGACGATACCTATGGGAGAGTTGCGTTCGCCGGTAACCAGCAGGTGGCTTACTCCCGCTTCATACATGACCTTGATCGCCGCGATCACGTCCTGGTCCTCGTCGAGCTGAATGCACGAGTGTTTGGTGGAAGAATCGGTATGGAATTCGCATTTCGTCATGAAGGTCGAAATCTTGGTGGTGTTCAGATCGTAGTCGTTGGCCAGGCCATGCATGATATCGGATACAGTTACCACGCCTATCAGCTGCTCGCCGACTTTTACTGCCAGCACCGATACGTTGGCCTGTGCCATGAGCTGTATTGCCGATTGGAGGCTGTCATCGATATTTATGACCGGAAACTTTCTTTTAATTGCCTGTTTGACCTTTAGGGAATCTGCCATGGGACCCTCCTGTAAGAGAAAAAACAACCGGAATGAAGAAGAAAATCACGTTGCTGGTTGTTCTATCTTATCTTCTTTTCAGTGTATTATCAAACTCAATTCCCTGCACATGATATGCAGTCTTTTGATGCGTACCAGTGAACGATTACGAACGACCGTCAGTCCCGTTGGTTCCAGGGCAGAAGAGGTGTGGTTTTACAAGGAACCGGGCTTTTTGCCATCTTTTGTCTTCTTGCGCTGATTCTCCTGTCGCGCGGTACGGCGGGCGACGGAATGGCCGAAAGTTCCCAGGGGCTGGCGGCCAAGGGAATAATACTCGCCATGACAGTAGGCGAGAAGACCGCTTTCGCCCAGGCGGATCCTGCCGTCCTTGTCGATCAGCGATTTTTCCACTTTATTGCGGACAATCTCCGCCAGAATAAGGTCATGCGTTCCCAGCTCGGTCACTGTTCTGACCCGGCATTCCAAGGCTACCGGGCTTTTTTTCAGCGAAGGGACTGCAACATCTATCCCTTCCTCGAGTTCGAGTCCGAAATGTTTGATCTTGTCTACCTTGCGGCCGGAGCGACACCCGCAGAAATCAGTCATCTTGAGCATTTCCCTGGTCGTGAGGTTTATGACAAACTCACCGGTAGCCTGGATATTCTCATAGGAAAGCCGCTCCTTGCGCACGGCTATGGTAATCATCGGCGGACGGGAACAGGCAACGCCGATCCAGCTGACCGTAAACACATTGGGGCGACCGTCCTGATCGATGGTGGTGACCAGCACCGCGGGCAGTGGTCCAAACAGGATAGAGCCTTTGAAGAGTTCCTTAGTCAATATTTCCCTCCGTCACTCCACCCGCGGTCTTTTCGTACTGCTCGTCTGCCGGCAGCCCAGGCTGCCGGGCCATGGCAACAGCGAGCCTGTCGCACTGCTCGTTGCCTTCATTGCCGGCATGCCCCTTCACCCAGTGAAAAACCACTTTGAGGTCGTCCAGCAGATGAAGCAGCCTCTGCCACAGATCGATATTCATCGCCGCCTTGCCATCGGACTTGCACCAGCCGTTGTTCCGCCATTTTCCCACCCAGCCCTTCTCAATGCCGTTGACCAGGTAGCTGGAATCCGAAAAGAGCGTGACAGGTTTCCGGAAGCCCTGCAATTCTTCCAAGGCCGCTATTGCCGCCATCATCTCCATGCGATTGTTGGTGGTCAGGCGAAACCCGCCGCTCAATTCCTGTCGCTCTCCACCATGATCGATAACGACGCCGTAGCCGCCGGGGCCCGGATTGTTGATGCAGCCGCCATCGGTATAGACGACGATCCCTCCCGGAACCTGCCGCGGCAATGGCTGTACCGGCCGGCCAGCCGGCCGTTCGGTTTCCCGGCGCCGATACACAGGATCGCCAAGCCAGACCGTCGCTTCGGCCTCACTTTCGAAACTTTTGTATTTTGCTCCGGCAAAACCCTTCACCTGTGCCTCGGCGGTTGGCCAATCGGTAAAAATTCCACAACTGCGGCCGACAGCCACTGCATAAAACTTTCTTTTTGCCATGTGTTTCTCTATCTGTCTTGAGGGAGGGGGGCGCTACCGCCCGACATGGACAATCGCCGTGACCTGATTACCCCGTACGTTGTAGAAAAGCTCGTCAAAGCTGATCATATTTGCCATGGCGATTCCCCGTCCATGATTGTGGGTTGCGCGGGCGGTATCGACATGGAGATATTGCTCCCAGTTGAAGCCTTCTCCCTCATCGTGGATTTTCAGCGTACACCGGTTCTGTTTTTTCTCGAAGACGACGGTAACCACCCTGTCCCGGTAACGAGGGTCGGCCAGCCTGCTCTCCACTTCCTCCTTCCATCTGTTTGCCTGCACCAGTTCGCTTTTCGACTCATAGCTGATCGCCAGGTTGCCATGTTCGACGGCATTGAGAAAGAGTTCGGAAATACCGGTGAGTGCCAGATCGGGATCGGGAAAAAACTGGGCGAGGAAAGCGGCCAGCATTTCAGCTTCCTCAATGGTCCTGAAGGCGCATTCCATCGACTGCACCATGGCAATGCTTTCCTGGCGCTGCAGCAGTTCGTTTTTATCCTGCCGATATTTGCGCACCTTGTTTTTAGCTGAGGCAACGATCGACAGCAGCGTGTCGGATACCAGCGGTTTGACAAGATAATAAAATACCCCGGCCTCGATCCCCTCTCGTATCTCCTGCGGTCGGCCGGCCGCAGTCTGCATGATGATCGGCAGAGCCCGGAATTTTTCGTCCGCTTTAACTCTCCTGCAGAATTCGATGCCGTCCATTTCCGGCATAAGGCGGTCCAGCAGAATAATATCGACGGTATCGGCATTGGCGGAGAGCACGTCCAGAGCATCCCGGCCGCTGACCGCCGTCAGGACGGTGTACTCATCCTTTTGCAACATCAGCTGGATGAGGCGCAGAGAGGTTGGATTATCATCGACAGCCAGGACAGTCGTTTTTTCGGTCGGGAGAACGTTTTTCAGTTGCATCCTGTCACGATTGCATCTTTTTCATATCTTTGGCGGGGGCATCTCCGGCCACCCCGCTCCTCCAAAATCTCTTGGAAGGGTATTTTTTAAAAGAGCGTACCTTACTGCATGGGATAGCTGCAACCTTATATTCTGCAGCGTGCACTTCTCCTTGAAAAAATGAGAGGCCGGATCACCCCTTCGGGTAATCCGGCCTCTCATTTTTTTTTATCCGCGACCTGCAGAGTTAACAGCCTTTTATGCCTCAGCCCCCAACGCTTTTGGTCTCGGTTTTGCCGGAAGCAGCCCCATCCTTGTTCAACGCCCCGCCGATTGCATCCCGGGATACTTTGATGACGACATCCTTGGCAATCTCAAGCGAGATGACATTATCCGCCAAGTTGGTTATCACACCGTGGATTCCTCCTTTGGTGTACACTTTATAGCCCTTTTTCAAATCATTGAGAAAAGCCTGGTGCTGCTTGGCCTGTTTCTGCTGCGGCCTGATGAGCAAAAAATAAAAAACTACAAAAATAAGGATGAGCGGGAGAAACTGGCCAAACGCACCAAGCCCCCCGGCAGCACCGGTAGCCCCATCGGCTGCAAAAGCGATTCCTGTCATGATAAATCCTCCAAAATTGAAACTGATATATGTAAAAATCCGCCTGCGGGAATTCTTACACACTTCCCCTGTAAATTAAAGAGCATGGTAATCATTCACGCTCGAGCTTGCTATAAAAATCTTTCCGGAACAGGGCGAAACTGTCGCTCTCTAGTGCCTTGCGAATATCGGCCATAAGGTTCAGGTAGTAATGCAGGTTATGAATGGTATTAAGATGATAACTGAGTATCTCCCGGGCATGAAAAAGGTGGCTGAGATAGGCTCGGGAGTAATTTCGGCAGGTATAGCAGGTACATTCCTCGTCGAGTGGCCGGGGGTCGTCGCGGTACCTGGAATTCTTGATGGTGAGTTTGCCCCTTGAGGTAAAGAGCGAGCCGTTTCTCGCATTTCTGGTCGGCATCACGCAATCGAACATGTCTATTCCGCGCCAAACGCCTTCCACCAGATCCGAAGGGGTGCCGACGCCCATCAGATACACCGGATAATCGGCCGGCAGGGCCGGCACCGTGGCTTCGGTCATGTCGTACATGAGATGCTTTTCTTCCCCGACACTCAAGCCGCCGATGGCATAGCCGTCAAAGCCGATATCGATCAAGGCGGCGGCATGTTCCCTGCGCAGTTCCGGATACATCCCGCCCTGGACTATGCCGAAAAGCAGCCGATCCCTTTTGCTGTGCGCCTGCCTGCACCGAGCGGCCCAGCGGGTGGTGAGATCGGTCGCCGCGATGGTTTCGTCTCTCGTTGCCGGAAATGGAATACAGGTATCCAGACACATCATAATATCGGAGCCCAGCGCCTGCTGGACATATATCGCATCTTCAGGACTGAGAAACAGCTTGGAGCCGTCGAGATGCGACCTGAAGGCAGCCCCTTCTTCGGTTATGGTGGCCAGCTCCTTCAGACTGAAAATCTGGAACCCGCCGCTGTCGGTGAGAATCGATCCCTTCCAGTTCATGAAGGAATGGAGCCCGCCAAACTTCTCGATGAGTTCGTGCCCCGGCCTGATAAACAGGTGATAGGTGTTGCCCAGGATGATCTGCGCGTTCATCTCCTGCAGATTTTCCGGGGTCACAGCTTTGACCGTGCCCTGCGTGCCCACGGGCATGAAAACGGGAGTCTGGATAACGCCCTGCCTGGTCCTGACTTCGCCTCTTCTTGCCGCGCATTCCGAGGAACGCTTCAGCAGAGTAAACGGTGTTTGCTGGTCCATTTTTATCATTCTAATGAAATTGGTTTATAAAATATTGCCGGTCATCAGTGACGGGTGAATCCCACCGAGCTCTAATAGCTTTGCTTTTTGCTCATTTTTCGGCATACTCATTACAGACAGACTCGTGATACGCTGGAGATGTTTGTCGTCGTTCTGCAAAAGCTGGAATACAGTATTTCCTTGTCATTGTAAAGCATTCCTCAGATCAACCTCAATGTGATGAAAAGATGAAAACAGTTGTCATCATTGAAAACGAAGCCGTCGAACTTGAAGCCATGGTCAGCCTTTTCGAGCAGTGGCAAAAAGAGATAAACATCCTGACGGCATCAGAAGAAAAGGCCGCCATACACATCATGTCCCAGCACCATGTCGACCTGGTGGTTTGTAACCTGGCCATGCCGAGCAAAGATAATCTTGAAGGTTTTTCACTCCTTACCCACACTTTCCCGTATATCCCCTGCATAGCCCTTTCATCCGGAAAAGGAGCCCCGCAGGAAGAGGCGATGAGGCGAGGCGCCAGCCATTGTCTTGCCAAACCGGTCGATGCATCCCAGCTTCTCCTCCACGCCGGGGATCTTCTCGATACGGCTACCAGCGGCACAGTCAAGGGCATACCTATTCACAGTTTTCTCCAGATGCTTGAAACCGAGGAAAAGACCTGCACCCTGCGAATCGATCACAACAACGATAACGGCCTGCTTTACATCCAGAACGGAGTCCTGATCGGCGCCCAGACCAAGAACTTTGTCGGCAGGGAGGCCGCCAGTCTCATCCTGTCCTGGCAGGAAACCGTGGTACAGATCTGCTACTTCAATGGCCAGCGGAAAAGGGAAATCAACACGCCTCTCATCTCCATCATCATGGAGGCATTCCGCATCAGGAGCGAAAAAGAAAAGCAGCAGGAGGCGTCGGCTTCGAAGACCCACCAGCTGCCGCTCAAACATCTCTCGACGCTGGGAAAACGTATCCCCCTGGAAATCGGCTCGCGGGTAAAGCTGGAGTTCCCCCATCTCGATTCCCTATGCGAAAGCGTCATGGTCGGTATGCTGCAGGATCATTGCCTCATCGTCACTCATCCGCAACCCTTTTCCGACCTGGCGGAAAAGCTCGGGGTAACCGAGCGGGTCATCATCAAGTACGTGCATAAAGGACGTTTATGGATGTTCAAGGCCCAGCTGCTGAACACCATGGCATCGCCGTGTGATCTGCTTTTTTTTGAATATCCGGCGGTTATTCACTATCACGAACTGAGGGAGGCTCAACGAAGCTCGATTTTCGTGCCGTGCACCTTTCATCTGCCGGATAAACCGGAACTCTACGGAGCCCTCAGCGACCTCAGCCTGACCGGGGCGCTTTGCCGGATCAGACACAAAAACGATATCGCACTGCCCAGGATCGACATCGGCGGCAGTATCATGCTCCGCTGCCTGCTGCCAGGCATCAAAGAAGAACAGATAATCGACGGCATCGTCAGAAATCTGCAGATAGATCCCGACGAGACCAGGATCGGCATCGAGTTCGAAAGCCTCCAGCAGCATCTGGCCGATACTATCGGCAATTATCTTTATTCGCTGGAGGGACAATCAGAGTAGAATGCATATTACCGGCTGGATTCACTTACCAGGAGGCGTATTTTCTTCTCTTTTCCGGCAATATCGTCAACCAGTCGAAACTGGCGTATCGCCCGCAGCAGGTTTTCGCGGTCATGTGCTACCTTGAAATAGGTGTTGCCGCGAAGATGATCGGTGAAAAAGCGGACGCCAAGCTCAAAGGCGATCAAAAGCACCGCCTCGTAGATGAAATCCCGTTGCGCCTCCCGGAGCAGATGCGGGGCGCTTGAAAAGTATCCCTGCAGAAACAATCGGCAGTACTCCAGGTCGAGCGAGACGGCAGATGGGTCGGGTCCTTTTTCTCCGGCCCTGTTGCAGCATGACCGCAGGCAATCGCCCAGATCGTAGTGAATGAGCCCTGCCCCGACCGTATCGAAGTCGAGCATGCCGTCGGCCTCGCCGCCGCCGGAGAAAATAAAATTATCGATCTTCGGATCGCCATGGATTGGCTGAATCGCCAGGATTCCTGCCTGTTTGGCATCTTCGAGCACACTCATCTGCGGTCCGACCCGATCCAAAACCGCCAGGCAGTAGTCGTATTCTTCATCCATTACCAGGCGGTGGTGTGTCAGAACCCGCTCGAATTCCTCCATATAGCCGGGCAGATTATGGAATCCGGGCAAGGGATCTTCAAGGCCGGCAACATCCAGATCGGCCGACAACAGGTGAAACAGGGCAAGAGCCCTGCCTGCCCGCGCAACCTGCTCGGTGCCCGAAAGAGCACGGCATGGGGTGCCGGCCAGATAGGTCTGGGCGCGCCAGTAATCTCCCTCCGGGTCCCGGTGGAAAAGCTCGCCATGAAGCGTCCGCACCGACTGCGCGGTCTGAAAGATGCGACCGTGCTCTTGCTGCCTGCCAAGGAGATGACTGGTGATTTTTTGAAAATTATGGATGACTTTGAGAGGTTCGGGGAACACCCGGCCGTTTATTTTCTGCAGCACGAAGGTGCCTGCTGCGCCATGGACGGCAAAGGTGTCATTGATATTGCCGTACCCAAGGGGTTCTACCCGGCAGGTCCCGGCATCCCGGCAGAATGCTGCCGCCGCATCTCTTGGATCAACTGCACCGGCCATCGGTTTTCAGCCCTCCTGCAATTGCGTCCGACCGATAGAGGCCGCCCCGATCAGTGCGGCATCAAGTCGAAGAATCAAATTTACCGGGATCTCACCCATAAGGCCGGACATCGCCCCCTTACTGTTGAAAGCCCGTAAGAACCCTGCAAAGGGGACTTCCCCGACCAGACGAGGCAACACCCCCCCACCGAGGTACATTCCGCCAATGGCATACAGCTTCAGGGCCAGATTTCCCGCTTCACTGCCGAGTATCGAAAGAAATAGTTCAATAACGTGCCGGCACAGGGGGCAGGCCGCTCTCCCCATCGCGCCATCGACTATGACCGGTATGGTGTCAGTCGCCTGGGACATGGCCTGAACTATCTGCGGTGATTCCGGGATGCCGGTGTGTTCCCTGGAAAAATCATAGAGATTGGCAATTCCGGGGCCGGCTATGAGCATTTCATAGCTGACAGGCGTTTTTTTTCGCCGCATCCAGGCAAGAAGCGCCAGCTGTTCTTCGTCCACCGGTGCAAAATCGGTGTGTCCACCCTCGGACCCGCGGGCAAACAGCCGCCCATTCATCTCAAGCAGCATTCCCTCGCCAAGTCCGGTGCCGGGGGCGACGATCCCGCGGATTCCACCACTGCTTGCCTTGCCCTTCTGTATTTCGAGGAGATCGTCCGGACCGAGCAGGGGGATCGAGCCCGACACAGCGGTAAGATCGTTCATGAGCTGGACTTTTCGGAATCCGAATCGTTGTTCGAGGAGGCGGGAATCAATAACCCATGGCAGATTGGTCATAGCGGCCCGGCCGCCTGTCACTACGCCGGCCATGGCAATGGCGGCAACCTGCGGCAAGTATCCGCATTCAGACAGAAAGCGTTCGAAGATTTCTTCAACCGCCGCATAATCGGCATTTATATAGCGGCGCTGGATAAGAGACTGAGAGCCCGCTTCGTTCAGCGAGAAAATCGCCAGTTCACTTTTTGTGCCGCCTATATCCGCGGCAAGAAGAGTAGCTATTGTCGCTCCGGTACCTTTCACCATGACAAAAACTCCTGTTCTGTGGGTTGCTCCCGATGTACGCCAGGGATCCCCAGGATCCTAGTCGTCGATCGACTGGATATCCCAGGCTTCGGTCCGGCTGTTATTCTCCTGATTCTTCATAATGGTGAATTCGAAGATATTTGAAGAATCGAGAAAAAGGGCGTCATTAACCTCGGGGGCCTTGGAACAGTGAAAAAAAACGGATTGAGGGGCGAGCCCCTCCTTGTTCAGGGTATAGTACCGCATGAATCCGAAACCCCTGTCGGGGTTGTAATTGATGGGAATGCCCCGCCATCTGCTTTCGCCGCTCTGCGCCGCTATCGGCAACAGACCGGGAATAAGAAAGCCCGAGAGAAAACTGTCCGCCGCCTCTTTCAGTTCACTGCTGACATGGTTAAAGCCGATAACCTCCACCCGGCAGCCCATGTTCTGCAGGGCGAGGACGAGACGGATAAAATCCCCGTCACCGGTCAGGAGAATGATCCTGTCGAGATTTCTCGCCTGCAACAGGGCATCGATGGCCAGATCCATGTCGGCATTGGCTTTTGTCGTCAGAATGCCTTCGTCGTCGACAAAATGTTTGACTAATTTTTTTATAACCTTGAAGCCGCACTGACGGATGACATCGTGATAACGGTAGAGCTTCTGCCGATATTCGGGGTCGTCTTTGGTCCGTTCACGATCCTCGGCAAGGTAGGAATTCGCCCGCAGCAGCGTTGACTTCCCGACACTCGCCAATTCGACCAGGACGTCGTAGCGCATGCCGTAACCACCGCACATCCTGATGTTTTCTGCGTCTACATAAATTCCGGTTTTCAGCATTGTGTTGTCATTGCTCAAGTAATCGTATTTTTACTCCCACTCGATGGTTGCAGGAGGTTTCGAAGAGATATCATAAACCACTCTGTTCACTCCGCGCACCTCGTTAATGATGCGGCCGGAAATTTCGCCGAGAATCTCATAGGGTAATTTTGTCCAGTCCGCCGTCATGGCATCGCGGGAATCCACCGAACGGATGGCGATGACATTCTCATAGGTCCGGCCATCGCCCATCACTCCCACCGTCTGAATAGGCAGCAGCACCGCAAACGACTGCCAGACCTTCCGATACCAGCCGGCCTTGCGCATCTCCTCAAGCACAATCACATCGGCCTGCCGCACAATGCGCAGCCGCTCGGCAGTCACCTCACCCATAATCCTGATGCCGAGCCCCGGTCCGGGAAACGGCTGGCGGTAAATCGCCTCTTCCGGCAGCCCCAGTTCGAGACCGAGTTCACGCACCTCGTCCTTGAACAACTCGCGCAACGGTTCGATCAGATCAAGATTCATGATATCCGGCAGACCGCCGACATTATGATGCGACTTGATCGGCGCCTCGCCCCTGAAGCTCACCGACTCGATCACGTCGGGATAGAGCGTGCCCTGCGCCAGATATTTTACCTTGCCGATTTTATTGGCCTCTTCTTCAAAAATCTTGATAAAGCCAAGGCCGATGCGCTTACGTTTGATCTCCGGGTCGACCACCCCATCCAATTCACCCAGAAAATAGTCGGTAGCATCGACATCGATCAATTTCAACTTACTCTTTTCCTTGAAAAAAAGCAGAATCGCTTCGGTTTCCCCGGTCCGCATCAGGCCGTTGTTGACATAGATGCAGGTGAGCTGGTCACCGATTGCCCGATGAATTATGGCAGCCACCACCGAACTGTCTACCCCGCCGGAAAGAGCGCAGAGCACATTGTCGGTGCCTACTTTTTCTTTAATGGCCTTGACGTTCTGTTCGATAAACGAGTGCATGGTCCATTCCGGGCTGCAGTTGCAGATCCCGAAGATGAAATTCCTGAGGATATCGGTGCCGATCAGGGTGTGGGCCACTTCGGGATGAAACTGGACGGCAACAAATGGTTTTTCCTGGTGGCGCAGAGCGGCATAGGGTGAGTTGTCACTGATCGCGGTGACCTGAAACCCCTCCGGGATGACCTCAACCCGGTCGCCGTGACTCATCCATACCTGGTGTTTCATCCCGCCTAAAACCAGGCCGGCAAAAAGCCCGGCGGTATACTGCACCGTCAGTTCAGCCTTGCCGAATTCGCGCTTTGCGGCTTTTTCTACTTTGCCCCCCATCTGCTGGATCATGAGCTGGGCGCCATAGCAGATCCCGAGGACGGGAATACCCAGATCAAAAAGGGCCGGATCGGAATGGGGAGCTCCTTCGTCATAGACCGAACAAGGTCCACCGGACAGCACGATACCGGAAGGTTTCAGTTCCTTGATCTTCTCGAGGGAAATGGAGAAGGGGTGAATTTCGCTGTACACCTTCTGCTCCCTGATTCGCCGGGCGATCAACTGGGTGGTCTGGGATCCGAAGTCAAGGATGATTATTTTTTCGCTATGAATATCCATGGATTCACTTGTGTCAGATTCTATTAAAATCTTACCGGCCTTTATGCAGTTCGGTAATTCGGGGCTTCCTTGGTGATGATAACGTCATGGACGTGGGACTCTCGCAGCCCGGCAGCGGAAATGCGAACAAATGTAGCCTTCTCCTGAAGATCGCGGATGGTTGCCGCGCCGACATACCCCATACCCGAACGTAAACCGCCTAGGAGCTGATACAGTACACTGTTTATCGGGCCGCGATAGGGAACCTTGCCTTCGATTCCCTCGGGGACCAGTTTCGAGGTGGCGCTCACCTCACCCTGAAAATACCGGTCGGCAGAACCATGATTCTGGCTCATCGCCCCAAGGGAACCCATGCCCCGGTATCCTTTGTAGGTCCGTCCCTGGTAGAGGAAAGTTTCGCCCGGCGTTTCATCGGTGCCGGCAAAGAGGCTGCCGAGCATCACCGTGCTGGCCCCGGCGCCGATGGCTTTGGTGAGATCGCCGGAATGCTTGATACCGCCATCGGCTATGACCGGAATGCCGTATTTGCCGGCCACGGCGACACAATTCTTCAAGGCGGTCATCTGTGGAACCCCGACCCCGGCAACAATCCTGGTGGTGCAGATGGACCCGGGTCCGATTCCGACCTTAATGCCGTTCGCCCCGGCCCGAATCAAGTCCTCGGTCGCTGCGCCGGTCGCCACATTGCCGGCAATGATCGAAAGATGCGGGAAAGCAGCCTTCAGTCTCGACACCGCCGTCATGACGCCTTTGGAATGCCCGTGAGCGGAGTCGACAACCACTACGTCGACGCCGGCCTTGACCAGCCTCTCCGCCTGGGACTCGATATTCACCCCGACACCCAATGCGGCACCAACCAGGAGCCGACCGTATTTATCCTTGGCAGAGGATGGATATCTTTTTATTTTTTCGAGATCTTTGATGGTAATGAGACCTTTGAGCGCACCGTTGTCGTCAACCACCAGAAGTTTTTCGATACGGTGTTCATGCAGCAAGGCTTTCGAATGCTCCAGGTCGATCCCTACTTTGGCGGTGACCAGATTCTTCGAGGTCATCACATCGGAGACCCGCAGGCCATCATCGGAGACAAAACGAAGATCACGGTTAGTGACGATCCCGACCAGTTTACCGTGATACAGCACCGGCAAGCCGGAAATCTTATAGGTGCTCATGATTTCCTGAACCTCGGCCACCGACTGGTCCTGAGTGACGGTAATCGGGTCGATGATCATTCCCGATTCCGATTTTTTCACTCGTTCGACTTCGATCGCCTGCTGCTCAATGCTCATGTTCTTATGAATGATGCCGATACCGCCTTCGCGCGCCATGGCAATTGCCGTGCGATGTTCGGTCACCGTATCCATGGCCGAACTGACCAGCGGGGTTTTCAGCATTATAGTATCGGTGAGTCTGGTTTCCAGGTTCACTTCGTTGGGAAGCACCTCGGAGGCGGCAGGTACGAGAAGTAAGTCATCAAATGTAAGAGCGGTTTCTATATGATCTGGTAACATATCCCCTCCTTTTCAGGGCTTGAGGCTTGAAAATCAGCCGACAGGTTGTCGATTTTCATAATCCGGATTATGCCTCATCTTTTTTAAGGTATCATTGTATAGCATCTTTATAAAAAATCTTATTTTTTTTATGATGCTGGATTCCACCGACATTCTTCAATACGGATAAAATGCGAAACGCCCGAACTCTCCGGGTGTAAAAGGAATTAAGACAAATGCTTCTCGAAATCAACCCGATAAATCCCCAGGCTCGCCTGATAGATCAGGTTGTCAAATCATTGAAAGGCGGAGCCGTAATCTGCTACCCCACCGATACCGGCTATGGTATCGGCTGCGACCTGTTCAACCAGAAGGCAATCAAGCAGATCATGCAGTTGAAAAGAAGGCCGCATGACAAGCCTTTTTCTTTCATGTGTTTCGATCTGACCGACATCAGCCAATATGCCCATGTATCGAACACGGCATACCGGCTGATGAAAAAAAATCTGCCCGGTCCATATACCTTCGTCCTGCCGGGCACAAAACTGGTGCCCAGGGTTATGGCCAGCAAGCAGAAGACGGTCGGAATAAGGGTCCCGGGTCACCCTATCAGCAGAATGCTCATCGAGACCCTCGGCAACCCGATCGTCAACACCAGTGTGATGCTCGACGATGAAGAGACCGCCCTGGCCGACCCCTATTTCATCGACCAGTACATCGGTAACCGCATCGATCTCGTCATCGATGGCGGGATGATCTTTCCCGATCCGTCTTCGGTAATCGATCTGACCAGCGATTATCCGGAGGTGCTGCGAATCGGCAAAGGAGACATCAATCCGTTTCGCTGATCAACGCTTCCTTCAACGATTTGCTCATCGTAAAGTGTAAGGTCTTCCGATCCGGAATCTCCATGACTTTGCCGGTTCGAGGGTTCTTGGTCGAGCGGGGTTTTCTCGATCGAACCGAGAAACTGCCGAATCCTCTCAGTTCTATCCGGCGTTCCTCGACCAGTGCCTTGGCCATTGTCTCCAGCATGATGTCGACTGCCAGACTGACATCTTGTTTCTGCATAGAAAGTTCACTGCTTACCTTATCTACCAAATCTTTTTTCAGCATACCGACAAACGAATATAAAAGAGTTACCAAGGAATGACCTAAACGGTCCGCTCCTCAAAATATTATAAAAAAAGGTTGTCTCACCGGTTCCTTCGGCAAGACAACCTTTTTCACTTCATCCAATAACGCCTGTACGTCTATTCCCTATGCATTGTCGCCGGGATCGTTCCCTTCCGCGGCGGCTTTCAACAGGTCGCCAAAGGTTGACGGAGCGCTTTCGGCAGCGGCCTTCTCGGCCTTTTTGAACTTTTCTACGGCTGCACCCTCATCTTCGCCTTCCAGGGTCTTGACCGACAAGCCGATCTTGCGATCCTTGGCGGAGACGTTGATGACGATGGCTTTCAGGATATCCCCGACCTGATACATGCCGACCGGCGTTTTCACTTTGTCCTTACTGAGTTCGGAAACATGGACAAGACCTTCGATGCCCTCTTCCAGCTTCACGAAGACGCCGAAATCGGTGACATTGGTGATTTCGCCTTCAACAACGGTGCCGGAGGGGTAGTTATTGTACGCAGCCTGCCACGGATCGGGAACCAGCTGCTTGATGCCTAAGGAGAAACGCTCGTTCTCTTTGTCGATCTTCAGGACAACGGCCTGAATGGTCTCGCCTTTGGTATACTTCTCGGACGGGTGCTTGATTCTTTCGGTCCAGGAAAGGTCGGACACATGGATCAAACCGTCGATACCTTCTTCGATACCGATAAAGACGCCGAAGTCGGTGATATTTTTAATTTTGCCCTCGATAACCGAACCGACGGGGTAGTTCTCGGTAACCAGATCCCAGGGATTGGGCTGGAGCTGCTTCATGCCGAGGGAAATCCGCTTGGTCTCGGTCTCGATATTGAGCACCATGACCTCGACCTCATCGCCGACGGAAACCATCTTGGAGGGATGCCGGGGTTTCTTCGACCAGGTCATCTCGGAGACGTGGATGAGGCCTTCAACGCCTTCCTCAAGCTCCACGAACACGCCGTAATCGGTAATGGAAACGACTTTGCCCTTGGTTGTCTGGCCAACCGGATATCTATCGACCACAGTTGCCCATGGATCGTCGCGAAGCTGTTTGACACCGAGGGAGACGCGATCATGCTCGCGGTCGTACTTGAGAACCTTCACCTCAAGCTCTTCACCCACACGGTAGAGTTTTGCCGGATGCGAAACACGTCCCCAGGAAAGGTCGGTGATGTGGCAGAGACCGTCCATTCCGCCCATATCGATAAAGAGGCCGTAATCGGTAATATTGGTGATTGCCCCTTTGATGATCTGGCCTTCTTCCAGTTTGGAACGCATTTCTTCGCGAAGCTTATTGCGCTCTTCTTCGAGAATCGCCCGGCGGGAAATGACAACGTTATTTCTCTTTTTATTGAACTTGAGAATTTTAAAATCCATGGTTTCGCCGATCAGGCCATCGAGATCCTTGACTGGGCGAAGATCGATCTGGGAGTAGGGCAAGAAGGCCGGCACACCGATATCGACGGACATACCGCCTTTAACGCGACTTTCAATTTTGCCGGAAATTGTTCCATCGGCTTCCTGAATTTCCGCAATCCGTTCCCAAACCTTGATGGCTATGGCTTTTTCTCGTGACAGGAGGAGTCCGCCTTCTTCCTTGCGGCGTTCTATGAAAACCTCGAATACGTCTCCGATCTTGATTTCGCCACCATCTTCCAGGCGGAATTCCGATTTGGCAATATAGCTTTCCGCTTTATCGCCAACATCAACAAGGAGATAATCGTCGACGCTGCCGATGATCGTGCCCATGGCAACATCGCCGACGGCGACTACCTTGTTGTTTTCTTCCATTTCAAAGAGCTCGGCAAAGCTCAGCTCTTCGCTGCTGTCCTGGGTTGAATGTTTAAGTTGTTCTGTCATGGATTTTACTCTTCCTGGCGGCCAGAAGGCCAAACGGTTAAGGTTCAATACTTCCGCAGCTGCAATAACTTGCCGAAGTAAAAAAGAAAATAAGGCTACTCCATTTTTTGGAGCAACCTTTGCTTACTCGAACAGTATTTCTTACCATTTTTTTATACAACCGACAACATTTTCTTGACTAACGGTTGTTTTTTCATTTTGGGAGGTCCCGGCTCATCTCCGGGGAGCGCTCCCGGCGGAGGGACTTCTCCGTGGCGGCCTTTTTCGCCTGCTCTTCGGCGGAGGAGCGGTGCCTTGGGCGATTTTTTTGTCCGAGCCTTTCGGCGGGGCAACAAGAAGGGATACGTCGGGAACGACGCACTCAAGTTTTCTTGCGATAAATTCTTCGATCGCCGGCAGATAAAAAGCCCCTTCCTCACAGGCAAAGCTCACCGCCTTGCCGCTCGCCCCTGCTCTGCCGGTTCTGCCGATGCGGTGGACATAGTCCTCCGGCTCATAGGGCAGCGTGTAATTGACGACAAAGGTGATCCCCTCGATATGAATGCCGCGACCGGCCACATCGGTCGCCACCAGGATCTTCACTTTGCCCGAACGGAACTGCTCGAGCCTGACCGTCCTTTTATTCTGCTCCACATCGCCGGAGAGCAGGACACAATCGACACCGTTTCTCTCCAGTCGATTGGCCAGCCGCTTGGCCTCGTTCTTCATATTGGCAAAAACAATGATCCGGTCGTCCGGGTGGGCCAGAATGAGGTTGTAGAGGACAGTATATTTTTCATCGGTCGTGGTGAGATAGACAATCTGCTCAACTGTTTCCACGGACATCTGCTCGGGCTCCGCCTCGACCACTTTCGGGTGAACACACCATTGCGAGGAGAGGCGCTGGACATCGTCCGGAACAGTTGCCGAAAACATCATGGTCTGCCTCTCCGCACCGGCCGGCAGCCGGCCGATGATTCGCCGGACATCGGGAATAAATCCCATATCAAGCATGCGGTCCGCTTCATCCAGCACCAGTATTTTGCAACTCCGCAGATCGATGACATTCTTGCCGATGAAATCGAGCAGTCTCCCCGGCGTGGCAACAACGACATCGCACTTGCCTCGCTGCACGGCATCGAGTTGCTTCTGGTAATCCGCTCCGCCGAATACAGCCGTCACCGCGATATCGCAATATTTAGCCAAGCCTGTGCCGTCCTTGGCAATCTGCATCACCAACTCCCGGGTCGGCGCCAGCACGAGAGCCCGGACTGCCCCCCTTTTCACCTCGTCCTTTTTTTGAGCAAGCAGTCGGGAAAGGATGGCGATCAGGAAAACAGCGGTCTTACCGGTGCCGGTATGGGCTTTCCCCACCAGATCTTTGCCCGCCAGGACATCGGCCAGGGATTTTTCCTGAATAGCAGTGCAGTATTGAAAATTCTGGTCGGCAATCGCCCGCATGACCGGCAGGGGGATTGCGTAATCGTGAAAACGGCTCTTGCCTTCTTCCGGAGTAACTTGAAAACTCTCGAGGGTCCACTCCGGTTTTGCCTTCGGTTTGGTAGGTGCCCGATATTTGCCACTCTTCTCCGTCCGGCTGCGAGATTCCTGCGCTCCCTGCACAATTCCGGATTCGACAGCAGGACCGCCAGCTTCAAGAGGGCTCCCGATTGGGGTCTTTTTGTCGGCTTCGCTTGAGGATCCCCCCATCAGCGCGCCGTACTTACGTTTTCCGGCCTGGGCCATTCTTTTGATTTTTTTACCTGCGGCCAGAAGAAATCTCTTCATCATATATACGTTGTTGCACCTCTATAAGTTCCGGCGAGACCGGATTGAACGGAAAAGTGCCGGGTCGCGTTGCGCGACAAAACACGAAAAAGATTGAACATTACAAGCAACACCCCACAAGGGGGGGTACTCTTTTCAGTCCCCCCTTGTGGGGAATAAGTACCTTGAGAAGATTGATTCTTGTAAAAAAACAAGAAAATCAATCCGTAAGGTACTAATAATAAGCAGCAGTTTGCCCCAGTCGAGAGAGCAATGGATGAAAACTTAAGGAAAAGCGTGCGCTTTGTCTGAAAGGGGGCGTACATGCCGCCGGACAACCGGCACTATTTACCGGCAAGGCGCAATTCCTCCATCAACGGCCCGAATAACGCCTCGTATTCGGGAATGACCTTTTTCAGCACGGTGGCGATGAACGGAATATCGGCGTCATTGACCACAAGATTTACAGAGCTGGACAATGCCTGCAGATCATAGAGCGTTTTAAGCTGTTCGCCCACCAGTACATAAAAAATATAGCGCCGGCGAGACATATTCATCGACCGCATGAACTGGTGAAACTTGCCGGAAGCGATACCACCCGGCTCGAAACGGCTGTGGAGAAAGACCGCAGCGTAATTGACAAAGAGCATCTTATCGATAGCCTCTTCCGAGGTATACGCCAGTTCGACCCGATATCCCACACCGCCGGCAGCTTTTACAACCTCATCCCGGCCAGGCATATCCGGCATGAGGATAAGGGCTCTGGGAATATCCTCGATCACTTCCTTTTCTTCGAAACTGCCGTCCTTCAGCCACTCCGTGTCGGGCGGAGACGGCGGCTTCACCCGCCGGTTATCTGCTGGTTTCGGGCCGACACCGCTGCGCTCGGAGGAAGGCGCGGCCTGCTCCATGCTTTTATCCAGACCGAACGGCACAGCACAGTGTGCACATTTTATCTTGATTCGCCGACCGGGCTCCAGCTGCCGTACAGTTTCCCGTATCTTATCGCCAAGCTTTAACTGTTTTCCACAATGCGGACAATGTACGATCATAGCTCCCCCAACAATTCCACTCATCTCATCCCCACAGCTTCACACCTCTTTTGCCCCCCGTTCATCGACCGAAATACCCTCTCTGCGCCTCTTCTTCCTCTTCCATGGAAAGATCGGTCAGATTAGTGGTCGCCTCCCCCCGCTCCGCTTTCAGCCGATCGAGGCCGCGATTCATCTCGGCCCGGTGCGAGCAGTAGGTGATGGCGTTTTTCTCGGTTATCAGACCGCGGCTGTACAGTTCGAGGATATGCTGATCGAAGGTCCTCATTTCCAGGGCCGAGCCTTCGCTGATAATATGATAGAAGGTCTTATCCTCGGTCTCCCCGTTGACGATGAGATCTTTGACCCGCAGACTGGTGCGGAGAATCTCCATCGCCGCCACCCTGCCGCCGCCGATCCGCGGCAGAAGACGCTGACTGACGATCCAGCGAATGGTATCGACCAGCCTGTTGCGGATCTGCGGCTGCTCTCCCTGCTCGAACATGCCCAGGATACGGTTGATCGTCTGCCCGGCATCGATGGTGTGCAGCGTCGACAGCACCAGATGGCCGGTTTCTGCGGCAGTCAAACCGATTTCCATGGTGTCCCGGTCGCGCATCTCACCGACCAGGATAACCTTTGGCGCCTGCCTGAGGGCTGCCCGCATGCCCACGGCAAAGGTGCTGAAATCGTTACCCATCTCCCGCTGATTGAAGGTGGCCTTTTTTTGTTCGTGGATATATTCGATCGGGTCTTCAAGGGTCACGACATGGACCGAACGCTCCTGGTTTATCCGGTTCAAAAGAGCGGCAAGCGAGGTCGTCTTGCCGGTTCCGGTCGCTCCGGTGAAAAGAATCAGTCCGTTCAACTCGCCTGCCATTTTACCGAAGGCGTCGGGAAACTGCATTCCCTCTATGCTCGGAATCTGGGTTTCAAGCTTACGAAGAACCGTCGAGAAATAGCCTTTCTGGGTAAAGATATTGACCCTGAACCTGGCCGTATCGGACAGGGAATAGGAGAGATCGCACGAGCCGTTTTCGACCAGGTCCTTCAGCAGCCTGCGATTATTGCCGATAAGATTGAGGGCAAAGGTTTCCGTCTGGAAAGGAGTGAGCTCGCCGACCGGCGGAAAGATGTCGACCGGCACCAGTTGTCCAGCCGATTCCACCTGCAGGGTTTTACCGACGGTGATGTTCAGGTCGGAAACATTGCCGTGCGATTCCAGCATGGTGGCTATCCAGTAGTCTATCTCCGTCTTTTTCATACAATTCCCCTGATAAAAAATGTGCAATACCACTTGTTTTCATAGTATATTGTGGCTAATCCAACAAGAGTTACAAGCTTTTTTTTGTTTTTTCTACACAATTCTTTCCCATACCTATCCATCCAATCTACCCGGAGTTTTTTCACCATGGCAATTCCATTGCGCAGCGCAACAACAACAGAAGGGCGCAGAATGGCCGGCGCCCGCAGCCTCTGGCGGGCAAACGGGGTTAAAGAAGAACAGTTCGGCAAACCCATTATCGCCATCGTCAATTCCTTTACCCAGTTCGTCCCCGGCCATGTTCACCTCCACGAGATCGGCCAGCACTTGAAGAAGATCATCGCCCGCGCCGGCTGTTTCGCCGCCGAGTTCAATACCATCGCCATCGACGACGGCATCGCCATGGGCCACTCGGGAATGCTCTATTCTCTGCCCTCCCGCGAGCTGATCGCCGACAGTGTCGAATATATGTGCAATGCCCATACCGTCGATGCGATGATCTGCATCAGCAACTGCGACAAGATCACCCCCGGCATGCTGATGGCGTCCATGCGCCTCAACATCCCGACCATCTTTGTCTCCGGCGGGCCGATGGAGGCAGGGATCGACGGCGACAAGCGCTACGATCTGGTCGATGCCATGGTCATGGCCGCCGACAAGTCGGTAAGCGACGAGGACATCGACCGGGTGGAACGCTGCGCCTGCCCGACCTGCGGCTCGTGCTCGGGCATGTTTACCGCCAACTCCATGAACTGCCTGAACGAGGCCCTGGGCATGGCCCTGCCCGGCAACGGCACGGTGCTCGCTACCCACGAGAAGCGCAAAATGCTGTTTGAAAAAGCGGCCGGGCGGATCGTCGAAATGGCAGCCGCCTGGTATGAGCGCGGCGACAGTTCGGTGCTGCCGCGGTCCATCGCCAGCCGGAGTGCATTCTTGAACGCCATGACGCTTGACATCGCCATGGGCGGCTCGACCAACACCGTTCTGCATCTGCTGGCTATCGCCCATGAGGCCGGGGTCGATTTCACCATGACCGACATCGACAACCTCTCGCGAAAAATCCCCAACCTGTGCAAGGTTTCCCCGTCCTCAAGCTACCATATCGAAGATGTCAACCGGGCCGGCGGCATCATGGCCATCCTCGGCGAACTCGACCGGGCGGGTCTCATCGACAGCAGCGTCTGCCGGGTCGACAGCAAAAGCCTGGGGGCAACCCTCGATATCTGGGATATCGCAAGGCCTTCGCATTCGACAGAGGCACAGGCCCTCTACCTGAGCGCCCCCGGCGCCTCCGGACAAAACCTCGTCATGGGCTCGCAGAACACCATGTATCAGGCAGCCGACCTCGACCGCAAGGCAGGCTGCATCCGCAACATGGAAAACTGCTACAACCGGGAAGGCGGCCTTGCCGTCCTGTTCGGCAATATCGCCAAAGACGGCTGTATCGTCAAGACCGCCGGGGTCGATCCGTCGATTTTTAAATTTACCGGAACCGCCCGGGTCTTTTCCTCCCAGGAAGCGTCCTGCGAAGCCATACTGGGCGGCAGGATACAAGCCGGCGATGTCATCGTCATCCGCTACGAGGGGCCGAAAGGCGGACCGGGAATGCAGGAGATGCTCTACCCGACCTCGTATCTGAAGTCGATCCACCTCGGCAAGGAATGCGCCCTGATAACCGACGGCCGGTTTTCCGGCGGCACTTCCGGCCTGTCGATCGGCCACGTTTCGCCGGAGGCCGCGGCCGGAGGGGCAATCGCTCTGCTTGAAGACGGCGATATCATCGAGATCGACATCCCGGCCAGGACGATCAATGTCGCTCTCACGGACGACCAGCTTGCGGTGCGGCGGCAAAAGGAAGAGGCCAAAGGCGGCAAAGCCTTTAAACCGGTCGACCGGGACCGGCCCATCGGCACCGCGCTCAAGACCTATGCCCTGTTCGCGGCTTCCGCCGACAAGGGTGCGGTGCGGCTGCTGCCCGAATAGCAGGCGCTTTCACCGTGAGCGATTATCCGGGGCATATCGTTACCGATCTGCCCCGAAGCGGCTCGACGCTTTGTTGCCTCTCCGATCCATCGCCAATAACAGGAGTGCTTCTTGAAACCGACCAATACCGATCACCCCGAGTATTTTCACAAAGTCATCGACTGCCAGTTTGCCTGCCCGTCCCACACCCCGGTGCCCGAGTACATCCGGCTGATCGGCCAGGGGAAATACGACGAAGCGTTCAGGATCAACTGGATCTCCAATGTCTTTCCCGGCGTTCTCGGGCGAATCTGCGACAGGCCCTGCGAACCGGCCTGCAGGCGGACCCGGGTTGAAGAAACTCCGGTCGCCATCTGTCGGCTGAAAAGGGTCACCGCCGATTACAAGAACCCGGCCAGTGATTTCCGCCTGGAGGTTCCGACGCAGAAAAACGGCAGGAAAATTGCCCTCATCGGCGGCGGCCCGGCCTCGCTGACCGTTGCCCGCGATCTTCTGCCTCTAGGTTACGAAGTCGATCTCTACGACGACCAGAGCAAAGCCGGCGGTTTTATCCGCACCCAGGTGCCTTCATTCCGTCTCCCCGAGAAGGTGCTGAACGAGGAGGTCGACCGGATCCTCAGCATGGGGGTGAACACCCACTTCAACCAGTACGTAGACAGCCTCAAAAAGATCGTCGACAAAGGCTATGACGCCATCTTCGTCGGCACCGGTGCGCCGCGCGGCCGCGACCTGCCCGATCTTCCCGGCCGCCGCGAAGGCGCCGGTTCGATCTTCATCGGCATCGAATGGCTCGCCGGCGTCCTCTACCGTCATATCACCGGCAGCGGTCCGAGAGTACTGGTGCTTGGCGGCGGCAATACCGCCATGGACTGCTGCCGGATGGCACTGCGACTGGGGGCTGAAGAAGTAAAGGTCATTGTCCGCAGCCCGCAGGCGGACATGAAGGCGTCTCCCTGGGAGATTGAAGACGCCCTCGATGAGGGCATCCCCATTATCGATAATCACGCACCGCTGGAATTTCTCATCGAGGAAGGAAAACTGACCGGGATGAGCTTCCGGAAAATGACCGCCGAGTACGACGAAAGCGGTAAGCGCCGCCTTTTAGCCACCGGCGAACCGCCGGTCGTCATTCCCTGCGACCAGGTCATTCTGGCCGTCGGCCAGACCAACGCCTTTCCTTTCATCGAGGCCGAGCTTGGCATCGGGATGAATGACCGCGGCCTGCCTGTTCTCGACCAAGCGACCCATCAATCGACAGTGCCGCATATCTTTTTTGGCGGCGATGCCGCCTTCGGTCCGAAGAACGTCATCACCGCTGTCGCTCACGGCCACCAGGCAGCGATCTCCATCGATCTCTTCTGCCGGGGCAAGGACCTGCACGACCGTCCCGCCCCCGCCACCAATCTGGTCAGCCAGAAAATGGGCATGCAGGAGTGGCTTTACGACAGCAGGGTTTCCACCGATAAACGCCATGCGGTGCCGACGGCCGATCGGGTTAAATCCCTCAGGGACCGGCTGATTGAAGTGGAACTCGGGTTCAGCAAACAGACCGGCAACCATGAGGCCTCGCGCTGCCTGAACTGCGATGTGCAGACGGTTTTTGAGTATTCTACCTGTATCGAATGCGACGCCTGTGTCGATATCTGCCCGGAATCGTGCATCAGCTTTATCGACAACGGCGACGAGGACGACCTTCGCAGCCGGCTTCTCGCTCCCGCCGACAACCGTGAGCAGGCCCTGTACGTCTCAGCTGTGCTGCCCACCGGCAGGGTCATGGTGAAAGACGAAAATGTCTGCCTGCACTGCGGCCTCTGCGCCGAACGCTGCCCGACCTCATCCTGGGAAATGATGAAATTCACCTACAATTCACCACTGGCAGGTCAAAAATGAACAAAATAGAACGGATAAACGACTTTGTCGTCCGATTTGCCAACGTCAACGGCTCCGGTTCCGCCAGCGCCAACAATCTCTTTGCCAAGGCAATCTTCCGGCTGGGCATCCCGGTCAGTCCGAAAAACATCTTCCCCTCCAATATCCAGGGATTGCCGACCTGGTATGAAGTCCGGGTCAGCGAACATGGCTATCTCGGCCGGCGGGGCGGATTCGATCTGGTGGTCGCGGTCAACGGCCAGACCCTCTTGCAGGATTACCGCGAACTCAAGCCCGGCGGCTATTTCGTCTATGACTCGACCAGGGAGCTGTCCGCCGACTTTCAGCGAACCGACATCACTGCCATCGGCATCCCGCTCACCCAGTTGTGCAACGACGCCTTCCAGAACCCCAAGCTCCGGCAGCTGTTGAAAAACATCATTTACGTCGGTTCCCTCGCCTTTCTGATCGATATGGACTTTGCCCTTCTCACCGATGCCATAGAACGGCAGTTTGCCAAAAAACCAAAACTCGGGGAACCGAACATCAAAGCCCTGGAAATCGGCTATGCCTATGCCAGGGAACATTACCCGGACGCCTGTAAGCTCTCGGTTCGAAAAATCGATAAACTCGGCGACGCCATTCTTATGGACGGCAACTCGGCCTGCGGTCTTGGCGCCATCTACGCCGGGGCAACGGTCGCCGGCTGGTATCCGATCACCCCCTCCACTTCGGTGGTCGAGGCCTTTGAAAAATACGCTCACATGTTCCGCACGGAAAAAGATACCGGCAGGCGCAAGGTGGCTATCCTCCAGGCGGAAGACGAGCTGGCCGCGCTCGGCATCGTTATCGGCGCCTCATGGAACGGCGCCAGGGCCTTCACCGCCACCTCCGGCCCCGGTATTTCGCTGATGAGCGAATTCTTTGGCTTAGCCTATTTCGCCGAGATCCCGGCGGTGGTCGTCAATGTGCAGCGGACCGGGCCAAGCACCGGCATGCCCACCAGGACCCAGCAGGCCGACCTGATCTCCTGTGCCTACGCCTCCCACGGCGATACCAGGCACGTCCTGCTTTTTCCCTGCGACCCCAGGGAATGCTTCGAGATGACCGCCGACGCCTTCGACCTCGCCGAAAGGCTGCAGACCCCGGTGATCGTCATGAGCGACCTTGATCTGGGCATGAACGACCATGTCAGCCCTCCCCTGCACTGGGACGACGGTCGCCGATATGATCGCGGCAAGGTACTGAGCGCAGAAGATCTCGACAACCTCCAGGAAAAATGGGGCCGCTACCTGGATGTCGACGGCGACGGCATCTGCTCTCGCACCTATCCCGGCACCCATCCGACCAAGGGCGCGTATTTCACCCGCGGCACCTCCCATAACGAGTACTCGGCCTATACCGAGGAGAGCCCGGTGTACCAGGCGAATATGGAACGGCTCCTGGTCAAATGGCAGACCGCCCGCACCCTGGTGCCGCCCCCGCACTGCAAGATCAGGGATCCTGAAAGCCGGATCGGTGCAGTCTTTTTCGGCACGACCACCCATGCCGCTTATGAAGCGATCAGCAGGTTTTCCAGGCAGGGAGAGCGGAAGATTAATTCTCTGCGAGTGCGGGCTTTTCCTTTCCAGGACGAGGTAGCCGAATTCATCCATCGCCATGAGACGGTTTTCGTCATCGAACAGAACCGCGACAGCCAGCTGCGCACGTTGTTGATCAACGAGTGCGATATCCCGCCGCAAAAACTGCAGTCGATTCTCAATTTTGACGGCCTGCCCATCACCGCCGATTTCATCACGGCAAAAATGCAGGCATGTTTCGACCGCCAGGGCTCATCACGACCCGCAGACATAGAGGGAGGTAACGCATGAGCATCGACCGACCGGTTTTCCGACACCCGCAAGCAGCTCAAAATTCAGCAGGGTACACCCGCCGGGATTACGAAGGGGCAATATCCACCCTCTGCGCCGGCTGCGGCCACGATTCGGCCACCAACGCCATCATCCAGGCCTGTTTTGAGCTCTCAATCGAGCCGCACCGGGTCGCCAAGATGTCGGGCATCGGCTGCTCGTCCAAGACCCCGGCCTATCTGCTCGGCAGGTCGCACGGCTTCAACTCGGTGCACGGACGGATGCCCTCGGTTGCCACCGGGGCCAACATGGCCAACCGGGAGCTGCTCTATATCGGCATTTCCGGCGACGGCGATACCGCCTCGATCGGCATGGGCCAGTTCGCCCACGCCCTGCGCCGCAATTTAAATCTCAACTATATCTGCATGAACAACGGCTGCTACGGCCTCACCAAGGGTCAGGACTCGGCCACCGCCGATCGCGGCTCGGTCGGCAAAAAAGGCGTGGCCAACCCCTATTCGTCCATCGACCTCTGCGAGCTGGCCATCGAACTGGGCGCGAGTTACGTGGCCCGCGGCTTCTCCGGCGACAAGCAGCAGCTGGTGCCGCTCATCAAGGGGGCTTTCGCTCACAGCGGTCTGGCCTTCATCGACGTCATCTCGCCCTGCGTGACCTTCAACAATACCGCGACCTCGACCAAGAGCTACGAGTACGTCAGGGAACATATCGAAGCGACCAACACCTTCGATTTCATCCCGCTCCAGCAGGAAATCCTCGCTCATTATCCGGAAGGGACCAGCCAGGAAGTGGTCATGCACGACGGCAGCATCATTCATCTGCACAAGGCCGAGGCCGGCCGGGATATCACCAGCAGACGCCGCGCGGTCGACACTCTCGAGGAGGAGAAAGCCAGGGGCCGGCTGCTTACCGGGCTGCTCTACGTCAATCCGGATATCATGGAAACCCATGATATCATCAACTCGACCCTCAGGCCCCTCAACAGCCTTACCGAAGCGGATCTCTGTCCGGGCAATACAGCCCTGCAGCAGATCAACGCAGGATTCAGGTAGGAAGCCGAGGTTCACCGTGCAGAAACTTTTCAAGCAGATCCTGACGTCCCGGGTATATGAAGCGGCAATAGAGACACCTCTCGACGAGGCCGCCGCCCTGTCGGCAAAACTCTGCAACCGGATCCTCCTGAAGCGGGAGGATCAGCAACCCGTTTTCTCCTTCAAGTTGCGCGGTGCCTATAACAAACTTGCCCACCTCTCCCCGGCGGAACGAAAACTGGGGGTGATTACCGCATCCGCCGGCAACCATGCCCAGGGAGTGGCTTTTGCCGCAGCCAAGCTGGGCATTCCCGCCCTGATCGTCATGCCGGTTACCACTCCGAAGATCAAGGTCGAGGCGGTGCGCGGCTTCGGCGTCGAGGTCGTTCTGTCCGGCAATAACTATTCCGAGGCGGCCGTCCACGCCGAGTTTCTGGGAGAGAAGACCAGAATGGTTCATGTCCATCCCTTCGACGATGAACTGGTCATTGCCGGCCAGGGGACCATTGCCGACGAACTGCTGCGCCAGAATCCCGGCCGGCTGGACGCGATTTTCGTTCCGGTCGGCGGAGGCGGACTGATCGCCGGGATTGCCGCCTACATCAAGATCCTCCGGCCGGAAATCAAGATAATCGGTGTTGAACCCCTAGACAGCGATGCAATGTTCCAGTCGCTTGCCGCCGGCAGACGGCTCACCCTCGACGCGGTCGGCATCTTCGCCGACGGCGTGGCGGTCCGCCAGGTGGGAAAATTGACCTTCGATCTCTGCCGAAAATATGTGGACCGGATCATCCGCGTGACAACCGACGAACTCTGCAGCGGCATCAAGGCAGTCTACCAATCGACCCGTGCCATCGTCGAGCCGGCTGGCGGTCTGGCGATGACCGGTCTGTTGAAATATATCGAGGAAACGGGCTGCCGCGGCGAGACCCTGATCGCGGTCAACTCCGGGGCCAACATGAATTTCGAGCGGCTCAGGTATGTAACGGAACGAACCCTGATCGGAGAAAAGCAGGAGGCGCTCTTTGCCGTCACCATCCCGGAAAAACCGGGGAGCCTCAAGGCCTTCTGCCGCGACCTGGTCGGCAACCGCAATATCACCGAATTCAACTACCGGCTGAGGACGCGGGAGAAAGCGCATATCTTTGTCGGCATCTCGATCCGTAATGAAAGTGAGCGGCAGAGCTTCAGCCGCATCCTCACCGAAGCCGGGTACGAAAATATCGACATCACCGACAACGACCTGGCTAAAACCCATATCCGCCATATGGTCGGCGGCCAGTCGACGGCGGTGGCAAGCGAGCGGCTCTTTCGCTTCTGGTTCCCGGAGACACCCGGCGCACTCACCCGTTTCCTCGAAGCCACCAGGGGCAGACACAACATCTCTCTCTTCCATTACCGGTCGCAGGGCGGCGATTTCGGCCGGGTGCTTATCGGCCTCGAATGTGAACCGGGATCGGATGAAGATCTTGAAGAGAGGCTGGACGCCCTTGGCTACCGCTACAAGGAAGAGACGGACAATCCGGCCTACAAGCTCTTTCTGTAAAGAACGGCAACGTCTTGAAGCTCACGCCTCAACCCCGCCGCCCCCCACCCTTCACTTCCGCAGAAACCAGGGCGTCCGCCCGCCGGTGAGAATCTCCACCCCGTCCCGGGTGACCAGGAGGGTATGCTCGAATTGGGCACTTCTCGCCAGATCGGCGGTAACCGCCGTCCATTTGTCCGGCCAGATGAGGCATTCCGCCACCCCCTCACTGATCATCGGTTCGATGGTAAAGGTCATCCCTTCTTCAATCTTTGCGGTATTATCCGGTTCGTAAAAATGCGCGATATAGGGTGACATGTGAAAGCTCTCACCGATGCCGTGCCCGGTGAACTCCCGGACAATGCTGAAACCGTTCTCCCGGGCGTGATTCTCGATCACCAGCCCTATCTGGTTGAAAAGACGCCCCGGCCGGACCACATCGATAGCCTGTATCAAACATTCCCAGGCTACCTCGACCAATTTTTGCGCCCCGGCATCGACCTTGCCGACAAAAACCGTCTCGGAACAGTCGCCGTGCATCCCGTCGGCAAAAACCGTGACGTCGCAATTGACGATATCCCCCTCAACCAGCCACCGGCTGTCGGGTATGCCATGCACCACCACCTCGTCTACCGAAGTGCAGATGGATTTGGGAAAGCCCATGTAATTCAAAGGGCTCGGATATGCCCCGAGGGCGATTATACGCTCGTGGGCGATCAGGTCAAGTTCATCGGTGGAAATCCCCGGTCGCACCTCGGCAAGCACCGTATCCAGCACCTCCCGGGCAAACCGCCCGGCCTTACGCATCCGTGCGATCTGATCGTCGGTCTCTTTAACGCAGGAGAGTTTATAAGGGCCGGGCACCCCTGAGCCGGCGTATTCCGGCCGGGCAATCTGTACCGGAACCGCTCTTGACGGACTGACGATTCCCGCGGAAACAGGCGGTTTTTTCATTTTCTTCCTCTCCATCCCAAGAGGGGGGCTGGCCTCCCCCGCTCATCGGTCAGATGTTTCTTGTATTTGCGCTGTTGCACCAGCAGGAATCACTTGGAATCTGGATAATTCAAGGTCGCGCATCATTTGTCAAACATTATATGAATGACCTCGAACCGGGTCCAAGAGAGAAGAGGGCAAAAATGCTGCGGCAAAGGGAGAGAAGCGCATGTGTCCGGCCGGAAAAGCAGGCTAGCCCGCAGGAGAGGAAGGGCGGCAAACGTCCCTTTTCCCAAGAAAAGGCCTACCGTGCCGCTTCCATGGAAGGCTTTCATTCGATGAAACGTTTTACGCTGAAAATGGCTCCGCCCACCCCTTATCCTGCCATCGATTTTACGGAAGATCGGTCATCAAAATAGGTGGATGCCCACCGGGCGGCCTGAAGACGATTGGAAACCTCTATCTTTTTATATATGTTATACAGATGCGCCTTGACGGTATTGGCACTGATATAGAGTTCTTTCGAGATCTCTTTATTTGACATCCCACCGGCCATAAGCTTCAGGACAGATTCTTCGCGGGAGCTGAGTATATCCTGATTATTGACGACCTTGTTCTTACCGGGAGCGGTCATCCATGTCATCAGGACGGCCCTTGGAACCCATATTTCTTCATTGAGGATGGCGGTAAAACCTTTCCTGAACGTTTCGAGAGTATCATCGATGTAAAACAATCCCCTGATTCTTCCGAGATACGGAGAAGCCCCCAGCTGCTCCTCCTCACCCTTCACCATATTGATGACGATAAAGTATGCCTGCAGGGAGGACAATGCCGATTCGTTTTTTTCCGGACCGCCCTGCAGCACCTTTCCCGCCACAAAGTCGTACCAGTCGCACACAACGATTACATCATTGCCATTTATCTGTTCATTCTGGAGATCCTCGACAAAAACACAGGTCCTTTTACAGCGCTCGACAATATAGGATTGCATCAATCCGTTGATTATTCCTGACGGGACCGTGATATGCACTAAGGGATACTTAATAGCCATGCTTCACCTCTTGTGGTTATAGTTTCCCGTTTTATAAAGCACAGATGCAAATCGAACTACTTTTCATCTTTGCAGTATTGGGGTGATAAAATTTCTATATAAAAACAATAGTTAGGGCCGGATTGATGTTGTTTCGGCAATACAGCCGTGATTTTCCTGACACACTTTAATCTCGTCAATATACGCTGTTCTCATAATTTTTTCACGTTTTTTATATTTAACTAAATAAATATTTTATCTCCTCCATAAGGATTAAATTCACACTCACCCACACAATTTTATGAGGTAACAAAAAACACCTTCCAAACACTCACATACATTTTCCTGTCTCATCCTGCGTTATCTTCATTGGTTTAAACGGAAGGATGATGCGCTCTTTTTCCCCCAGCCGCCGGTCGCAACCGGGATTAGGCTGCATCCATTGTTTTTCCACATCCTTTTGTCCGAATGGCGCTCGGGACCTTCCTCCCCCAAGTACACAGGAAGCCGCACTCCTTCATCGCTTCGATCCCGCGCAAGGGAACGACAAGATTCAGTCCTTTCGTTTCTCTTTAAAAAGTCCTATACTGAAGCCTATAGCAATAGGATAAAATAAAAGAACTTGAACAACACCGAGATCACCCGTTCGGTTACTCTGCTGCATGCGATGACACACCCGACAGCAATACATCATGCCCCTTATTAAACGATCCGACCTGCAAGGCTTGCTCGAACGAAGCTCACCAGGACTTGACGCACAGGTCTTTCTCTTTTTCGGCGAACGATTTCTCTGTAAGGAGGCCGCCGATCTGCTGCAGGAAAAGCTCCTTGCGGATGGGCCTGGCGCCGTACATGCAATCGATGGCGACCGGGAGGACCCCAGCCGAACACTCGCCAGGCTGACGAGTTTCAGCCTGCTTCCCGGCCGTCAGATCTACCGGGTTTCGGACAGCCTGATCTTTCACAGCAAAACCGTAGTGTCGGAGATATTCGCCAAGGCAGTCCAGGCTTTTCAGGCGGGCCGCCCGGGACCTGCCGGAAAATACCTGCAGAGCATGCTCCAGGCGGTTGACATGAAGATCGAGGGACCGACCACCTTCACGGAAATCCCGCCGACGGAATGGCGGAAGGTATTCGATTTCGACAAGCCCGGCGACAGTCTCGACTGGGCCGACAAACTTGTCTCCGCGGCCGGGGACACCTCTCCGGGGATCGGCGCCAATTTTGGCGAGCGGTTTATCGAAGCATTGGCTAAGGGATTTCCTGCCGGCAACATTCTGCTTTTGACCGCGGAAACGGTGGACAAACGCCAGCGCCTGTTTACTTCTCTGAAAAAAAACGGCATCGTGGTCGATTGTTCTGTGGCAACCGGATCCGGTGCCGCTGCCCAGACCGAGCAGAAAGAAATTCTCCGGGAGATGATGCAGAAAACTCTCGCGGAATTTCAGAAAAAAATTGACCCGCAAGCGGTGGATATTTTCTTTGAACGGGTAGGATTTCATCCGGTTGCAGTTGTGGTCGAAACGGAAAAACTGGCTCATTATGTCGGCGACAGTCCGACTATCACCAGTGCCGACATCGAGGTAATGGTGGCCCGGAATCGTGAAGACGCGCTCTATGAGTTGACCGACGCCCTCAGCAAACGCCAGACAGCAAGAACCCTCACCCTTGTCTCTCGTCTTCTGGAACAGGGGATTCATGAACTTGCAATCCTGGCGACAATGCGTAATTTTTTGCGAAAGCAGCTCATCTACCGTTCGCTCCAGAAGAGGTCTTTCCCGGCCTGGCGAAGCGGCATGAACCCCAGGGATTTTCAAAACAATTACCTCCCCGCCCTGAAGGCGGAAGGTGAATGGCCCGAACTGCTTCAAGGCCATCCCTATGCACTTTTCATGAGTTTCACCAAGGCCTCCGAATACTCCTGCTCCGGCCTGAAAAGGTGGCTGACCCTGTTGCTGGCCGCAGAATTTCGCCTGAAGGGATCGCCGCTCCCCCCCCGTCTGGTCCTTGAAGAGCTTTTCCTGGCAATGCTCAGAGGTTCTCCGAAGATTCTCGGTGGGAGAGGGCACTTGATATATTGAAACTGCGGTGTTTGATATTACTGTAAATGGAGTAAGATTGACCCATCTTGATTAAATACACGTCCCACAACTGAAAACATGACCATGGCAGACCACAAGACCCACAGGCAGGAAACTGTAATTACTAAAGATGCCATTGAGACAAAAGAACCTTCTCTCTACAAGGTACTCTTGCACAATGACGACTACACCACTATGGAATTCGTCATCGCCATACTCGAAACCGTTTTTCATAAATCGACCCCTGACGCCACAAAAATAATGCTTAATGTCCATAACGAGGGAGTTGGGGTAGCCGGTGTTTATACCAGGGAAATCTGTGAAACAAAAATCTCAATCGTCCATCAACTGGCAAAAAAGAATGAATTCCCATTACGCTGTTCAATGGAAACGGCATAAAAAAGGTGGAAGATTCCTTTCACATAACTGAATCCGGATAATTATGCTGAGCAAGACACTGGAAAAAGCACTGATACTGGCCATTAGAGAAGCAAAAAACCACAATCACGAGTATGTGACCGTCGAACATATGCTCTACGGCCTTTTGCATGACGAGCTTACTAACTATATCATCGATCAGTGCGGGGGATCGACGCAGATTCTCAAAGAGCGTCTGGAAAAGTTTTTCCTCCGCGAAATCCCGACACTTTCGGCTACCGGTGCGACGGAACCGGCCCAGACCATAGCGTTTAACCGCGTGCTGCAGCGAGCTGTCGCCCACGTGCAGAGTTGCGGCAAGAATCAGGTCGACAGTGGCGATGTACTGGTATCGATCCTCTCCGAGGAAGAATCCCATGCGGTCTTTTTCCTCACTTCTGTCGGTATCAGTAAAATGGAGGTAATGAATTTTATCTCCCATGAGCTTCCCGCCGATGGTCTGCAAAAAGAGCCGTTCACTTCTCCGCTGGAAAGTCCCGAGCCGCAAAAGGGCGGCAAGGATGCCAAAGCTCTGGAGGAGTTTACCGTCAATCTGGCCCATTATGCCGCTGAGGGAAAAATCGATCCGCTCATCGGCCGCGACGAAGAACTGAACAGAATCATGCAGGTCCTCTGCCGCCGCAAGAAAAACAACCCGCTGCTCGTCGGCGAGCCTGGGGTCGGCAAGACTGCTATGGCCGAGGGTCTCGCCTTGCGTATCCACGAAGACAAAGAAGCCAGGGCAAAAGGCGAAAAGCCGAGGGTGCCGGATCTGCTGCGCGACGTCGAGATCCACCTGCTTGACATGGGAACACTGGTTGCCGGCACAAAATATCGCGGCGACTTTGAAAAAAGGTTGAAGAGCGTGGTGTCGGCCATCGAGAAAAAAGAAAACGCCATCCTGTTCATCGACGAAATGCATACGATTGTCGGGGCCGGCGCCACCAGCGGCGGCTCCATGGACGCTTCCAATCTGCTGAAACCCGCTCTTCAGGCCGGTATCCTGCGCTGCATCGGCTCAACGACTTATGAAGAGTACAAGAACCAGATTGAAAAAGACCGGGCGCTTTCGCGGCGCTTCCAGAAGATCGATATCGAGGAACCGACCGTCGCCGACACCCACCTCATCCTCAAGGGACTACAGCACAAATACGAGGATCACCATAAGGTGAAATATTCGCACAACTCCTTGAAAGCAATGGCCGAACTGTCGGCTAAGTTTATCAACGAGCGATTCCTGCCCGACAAGGCCATCGACGTGATGGATGAGGTCGGCTCGTTTTTCCGGCTTGAAGGCAGGCAAGGCTCGGTTGTCAAAGTGGGCGACATTGAAAAGGTGGTTTCCCGGATCGCAAGAATCCCGGCCAAATCCAGTTCCACTTCCGAACTGCAGGATATAAAAGACCTGGAAGGTAAGTTCCAGGGAGTGATCTTTGGCCAGGATGAGGCCATCAGTGCCGTTACGAGAGCCGTCAAACGCTCACGCGCGGGTCTTGGCAACCCCGATTCACCGACCGGAAGTTTCCTCTTTGCCGGGCCGACCGGAGTGGGCAAGACCGAAGTGGCCAGGCAGCTTGCCGCCATTCTCAATGTTCACTTCGAGCGCTTCGACATGAGTGAATACATGGAAAAACATGCCGTTGCGAGACTTATCGGTTCGCCACCGGGGTATGTCGGTTTCGATCAGGGAGGCCTCCTCACCGAGGCGATTCGCAAACATCCCTACTCGGTACTGCTGCTCGACGAGATCGAAAAAGCGCATCCCGATATTTTCTCCATTCTCCTGCAGGTCATGGATCATTCAACCCTCACCGACAATTCCGGACGGAAGGCGGATTTCCGCAATGTTATCATCATCATGACGACCAACGCCGGAGCGCGGGAACTGGCCGGCAGGTCGATCGGTTTCGTCAGCAGCAAGAAAGGCAAAGATCAGACCGCGATCAATAAACTCTTTGCCCCCGAGTTCCGCAACAGGCTGGATGCCATTGTCTCGTTCAGCCCGCTGGATCATGACGCCACCCTTCGGGTCGTCGATAAGCTCATCAGGGAACTTGAATCTCAACTGGCGGAAAAACGTGTCACTATCAAGCTCAGCGAAACCGCTCGCAAATATCTCGCCGAAAAGGGTTATGACCCGGATTATGGTGCAAGACCGCTGAGAAGGTTGATCATGAAGGAAATCGGCGACAACCTTACTGAAGAAATTCTCTTTGGCAAACTCGCCAGAGGGGGCCAGGCACAGATCGACGTGCATGAGAGCGAACTCGTCTTCAACTACGCGAACTAAAAAATTATCACTCCCGACACCACAAAACGACTTTGCCCGGTCGTTCTGTGGTGTTGTCTTTTCTCCTCCCGTTCCGCGGTTTACGAAACTGCTCAATTGTTGTATATACTTACGCCAGTATCGTACTGATCGTAACACCTTCCCCCGACAGGGCCTTTTTCATGGTGACAACTTATACCCAAAGGGCATAAGTTTCGTACGAGCAGGCAAGCTGCTCAACTCAGCTTTAACAAGGAGACCCGGCAATGAGCGACTGTATCTTTTGCAAGATCGTAGCAGGTGAAATCCCCGCCAGAAAAATGTACGAAGACGATGAAGTCCTGGCCTTCTGGGATATTGCCCCCCAGGCCCCGGTGCATTTTCTCGTCATTCCCAAAAAACATATTGCCGCTCCCGTCGATGTCCTGGAGGAAGACGACAAGGTCATCGGCAAGCTCATCCGCATTGGCGCCGGACTGGCCGCGGAAAACGGCGTCGCCGACGGCTTTCGGGTAATCTTCAATAACGGCAGAAAGGCCGGACAGGAAGTATTTCACATTCACCTGCATATCCTTGGCGGCAGAGAGAAGCCCTGGCGCATGTAATTATTATTCCGTGAACAGTCAGCGCAGGTGTTTTTGTCAACTGCCAAAGGAGCAACTCAATGGAGCAGTGGTTTCTGGCGCTTTCGCCAATAAAGCAGGCGCTTTGCGGCACTGTTTTCACCTGGCTGATGACCGCTCTTGGTGCGAGTCTGGTCTTTTTCTTTATCCGGATCGAGCGCAAAGCCATGGACGGCATGCTCGGCTTTGCCGCCGGAGTCATGATAGCGGCAAGCTTCTGGTCCCTCCTGGCCCCCGCCATTGCGATGGTGGAATTGAACGGCGGTGTTCCCTGGCTCCCGCCGCTGATCGGTTTTCTCTCAGGCGGTGCGTTCCTCTGGAGTGTCGACAAGATTCTCCCCCACCTCCACCCCGGTTTTCCGGAAAAGGAGGCGGAGGGAATAAAAACAAGCTGGCAGCGCTCAGTCCTGCTGGTTCTGGCCATCACCCTGCACAATATCCCCGAAGGGCTGGCAGTCGGCGTGGCCTTCGGCGCCGCTGCGGCCGGCCATCCAGCCGCGTCTCTAGGCGCGGCGATTGCTCTCGCCATCGGGATCGGCATCCAGAATTTTCCCGAAGGCGCGGCTGTTTCGGTACCTCTGCGGCGGGAAGGCATGTCTCGCCGTAAAAGTTTCATGTACGGCCAGTTTTCCGGCATGGTTGAGCCTGTAGCCGGGGTGATCGGCGCAGCCGCCGTGCTGATGATGGAGCCTATTTTACCCTACGCTCTCTCCTTTGCCGCCGGCGCGATGATATATGTCGTAGCCGAAGAGTTGATCCCCGAGTCGCGGGCGGAAAAACATTCCGATATTCCGACCGTCGGCGTCATGGCCGGCTTTGCAATCATGATGACCCTGGATGTTGCCCTCGGCTAAAAATGAATGATCTTGCTGCGGCGCTTATCGCCGAACTTCACACTCTTCTGCCGCAGAACGTCACCCTGCCTTCCCTCGTCCTGTTGCTGGCCTGCGGCTATCTGCTGGCGGCGGTGGCCTTTTCGCTCGGCATCGTGCATCTTTTCGGGGTAAAGCAGCGGTTGCGCGAGTCGGAACAAAGAGCAGCCGCAGCCGAAGGCAAAGCCGAAGCTGCCATGCGTCGCGGCACCGAGCAGGAAATACGGGCGGCAGAACTTGTCACGCTGCTCAACAATGAGCGAAAACATGCGGCAGAAAAACTGCAGCTTCTGGAAGATGCCCGGGAAGAACTGAGCCTCAGGTTTGCAAGTCTTGCGCAACAGATCTTCGATGAAAAAAGCGCCCGGTTCGGCGAGCAGAATAAAGAAAGGCTCGAAGCGATTCTGCAGCCCTTCAACCACCAGCTCATCGCCCTCAAGCAGGAAATCAATGAAATCTACCGTAATGACAGCCGCGAGCGACACTCGCTGAAAGCCGAGATCCTGCAACTGCGCGACCTCAATCAGCAGATTAACCAAGAGGCGATTAACCTGACCAAGGCCTTGAAGAGCGACACCAAAGTCCAGGGCAACTGGGGCGAGCTGGTCCTGGGCCGGGTGCTCGAACGTTCGGGGCTCCGCCTTGGTCATGAATACGAGACCCAGGGCGGGTTCCGGGATCATCACAACCGGCTGCTCAAACCGGATGTCATCATCCATCTGCCTGAGGGCCGGGACATTATTGTCGACTCGAAAGTCTCTCTGATCAGCTGGGAGCGCTATGTCAACTGTGATGCGGAGTGTGAACGGGCAAGCCATCTTGCCCAACTGGTGCAGGCCGTCCGCGACCACATCGCTACTCTGGGAAAAAAGAACTATCCGGGTCTTGCCGGGATTCATTCACTCGATTTTGTCCTCATGTTCATGCCCATCGAGGCAGCATTTTCCGCCGCCTGCCGGCAGGACGAAACGCTTTGCACAGAGGCTCTGGCCCACAACGTGATTATCGTCACCCCCACCACCCTGCTGGCCACCCTGCGAACCATCGAAAACATCTGGCAATATGAGCACCAGAGCAAGAACTCCCTGGAGATCGCCAGGCGGGCCGGGCTGATGTATGACAAACTCCGCAGTTTTGTCGAGGAAATGGAAAAAATCGGCAGGCAACTCGCCACCTGCCATGCAACCTACGACACCGCCCTGCTCAAATTGACCCGGGGACGCGGCAATCTCGTCTCCCACGCCGAGCAGCTCAGGGAACTGGGCGTGCAGATAAAAAAGGAAATGCCGAAATCGGTATTGGACATTTCCGAACTTGACTTGAAAAATTAGACGTTAATATACCAATTCATAGGCATAGCTCTTTGAGCCAAAACTATCAGGAAATGCTCCCTCCTGGTATTCAATCGTTAGAATTGATTTTTCGTTGGACTCGTCGATCTTAAATATCCCATAGTGGACTTCGCCGTCATTGTCGTATATTTTTATTCGTCCCATAACATAATCGACTTCATAAGTACCGTTTATAAACCATTTTGTGAAGAGATTGCCATTTTCATAATCTTGAGCCATTACATGGTTCCCTCTATAGGATGGTGTTTCTGCTTCAATAAAAGTCAGGATATCATTTGGGAATCCATATCCCACAGGGGCGTCTTTCAGATGCCAGACACCGGTTAGACGTCCCGAATTTCCCGAATGAAGATAATACTTATTTGTCAAATAAGGTTCATACGGCTCAAATCCCCATTTTCTCGCACTGGGATTGGCGGGATCGTAGGTATCGACAACGTGGGAAATATAGGCACTGACTAGAAGTCCTTTATCTTCATTGTTCAAGTAGTCGAAAGGAGATACATATACTCCACCATTCCAGCCGGATGGTCCGTCCGTCCTCCCCCTGTCGATCAGAGCAAAACCGGATCCCGTTTGATTGGGGATTTGCCCTTTCCCCATTCCTATCACTTGACCCGCCGACACAGTTTCACCGACCGAAAGATCAGTTGACATAATAACTCCATGTAATCCTACAAGATTATTCCCATAATCGATTTCAACAGAGTAGTAACCATTCACCAGGGAAACAGCACTCACTGTACCATTCGCCCAACTCTTTACCGGAGTATCTCCTGCCAGATCTATCCAGATATTCACCAATCCATTAATATGATCGTTGGAATGCGACCCATAAACGGCAATACCGGCTTCCTGAGTAAATAGGAAGTCATCAATAGCTGCCGGCAGATTTAATCGCACCGGCGATGCACCGACTGGCAGTGTCCAGAGGTAGTTGTCGAACTCAGGATCAGGTTCGGCAAAAAAAGTCAGATTTTCTTGTTGCATAGGATTCGTTCCATAAAGATGGACCTCGTCACCATCTGATATACCGTCACCATCCGTGTCCCTATTTAGAGGATCAGTACCATGCTGAAACTCTTCAAGATTGGTTAAGCCATCTGCATCTGGATCCTGCGAATCTATATTTGGGTCACCAAGTGCAAAACCGTAGGCCGATTTCCAATTGTCGGGGATCGAATTTACATTGTTAATGTTGGGAACTCCGCTCACCGGATCGGTAAAACCACTCGCATTGCCAAAGCTGTCGACCGCGCTTACCGCAAAATCATAGGTGCTTCCATTATCCAGACCGGTTGCCGTATAACTGGTGCCCGCCTGGATCGACGACGTCAACTGAACGTACGGTGTCTCGTAAACCTCCAGCTCCTTTACTGCAAAGTTACCAATCGAACTGTAGGTAGCCTTAATCTTTACGTATCGGGCTGCCCTCGTCGATATTTCATCAGCGATATATCCTGTGTGCTGACCACTGCTGCGATCCACAACCTCGCTGTAGGTACTGTTGTCGGAGGACAACAGAATCTTATACCTGTATATCCTGCTGTCGCCATTCCACAGGTGTAAAGCAATTTTACCAACTTGATATATCTTGCCAAGATCAATAATGAGCTCGCTTGGGATAGACAAGTAGCCGTAATTATTCAGTGAGGTGCTCACCCCATCGATTAATGCCCCGGGGGAATAACCTCCACTCAAAGCCTTGGCACCCAACGAGGACAAAGCTACATCCGTTGCTCCACCAGTGCTTATCTTCCGGTATACCTTATAACCCTGCAGATCCGCCTCGGTATTGCCGGTCCAGGAAAGAACAACCTCACCGTTGCCGCTCACTGCCGCAAGTCCCACCGGAACAGCAGGCTTGCCCGCTGTTGCCGAAACAGTATCACTCGCAAGACTTTCCTTGCCGGACTTGTCGACAGCCGCTATCTGGTAGGAATAATCCGTGCCCTCCGTCAGATCGGCGTCGGTGTAGGTTGTCGCGGTGATCAGGGCTGTGTTCACCTTCACCCCACCGCGCAGGATGTTATAGCCGGCCAGGTCGGTCTCGCTGTTCGCGGACCAGGCAACACTCAGCTTGTTGTCCCCTGAATCGGAAATAGCAAGACCAGCAGGGGTCGCCGGGGCGATGCCGTCGTCCGGAACTCCGCTCACCGGATCGGTAAAACTACTCGCATTGCCAAAGCTGTCGACTGCGCTTACCGCAAAATCATAGGTGCTTCCATTATCCAGACCGGTTGCCGTATAACTGGTGCCCGCCTGGATCGACGACGTCAACTGAACGTACGGTGTCTCGTAAACCTCCAGCTCCTTTACTGCAAAGTTACCAATCGAACTGTAGGTAGCCTTAATCTTTACGTATCGGGCTGCCGTCGTCGATATTTCATCAGCAATATACCCTGTTTGCTGACCGCTGCTGCGATCCACAACCTCGCTGTAGGTACTGTTGTCGGAGGACAACAGAATCTTATACCTGTATATCCTGCTGTCGCCATTCCACAGGTGCAAAGCAATTTTACCAACTTGATATATCTTGCCAAGATCAATAATGAGCTCGCTTGGGATAGATAAATAACCGTAATTCCCCAGTGAGGTACTCACCCCATCGATTAATGCCCCGGGGGAATAACCTCCGCTCAAAGCCTTGGCACCCAACGAGGACAAAGCTACATCCGTTGCTCCACCAGTGCTTATCTTCCGGTATACCTTATAACCCTGCAGATCCGCCTCGGTATTGCCGGTCCAGGAAAGAACAACCTCACCGTTGCCGCTCACTGCCGCAAGTCCCACCGGAACAGCAGGCTTGCCCGCTGTTGCCGAAACAGTATCACTCGCAAGACTTTCCTTGCCGGACTTGTCGACAGCCGCTATCTGGTAGGAATAATCCGTGCCCTCCGTCAGATCGGCGTCGGTGTAGGTTGTCGCGGTGATCAGGGCTGTGTTGATCTTCACCCCATCGCGCAGGATGTTATAGCCGGCCAGATCGGTCTCGCTGTTCGCGGACCAGGCAACACTCAGCTTGTTGTCCCCTGAATCGGAAATAGCAAGACCAGCAGGGGGCGCCGGGGCTATTCCGTCGTCCGGAACTCCACTTACCGGATCGGTAAAACTACTCGCATTGCCAAAGCTGTCGACCGCGCTTACCGCAAAATCATAGGTGCTTCCATTATCCAGACCGGTTGCCGTATAACTGGTGCCGGCCTGGGTCGACGACGTCAACTGAACGAACGGTGTCTCGTAAACCTCCAACTCCTTTACTACAAAGTTACCAATCGAACTGTAGGTAGCCTTAATCTTTACGTATCGGGCTGCCGTCGTCGATATTTCATCAGCAATATACCCTGTTTGCTGACCGCTGCTGCGATCCACAACCTCGCTGTAGGTACTGTTGTCGGAGGACAACAGAATCTTATACCTGTACATCCTGGTGTCGCCATCCCACAGATGCAAAGCAATTTTACCAACTTGATATATCTTGCCAAGATCGATAATCAGCTCGCTTGGGATAGATAAATAACCGTAATTCCCCAGTGAGGTACTCACCCCATCGATTAATGCCCCGGGGGAATAACCTCCACTCAAAGCCTTGGCACCCAACGAGGACAAAGCTACATCCGTTGCTCCACCAGTGCTTATCTTCCGGTATACATAATAGCCCTGCAGATCCGCCTCGGTATTGCCGGTCCAGGAAAGAACAACCTCACCGTTGCCGCTCACTGCCGCAAGTCCCACCGGAACAGCAGGCTTGCCCGCTGTTGCCGAAACAGTATCACTCGCAAGACTTTCCTTGCCGGACTTGTCGACAGCCGCTACCTGGTAGGAATAATCCGTGCCCTCCGTCAGATCGGCGTCGGTGTAGGTTGTCGCGGTGATCAAGGCCGTGTTCACCTTCACCCCGCCGCGCAGGATGTTATAGCCGGCCAGGTCGGTCTCGCTGTTCGCGGACCAGGCAACACTCAGCTTGTTGTCCCCTGAATCGGAAATAGCAAGACCAGCAGGGGGCGCCGGGGCTATTCCGTCGTCCGGGATATACGTAACAACGGTGATGTCATCAAGCAGCCAACCCTCATAGGTGTTCGCAATTGCGTCTACCGTATCAAAGAAAAAGCGCAGATAGACTGTCTTGCCGACATAGGTATTCAGGTCAACCTCGATCTCTTCCCAGTCGGCTGAGGATTTAACAGACTGATATACAGTTGTATATACAGAATTATCCTCGGATACCTGGACCTTGGCAACATCATAGGGTGAATAATCCTCTGTTTTCAGAATGTGTTTGAATTTGAGCTTGGCGTTGCTGAAACCGCTTAAATCTATTCCGTTTGTGCTGGTAATGTGACCCCAGTTACGATAGCCGGTGTTATACGTTTTGCTTGATTCGAGGCCGTAATACCAGGCATATGGGGTGGAACTGGATTTGTAGGTGGTAATGTGCCACATACCGTTTTCTCCAGCACTATTGGAGCCGCCAGAGAGACTAAACAGGGATGTCCCGTTTGCGAGAGCATCGGAAAATGCGACCGTTTCGATATCGGTAAAGAAGGTGTAGTAGTCGCCGGTATTGTCATCCAAGCTGTTATTGCCCGCAACATCCGCAGCGCTTATTTTCACCTGGTAAAGAGTACTATGGTTCAGGCCGCTCAATTGAACGCTGTGTGTTGTTTGCACGGACGACGATACCTCTGTCCAGGGGGTGGCGGCTGCAGTTTTGTAGGAAAGAACCCCTGCAGAAGGCTCATTGGTTAGCCAGCTTATTGTGGCTGACTTCGCACCCACATCCGTTATGGAAACTGCCGAGATTATCGGCGGAGAACTGTCGATAACTGCCGTTGCGCTTACCGTGTTTGATCCAACATCGCCACTGGCATCGGTATAGGTTGCCGTTATGGTATCCCCTTCTGCTACCGCCAAGGCGCTGCCGATAACGAAGCTGCCCTGGAAGGTTCCAGAATTAGCTGTAATCTCGGTTAAGGTAATATCTTGCCCGGCATCGTTGGAAGAAGAAATATGCACCGTAGCCGTGTCAACCGCAGTGCTGCTCCCATTGAGGTCGATATCGTTGAGGGTGACAACGGCTATTGAAGATGCATTATAGTACGGTTTATCCAAGGAAATTGAGCCAACACTCGAGCCGGAAGAAAGCCCGGTCACGACCAGTGCATATGGCTGAGGTCCGTTCGGAACGTTAAAACCCGAGATGGTAACTACATAGGCACCTTGTTCCGGTGCAGTAATGAGTACATTTTCCAATATATTAAGACGATCGGAAGATCCGCCGGTTATTGAGGAGCCGCCGGCGAATATATTTCCTTTATAGCTGCCGGAGGGACCCGTTACGGTGAGATCGAGATCATTGACCAGTTGCACGCCGGCACTGAGTGAAGGATAATAGTCGGTCCAGACTAGAGTTATTTTGATCGGTTCGGTACCGCCTGAGAAGAACGAATATTCTTGTGTCTGACCTGTCTGCAGACCGGTTTGCATATCGTCAACAAACAGCGAGTGTGTATCCCCCGTAAAAAAAAGTGCCTTATCAAGCAAGATGCGGCCCCAGCCCTGGCCGGTGCTGGGAATCGGGCCATCTATGTACGTCCCCGTCATGTTCGAACCGCTGTTGACCATGGTTGCTTTGATCAATGCTGCACTTGGCGTGATGGAATTATTTTGTATCGCGCTGCCGGTCGGATAAAAACCGTCGACAAAGTATTGCCTGACGAGTGCCGCACTTCCGGCATGGGTTGGTGCGGACATGCTGGTGCCACTCATGGTACGGATATCCGAGTTGAAAGTCGTAATGTTGCCATCGCTATTGGCAGAGGAAATATAATGACCGGGAGCAGTTACCGTTGGCTTGATGCGACCGTCGTCAGTGGGACCGTTGCTGGAAAAGTAGGCAACGTTTTCCTGGTTGTAACCGGAATGGGCATTTTCACTCGCCCCTGAAGTCAAGACGTTTTTGGCTGTACCGGGAGAGCCTACGGTGTTAACATCCGAGCCTGAGTTGCCAGCCGAGAAGACAATCAGAAAATCTTTATTGTTCCACATGAACTCGTCCGCATCCTGAGAAAAGGCGGTGTAAGCTCCACCAACCGAAGCCCCCCATGAATTGGAGTGAATCCTGGCTCCTACATTATAAGCCTGTTGAAAATAGGTGTTAAGGTCACTGGGGATGCCGGTCAACGAACCACCGTAACCGATATCCTGAATAACGAGCTTTGCATCGTAGGCGATGCCGTTATATTCCGCATTCGTTGACAGGGATTTACCGGCAATGGTTCCTGCTACATGGGTACCATGATCATGTCCGTCCCAATCACCGTTTCCGGCCAAATCGTAATAGGCGATTACCTTGCGCTGATTATAATTGCAAAGGAAGAAGGAACTCCCTGGCTGCCATCCCAGAAAAAGGCCATATCGACATCGAGCCCGGTGTCGCCTACACCAACAATCTGCCCGGTGCCGGTAAGACCTTTGCTCCAAAGGGGGTTGGAGTTGTATGAATTGCTTTGGACAACCCAATGCATTTCATCGTTATTGAGCGACGGCGGAACATAGGGTTCAATCCATTCTATTTCGCTTGCCTGAGCCAGTGTGATGAGGGCAGAATCCAAAATTATTGCCGGAACTTCCAAAAGAATCCTGCTGTTCCTGTTGTCGCTCGAATCGAGAACAACTGCACCGTCAATAGATTCTGCAACAGTATAAAGATACGGTAAAAAGCCGCTTTGAAATGTCTGAACCATCAAGAGAACGGTTTCAGAATCGGTAATGACCGGCTGATCTATGGGAATTCCCTCTTCAGGCGGAATTGCCGAGGGCGGGTCCTCAGCACTCACTGTTGGGTCACTTGTTGTCGAGTCGCTACGTTTCGGCCGCTGCGCTTTATCGAGAATTTCGGTCTTATTTAAAACAGTTGCGAGTTTATAGGCAGGATGAAAATAATCAATCCACTGGACATAAGGGAGTGTGCCGACAATCTCTTTCGCTTGCTCGGTCATTGCAACAATAAACGTGTTATTGGGAATATAGCTCCCGACGGAACCGCCGATACCTTTTATTTCTTCTTTCCATTGATGTTGAACCGGACCGGTGAACTGGACCAGATAACGAAGAGTTTGACCAGGAACTATGCTTGCCGCATCAAAACGTAACTCTTCCGGGATATTGACAGGACCTTTGCGTGAGTCGAGTGCGCCAGCTTGAAGAAGAACACCATATGGGCTGCTCATGAGTTCCTGTGGTTCGACAAAATCCTGCACGGGCCGATCAGGGCTGGAATCGGTATCGGTCGTACGTGTGAGGTCACTTGTGGGCCGGCTCTTTGCCGGTAAAGCTTCATGCCCAACCGGTTGGGCCTGAGTCATTGCGGCAATCTTTGTTATTTCGTTTGCAGAAGAGAGGTTCGCGGTCATCAAACCGGCTTGCCGGAAAGTGCTCTTGTCCTCATTGAGATCATTTTGGCGGTCATTTGCAGTGACAGCCGAGCCATCGCCCGGGTCAGTCCCCTCATTTATCCCGTTCCACGAGCGAAGCACCAGAAGGAGTAACAAAATGAACACAAACGGCAGGAATGTTTTCAACCTTTTCATTTTGATCTCCTTGCACTACTTGTCAGCGACTGACAAAATTTTGTCACAACAAGCGATAGTGTAATTGGTATTACACTATCGCCATTCTTATGTCACACAGATACTGAGGTAAGTGCTCGATAAACTGTGATCCTAATGATATTTGCCACGGTTTGGAGCGTACCCAGCCTAAAAACTGCAATGTCCAAGCCAATTGCTCTACATTGTGACATCTTTGCCTTAAGCCAAAATAATTACCTTGCTAGGATGACATCGTCCCGGATCGACAACGCAATATCCTCCTCCATCCTGCCGACCTGGTTCAAGCAGGAGAGGTCTCTCGTTTTAGCCTCGCAGCATGGTGCTGAAAGTTGCAAGGATGCGAAAAACATGGTAGTTGAAACAGTTGCGCTTTTTCATCCCGACAAAACGCCAGGGTTGTGTCTGCATAACCATCAGAATTTTTACGGAGGGAGCCGGTGCTGTTACACCAACACTTCATCGACATCGCCAGGCAGTTCGGCAAGAAGCTCGCTATCAACGATTTTACCACGAGCAGAGAACTGACCTACCAGAGATCGCTCATCGCCTGCCTCATTCTTTCACGCTTCTTCCGCAAGATGGACAAGGGCTTCATCGGCATTATGCTGCCTACTTCGGCCGGCTGCATCCTGACCAAAACCGCGGTCCTGATGAGTGGCCGGATCCCGGTAATGATCAACTACTCGACCGGCGCCGAACATAACTCCAGATACGCCCAGCGGAAGTGCGACTTCAAGACGATCATCACCTCGAAAGCCATGCTGGAAAAGATAGAATGCCCGTTTGTCGAAGGCATGATCTATATCGAAGACATCATGGCAGCCATTACCACCCTGCAGAAGGTAATGGCCGCCGCGACCGCCGCGCTGCCCGCCGTACTTATCAAAAAACTCGTGCATCAGGGTCATGAGGACGATACCGCAGTCATTCTTTTCACCAGCGGCAGCGAAAAGGATCCCAAGGCGGTGCAGTTGACCCACAAAAACATCCTTACCAACATCGCCTCGGTCACGCCTATTTTCGGGTTTCGCAATGAAGACATCTTCATGTGCACTTTGCCCTTCTTTCATGTCTTCGGCCTGACCACCAACCTCTGGCTGCCGATTTACCACGGGATGACCATGCTCACCTATGCAAACCCTCTTGATTTCAAGAAAATATGCACCATCGTCCGCGAGCATAAAGCCTCTTTTCTGGTCGGCACTCCGGCCTTTTTCTGGGGATACCTGCGAAAATCCGAAGAGGGCGACTTCAGCTCCCTGCGGATTGCCCTGACCGGGGCCGATAAATGTCCCGATGCTCTCCGCGATGGCTTTAAAAACAAGCACAACATCACCGTTTACGAGGGATACGGGGCTACCGAGTGTTCCCCGGTAATTTCCACCAACACCCCGGAATTCAACCGGCCTGGCAGCGTCGGCAAGCCGATTCCCGGCGTCCGGGTCCGGATCGAAAACTACGAAACGGGTGAAGAATGCCGCCTTGGCGAAGATGGCCGCATCCTGGTCAAGGGCGACAGTGTCATGAAAGGGTATTTCAACGATTTCGAGCAGACCTCCCTGCACATCCGCAGAGGCTGGTATGACACCGGCGATATGGGCAATATCGACGAAGACGGATATCTCTGGCATGTCGGCCGGCTGAAGCGGTTTGTCAAGATCGGCGGCGAAATGGTCTCCTTGGTTAAGATTGAAGATATACTGGAAAAATTCCTGCCGGAGGACAGCCATTGCTGCGTCGTTGAAATTCCCGATGCCATCAAAGGGGCGAGAATCGTCGCGGTGGTAACGACTCCCCTCGACGAAAAATCGGTTTTGAAGCAGATGGCCGGTCACCTCCCCCCTATCGCCCTGCCGAAGATTTTTCTGGTGTGGGAGAATTTACCTAAAATGGGCAGCGGCAAGATTGATTTCCGCACCATCTCGGAAATGGCCAGAGAGCAGCTTACCCGGAAAAGCATCTCGTAACCGGTAACGATGCCTTCGCCTTCTTTCCGCACCTTTTTTCGTTCGCCGTTGTTCGATACCCTGCAGTTTACCCTTCTCCTCTCCGGCCTCGGCTGGCTTACCCTGCAGAGCGCTGAAAATATCGGCTACAACTGGCAATGGTACCGGATCCCGCAGTATCTGTATTCGGTCACCGAATCGGGGATCGCCGCCGGCCCCCTGCTTCTTGGCCTGAAAATCACCCTCGTCATCTCCCTGGCAAGCCTTGTGCTGGCCCTGCTGTTTGGCCTGATTACCGCTTTTTTCCGTCTGTCCAACTCGTTTGTCGCCCGCGGTCTGGCCATTTTCTATCTTGAGACCAGCCGCAACACCCCGCTCCTGATCCAGATCTTTTTCATCTATTTTGTCCTCGGCCCGGTTCTCGGCCTCGACCGGCTGCCCTCTGCCATTCTCGCACTCAGCCTTTTTGAAGGGGCCTATGCCTCGGAAATTTTCCGTTCCGGCATCGAGTCGGTAACCAAAGGTCAGGTCGAAGCGGCCCGCAGCATCGGCCTCACGACCCTGGCCACCTATCGTCATATCATTATCCCGCAAGCCATCCGCACCGTGCTGCCGCCCCTCACCAGTCAGGCGATCTCACTGGTGAAGGACTCGGCGCTGGTCAGCACCATCGCCATCTATGACCTGACCATGCAGGCCCAGGTCCTGGTTGCCGAGTCGTATCTCACGTTTGAAATCTGGTTTACCGTGGCGGCAATCTACCTGGTCATCAACGTTATTTTGTCGCTTGGAGTTGGCATTCTGGAAAAACGTCTTAAATTACCGTGACATGCTACCAAAAGCCCAACTTATATAAGGAGATAACATGAGAATACAGAGTCTGCGCTTGTCATTTGTCACAGGTATCCTCCTGGTTTTTTGCCTCTGCAGCGTCTCGTTCGGCGCCTCCGTTCAGCAGGAAATCGCCGCCGGCAGCACCATTGAGGCAGTAAAAAAGAAGGGAGTCCTTAAAGTCGGCATGGATATTTTCCAGCCCTGGGCGATGAAAGACAAAAACGGCAAACTCATCGGTTTTGAAATCGATGTCGCCACCCGTCTTGCCGAAGACATGGGGGTAAAGGTCGAATTTGTACCCACCGCCTGGTCGGGGATCATTCCGGCGCTTTTGACCGGCAAATTTGATGTGATCATCGGCGGCATGGGCATCACCACCCAGCGGGCCCTGCAGGTCAACTTCTCCCAGCCCTACGACTATACCGGGATGAGCATCGTTGCCCATAAACAGCTTGCCGCGGGTTTCGATTCCCTTGAAAGCTTCAATAAACCGGATGTGGAGATCGCAGTAAAGCTCGGCACCACGGCGGTTGCCGCGGCCAAAAAGTATCTGCCCAAGGCGACGCTCAGAATGTTCGATACCGAACCCCAGGCCTATCAGGAACTGCGCAACGGCAAGGTTCATGCGGTCATCGGCAACTCTCCCCGTCCGGAATATGAAGCGATCGACTACAGTGACACCATGTTCCAGCCGATAGCCGGAACCTTTACCAAAGAACCGATCGGGTTCGCCATGCGCAAGGGCGACCCCGACACTTTAGCCTTCTTCAACAGCTGGATCGCTTTGGTCACCCTCGAAGGATGGCTGCAGGAACGTCACGACTATTGGTTCGGCACCAAAGAGTGGATCGGCGAGGTCGAATAGACGTTCTTCCGTTCAGGAAAGCCACATGCAACCGAAAAAACCGGCAGTTTCCATCCTCGACGGCGTTATCCTCGCTGCCGTTCTCGGTTTTTTCGGTTATCTCTGCTATCGCCTTTTTTTCGCGCTCAACTACCAATGGAACTGGTCGGTGATCCCGACCTATCTTGTTCGCTTTGACGCTGAACAACATCGCTGGACCGCAAATATCCTGCTGGAAGGGTTTTTCACCACCATCAAACTCAGTATCTGGGCGACATTTTTTGCCGCTGTACTGGGCTTAATCATCGGATTGATGCGGATTTCGCCCCGTCTTTTTTTCCGGCTGATCGGCCGAACCTATATCGAAGCAATCCGCAACACCCCGCCGCTGGTCCTGGTCTTCATTTTCTACTACTTTGTCAGTGACCAGCTCTTCACCTTTCTGGCTATCGAAGATATCTTCCGGGCAAGCCCTCAACCGGTTCAGGATATTCTGACCTGGTTCTTTTCCGCACCCGGACTGATCACCCAGTTTTTTTCCGGGGTATTGACCCTTGCTCTCTTTCAGGGTGCCTACATTGCCGAAATCGTCCGTGCCGGCATCCAGGCCATCGACACCGGCCAATGGGAAGCCGGCAAAACCCTTGGGCTCACCCGTTGGCAGCTGATGCGGCTGATCATTCTGCCCCAGGCGGTAAAAATCATGCTGCAGCCGCTCGCGGGCGAATTCATCAATACCATCAAATGGTCGTCCATTGTCTCGATCATCTCGATTCAGGAGCTGACCTTCCAGGGGTTGCAGGTAATGGCTTCGACCAGGGCCACCATCGAGATCTGGCTCACCATCTCGGCCATGTACCTGGTGCTCTGTCTGAGCCTCTCGCTTGTGGTCAGAAGAATCGAATGCTCCCTGGCTCAGTCGGGCAATTCCGCATACACGCCAAAAAAATCTCGCAAGGATACCTCATGGGCGCTGCTTCACCTTTTTCGATAGTCAATATCCGGCTCTTTATCGCCTTTCGCATCCTTTTCAACGCCCGCTTTTATTATCCGGTTTTTACCATCCTCTTTCTCGACTTCGGCCTGACCATCGAGCAGTTTGCCCTGCTCAACACCGTCTGGGCGATCACCATCGTCTGCGCCGAGGTGCCGTCCGGGGCTCTTGCCGATATTGTCGGCCGCAAGCACCTGATCGTCGCCACATCTTTCTTCATGGTCGCCGAGATGAGTCTGCTCGCTTTCATCCCATTAGGCAACAGTACCATCATTTTCTGGGCCTTTTTCATAAACCGCGTCCTCAGCGGTCTGGCGGAAGCGATGGCCAGCGGCGCCGATGAAGCCCTGGCCTACGACTCGCTGGTAGCAGAGGGCCGGGTCGAAGACTGGCCGAAGGTGCTCAGTCTGCAGATGCGGCTGCGTTCGATCGCCTCGATCGTCACCCTGACCATCGGCGCATTGGTCTATGACCCGAACATGGTAAACAGAATACTTTCCTGGATCGGATCATCACACATCCTCGACCAGCAGACGACAATGCGTTTCCCGATCTACCTGACCCTTGTCCTGGCCGTGCTGGCAACGGTGGCCGCTCTCCGAATGAGAGAGGAAAACGGCGGCCGAAAAACAGCAGAAGGCGTTACTCCTCTTATGGCCCTCCGGAAGGTATGGCAGGCGGGAACATGGATCGTCCGTACCCCCTTTGCCCTGGCAGTCATCCTCTTCGGCATGGGCTACGATCATGTGGTGAGAATGATCGTCACCATGACCAGCCAGTATTTCCGGGAGATCGACCTGCCGGAGGCAAGCTTCGGTCTGATCGGTTCGGCCATGGCCCTGCTCGGTCTTGTCACCCCGAAGATAGCCGAAAAAATGGCGATCCATAATACCCCGGCGACGAACCTGTACTGGGTGACCGGCATCACCCTGACCGGCCTGTTCGGCCTCTCAGGATTTTATCCCTACTGGGGACTTCTGCCGATGGCGCTGATCTTCGTGGCCATCATGTTCGTTTCTCTCTTCACCAGCCACTATCTGAATCAGATCACCGAATCCCATCAACGGGCAACCGTCCTCAGTTTCAAGGGCTTGGCATTCAATCTTGCTTACGGTCTTATCGGCGTATTTTTTGCCCTTTCAACCACCTACCTGAGAAAGAGCAGTCAGTCTCTTCAACCCGAGTGGTCCAACAGCGACCTCGAGAGTTACGCCTTTCGCCAAGCCGTGGGCTGGTTCCCCTGGTACACCATTATCGGCCTCGGCGCGGTAGCCGCCTTCTGTGCTCTTTATCTCCGGCGCAGAAACAACGGCAGAAAGTAGGCAGCCTCGGAGCCTGTCGAGTTGCCGCTTGCAGTTCTGCGGGTGACTCTATATATTGGTGGTCGGAAACAATGTGCCCCCACAAGGGGGTAAACAACCGGGAGGTACTTTTTCATGCTCAAAAGATTTTCCATTTCGCTCGAAGAAAAACTGTTGACCATATTTGATGACCATATCAAGGCCCACAGCTACAGCAACCGTTCGGAAGCCATCCGCGATTTGATCCGCAAGGCCTTCGTCAAGGAGGAATGGCAGGCCGACAAACAGGTTATGGGCGTCATCAGCCTGGTCTACGACCACCATCAGCATAAGCTCCAGGAAAAAGTCACCCTTGTCCAGCACGATTATCATCATCATATTGTCTCCACCACCCATGTGCATATGGATCATGACAACTGCCTCGAGGTCATTGTCGTACGAGGCAAGGCCAAAGAGGTTCAGGATCTTGCCGACCGCCTGTCCGCCCTTAAAGGGGTGCGGGATGCCAATCTGGCAATGTCCAGCACCGGCAAAGCCCTGCATTGAGAGAATCAAACCGGAAGAATTGAAGCAATGAAAAATATATCCCCCGTATCTGTTCATGGCGGTCATAGCGGGCAATTCTGCCATCATGCCACCGATTCGCTCGAGGAAATCATCGAGTCGTACATTGCCAAAGGTTTTCCCTGGGTGGGAATCACCGAGCACGCCCCGGGCATAAGCCTGGAACTGCTCTATCCCGATCAGAGGGCGGCAGGATTCACCCCTGAATTCCTGCTCAGCCGTTTTGCCGGATACATGCAGGAATGCCGGCGACTTCAGGAAAAATACCGTGGCGACATCGAGATCTTTGCGGCGATGGAAAGCGAGACCTACAGCGGCTATGCGCACTTCATGCCCTACCTGATAGAAACCTTCCGGCCGGACTATATCGTCGGTTCGGTTCACTTTGTCGACGACATGGGATTTGACTATTCCCGGGAACAATACGATAAAACAGCCGAAGCCGCAGGCGGCATGGATGCCTTGTACTGCCGCTACTTCGACCAGCAGTACGAGATGATCCAGCTGCTCAAACCCTCGGTGGTCGGCCATTTCGATCTCATCCGGATCTTTGACGAGGACTACAAAAAAAGACTGCTGCAACCCGAAATAATTGTCAGGATACAGAGAAACCTCGAACTCATCAAAAAATTTGACCTGATAATGGACTTCAACCTGCGCTCGCTGCTGAAGGGGGCGGACGAACCCTATATCTCGAGAGTAATTCTCGAAATGGCCCTGAAGCTTGGCATTGCCGTCGTCCCCGGAGACGATTCCCATGGGCTTGGCAATATCGGGATCAATATGGAGAAGGGCATTGCCCTGCTCGCCGACCTGGGATTTGACACGAACTGGCGGAAACCGAGACTATTGCAATATTAATGCGTTACAGCTTGTTAGATCCGTCGCGGAAAGACTTACTTCACAAGCTGTTCGTCTGTTTCAAATCGAGCAGATGGCGCACCTGACTCAGAAAGGTCTTGCCGATCAAAGGTTTCATGAGCAAAGCCCGGACACCGTCTTTTTTCACACTCTGCTCGGAAACCAGATCGGTGTAACCGGTCATCAGAATTATCGGCAGATCGGGCCGGAGCAAGAGACACTCCCTTGCCAGCCGATCGCCGGTCAGGTGCGGCATGGTCACATCCGAGATCAACAGGTCAATGCCCTGGGGGTTATCCCGGAATATATTCAACGCCATCTGGCTGTTCGTTTCGGTCAACACCGTATAGCCCTGGATCTCAAGAAAAATCTTCGTCACCTTCAGCACCACCGGTTCATCGTCGACAACCATGATAGTTTCGGTGCCGCGCAGCATGCCAAGCGGCGAACTCCCCTCTTCCGGATTTATGCCCCTCTCCACCGTCGGAAAATAGATGGTGAAGGTGGAGCCTTGACCGACAACCGAGTCGACCGCAATATGCCCGCCGCAATCCTTGACAATGCCGTGTACCACGGAAAGCCCCAGTCCCGTGCCCTGACCGGGCGGCTTGGTGGTGAAATAGGGATCGAAAATCGATGCCATCACCTCCTGGCTCATGCCCCTGCCGGTATCGCTTACCGCCAGCAACAGATATTCACCGGGAAAGAGATCCCTGTTGCGTGCAAAAAAACGGGCAGGCAGATCGGCGGAGCGGATGGTTACCGTAAGTATCCCGCCATAGGGCTCCATGGCATGACCGGCATTGGTGCAGAGGTTCATGACGATCTGGTGAATGTGGACCGGGTCGGCCAGGACCGGACGAACATTGCTGTCGATATTCTTCCTCAGTTCGATCGTGCTCGGCAAGGTTGAACGAAGCAGCTGCAGCACCTCTTTGACGATGATCGGCAGATCGATTGCAACCAGTTTTCCCTCACCCCGCCGACTGAAAGTCAGTATCTGCCGAACCAGCTCTTTCGCCCTTTTTCCTGCCTGAGCCAGTTCGAGCAGGTAATTTCTCAGCGGCCCATCGTCTGCGGCGATCGCCAGGGAGAGTTCCGTATAGCCTACTATCCCCGAGAGAATATTATTGAAATCGTGGGCAATTCCCCCTGCCAGGGTGCCGAGCGATTCGAGCTTGTGACTCTGTCTGGCCTCCTTGGCAAGAGTCAGGTGTTCGGTGATATCATCGCCGAGAAACAGCACATACTTCATTTGCCCGGTGCTGTCGCAGATCGGAATGCCGGTCACCCGCCACCTTCTGCTGCCCATCATGGTCATCTTCCGCTGTTCGATTTTGCCGGAGGCGATGACATCTTCCACCAGGCAATTTCGGCAGGGCGTTTCGCCGATATCCGACCAGAGTTCATGGCACCGCCTGCCGAGAAGATCGTCAAAATCCCGATCACTGCTCCGACATGCATTTTTATTCAGCCATACAACCTCCGAATGCAGGTTGAACAGCACTATGTTGCTGCATTGCGCGTCGAGAATCATCCGGAGAAAATCTTCTTCCTCACTCGGCTTGAAAACCGGAGCCGACTCCTCCACAAAGGTCAAATATTGCCCGCCCGAGGTCTCCAGATAGCGAGTCGAGCAGATCACCTTCACTTCGAATCCATTCTTCTTCCGGTACCATGCCTCTCTTCGCACCACCTGGGGATGTGGCTGCAACACCTTCCCGGGTTCAATATCGTCGACGGCAAGTCTCAGTAACTCCGCCCGGGAATACCCAAGCAGCTCCCCTAAGGAAACATCGGCGTCCTGCAACCGTCCCTCCCTATCGGAGAGCCAGAAATGTATGGGCGCAGCTTTCATCCACGATCACCCTTACCGGGTATAAACAGGTACTTGACCAGCAAACACCGAACGTACCAGCCGGCATCGCTCGATTAATCCACTTCTTCAGGCTAAAAATCAGATCACCAGCCTTTCAAGCCTATCATTAAAAAAGGTCGAAAGTCAAATTTCGCTGCGTTGGAAAAAAGCCGATACTGTCGGATTCCCACATTTTTGCTGTTGTCCTCCCTCCTCCGGATAACGCACTGATCGAGACCTCAGGGAGAAAGACCGCAGTCCGCCTGCAACAACGGCCAATCGGCAACAATGGTATCAAAGTTGCAAGTTCTTCAGTACCTCAAACGGAAGGAGACAGCCGGAAATGCAAGAATGGGAAATTATCGATACAACCCTGCGGGAAGGGGAGCAAACACCTGGAGTTCTTTTTTCATTGGAAGAAAAGCGGCTCATCCTCGACGGTCTGGTCAAGGTTGGCGTTTCGGAGGTGGAACTCGGCATCTCCTCCCGGTTTCATCCCTGTTCCGGTCAATTGATAGCCCACAGCCGAAGGGCTCATCCAGGCCTTCGGTTGTCGCTTTGGAGCAGGTGCCGGGAAGAAGATATTTTCTTTGCAGCCGAACACAAGCCGGACATACTCTCCCTGTCCATTCCGGTTTCCGATATTCATCTGGAAAAGAGGCTGCAGAAGAACAGGGACTGGGCGTACCGGACGATGTGTGCCGCTCTTGATTCGGCCAGGCGGCATGGCTTGACGGTCGCCATCGGCTTTGAAGACGCCACTCGCAGCGATCTCCGTTTTCTCAAGACCATGGCGAAAGCCGCAGAGCGCCACGGGGCCGTGCGGATACGTCTTGCCGATACCGTCGGCATTGGCTCCCCCCGCCTGATCGGCGCCCTTGTCACCTCAATCAAAGGTGAGCTTAAGCGCTGCCGCCTGGCAGTCCATACCCACAACGATTTCGGCATGGCCACCGCCAACGCGATTGCCGCTCTGGAGGCCGGCGCCCACTCGGCCGATACCGTCGTTCTCGGTCTCGGGGAAAGAACGGGCTGCGCCAGGCTCGAAGAGGTTGCCGCATATCTCTGCCTTGTCAAAAACAACAGTAAGTTGAGATCCGCATATCTGAAGCCTCTCGCCCGATATGTGGCAGCAATCACGGGTAAAGCGATAGAAGGAAACAGACCGATCCTGGGCGAAGATATCTTCACCTGTGAAACCGGCCTCCACCTGCAGGGACTGCAGAACGACCCGCAGACCTATGAGGCTTTTGCCCCGGAAAAAGTGGGGGCCAGACGAAAACTCATGATAGGCGCCAAAAGCGGCCGGAGGGCCATCATGACTCACCTTGCCGGTCTGGAAAGCAAACCGACAGACAATCTGTCGGAACTGGCGGTCCAAGCCGTCCGTGAAACCGCCGCCAGGCTGCGCCGCCCCTTAAGCGATGGGGAATTTCGTCGACTCGTCTCGGAAAGCTAATAAAGAAAGCTCACACCCCACAAGGGGGTATAAGTACCTTCACGAAATTCACTCTTAAAAAACAAGAAATGAATTTCTAAGGTTCTAATAAATCAGCGAAAGGAGTCGTAACGGTTCAGACCATACTTTCTGATCCGATACCCGATCTGCCGTTCCGTCAGGCCCAGCTCCCGCGCGGCACGGATCTGCACCCAGCCGTTACGACGCAGGGCCGCCTCGATCTCAAACCGTTCGATATCATGGAGCGATTTCGGGCTCACCTGCAGACTGGCCTTGACCGGCGGTGTTGTCTCAACCTGGACAGGACGTTCAAGCCGTTCCATTTTGATCAGGTTGGCCGGCAGATCCCCCAGGGTGAGCCGGTCACCCTCGACCAGAATCACCATTCTCTCAACCAGATTCTGCATCTCGCGGATATTGCCGGGCCAAGGATAACTGATGAGAAAATCGAGCAGATCCGGAGTGATATGGATCTTTTTGCCGTTTCGATCATTGCTCTTACCGAGAAAATGGCTGAACAGCAGGGGAATATCCTCCTTTCTCTCCCTGAGCGGCGGTAATACGACGGGCACGACGTTCAGCCGGTAGTAGAGATCGGCCCGGAACAATCCCCGCGCCACCGCGTCCTCAAGGCTGACGTTGGTCGCCGCCACAATCCTGACATCGACCGACAAAGTCTTCGATCCGCCGATCCGTTCAAACTGCTTTTCCTGCAGCACCCGGAGCATTTTAGCCTGGAGCGAGAGCGGCATTTCGCCAATTTCATCAAGAAAGATAGTCCCACAGTCTGCCAGCTCGAACCGTCCCGCCCGGGAGGCATGAGCGCCGGTAAAAGCACCCCGCTCGTGTCCGAACAGTTCGCTTTCCAGCAGGGTCTCCGGCAGCGCCGCGCAATTTACCTTGATGAACGGCTTGTCCTTGCGGTTGCCGCCTTCATGAATCGCCCTGGCCACCAGTTCCTTGCCGGTCCCCGATTCGCCGAGCAGCAAAACGGTGACCGTGCTGCTGGCGACCTTGTCGATAATACTGAACACCTCCTGCATCGGTTTGGAATGTCCGATGATGAAATGACCATCGTGAACCTGATGCAGCCGGGCCTTGAGCGAGGCGTTTTCTTCAATCAATTTCGCTTCTTTTTTGGCAATTTCCTGGTGCAGGGTAATAAACTGGGCGATGAGCGTGGCGAGCACGGTGAGAAAGCGGATATCCTCCTCAAAAGAAACATCCTCGCCGAACAGTCTGTCCACCGTCAGCACCCCCTCCGGCTTACCCTTCACCACCACCGGCACCCCGAGAAAAGAAATCTTACTTTTTTTTACCTTTGAGCGCGCCCCGGTCCTGTTGAGAAACAGCGGCTCGCTGTTGATATCCGGAACCACAAAGGGCGAGCAGGTCTGAAAGATCTGACCGCAGACGCCTTCATCGGGCCGGTACACCCCGCGCATCTCTTCTTCGGTGGAGAGGCCGCATGATGCTTTAATCGCCAGTTTCCGCCGTGTTCGATCAAAAATCAACAGGGTGGCCCGCTCCATCTTCATCGTATCGTTCAATACCCCGAGAATGCTGGACAGGGTGGAATCAAGATTCACCGCCGTACCGATCAATTCGGTGATCCGGTACAAAGCCAGAAGCTCAATCCCTTGCGTTTTATTTATTTCGGCAGGTTTTACCGCCATGTACGAATCCATTGCCTTTGCTCCTCTTTCGCGAACAGGATATTTCTTCCGCATATCTGCAGACACTCTCTTCTGTTTTAAAACTGGCCGGCGGATAAAAGGCATGCCGGTCTCTGCCAGTGGTTGACAGAGCAATAATCATTCCACGTTGTGCATGTATATATTATCATTGATGTTTTAATTAGAGCCCCAACTTTTTCCTATTAATCCGGCATCGATCACCATAATTTACAACAGTTTTGTCGACTTCGAAGAATGATATTTTACATTTTTGTTCTATCAACCCATTTCAGCAACGAACAATTCATAAAACCGCATTTCATTACCTTTTTGTCGCATTATGACCAAATTGACCGGAAGCGTCGGACCGGCAGTTCACCCCTTCGTTTCTTGCATACTCTACACATGTAATTGAATTTACTCTTATATATTTTGGCAATGAAGGCTGGCACACCCCTTGCTTTAAGAGAGCCAACGGAGAAGGAAACATTGCCACAAGGGTATCTTCACACAGCTCCAAGCGGGAGCCGGGAACCAGCGGCAACAACAAAACGGTCAATCTCAACACACCACTACCCACAAGGAGAACATCATGAGAAAGGTGGCAATTTACGGCAAAGGCGGAATCGGCAAATCAACGACCACCCAGAATACGGTTGCGGGACTTGCGGAGATGGGACGAAAGGTCATGGTCGTCGGCTGTGACCCTAAAGCCGACTCCACCCGCCTGCTGCTTGGCGGCATGGCCCAGAAATCGGTACTGGACACTCTGCGCGAAGAAGGCGAAGACGTCGAACTGGCCGATATCAGAAAGGCGGCGTACGGCGGAACCTGGGCGGTTGAATCGGGCGGGCCGGAGCCTGGCGTCGGCTGCGCCGGCCGGGGCATCATCACCTCGATCAACATGCTCGAATCCCTTGGCGCCTATGAAGAGAGCGAAGGACTCGACTATGCCTTCTACGACGTCCTCGGCGACGTAGTCTGCGGCGGGTTCGCCATGCCGATCAGGGACGGCAAGGCGGAAGAGATCTACATCGTCTGTTCGGGCGAGATGATGGCCATGTACGCCGCCAACAATATCTGCAAGGGCATCATGAAATATGCCCAGTCGGGCAGTGTCCGTCTGGGCGGCCTGATCTGCAACTCACGAAATGTCGACAACGAAAAAGAGATGATCGAGGAACTCGCCAAAAAAATCGGCACCCAGATGATCTATTTCGTGCCTCGCGACAACGATGTGCAACGGGCGGAGATAAACAGAAAAACAGTTATCGAATGGAATCCGAAGGCGCCCCAGGCCGACGAATACCGCGGCCTGGCCAGGGCAATTGATGAAAACAAGATGTTTGTCGTCCCCAAGCCTCTGGCAATCGAGGAACTGGAGCAACTGCTGCTCGACTTTGGCCTTCTGGAAGCATAAAGAGAAACATATTTTACCCACCATTATAGAAGAAGGAGATACCACAATGATGATCATGATCAGAGCCATAGTTCGACCGGAAAAGGCTGACGACGTACTCGCCGCACTTATGGATGCGGGATTTCCCGCAGTTACCAAATACTCGGTGACCGGTCGCGGCAAGCAGCGCGGCATCAAGATCGGAGCAGTGACTTACGACGAGATCCCCAAAACCATGCTGATGAGTGTGGTAAAAGCGGCGGACAAGGATTTTGTCATCAATACCATCATGGATGCGGCCCGTTCCACCGGCAAAGGCGCCTTCGGCGACGGCAAGATCTTTATCACCGAGGTCGAAGATGTCTACACCATCAGCTCGGGGGTACGCGAAGATACTCCGGTGGAGGCAGCGGCATGAAAGAAATAATCGCGGTAGTGCGCATGAACATGATGAATAAGACCAAAGCCGCCTTGACGGCGGCAGGGGTCGACGCCTTCTTCGGCCACGAAGCGCAGGGGCGGGGCCTGGGGTTTGTCAACCGGAAACTTATCAAGGGCGCGGAACAAGGCTACGAAGAGGCGGCCGCGCTGCTCGGGGAAAAGGGCAAGCTGTATCCGAAGAGGATGGTCACCATCGTCGTGAAAGACGACGAAGTAGCCGACATCGTCGAGGCAATCATCAAGGTCAATCAGACCGGCAAACCCGGAGACGGCAAGATATTCGTCCTGCCGGTGGCGGACGCAGTCCGGGTCCGCACCGGCGAGAAGGGCGCGAAATCAATCGCTTAGCCCCAAACAAGGAGATACCATCATGGCAAAAGCACAGAAACTGGTGCAGTGGGAGCCGAACGACGTCAAGGAAAAACTGCTGGCAAAGTATCCGCCGAAGGTTGCCCGCAAACGCGCCTCTCAGATAATGATCAATGAAGCCCTGGAGAACACCACTCCGGAGATTGTCGCCAACGTCCGAACCATCCCCGGCATCATCACCATGCGCGGCTGCACCTACGCCGGCTGCAAAGGGGTTATCATGGGACCGACCAGCGACATCGTCAATCTGGTACACGGACCGGTCGGCTGCAGTTTTTACGCCTGGCTGACCCGCCGCAACCAGACCGACGGGGTGAATGACTCGAACGCCAACTTCATCACCTACTGCATGTCAACCGATATGCAGGACTCGGATATCATCTTCGGCGGCGAAAAGAAACTGGAAGCAGCCATTCAGGAGGCATACGACCTCTTTCACCCGAAAGCCATCGCGGTCTTCGCCACCTGTCCGGTCGGCCTGATCGGCGACGATATCCATGCGGTGGCGAAAAAGATGAAAGAGCGATTCGGCGACTGCAACGTCTTTGCCTTCAGCTGCGAAGGGTATAAAGGAGTATCGCAGTCGGCCGGCCACCATATCGCCAACAATCAGGTGTTCACCCACGTGGTGGGCAAAAGCGAAACGGAAAAAACCGACAAATATAAAATCAACCTGCTTGGCGAATACAATATCGGCGGCGACGGCTTCGAGATCGACCGGATCCTCGAAAAATGCGGGATCAAAAACATCTCGACATTTTCCGGCAACGCCACCTACGACAAGTTTGCCTCGGCCAACCAGGCCGACCTCAGCTGTGTCATGTGCCACCGTTCGATCAACTATGTGGCCGACATGCTCGAGACCAAATACGGCATTCCCTGGATCAAGGTGAACTTCATCGGCGCCGAGGCCACGGCCAAATCGCTCAGGAAGATCGCCCAGTATTTTGGCGAAAAGGAGCTGGTCGACCGGGTGGAAGCGGTGATTGCCGAGGAGATGCCGGCGGTGAAGGCAGTACAGTCACTTGTCCATCCGCGAACCAAAGGAAAGACCGCCATGCTTTTTGTCGGCGGCTCCAGGGCCCATCATTACCAGGAACTGTTCAATGAAATGGGGATGAAAACCGTTTCGGCGGGCTACGAGTTCGGCCACCGCGACGACTATGAAGGCCGCCACGTCATCCCGACCCTGAAGGTCGACGCCGACAGCAGGAACATTGAAGAAATCGAGGTTGAACCGGATCCGATGCTCTATAAGCCACGAAAATCAGCGGAAGAGATCGCTGCTCTTACCAAGGAAGGGCTTGAATTCAAAGACTACGAAGGACTCAACCCGGACATGGATAAAGGCACCCTGGTCATCGACGACCTCAATCAGTATGAGGCCGAAAAACTGGTGGAACTGATCAAACCGGACCTGTTCTGTGCCGGAATAAAGGAAAAATTTTCTATCCAGAAACTCGGCATTCCGATGAAACAGCTGCACAGCTACGACTCCGGCGGCCCCTATGCCGGTTTTGAAGGCGCGATCAACTTCTACCGCGAGATCGACCGGCTGGTGAACAGCAAAGTCTGGAGCTACATGAAAGCGCCCTGGCAGGAAAATCCCGAACTTTCAGCAACATACGTCTGGGAATAAACCGTCAAAGATATGAGAGGATGAAGCGTATCTGCTCCACCCTCGGCAAGGGGATTGAAAAAAATGTTACTGAGACACACACCAAAAGAGATAACGGAGCGGAAAGCCCTGATGATAAACCCGGCCAAGACATGCCAGCCGATCGGCGCCATGTACGCGGCCCTGGGGATAAAAGGATGCCTCCCTCACAGTCACGGTTCGCAGGGCTGCTGCGCCTATCATCGCAGCACTTTAACCCGCCACTATAAAGAACCGATTTCCGCAGCCACCAGCTCGTTTACCGAGGGCGCTTCGGTCTTCGGCGGCCAGGCCAACCTGCTGCAGGCTATCGACAATATCTTCACGGTCTATGAACCGGAAGTGATCGCCGTACACACCACCTGCCTGTCCGAAACCATCGGCGACGACCTGCCGCAGATTTTCGACAAGGCCATCAAGGAAAAAAAGGTGCCCGAAGGCAAGACCCTGATCGGCGCCCCGACTCCGAGTTATGTCGGCTCGCACGTTACCGGTTTCTCCAACATGGTGAAAGCCATGGCGGGCCTCGCCCTGCCCTCGGGCAAAAAGAACGGCAAGATCAATATAATCCCGGGCTGGGTTGAGCCGTCCGACATGGAGGAAATCAAAAAGATCGCCGCCATGATCGGGGTGAAGATCAACATGTTCCCCGACACCTCGGGGGTGTTGAACGGCCCGCTCACCGGTGAATATAAAATGTTTCCCGATGCCGGCGCGGCAATCGACGATATCAAGGACAGCGGCAACGCCACCGGCACGCTGGCCCTTGGCGAATGGTGTTCGGCGGATGCGGCGAGACTGCTCGATACCAAATGCAAGGTCCCCTGCTCGATCCTCGATATGCCCTTCGGCCTGAAGGCGACAGATCGTTTTGTCGATGCCCTGCGGACGGTCGCCGGCACCTCGGTGCCGGACGAGATCATGGTAGAAAGGGGCAAGCTGGTGGACATGATTTCCGACATGCATCAATACTTCTACGGAAAAAAGGTGGCCCTGGTGGGCGATCCGGACCAGGTGATCGCGATGACCGAATTTTTAGTCTCGATCGACATGTGCCCGGTTCATATCGTCACCGGCACACCCGGCAAGCGTTTTGAGGAACGGATTCTCGAGATCACCGCAGGGATGGGCTGCAAGGTCAATGTCCGGGCCAAAGGCGATATGTTCCTCCTGCATCAGTGGATTAAAAACGAACCGGTGGAGCTCATCATCGGCAACACCTACTGCAAGTATATCGCCCGCGACGAGGATCTGCCCTATGTCCGCTGGGGCTTCCCGATTCTCGACCGTCAGGGCCATCAGCACTTCCCGACGGTAGGGTACAAAGGCGGCCTGCGGCTGCTGGAACAGATCCTCGGAGTACTGCTCGACCGCAAGGATCGGGATGATCCGGAATCGAAGTTCGAGCTGGTGCTTTAAGCTTTAAGGGCTCATGCGCAGCAGCAGGGCGGGCCTTGCCTGCTGCTGCCTGGTTTTGTCACATCAACGGAGAAAAAAATGACTGTGATACCCATTGCAAATCATACACGTTGTTACTGCGACCGTACCGTCGAAATGCAATCGGTTTTCCATTTGCCGGTTGCACCGCAGGTGGTTGCCCGGACCCGGTTTTCTCCGCCTCCCCCTGCCCACAGCCGGAGCCTGATGCTCCCTGGAGCCATGGATCTTCTGGCCGGGACAATGAAAGAGAGAAGAGCGAGTATCACCATGGTGGCGATAACCGGTCCGGGCGATCCGCTGGCTACTCCGGATATCACCCTGCATGCTGTAAAGCTTGTCCGCGAGCGCTATCCGGAGGTACGAATAGGCCTGAAAACCCTCGGCATCGGCAGCGCCGCAATGGCCGGAGAGCTGGCCAGGGCCGGTCTCGACTATGTGGAAATGCAGGTTGACGGCATACAACCGGCGATTCTCGAAAAAATTTACGCCTGGATCAGGCCGGGCCTGAAAACCCTGAAGATTTCAGAAGCGGTCGGTCTTTTCATAAGCGAGCAACGCAACGGGGTTCCCGCCCTCAAATTTCATGACATCCAGGTGGTAATTGCAACCACACTTTATCCGGGTCTGAATATCGACCATGTAGCTAAAATCAGCGCCGAGATGATGGAACTGGGGGCGGACGGCATAAGCCTCATTCCCTACTCTCCGGAACCGGGCGCCGAAGTAAGCCTGGAAAGCCCGGACCCACGGACGGTGGCCGCGGCCGTGGAAAAAGCCGCAAACTTCCTGCCGGTTGTGGCTCCCTTGCTCATCGCCAAGGCGGGGGATCCCGGGAGTACTGCCGATCCGGCAAAAGTGCCGCTTCCCCGGCCGACCGCAAAACGGCCGAATGCGGCTGTAGTCAGTTCAAACGGCATAGAAGTCGATCTTCATCTCGGCCAGGCGATCAGGCTGCTCATTTACGGCCCGCGCGAGGATGGTCTGCCCTGTCTGCTGGAAACCCGGGAGGCCCCGGAGCCTGGCACGCCGGAGCGATGGCGGGAGCTGGCAAAGCTGCTGCCCGACTGTTTTGTCATCCTTGCCGCCAGTGCCGGGGAGACGCCGCGAAAGGTTCTCGCCTGGGAAGGGATCAACATTCTTATTACCGGGGACAACATTGAAGGAACCGTCGACGTTCTGTACGGCGGTGGAAAAAAAGGAAAAAAGGGTCGCTTACGACCTATTTGAACAAAAACGTATGAGGAGCTGAAAAAATGGCAACACCGGAGAGGCAGATTCTACTCTGCCAGAGTTTTCGCGTAAAAGGCGATCCCAAGGGGATCTGTCACAAACAGACCGACGGGTTTTTGCAATATATCGAAGAAGAAATTCTCGACCGCGGCATGGACATGCAGGTAATCGCCACCGGCTGCCTGAAGCAGTGCGAGTCCGGTCCGATCATGGTTATCCAGCCGGATAACTGGTGGTTCAAGGGGATCGACAGCGAGGGCGCCATTGACGCGGTGCTCGACGGGCTGGAAGAGGGAACACCGGCGTCCGAATACCTCATCAAGTGACGGCAGGCAACTTTATGACAATCCGCCTCGCCACAAAGATCGATATCCCCGGCATGGTCAACCTGCTGCAGCAGCTCTTTGCCGTCGAGGCGGATTTCAACTTCGATGCCGGGCGGCAGCAAAGGGGCCTGAAACTGCTCCTCGGCGCTGAACAGGCGTTGATCCTGGTAGCGGAAGATCAGGGCGAGGTGACTGGCATGGCCACCGCCCAGCTGCTGATCTCCACCGCCGAAGGAGCGCCTTGCCTGCTCCTTGAAGATGTGGTGGTAACGCCCGCCCGGCAGAACAAGGGTATCGGCTCGGCACTTTTGGCAAAAATTGCCGAGTGGGGAGCCGAACGGGGAGCCACCCGCATGCAGCTCCTCGCCGATCTGACCAATTCCAAGGCACTTGAATTTTACCGCCGAAACAACTGGGTGCAGACGCAGCTCATCTGTCTTCGCAAATACAATAAAGGAGAAACGACATGAGACTTGTCCAGATCGACAACTGGCGCGACTACCGGCGCGATGGCGAACAGTTTCTGAAGACCGCGCAAGGCGCATACGACCGAAGGAAAAAGACCTTCACTCCGGAAACTCTTTACAACCTGACCTGCATGGCCATCGAAAAGCTGATTATGGCATTTCTGATGAAAAACGGCGACCTCGCCGAGAACCATACCATGGCCGACCTGCTGAGAGCCCTGCAGCTCCACCTTGGAGAGATCCCGGAACTCGCGGAAAAGCTCCTCTATCTCAACGACTTTCAGGAAATCTGCGATCTCGATCAATATACCATCCGTATCCCGTGTGAAGTGGATGTGCTCAAATTTCTCGCGATCGGCGAGGAGGTTCGAACGGTTCTTTTCCCCCACCTCTACGATGCCGGGCCTGCGGCAACCCACTGACCTCCTACTTACTTTTGTCGAGCTCAGGCAGCTCGACAAAATTCCAAAACGATCTATTTTCTCCAGACAGAGTTTCAATTGACCCTATTTACATCCATCGGAACTCCCTGAAATCCCTTCAGGAGTTTTTGAGCTTTCAACACTTTAGGAGAAAATGTCATGGATCAAAAGAAAATCCTGCTGGCAATCGACGGATCCGAACACTCTAACAATGTGGTAGAAAAAGCTATCGAATATGCAAAATTGATGGATGCCGGAATTATCCTTGTTTATTGTCATGAGAAGTTCCCGACAATCCTGGGCGAACCATACAGGGATGACAAAATTGCGAGCATAATCAAGGAGAGTGAAGAACTGATTCAGCCTTTTCTGGAACGTGTGCAAAATGAAACTATTCCCGTCGAGGACCGGCTCATGGAGGAACCCGCGGGCAAGATTATCTCGGACATTGCCAAAATAGAAAACTGCGACCTTATCGTAATGGGCTCGCGAGGCCGGAGCAATCTCACAAACCTGATAGTGGGCAGCGTAACCAACAGTGTCCTGCATACAGCCCCCTGCTCCGTTTTAGTTGTAAGATAAAGATATCACACCCTGACGATTATCCCGAAGGACGTCCGGACAACCAGGAGGACCTCATCCCCCACCTGTTCCGTAACAGCAAAATCTACAAAATGAGGTGGTTTCCTTCATTTTCGTAGCGTTTGCTGCCCGGGGCTTGCGGCCGATCACATCGCATCCTGCAGCGCAACTCGTGCATTGGCCGCAATTATCTGATTTTTATAATATTTCACATCACATCTTTTTCTGGCATGGCCCTTGCTCAAAGGTGGATAAGCATCTTATCCACCTTGAACAAAAGGACACTGCCGATGAGTACTCAACCCCTCTTAAAAGAAAGAACGAAACAGATCCACCGCAAAGGGTCCGCCCCGTTTGAACTGGACTGCAACAAGGACAGCCTGGCCGGCGCGGTCAGTCAGCGCGCCTGTGTCTTCTGCGGCTCCCGGGTGGTGCTCTACCCCATCGCCGACGCGCTGCATCTGGTCCATGGGCCGATAGGCTGCGCCGTCTACACCTGGGACATCCGCGGCGCTTTGTCGTCGGGACCGGAACTGCACCGGCTCTCCTTTTCGACAGACCTCCAGGAACTCGATGTCATCTTCGGCGGCGAGAAGAAACTCGCAAAAGCCCTCGATGAACTGATCGACCTCCATCAGCCGAAGGCCGCCTTCGTTTATTCGACCTGCATTGTCGGACTTATCGGCGACGACCTGGAAGCGGTCTGCAAGAAGACTTCGGCGGAGAAAGGCATCCCGGTGCTGCCGGTCCAGTCGGAAGGCTTGAAAGGCAACAAGCGGGCCGGCTATGAGGCGGCCTGCCATGCTATGGGGAGATTGGTCGGCACCGGCGATATTGCCGGTATCTCCAAACACTCCATCAATATCCTCGGCGATTTCAACCTCGCCGGCGAAATCTGGCTGATCCGCGAATACTTCCAGCGGATCGGCATCGAAGTAGTCGCCAATATCACCGGCGACGGGCGGATCGCCGACATCCAGCGCAGCCATGGCGCGGCGCTCAACGTGGTCCAGTGTTCGGGGTCGACCATGGACCTGGCAAATATGATGAAGAAGCGGTTCGGCATTCCTGCTGTCCGGGTCTCCTATTTCGGGGTCGAAGACATGGCCGAGGCGCTCTATACCGTGGCCCGCCATTTCGGCGAACCGGAGATGATGGAAAAGGCCCGCCGGGTGGTGAAAGAGGAGCTCGAGACGCTTTTGCCGGAGCTTGCCAGGTATAAAAAGGCCCTCAGCGGCAAGAAGGCGGCGATCTATGTCGGCGGCGCCTTCAAGGCCTTCTCGCTGGTCAAGGCCTTCCGGCTGATCGGCATGGATGTGGTGATGGTCGGATCGCAGACCGGCACGAAAGAGGATTACGCCGAACTGGCGGAGATAACCGACCAGGGAACCATCATCGTCGACGATGCCAATCCCCTCGAACTCTCCTCCTTCTTGAAGGAAAAGGATGTCGATCTCTTTGTCGGCGGGGTGAAGGAGCGGCCCATTGCCTATAAACTCGGAGTAGCCTTTTGCGACCACAATCACGAACGCAAGGAAATGCTCGCCGGCTTCCAGGGGATGCTCAATTTCGCCCGTGAGGTCTACGGTTCGGTCATGAGCCCGGTGTGGAAATTCGTCCCGCGCAGAATACAGGAGAAAAAGTTATGAGCAAGATGCCAAGTTATACCGCAACCACCAACGCCTGCAAACTCTGCAAGCCTCTCGGGGCATCGATCGCTTTCCGCGGCATCGAGAGCTGCGTGCCCTTTCTGCACGGCTCGCAGGGCTGTGCCACCTATATGCGGCGCTATATCATCAGCCACTTCAATGAACCGATCGATATCGCCTCGTCATCCCTCGGCGAAAAGAATGCGATCTACGGCGGCGGGCCGAACCTGAAGCTCGGCCTGAAAAATGTCACTACTAAATATGCACCCAAACTGATCGGTGTAGCGACCACCTGTTTGACCGAGACAATCGGCGACGACGTGCCGATGCTGCTTGCCGAATATCATAAAGAGTTCGGAGGCCCCGAATCACCTCTGGTGGTCCACGTCTCGACCCCGAGCTACTCCGGCACCCATATGGAGGGTTTTCACATTGCCGTCAAGGCGGTAATCGAACAGCTGGCGGGCGAGGCTGAAGCAAACGATACCCTCAATCTGCTCAGCGGTTTTGTCTCAACCGCCGACATCCGCTACCTGCGTGAGGTGATGGATGACTTCGGCATAACCGCGACTATTCTCCCCGACTACTCCGACACCCTGGACGGTCCGGCCTTAAACGACTATCCGCTCATTCCCGAAGGCGGCACACCCCTTGCGGCGATCAAGCAGATGGGGGGCGCCATTGCTACAGTTGAACTGGGCGCGACCCTGCCGACGGAAACCGGCGGCACAGTCCTGCAGCGAGCCCACGGAGTGAAGCTGCACCGCACCGGAATGCCGATCGGCATCCGCGCCACCGATGATTTTTTCGACCTGCTGGCGGAACTCAGCGGCAAGAAGATCCCGAAGCGCCATGTCGCTGCCCGCGGCCGGTTGGTCGACAGCATGGTCGACGGTCATAAGTACATCTTCGGCAAACGGGCGGTGGTCTACGGCGAGGAGGACCTGGTAGTCGGTCTCGCCGGGTTTCTGGCCGAAATCGGGGTAAAACCGGTGCTCTGCGCCTCGGGCGGCAAAAGCGGCAAGATGGCGGCCAGTATCGCAGCTGCCATCGACGGCCTTGACTGCGACCTGCCGGTGGTGAAAGAGGATGTCGATTTCTTTGATATCGAGACCATGGCGAAAGAACTCGGGGTCGATCTGGTGATCGGCCATTCGAAGGGCTACACCTTCGCCAGAAAGGAAAACCTGCCGCTTATCAGGGTGGGCTTTCCGATCCACGACCGGGTCGGCGGCCAGCGGATTCTCCACCTCGGCTACCATGGCGCCCAGGCCCTGTTCGATCTGATCGCCAACACCGTGATCGACCAGAAACAAACCGATTCACCCGTCGGCTACAGCTATATGTAATTGCTCTCAACATTTATACCGTAAGGATCTACCATGAAGAAATCCAGCACTCAAGATTTCCGCAACCACCCGTGCTTTCATGCCGATGCCAAGGGCAAATTCGGCAGAGTACATCTGCCGGTCGCTCCGAAGTGCAATATCAAATGCAATTTCTGTGACCGAAAATATGATTGCGTCAACGAGTCGCGACCAGGAGTCACCAGCACGATCCTCTCTCCGGATCAGGCCGAGGTTTATATGCGGAAGGTCCTGGACAAAGAACCGCGGATCAGCGTGGCCGGTATTGCCGGTCCCGGCGATCCTTTCGCCAACGGTCCGGAAACCATCGCCACCCTGCGCAACATCCGGAAAAATCATCCGGAAACCCTGCTCTGCGTTTCTTCCAACGGCATGGCTATCGGCCCCTACATCGAGACATTGGCCGAGCTGGAAGTCTCCCATGTGACCATTACCGTCTGTGCCGTCGATCCGGAGATCGGCGAGAAGATCTATGCCTGGGTAACGGACGGCAATATCGTCTACCGTGGGCGCCAGGCAGCGGAAATGCTGCTGCTGCGCCAGCTTGAGGCGATCAGGAAGCTCAAGGCTCATGGCATCACCGTCAAGGTGAACTGCATCGTTATTCCGGGCGTGAACGATCATCATGTGGAAGATGTTGCGAGGACAATGAAGGATCTTGGCGTCAACCTGCTCAACTGCATGGCCATGTTCCCCAATGTCAACACCCCCTTCGGCACAATAACCCAGCCGGACAAGGAGATGATGGAGCGGATTCGTACCAGGGCGGAAGAGTATCTGCCGCAGATGCGCCACTGCACCCGCTGTCGCGCCGATGCCGTCGGCCTGTTGGGCGATGACCGGACCGAGGAATTCAGGAGCTGCCTGACCGCCTGCTCCACGCTCAAGCCCCTGCCGCACGAGCAACGGCGCTATGTGGCTGTGGCCACCGAAGAAGGAATCCTGGTCAATAAACATCTTGGCGAGGCGCGGAGCCTGGAAATCTGGGAGCAGACTGAAAATGGCTTTCAAAAAATAGAAGACCGAGCAACACCAGCTATCGGCGGCGGCATAAAACGATGGCACCAGCTGGCCAAGATTCTGGGAGATTGCCGGGCGGTACTCGTCAGCGGTGTGGGCCAGACGCCTTTCGACATCCTCAAAAAGTCGGGGGTCAGGCCGGTTGAGGCATCGGGGTTTATCGAGGAAGGCCTGAGAAGTGTCTATGAGAATAAAGACACATCATTTTTAAGAGGCCGCAGGAATCCCTGCGCAGAAGGGACCTGCACCGGCTCCGGCGGGGGATGCGGCTGAACCTGAGCAACAAAAAAACCCGCAAACACGTGCTGGCTGCGGGTTTATGGGCATGAACTCCCTTACGATATATCCAGCGGCACCTTCACCCAGCCGCCACCGCCGTCGCTGGAGCGGATCATCGCATCGATAAAAAGCGCCCCGGCCAAACCATCGGCGGAGGTGGGGAAGTGCAGGGCTAAAGGATCGGGTTCGACTCCGGCGATCTTCGCGGCGATGGCCTCGGAGGCGTCTTTGTAGAGGTTGGCAAAACCTTCCGGAAAGCCCTCCGGGTGACCGGCCACCACGCGACAGGACCGGGCGGCAAGGGGCAGGGTTCCCGGCCCGTTTGCAACCCTCACCTCCATCGGCGCACCGGACGTAACCAGCGGCCTGAAGGTTAAAATTTGCGGCGTCTCCTGCCACCACTCCAGAGTCCCCTTCGTGCCGCTCACCCGGATGTGCAGGCCGTTGCCCATGCCGGCCGCCGCCTGGGTAACCCAGTAGCTTCCCCTGGCACCGTTTTCAAGACGGAGAAGCGCTCCGGCGAAATCGTCGACCTGTCGACCGGGAACGATGGCGCCCCGTTCGGCGCAAAGTTCGGTCACCTCAAGGCCCGTGATAAAACGAAGCAGATTATGGGCATGGCTGCCGATATCGCCAAGAACCAACGACGGCCCGCTTTTTTCCGGAATATTTTTCCATGAACGGGGGCCGGTAACCGGATCGGGCCGACTCTCGTCCGCTTTATTCCCCTGGACATATTCCACCTGGACCAGGCGGACGGGCCCCAGATCACCCGCCGCCACCATCGCCCTGGCCTGACGGACCATGGGGTAGCCGGTGTAATTGTGGGTAAGGCAGAAAATCCTCCCCGTTTCGACGACCCGGGCGTGTAACCGCTTCGCCTCCGGGAGGCCGTTGGTCATCGGCTTATCGCAGATCAGGTGGAAGCCGTGGTCAAGGGCCGCCATGGCATAGGAGTAGTGGCTGTCGTTGGGGGTCATGATTGCCACCACATCGGCTCCGTCTGCCCGACTTTTTTCCGCGTTGAGCATCGCTGCAACCGAGGCATATCCCCGATTCTCGGCAAGCCCGAACTCTTTTGCCCTCGACACGGCCCTTTCGGGGTCCGAGGAGAGGACACCCGCCACCAATTCGTAACGGTCGTCAAGGCGGGCGGCCATGCGGTGCATAGCGCCGATAAATGATCCCGGCCCGCCGCCGATCACCGCCAGACGCAACCTCCTGCCGAGCAGCGCAAACACCGGATTACTGTTCATGTTGTCCTCCAGGTGTTGGGTTATCTTGCCAACCAGCCGCCATCGACGGCAAGGGTATAGCCATGGATATAGTCCGCCGCCGCCGAGGCAAGAAAAACCACCGCCCCGGCCAGATCGACAGGTTGGCCCCAGCGTCCGGCGGGGATACGTTTCATGATGTCGGTGCTCCGCACCGGATCATGCTGCAGGGCGCGGGTGTTCTCCGTCGCCATGTAACCGGGAGCGATAGCGTTGACATTGATGTTTTCGGCCGCCCATTCGCAGGCCAATTCGCGGGTCAGCCCCATCACCCCGCTCTTGCTTGCGGTATATGACGGCACCAGGATCCCCCCCTGGAAGGACAGCATCGAGGCAATATTGACGATTTTGCCGCCGCTCTCTTGGGCGACAAAGCGCTTTGCCACCGCCTGGGCGAGAAAAAACAGGGAGCGCAGGTTGAGATTTATCACCTCGTCCCAGTTCTCGCGGGTAAATTCCAGGGCCGGCTGACGCCGGATAATCCCGGCGTTGTTGATCAGGATGTCGACCCGGCCAAAGGCCAGGACAGTCTGCTCAACCAGCGGTTCGATCCGGTCGAGGTCGGCCAGATCGGCTTTAATGCCCAGGAATCTTCGTCCCATCCCGGTAATCTCACCGGCGCAATCCGGCTCGCTGCGGTTGTAGACCCCGACGATATCCGCCCCGGCCTCGGCCAGCCCCAGCGCCATACCCCGGCCAAGGCCGGTGCCGCAGCCGGTGACGATGGCTACTTTACCCTGCAGATTAAATGCATCAAGTATCATTATTTCACCTTGATCCGGTATCAATCCGGAATTTCTTGATTATCTGAAATTTATCTCAATGTGGCCATGGTCACATGGTCCATATCGCCGAAATTCTGATTCTCGCCGGCCATGCCCCAGATAAAGGTATAGTTGGCGGTCCCGGCCCCGGAATGGATAGACCAGGAAGGCGACAGCACCACCTCGCCATCCCGCACCACCAGGTGCCTGGTCTCGTCGGGCTCACCCATGAGATGAAAGACCACCGCATCCGCCGGCATATTGAAATAGAGATAAGCCTCCATGCGTCGCTGGTGAGTATGAACCGGCATGGTATTCCATACCGATCCAGGTTCGAGCATAGTCATGCCCATCACCAGCTGGCAGCTCTTCACCCCGCCCGGGTGGATATATTTGCGAATGGTCCGTTTGTTGCTCGTGGTGCTCTCGCCCATGACCACCGGCTCGGTGTCGGCCAGAGCGATTCTGACCGTCGGCAACACTGCATGGGCCGGGGCACTGTTGAGATAGAATTTTGCGGGCTTTGCCGGATCGATGCTTTCAAAACGCAGATCCCTTGTGCCCAATCCGATATAAAGCCCTTCGTTGCGGCCAATTTCAAAGGTTGATCCGTCCGCTACGACCCTGCCTGAATCGCCTATATTGATCACGCCCAGCTCGCGTCGTTCGAGGAGGAACTCGGCGCCAATCACCTTCGGGTCGACGGCGAGGGTCAGCGGCTTCACCGGACAGACCCCGCCAACGATCAGCCGGTCATAGAAACAGTAGGCAAGCTTCGGCTCATCCGGGACAAAGAGGCCCTCCACCAAAAAGTGTCGGCGCAGCTCCTCGGTATCAAACATCATCATATGCTCCGGGTGCACCGGATGTCGCACTTCCATGGTCGTTCTCCTTATTATGCAGTCAATTTACTTGAGAAAATCTTCGCGCAGGGGTGTAAAGGTATCCACCAGGCGGACATGTTTGCTCAACAGCTGGACGGTATGGGCCACATTCGGCGGTACGGTAAAGATGTCACCCGGCCCAAGGCGGGTTGAGTCGTCACCGATATGGACGATCAGTTCTCCCGCCGCCACATAGGAAATCTGCTCGTGGGGATGGGAATGGGGCGGATCGGCAGCCTCGCCCGGCCCGTCGTAAAAGTCGATCACCACCATCATCAGTTGGTCGGTATGGCCGAGGTAGCGTTTGCGTTCCGGCCCGATGATCTCCTTGTCCATGTTGTTTTCTTTTAAAAAAGCCATGGTGTTCTCCGTTTGACAGTTCTTGATTGTTTCATATTATCGGGACCACCCGGTTGGCCGGACTCTGGTAAACCTCCTGCAGGACCAGAGCACCCGCTCCCCGGGCATAAAGGGTCGGCTGCCACTCCTGAATAAAGATCCGGGTCCGGGCATCCCTGGCAAAAGAGATCCCCGGCGGCAGGGTCTCGCGCATCGGCCCGAAGAGCAGTTCCCCCGCCAGGACACCTTTGCCGGCGATAATGATCTTCTCCGGATCAAAGAGCTTGCACATATTGCCGATACCGATGCCCAGCGTTCGACCGGCCCGATCATAGATCGCCCGCAGAGCGGGATTGCCGCCTTTGGCCTCGGCCAGCACTTCCTCGATGGTCGGCTCATTTTCCATCTGCGACTGGCCGCGACGGATCACTTCTTTTGCCTCTCTGAGGATGGCGTTGTTGCCGCATATCGCCTCGAGACAACCGGTTTGGCCGCAACGGCAGAGGGGGCCTTCATCGTCAACCACCGTATGGCCGAATTCTCCGGCGATTCCACGAAAACCACGATACAATTTGCCGTCCAGCACCAGCCCGGCGCCAATGCCGTGCTCGGTGGTAATAAGAAGAAAATTGTCGGTTCCCCGGCCGATTCCGAACCACTGCTCGTAGATCGCCAGGGTATTGGCGCTGTTCTCCACATAGACCGCCACCCCCATCCGCTCGCGCAGCCGGTCGGCAAGGGCAATATCATTCCAGGTATAGTTCGGCACGTAGTGGACAAAGCCGGTCCGCGAGTCGATGAGGCCGGGGATGGCGACGCCGATCCCGGAGATTTGTTTCTTGGTAAAATCCGCCTGCCAAAGACAGGTCTGCACCGACTCTACCAAAATCTCGACCATCGGTCCGGCGGCCAAGTTATCTGAAGCCAGCTTTTTCGTATGGGTCTTGAGGATTCCGGCCTGGAGATCCATGAGTACCACAGTGACTTGATCCACCGACAAATGTACCCCGACGGTATAGGCGCCACCGGGGTTGAGCGCAAGCGGCACCGGCCGCCTGCCGCCCTCCGACCTGCCGCCCTGCTCCTCAAGGAGCATGCCCTCGCGGAGCAGGTCGGCGGTAATGCCGGTGACCGTGGCCTGGCTGAGCCCGGTCCGGCGGGCCAGATCCACCCGAGAGACCGTCCCCGCGTCCCGTATGGCATGGAGGATGGCAAAGCGGTTGATCGCCCGCATCAGATCCCGGTTTGCTACCGCCATTTTTTTTCACCCCGCGTGCGCCGGATGGCCTCGAAGGCGATCCGGCTGGTCAATGGAAAAAAGGAAATTAATTGCATGACTGAATTAATGTTACAAATTTTACCTTCTGTCAATATCGAACCGGCAATAAACCCTGCAATGATTACAGAAAATTTAATATTTCACCAAAACTACAGCACTATACCCTATGTAGAAATATTACAACAACATATTTTACTGAATGAATAAAGTTCTTGACAAGAGCAGTTCACTTCGCTAAGAATTTTATTAACGAAACTCTCATCAATAAGAAATTCAGTTCCAGAAATTCAGTTCAAGAAATTCAGTTCAAGAAAAACCGTTCGGAGAATAGAACAGCAGGAGCAGCCCATGAGTTATCTTGAGGAAATGTTCAGCCTGGCCGGCAAGACCGCGGTGGTCGCCGGTGGGGCGGGGGCCATTGGCACGGTGATGTCCGATGCCCTGCTCCGCGCCGGGGCAAACGTCGTGGTGCTCAGCCGGACCAAGGACTCCGTCAGCGCTTTTCTCGCCCGCTACCGGGACGAGCCGGAACTTGGCAAACGCGCCCATGGCATCGCCATCGACTGCGGCGATGAGAAAGAACTTGAAACCGCATTCGACCAAGCCTCAGAGCGATTTTCAGCGCCTGAGATCCTTGTCAACGGTGTCGGCGGCAACCGAGGCAAAACCCGGTTTGTCGATATCGACATAGCCACCTTCCGGGACATCCTCGACCTTAACCTGACGGCCGGGCTGGTTCTTCCCACCAAGGTTTTCTGCAGGCGCTGGATCGCCGAAAACATCAAAGGTTCGATCATCAACCTCACTTCGATGGCGTCTTACAATCCGCTGTCCGGAGTCTGGGCCTATGACGCCGCCAAGGCGGCCACCCTCAATTTAACCATGGCCGCCGCCGGCGAATTTGCGGCTTTCGGCATCCGGGTCAACGCCATCGCTCCCGGCTTCTTCCTCGGCAAACAGAATAAAAGCCTGCTGATCGACGACAAAACCGGCAACTCTACCGAACGGGGCAAGGCGGTACTCAACCATACGCCCTTTGGCCGCTTCGGCGAGGTTGCGGAACTGGCCGGGGCCACCGTCTTTCTCGCCAGTTCGATGGCTTCGGGCTTTGTCACCGGGGTGTCGATCCCGGTGGACGGCGGCTATTTGATCCACAATATTTAAGAGGATAACATGACCGAAGGCCATGGCACACCGGACAGACCGCTCAGCGAGGCAGAAATCCGCAAGATAGTCGAGGATTCAACGCCCGCTTCGCTCTTTGCCGGCAAGAAGGTCCTGGTCCTCACCCCGGACACCACCCGCACCTGTCCTCTTCCCTTGATGATCCGCTGCCTGGGCGAGTTGCTGGGAAAATCGGCCGCCCACCTTGACTTCATGGTAGCGCTTGGCACCCACACCCCCTTACCCGAGGAACGGATCCTCGCCCTTTACGGTATCTCGGCAACCGATAGGCAGGAACGCTGGGCGGGCAGCCAATTCCTCAACCACCGATGGGATCTGCCGAACACCCTTGCCCGCATCGGCTGGATCGAAGCGGATGAAATAGAGGAACTGTCCGGCGGCAAACTGAGCGAACGGGTGCCGGTGGATATCAACCGGGCAATCTTCGAGTACGACCTGATCGTAATCCTTGGCCCGGTTTTTCCCCACGAGGTGGTTGGCTACTCGGGCGGGGCCAAATATCTCTTCCCCGGCATCTCCGGCGGCGAGTTTCTCCACGCCTTCCACTGGCTGGGGGCAGTGGTCACCTGTCCGGGGACCATAGGCATCAAGCATACTCCGGTGCGGGAGGTGATTAACCGGGCCATGCGGTTTATCGATATCCCGGTGCATTGCCTGGCCATGGTGGTCAAATCGGCAACGGAATTATACGGCCTTTTCGGCGGCGATTATAAGAAAGCCTGGTCGCTGGCCGCCGACCTCTCCGAGCGGGTCCATGTGGTTGTGAAAGAAAAGCCCTACCATACCGTCTTCGGGGTCTGTCCGCCGATGTACGACGAGATCTGGACCGGCGGCAAGGTTATGTACAAGCTCGAACAGGTGGTGGCAGACAGCGGACGCCTCATCATTTATGCCCCGCATATTACCGAGGTTTCACGCACCTGGGGCGCCTATATGGAGAAAATCGGCTACCATGTCCGCGATTATTTCCTTGCCGACCCCGGGCGCTTTACCGATATCCCGCGCGGGGTGCTGGCCCACTCCACCCATGTCCGGGGGCTTGGCGCCATGGAAGGCGGCATCGAGAAACCGCGCATCGAGGTGATTCTGGCCTCGGCCATCCCGCCGGAAATGTGCGCCAAAATCAATCTCGGCTACCTCGACCCGAACACCCTCGACCCGGACCGCTATCGCAACCGGGAGGCCGAGGGCATTCTTTTTGTCGACAAGGCGGGTGAGGTCCTCCATCGCCTGCGAACCCCCATCCTCGGGAGTCAACCATGAAACCCTTTCTTGACGAGAACTTTCTCCTCGAAACCAGAGCCGCCGAGCGGCTGTACCACGAATATGCCGCCGCCATGCCGATCTTCGACTACCACTGCCATCTGCCGGTGGCGGAGATCGCCGAAAACAAAAAATTTGCAAGCCTCTCCGCGGCCTGGCTGCACGGCGACCACTATAAATGGCGGGCAATGCGGGCCAACGGCGTGGCTGAAGAGTTCATCACCGGCTCGGCCTCCGACCTCGACAAGTTCCGGGCCTGGGCGGCCACTGTACCGAAGACCCTGCGCAACCCTCTCTATCATTGGACTCATCTGGAGCTGAAAAACCCGTTCGGCATCACCGACACCCTGCTCTCTGCCGACACCGCCGACGCCATCTATGCCCGTTGCACCGAAATGCTGCAGGAAGACGACTTTTCCACCCGCGGCCTGCTCAAAAAAATGCGGGTGAAGGTGGTCTGCACCACCGATGATCCCCTCGACAGCCTGGAACACCACTGTCTGCTCCGCGACGATCCGGCCTTCACCGTCAGAGTCCTCCCGGCCTTCCGGCCCGACCGGGCGATGGCGGTGGAGAACCCTGAAGTCTTCAACCGCTGGGTGGACCGACTAGCAGAGATATGCAATCGCGACATTGCCGATTACCGCCAATTCCTCGAATGCCTGGCCGCCCGCCACACCTTCTTCCACGACATGGGCTGCCGACTTTCCGACCACGGCCTGGAAGAACCCTACGCCGAGGACTATACCGAGGCCGAGATGGCGGCAATCTTTGCCAAGATCCGCACCGGGAAAGCCCTTTCCGGTATGGAAATCCGCATCTTCAAGTCGGCCATGCTGGTTGAGTTCGCAGTGCTGGATCACGATAAGGGCTGGGTCCAGCAGTTCCACTTCGGCGCCCTGCGCAACCAGAACACCCGTGCCTATGGCCGCCTTGGACCGGATACCGGCTACGACTCCATCGGCGACTTTGCCATAGGGCGGTCCCTGGGCCGCCTGCTCGACCGCCTCGACAGCCGCGATAAGCTGACCAAGACCATCCTGTATGTCCTCAATCCCCGAGACGATGAGATGATTGCCACCATGATCGGCAATTTCCAGGACGGGCGAACTCCCGGCAAGATGCAGTTCGGTTCGGGCTGGTGGTTCAACGACCAGAAAGACGGGATGGAGCGGCAATTGAACGCGCTGTCCAATATGGGCCTCCTGTCCCGCTTCGTCGGCATGCTCACCGACTCGCGCAGCTTCCTCTCCTACCCGCGTCACGAATATTTCCGCCGGGTGCTGTGCAACCTCTTCGGCAAGGACATGGAAAGAGGCGAGTTGCCCGGCGACTTTCAGTTGATCGGCGAAACGGTCCGCGACATCTGCTATCGCAATGCAGTCGACTATTTCGCCATCAAGCCACTGGAGGACTAACCATGGTCATCGTCCTCATCGGCCCGATGGGCTGCGGCAAGACCACCGTGGGCAAGCTGCTGGCAACACAACTCGCCTGGCCCTTCGAAGACGCCGACGATTTTCATCCGAAGGAAAACATCGACAAAATGCGAGCCGGTATCCCGCTCGACGACCGGGACCGGCAGGGATGGCTGACGACGCTGCAGGAGCTGATCGTTCGGAAAAAGACGGCCGGGGAAAACCTGGTGCTGGCTTGCTCCGCGCTGAAAAAAAAGTACCGGGACCTCCTTGGAGTCGACCAGCGGCAGGTAGTCTCGGTGTACCTGAAGGGTGACTTCGACCTGCTGCGGACACGAATCGAGGGCAGAAACCACCAATACATGAACCCCGATCTGCTGACCAGCCAGCTGCAAACCATGGAAGAGCCCGCTGACGGCGTAATCCTTCATATAGGGCCCGGCCCGGAAGTACTTGCCGGAGAGATCGTTCTCCGGCTGAAACAGTTGCAAGAGGAAAAATGATGAAGAAGATAACACAGATAGGAGTCGCGGGCCTTGCCGTCATGGGCGAGAACCTGGTGCTCAATATGGCGGACAAAGGCTTTTCGGTCGCCGTCTACAATCGGACCACGGCCAGGACCGACGTCTTTCTCGCCGGCCGGGCAAAAGACAAGACAATCAGCGGGTTTTCATCGGTCAAGGACTTCGTCGCCGCCATCGAGCAGCCGCGTAAGATCATGATGATGCTGAAAGCGGGGGAAGTGGTGGACCGGTTCATCGACCAACTGCTGCCCCACCTCGACGCGGGCGATATCATCATCGACGGCGGCAACTCCAACTACCGCGATACCATCCGCCGGACGCGTGCCCTCGAGGCAAAGGGCCTGCTGTTCATCGGCACCGGGGTGTCCGGCGGCGAGGAAGGAGCGCTCAAAGGCCCGTCGATTATGCCGGGCGGCTCGGCCGCAGCCTGGCCGCAGATTGAAAAAATCTTCACCGCCATCGCCGCCAAGGCGGAAGACAAAGAACCTTGCTGCGCCTGGATGGGTCCGGACGGTGCCGGTCACTTCGTCAAGATGGTCCATAACGGTATCGAATACGGCGATATGCAGCTTATCGGCGAGGCCTACCAGGTGATGCGGGAAATCCTCGGCCTCCCCCCGGAGACAATGCACCGGATCTTCAGCCGCTGGAACGATGGCGATCTGCAAAGCTATCTCATCGAGATCACCGCCGACATCCTCGGTCACCGGGAAGAGGACGGCCGTGCAACAGTTGATCTGATCCTCGATACCGCCGGTCAGAAGGGTACCGGCAAATGGACGGTCGGTGCTGCGCTGGACCACGGCGTACCGCTGTCGCTGATCAGCGAATCGGTTTTCGCCCGCTGCATCTCGGCGCAAAAGGATATGCGCGTTTTGGCTGCGACCATCCTCTCCGGTCCCGCCCCGGCCTTTTGCGGCGAAAGCGAGGAAATCCTCCACCGCCTGGAACGCGCCCTCTACTGCGCCAAGATCATTTCGTATACCCAAGGGTTCACCCTCTTGCGGGAGACATCGCTCGCCCAGGGCTGGAATCTTGATTTCGGAGCCGTGGCCCGGGTCTGGCGCGGCGGCTGTATCATCCGTTCGGTTTTCCTCGACCGGATTGCCGCCGCCTATACAAGTGACCCGAATCTTGTCAACCTGCTTTTCGCCCCGGCCTTTTCCGCCGAAGTGAACAGGGCCCAGGCCGACCTGCGGACAATAGTTGGTCTTACCGCCAGCCACGGCATTGCCGCTCCCTGCCTGTCGGCGGCGCTCGCCTATTACGACGGCCTGCGCACGGCGAGACTGCCGGCCAACCTGCTCCAGGCCCAGCGCGACTATTTCGGCGCCCATACCTACGAGCGAACCGACCGCCCCCGTGGCGAATTTTTTCACACTGACTGGACCGGAAGCGGCGGGGCCACCACCTCGTCCGCCTACACCAGGTAAAAACAACCCACGGAGGGTAAAACTAAATGCAACTGGCTAAATATTCCTTCGGCACCGGCGACCGCTTCGGCCTGCAGGGCGCAGCTCAACTTGAGGCCATCCGCATGGCTAAAGCCGCGGGCATCGAGCTTGCCATCGTCTGGAACAAATCGCAGCGCGAACACGGCATCGTCGGCACCGTTCCGGCCGATGTCCGGCGCGAGGCTGACGAGGCGGTGCGCGCGGCGGGCGAAAATATTGAATACCATGTCGATGCCGACCATATCAACCTGACCAATGTCGAGGCCTTCATCGAACCCAGCGACTATTTCACCATCGATGTCGCCGACTTCATCGGCAAAAAGGCGGCGGACGCCGACATTGCCGACTTTATCGCCAAATTCTCCCGCTATCACGGCCAACTGGCAATACAGGGCATCGCCCAACCACTTACGGTGACGGGAGACAGACTGCGGGCAATAGCCGACAAATATCTCTTTGCCGTGCAACAGGCAGCAGCCATTTACCGCCACATCGCCGATAAAAAAGGTGCGGGGACCTTTATTACCGAGGTGTCGATGGATGAAACCGCCGAGCCGCAAACACCGGCGGAACTTTTCTTCATTCTCGCCGCCATCGGCCACTATCACGTCCCGCTGCAAACCATCGCGCCAAAGTTCACCGGCCGCTTCAACAAGGGCGTCGATTACCAGGGAGATGTCACCCGCTTTGACCAGGAGTTCAGCGACGATATCTGCGTCATCCGCCGGGCGGTTGCCGACTTCGGCCTGCCTACCGACCTGAAACTGAGCATTCATAGCGGCAGCGATAAATTCTCCATATATCCGGGCATCCGCCGGGCCATCGCCGCCCACGATGCCGGGGTTCATATCAAGACCGCCGGTACCACCTGGCTGGAAGAATTGATCGGCCTTGCCGAAGCGGGCGGCGAAGCGGCAAGCCTGGTGAAACGGATCTATCGCGACAGCCATAGCCGCTTCGAAGCGCTTTGCCTGCCATATGCCAGCGTCATCGATATCGACAGAGACAGTTTGCCTCTGCCGGAAACCGTCGAGGCCTGGCCGCACGACCGGTTGGCGCGGACCATCCGCCACGACCAGGCTTGCCCGGACTATGACAGTAACGTCCGTCAGCTCCTCCACGTGGGCTATAAAGTTGCGGCGGAACTTGGCGAGGTCTATCTGGCGGCGCTGATAAAACACCGGGATGTAGTAGGGCGACAGGTCTGCGACAATCTGTTTGAGCGCCATATCAAACCGCTCTTTTTATAAGCGGAAAGCACATGACGATTTTTTTATTGACAAGGGAATATTATGTAGTAAATCTACAACAAATGTTGAATAAGAAATATTTATTACGTTTTGCATAGTTTTTCTACATCACTGCTTATTGAAGCCGCCGTGACCCCGCCGCGGGACGCACGGTAAGAATGGGGGTGGCCCCGCTAAAATACAGAAGGAGGTGTCTCATGAAGTTTCGTAACTCACTTGCAGGTCTCGCCCTGGCCGTCGGCGCACTGACCATGATGTCGACCCCGGCCTCGGCCGCCATGGAACTGAAGGCGGCGGACGTGCACCCGGAGGGCTATCCGAATGTGGTAGCCATGCAGAACCTGGGCAAAAAACTTGAGGCGGCAACCGCCGGTCGGCTTACCCTGAAGATGTTTCCCGGCGCCATACTCGGTGACGAAAAGTCGATGATCGAACAGACTCAGGTTGGGGCGATCGCCATCCTTCGCACCTCGCTCGGCACGGTCGGCCCGGTGGTTCCAGAGGTCAACGTCTTCAACATGCCCTTTGTCTTCCGTGACGAAACCCATATGCGCAAGGTCATCGACGGCGAGATCGGCTATGAACTGCTCGGCAAAATCAACGCCAGTCCGGCCAAAATGGTCGCTCTCGGCTGGATGGACGGCGGCACCCGCAGCCTGTACCTGAAAAAACCGGTAAAAACCCCGGCCGACCTGAAGGGCCAGAAGGTTCGAATGATGGGCAATCCGCTTTTTATCGACACCATGAACGCCATGGGCGGCAACGGTATCGCCATGGGCTTCGGCGAGCTTTACAGCGCCCTGCAGACCGGCGTGGTCGACGGCGCCGAAAACAACCCGCCAACCTACTTCACCCAGAACCACCATACCGTCGCCAAGTACTACAGCCTCACCGGCCATCTGATCATTCCGGAGATCTTCGTCATGTCCAAGGTGGTTTGGGACAAGCTCTCCGCCGACGATCAGGCCCTGATGAAGAAACTTGCTCGCGAGGCCCAGATGGAGCAACGGGTTTTATGGGACAAAAAAGTCGCCGAATCTGTCGACGGTCTCAAGAAGGCCGGGGTTGAATTCATCGAGGTCGACAAGGTGGCCTTTTACGATTTGACCGCACCGGTACGCGCCAAGTACGGCAAGGATTATGCCGATCTGATCAAGCGCATCGAAGCCGTCAACTAAGTACTTTGTACCGGGCTGGGTGAAGAGCCCACTCGCAATCAACTGCCGGGGCTCGCATAAGGACATGAAAGAAACATTCCTCGTCGCTATGGACGGACTGTATCGGCTGTGCATCTGGATCTCGGGAATTTCCCTCCTGATCATGACGATTGTCATCCCGATCGGCATTTTCAACCGCTATGTCCTCGGCCACGGTTCGATGTGGCCGGAGCCCCTTGCAATCTTATGCATGATCATCTTTACCTTTATCGGTGCGGCAGCCAGCTACAGGGCCGGCGGTCACATCGCCGTCACCATGCTCACCGATCGATTGCCTGAAAAGGTTCGTCCGATCCTCACCCAGGTCGTCAACCTATTGATGATCGCCCTGGCCATCTTCGTCGCCCGATACGGCATCTCGCTCTGCCTGGTTACCTGGGACCAGTACATCGCCGAATTTCCGGTTCTCCGGGTCGGCCTCACCTATATACCTTTGCCTCTGGGCTCGATCATCACCCTGCTCTTTATCCTCGAGAGCATGGTGTTCGGCCCCCAGGACAGACGCCCCATAGTCCTCATCGGCAGCCCCGGCGCGGGGAACCATGATCCCGACCACGACCAACCCAAGAAGAGGTAAAAAACCATGGAAGCCTACATCCTGATCGGCAGCCTGTTTGTTCTGATGGCCATCGGCGTGCCCGTGGCCTATACCCTGGGCCTGGTGTCGATCATCGGCGCCCTGCTCATCGACCTGCCTCTTGACGCGGTCATGATCCAGATTGCCAGCGGCGTCAACAAATTTTCGCTGCTCGCCATACCCTTCTTCGTCCTGGCCGGGGCGATCATGGCCGAGGGCGGTATCGCGGGCCGTCTGGTGAACTTCGCCGCCGTCTTCGTCGGCTTTATCCGCGGCGGCTTGTCGCTCGTGAATATCCTTGCCTCGACCTTTTTCGGCGCGATCTCCGGCTCGTCGGTGGCCGACACCGCCTCCATCGGCTCGGTGCTCATCCCGCAGATGGAAAAAAAAGGTTACCCGCGCGACTTCGCCACCGCCGTTACCTGCTCAGGCTCGGTCCAGGCCATTCTCATCCCGCCGTCGCATAACGCTGTTATTTATTCGCTGGCCGCCGGCGGTTCGGTGAGTATCGCCGCCCTGTTTGTGGCGGGCGTCATGCCGGGCATCTTCCTTGGCGCGACAATGATGGGCATGTGCCTGTATTTCGCCAAAAAACGCAACTTCCCCAAGGGCGATGTCATCCCCTTAGGGGAGGCACTGCGCATCGTTCGCGAAGCCCTGTGGGGGTTGCTGACCGTCGTCATTATCCTCGGCGGCATCCTCTCCGGTATCTTCACCGCCACCGAATCGGCCTCCATCGCCTGCGTATGGGCCTTCTTCGTCACCATGTTCATCTACCGCGACTACAAATGGCATCAATTGCCGGTCCTCATACACCGAACGGTAAAGACTGTGACTGTAGTGATGATATTGATTGGTTTTGCCGCAAGCTTCGGCTATATCCTCACCTTGATGCAGATCCCGATGAAGATTACCGCCTTCTTCTCCGCCCTGTCGGACAACCGGTACGTGATCCTCATGGCGATCAACATCATGCTGCTCATGCTCGGCACCCTGATGGACATGGCGCCGCTCATCCTCATCCTCACCCCGATGCTGCTGCCGGTGGTTAGCACTCTCGGGCTCGACCCGGTGCACTTCGGGATGATCATGATGGTCAACCTTGGTATCGGTCTGATCACCCCGCCGGTCGGCTCGGTGCTGTTTGTCGGAAGTGCGGTGGCGAACCTGTCCATCGAGAAGGTGACCAGGGCAATGCTGCCCTTCTACTTCGGGCTGCTCGCGGTACTTGCGGCGATAACCTATATCCCCGAAATTTCCCTCTGGCTGCCGCGCCTGGTGGGATTAAATTAAGAAGGTTGAATTATCATGGCCGACACCCTTGCCCTGATCCGCGAGTCGCTGGAAACTTTACGAAATTCGGAAAAGAAGGTAGCGAAATGCGTCCTCGCCGACCCCGCGGCGGTGATCACCTCGTCAATCACCGATCTGGCGGAACGGGCGGAGACGAGCGAGCCGACCGTAATCCGTTTTTGCCGCAAGCTGGGACTCGGTGGGTATATGGAATTACGCCTCAATCTCGCCCGCGATCTTCCATCGACCCAATATATCTTTGAAAACATCAGCGAAGGCGACAGCCTGGCCGGGATCGCCGGCAAGGTCCTCAACGCCCATCGTGAGGCGATCAGCAACACCCTTGCCAGGCTCAGCCTCGAAGATCTCGATATAGCAGTCAAGGCCCTCCAGGCGGCCCGGCGCATAGAATTCTACGGCTTCGGCGGCTCGGCGATCGTCGCCAAGGACGCCTATCACAAGTTCTTTCGCCTGGGCATCGCCTGCGCCGCCCACGACGACTCGCATATGCAGGTGATGTCCGCCGCCCTCCTCGGTCCCGAGGACGTAGTGGTGGTGATATCCCATACCGGCTCCACCATGGACATTATCGACAGCGCGAGGATCGCCCGCAAGGCGGGGGCGAAGGTTATCGGCATAATCGGCAGCGAGAACTCGCCGCTTTTAAAAGAATGCGATATCTCGCTGTCGGTATATTCACAGGAAGCTGCCCTGCGCCTTGCGCCAATGACCTCGCGACTTGTGCAGCTGGCTATTGTCGATGTGCTGTTTGTCGCCGTGGCAATGAAAGATTTCGACGGAACCAAAGAGCGTCTCGACCGGGTAAAGAGATCACTGGTCGACAAGCGCTATTAAACCCTTTCGGGCCGGATGAAACCGCCCCAACTGTTTATGCAAGGAGAAACCCATTGTTTCGCGAGGAACTGAGAAAGATCAGGTTGGTGCCGGTAGTGGTCATCGACGACGCGGGGCTGGCCACACCTCTTGCCGATGCCATCGTCGCCGGCGGTCTGTCCTGCGTGGAAATCACCCTGCGCACCGACGAGGCTCTGGGGGCCATTTATACCATGGCGTCCCGGCCGGACATGCTGGTCGGCGCGGGAACCGTTTTCACCCTCGACCAGGCTAAAGCCGCGGTCGACCGAGGAGCGCGGTTTATCGTCTCCCCCGGCATGAGTTCTTCCCTGGTCGACTGGTGTCTTGCTCGCAAAATTCCGGTAATCCCCGGCTGCGCTACGCCGACCGAGATCCAGATGGCCATGGAGCGAGGGCTCGATACGGTAAAGTTTTTTCCAGCCGAACAGCTCGGCGGGGTGAAAATGCTCGCCACCCTCGCCGCGGTTTTTCAAACCATGCACTTTATGCCGACCGGCGGGATAACCGCCCATAACCTCATCGACTATCTTGCCCTGCCGCAGGTAGTTGCCTGCGGCGGCAGTTGGCTGGTGGGCACGCAATGGCTGCGTGAGAGGAAATTTCCCGACATCCGACAGGAGATCGGCAGGGCGGTCGAATTGCTCGACAAGAACCTGGAGATGACACTATGATTGATTTGCTTGCCCTTGGCGAGGTGATGCTGCGCTTCGATCCGGGCCCTACCCGCATCGCCCTGGCCGATAGCTTCAAGGTCTGGGAGGGCGGCGGCGAATACAATGTGGCTCGCGGTTTAAGTCGATGCTTCGGGAGGCGGACCGCAGTTGTCACCGCCCTGGTCGATAACGCGGTGGGCCAGCTTGTGAAGAACCGCATTGCCGCCGGTGGGGTTGATACCGGCCTGATCCGCTGGCTGCCGGACGACGGCATCGGCGAGTCCCGGCGCAACGGCATCTACTTTCTCGAACGCGGTTTCGGCCTGCGACCGGCGCTCGGGGTGTCCGACCGCGGACACAGCGCCGTTTCGCAGTTGCGGCCGGGCGAGATTGACTGGCAAGGGATCTTTGCCGAGCAGGAGGTGCGTTGGTTTCATAGCGGCGGGATCATGGCCGGACTGTCGCCGTCATCCCCGGCAGTGATCATCGAGGCGATGACGGCGGCGAAGCTGCATGGCGCAACCGTTTCCTACGACCTCAACTACCGGCCCTCGCTATGGCAGAGGTTCGGCGGCAAAAAGAAGGCGGAGGAGATCAATCAGACCATTTTGCCCTTTGTCGATGTAATGTTCGGCGTCGAATCGCTCGATGCTGTCCCGTCCGACCTGGACCCCGCCCCCTTCCGCCGGGCGATGGAGAAGACAGCCGGAGACTATCCGGGCCTTTCGGTCATCGCCACCACCATGCGCATCGTCCAAACCGCAACCTGCAATGACTGGGGCGGTTTGTTGTGGCATAAGGGCCGGTTCTATGAGGGCATCCGTTTCCCCGCCATGGAGATACTCGACCGGGTGGGAGGCGGTGACGCCTTCGCAGCCGGCATAATCCATGGCCTGCTGTCTGATCTGAGCCCCCAAAAAACCATTGACTACGGGGTGGTCCACGGTGCTTTGACCATGACCACCCCCGGAGATAACTCGATGTTCACTCTCGCCGAACTCGACCGCTTCCTGGCGAGCAACAATTCCGGCGTGGTCCGCTGAGGCCCCGGCTATCACCACCCACTGGCCGAAAAGGAGCGCAGGATTAATCGTCCAGGACGACTCCCGCAGCCTTGAGTTGGGCAGCAATCTCGGCATGAAGCGGCACGCCGGCCTGAAGATTTGCCGCCCGCGCCGACCAGCCGCGCTGACCCGGCCAGGTGAAAAGGGCAGTCTCGGCCGCCACCCCGCCCAGATACGCCAGATAGTCGTCGACTCGCCCGGACAAAATTTCGCGTCCGCCAAAAGCCTCCGGGTTTAAAGCGATAAAGAGCTTGCAGGAGTCTGGGTCGATCCCGCTGCGGTCACCCGCCTCGATCTCGTTGCCGAAGGCGCCGCCGGCGAGAGCCGCGGTCAGCAACTCGAGCATCAAGGCAAGACCCGCGCCTTTATGATCGCCGAAAGGAAGAACCGCACCCCCGAGGATGGCCTTGGCATCTCTGCTCGGCCTGCCTTCGGCATCGAGCCCCCACCCCTCCGGGATCTCACGGCCCTCGCGCAGACAGGTGCCGACCCGGCCCACCGCCGCCCTGCTCATGGCCATATCAAGAACTACCGGTGCCGCTTCCTCACTGCGGGGAATGGCTATGGCCAGGGGATTGTTGCCGATGACCCGGCCTTTTGCCCCCCATACCGCCATGCAGGGCATACCGTTGGTGGTGCAGATGCCCACCATGCCCTGCCCTGCCGCCCGTGCCGCATAGTGGTGGGCCCGGCCCCAGTGGCTGGTATGCAGAGCCAGGCAGACACCGGCGCCGAACTGCCGGGCAAGCGAGATGGCCCGGTCCATGGCTTGACAGGCGACGTAGCGACCGGGGCCGTTGTCGCCGTCGAGCAAACAGGTGGCGCCGAATTCGCGCATTACCCTGATTTGTGGTAGAGCTTTTACTCGCTTATCCCGCAGGGCCTGGAGCAATCCAGGCAGCATTCGCACCCCGTGCGACGGAACGCCCTGCAGGTCGGCCTCGGCCATAACGGCCGCCTCCAGCCCGGCGATTTCACCTTCAACCCCAAGAGAAACGAGTGCTCCAGCCACCGCCTGACAAAGCCTGTCGAAGGGAATGCGAACATCTTCCTGTTTCATCGTTTCCTCTTTAATAAAGATGTCTTAATAATTGCTTTGGAAGTCGTAAAAAGCGCATGTATCGTGTACTTGATTACTTTGCTTTCTTGAAAAAGAAAGCCCATGGAATAAAGAAAGACTCCCCCTGACTGGATATAACAATGAAGATGAGTGTACCCCATCTCCTGATGGTTCTGCTGGCAAATTCCGCATGGGGGTTTAATTTTATTGCTGGAAAAATTGGTGCCGAAGTATTTCAACCTCTCTTTTTTACAGCTTTACGTTTTCTGTTCCTGCTTCTATTGATGCTCCCCTGGCTGAAACCTGCGCCGGGGTATATGAAGCCGCTCTTAAGAGTGGCTTTTCTTCTGGGTGTGCTTCATTTCGGGATGATTTTCATAGGCCTCAATGCAGGGGGGAATATTGCCTCCATAGCCATCACCACCCAGCTCTATGTGCCATTTTCAGCAATTTTTGCTTCGGTATTCTTACGGGAAAAAATATCTCTGGTGTCGCTTTTCTCGATAGCTCTGGCCTTTGGTGGGGTGATGGTTATTGGCTTTGATCCAATTGTCTTTAATCATCTCGATGCGATTTCATGGGTGGCTGGAGCTGCATTTGTCATGGCCGTTGCGACCATCTTGATGCGTCAATGTCCAAATCTCGGGGTGTTCAGGCTTCAGGCATGGATCGCTCTGGTGGCCTTGCCGTCATTACTGTTATTATCTTCGATTTTTGAATCCGGTCAGGTCCAAATTCTTTCAGATGTAAGCATTATAGACTTCTGGACCCCTCTCTATTCTGCTGTTGGCGCCTCCATTATTGGCCATGGCATTGTTTATTATCTACTGGGAAGGTATCCGGTTTCCATAGTAACACCTCTCCTTTTACCGACTCCTGTTATTGCCACATTTTTTGGTGTATTCCTCTTCGGAGATATCCTGGGGTGGAAAATGATCGTGGGGGGCTCAATGACTCTCGGTGGAGTATTGATGTTATTGAAACCGCCAAGAGAGGAAAAAAATAAACTCAGCCGACCAGAATGAAAATCGGGGAAGATATGGGGAAGATATGTTTGGTCTGATGCCTTAGTTAAAAAGGCACTTTAATCCATTCGCCGAAGGGACCTGCGCCGGGTCCTGGCGTGGGATGCGGCGACATCAGATGCCTGAACCCATAGCAAGCTGCTGCGGGTTCATTTCCGGCGTATCTCCGAAGATAGCAACAAAAAAACCCGCTCACTGTTTCCAGTTGCGGGTTTAATGGACTTTAAGGGAAGTCTATGGACTACATTTTGGTGCCGAAGGCCGGACTCGAACCGGCACGGGTCTCCCCACACGCCCCTCAAGCGTGCGCGTCTACCAATTTCACCACTTCGGCAATTCAAAAATGTTTGCTTATCTGCTTATTTTGGAGCTTCTTCGCTTTTTGGCTTATTTTCTTCAGAAGCTTCTGTTGTCTTATTTTCTTCTTTGGCTGCTTCCGGAACCATGTCTTCTTTGGCTAAAGGTTCTGCAACCTGCGCCGGCGGACTCACCGGTTGACTCTGGATCACACCGCTCATCACCGATGACGAACCGGACGTCGATGAAATATACGCTAACGTCACAGAAGTCAACATAAAAATGATCGCCGAGGCTGTCGTTATCTTGTTGAGCAACGGCAGCGGGCCTTCAGTTCCAAAAAGAGACTGGCTGGAGCCACCAAACGCCGCACCAATATCTGCCCCTTTGCCTTGCTGGAGTAAAACTATGCCAACCAGAAATAAGCAGACAATGACGTGTACGATTGTAAGCAGGGTATCCATGCCACCAATAATTAAAATTTATTTAAAATTAACAATCCGCCCGAACGACTCGGCATCCAGGGCGGCGCCACCAACCAGGGCACCATCAATGTCCGGTTGTGCCATCAATTCATCAACGTTGGTTGGCTTGACCGAGCCACCATACAATATTCGGGTTTGCTCGGCAATGGTTTTTTCATATATCTGGCCGAGTACTCCACGAATGAATGCGTGGGCCTCCTGAGCCTGCTCTTTGGAGGCTGTTTTCCCGGTACCGATTGCCCAAACCGGTTCGTAGGCGATGACCACCCTGGCCATCTCCTCTGCGGCGACTCCCGCCAAACCTTTTCGTGTCTGATTTTCCAGCACTTCAAAGGTATGCCCTTTTTCCCGCTCGTCAAGGGTTTCGCCAATGCAGAGAATGGTTAACAGGCCAAACTTGACAGCTCCCTTTACCCGTTTGTTGATCAGTTCGTCCGTCTCGCCAAATATCTGGCGACGCTCCGAATGCCCGACAATTGCAGCAACGGCCCCGGCGTCTTTGATCATCACCGGCGAGATTTCTCCGGTGAATGCACCTTGTTCTTCCCAGCAGACATTTTGGCATCCGACGATGATTTCACTGTCTTTCAGAACGTGCGACACCTCGCTGAGAATAGTAAAGGGCGGTGCCAGCAAAACTTCCCGATCAGGATAGTCGGCACATGCTTTTGCGATTTCCATCGCCAGCCTGCACCCATCGACAACAGTGGTATGCATCTTCCAGTTGCCGGCAATCAATGTATTGCGCTTTCCCATATTTTTCTCCCCTGGCAAATATTTATCGTTCGAGTACGGCGACACCGGGAAGAGATTTGCCTTCCATCAATTCCAGAAACGCTCCTCCACCGGTCGACATATACGAGATATTTCTCTCCTCACCCGATTTTTTCACCGCCGCGTTCGAGTCGCCGCCGCCGACGATCGATAAGGCATGGGATGAAGCTATCGCTTGACACATAGCCATCGTTCCCCTGGCAAATGCATCGATTTCAAAAGCTCCCATCGGCCCGTTCCAGATTATCGTCTTGGCATCCTGGAGAGCCTCGCGAAACAGGAGCGTCGAGGCCGGACCGATATCGAGAGCCATCCAGCCTGCGGGAATATCACGAAATGTCACGGTCTTCGTCACCGCATCGGCGGCAAATCTGTCGGCTACGACAAAATCCACCGGCAGGTGGAGTTTCACACCTTTGGCGTCTGCCGCATCGATAAACCTTTTGGCGATGTCGAGAAGATCATCCTCAACTTTCGAAGCCCCGACATCCACTCCCATGCTTTTCAAAAAGGTGTTGGCCATGGCGCCGCCGATAATCATGCGGTCGACCTTTGCCAGCATGTTTTCAAGTGCTCCCAGCTTAGAGGAGACCTTCGCTCCGCCAACCACCACGACAAGCGGCCGAATGGGCTCATCCATCGACTTATGGAAATAGTCCATCTCGGTCTGCAGTAAAAAACCCGCACCCTTTTCGGCCAGCCGTTCGGCGACGCCGACCACAGAGGCATGAGCCCGGTGCGAAGCGGCAAAGGCGTCGTTGATGTATACATCCGCCAGTCGGGCGAGCTGGTCCGAAAATGACGGATCATTGGCGGTCTCTTCTTTATGAAAGCGCAGATTTTCCAACAGGACAATCTCACCTTCGGCCATTTTTTCGACGATCCCTTCCACTTCCGCGCCTACGCAATCAGGTGCGAGTGTCACTTTCTGGCCGAGGAGCGATTCGAGATGGCGGGCAACCGGGGCAAGACTGAATTTCGCATCCGGTTTGCCACCCGGCCTGCCCATATGGGAACAAATGACGAGTTTACCTTTTTCTCCGACGATGTGACCGATGGTCGGCAGCACCGTGCGAATACGAATGTCATCGGTGATCTCCTTCCGATCATCCATCGGCACGTTAAAATCGGCCCGGAGAAGCACCCGTTTGCCACGTAATTGAAAATCACGTACAGATTTCATATCAGCTCCTCTGTTGATGAGTAGTTACTTTCATTCGGGGTTAACCACCCCACAAGGGGGTACTCTTTTCAGCCCCCCTTGTGGGGTGAAAAACAAGAAATGAATTTCTAAGGTACTAAGTCCCTTTTCAGAATCATTGCATCATCGACCGGATCCGAATAATAACGGGAGCGTATCCCGACCCGCAGAAAACCATGCCGTTCATAAAAACCGAGTGCCGGTTTATTGTTGGCGCGAACCTCCAGAAACAGTCCACTGTAGGACTGCCCCTGTAATTCTTCGATCACGTGTTGCAGGAGAGAAGTCCCGACACTTTTTTTTCTTTCGTCTGTTGTTACCGCTATTTTCAGAAGTTCGGCTTCCGGCCATAGCAGTCGGCAGGCACACCAGCCGAGAATCCGTCGGTCGGACGATTCAGCGACGTACTGCCGCCCCCGGCGAACCTGGAGTTCCTGCTTCAGAGATACAAGCGACCAGGGCGATGGCGTCTCATGCTCAATTTCATAAACGGCGCCAAGGTCCTCCTGCCGCATCAGGCGTATGATATTCAATCAGATTAAAGCATCCCCTCACTGACATGAACGGTCAGATCACCGAGCATATTGGTGTAACTGCCCAGCTCGTTGTCATACCAACCGTACACAACGGCCTGGGTAACCGGCACATTGAGAATCGGATCGGCCCCCGGCCTCAGACTGTCGGCTCTCACTTTGCTGAGATTTACCTGGATGTTGGCAGTCCTGGTATGCGTCTCGGTACCTTCGATCACTGCGGCCGCCGCCGGCAGGCCTATGATATCCGAGGAGACATTCTGTTCGGTGCTGAACTTCAGATAGGGATTGTGGATCGCGTAATCCCGGTAAATGGTATTGATCGCTTCTCTTTTAATCGGTGTCTCAAAATCATCCTGAAGATTGACAACAAGGATAATAAGCGAACCGGTGGTGGTCGGGATACGGACCGATTCGGCCATAAAGCCGATGGAAGCCATTTCCGGAATAACCAGAGAAAGGGCCTTGGCAGCACCTGTAGTTGTCAGAATGATATTGTTTTGAATGGAACGATTCTTCCGCAGATCGGTTGCCCCGGTTTTCGGCAGACGGTCGAGAACCTGCTGGCTGCCGGTCGCCGCATGAACGGTTACCATTGAAGCACTGAGGATTTTATCAGCACCGATCTTCTCCAGCAGCGGCTTAATCATGTACGAAAGGCAGGTTGTCGTACAGGAAGCAGCTGAAATCACAGCATGTTGTCCGGCATCGTATGTTTCCTCATTGATACCCATTACTGTGGTAATCGCATCCCCGGGCATATCCAGGCCTTTCGACTTGATCTTGAATGGCGCGGAGAGAATGACTTTTTCCGCCCCCGCCTGCATGTGACCTCTCAGAGCACCCTTATCCGCATCGGGGTCGGTGGTGGGATCGGTGAAAACACCGGTGGTATCGACAACCAGTTTCACACCGTTTTCCTGCCAGGCTATATCCCTGGGATTCCTGGAAGAGCGCAAGATTGTAACCGGCACCCCATTCACTATCATGGTGCCTTTTTCATTGTTCAGTTCTTCAATGACCCGCGGGCATTTATGGCCATACAGATATGCGCCAAGGCGTCCGTAGGTGGAATCCTTTTCGAGCATCGCCGCGAGATCTTCCAGACTGCGCCCAACCTCCCGGCCGATATTGGTGACGATTCCCGAAAAGTGCTTTCTCGACACATGGTGCCAGAGAGACAGTTTGCCGATCCGTCCCAAACCATTGATTCCTAATTTCATAGCAACGCTGCTCCTTTCCTATTAGAATGGATGCCTAGTGTCTGTCCATAAATGGCAATTTTGCCCTAACTCTTCGTTGCTCTCAAAATTTAATCCTCGGAATATCAATTATATGCCTGTGGTTAAATTTTTCATGCGCCTCGATTTAGAACAAAATTTCTCTTTTCTGGACAGACACTATCTAGACCCCGCTCGAAAGCGAGACGTAAAGAAGGCCGATCTTCCTGATTCTAGCCGATAGATATGATTTCACAACACATTGAACTCATATAATTATGTATCACTAAAGCTGATTTTAATCAACCTTAAGATAAGGTTAGAGGGTTCCCTTGGCATGGATTTCACAAATTTACTAACAAACGGTACACTCATAAAACGATACCGGCGTTTCCTTGCCGATATCAGGCTGGAAAGCGGTGAGGTGATAACTGCCCACTGCCCCAATACCGGCACGATGCTTTCCTGCTCAACCCCCGGGAGCCCTGTTTGCCTCTCTCACTCCGACAATCCAAAACGGAAATACCCCTTCACCCTGGAAATGATTAAAACCGGCGGGATTTGGGTGGGGGTCAATACTGCAAGAACGAACGGACTGGTGGCGGAGGCCATCGAAAAAGGGCAAATCGCCGAATTTGGCTCGATCGACAAAATAAAGAAAGAAATCAAGGTATCGCCCCATACCCGGCTCGATCTGCAGATCATGCATGGAAACAGCAGTACGTATATGGAGGTGAAAAACTGTTCTCTGGCAATCGACGGTTGTGCGATGTTTCCGGATGCTGTTACAATACGAGGCACAAAACATCTGCAGGAGCTGAGTCGGCTGAGCAGCGCAGGAATGGCAGCCGGAATTTTCTTTCTCGTCCAGCGCACCGATGCCGACAGATTCGCTCCGGCAATACATATCGACCCGGTCTATGGCAAAGCCCTGGAGACAGCCATCGCAGCCGGGGTGCAAGTACTCGTCTATCAGGCTCAGGTCAGCCCGAAAGGAATCCATGTCATCCGTCCACTGCCATATTCTCCGGAAATACCGCTCTTCAAGACATTGAAACCTTTACCCGTATCCTTGGAAGAGACACACATCCCCTCTTAATCAATCCCTATGGGTAATCCGACCGGCGACACAAGTCAGGACAGCTTTGCCCTGCAGCTTCCATCCCGCAAAGGGGGTGTTTTTGCTTTTGGAGAAACTCTCTTCGACCGAAAAGGTAAAACCCTTCTCCGGATCGATAACCGTAATATCCGCGGCTGCCCCTGCATGCAGTGAACCGCCAGGCACTCCCAGTATCCGGGCGGGAGCGCAACTCATAAGATCCACCAATCGCTCCGGCCCGATAAGCCCGTCACGAACAAGAGCCAGACTGAGCGGCAGAGATGTCTCCAAACCGACAATGCCGTTGGCGGCCTGATTGAACTCGACCTCCTTCTGCAAAATCGAATGCGGAGCATGATCCGTGGCGATGGCATCGAGAGTACCGTCACGCAGCGCCTCGCGGATTGCCAGCCGGTCCTTTTCGGATCTGAGGGGCGGATTCATCTTGGCGTTGGTATTGAATCCCAGAACAGCCTGATCGGTAAGGGTAAAGTAATGCGGGGCAGTTTCCGCTGTAACTCTCACGCCTCTTGCTTTCGCATCCCGGATAAGGGCAATCGACTGACCTGTACTGACATGGGAAATATGAACTCTGCCGCCGGTCAACTCCGCCAGGGCAATCTCCCGATACACCATGATACTCTCGGCTGCAACGGGAATCCCTCGCAAACCCATGCGGGTGGAAAGTTCTCCCTCGTTCATGCAGCCGCCTCTCGTCAAGGCAAGCTCTTCCGAATGCGACATGACCAGCATATCGTGGGAGGCAGCGTACTCCATGGCGCGTCTCATCAGCCGGCTGTCGACGACTGGGCGACCGTCGTCGGTGACGGCTACGGCCCCGGCCATTTTCATTTCACCATATTCGGCGAGTTTTTCCCCTTTGCTCTCTTGACTGATCGCGCCGACCGGATAGACCCGGGCCGCACAGGAGGCGGCCTTTTCGCAGATATAGCGGGTAACCGAACTGTTATCGTTGACCGGGTGGGTGTTGGGCATGCAGGCAACCGCGGTAAAACCGCCGGCAGCGGCAGCCCGACAGCCGGTCTCAATGGTCTCTTTATATTCCTCTCCCGGTTCCCGCAGATGGACATGCATATCGATAAGCCCGGGAACAACCCAACAACCGCCCACATCGTAAATCTCGGCTTCGTTGCTTTCCACCGATCCGGGCGGCACTATCAGACCGTCCTTCACCCACAGATCGGCGACTTCATCCCTTTGCTGCGCCGGATCGATTATCCTGCCGTTTTTAAAGAGGATCACCTTGCTCATCGATTTTCACCTTGCCCTTCGCCGGCTTTATTCCCTCCTAAAACCAAATACAACAGAGCCATACGAACCGCCACCCCGTTGGTGACCTGGTCGAGAATGACCGATCGTCTGCCATCTGCAACATCGGGGCTCAACTCCACCCCCCTGTTGACGGGACCGGGGTGCATGACGATGGCATCCTCCTTCGCCAGTTCAAGCAGTTTCCGGTTTACTCCGAAGAACCGGGAGTATTCGCGCAAACTGGGAATCAGCGAATCGTTCTGTCTTTCCAACTGAATGCGCAGGGCCATAACTACATCGGCGTCTCTGACTGCATCCTGTACCGATCGACACACCTCTGCCCCCAGTCTGCCAATTTCTGCCGGCATGAAAGTTTGCGGCCCGGCCACACAGACCTCCGCCCCCATCCTGGTAAAGCCGATAATGTTCGAAACGGCAACTCTGCTGTGTGCGATGTCTCCGATTATCGCGAGCTTCAGCCCCTCGATCCGCCCTTTATGCTCCATGACCGTCATCATGTCGAGCAGTCCCTGACTTGGATGCTCATGGGCACCATCACCGGCATTGACGATTGAAGCATCGATATGCTTGGCGAGGAGTTGCGGGGCACCGGAGCTCGAGTGACGGAGTATGATGACATCAGGATTCATCGCCTGAATATTTTTGGCCGTATCGATGAGTGTCTCCCCTTTGGTTGCGGAACTCGTCGAAGCGGAAATGTTGAATGTATCTGCACTCATCCGCTTGGCGGCAATCTCAAATGACAAGCGGGTCCTGGTTGAAGGTTCGAAGAAAAGATTGACGATCGTTTTTCCTCGCAAAGTCGGCACTTTTTTAATCGGCCGACTCGATATTTCGCGGAAAGACCGGGCGGTAGCGAGTATATGCAGGATATCCTGCACTGACAGCTGGTCGATTCCGAATATATGCTTATGCTGAAAGTGATAATCCGGCTGCATAGTATCCACCATCTTGACCATCAATCAATGATATTTGCCAGCCGCTTCCACCTTATGGAAGCCAGTCGATCGAGCGACACGAGCGGCTGTTCGATATCCCATGACCAGTATAGAATAAATGCCTTGCCCAGAATGTCTTTCTGCTCGACAAAGCCCCAAAAACGACTGTCAAAGCTGTTGTCCCGATTGTCCCCCATAACGAAAATCCGTCCTTCCGGAACCAGCACCGGTCCGAAATTATCCCGAGGACTGGCATTGGCACTTAAAACCGATGGCGAACTTATATGGGCATGGGGGTCATCTACCGGCTCGCCATTAATATACACTTTTTTTTCCCGAACCTCCACGGTATCTCCAGGAGTTCCGATTACCCTTTTAATATAATCGACCGATCTGTCCTTGGGGAATTTAAACACAACGACGTCACCTCGATCGGGTTCCTTGAATGGAATCAACATGCTCCCGGTAAAAGGCAACCTGACGCCATAGATAAATTTATTAACCAGCAGGTGATCGCCGATCTGCAAGGTCGGCAGCATCGATCCCGATGGAATTTTAAATGCCTGAACGACAAAGGTCCTGATAAAGAGCGCCAAGAGAACTGCAATGCAGATTGCTTCAAAATATTCTCGGAAAACAGACTTACTCCTTCTTTCTAGTGTCAAACTCCACCTCTTCAATTATAGGGTCTCAATACCTAACACTCCACAAGGGGGTGTAAGTACCTTACAGATTGTTTCCTTGTAAAAAAACAAGAAAACAATCTGTAAGGTACTAAAAAAACGCCTCGCCAAAACTACTTGAAATACAGACCAATTACAAGCGAGTTCGTTTTCGATATTGGAATTTTTGTTAAAAACCAGATAATAATTCTCATCTTATACAATATAAAGAACCATAACGTACCTATACATCCATATATTGTGGAAACGCACCTGATTTCCACTGTGAAATTCAGTTCAAGACCCTGTAAAAATAAGCATTTTCGACATTTTTTTGTTCTTCTTTCTTGACAAAACCAGGATTATGTGAACTAATACACCATATGTGTATGAAAAGTAAGATGTTTTACTGCTTTTCCAACTCGGATTTTTTTTAAGCCGATAAATTTTATTCAATGTCTCTGTAATGAAATTGTCGTTTGGATCTCAAAAAGACCTGGTCGTCGGCCTCGACATTGGTTCCCATGCCGTAAAGGTATGTCAACTGAAAAGAACGTCAAATGGCTATGCAATCGTAACTCTTGGCAGCACCGTTCTGCCGGAAGGCGCGGTGGATGATGGAACACTCAATGATCCCGAGGTAGTCGGCAAGGCCATTTCCGATCTCTTTAACAACCTGAAGATCAAGAACAAAAAGGTAGGCTTTTCAATTTCGGGATATTCTGTAATTGTTAAAAAGGTAAATCTGGCTGTCATGGAAGATGCACAGCTCGAAGAACATATCATGGCCGAAGCGGAGCAGTATATTCCGTTCGACATAGAGGATGTGTACCTCGACTTCCAGGACCTGAAAACCAATACTAAAGGGGCCGATCGAACGGATGTCATGCTTGTGGCGGCCAAAAAAGAGGTTGTCGACGACTATATAGATATGTTGCAGAGCATCAACCTCAATCCGGTTCTTGTCGATGTAGACGGTTTCGCCTTGGAAAACAGCTACGAATGCAACTATCAGAAGAACGAAAATGTTGCCCTTGTCGATATTGGTGCCACCAAAATGAACATCAATATCCTTTCCCAGGGAGTGTCCGTCGTAGCCAGGGATATAGTGGTTGGCAGCAGACAGCTCACCGAACAGATCCAGAACGTTTTCGACATCGAATTCGAAGAAGCGGAAGCAATCAAACTAGGCTTTTTACCGGCGGAGGACAAGCGCCGGGAAGTCGAAGAGATTTTCTCCGCGACATGCACCCAGTGGGTTCTCGAAGTCAAGAAGGCCATTGATCTCTACCATGCGAATCATCCCGACCGACCCTTGAAAAAACTGATTCTGAGCGGCGGCGGCGCCAAGGTAAATGGACTCACCGACTTTCTCGCCCAGGAAACAGATATGGAAGTCGAGCTCTTCAACCCGTTCAAAAATATGGTGACGAACAGAAAAAAAATTGATCCCGATTACCTCCTCAGCATAGGACCGGAGATGGCAATTGTCACCGGCATCGCCCTCAGGGCATCTGCAATATAACTTTCAACTCGCCAGTGTTTAGATATGCTTAAAATCAACCTGTTGCCAATCAGGCAACTCAAGAAACGGGCCAAAGCGACACAACAACTGTTCGGTATGGTTCTTTTATTTCTTCTTGTCCTTGCCCTTTTAGCCGTAGCCGGGGTCATTCAAGCGCAGAAAATCAATACCCTCAAAACCGATATTGCTCAATTGACTGCTGAGAAAAACTCCTATGCCCCTACGCTGAAAAAAATCGCCGACTTCAAAAAAGACATAGAGGAGCTGACAAGGAAGACCGAGATTATCAATAAACTCAAAACAGACTCTTCACTGACAGTCCGAGTCCTTGACGAGGTGGCCAATAAAGTTGACAATCAAAGAATGTGGCTTGAATCGCTTCAACAAGATAATTCGGTTCTCAGATTATCAGGTATTGCTCTCGACGATCAGACCGTTGCCCAATTTATGGATAATCTCAAGGAATCGCCTTTTGTTCAAGACGTGGCTTTATCGGGTTCATCGCAAAAATCGGTTTCTGGCAGAAACCTGAAAAGTTTCGAGCTCAACTGCACAGTTTCACAACCGGTCGAACCACCAGCAGATGTTACTGCTGTCAATTAACGACCACCAAAACCTTATGAAGATTACAGCATGAAAAAAGGCAACGCAGCATTCACGACCTTCCTCGACAGCAAATATATCCCCCTTGCTCCAAGGATAAAAATTGCCATTGCGGTTGTGCTTGCCATCCTTCCCCTGGTGGTATTCTTTTTTGCATATTATCAGCCTAAAAGTGAAGAAATCGACAACCTTCTCAGCCAGAAATCAACCCTGGAAAGAGAGTTGCGGGAGGTAAAAGCCAAAGCGGCAGATCTCGCCAAATTCGAGAAAGAACTGGAGGAAGCGAGGCTAGTTTTCGAGGAAACGTCGGCCTTGCTCCCCAAAGACAAAGAAATCCCCAAGCTTCTTAAGGACATTTCGTCTCTCGGCAGAAGTGCGGGACTTGACTTTCTTACTTTCAAACCACTTGCCGACACGCCAAAAGATTTCTACGCGGAAATCCCGGTTACTATCAATGTAAGGGGTCCATATCACAACATGGGTTTCTTTTTCGATCAGGTCAGCAAACTTGAACGTATAGTTTCCGTCACCAATGTGAAGATGAGTTCTCCTAAAAAAGAAGGTGGCGAGATGTTCCTTACTTCCGATTGCCAACTGGTCACGTATCGCTTCACGAACGTTGAGCTTCCCAAACCAACCCAAAAGTGAAACTCATGGACTGTTCAACTCCCCTTAACCCCGTTATACGTTCATCGGCATTTACAAAAAAACTGACTGTTTTCCATTCGGTTTTTGTATGCACTTTCCTTATCTTATCGCAGTCTGCGCTTTCAGTTGAGACCGTGGTTGATACACAGCCTCAGTCCCTGAAGAAGAGCAGTCTTCCTCTCTTTGAGTATCAGCTCGAAAATCGATCTGATCCTTTTGCCCCCTTCATTACCGAGAAGGCTGCGGCAGCCTCTGTTAATATGGATGAAATTATCGATAGTACCGGTCCGCTCACCGGAATGCAGCTGTTTGAGCCCGGTCAGCTGACCCTCGTGGCCTTGCTGAGAAGAGGTTCGGAGGATCTTGCCATGGTGGAGGATTTCACCGGCAAGGGGTATGTTCTCACTGAAGGCACTAAAATCGGACAGCGTGGTATTGTGAAAGATATTGCGCCTACATCTGTGATAATTGAAGAGACTGCCGTGACTCGAGCAGGGAAGAAGATTGTCTCAGAGGTCGTCATGTTACTCAAGAAAGAGGGAGAAGAATAGAACATGCTTAAATGGCTAGAAAAACTACAACCGGCTGTTTTGTTCGCACTATGCCTTTTGTTTATTATCTCGACATCGGCGGCGAGATCGGAGCCTACAGTTTCTTATGAAATTTCCGATATAAAAACAGTCATCACCGACAATACTCTTACGTATAACATCACCGGCTCATCTCCGCCGGTGTACACCGTGTCGGAACGTTTCACCCCCTTCCGGATCATAGTCGATATTGCCGGTGCTGTTTTTGGCAACACCATGTCTCTTGCCGAGGCCAATATTCCTGAAAACAGCTTTGCCAGTGTCGTCATTTCGGAACTTAAGGATCAACAAGCCCCCGCGATGCGATTTGAGTTTACCCTTAACGACAGTCATGATTATTCAGTTACGGCAACCAACTCAAATCTCCAGGTGAAGCTTTTTCCGGCAACCGCCAAAAATGATCCTGCTGACTCACCTGATCCCAAAGGCTTTCTCACTCTGAAAGATTTTAATATTTCGAGTACCCCCAATACCACGACCATTTCCATTCTCGCCAGCGGCAGTATAGAAAAATACACAGTCGACACTATCGGAAGCGCAGCGGATCGACCATCGCGAATGTACATCGATATTGACAATGTGGCAGTAAATGAACTGGTGAGGGAAAAGCAAATAGGCACGTCTGTAACTAAAGTAAGGGTTGCTCCACGAGACAAAGGAGTTCGCATAGTTTTTGATTCGGCCACGTCCGAACTCTTTAAATACACGGTCGTGCCATCGCCCGAAGGACTGAATGTCGTCATCGACGAAACATCTTATAAAGGCCCTCTTCCTGCTGCTCAGCCAGCCGCGGAAACGGCGAGTTCAGACAGTACCCTCGATGCGCTGATCGTTTCTTCGGAGCAGCTCCTCAGCCAGGACCCGGAAAAACCGGGCGCTCAATCAACCTCTGCCAAAGCAGCCGCTCTAGAAGATGACTTCTCATTTTCAGGCTACAAGAAACAGCGAATCAGTGTCGATTTCTATAAAATCGATATCCATAACGTATTTCGTCTTTTCCGCCAAATCACCGACCTGAACATCATCGTCGATGAAGAAGTACAGGGTTCGCTCACTCTGGCCCTCAACGATGTTCCTTGGGATTTTGCCCTCGACATTATCCTGAATCTTATGGATCTCAAAAAAGAAGAACGATTCAACACCATTGTAATCTACCCGAGCAAAAAGGCCTTTGTCTGGCCGACACGTGCCGAAGATAACCTGGCATTTGAGGCGAATGTCGAGGTAATTGAAGAAGAAGCCCTTATCATCGAAAAATCCGCCAGTCAGTCGAAAGAAATTATGCAGGCCAAGGAGTTCATGGCAAAAGCTCAGAAATTCGAAGAGCAGAATGAATACGAAAATGCTGCCATGCTCTACACCAAAGCAGCAGAGCTTTGGCCGGAAAATGCCATGATATCCAACCGACTTGCGTCTCTTTACCTGGTTCATTTGGGAATAAATGCAAAAGCGGTTTTCTACGCCAAGCAGAGTCTGCAGCGTGATCCCGCCAACACCGAAGCTGCGCTCTACGCTGCGATTGGACTCGCAAATATGCAGCAAATTCCGGAGGCATCGGAATATTTTACCCAGAGCATAAGCGGATCACCGCCGATGAAAGAAGCTCTTTTCAGTTATGCTGCCTTTTCTGAAAACAATGGACAAAACGAAGCAGCCCTCAGGCTTCTGAAAAAATTCGAATCGCACTATGGAGAAACCGTCGATACCATGATTGCCATAGCCAGAATACTTGATAAACAAGGCGCTTCAAAAGAGGCAACCAAACAGTATCAAGCTATTCTCGCATCGGGTTTCCAACTCCGTCCGGATTTAAAAAAGTATATAGAAGGCCGCCTTGCTGCAAAGGACTTACGCTGATGAGAGACACTGTATGCAATCCCTTGCTATTTCTAAAATTCCAGTTCAAGAGGTTTTTATGAGGTCCATAAAGAAGATTTTGTTTTGCAGTAGCCTCTTGCTACTCTCACTGTACCTGACATCTTGTACAAAAGAGCCACCTCAAAAAATTAGTGAGCCGGCAGCCCAGGAATCGATAGCGTCTCCTCCACAAACTGTTGGGCTTCCTGTCCAATATCAGACTCCCTCTTATCTGGTTGATAAAAAGGCCGGAGAAGATCTATCGATTGCCGAAGAAGGCAAACTCAAGGTTGGAGCTCGAATTACTTCCACCCGCGGTCCCCAACCCCTCTGGGATATAATCAAAAGACTTGCTGCCCTCAAGGGAATGAATGTTTCATGGTCGAGCGACGTCGACAGAAACGTTCTCGTCGATGTTGACATTAATGCAAACGATGGCTTTTACGAGTCCCTCGATAATATGCTCCGCCAAGTGGACTATTTCCACGAAATGAAAGACAATACCATCGTCATTAAGTATAAGGAGACGAGACAATTTCAGATAGCCATGCCTTTCACCAAGCAAAGTTATACGGCAAATACCGGTGGTAATGTTCTAGGTAATAGTGAGACCTCAAGCAACATCGAGGGAACAATCGCGATCAAGAGCGACAACAATGAGTTTGATATCTGGGAAAATATCAAGCTCAATATTGAAAGCATTATGGACATATGGTCCTACCGCAGAGAAGCCAACATGGTCCAGCAAGGTACCACCACGGCCGGCGGAGGCGAAGAAGCTGCACGAAGCTATAAGGCCGGCGCAGAAGGCGCTGTCGTCTCAACTACCTCAGCAGATTCCGCTGTAACAGACGAAAAGAAATCTGCCGGCAGCCAGAGTCAAGTCGGAGGCCAGGGGTATTACATCATCGACAAGCCCGTCGGGCTCATTACAGTTACGGCTCCACGCCCTATTCTCGAAAAAATCGACGCATATATAACAACGCTTAAAAAGTCTCTCTATCAACAAATTTCAATAGAAGCAAAAATAATTGAAGTACAGCTGAGAGACGCCTCCAGCATAGGTATTAACTGGTCGAGTGTCCTGCAGAATTTTGCTCTCAGCGGGCTTGTCGAATTCGGCACAGGTGGGGCCCTGGGACAGGTTTATCCGTTTATTTACAGCAATGACGAGGTACAGGGCCCTGTTACCTTTACCGACGAAGCCAGGAGTGCTTATTTTAAGACCAATAATCCCGGTCAATTCGTTTCCAAAATTTCAATGGCAGCAGCGAGTTTTGATGTCTTTCTCAATGCTCTGAACGAGGAAGGCGATACCAAAATTCTTTCCAATCCTAAAATTAGCGTCATGAATGGCCAACCCTCTCTTATCACTGTTGGCCGCAATGTTACCTATATCGATAAGATCGATTCCAAGATAGACTCCGAGACAGGAATAGTCACCTTTACTGTAGACACAGAAAGGATCCTCAGCGGTGTCGGCATGGCCTTGACCGCCACTATTCTTGGCAATGATGAAGTTATCATGAACCTCGTCCCAATTACCGCAGAATTGCAGGAACCTATTGAATATCGAGATGTCGGCAACCTGGGCGCAACTGTCGGCCTTCCGGTTATCAACGTCCGGGAAATGAGTACTACAGTCAAAGTAAAAGATGGTGAAATGTTAGTTATAGGTGGTCTGATAACTGATCAAAAGCAGTCAACAGGCGAATTTGCCCCTATTCTTGGTGACATTCCTTTTGTTAAATATCTTTTTGGATATGAAGAAAAGGAACATTTGAAACGTGAACTTATAATACTCTTAAGACCTCGGATCATCTAATTGGGTTTTACATCTTAAATTTCAGTACGGAGATCAACATGGACAGGCTGAAAAGTCTCATCATAGGAATACTAGCATTAGCGTTGACCGGTTGCGGGCTGACTGTTAAGGAAACCCTCAATGTGACCGGCGGGGCGTCGTACAATGCTCCGGGCACAGGGAGAAGCATAGTTATATTGCCGTTTGCCGATTATTCTCAGGGGAATATCGAATCGGCACTGAGAAGAAATATGACCATTACCGAAACTCTTACCGACCGTCTTATCGAACAGGGCTTCGGGCTGCCTATCCAAGAGGATGTCTTCGATTATCTCGTGAATGAAAAGATTATAACTCTCGCGTCCTACCAATCCGCCGACACCGGTTCCCTCGCTGTCGAACTGACTAACGATTGGTCCGAGGTCATGAAGGAGGAGATCAGCAGGTATAAAGAGCAGGTCGAGAGAGAGACCGCTCAAAAAAGTGACAGCTCCGCCGGCACTCATGGACTTTCAAGTAATGAAGTCGCAAAAATCGGCCGGCATTTTAATGCCGACTATGTCATTCGCGGGCGCATCCTTGAATATAAAACCAGAGATGAGGCAACATGGGCTCCGTGGAAGAAAGGCCTACTGCCATTCGTCAATGGCGGGGCCAACAGGATTCTGCACGGTTTTGCCAGTTCGGAAGAATATGATGAGAGAAATGAATCCCTCACCGGAATGCTCATCGCCGGAACACTCGGCCATAATTCATCAAGCTGGCCTTGGGATAAAAACCAGAGTGTCTTTGACTTGTCGGGAAAAACCGCAAACAGCATAGTGTGGGGCACTATTGGATATGAAGGAGGAAAAGTGTCTCATACCAGCGGGAAAGTCGATCAAGCGACCGTACAGATGCGTATCTGGGTCCAGGAAACTGCCACCGGCAATGTTGTGTGGACCAATAGAATCAGGGTCCTGGTATCACCTGAGACTATCTTTGCCGATAACCAGTATGATACTCTCTTCAATCAGGCGATTGAGAAAGGCGTGTCGACTCTCGTTGATCACTTCGTTACCCACGGCTTGTAAATCGCTCTTGCTCTTTTGCTGAAAAAGGGGATTCACCTGAAGGTGAATCCCCTTTTTAATTGCTATTACTCTACAGCTTAATTTGTTGTCTCTTCCTTCTTCTTTGCCTCTTCTTTCTTTTTCTGGGCATTTTGGTAAAGAGCCATAAAATTTACCGGTTCCATCAGGAAAGGAATATAGCCGCCATCGACTGACACCTGACTGACTATCTGTCTGGTGAACGGGAACAGCAGGGTTGGGCAATCCACTCCCAGCAGCATAGGGATATGTTCCTTTGGAATATTGCGCAGCATGAAAACTGCCGCATGCTCGATCTCGAGGATAAACAGGACCTTGTTTTCCTCCTTGCCTGAAACTTTAGCAGTGATCTGCAGGGCTACTTCCCAATGATCATCATCAACCTGCTTATTATTCAACTGCAGGTTTACCTCCACTGCCGGATCCATTTTCTGCTGAGCAGTGTAAATCTGCGGAGCATTCGGATTCTCGAATGACAGGTCCTTGATGTACATCTTCTGCATACGAAATTCGGGCCTTGGAGTATTATTTCCACTGTTTGTAGTTTCTACCATTGGTATCCTCAATTTTTATCTAATTGATTGAAGGAGTATCTGAAAACCTTTAAAAACCAGCAGCCTGGACGAGCGCTGTCGTAATTTTAAGCCCAGATGAAAAAAAAATGCTCTCACCGCATATGAAATGTACATTAGAACGTACTTCAACTCTTGAATCAAGCCCTGTACGCTCCTTTACCAATATTTGTTACTTAAGCACCTGATCCAGATATTTTCCCGTATACGATTCTTGATGGTTTCGAAGGTATTCAGGGGTTCCGGAAGCAACCACCCTCCCCCCCCTGTCGCCACCTTCAGGACCGATATCGATTATCCAGTCGGCAGTCTTTATCACATCGAGATTATGCTCTATCACCACAGCAGTATTCCCTTGATCGACAAGACGATTGAGAACATTGAGCAGATGTTGAATGTCCGCAGGATGCAACCCGGTGGTCGGTTCATCGAGGATATATAGGGTTTTCCCGCTGCTTCTGCCGGAGAGTTCCTTGGCGAGCTTGACCCGCTGGGCTTCACCTCCCGAAAGGGTCACCGATGATTGCCCGAGGCTGATATATGATAAACCAACGTCATGGAGAGTCTGGAGCTTGTTCTTGACTACCGGGATATTCTGAAAAAATTCCAGGGCCTCTTCGACTGTCATAGCCAGCACTTCATGAATATTCTTATCACGATATTTAATCTCGAGTGTTTCACTGTTATACCGCCTCCCTTTACAGGTCTCGCACTCCACATAAATATCAGGTAAAAAATGCATGACGATCTTGTTTACGCCTTCGCCTTCACATGCTTCACATCGTCCACCTTTGATGTTGAAGCTGAACCGTCCGGCTTTATATCCCCGGGAGCGCGATTCAGGCAGCCGGGCAAACAGCTCGCGAATGGGCGTGAACACTCCTGTATACGTTGCCGGATTGGAACGGGGTGTTCTGCCGATCGGACTCTGGTCGATATCGATTATTTTATCGATAAGTTCCAGCCCCGTCAGCACGATGCCGTCCTGGCTGTACGTTGAGACTCTTTTATTCAATCCGGCCTTCGCAAGCCTGTAAAGAGTCTCAATGACGAGTGAACTCTTCCCTGAACCGGAGACTCCGGTCACCGAAGTCATCACACCAAGAGGGAACTTGACTGTTACGTTCTGGAGATTATTGGTGGAACACTGTTTCAACTGCAAGCATGTTCCATTCACTTCTTTCACCTGCCGCCTTTTGGCCGGAGTTTTTATCGCCAGTCGACCGGACAAGTATGCACCGGTTATCGATTCTTTGCTGGTCAGAAGTCCTGAGACCTGGCCGTTGTACACCACATTCCCCCCGTGAATTCCCGCCCCAGGCCCCATATCGAGCACATGATCGGCAGCCAGTATGGTATCGGTGTCATGTTCGACGACAATCACGCTGTTGCCGAGATCGCGCAGCTCAAGAAGAGTATTGATCAATTTCTGATTATCGCGCTGATGCAGACCAATACTCGGCTCATCAAGAATGTACAATACCCCGGCCAAACGCGATCCAATCTGGGATGCCAGGCGGATGCGCTGCGCCTCTCCTCCCGACAGGGTTCCAGCTCTTCTTTCCAGGGAAAGATATCCAAGACCAACGTCTTCAAGAAACGAGAGGCGATCGACAATCTCCTTGAGAATGGGCTCACTTATCTTCCGTTCCCGTGCCGAAAAAGGCAAGAGGGGAATGTGTTCCAGCAGCTTTTCAATGGATAAGCAGGTGATATCGTAGATGGACCATGGACCGACCCGCACCGATAACGCTTCCGGTTTCAGCCTTGCGCCCGAACAAAGCGGACAACGCTGTTCGTTCATGTACTTGCCGAGTTCATCGCGAATCATCGACGACTGGGTCTCGTGAAACCTTCGATCAAGTTGCGGAATGACTCCTTCGAAACGATTGACCGCCGACATCTCCCGGCTGCCTTTCCGGTAGAAGAACTTGATCTGCTCCTCGCCGGAACCGTAGAGATACACGTTCTGAACTTTTTTCGACAGATCGCCAAATGGTGTTGCCAGAGTAACGCCATAATGCCTGGCCACCGATTCCAATAAATGCCCGGTATAGGTCTCTTCCTTCCGCCAGCCCCATGGAGCGATCGCTCCTTCGCCGATCGATTTGCCGGGGTCGGGCACTATCAACGCCGGATCGAAGAACTGCTTGACGCCCAGGCCGCCGCACTCGACGCACGCCCCTTGCGGATTGTTGAAAGAGAACAGCTGGGTCGATATCGGCGGCATGGAGATCCCGCATTTATGGCAGGCGGCGAATTCACTGAACAGTTGCTCCGGGCCGCCGTCGGGAAAGACAACCGATAGAAAACCTTCGGTAAGCTTCACAGCGGTACTGACCGAGTCGGATAAACGCCGACGAATGGATTCTTTAATCACCAGACGATCAACGACAATCTCAATCGAATGCTTCTTGTTTTTGTCGAGCGCGGTGATGTCGTCTGCGTGCAGGATATCTCCATCGATCCGCACCCGCACAAATCCTTCCTTGCGGATTCTCGCCAGCAGCTGTTCATGGCGCCCTTTCCTTTCCGTCACTAAAGGGGCAAGAAGAATGACCTTGGTGTCCTCGGGCAGCTGCATGAGCGCACCTACCATATCCTCGATAGACTGCGCATGAATTTCACTGCCGCACTGATGGCAATGCGGGTGTCCGCACCGCGCAAACAGCAGGCGCAGGTAATCGTAGATCTCGGTCACCGTTCCGACCGTCGAACGAGGATTCTTGCTGGTGGTCTTCTGCTCTATCGAAACTGCCGGAGAGAGTCCTTCCAGGGCGTCCACATCAGGCTTGTCCATCTGTCCGAGAAACTGGCGGGCGTAGGTCGAAAGCGACTCGACATAGCGACGTTGCCCTTCGGCGTAAAGCGTATCAAAAGCAAGCGTCGATTTGCCTGAGCCAGATAATCCTGTGAAAACAACAAGTTTATTGCGTGGCAGATCGACATCGATATTTTTGAGATTGTGCATCCGTGCGCCACGGATGCTGAGTGTCTTTGGTTCCATGGAAAAACAGGAGAATGAGAGAGAGGTGAATGAACTATCTTTGAATGAAATTCATATGATCGATTTTCATGCACCTGTCCATGACAACATAGATGCCATTGTTCAGGGCAAGTTCTGCGGCGGATTCGTTGATTATCCCCTGTTGCATCCAGATGGCCTTGGGCAGAGGGTTCAACGAAACAGCCTGCTCGACGATAGCCGGAACATCTTCGGATTTTCTGAATATATCGACAATATCTACAGGGTAAGGCACCGATGCTAAATCGGCGTAGCAAGTTTGCCCGAGGATTTTTGTGTGTCCCGGATTAACGGGGTAAATCGTATATCCGGCATCAAGGAGGTAGCGTCCGACCATATTGCTCGGCCTGTTTTCTTTCGGCGATAAACCGACCACGGCGATGGCTCGCACACTCTTGAGAAGTTGTGCAATGTCAGCGGATTGCCCGATATTTTCAAATTTCTGCATTGTATGTGTCCAAAAAAGAGAGGGCGGTTATGATTTCCGCGGAAAAGTTGCCAAATTCTGTATACCTTTGTTGGGGATATAATGATGACCCAGTAGACAAAAGTCAAGATAGCAATTATATACTACCCGGACAATCGTAGGGAGTCGGCGCTGCATTCCCATGTCGGACGACAATCGGCATTCCTTGAACAATGTGAGAAAATGAGGAAATGAGATGAACTTTCAAGACATAATTTTTGCATTAAGTAGTTACTGGGCTGAACAGGGTTGTGTTATTCAGCAGCCGTACGACATGGAAGTCGGCGCCGGAACATTTCATCCGGCGACACTGTTACGGGCACTTGGGCCCGAACCGTGGAAATCCGCTTATCCTCAACCCTCACGCAGACCTACCGACGGACGATACGGCGACAACCCCAATCGGCTGCAGCACTACTATCAATACCAGGTGGTGATAAAGCCTTCCCCGCTGAACATCCAGGAGCTCTATCTTGGCAGCCTGGAGCGCTTCGGCCTCAACCTGCTTGAACACGATATTCGTTTTGTCGAAGACGACTGGGAATCACCCACTCTTGGCGCCTCGGGTCTTGGCTGGGAAGTATGGCTGGACGGTATGGAAATTACCCAATTCACCTATTTTCAACAGGCCGGCTCAATCGATCTCTACCCGACAACCGTAGAAATAACCTATGGCCTTGAACGAATCGCGATGTACCTGCAGGGCGTGGAGAGTGTCTACGATATCACCTGGAACAATGAAATAACCTATGGTGAGATTTTTCATCAGGCGGAAGTCGAATTTTCGACTTTTAACTTTGAAGAAGCCAATGTCGAAAAACTGCTCATGTTTTTCGATGTCTATGAAGCCGAGGCGCTGAAACTTGTAGATAAAAAACTTATTCTTCCCGCCTACGATTATTGCCTCAAATGCTCCCACACCTTTAATCTGCTCGATGCACGAAAAGCAATCAGTGTGAATGAGCGAACCAGATATATCGGCCGAATTCGAAATATTGCGAGAAAAGTAGCAGAAGCATATGTCGAACAACGACAAAGCATGGGGCATCCCCTCCTGAAATAGGGGTAACCGTTCACCAGCACCCCATTTTCGTCCGATCAGGCCACCTCACATAGCCAACTATCGGAGTCTCCCGATGGTCGCTTACCTGCTCGGCGGCCTGCTTGAACGAACCTGGAGCACTGGATGAACGGTTACAGATCCGGGTTATGCAGTCTTTTGATGTTGTTCCGGTGAACGATTACAAATAGGGCAGATCATAGAGAAACTGCTGCCGCAGCGGCTGGTTCGAGAAAGATCGAAGACAGCGAGACCTTTTCCCCCGCATGCCTTATTCTGCCAGGGTCTGCTTAATGGCGCTGCCCATCTCACCTAATGAATATGGTTTCCTCACAAAAGCACTGGCACCAAGATCTCTTGCCTGCTGGACATCGACGTTCTCGGAAAATCCACTGGCGATAAGAGCTTTCTGCCCGGGAAACCGAGCAAGAATTGTCGTATACGTCTCAAGTCCATTCATGCCGGTGCTCATAATCATATCGAGTATCACAAGTGCTGCCGGTTCCTGTTGCAGGAAGGCAAGAGCAGCCTCTCCGGAATTGACAAGGCAAGGAGTATAGTTCAGCGCAGTCAGCAGTTGTTCGGCAATAAGAAGCTGTTGACCGTCATCGTCAACTACCAGTATTTTTTCAAAGTTTCCCTGCAGATATGCCAGAGTCGCCGGTTTTTCAACAGATGCGATGGCCTGTTTGGTTGCCGGAAAGTATAACCGGAAAACCGAACCCTTATCGCTGCTCTTGACACTGACTGAGCCCTTGTGGTCCTGCATGGTATTCCAGACCACTGCAAGCCCTAAACCTGTTCCGCTCCTCGCTGTAATCTTGCGGGAATAGAATGGTTCAAAAATATGGACCTGATCTTCCGGGGAAATGCCGGGGCCATTGTCATGGACGGAGAGTACCACATATTCCCCTTCGCCCATTCCGAATATCAAGACTTGCGACTCACTGATCCTTTCGCGGGCGGTTTCTATGGTGATTATCCCCAATCCATCGATTGCTTCCGCTCCATTGGTAACAAGATTCATCAAACTTTTGGTGATATGTACGATTGAGCCCAGCACTGGCGGGATATCCTGATCGAGGTTGGTCTTTACCTCGACAAGGGGATGATACTTTTTGAGGGTTGTGTATTCCGGCGACCCCAGGTAGTCATCGATAATCGTATTAAGATTGAGCGGGGTCATGACCATGGCAATTCCACGGGCAACGGTGAGCAGATCGGCGACAACCTCTGCCGCCCGTCGCCCTGCTTTCTGGATCTCTTCCAGGGGACGGCGGATTTTACTGTCCTGCGGCAGATTCAACAGAATGAGCTCGGGATATGTAACAACACCGGAAAGAATGTTGTTCAGATCATGAGCGACCCCTCCGGCCATAAGTCCGATCGATTCCATTTTCTCCGACCGTTCAAGTCGTTTTTCAAGTTTATTTCTTTCTTCTTCCTCGCGTTTTTTTTCAGTCAAATCCTGAAATGTCGCAGCTCTGACAGCTTTATTCTCAGAGCTTATGCTTTTTCCCTGGATCAGCAGTGGAAAAGTTGAGCCATCTTTACGAAGCCCTAGTGTTTCATAGGGTTTTCCATAATGCTGAACTATCTTCTTTTGCACAAAACCTCTTTCCGCAGGGGCAATCAAATCGGTTGTTATTCTCCCGATAAATTCACCATTATCATACCCGAACATTTCCTGAGCTCGGCCATTGAGATCGATACAATACCCATCCTGCAAAATTGCAATGCCCTCGGAAGCCGCTTCCACCAGCGCCTTGTACCTGGCATCCGAGTTGGTTAATTCGGCTGTACGTTCTTTTATGAGTGCTTCCATACGAGCGCGGTGCGCATGAACTCTCTTCCGATAAAAAACAAATAAAACCATGCAAGTACAACCAATCATCAGAACTGAGCAAAGGATCGTCCATGAAACAAAACGCGCAGTCTCGACCCCTCGCATGTAGAGTTCACGCGGGAGACGGGCATGGATGATGAGAGCCGGTTTGTTGTCTATACCGGCAATGCTCGCAAACCCATGGAGAAAACTGTCATTGCGGGAATTGTCAAACACCATGTTCGCACTTCCTGCCGTTAAAAGCCGCCGTTCAATTTCTTCCAACTGGTCCGAATCCCGTGTCTTAATTGTGAAGGAAATTTGGGTCTGCCGGTTGAGATCGCCGATGACGGTGCCATTCAGAAAACGCCCCATCACCAGCGTCCCCCGCGGAGGATCATTGCCCTGCGACGGCAATATCCGATTTGCGGCGATCAGGAGCGGACCATACGGCGTGAGCGTAATACCTGTACTTTTAACCGCCTTTCCATATCCGGTTCGAACAAGCGGGTGTTCCGGTGGAAATTCATTTCCGGATAACGCCTGCCTGGAAAGTTCCACTCCCCTTGTCGGATCGACGCTCTTGGCAAATTCCACTCTCCCTTCTTTCGAGAGAAAAAGGATCATGTGAATACCAACATTGGCGAGGGCCTCGGGTTGCAGATTTGAATCCTGATACCCGCTATTCCAGTTCTCGGCAAACTCATATGTGTCATCCCATACCGCCCAATCGGTGGCCAGTTTGCCGAGGTGGTGCTGTTCGCCTGAAATTGCCTCGACACACCGAATGAGATCCTTTTGGGCCAGATGATTTTCCAACCGGATAAATGACGGCATGACCAGATAATTCCTGATCAAAAAATCTGCGCAGAACGGAAAGGCAATCAAGCAGATAATCGCAAGTACGGCGTAGACCGGTCGCTGTCGAGGTGACATAAAATTCTGATTCTATGGAATTCATTGGTAAAAGAAGATATTGACAGTGTAGGGGATGATCGGCACATCTGTCAAATTACAAGATGGAAAATATTCCAATTCAGCATAAAAACAAGCAAAAAGACATTTACCGGACGGTGGTGTCGGAAGAGTTCAATGATTGTTCCATTGAAATGCGAGACGAGTCGGCGGAAAGGATTTACAGTTACGCTTTTTTATTCAATATTTCTGTAACTATAGATGTAATATACATATTTTATCATTTCACGGCACAATTCCAGGAACTTTTTGCAATCCGACGAGGTACTCACCTCGGATTTCGCAGGATAAACACCAATCGTAACGGGATGATCTCGCAAGACCCTTTCGAAGCACCACAATGATCTTCTTGTATGATAATCGGAGGTCACAATGATAATGCTCTTTATTCCTTTATCGAGGATCTCTGTCCGAGAGTTCATTGCGTCGTAAATTGAGCCACTTGACGAGTAGGCCAGCTTGACTACCGCCTCCTCGGGAACCTGCATTTTCGTCAAGCAAAATTCCGCCCACTCGACACGATATAAATTACGCTGTTTCTCCTCGGACCATGCACCTAATATCCCGTCATTGGTCAACAGGATCTTTCGCGATATCCCCTCCTGAAATAAACGTGCAGCAGCGGGGAGACGTTCCGGCATGGATCCTGCCATTACCACCAGTGCTTCAACATGAGGTACCTGCTTATCGATAATGAGAAAATCTTCCAGAATCGGTATGCCGAGTTGGATTACCGTCAAGGTCAAAACGATGATCGCCAAAGACCAGAGCAAGGTCTTTCTCAGGTCGCATTTCACAAAAAAGCCTTTCAGCAATTTCATTGTCAGCATTCCAGCTATCGTACCGGCTTCCACATGACATCGGCTTTTCCCGATGTCCATCGCAGCCAACCGACTGATTGTGCGATAATGGTCAGCAGAAAAAATGAACAGAGTTGTGTCAATCGACCGGAGAAGAGTTTCAACATTCCGGCGATGCCGATACCGACAAAAATGAGCTGAGCGGTAACAAAACCTGCGTAGAAAATCGATTCGTTTATGAGGGATACGGCAGTGATGAGCGCACCCAGGAAGGTAAACGGCACGAGAAAACGCAGTATCTTATGAGAAAACAGGAAAAAACTGAATGATCCATACTGAAAAGGATTGAGGAACCCTCTATTGCGACCGATCGCGCCAAGCGTCCTGTTGGTGATACGCACCTGTCTGCGGTATTCCTTTGACTCATTTTCACCGGGCTGCTCAAAGCAGTAGACTGCCGGGTCGAGGACGACCCTTTTCCCCTGCGCGATAACATTCAACGGAATGACAAAATCATTGATGTCGCCATCCAGCAGAGGAAGATAGAGATTTTTCCTGATGGCAAACACCGCTCCATCGGCTCCGACGCATGAGGAAATCATGCTCTCAGCCTTTTTGGTTAACATCTCCAGGCGGGCATAGAGGCCAACCGTTTCTTCGGTCCCTCCCGGTTTACGGTATTTCGTCCAGCCGGTGACCAGGCCGATCTTTTCGTTTTCAGAGGAGAAATTCCCAGATAATTTCTGAAGGAGATCGGGAGGAAACATCGAATTTGCATCGGTGAAAAGAATGATATCGCCTTGAGCGTCGGGAACAATCCGGTTGAGGCAGGCCGTTTTCCCTTTTCTCTCTGAAAATGCCTTCAGCTTCACTCTGGACGGGTCGAAGGACTCGACAATCTCATTGGTTCGGTCCGTCGAACCGTCGGAAACAACACAGATCTCAAGCAAGTGCTCAGGATATATGAGATCAAGAGTGTTATCAATTTTTTCCCGGATCACCCCTTCTTCATTGTATACGGAAATAATAATGGAAATATGCGGCTGAGAGTCACCGAGCTTCCAGTTCCTGCCGGCTAATTTCGCATAGACGGAAACTAGACAAGGATAGAGAAGATAGGGATAAAGCAACAAAAGCAACAGGAGGTAAAAAAGTATCTCAGCCATCAGCTCACTTTTCGGTTGGTCATGTATTTGCCGTACCACGCCTGGAAAATAACCATGGACCAGATAAGGGTGTCATGGATTTCCTTCCCGGAAAAATGTTCCTCGAGGATTCTCTTTACCGTCGGATAATGAAGGAGATTGTGTTTCCGCAGACTCGCCTCCGAAAGACTTTCAAAGACATACGGCTTCAATTCGTTTTTAAGCCAATTCGTCATCGGCCCGACAAAACCTTGCTTCCGATGATGAATGACCTCGCGGGGGATAATATCGCGAACTGCTTTTTTTAATAAATACTTCTTTTTCAACCATCTCATTTTCATCTCGGGAGGTATTGTGGCGCAGAATTGAACAAATTTGTGGTCAAGGAAAGGGACACGAACTTCAAGCGAATTCTGCATGCTCATGCGGTCGGTGACGGCAAGAATGTCCTCGGGGAGATAGGTTTTGATGTCACAGTACAATGCCCGGTTGATTGAATCGGAATTTCCCGACACATTGCTCGAATTAAAATGGTCCAGGAAAATATTCCTTGCATACTTCTGCTGAATTTCGAAATGTTCATGGCAGGCAAAGAAATTATTCCTTATTTCAGGCTGTATCTTGTTGATAAAGCCGAAATAGCATTCGTCCGGAGGCAATGCCGAAGAGCGGACAAAACGCTTCATGTGGTTGATTGTGTAGTGTCCATCGGCTCTTTCCGGCAGTCTTTCGATCAAGGGGCAGATCAAGCCTTGGCGGACGAAGGAAGGTACTCGCCTGAACAAACCGCTCAGCAAAAAGCCCAGATACCGCTCATAGCCGGTAAAAACTTCGTCACCACCTAAGCCGGAAAGAGCGACTGTTACATTTTCCCGAGCAGTTTTACAGACATAATAGGATGGAATAGCCGAATCATCGGCAAAGGGTTCGTCGAAAGCCGTCACGATGGTTTCAATCAACCCTTCGGCGCTGGGCAGCACCTCGAATTCCCTGTGGCTGGTTCGATATCGATCGGCGACCTGCCTGGCGTACCCTCTTTCGTCCAGGTAGCCGCCGACTTCGCCGCCAAATCCCATGCAGATGGTATTGATCGGAGTATCGGAAAACCCGCTCATCAAGGCAACCACGGTGCTCGAATCGACTCCTCCGCTGAGAAAGGCGCCCAGGGGCACCTCGCTCATAAGATGAATCCCCACCGACTCCCGAAGGTGGTCCATTGCCCCTTGGATGAAGAATTTTTCGCTTCTTCCCTGTTCCGGATGAAATGTCAGGTCCCAATACTTCCTGATGGTGGATATACCGTCGCGCCACGTGAGGTTATGACCCGGCAGAAGCTTCCGGATATCTTTATAGATCGTCATCTCACCCGGAATGTACGAAAGGGTGAAATATCCGGCCAGGGCTTGCTCATCCATTTCCCGGGGAAATCGGTCATCGGCAAGTATCGCCTTCATCTCCGAGGCAAAGCAGAAGCCACCCCGGTACTCTCCATAAAAAAGGGGTTTTATGCCAAACCTGTCGCGGCTGAGAAAAAGAACCCGTTCCGCAGCATCCCAGATGGCGAAGGCAAACATACCCCTGAGCTGTTCGACGCATGACTCACCCCATTCTTCATAAGCATGGAGGATGGTTTCCGTATCCCCGTTCGTTGCAAAACGGTGCCCCAGGCCGAGAAGTCGGCTTCTCAGATCGGCGTAGTTATAGATTTCCCCGTTGAAAACGATGCACTTCGTGCGATCTTCATTGAAAACCGGCTGATGACCGCCTGAAACGTCAATGATACTTAAACGGCGATGACCAAGACCAGCATGGTCATCAAGGTAATAGCCGGCATCGTCAGGGCCTCGGTGAGTCAGGGTATCGGTCGCCCTCTGCAGGAAACCGCGACTGGGATTTGGCGTCACTACTCCAAAAATTCCACACATTTAACGTATGCCTCTTTCATATTGAACAACAGCATTGAAAGCAGTTTCAACCGTAACCGGCGGTTTCCATGCCAGATCGCGGGTTATCTTTAAAGCATCGTACACCACAGGTTTTTGTGAAGAAACGAGTCGATAGGTAGTGAGAACCGGTTGTCTTTTCAAGGCCTTGAATACTTTCTCCTGAAGAAACACTACGGCTTTCAGCAGGCCGAAAGGGACATACACAGTACGGGCACTTGGAAAAAGCTTTTTCACAAGTCCTTCCATGTACTCCTTTTTCGTCACTTTTTCCGGATCTACTACATTGTAGATTTTGTTTGTGCTGTTTTGATTTTTCATCGCAGCCAAAATGGCCTCGACCATATTATCCACATAGACCAGCGGCAGGACAAAACGGCCGTCGCCGATAACGGCAAAAGCTTTGCTGCCGAGAGATACACCCAGCATCGGCGTATATACATCTCCGCCGGGGCCGTAAATTGTTCCCGGTCTCAGACAAACAATGGGAACTGCCCCCTCGCCCATGGCCCTGACAACCAATCGCTCGGCCCTGAATTTGCAATCGGAATAGCTCCCCCGCTTATCGGGAAACCGCTCCAGCGATGATTCTTCGGTAACCACCTCGCCCGCTTTGTAGTCGGACACTCCGTAAACGCTGCAGGAACTGATATAGACCAGCTTCTTGACCTGGTATTGCCCGCAGAGGGCCAGAATGTTTTTTGTTCCTTGAATGGTGCTCAGCTTTCCTTCTTCTTTATTGCCGCTGGTATCGGCAGCCGCGTGAATGACGTATTCCACTCCCTCGAAAGCCGGTTTCATGGATTCGGCATCGCCAACATCGCCACGGAAGATTGTCACGTTGGGCAGGCGCAAATGGTCGGTACGTGAGGTTTTTCTGACCAGAGCCCGGACCACGCACCCGTGTTGCGAGAGAACGGCGACCGTTCTGCTCCCCAGAAAGCCGCTGGCTCCGGTCACAAGGACCATTTTGCCTGTCGGCTCATGCCGGGACATCACACACTCTCTTTGCCAGGCGCAAGGCCAGCTGGCCTATGGCGAGGCCGGTATTGGCATATGAATGTTCCTGAATTATGGAACCATCGCACACAAAAACATTATCTAAGAATTTCAGCCTGAGATCTTCATCGACGAGATCCTCTGCGCTGCTGCCCAGAGGCACCGTGCAGGAATGATGGGCGGCAGACCAGAGCCAGTCTTCGGTGATATTCGTTACAAGGTTCACCTCCTCGGCAACGGGCAGCAACATCCCTTGAAGTTTTTCCAAAAGGGTTCTGTAAATAGCCAGTTCATCTGCCGAGATGGACCAGTCGACTCTCAGGTTTTCGCCATCGTAATAGACCCGATTGTTGCCGCGCTTCTGCTCGGCGATGAACAGAATATTATAGGTGCGACTAGGAATATTCACCCTGAACAGATGGGAAAAAATTTCCGCCACTATATCCGGATGGAATATCTTCCGGGAAAAAGCATTTCTGAACCTGGCAAAACCGCTGCTGGCTCCCAGCAGGGATTTGTATTTATACACGGAAAGGCGATTATCCATGGTCAAAGCCGGCCGGAAGAAGGCGCAGCAGGTATACTGTCCGCATGCGCTCCTCAGACGAACGGCATTTCGACTGACATAGTCACCCTTGTCATACATCGAGAGTTTGCCGATCAACCCGGCAACCCTTTTGTCGAATCGTACTTTACCGACAAAACCCATCGGATGGTCGATAAACCCGGTACCCAGACTCAGAAAGCAATGCCCGGATGCCTGAATGATCTCTTTTAAAATTTTGGGGCTGCCCAGCGCTCCTGCAGCGACTATCACAACATCGGCATCCAAGGAAAACTCTTTCCCATCGATCATGTAGGTAACGGTCTTGATCCGTCTGCCGTCGGCAACGAAACCGATGTTCGAAGCAGAGTAGAAATCGTTGACCCTTGAGTCCACCTTAAGTTTTTTGAACTTTTTCGGATAAATCAAACAATCGATGCCATCGGAAAAACCACCGATTCGTTCGGCAATTGAGGTAACTTCCGATACCATTTTTTCATAGGCCAGGGAATAGGGCTCTTTATTAAAACACAGAGCAGATGCCGCCTCATCGGTGAAAGACTGCGCCTCGGCCACCACCTCGGCAAATTTCCGGCCAACGATGTCATTTTGGCTGATAGGGATCAAGCCATTATGCCAAAGATTGGTTGTCCCCCCACCGCCAAAACAGAATGTGGACACTTCCGCCAGCTTTTTCCTGTCGAAACCGATCCGGGGATACCGAATGGAATTTTTACTGCCGATCTCAAGCAGTGTCACATCGGCATGTTTAACCAACTCATTGCAGAGTAATGACCCGGCGAGACCTCCACCGATCACCACGATTTTTTGCCTCATCCATCACCTCTAAACAGAATATCCGATCCCGCTGGAGAACAATTCTTTCATATTCCAGCCGGAGATTTTTTGACCATAATCCACCACAAGAAAGACTGCCCTTGTGGTGTGTTAGATTACGGAGTAAACACTACATCCACCCAATAGTTGCTCGAGTTCGCGGTACTTGTAGGAAACCCGCTTACCCCATATTTGTACACACCGTTGCCGCCATCCTCTCCATTGGCAAGTGCAAACAGTGGCGGATTATAATAATCCGTTGCAAAATACCCCGCATCCAAGGCAAAATAGCCGGTCGGTGAATGGTATGAAGCGATATACGTCGTGCCGGCCTGAACCGCCACTGGAGTTGCAAATCGCACCTCCTGCCAGCCGGAAGCCGTCTCGTTGGTAAAAGTAGCACTGGCAAGAAGTATACCCGTGCGAGTCCAAAGATTACCGACATGGAGCCCGGTATTAGCCGCACCCTTGTAAAAACGCACTCCCGTTATATAGCCATTGACATCGACCCCAAATTTCACCCCTACTTCAATCGCTTTACCGTCGGTCACCGCCGCCTTGCTGGGCACTGTGGCATCATTCCATATACTGTATCGATCCGAAGCTTCCGTAGCAGTTGTAAACGACCAGCTATAATCGCTTTGCAGTGGATTACCGGCCAGATCGGTTACGCCGCCAGTCCCGCCACGGACCACAGCCGTGTACCTTACGTTGTTTTCCAGCGCAGCAGCAGGCGTCAGGGTGGCCTCATAGGTTGAGCCACTGTAGGTGACTAAAGCGGAAATGGCAGCACCACCGGAATGTATCAGCTGAAAGGTATTGCCATTAATAGTGATGGCGCTCATAGGTTCGGAGAATTTGACGGTAACCGCGGTGAGTGTCGGCACCTCGACTGCACCGGCCGGCGGCGTATTACCAACCACTACGGGGGCTGTGGTATCAGCATTCATGGTGACTGAATAAGAACCCGTGAGAGCTGGAAAAACCGCATATTCAATACCTTTAATCGTGTCGATGGAATACCCGACTGGAGCTCCGTTGTAAGTAACATGGGTGATTTCGCGGCCAGACGGAATCGGCACGGTTGCCTGAAGACCTTTTGCACCCTGTCCCTGCGAGATCGTAAATCCAAGCACGTTGTTGGTCCACGTTACATTACTGAAGTTTGATCCGTTCCGTCCATCAAGCCATTTCAGCATTTGCTTTGCTGAAATAACCGGTACGCCTCGCGCTTGTGCCGATGAGATAATTGCGTTGTAATTGGTCGAGGTCTCATAATCGGTATGCATGTTCGCAGTAAAAACTCCGTAATACTTCTCCGGGCCGATCGCCCGATCAAGCAAGGTATTTATTGTGTAAGGATAGGTCTGTCCGGACTCATCGGTCATCTGAGTGGTTGCCTGGTAAACATCAATCAGGTTGCCATCGATGTCGGTAAATCGCATCGGCATCCCCGACCCAGTGAAAAAACCGGGGTTTGCAGCCCATCCCGAAGGCCAATAGTAATAGTTGACATCCAACCGAATTCCATACCTTACCTCTTCCTCCGGCAGAAGCGTGTAGCCGCTCCAGGCGATACAGTGCTGCCGATGACTGACCTGCGGCGGAAGGCTTGGGAACATATTCCGCCATGTATACATCTGCTGGCTGAAATAGTTTGCCAGCATATCGCCCGTGTATTGCGAGCAATTCGTATTAATATGAACCCCCATTTCAAAGCCTTCGGCATTGTAGGAAAATGCTTGCTGATCCGTAATGATACCGGGAGGATAGTCTGCTATCAAGTAGCTTGAACTTCGAATGCATGACCAGTCGTCAAGAGAACACCCGTCCATGCTGGCCGCTAATTCGGCTTCAAAGCGCCCTGCAGTTCCATTACCGCCATACAGGTTACCATGGTCATCCCCGCTCATGATGACCACTGCTTCATAGTCATACGGAAAGTACCAGAACCGCGGCAACGGTTTCTTGTCGGCATTCATCCGGATAATCATATTGGCCAGTAATCTCTGTTGTTCATCTGCCTGCGGTATGGCAACTTTGTTCAGATCTATCCAGTCGGGTTGGGGATCCCAGGCCGCAGCGCCATAGAAAAGATCATTTGCACGTGTCGGAGGCCTGCCATCCCGGTCCTGATCCACCCAATTCGGATTGCCTTGTCTTGTATAGACGACTGAACGCGCCAAGTCGAATGTGAATGCCGCTGCTTGTCCGCCGTTCGACCCTACGCTGCGCAAGGTCACCGCCGGGTTTGAAGTTGCCGTTGTGGAGTTTGCATAAAGGGTTGCCACACTCACGGCGTTTCCAAGATTATAGCGGTCCGCTGTGCCGTGATATTGAATGGTCTGGCCTACGATGCCTGTGCCGTGTTCGGATGATGTATTTACCAGGAGATAGCCCTCTGAAAGGGTCGTCGAAGTGTCGACCAGCCCGAGAAGCCCTGCCAGCTTTTTGTCCGGCCGCATGGCAATCAGGTTCCCCCCGCTATTTACCCAGTCGCTGAACATGGTCACCTGCGCCGAGGTTATTGGAATATTCCCCAGGATCGCGACATCATACTGTGCCAGCAACAGCGCAGTCACCATGGAAATGTCCCGAACGGCAAAGGAGTTCAGACCTTCAGCCAACAGGATCTCCGCGAAGTAACGACTGAAGGGATCAGCCTCCGAGGTGATTATCAGAATAGGTCCGCCGGGGCCGTCGCCAAACGGAGATGAGGCGCTGCTGTCGAACCCCCATGTGTAATCAGAGGCTAATGGATTGCCGGCAACATCTTTTACGCCGGAGGATCCTCCTTTGATAACGGCTGTATAAGACGTTGAAACCGGAATCGGGTTGTTCGGTGTTAAGGTCGCCGTGTTCTTTTGACTGTCATAGGCTACAGTAGCAGCCAGCGTAACATTTGCAGAGTCACGCAACTGAAATGTTGTCCCATTAACAGTCGAAGCGTTCATCGCTTCACTGAATACTACATTCAGGCTTGTTCCGGTACTGACGGCTAGAGCATTATCGGGAGGCAATACCGCCGTGACAATGGGCGCCGTTGCATCGGAAAGCGTAATAGTAACGGAAGCACTCCTGGCTGCCGACACATTACCGGTGGCGTCCTTTGCCCAGGCATAAAGAGTCTTGCTGCCGGCCGTCGAGAATGTGTAGGAAGTCTGGGCAGTGGCCGACCAACCGCCGGCAGTAGCCGAAGGAATGGTGGACGATTCGTTGACCAGGTAGCCGGTCACCCCGACGTCGTCGGTTGCCGTAAAACTGGTGATCGGTACGGTGAGCGAATCGGAAGTAGCCGGAATGGTGAACTCCGTTACCATCGGCGCTGTAGTATCGCCACCCGTTGAGCTCGAGCTGAAAACCACGTCTACCCAGTAGTTGTTCGAGTTCGCGGTACTGGTCGGAAACCCGCTTGTCCCGTATTTATACACGCCGTTGCCGCCATCCACTCCGTTGGCAAGTGCCCGCAGTGGCGGGTTATAGTAAGCCGAGGCAAAATAGTTCTTATCCAGGGCAAAATACCCGGATGGAGAATGATAGGAGGCTACATAGGTCGTGCCGGCCAGAATCGCCACGGGAGTGGCAAACTGCACCTCCTGCCAGCCAGAAGACGTTTCGTTGGTGAAGGTGACACTGGTCAGCAATGCACCGGTGCGAGTCCAAAGGTTGCCGACGTGAACGCCGCTATTCGCCGCACCTTTATAAAAACGCAGGCCCGTTATATAGCCACCGACATCGGCTTGAAATTTTACCCCGATCTCAAGCGGTGTCCCGTCGGTCACCGCCGCCTGAACCGGCACAGCGGCCGAGCTCCATATGCTGTATTGAGTGGAAGTCAGGTTAATGGTAACTGAAGCACTCCTGCTAGTCGACACATTACCGGCGGCGTCCTTTGCCCAGGCATGGAGAGTCTTGCTGCCCGCCGTGGAGAACGTGTAGGAGGTCTGGGCCGTGGCCGACCAACCGCCGGCAGTTGCCGAAGGAGTAGTGGACGATTCGTTGACCAGGTAACCGGTCACCCCGATGTCGTCGGTTGCCGTAAAACTGGTGATCGGTACGGTCAGGGAAGTCGCCGTAGACGGAATGGTGAACGCCGTTACCGTCGGCGCTGTAGTATCGGCAAGCGTAATAGTAACGGAAGCACTCCTGGCTGCCGACACATTACCGGCGGCGTCCTTTGCCCAGGCATAGAGAGTCTTGCTGCCGGCCGACGAGAACGTGTAGGAGGTCTGGGCCGTGGCCGACCACCCGCCGGCGGTTGCCGAAGGAGTGGTGGACGATTCGTTGACCAGGTAGCCGGTCACCCCGACGTTATCGGTTGCCGTAAAACTGGTGATCGGTATGGTCAGGGAAGTCGCCGTAGACGGAATGGTGAACGCCGTTACCGTCGGCGCTGTAGTATCGGCAAGCGTAATAGTAACGGAAGCACTCCTGGCTGCCGACACATTACCGGCGGCGTCCTTTGCCCAGGCATAGAGAGTCTTGCTGCCGGCCGACGAGAACGTGTAGGAGGTCTGGGCCGTGGCCGACCACCCGCCGGCGGTTGCCGAAGGAGTGGTGGACGATTCGTTGACCAGGTAGCCGGTCACCCCGACGTTATCGGTTGCCGTAAAACTGGTGATCGGTATGGTCAGGGAAGTCGCCGTAGACGGAATGGTGAACGCCGTTACCGTCGGCGCTGTAGTATCGGCACCCGTTGAGCTTGTACTGAAAACCACATCTACCCAGTAGTTGTTTGAGTTCGCGGTACTGGTCGGAAACCCGCTTGTCCCGTATTTATACACGCCGTTGCCGCCATCCGCTCCGTTGGCAAGCGCCAAAAGTGGCGGATTATAGTGATCTGTCGCGAAATAGTTCTTATCTAGGGCAAAGTACCCGGATGGAGAATGGTAGGAGGCTACATAGGTTGTGCCGGCCTGAATCGCCACGGGATTGGCAAACTGCACCTCCTGCCAGCCCGAAGACGTTTCGTTGGTGAAGGTGACACTGGCCAGCAATGCACCGGTGCGAGTCCAAAGGTTGCCGACGTGAGTGCCGGTGTTCGCCGCACCTTTATAAAAACGCAGGCCTGTTATATATCCACCGACATCGGCTTGAAATTTCAAACCGATTTCAAGCGGTTGACCGTCGGTCACCGCCGCCTGAACCGGCACCGCGGCCGAGCTCCAGATGCTGTATTGAGCGGAAGTCAGGGTAATGGTAACGGAAGCACTCCTGCCGGCCGATACGTTACCGGCGGCGTCCTTTGCCCAGGCATAAAGAGTCTTGCTGCCGGCCGACGAGAACGTGTAGGAAGTCTGGGCCGTGGCCGACCAACCGCCGGCGGTTGCCGAAGGAGTGGTGGCCGTTTCATTGACCAGGTAGCCGGTCACCCCGACGTCGTCGGTTGCCGTAAAACTGGTGATCGGAACGGTCAGGGAAGTCGCCGTAGCCGGAATGGTGAACGCCGTTACCGTCGGTGCTGTAGTATCCACCACACCGCCTCCGGCTTCAACTGCTATCTGCTGAAAGACAGCCCTCGCCTGCTGGTACCGCGATTGAGCCTCTGCCAGGTTATTCGGGAAATACGAATTCCATTCTCCTCCCGGTGATGTTTTCGTCAGTAAGTTATCCATCCACTGGACGTAAAATTCAGCATCTGTAACACTTGTACGCACAGGGGCGTTATCTACAATCACAAATACTGCGGCGGTATGGACCTGGTGTCCGTTACTCCCCATTCGGCGAGCGGCCACCCAACCACTCTTGACAAAATTAACAGTTGCACTCAAACTCGCCGGAGCACCCGACGCAACCGATCTTTGCACGCTGGCCACAACGACGCCGTTCTGCACCAGTTCAATTGTTCCAGTCAGGCTCTGACTTGCTCTCCATTCTACTGTTACCGGCACACTTCCACTTCCGGTTAAATGAATTTCGTCTCCCGGCGTTGCGTTACCATTAACTGTCAATACCAGAAACTCGTTATGCCCATTGCGCGATATTACCGTTCTTCCCTCAGCGATGCCCTCGATCCAGTTGCGGTAAGTCAATTGTCCCCCCGCCACTTGGACATAGGTCAGCAGAGATCCCACATCCGCACCGCATGGATAGTCCGAACCGGCGGCAAATCCTGGACGGAATCCAGTATTTAAAAGACGATAATAGGCGTTGATGAAAGAATCGCTGCCTTTCAAATCCTCAGATATAAAATCTGCAGAGCCTAACGCCACCTCTACCGGATATTCTATAGGTTTGCAGCAATCAAGGGTTTGGGGGATGTTGTTGTCCAAATACTGCATATGGGCAAATCCGGCGATGCCATTCCGTTGATGCGCCCACTCAAATATCGGATAGGTATATTCTTCCCACATTTGATAGGCCTCGGTAAGCCCCAAAGCCACCACATGCCCCCCCAGAGCCTGGTGCGGAAACTGGAAGTACGTGGCATCCCAATGCCACTCTGCATCCCAATGGATAATGCGTCCAGCAGTAGATATTGGATCATCCTGTCCGTTCACCTTCGGCAAATCCACAACCGGATCCAGAACTTCACCATTACCCATATCTGCCAGTAATGACATAACCGATAAATTCTGTGCAGCCATAGTGCCATACATGATATCCATGCTTATCGGGGATCCGCCGCAGCTTCTATGCACATGCATGTCACCTGTATACCAGCCGGCCGGCTCCGGAGCCGTAGACTGAGTGGTGACAGTAACTGAAGCGCTTCTGCTGGTCGATACATTACCGGCGGCGTCCCTTGCCCAGGCATAAAGAGTCTTTGTTCCAGCCGTCGAGAAGGTGTAGGAAGTCTGGGCTGTGGCCGACCAGCCGCCGGCAGTTGGCGAAGGAGATGTGGACGATTCGTTGACCAGGTAACCGGTTACCCCGACATTATCGGTTGCCGTAAAACTGGTGATCGAAATGGTCAGGGAAGTAGCCGTAGCCGGAATGGTGAAATCCGTTACCGTGGGCGGGGTCGTATCTCCCGTTTCGCTCGGACTAAACACAACGTCTACCCAGTAGTTGTTTGCATTCGTGCTCAGGGTCGGAAACCCGCTTTCCCCGTATTTATAGACACCGTTGCCGCCATCCGCTCCGTTAGCAAGCGCCCGCAATGGCGGGTTATAGTAAGATGTTGCGAAATAGCCCTTATTCAGCGCAAAGTACCCGGATGGTGAGTAGTAGGAGGCCACATAGGTCGTGCCTGCCTGAATCGCTACAGGGGCTGCAAATTGCACCTCCTGCCAGCCCGAAGTCGTCTCATTGGTGAAGGTGGCACTGGCAAGCAACGCACCCGTGCGAGACCAAAGTTTTCCTACATGGAGACCGGTATTCGCCGCACCCTTGTAAAAACGCAATCCGGTTATATTACCGCCGACATCGGCTTGAAATTTCACCCCAAGCTCAAGCGCTCTTCCGTCGGTAACTGCAGCTTGACTAGGAGTATCCGATACATTCCAGATAGTGGCTGCATTTAAGATCTGGGGAAATAAAAGGAATACCCAACTCACGAGGAAACAACCGACTCTTCTTCTCAATCCTGGGTTGCGGTAAATTACCATAGATCTTACTCCTTTATAAAGGTTGTTGCCTTTAGAAACGCAGCATGAAGATAACGGAGAGAAGCATCGGGGAGACACTTCTTTCAATTTTCATGAACGCTCTAATTCAGAAGGATGCGATCTGGATGTCTCCAATGAACGAAAACATTCTATTTGACGTTTTTTATCGCTTAACTTGTAAGGCAAAACGCAGACTGCAGATATTTCGTTAAGCCTGCTTGCACATTTCGAGCCATGAATATGTTATGGATAAAAAACAATTGGCGGGAACTGGGTAAATCCCAGTTTCAAGAGAAGTATTCCTATCGAACATCGTATTCTCAAGGATTTTCAAATAGTCGGTTTTTCAACTTCCTAAATGACGATTTAACAAAATGATAAACATATACATGATGGGAACAATCATGGAACATCCGGCCTGAAGATCCTTTCCGGAAAAACGGAATTGTTGCAATTATATGCGGAAATGTGAATTGGGTTTCGCGGAAAATGCAACTCTTCCAGAAGGGCCTGCTCCGTTGATGCCAATTACTTGCTTTTCTACTTCTACCGTAATAGTGGTCGGAAATCTCCTTTCGACGGGATAATTATCAGGATAATTATCTTGCTCAAGTTATTTTACGTATCTTATTACCTTAGCAGGATTTCCAACAACGACACTCTTCTCTCTGACATTATCCAGCACTACGCTGCCCATTCCGACAAGACTGAAATCACCGATTGCTATGTTGCCAATGATAGAGCAGTTAGATCCCAAGTAACATTGCCTGCCGACTTTAGTTCCTCCTGAAATACAAACCCCTCCGGCAATACAGGTGTAATCACCGATTACCACATTATGACTGACAATGGAATTGGGAAGGATGATCACATGACTTCCAATCCTGACATTAGAATTAATCGATACATTTTCGAAAACTACAGCTCCCATGCCAACGAGAGCTGTTCTGGAAACCGTCACTGAAGGATGAATCAATGTTTCGAATTTTTCCTGGGATAGTCCCGTTTTGGAGATGATTTCATCCTTATGGATATAGTTGCTTGGGCTGCCGATTCCATTAACAAAAGAGCAAGTTCCAAATTCGCCTGCTCTTGTCAGCTGGCCCAGGATCTTGATACCACATACAGTTTTTCCATGGAGTGAGGGGTTGTCGTCAAGAAAGCCTATACATTCATAAACAGTGCGGCCGTTATGAGAATTTATACTCTCGATCATATCGAGCATGTCTATGCAATTCCCGTTTGTTCCAAGGATCACTAGTTTTTTCGGCATGGATTTCCTTTCCTATTTCACTTCATTTTCAATCAAGCGCAATTTTAAGCGCACGAACGACTTCGTCCTGCTCAAGGTCTGTAAGGCCGACAAACATCGGCAACAGTATTGCCTCTTTTGATGCTCGTTCAGATTCGACAAGTGAGTTTTCAAGATTTGTGTCCTTATACACCGGTTCCAAATGTATCGCCAATATACGTCGTGATGCTATATCCTGTTTTGCCAGACTCGCCATCACCTCCAGCTGTGTCTTTTTTAACAATTTTATGATGTATGATTGATAAACATGAAAATAACCTTCAGGTTCATAAGGAAGCTGTATTCCTTCTTCATCTTTCAGCAGTGTATTGTAACGATCTGCAAGTCGACGTCGTTCAGTTATGATTTCGGCAATTCTGCTCATCTGCACTATTCCTATTCCGCCTTGCATATCAGTTAATTTGTAATTGTATCCCAGCTCAGGATAGCTTTCAAGAATTACACCGGTAGATGTGTGACGCGCAATTGCTGATACCGAAGCCGAATGCGCCCGCATGGAAATAAGACGAGCCGCAGCTTCATCGTCGTTTGTTGTAATCATTCCTCCTTCACCGGTTGTCAGTATTTTGCGCGGATCGAAACTGAAACATGTAAAGTCGCTGAGACTGCCGAGCCGCTCTTTTCCAATCATTGCCCCGAGAGACGGGGCCGCATCTTCGACCACCTTCAGCCCATGACGTCGTGCAATCGATAAGATAGCAGGAATATCAGCGGCAAGACCGATCTGGCTGACAGGAAGAATCGCGGTAGTCCGTGGCGTAATTGCCTTCTCAATATGTGCGGGGGAGATATTGTATGTTATCGGTTCAATATCGGCAAATACCGGGGTCGCTCCTGCATAGAGGATGGCATTGGCAGTGGCAATAAAGCTGTAGGACGGGCATATAACTTCATCTCCAGGCTTTACTCCTGCCGCAATAAGCGCAAGATGAAGGGCAGCGGTGCAACTGCTTGTCGCGATAGCATGCTTTGCACCAACATATTCTGCCACCATTGATTCAAACTTCTGCACACGTTTGCCGGTCGAGAGCCATCCCGATCGAACTGCATCCGCTGCTGCCGCTGCCTCCGCTTCTCCTACGCTTAAACGAGTAATTGGTATCATGCTTCGATTCTCCTGATAACGTTATCTTGATATGATGATTGAGTACCTTAGAGGCTTTATATTGTTAGGGGTTATTTTTGTACAGGTCATCAAAAAACTAGAAAAATGGATTGTTCCGATAGGCTTTCAGGCTCATGCCGGAAGTTCTGTCACGATCTGATAATATCGGATCCTTCACCGGCCAGGAAACGTTCACATCGGGATCGTCCCATGCAAGGGTTTTCTCGGCAGAGGGGTTATGGTGCCCCGAACATTTGTACTGAATCTCAGCTACCTCCGACAGCACGACAAATCCATGCGCGAACTGCGGCGCCATCAGGATCTGTTTCTTGTTTTCAGCCGTGAGTAAGGCACCATACCATTTGCCAAAAGTGGGAGACCCCAGCCGCAGATCCACTACAGCATCCCAAACCTCTCCCACCGTGCACCGAACCATCCTGTACTGGGGAGCCGTCTTGTCCTGGCAGTGAAAACCACGCAGTACGCCACGCGATGAGCGGGAGTGGTTGTCCTGGACAAAATCAAGGTCGAAGCCATGCTCCGACAAGCGCTTCTTGTGATAGCTTTCAAAAAAAAATCCCCGATGATCCTGAAAATATTCGGGTTCTATGAGTACGACACCTTCCAGATCAGTATTTTGGACTTGAATATTCATTACTTTCCTCACGCGACATTGTTTGAAGACGGCAGGCAATTATTTCGACTACCAGTTAACCCCGGCTTCCTGGGCAAATAAGGCTGAAGCCTTTTCCGGTCTCGCCTTGAACCAATGGATTGTTTTTACCAGACCATCCTCAAAGGAAACAGCCGGCTGCCAATTGGTCATTTTCAAGAAAATGTTTGAATCGGCAAAGAGTCGCAAGACATCTCCGGGTCTGCTCTCGGAATGCTGTATCCATGATGCCGAGTTGCCTGCATTCTCCAGTATCCTTTCCGCCAAACGTTTGATCGAAATCTCGAAATTACTGCCGATATTGAGAGTATGGCCTATTGCATCATCACTCTCTGCAGCAGCGACAAGACCTCTCGCAGTGTCTTCCACATATGTAAAATCGCGGGTTTGCGAGCCGTCACCAAAGACAAGAATAGGCTCATCGTTCAAAACCCGGACGATCGATTTAGGAATAAATTCTCCGGCATCTCCTTCGTGGTGAGAACGTGGACCATAGACATTAAAAGGTCTTATAACGACGGTATTCAAGCCATATGTTGTGTGGTAGGCGCGGGCATAGGCTTCTCCAGCCAGTTTCCCGGCTCCATATACTGTGCATGGAAGGGTCGGATGGTTTTCGGGCATCGGGACATACTGCGCAGTCCCATAAACTTCCGACGATGAGCAATGGATAAATTTTGCTACACGCTTTTTCCTTGCTTCCTGCAGGACCAGCAATGTTCCTTCAGCATTGACCCGATGGTTTTCGAATGGATGCTTGATTGAATGGCGAACCCCCAGGCATGCAAGATGAAACACAATATCTATGTTTTTCATACCCTGGGCTACATCAAAGGGATCGGTCACGCTGCCGGGAAAAAACTCAAAGTTGCTTTTTTTGTCGTGATGACAAATATTTTCCAGCTTTCCGTTCTTCAGGTTATCGAGGACACGAACAAAACATCCCTCTTCAAGCAGTTGATCGACCAGGTGAGAACCGATAAAACCGGCTCCGCCTGTAACCAGAATATTTTTACCCGAGAGTTCCATTTTCAAGTATCTCCTGGATGTTGTGGCACACATATTCAAGTTGAGCTGTATGCAATTCAGCATACAGCGGCAGAGAAAGCACTTCATTGGCAGCAGCTTCCGAATGAGGAAAATCCCCAGGCTTATAGCCAAGATCCGCATACGCCGGCTGAAGATGCACAGGAACCGGATAATGGATGCCGGTGTGAACACCTTTTTCCGCCAATGCACGCTGCAGTGCGTCGCGCCTGGCTACACGGATAGCGTACACATGATAAACATGGCGGTTGGCCGGCAGTTCATGCGGAATCTTTGCCCCAGTGCCTGCCAGAAGCTTATGGTAGAGTGCGGCAAGGCTTCGTCGTGCCTCGGTCCACTTTTCCAAATGCCGAAGCTTGACCTGCAGGACGGCTCCCTGCATCCCCTCCATACGATAGTTGTACCCCTTGAGTATATGATTGTATTTGCTCTCAGCCCCCCAATCGCGCAGCATACGTATGTTTTTGTCATGTGCGCTGTCATTTGTTGTTACAATCCCGCCTTCACCATAGGCACCGAGATTCTTGCCGGGATAGAAGCTGAAACAACCCATGTCGCCGATGCTCCCCACACGCCTGCCATGGTATTCGGCTCCGTGGGCCTGGCAGGCATCTTCAATGACGATCAGGCCATGCCTTCGGGCTATTTCCATGATCGGATCCATTTCGGCGGATTGACCATAAATATGAACAGGGAGGATGCATTTCGTCCGAGACGTGATCGAGGCCTCGATCCGGTCGATATCCATTGTCAGGGTCTGAGGATCGACATCGACAAAAACAGGTCTGGCACCTGTATAAACAATGGCCGCCACAGTGGCGACAAAGGTAAAAGGAACGGTAATTACCTCATCCCCAGGCCCGATACCGGCTGAGAGCAGCGCCAGGTGCAGGGCACTAGTGCCGGAGTTTACCGCGACCCCGAAAGCTGCATCCTGATAGGCCGCAAATTCTTTCTCGAAGGCAGCAACCTCTGGGCCGAGGACGTAGGAACAATTATCCAGCACCCTGTTTATTGCCGGCTTGATCTCTGATTTGATCGTCTGGTACTGCGCCTTCAGGTCCAGAAACGGTACCGGCTTTAAGGCGGAACGATCAGTCTCAGATCCCTCATCGACTTTACGGATGAAACGGGCAGGTATTCCAGCAACAACCGTATTTGCAGGAACGTCCTCGGTAACTACGCTTCCTGCCCCGACGATAGCGTTCTCTCCAATGGTAACCCCGCAGAGGATTGTTGAACTTGTTCCTATGGAAGCGCCTTTTTTCACCAGAGTGGGGATGCATACCCAGTCTTCCTCGATCTGCGGCCGACCATTCGCGGTGGCCCGCGGATGTTTATCATTTATAAAAGAAACATTATGGCCAATGAAAACATCGTCTTCGATGCTTACACCCTCGCAGACAAATGAATGACTTGATATTTTGACGTTTTTGCCGATCCTGGCATTTTTCTGAACCTCAACAAATGCCCCTATCCCTGAATTATCGCCGACATCACACCCGTAAAGATTGATAAAACCGGCCAGCCTGACGTTTTCTCCCAGCGTCACATTCGTAAGACTCTGCTTCTCTTCATTACTCATAGTTTAACCTCTCTCCCTCTATGCTTGATTGACATCTCGGAAGCTTCTAGAACTTTCACTACGTTTAGGCCATTGATTCCGTCGGTGATCGGAGTACGTCCACTCTCTATACATCCAGCGAACTCCGCTGCAACCAGCCGGAGAGCTTCACTTGTGTCCAGCCTTGGCGCCCACATGTCGCCAAGCCGATAGGAGACGAGGACATCTCGCACGCCTTCCGGGGTCGAAACATCCACGCCCCTGTCGTAGACCTTGACCTTCTCGCTTACTTCCATATCATCGTAATGAATGGTTTTTTTACCTCCACCAATGAGCATGGTGCGGACCTTTACGGGCGAAAGCCAGTTGTTGTGAAAATGAGCGATGAGACCGCTGGCGAAGTATACGGTGAGGTACGCCACATTCTCGATACCGTTGCCCACATGACACGCGCCGTTCGCGCAAACGCTGACAGGTTTTTCCTTGACAAGATGATCCAGGATGGCAATGTCATGGGGCGCCAAATCCCACAGGACATTGACGTCACGCTGGATCAAGCCGAGATTGATGCGAACAGAGTCAAAATAATAGAGATCGCCAAGACTTCCCTGGTCGATAATCTCTTTTATTTTGCGGACGGCGCCAGTGTAAATGAACGTATGGTCGACCATAAACGTCAAACCACGCTTTTCAGCTAACTCACAAAGTTTTTCGGCCTCGGCAACCGAGGCGGTTACCGGCTTTTCCACCAGCACATGCTTGCCGTTCTCAAAGGCCTTTCTGGCAAATTCATAGTGTGTAGCAACCGGAGTGGAGATCACCACCGCATCGATCAAAGGATTTTTCAGTATATCGTCAACCTCACTGAAGGTCTCAATTGACGGATATTTTGCCTTTACCTGCAAGAGACGTTCAGGGCTCCTGTCGCAACAGGCCACCACACGAGTATTCTCGGTTTCCTGGAAATTACGGACTAGGTTTGGGCCCCAGTAGCCATACCCCACTACAGCAATATTGATCATAAAGTTACACCTCTCGTGCTAAACTTGGTAATAAGTTGCTGCGACCGCCAACTATAACCTAACTCTATGGCTTCTCATTCACAGCATAATGTTTTAGTTATGCAAGCTATCATTTCCTAACTTATTTCGCAAGTTTTTATGTGCCTTTTGTTTGTAAGCATCATTCGATAATTGGGGCTTTATTAACTCTATAGAAATTACCATCGAATGGAATTTTGAATGCAATGATTGGTTTTCCGGATCAGCGGAATAATTGTTTGGATATACGGAAAAATGCCAAAATGTACAGTGGAATACTATTAACGTATTGATTTCGAAACCAAAAGCCGAGTTCCTCAACGCAATTGATATTTTTTAAGCTGTATTTACATGCAGTTAGGTTGACGATAGACCTATAACCCGTCGAACAGAGAATTCACTGACATGTTCAAGATTTCGAGAAAATATATCTTCTTGGCCACACGGAACAACTTCCCTGGCATAAAGAGGACAATGCCATCTATTAGATTTCATTTGATTAATAAATGGCGCACCATTTTTAAATGGTATCAATAACCCCCGATGCTTTCCTGCCTTACAAAACAATTTTCATCGCACCATCCATTTTTATGTTCCTTTTATTTGTTATTTGTGATATTTTCGAAAGCTCATTATTGATTCATTTTTAAGTTATGTTATTTATCTTTATGCTTTTACGCTGCATATTCAGGACAATTTTTGCCTGTCATATTCTCAAAACATCATGGTCAACTTCAAGGCAATTTCAGGCTACAAAATTACTCAGCTCCTCACAGAGTTACATCTTTGGAGTCAATATCATCTATTTCCACGGCTCATGCGATACACCCCCCGTCTGACCTGGAAAACATTTCTAATTTGTTCGTTATTCTCCTACTAGAATCGTATTCAAGAATCAGGACAGACTTGCCAATGCGCCAGAAGATGGAAAATATAAAAGGGTGGCCGGAGTGAGTAGATCGCGTGTGATACTTCGCAATATAGCCAGCAATTGGATCGGCTACATTATCAATGCAACGGTAACACTGGTGTTGACTCCTTATGTGCTTCACGAACTTGGCGCAGCACGATACGGCATCTGGATTTTGACCTCAAGCTTCATCGGCTACTACGGGTTCCTGGACCTGGGTTTTCGCGCCGGTGTCACTCAGTACCTGACGCGTTATCTTGCATTGCGGGATTTTGAGAAAGCAAGCGAATGTATCAGCAGCGCCGTGACAGCTTTATCCATCCTGGGGGTATTTCTGATCGTTCTCAGCGTTGGAGGCGCCTATATTGCACCTCACCTCTTCACTATCCCACCGGACATGACGCAGGAAGCATTCTGGTGCATCCTGATCGTTGGTATCAGCAGTGCCCTTCAAGTCGTTTTTTCTCCGTATCTAGCTATATTCACGGCCATGCAGCGCTTCGATCTCTCCAACCTGATAGGCATAGGAACAAGATTGCTCACTGCAGGCGGAATTGTCACCGCCCTCAAAATGGGTCATGGACTTTTAGGCGTAAGCGTTGCCTTCTGTGGAGCAAACATCATCGATTACCTCATCCGCTGGCGAGTAGCGTGCCATCTTGCACCGGAGCTGAATGTCTCATGGCGCCGGTCAAATCGATCTCGGTTGCGCGAAATAGCTTCGTTCGGGGGCTGGAACTTCCTAATTTCGATAAACTCGTACGTTTACAACTATATGCCCAGCATACTCATCGCAGCATACATGCCCATTGCAGCTGTTGGGTATTATGCACTTGCCACTGGCCTCCTCAGAAACGTCAACTCCGTTCTTAGTCCGGTTGGCCAAGTCATTTATCCAGTGGCAGTAGAGTTGCATGCCAAGGGCAATCAAAAAGAACTCATGCGCCTGTATCACGATGCCTCTCGCCTAATGATGCTGGCAATGATCTCCATTGTACTGGCAACTATGTTCTGGTCTGAAGATTTTTACCGACTATGGATTGGGGAAAAATATGTGAGCGGAGAGCAATTTCATTCTGTGGCGCTACTCTTCCAAATTCTATTAATCGGCACCCTGACATCTTACATATCGAATATCGCAGGGCAGATTCTGATTGGAGCTGGTCGAGTAAAAACAGTAGCCACAGCACTTATATGTGGATCGATGATGAACCTGGCTCTCAGCTTAATTCTTATCCGTCCCTATGGACTTGCCGGCATCGCAATAGCCGCGGTCATCGCCTCTGTGCTGATTGATTTGATCGCAATTCCATTGCTGCTGCAGAAAGCAACCGGTCTTTCGGTAAAGGGCTTTCTGCTTAGTGCATGCGTACGTCCAGTCGCTGCAGGCTTGCTACAGGCAATACTTATAATATCTATCCGCCTCATGGGAAAGCCGGAAGACTGGCATCATCTCATCCTTCAGGGTGCAATGGCTGGAGTTGGTTTAGCAATCACAGTTCTTGTCGTTGGCCTGACAACGGCAGAACGAGAGAAATATATATTAACCCCAATCCAGCGACTCTTTGGATAAACTGGAAGGTATTCCAACTACGGAATGAATCCGGTCGATTTTTTTGTCCAGTCTCAACCAGATGTATCGAGGTGATAATGCAGCAGGATAACGAAGTTAATATAACGGACCCGTGCGCTGAGGAATTTTTGCGACTCTGTAGTCGCCAATACGATTTGTTCATCGAAAAATTGGCCTATCTTAAAAAGAAGGGTTCTGCCGAAGCAGTGCTGGCGTGGATCGAGATGATGGCGGGATTCGCTGCTATGCACCATCCGGGCAGATTTTCAGACGGTATAATTGAAAATACCGCTCTGGATATTGGAGCGAAGCTGCCACCCCCAAAACAACGATGTCTTCCGGCTTTTTCAAGAAATACAGGTGACCGAAGAACAACGCCTAAGCGTCGTGTTCTGCACGTAACAACATTAATCACAAGCTATGGAGGACATGCCAGAATCATCCTCAACTGGATTAAGAAAGATCAAGACTCGCAGCATTCACTCGTCCTGACCCGACAACAGTCAACTCCCCTTTTTCCTGCGTTGACCGATGCTGTGGCTCTTTCGGGAGGCAATTTCGTTTCTCTGCCTGCATCTGCATCTATTATTGAAAGGGCGAGATGGCTTCGTCTGTTCGCCCTTGAGACCGCGGACCTTGTAATTCTCCACCTGGTTCCGAATGACATCGTCCCTGTTGTAGCATTTGCCAATTGCGGTGGCGTTCCGGTAGCACAGCTTAATCTTTCCGATCAACTTTTTTGGGTTGGCAGCTCGGTTGCGGACATGATTATCAACCTCAGAGAACTGAGCATCTCAACAAGCAAAGATTTACGACATACACGAAACGATCAACTGCTTCCTATACCGATCTGCGAGTCCCATGCGACTCTGAACCGTGCTGATGCCAGGAATATCTTGGGGATTCCGGAATCTCAAACCATGCTCCTTTCGGTCGGCAGATCAGTCAAGTACACCCCATCGAAAAGCCATAATTTCTTTCGAACAGTAAGCATTATCTTAGATCGTAATCCAGATGCCCATCTTTACATTGTAGGTGTCAAAGAAGAAGATCACTCGAAATCCCCAATCTTTAAGAACCACTCTCGTTTGCACTTTACAGGACCGGTCGAAGATGTCTCGGTCTGGCAAAAGGCTTCAGATGTGTATTTGGAGGGATTTCCCTTTGGCTCTCAGACGGCACTCTTAGAATCAATACTCCCGGGAGTGCCCTGTGTCCGCGTCTTTGCGCCTCTATCACCGCTACTAGCAGCTGAAGACGTTTCGTTGACGGGAATTGTCGATACACCCCGAGATGAAGAAGAATACATCCTGCGAGCCAGCGAGTTTATAATTGATCTCAACAAAAGAATATTTATTGGAAATGTGCTTAAGGAGCGAGTTCTTTACCATCATGTCAACCAGTCTTGGAATCGGCAACTTGAAAATATATACCAAAAACTTGAACGTCTTGAACATACCTCCTCCAGAATCCCTCATACTGAGAGCTTTGCCAGGACAGTCGATCTCGCGATTAGCGAATATCATTCAACCAGATTTCTTGGGAACAAGATGGACGAAGCGTTAGAACGTGTAGCCACCGAGACAATCATGGGAACAGCGTATTCGCTTAGACAGAGCGGATTTCATTCAGATGCTTTCCATATAGTCAGGATATCCCGACATCGAAAACACTGGGACAACGATACAATCATATTTGCTGCCAAAATCTTACTTCATCGGCTATTTTTCAATAACAGTAAAGCTTATTAATATTGATTCCAACAAACACTTAACAGGTATATTAGCTTGAAAATAATACTATATGAACCTTTCGGCTGCGGTGGAATCTGTCATTATACATATCAGCTTGCCCAAAGCCTGGCAATTTCCGGAATTGATGTCACTGTTGTCACACAAAAAAATTATGAATTAAATTACTTGAACAAATTATTTAAAGTTAACTACATGTTAGGTTGCAGCTGGACAAAATCATTTATTAAAGGTACACTTAACCGAATTAAAATTAATTCCAATAAAAATGACGATATAGTTAACAATCATAACAATACTAAAATAATTAACCCTTCGACCGAAAACAGCTACCTTCTGACAATCAGAAGATGGATCATATGGTTGGAAGTCATTGTATATTTTCTGGTAAAGAGACCAAACGTCATTCACTTCCAATGGCTGTTATACCCTAAAGAAGACTACTACTTTCTTATCGCATTGAAATTATTAAGGTTCAACATTGTCTTCACAGCACACAACTTACTCCCACATGATGATTATCTCATGCACGAAAAGGAAACTTTCCAGAAATTGTACAGATTAGCAGATAAAGTTATTGTTCATACGGAAAATAACAAAATGGAAATGGTCAACCAATTTGTTTTAAAACCACAAAAAATAGATATAATACCACATGGAATATATGACATGTTTTTTTTGAAAAATGTCCTAACTCAGAAAGAGGCCCGTAAAAAATTAGATATTCCGGAGGAAAAGAATGTAATTTTGTTTTTCGGCTCAATAAAAAGATACAAAGGATTGGAATACCTCATTGAGTCATTTAGAGAAGTAAGAGGACAAACTAATGATGCACTCTTGCTTATCGTGGGAAAGGTTGGCGGCGACGAAGAAGAAACAATATATTATACCAATTTATTGACACAACTTCAAGAATTCCATGACATCAAATGCGTAAATAAATATATTCCATTCGATGAAGTCGCCCTTTATTTTGCAGCGTCCAATTTAGTAGTTCTGCCATATCTTAAAACCTATCAAAGCGGAATCCTATTATTATCCTATGCTGCCGGAAGGCCGGTCATAGTAACAGAAACAGGAGGATTAAGTGAAACGGTAGAAAATGGCAAAAGTGGCTTCATTGTTCCTTCGAAAGACGCCAAATCATTAGCACAGGCACTTGTAAGAATGATAGAGAATCCGGCACAAACAAGAGAAATGGGTCGGTACGGAAACATTTTGGCCGATACAAAATATTCGTGGAAAAATATAGCTGCCAAAACAATCGAAGTATATCAAGTATTATAGATCGATTTGACACGAACCTTAGACAATTAGAAAAACAATAAAATGAATATAATCAGCACCAAAGACTCTGCGAAGAAAAAGGTACTACTAATAGCATATCATTTTCCTCCGGACAGTGCGGTGGGCGGTTTACGCATCGCCAAATTTGCACGGTATCTTCCTTACTTCGATTGGGAACCAACCGTCTTGACCGTGGAGGACCGATTTCGCCACCAGCTGGACATGGAAAGGCTGAAAGATCTGGGCGGCACCAAGATCGTGAAGACTCCGCAACTGCCAACCCTCACCAAATCCCTTTTATCAATAAAGCGAATGGTCCCGATGTTTCTGAAGAAGAGAAAGATGGCAGAGACTGAACATGAAGATCTATACGGAGAGAATCCGGGATATTCCCGGGCAGAGACTTTTTTACAAAAATTAAAACGCTACTATCTCTCGCTCAGCTCCTTTCCCGATGGCGAACGTTGCTGGGTCATTCCCGCAGCAAGGCAGGCGATAAAGGAAATCAAGCAGGTGCGGTTCGATTGCATTATGACGTCAAGCCCACCCCATTCCTCCCATCTGATCGGATTAATCGTAAAGAAATGTTCGAACGTTAAATGGATCGCTGATTTCAGGGATCCATGGATAGACGTACTGCCAAACAGATCTTCCCTCGTACGCTCCGCATTGTCCGACAAAAATGAGAATTGGCTGGAAAAGCTAGTAATACGCAATGCAGACAAGATTATCACGACAACGGATGAGCACAGGAAGGTAATAGCCTCCAGGTTTCCGCACGAACCGCCGAAGAAATTTGTGTACATACCGAATGGTATCGACAGCGAAAAGTTCAACAACTCTTTACCGGAGAGGTATGACAAATTCACAATATCCTATGTTGGCACCATATATCTTAAAAGGACACCGGAGCCGATATTCAAGGCAATACAAGAGCTCGTCCATTCAAATAAGATTCGGCCTGATGAAATCAGGTTTAAACTCATCGGCGATTGTGGATTGATCGATGGAAAACCAACAGCATCTATTGCAAGGGCTCATGGCCTTGAGAAAATTGTTGAGGTTTCTGGACCGGTCCCATATATGGACGCAATAACTGTCATGCAGCGTTCTCATCTGCTGGTACTTCTTGCCACAGCAATCCAGAATATCAACATTCCTGCAAAGATTTATGATTATTTCGGTTCCGGCACCAAGATAATCGCCATTTCTGAACATGGAGCAACTTCCCGCCTGATCGAAAGCACAAAAAGCGGAGAATGCTTTAAACCATCAGACATAGACGGTATTGCAGAATATATTTTCCAGTTGATGACAAACAAGAATAGGGATAGTTTCAGGAATAATCCTTCATTCTATGCACAATTTGACACGAAGCTACTAGCGGGAAAATTGGCTGAACAGTTTTCTTCATTGAGGAAATTTTCCGTTTAACAATTCACAAACTATGCCTTACAGCTGAATTATCGCCATACGATCTTGGTATGGAAGTAATTTTTCGGAGAGCGGGGATAATTCAGTATGGTTTGAACCCTATGACTACTTAGGCGATCTTTCTATTGCGGTGTACAATCTAATTTTACATTGGTTACAAAATGCAACAATATAAAGAAGCAACAATAAATCAAAATCAAACAAACCTCCTTTTCTTTCTTTTCAGTATCTGGTCTTTTTTCGTTCTATGCCGACCTCAGGATTATCTTTCGTTTCTAATATTGATTCGACCAACACTTACACTGGGGCTGCTTACCTTGTTTGTATATTTTTTGAATACAAATAGTACACATAAAATATTCAAAAGCAGTCAATTCAAGTTGTACATGCTACTAATTATAATAATGATAATTGGAGTTCCTTTCTCATATTACAAAAGCGCATCATTGAAAGATGTTTTTAATTACGCCAGTGTCAGTATTATGTTTTTTCTTTTATTCTATCAGCTAGCCAATACCATAGAAAAACTCCGCAGCCTTCTGTTCGCATATTGCTGTGGTGCGGCAATTTACGCAATATACATTCTGAAATTTGGCAGCTTTCTTGAAGAAAGGATATCGTTCGGATCAATGTTCGATCCGAACGATATTGCTTTTTTTATAATTAATTTTCTGACATTTAACTTAATATTCATTAATAAAGAAAATACAGGGTTAAAACGAATCATAGGAATCACAAATGTAATTTTGGGATTAACGGTAATTTTAAAAACAGGATCCCGAGGCGGGTTTGTCGCCTGCATAGCAGTATTCGCATATTTGGCCTTTGTGAAGACCAGAACTGTCAATATGTCCTTTTTCAAGAAAGCTATCATTATAACTATCGCCTTCATATCTCTGCTGCCTTTAACTATGAATACTGAACGCTACAAAACAATCCTGGACGTCCAGAGTGATTACAATGTGACGGACGAAACAGGAAGAATTGCCATTTGGAAAATTGGCATGAGAATGATGATCTCAAACCCATTCACAGGAGTCGGAATGAATCGCTTCAATGAAGGTGTTGGAAGGGACCGTGAGCAGCGTGGTCTCCCTTCGGCAAAATGGCAGGCGCCTCACAATAGCATGGTGCAGATTGGGGCGGAAACAGGGGTATTGGGTTTACTGCTTTTCTGTTTGATGAGTTACAAAGTTTTCAATATCACTGGGCAGGCCATCAGGAAATCACGGTCCGAAGAATTAATAAGGATATCTGAAATGGCCAGAGCCGGCTTCCTCGGTCATCTCGTCTGTGCTATGTTTCTAGGCCAGGCGTATTCGGTTTACTGGATTTTCTATATTGTTTTATCTGCAGAACTTCATCGGATGCTTCAAATGGAACAGGTCTGAGTGATGGCATCAAGAACCAAGGTCGCATATGTTCTCACCCCAATCACTTTTGGGGGAGCCGAGAAGGTGAGCTTAAACTTCCTGCGAACCGTTGATCGCAACCGGTTTGACATCAAACCCGTCCTGTTCATCAGGCCTTGGGAAGAAGAGCTTTATTTTGCCCGTGAACTTCGCCAACTGGGATATACGTTCGAAACTGTTCCTGTCGCCCTTAAAACCGACAGTGACCCGATGCGAGTGCCGCGAGTCGCTCATCGGCTGCACTCCTACCTGAAAAAAGGATCGTTTGACCTTGTGCATACTCACGGCTATTTCGCCGATATCTGTGGACAGCCCGCGGCTTTGGCATTGGGAATCAACAGTATCTCAACCTGTCACGGATTCATTGCAAGTGATCTGAAATTAAAGATTTACATTCGTTTAGACAAATATGTCTTGAGGATGTGCAGGATGGTGATTGCCGTGTCGGAAGGGATCAGAGACGAACTGGTCCATAGCGGCATAAGAGATTCTAGGATTACAGTCATCCCGAATGCTGTCTCGCTTCTCTGCGAGAACGTCCAATTACTGACCCACCGGCAAGAAACACGGAGGACACTAGGCATTGCCCCAGACGAGATTGTGGTTGGGTACCTCGGCAGGCTCAGTGAAGAAAAAGGCTTGATCTATCTTGTAGAGGCCGCTGCCGAATTGAGGGATGCCGCAGTGCTGGTAAAATTTCTGATCGTAGGCGACGGTCCGGAAAAAGCTGCGCTCGAACAGCAGGTGAATGACAGGGAACTTTCAAATCTCTTCACATTTTTGGGGTTTCGGACTGCTACCGAGAAATTGTATCCGGCCTTCGATATATTTGTACTTCCTTCGCTGACAGAGGGCTCTCCCCTCGCCTTGCTTGAATCCATGGCTGCGGGAGTGCCCGTTATTGCATCTGCCGTGGGAGGGATACCCAAGGTAGTGACAGACGGCGTCAATGGTTTGCTTGTATCTCCAGGCGATCCCATTGCAATCAAAGAGAAAATACGATTACTAAGTGTCGACTCCGAGCTCTCCCAACGACTCGGCAGAGCAGGTATAGATACTATCAAAGCCAAGTACAACATAGATAGTTGGTGTCGCGAAATTGAGCAATGTTATGGCAGGGTCTAATTTTTCGTCATCTCATCATATCGGAGCGATCAACGTCACTGCAGGACTATCTATCTTTGCCTTGTGAATGGAATGAGTGCTGACAGCTTGTTTTCGTTCTGTAAAAACAAGAATTAATCGGCGAAAGGCACTTATATACGAGGTGCTAGTTTTGTATAAACCTGAAACCTTGATATCAACATCAGGAGAATCAGTGAAACACTATTTACTCATTTCGATTGACACAGAAGAAGATGCCTGGGGAGGATATACAATCAAAAACCCTCCTTTAGAGAATATAAAAAGTATCCATTTAATCCAAAGAATATTTGAGAAATACTGTGCAATCCCTACGTATCTTATTAACTATCCCGTTTCAACAGATACATTTTCTATTGAATTGTTTGGAAATTTGCTTGAACAAAATAAATGTGATATCGGTACGCACTGTCATCCTTGGAACACTCCACCATTTGTTATTGAAGAACAGACCGAAAAAAATTCTTTTATGTGCAATTTACCTGAAAAATCGGTAACAGACAAAATGGCTCAGCTACATACTACTATAACCAGCAATTTCAATTTTACTCCCATTGTATTCAGGGCAGGTCGATGGGGAGTTGGAGCAAATGTTATCAATACCATACGGAAACTAGGCTATAAAATAGATACATCGATAACTCCTTTCAAAGACTGGAGTGATTATTCTGGCCCTGTATTTAACCTTCAAACTAATAATGCTTTCGGCTTACAAGGAATGCATATGCAATGTTTAAGCGCCGAACATTTCGGTCATTGTAACAAATTGGAAGACTGTATTATCGAAATCCCACCCACTATAGGTTTTCTTCAGAACAATTTTCAGCTTAGCCTGAAGATTGGAAAGTTGCTGAAGAGGAAGCCTTACAGCACATTTCATATTTTGGGCATTCTAGATCGGTTCAGGGTTTTAAACCATAGAACTCTATCACCAGAAACATCTTCTCTTGCCGACATGATTAAATTATCCAATGTCATTATGAAAAAAGGACACAGATTTTTAAACATGACCTTTCATTCAACAAGCTTATTACCAGGGAAATCCCCTTTTGTTAAAAATGATAGAGAGTTAAATTTATTTTTAGATAAAATTGAAAAATATTTAGAATTTCTTAAAAATGAAAACGTCTCATGTATAGGTATGTCTAAGGCTTTTGAGGTACTATGATGAATAGAAACGATGAAAATATGAGAGAATATACTGAAGGTGATGAGAAAGGAATAATCAAATTGCATAATGATGTTTTTCTTTCTGATTTAGACGTTCATCGTTGGAAATGGCAATTCTTTGAACACCCGAAGGGTAAAAGTTGGATACATCTTGCCTGGTCCGGTCCTGAAATAGTTGCGCAATATTGTATGATGCGCAATCATTTAAATTTCAATGGTAACGAAATTACGGCAGGACAATCTTGCGACACCATGGTGAGGATGGACCAAAGAGGTAAAGGGTGGTTTACTAAACTTGCTGGAATGAATTATGAAGTTGCAAAGCAATATGGTGCGCAGGCTGTATTCGGTTTTCCGAATAGAAATTCTTATCCTGGCTTGATCAGACACCTTAACTGGATAAGATTGTTTAATTTAAAATACTACTACTACAGGCTGGGATATGAGAAGGTGGTCGGTGGTCGAGCAAATGTTGTTCTGCGCTATTTTGTAAAATTAAAGATTGAACTGGAAAGACAATTAAATTTTTTCTACAGACGAAAAGATTACGAGATGCTGACAACAGAAAAAATTCCCTTAGATGCAGATGATTTTGTTAATGAAATCAACACATACGAAGTACTCTCTGTCTGGAAGGATCTTGCTTATTTAAAATGGCGATATGAAAATCATCCACATAATAAGTATTTATTTCATTCACTCAAGATACAAGGGAAAAGTGAATGTATCATTATAACCAAGGTTAACAATAATAATGTTCACATCTGTGAGATATTAAATAGAACGAAAAACCTGCTTCAGACTCTTATTCTACTTTACCATACTATCGTGTTTTCAATTAACACTCAGGCTCAAATAATTGATTTCCATGGCCACGACAACGGTTTTTTTAATTCTCTCTTTCAACTCGCAAAATTTAAAAATGGAATTTCCAACTATGTTTTTTGCGGCAGGTCTTTTCAAGATAATAGATTCAACGACACGTTTCCCTTGCCCAATAACTGGACAATTTCTTTAGGAGACACAGATGTAGCCTGACGAACTTCTGAGCAACTGACACTTCACTATTTTTATAGCCAATCAACTGGGCGAACCACATAAACAGAAACTCATGCGAAATTTCAAAATCCTTAATAATCAGCTGAAAGAACTTTCATTAAAAGAGTTCTTTTCCCTGTTGAAACAGACACTGTTTTTCGATGAATTAATTCTTGTTTACAAACTAGATACTATAAAGATACAAGCACAACCCGAAGAAGTTGAAGGTGTTATAATCAAGAAGGGAGACTTGGAGGATCTCAAACAAGCCAGGCAAACTCTGAAACCATTGCCGTGGGAATTCCAATGCTATGAATTTGATGGCGTTAACGACTTTTTTGTCGCCAAGGATGACGGTGGAATTCAACATATCAGCTGGATTTATTTTCATGATCATCGCAACCGGCTACTTTCTCTAGGGAAAAGAGAAGCTGAAATCAAGTTTTGCCTGACTCTCCCAGCCGCACGGGGACGCGGCATTTACCCGAAAATTCTGCTCTCGGCCTTGAGTTATCTGAATTCCTGCGGAATACAAAGGGTTTATATCTGTGTTCACAAGGACAATAATTCCTCAATCCGTGGGATTGAGAAGGCCGGATTTACTAGAGTTGGCGAGATCAAGCTGAAGAAATTTATGGGGATCCAGATGTCCCCCCGGTTCGACACCTACAGGAGGGTTCAATGACACTGCACGTTTTAAAAATAGATGAGGGTGAGCGTGACCTCTGGGATCAGGCAGTTATCACTTTTGCCCACGCACATCCGCTAAATGCCTATGGATGGGGAAGAGTACGTGAAATTGACGGCTGGAAGCCTTCCTATTTTGTCGCCAAAGAAGGCGATACCGTCAAAGGGATGATTATGGTTCTGACGAAAAAAATCCCATGGACCGGGCTGTCGATAATGTATGCCCCGAAGGGTCCCTTATGTGACCCTTCCGACCAGAACACGTTAAATGCTCTTTTAACCAAAGTCAGGCAAGAAGGCAGAAAAAAGAGGACGATTTTCATCCGGATCGACCCCAATTTAGCTGAAGAAAATGTTAGCACTGGAAATGACCCTTTTATAAATGAGGGTTTTATTCATCTCGAACATCGATGGTCCTTCTGGAATTCACCTCGCGATGTTTATCGGATAGATCTAACGAAAGCCCGAAATGAAGATGAGCTTTTTAAGACTATCGACCATAGTGCCAGAAAAAGTGTGCGTAAGGCCCAAAAGGAAGGGGTAACCATTCGTCCAGCGGAAAACCCTGGAGATCTCAAAAAATTTTATGAAATATTCAGTAATGTTTCCGTTGAAAAAGGGTTCATGTGCCGGAAACTGAAATACCAGGAAGCATTATGGAGTGAGTATATCGAAAAGGGGAATGGGCAACTTTTTCTTGGCATTTACCAGGGAGAGGTTATTGGTGGAGCGATTTGCCTGGTTTTCGGGGGGAAATGCCTGGGGATGCACATGGGGACAGCTTCTGAATTCATGAAACTTCAGACACATTCCGGGTATGTCTGGGAAAGTCTCAAATGGGCTCAACAGTTGGGTTGCAGCTGGTACAGCTTTAGAGGAGTAGGAACGACTCCGGCCCAGGAGAGCTTCAAAAGAAAGTTTCGGCCACAGATAGTTGCTCTCGTAGGTTACTACGATCTGCCGTTCCGGCCATTGTTGTACCGAGTATTCTATTGTGCTGAGTTCAAGGTTCTTCCCATGATATGGCGCACACTGATGCGGGTGCGTCGTGGCTACACTCGATTTCTAGAAGCAGGAAAGACAAAAAAACTTGCTTCAGTCCGAGGTGAATAATTCTGGTCACAGATTTAGCACCCCCCTTATGGGTTGTAAGAGGATAACGCTTATGTGGTCAATCGCACTCCATGTCATTTTGGCACCGCTTATAATTTATCTGGGAGCAGCGACCTTCTATCTTCTTGCTTTGGCACTGGCTTTCATTATTTTGAAAGAACGAATACCTGGACCAATGGAGCCGACCAACCGCTTTGCTGTTCTCGTCCCGGCTCACAATGAAGAACTCCTGGTTGCAACGCTGTGTGAAAGTCTCCTGCAAATCGATTATCCCAAAGAAAAATACGATATTTTTATCATCGCCGATAATTGCAGCGACCGGACCGCAGAGATCTGCAAAGAGTACCCACTCCATGTGATAGAGAGAGACAGTCCGGAACACTGCGGCAAGGGGCAAGCCCTGGCTTGGGGGTTACAGCATTTGAATCTCGGCCAATTTGATGCCATATTCATAGTTGATGCAGATAACTACGTTGACGCTGCTATCCTCCGTGAACTGAATTGTCTACTGAACAAGGGGGAGCACGCCATCCAGTGCTACAATGCCGTAGGCAACAGGGATGACAGCTGGTTTACCCAGTTGTTGTACGTCTCCCGCACCATAGGCAACCTGCTCTATCATGAGGCGAAATACCGCTTGGGCCTTTCATCTTATTTGATGGGCAATGGGTTATGCTTCAAGTCCGAACTTCTGCAAAAAAGGGGCTGGACGGCCTTTACTGCCGGCGAGGATTGGGAGTATTACGCGCAACTGGTCGAGGATAATATCAAGATTGGTTTTGCTGCCAAGGCCAAAGTGTATCATCAGGAATCGCGCTCGCTCAACCAGGCGACCAGCCAGCGGCTGCGGTGGTCGAGCGGCCGTTTCAGCGTTGCAAAAACCTTGGGTTTCCGGCTGTTCCTGAAGGGAATCAGGGAAAGGAACTGGCATAAAATTGATGCCTCTTTTCCGTTAATTTTCCCAAATTACTCTTTGCAGATCAATCTGACCTTCCTGGCCTTGGCCCTTGCTTTGCTTTTGCCTTCATCCGTCATGAAAGTTATATGCATCTCCGTTGCCCTCAGTTTGATAGTCGGACAATTTCTCCTTTTTGTTACGGGCGCTTTTATCGCCGGATCACCCTTGAAGATTTTTTGTGCTGCGATCTATGCACCGCTATTTTTGGCTTGGAAATCGGTGATTGATATTCTTTGCCTCACCGGACTGTATCGGGGGAAAGAATGGGTTCGAACCCGAAGGCATAGGTCACCAGGCGTCAATCGTAATGTATGAACAATCGCTTCATTTTACGAAAGAGGGTCATTCTATGCAAAAAACCAGAGTTTTGTTTGTTTTACCGCAACTTGACGCCGGCGGTTCGGAACGTGTGGTTTTTGATCTTGCGAGAAACCTCGATCCAGATGAGTTCGAAGTTTTTGTCGCTTCCTTCCATGGTGGCGTACTGGTCGAACCGCTGAAAACCATCTGCAACGAAGTATTTATAATCGAGAAAAAACAGGGATTTGATCTTTACGCTATGATGAAAGTGGCAAAAATTATCAAAACCAATCGTATTGATACTGTCAACTCACATCATTACATGCCTTGTTTTTATAGTTTCTTAGGTGCAAAGGTGCTGAATGACAAAAAACTGATTTATACTGAACATTCAGTACCGGAAGTTGAAATGTTAACGCAATGTATCCACGGAAAGATTTTCCATTGGATGCTCCATAAAATTAATGCAGTTGTGGGAGTCTCCACGGCCATTACCGAAAAGTTCAGGGAAAAGTATCCGCGTCACGCCGATAAAATCCACGAGATCTTGAATGGTGTAGATATAGAAAAATTCCGAGAAAAGAATGCACGAAATACCATTCGCAGCAAGTGGGGATTAACTCAAAATCATTTTGTGGTTGGCACTGTAGCCAACTTCAGGAAGGTTAAAAACCACATCTGCCTGGTGCGTGCGGCCGGAATCCTGAAAGATACACACCCTCAGCTGCGACTTCTTTTTGTTGGCACCGGGTTTCCGGGCGATGCCGAAAACTCGGAGACCGAAGTGCTGGAACTGATCCGTGACCTTGGCCTGCAGGATAGAGTTGTTCTGACAGGCTACCAGGAGAATATCCCGCAAATGTTATCAGCCTTCGATGTTTTCTGCCTGCCATCTTTTTCCGAAGGGTTGCCTGTCAGCTTGCTTGAGGCGATGGCGGCAGGAGTACCGGTGATAGGGAGTGAAGTAGCAGGTATTTCGGAAGTAATATCCCACGGAAAAACAGGATTATTGTTTCCTTCCGATGAAGATAAACGACTAGCGATTCTGTTAGAAGAAATCATGTCGGATCCCAAGAATTCAACCTCACTGGCTACTGGTGGATATGCATATGTAAACAAAAACCATTCAAGCAAAGCTTGGATAAAAAGATGCGCACTCCTTTTCGTGGGTAGTAAATGTTACTGACAACTTTCATATTTTTTAGCTTTAGTGAATTTTTCTCTACATGATTAAAATCATACTTCTCAGCCTCGATTTGCATGGGAATTTCCTTGTTCAATCATTTTACGCCATAGATTTCGATTTTTCGCGACACGATACGGAAAAATTTCATAGATATTTTACCACTAGACTCTGAGAAGTTATCAAATAATGCAAAAAATAAATATTGTTTTGACATCACTTATGAGTTAGATTTGTTATACAAACTATTTACTGTCAGCCTTATCTGGACTCCATACCTGATACTCATCTTATGAAGATTTCTCTCTTTAGTGTCTCCGCCATGTCGGAGTGAAAATCATTGTGCCTTACAGATAATTTCGTTCAATAAAACAGGCCGCCACCCATGCAGCACAGATAAAAAAACCACATTGAGGAAATTTTGGTGGATAAAATTCACATTATACCCCAGAAAAATGAAAATGACCAATTATCGAGATCATTAAATGAGATTACAGCTGAAAAAAAACGAATCCTTGAGGAAATCTTTCACATAATAGATTCTGAAATTATTTACTCTAACAAATTGCTAAACGATCTTGACATTAAAACCACAGTTGAAAATATAATAATTTCAAGAACTGGAAGTATGGATACTCATGAGCTAAATTTTATCAGACATAACATAATTGAAAAATATTATTTTGAATTACCTGCTCTTATTCAGAGTATGAATCTTCCAAACAGTATTTTAAATCAATTTCCTGCAGCTCTTGAAAGACTGCGCAAGCATTTAATAGATACCAAGAACATTGGATACGAAAGCAATGATGATTACTACTTAAAGGACATTTGCTTTGTATTTGGGAAATCTGTCCCAGGCGGAGCGCAAGTTATAGAACTATATTCGCATATTTCTACATGGCGATTACTTAGATCGTTTATTAGGCCTGTTAATATATTTTCAACCTTAAAAGACATGAAATTAATCAAACCAGGTCATTGGTTGCGAATACATACCGAAGCACGTTACTTGGCAGATTTCAACGAACAGGGATGGGATGAATGTTATGGCAGAATTGCTGATATGTTATCATTGAAACCCCAGTGCAAAGGTATGGTTGGTACGAGTTGGTTCTATGATCCGGCATTAATTTCAATAAGCCCAAATCTTTCATATTTACAAAAAAGACCATTGGACAATGGAGCTATTAGAATTCGACACAGAACATCTCGAATAGATATCGAACGTGCAACTCTAAAATCAAAGACTCGGCGAAAACTATATCAAGAAGGAAAATATAATCCAGCGTGTTATTCAATTTTCTGGCATAAGAATGAATTACTTGAGTGGGCGAATATAAAAACATAGCCATCCTTGATGGCCGTTTTAATCAATTTAAATTAACATATAAATTAGAATAGATGTATTTGAACATAATTAGAAAATAAGATTGCATAGAACAAGGTCACTTAACATGGATTTAAATAAATCAATTATTTTAAGTACCGATATTTTAAGTGAAGTATTAGTTTTCCTTGGATTTTCTCCATATTTGCGTCCAAATGACGATTTAAGGATGGTACTTTATCATGGAATTGGAGATGGAAATGATCCGTGCTTTAAATATCTTTCCGATGAAATATCGGAAGTAATATTTGAAAAACACATGCGATATTTGTCTTACAACTACAACATATTGTCACTTGAAGACTCGATACACAAATTATTAAAAGAACAATATGATAATGAAAGACCAATTTGTTCAATTTCTTTTGATGATGGCTTGAGAAGTGTTTTTCTAAAAGCATATCCGATATTAAAAAGACTAAAGATACCAGCAACTGTTTTTTTAAATACTGCGGTAATTGGTAACAGGGGTATGACTTATTTACACTTATTAAACTTTATGTTTTCAAAGTTTGGAGTGAGTGAAATAACCGCGCTACTCAATAGGTTTAAGGAACTGAATTTGCCTGCTGTCCCTACCGATGGAATAGTTGCTCTGGAATGGTATATAAATAATTACGAAGAAAACAGTAGCAACATGTTGCTCGAGAAAATAACAATCCATTTAGGTCTTGAAGTAGAGAAAATTGCTGCTGAAGAAAATATATATATGCATTGGAATGAAATTGAAGAAATGCAGCAAAATGGTTTCACTTTTTGCTCGCATACCCACAACCATACACCACTTGCTCTTTTAAAAAAGAAAATTTCTATAGGTAATGAAATACAGAAATCATACACTATTTTGCAAAACAATGAGAAAAATCTGACATTTGTCAGTTTCCCATTTGGGATGAGAAAGTATTATGGAGACGCAGCGATAAAATGTGCAATAGATACAGGGCATAAATATATTGTTGAGGTCGGCAATGGTACAAATTTTATAAAGCATTTGTCTAAAAATAATATACTTTCAAGAGTAAGTTTAGGGTTGGTTAAAGGTGAAAATGCGAGTCTGTATTCAGCTATTGAAATGAGACCATTATTAAAAACTAAAATCAAGAGTTCATTTTTCTTTACGAAATGAATTTGATAATCCGACTCGCAAAGCACCTTGATTTGGCCGTAAACAGCTTTTCTGATTAAATGCATATAAATAATAGATTATTCTTTTCATTTTCAAATATCATGGGTCATCTCCGAACCTCCAAAGATGCTGGTTTCTTGAACCCTCGAACGTCAGATATCAAAATATTGACCGACATCAAGATTGACCAGTGTCCTGTCTGGCGCAGTGAGACCGACTATTTGTTTCAAAGGAGAGATCAGGTCGTCAAATTTGACGGGAAAACTCCCCTGTCCGCAAGGCTTATAAGCCTTTGGCAACAGTTCAACAAATATGACGTGGTAATTACTGCTGATATTAAGACCGCCCAGATTTTTGGTTTAACACGGACTCTGCTTGGGCTGAAAAAGCCTAGGCATATTATTCTAGAACTCATGCTTGATGAGTCTAACGACAGTATTATTTGGAAACTTAAAAAATATATTCAGCGGATTTGTTTTGCCTCTGTAGAAGTCGTTTTTGTATCGGCCCGTAACGAAATCCAAACCTACGCCCAGCGCCTCGGACTCCCTGAGGAGCGCATCAGATTCTTACCATTCCACACAAACGTGGTTAATCCTAAGATGACCGAAGGGACCGGTGGTTACATCCTCAGCGCTGGAAAGACCGGCCGGGACTACGCCACGCTGGCATCTGCCGTCCAAGGCCTAAACGTGAAAGTTGTCGTGGTCAGTGACCGCTATCTTGTCGACGGAATTCATTTTCCTTCAAATGTCGAGGTGCATATTGATATTCCTTACAAGCGTTACCTTGATCTTCTTTATGGCTGCTCAATGGTGGTTGTTCCCCTGAAAAAGCTCGTGAAATCAACTGGTCAGGTAGTTTTTCTTGAAGCGATGGCACTTGGTAAACCAGTTGTGGCGACTGCGGCAACCGGCACTGAAGATTACATCGAGCATGGAGTGACAGGCATCCTGGTCGCCCCTGAAGACAGTGAAGCACTTCGGGAAGCCATCTCTGACTTCATCAAGCATCCTGCGCCTTATTCTGCTATCACATTGCGTGCATTTGAGCAGGTGAAAAACATGCATACGTTTCGTGCATACACGCATACCATTTTAGCCACAGCCCATGATTTAGTGCCGCAGGGCGAATAAAAGGTTGAATCCGGACCTGCTCATGGTCTTCGCCTTCACACTTTGACTTACATCGGATGTATTCTGTAAAATTCTCCATTCAAATCAACCCCTTCATGTAAAGCATTTTTGCCCTCCGCAGAGAGCCTGAATCTCAACTTACCATTTCGCATTGCAAACTCTTTCAATTGCAGTTTAGTAATCATGCCTAACACTTGCATAATACGCCACACAGGCATGGTAAAAATCGTTGAGTTTCTCCAGAAGCATAAGTATTTTATTTCAAACAACTTTGCTCTAACCTCCCCTCAGCTGCGGAAATGTTGGCACGTTTTGTGCTCTCAGACGTAACGCAGAGTGTTTACACCTCCTCCATGGAAAAATGGCCAGGACGGTGCGTGTGATTACCGGGCTATTCAAGAAATGGGTAGTTTTGTCGCGGTATCGCAAGCTTACACTCCTCGCAGAGAGTATGGATGAAATATGATTGTCATAATTCTTCTAGCAGATCAATTATAAATCTATTGAATCCAAGTTGCTTTAGCAGCAGCTAATATTTTAGTGCCGCAGGGCGAATGAATAGTTGAACCTGGGTGAGTGATACGCATTGAAATTCCGTTTACCGGAGATACTTATGCGCGTAACTCAAAGCAGAAAGATGGACAATTCTGATACCAAAAGTCAGGTTTAATTAAAATTGCATCAGGAGGTCCAATGGGATTACAAGTTAGGTGGGTTTTCATTCTTGTGTTGTTTGCACTTTTGTTCTCAAAGAGTGCGTATGCGGGGATAATCTTTCAAGACAACTTTGATAGTTGCACGCAAAATTGTGTGTCTTCTTCTCTTTCTGCACCACCCGGTTGGGCGCAATGGTATGGACCCACTTCTGCTACTATAGGAGGGGTTACCCACTATGCTGGGGAAATAACGTCTCCTGGAAGAGGCGAAAAAGGGAAATCATTTAAAACTTGGAGGAACGGCTCTTCATGGGAAAATTATAATGGAGTGCTTGCATATACATTCAGCAGTTCGCAAAGTGAAATTTACATGCGCTACTATGTAAAACTTCCAAAGGCCATGGACTTATCACAATGCACAGGTTCAAACTATTTAAAGTTGTGGCGACTTAACACCACTGGGTCAGCTGGGGAGATTTACCTAAACCTCAATCAAAACGGAGGCTCCTCTTATAACACGGGTTCGCTACAGGTGGCGACAAATACGCGTGGGTTAACTACAATTCTCAATAACACGAATCTCAGAGCCATATGGGATGACAACTGGCATAGCTGGGAGTGGCATATCAATCTGGCAACGGGAGTTTTGGAGCTGTGGATAGACGGTATTCCTAGATACAGTGGTTCGGGTTGGAATTTTGGAGGTGGTACTTTTAAGTACGTACAGCATTTTTCGATGGGGAATCATGCAACAGGTTGCAACTGGCAATCCACATGGCAAGCGATGGACATCGATGATTTCGTTTTAAGCACCACATATGTAGGCCCGGATGGTGGAAGCAGCGGAGGGAGTGATACAACCGCTCCATCCATACCTTCGGGATTGTCTGCCGGCGCAACTTCTTCCTCGCAAATCAACCTTTCATGGACGGCCTCAACCGACAATGTCGGCGTAACCGGCTACAAGATTTATCGCAATGGTACGTATATCGCTACTTCTGCGGGAACCTCGTATTCAAACACCGGGCTAACAGCGTCTACCTCATATACCTACAGGGTATCCGCCATCGATGCTGCCGGCAACGAATCCAGCCAATCTTCGTCGGCAACCGCCACTACCCTGGCCGCAGCCGACACAACCGCTCCATCCATACCATCCGGGTTGTCTGCCAGTGCGACTTCTTCCTCACAAATCAATCTTTCATGGACCGCCTCCACCGACAATGTCGGCGTAACCGGCTACAAGATTTATCGGAGTGGAACATACATCGCCACTTCTACCGGCACCTCGTATTCGAACACCGGACTAACAGCATCTACTTCATATACCTACAGGGTATCCGCAATCGATGCGGCCGGCAATGAATCCAGCCAATCTTCATCGGTGAGTGCAACAACTCAGGCGGCGACAACCGGCGGTACAGTTCTTTTCAAGGAAACTTTCGATAATAACAGTTTTTCATCGCGGGGTTGGTATGACAATACAACCCACGGCACTGTTGTTTCCGGCGGGCAGTCGGGCAACAGCCTGCAATGGGCATGGGCGCAGGGTGCGACCAGACCGACCAATGGCGCCGCGATGCGAAAGAAGATTACCCCCACCGATAGTTTGTATGTATCGTTTTATGTGAAATTTCAGACGGGCTGGAGAGGTTCACAGAAGACATATCATCCTCACATGATACTTATCCCCTCTGACTTGGATAGTGATTACGCGGGCCTAGCAAATAACTACCTGAACACATACATCGAATTTTCAGCTGACACGAGCAGCCCTTACACGATCAGACCATTATTGGGAATCCAGGACCAAATGAGGGTCAACACCTCCAACGGCACTCCTCCGAACAATCTGACCACTGTCACTGAAAATAGGAGCGTTGCCTATTGCAATACCCCGGCACCTGCCGGAGCTAATGGAATTTGTTACGCTGAAAATCCGTATTACAGCGCGAATGTCTGGAAAGCGTCAACTGCCTCTGTTCCGACAAATTCCTGGCGTCATGTGGAAGTCTATTTCAAGATGAACACAATCAGCGGCGGCAAAGGTCAGGCAAACGGTGTCATGCAGCAGTGGGTCGATGGCTCTCTCGTTATCAATCGCAGCGATGTTCTGTATCGTACCAGCCAGGATGCCACCAAGAAATGGGCGCAGGTTGTCCTGGCTCCATGGATAGGTGATGGTTCGCCCATCGCTCAGACAATGTGGCTTGATGAATTGACTGTAGCAACGTCACCACCTAGTTCAGGAGGTGATACACAAGCACCAACAACTCCGTCGAGTCTGACAGCATCCGCAGTGTCCTCAAGTCAGATAAATCTTTCCTGGCCATCTTCCACCGACAATGTCGGGGTAACAGGCTACAAGATTTATCGGAGCGGGACATACCTCGCTACTTCTACAGGCACCTCATATTCAAACACCGGCTTAACGGCTTCCACCTCATACAGCTATAAGGTGTCCGCCATCGATGCGGCCGGCAATGAATCCAGCCAATCTTCTACGGCAACCGCCACAACACTGGCCCCACCGGACACCACCGCTCCATCCATACCCTCGGGATTGTCTGCCAGTGCAACCTCTTCCTCGGAAATCGGTCTTTCATGGACTGCTTCAACCGACAATGTCGGCGTAACCGGTTACAAGATCTATCGCAGCGGGACATACCTCGCTACTTCTACAGGCACCTCTTATACCGACAAGGGCTTAACGGCGTCCACCTCGTATAGCTACAAGGTGTCCGCCATCGATGCAGCCGGCAATGAATCCAGCCAATCTTCAACGGCAACCGCCACAACCCAGGCCCCACCGGACACCACCGCTCCATCCATACCCTCGGGAGTGTCTGCCAGTGCAACTTCTTCCTCTGAAATCGGTCTTTCATGGACTGCTTCAACCGACAATGTCGGCGTAACCGGCTACAAGATTTATCGCAGCGGGACATACCTCGCTACTTCGACCGGCACCTCTTATACCGACAAGGGCTTAACGGCGTCCACCTCGTATAGCTACAAGGTGTCCGCCATCGATGCGGCCGGCAATGAATCCAGCCAATCTTCAACGGCAACCGCCACAACCAAGGCAGCAGCCGACACCACCGCCCCATCCATACCCTCGGGACTGTCTGCCAGTGCAACCTCTTCCTCTGAAATCGGTCTTTCATGGACTGCTTCAACCGACAATGTCGGCGTAACCGGCTACAAGATTTATCGCAGCGGGACATACCTCGCTACTTCGACCGGCACCTCTTATACCGACAAGGGCTTAACGGCGTCCACCTCGTATAGCTACAAGGTGTCCGCCATCGATGCGGCCGGCAATGAATCCAGCCAATCTTCAACGGCAACCGCCACAACCAAGGCAGCAGCCGACACCACCGCCCCATCCATACCCTCGGGACTGTCTGCCAGTGCAACCTCTTCCTCTGAAATCGGTCTTTCATGGACTGCTTCAACCGACAATGTCGGCGTAACCGGCTACAAGATCTATCGCAGCGGGACATACCTCGCTACTTCCACCGGCACCTCTTATACCGACAAGGGCTTATCGGCGTCTACCTCGTATAGCTACAAGGTATCCGCCATCGATGCGGCCGGCAATGAATCCAGCCAATCTTCCTCGGCAAGTGCAACGACTCAGGCGGACGCAACCGGCGGAGCAGCTATCTTCAAGGAAACCTTTGATGATATAAATTTTGCCTCGAGAGGCTGGTACGACAATACAACCCACGGCACTGTCGTTTCAGGCGGAAAGTCCGGTAACAGCCTGCAATGGGCTTGGGCGCAGGGTGCGACCAGACCTACCAATGGGACTGCGATGCGGAAGAAGTTTACCCCCACCGATAGTTTGTATGTTTCGTTTTATGTGAAATTTCAAACGGGATGGAGAGGTTCGCAGAAGGCATATCATCCACACATGATATTAATCCCCTCCGACCTGGATGGCGACTACACACCACTCGCGAACAACTATCTTAACACCTACGTGGAATTTGTATCCGACATTGGCAGTCCTTACACAATCAGACCATTACTGGGAATCCAGGACCAAAAGAGAGTAAACACTTCCAATGGCACTCTTCCGAACAATCTGACCGCTGTCACTGAAAATAGAAGCGTTGCCTATTGCAATAGCCCTGTACCCCAGGGCGCAACCGGAGCGTGTTATGCTGATAATCCGTATTACAGCGCGACTGGTTGGAAAGCGTCAACCGCCTCTGTTTCGACAAATACCTGGCACCATGTGGAAGTCTATTTCAAGATGAACACAATCAGCGATGGCAAAGGTCAGGCAAACGGTGTTATGCAGCAGTGGATAGATGGCTCTCCGGTCATTAATCGCAGCGATGTCCTGTATCGAACCAACCAGGATGCCACCAAGAAATGGGCGCAGTTTGTCCTGGCCCCATGGATTGGCGATGGTTCGCCTATCGCTCAGACAATGTGGCTTGATGAACTGACGGTAACGACTTCCTCACCGTATTCCGTGCCGCTTAGCGCGCCGACTGGTTTTATGATTCAGCCGGAATTGCATAAATAGTAATACTGGAAACCGGGCTCACTGAAACACCTGTCTCGGTTCATCTCCGAAGCCTCTCCCAGCTCTTGCCGGGAGAGGCTTTTCTTTTATGTATGCAATTCACAAGGGAGCACCGCCCGGATTTCTATGCATGTCATATTTCTTCAGGCCAATACCCCGGCAGAAGATTTAAAATTCGTTCCGCGAACTCCACCGCCTTCTCTCTGGTCTTTTGCACATTTCCTTCCACAGACGATGCTGTCACCTGAACAAATGCCCCGTCATTGCGATTATGCAGGATCCTTCCCGTAAAGCGTTTGATATTCTGCATCAGGCCGGTTGAAACAACCTTATCGCCGGCTACCTGATACCAGTGAAGCAAAATTGTGTCGGCTCCATCCTTGCGAGATAACACATAGTTAACAGGAACACTCTTGCCGGTTGCCGTCTGCTTGAGATACACCACATCCGTATCGACAATCGCCGAGCCTTGCCCGGGCAGACAAGCATATGGATTATGCCCGGTCCTCCCACCCTTTGCAGTTCCGTAGTAACCGATATACAGATTAACCAGATCGCCATTCAGGGATTTATAGTGGCGATAGACGTGCTTATCGGCATTCAGTTCCTTGTAAATCGCTTCCGAAAAAAAATCCTCTGTGGCGGTGTAATTCTCAATCACCATGGGTAATTTTTCGAGATTTGTCTGTACGACAACAGGTATCGATATGGAAAAACGTGCAGCAAGAGCTCCTGCCGCAAGAATCATTATCACAAGGCATATTGCATAGTATTTGTTAGACATCCGATTACGCCTTTCTGTTGATCAAGGTGAAAATTCCAAAGAGTGCGACGAACCCAAGGACAAAGATCGCGATGCCCGAAAATTCGTGCAGAAATCCTCTTGCCACTTTGTCACCAAAAAAATGAGCCAATATGCCGGTACCCGTAACGCGGATTATGTTGGCCAGCATTGCAACCGGTATTGCCGACAGGATCAGAATCGCCTTACTCTTCCAGCCGGCAGGACTTATGCTCGCAAAGGCAACGGCCAGCATCGATAATGCGATTATCGATCTTATACCGCTGCATGCTTCGGCCACTTCGAGCTGGGTGCTGACAAAATAGAGCATGTTCCCCTCTCGAAACACCGGGATGGAACACGTCGCGATCAAATTGGCGGAGATTTTCGTGGCAAAGAGCTGCAACGGACCCGAAACCAGATTTATCAACGAATATGGCACCGGAATCATGAACAAAAGAAACAACACGGGAAAAGCCATGATCCTGATTATCTCATTGCCGAGCATACACCAGATCAGGCCAAACAGCGCCAAAACCATGGCGACTCTGGCTGGAAATACCAGGCCGCCGAAAAAGCTGAGAACATAAACTCCGAGGACAAGAAACAGGGCGATGCACCCGTACATCGAACTTTCGATGGTTGATGAATTCATCCGATTTTTTCTATCCCAGGCAAAATAGCCCGCCACGAATGGCACGATAAAACCGTGGGAATTGTCTGAATTCGACAGCCAGTCCTGGACCATTCCCGGATAAATAGGCGCGAAAAGCGCAAGCCAGAACAGCATCAGCGAAAGCATTTTCAGCTTATCCCTGCCTGATATTTCCTTGAATAATATCACCGACTCCTCTCTTCTGCATTTTTTATGAATTCCGAAATTTTCCTGGCATCGCCTGCTGGTTTCCGAATCAATCCCACAATTCTCTTCATGTCAGCTTCAGTAACATAGGGATGTACAGGAAACGTAACCATCCTCTCCACTATTGAACTGGCCTTCAGAGAGGTTCCGCCGACAAGATATCCTTTCAGCCCGGCTATGGTATCCACCGTTCCAGGGAAGACATCCGCCCCCCCCAATCCCAGCCTGTCACTTTCACGTAAGACCGATATCTTCTCAGAGTTGCTCCTGACAATGACAGGATATCTGACAAGGCCTGACGAGAGTAACTCTGAGTCACCTGTTGACTTCATTCCCGACTTGGTCAAATAACCGGCGTTCTTCACGCGGATCCCTATGATTTTACTCAGGCGGTTCTGCCACCCGACTGTCATACCCGCCTGGAAGCCGGACATACGTTTGATCGAAAAATCCGGAGCGAAAAGGGTCTCTCCCAACCCGAGAAAGGGCAGCGACCTCGGGATCCAATACAGCCATGGCCTGGAAAACACCGATATAACAACCGCATAGATTATCAGGGCGACCTGTTCTTTCAGGCTATACGCTGAAGTTGAGGCAATTTGACCCTGCAGGGCCTTACCGATTCTCTCGGATCCGGCAACTATTATCCCTCCTTCGACGGTCGAGAAGGCTTTACCACGCTCCAGACTGAAAAAGCCGACATCGCCCAAGGTGCCGACCTTACGCCCTCGGAATTCACCGCCCATAGCCTGGGCAGCATCTTCGACGATAGGTATATCCCGGTTGCCGACAAGCTCACGGACCCTTGGAATATCTGCCGTTACCCCAAAAAGGTGGGTGGGAATCACGCATAACAATCGCTCAGCAGATAATTGCTCGGCAAGTTCGTTATAATCGAAATCCAATGTTTCTGGCTCGATGTCGCAGATTCGAATTTTCAAACCCACCCGGAAAATTGCGGCCGGGACCGAATAACAGGTGAAAGCCGGTATCAGAACTTCATCTTTTTCCGGATACAGTTCCTTAAGCGCCCGAAGGATGAGAGCAAGTGATGCTTTGCCCGAGGAGAGCAAATAACAGTATTTAACATTGAAATGTTCTTTCAACTTCTCGGCAAAAGCTGTTGTGGCCTTGTCACCCATAAACATTGCGAGAATGCCGCCGGCGATATTCCTGAATCCGATGGGGGCAAGTGCCGGCGGCAGTGTCCTTCCGATGCGCACACTCATGGAATATTCTTCACAATACGGGGTCCAAGAAGTCTGGTAACCGGCAGAGGCAGCTTCTGCCAGACCTTGATCGCCAATTCGAATTTCGGATTTTTCGTGTTCAGTTCCGGCATGGAAGCCCCCTTCGGCAGGAGGTACTGCCAATTCAACTGGATGGGAGAGGCGCCCCATTGCTTTTTGAATGTATAGGTACCCTCTCCGGGTGTGGACCGGCCAAAGTCAAATCTTTTGAAACCGCGTGCCAGGGCAAACTGCAGAGCAGTCCAATACAAAAGATTGTTCGGACAGAGCGAGTTGTAATCACGAATGGAAGATGCCCAGGGAATTTCAAGCGTGTCACGAAACCAGCTGATCAAACCAGCCGCCACAGGCTTCTCCTCAAGAGAGACAGCGATGATGCGGGCCTGTCCCGGGAAAACCCTCAGGACTTCCGTGAAAAATCTCAGGGCGTAAACAGGAGTGCCGAGATCCCTCATGTTGCGGACAAAGACCGTATAGAAATCAGCCAGCAACTCTTCGCCACCCACTCTGACCGTCAGGCCGCTTTTTTCTGCCTTGCGCACCTGATTGCGAAGCTTGGCGTTAAAGCCTCGCCATTGAGTCTCTGCGTCTTCAGCAAGATCGAGTACCATTGCTACCTTAGAATTTTTGCCGGGTAATTCTCCGGCCCATTGTTGGGTATGCCGCAACTCGGTATATTCCGCGCCGAGCTCTTTCTGCAGCTTCGCGGCTTCGGCCAGAAGTGCATCCCCGATTTCCTGTCGATCACAAAGGATTCCGCCATAGTTGAAAAAAGGCAGCGAAACAACAAATCGTCCGAAAATCCTGCTTTGCATGAAAACAAGAGGCAACACCCCGACGATATAACCGGCTTCACTTCTGGCGGCAGAGTAATAGCACCGGTGCTTGAAACTGTTTTCGATCACATCCCGCCAGCCATATTTATGGTAATTGGTGGATGAAAGATGGGCCCGGACATATGATTCCCATGCTTCTCGATCAGGACAATCGGGTTCTATTGTGAACGCTGCATTCGCGACATGTTCAGTTTTTTTCACACGCTTCACCGAGTTGTGAAAACACATCCTTCATAGGAGCGAAATCAAATTTTTCAAAAAGATCCATGAGCTTACTTTCAGTGCCGCGAAGATTCAGATAATGTCGAAAGCGTGACTTCATGCCGGCTTTGATACGCGGCTGATCCGGATCGATCTCCCATGGGTGAAAATAAAGTACCGCCGGCTGCCGATCTCGAGTGTTAATTCTGGTAATTCCCGAACGGATTACGTCTGCGGGCAAGAGTCTCAAATACCCTCCTCCGGCAATCGGCAGATGTATTTTTTTCCAACCCAGATTTAGAGAAACGGTCGTCAACGGAAACTCCGCCAGCGGTCCGGCATCGGTCTCTATTGTATGCGGAAAACGCTTTGCATCGGGGATGCCGTAGGTGTCATGCAGTATCGGAAAAATACTGGAGTCGTAGGTGAATCCTTCCTCAACGAGAATATTCAGCGCCCATAACGATTGATTGGTAATTGAGTAACTGGGCGCCCGGTAACCGTTGACTTGTTCACCGATTTGATTTTCGAGAAGCGTCTTCGACCTGCGGATATCCTCCCGGAACTTCTCAGGGCCTATTGCATAGATCAATTCATGCCAGTACCCATGACAGGCGATTTCATGTCCTCGATGGTGAATCTCCCGAACCAGCGAAGGTAATCGTTCAGCGACCCAGCCAAGGACAAAAAAAGTTGCCTTGATGCTGTATCCATCCAGGATATCGAGAATACGATGAGTGTTTTTATCTACCCTGAGGGGGAAAGACTGCCACTGGTTCTGGTGCACATGAGCTGCAAAGGCGTTCACCTGGAAATAATCCTCTACATCAATGGTGAGGCAATTTCTGATTGTTGTCATCCTCGAACCATGCCGACCGAATAGCACAATCCTGATATTGCCTGGCAGGCAAGGATCAGCCGATGCTGTAAGCCAAAAAGGAGTAGGTTGCAGATGTCGTTCTCGACCTTGTCGTTCCAGGGTCAAGACGTCACTGTGTGTGCGTGTCGTTCGCTGTCGAAACTCGAGGGGTTACAAGAGTGAGAATCCTCTGCCCCATTGATGTAACGATGGATTCCACCTAACATATCACCATGCAACATAACAGTCAATAGGTGTATCTACCAATAATCAACCAGGTGTTTTTACGAGCCTAATTTTCTGTTAGTTATGATCAGCAAAAGTATATCGGGAGATTTCCTGAACCTTTTACAGATTTGGTCGGGTCTATCTTCTCTTCCTGCAAAACTTTCCTGCCCCCCACTTACCATTTCGCACTGCAAACCCTCCAATTCCATTTTAGTAATCAAGCCTGACGACTGGAAGAACTGACATATGGGGCTATCAAAATACCTTCAACTTTCGTTACACATCTAACCTTTTGATATTGATTAAAGATATAATTACGCCCGTCCAGCTGCAGAGATGCTGGCACGTTTTGTGCTCTAAGACGCGGCAGAGTGTTTCAAACTTACATAGCAATCAATCCGTGGTGCTTTGGCTTGATGAGCCCAGGATTTTAACAATACCCTCCAGAGTTTTTTGAAAAAGAAGATACCAATACCCGAGGAGAAAACGTGAACACTGCTCAACTATCTGTAAGACCAAAGAAATTTATGAAACACAATCTGCTTCTTCTATTATTTCTATTTCTTATCACACCGACCATGTCAACCGGTGCCGAGACGCGAACTCTGGTTATCGATTTTTCCTTTAACGCCCCAATCGATCCAGCCAAACAGCTCCTCGGCTACAGACTTTATCAGGAAGGTGTAAAGGTCTGCGAAACAACCGATCCGGACGCATCCAGGATGGACTGCTCACTTCTCACGGAAGACGGCACCTTCAATTTTACCCTCTCCGCCTATTATTCCAACGCAACCGAAAGTCCTCAATCCGAGCCTTTCCCATTTACCATTGATCCTGTAAATGCCCCCTCGACAGGCCAGGAAAGCATTACCTTCGGAGCCGTGGCGCATAAGCTGGCAATAGATTTTTCTTTCAGCGCCCCAGACAATTCGACGAAACAGCTGCTTGGCTACAGGCTGTACAAAGAAGGCGTGCAGGCATGCGAAACGGTTGAGCCAAACACTTCCACGATGGACTGCGAACTTCTCACGGAACCGGGCACCTTTAACTTCACCCTTACAGCATATTACGACGGCGGTATCGAAAGCCCGCCTTCCACTCCTTTCCCATTCACCCTGAGCTCGACACATGGCATCGATTTTCAATGGGAAGTGACAGACAGCAATCAAAATAAAGGTGGTTTTCGCATCTACGACAACGGAGTTCTCATCTATGAAACAGCCGATTCCACCGCAAGACAGCTTACTTACATGACCGAGTTTTCAAGCGCCACACATATCTTTACCATTGCGGCCTTAGATGCAACAGGGAAAGAAACGCTCCTTACCAACGCACTGACGTACAGCGAGATCATCGAACCGACCGCGATCATTTCTTCTTCGACGGCCGTCGGAAATGCCCCGTTGACTGTGACCTTCGATGGTTCTGCCTCGACAACTCCAAATTCACCCATGGTGAGTTATAACTGGATGTTCGGAGACGGTTCCCAGGCAACAGGTGAGATCGTATCCCATGTCTTCACTACAGCAGGGACTTACTACACCGAACTCACCGTTACAGACAGCAAGGGATTGACCGATAAAGTATCCACCCCCATTATCGTTGCCGAACCTGTCGCAACAAACGAAAAACCCAATGCCGTCATATCGGCAGACCTGACTCAGGGTGGCGTTCCCCTGACGGTCGCCTTCGATGGCTCGCAATCATCCGACCCGGACGGCTCCATCGCCTCGTACAGCTGGGACTTTGGTGATGGATCGACAGGAAGCGGTGCAGCAATTCAGCACACCTATACTATTTCAGGTATCTATACCGTTTCCCTGAAAGTTACCGATGATAAAGGTGCAACGGCTACGGCCACCACAGAAATCAATTGCAACACACAACTCCCCAATATTGAAGTGGGAGAAGTGACTATAGACCACGAATGGGTAAGAGTACTCTTTGACAAGCGCTTCAATGTCCCGGTCGTCATTGCCGGACCGCCCACTACCGTCAACGAAAGCGATCCGGTGCTGGTACGTGTACGCAACATCGATCAGGAGGGTTTTGACATCCGCCTGCAGGAATGGGATTACCAGGACGGTACCCATGCCCCTGAGACCTTCAATTATATAGTAATTGAAAAAGGCATATACACCCTGGCCGATGGCAGCAAGATGGAAGCTGGAAACTTCACCGGCACCAGTTCCTTCAGCCGGCTTTCCCTGCAGCAATTCTATGATTTCACGCCGGTCATACTGACCCAGGTCGCAACCGACAATGAAACCGATGCGGTCACCGGCAGAATCCTCAACAGCAATCAGTATTCTTTCGAATACAAGCTGCAGGAAATGGAAAAGACTGCGAACGCCCATATACCTGAAAATATCGGCTACATCGCATGGGAACCGGGCAAGGGAGAAGTTTCCGGGCTCCTCTACGAAATCGGTATGACAGCCAGGACCGTTACGCAAAATTGGTTTAACCTGACCTTCGAAACGAAGTTCCCCGAACAGCCGGCCTTTATTGCCGGAATGCAGACCCACGTAGAAAGCGATACTGCGGCAGTTCGAAGCCAGAAGATGTCCACCGCGGCAATCCAGATAAAGATCGAAGAAGAGCAGTCAAAAGACAAAGAGGTCAGACACAAAGAAGAAGCTGTGGGCTACTTTACCATCGGGGTTGCAGCTGCAACAACAGCACAACAATGAAAACCCCGACGTGACCAGCTTAATAACTCGTTCTAAATAAGAGTGTTAGCAAATCGAACCATCAATCCTCATCAAAAGGAAAAACAGGACAATGAAGATTCTTCACACATATAGAACCCGTATCACAGCACTTGCCTTTCTTTGTGTCATGCTCTCGGCTCCCGTCCTCTCGTATGCCAGGGATGTCTCTTTTATCTGGACAGCAAATCCTGAACCGGTGACTGGATATAAACTCTATTACAAGGCGGGAACCGACAGTGCGCAACCCTTCCAAGGAACTGGCCTGACCGAAGGCGACGCCCCTATAGTTCTGGGCGACGTCACGACATTCACGGTGACCGGTCTTTCACCCGATGAAACGTACAGTTTCGTCCTTACAGCCTATAATGACATACAGGAAAGTGCGTACTCAGAAATCATTTCTGTTGAACCCAGTTCATCCCCAAGCCCGACCATTATCAATATTTCCATCAGGCAGTAATCGACATCCCCTGTAATGGGGTCACACCCGGCGCAGCCACTCTGGCATGAGTGGCTGCGCCGGGCGAGCAGCATCCCCTTTATAGGTCCCACAAAGAAGAGACCACTTACACTCCTGTTCCTTTCTCATCCCTCACTTTCACAGTCATCTTAAAACAGCCCGGAAAACAACCTTACCCTCAAAAAGGACAAGGATACCTACCTGAACAAGTGCTGAAAAGCGAAGGCCTGGCAATCAGAGTGGGGAACGAAAGACGAACGGAATTGTAAAAATGCTCGATAGCCGGCACTTTTATAGGTAGGCTTCTTAACAAGAATACGTTAAGGTGTGTCTGCAGGATTTTCCCCCGAGCGTCACCATAAACTACAGAGTGGGCTAAGAGCAGGCCGCTTTCAATCGAATATGGCGGAAGTGCATGGGAATCGAACCCACCTAACGGGCTATTAACCCGCTACACCGGATTTGAAGTCCGGGAGAGCCACCAGTGCCCTATCCACTTCCACTGTCCGCAGCAAAAGGAAACAATTATACTAATAAGTGTTGACCTTGAAAACAACTTTTTATTATATTAATTCGTTTATTCAAAACAGAGGCTGGGCATTTCGATCCATCCTTGTCAAAATTATTCAATGAAGGCATCTTAAATCACACATGCAGTGCGAACGATTACTCAAAATGATTAAGTCGTGGTATCTCAGCGTCCGCCAGGAAACCATGGCGCCGGCCCGTATGGTATCCTTCATGGAACAGCACGCAGCTACCTGCGAAGTATGCTTGCGGGACCCCGACCTTCCAGACGAAATTGCAAAAATTACCGAGCTGGTTCTTCCTGAATCAAAAATCCCTAAAGCTGTCCGGCAAAGCAGTCTGGATGATGAGATGGAACCGGAAGATGACAGTTTTGTGGATTCTGAGGAAGAAGACGAAAATCTCGACGAGGATTTGGAAGAGGAAGAAGATATCGAAGAAGACGAATTCCTCGAAGAAGACGATAGTGACGAGGTCTGATTTTGCTCCACTGTGACGATAACCCGATAACCCAGGCATGCCGATCCTGGGTTATTTCAGACCGCCACAACCTCTTTTTTTCGGCAAAACAAGCTGGAGACTCATTTTGTCATCCACTTTTGCAGTTCTTCCGAAATAAAGACGTTGACAAGGGATTGCTCTTCATCTCCTTTTCCTGCCACCTTGACGATTGGCCTGCCGAAAGAAAAATGAGCCGTTTTGGCAGTATCAAACCTGCCAAAATCCTTGAACCACTTCCCGTTCTGCCAACAATCGGTTTTTAAAGCCAATGGGATAACAGGCACTCCCGCCTTCTTCGCCAGTTTTACTCCAATTGAACTCATCTGTTCCGGAGTAAACAGATGAGATCTGGTTGTCTGGGGAAACACTATGACGGATATGCCATTGCGCAATCTCTCCTGACCCTCGTTCATTACAACCTTGAGGTCCTGCCGTGGATTGGTTCGGCTTACTGCAACTGGATTTCTTGAGCGCATGACATGGCGGAACACCGGATACGAGAGGAGGCTTTCCTTGACAACAAACGTTACCGGCTTGATCGGCTGAAGTATTGCCGGCAGCAGCAGTGTCTCCATCATGCTCATATGGTTGCCGATAAATACCACCGGGCCGCTCTGCTCCAGTACATTCTCAATTCCGAACACTTCCACGCTGACCCCGATTCTCTCGAGATTTTGTAACACATCGAGACTGCTCTCAATCCAGCAGGAATCATTATATTCACCTAGCCGGGCCTTTCGGCTTGCCCGAACAACGATATCAATCAGATGAATGTAAAACACAACGGAGGGGCATAATCTTGGCAGCAGAGCCAGGGGCTGTGGCGCTGTCTGGTAAGAATTCTCTGTGTATCGTATTATATTCATTCTATTATGTTTCACAGGATTTTTAAAAAGAGAGCATCATTTATCGACAACTGCTTGGGGTGGAAAGTAGCACGATATGCTTCACATTATCAAGCATATTCCTTTTCCAGAGCAGAGAGGATACGTCCCTCCAAACAAAGCCCAAGGTGAAAGGCAAAAAAAAGGGGCTCGCTACAAATAAACCGTAGCGAGCCCAATATATAAAAGCCTGAAAAAGGCCAGTGAAATTCTGGTGGCGATGCAGGGACTTGAACCCCGGACACTGCGGATATGAGCCGCATGCTCTGACCGACTGAGCTACATCGCCGTGCGACAAGGCGAATTTAATTACCTTATAGGTAGTTATATGTCAATACTTTTCAACTATGATGCAGTTTTTTTGCCGCAAAAAGCAGAAGGCCCCGAAATCGGGACCTCCTGCGTTAAAAATATGGCTTGGAAGCGAGGAAAAGCCTACCCCCCACAAAGGGGAGAGCACTAAGCTCTTCTTACATCATTCCGCCCATTCCGCCCATACCACCCATTCCTGGAGGCATTCCACCGCCCGAAGCAGGATTTTCTTCCGGAATCTCGGCAATCACGCACTCGGTAGTGAGCAGCATACCGGCTACGGATGCGGCGTTTTGCAGTGCGGTTCTGGTTACTTTTGCGGGATCGATAACACCGGCAGCAATAAGATTCTCATATTCCTCGGTGGCGGCATTGAAACCCATCGCCCCTTCCAGGCCTTTTACATGCTCAACGATGACGGAACCTTCGCGGCCGGCATTGTTGGCAATCTGACGAATGGGCTCCTCAAGAGCTCGAAGCAGGATATTTCTTCCGAGTGCCTGCTCGCCTGTCATTTCGAGTGCAGAAAGGGCCTTGAGGCAACGGATATATGCAACGCCACCACCAGGAACAACGCCTTCCTCGACAGCGGCACGGGTTGCATTCAGCGCATCTTCAACGCGGGCTTTCTTTTCTTTCATTTCAATCTCGGTTGCAGCGCCGACATTGATGACAGCAACACCGCCGATCAGTTTGGCAAGGCGCTCCTGCAGCTTCTCCCGATCATAGTCGGAAGTGGTGTCCTCGATCTGGGCGCGGATCTGCTTGACCCGTGCGGCCAGCTTCTCTTTGTCGCCGGCGCCGTCAATGATGGTGGTGTTGTCCTTGTCAACTACAATGCGCTTGCAGGTACCGAGATCGTTTACGGTGACATTCTCAAGCTTGATGCCGAGATCTTCAGTGATGACCTGTCCGCCGGTGAGCACGGCGATATCTTCGAGCATTGCCTTGCGCCGATCACCAAAACCAGGTGCTTTAACGGCAGCTACACTCAGGGTACCGCGAAGCTTGTTGACGACCAGAGTGGCGAGAGCCTCACCGTCTACGTCTTCAGCAACGATAAAGAGGCCTTTACCCATCTTGGCAACAGACTCAAGTACCGGCAGGAGATCCTTCATGTTGGAAACTTTCTTCTCCACCAGAAGGATGTAAGGATCGTCCATGCTTACTTCCATCCGCTCCGGATCGGTGACAAAATAGGGAGAGAGGTAGCCACGGTCGAACTGCATTCCCTCAACGACATCAAGGCTGGTGTCCATTGATTTTGCTTCTTCAACAGTAATAACGCCTTCTTTACCAACTTTGTCCATCGCTTCGGCAATGATATTACCGATGGTCTCATCGCTGTTTGCAGAGATGGTACCAACCTGGGCGATTTCTTTCTGTTCTTTGGTAGGAGTGGCGATCTTGGCCAATTCGGCAACCACACAGGCAACGCCTTTGTCGATACCGCGTTTGATCTCCATTGGGTTGCCACCGGCGGCGACAAGCTTTACACCTTCGGTATAAATGGACTGTGCAAGAACGGTTGCAGTAGTGGTACCGTCACCGGCGACATCGGAAGTTTTTGAAGCAACTTCCTTGACCATCTGGGCACCCATATTCTCGAACTTGTCTTTCAGTTCGATCTCCTTGGCAACAGTCACACCATCCTTGGTGATGGTAGGCGCGCCGTAAGACTTATCGATGAGCACATTGCGGCCTTTGGGACCAAGTGTCACCTTGACGGCATTTGCAAGGACATTGACACCGTTGAGGATCGACTCACGGGCCTTCACTCCATATTTGATTTCTTTACCAGCCATTATTGTATTCTCCCTTTATAAACGAGATTCTTTAATTGTGATTACTGCGACAAAACTTGAGAACTCTTAAACCTTATTTCTCAACAATCCCGAGGATGTCATCTTCACGCATGATCAGATAGTCTTCGCCATCGAGTTTTACCTCGGTGCCGCCGTATTTTGAGAACAGCACCCTGTCTCCGGCGACTACCTGCAGAGCAACCCGCTCACCTTTATCGTTTACCTTGCCGGGACCAACAGCAACAACCTCTCCCTCAACCGGCTTCTCTTTGGCGCTGTCGGGAATAATAATACCACCTGCTGTTTTTGCTTCTTCTGCGAGTCTCTTCACCAATAGACGATCATTCAACGGTCGAATCTTCATTACTACCTCCTAACAATACAGATGATTTGGTTCGAAAAAGGAGCACGCGAATTGACTGACTGGCGCCCCAAATTGATTTTTTGCCCGATTTCCGGGGGTGTATATCAAACTGCGCAAAAATATAGGGTTTGATTTTTAAAAATCAAGGCCGGACAACAAAAAAAAAACAAGAGGGGGACGGTGGCCTTCAAATACCCCTAAGACCACCGAATTATGAGGTTTTTACAGAATCAACCGACCCGGGTGACCCATTTAAACGGATCGGCCTGAAAGCCGTTCTGGATGGCTTGCAGTTCGGTGAACAACCTGGCCGCGACCTCGCCGGTCTGACCGTTGTTGATCACATAATTCTTTTCTTTATACCACAGTTCGCCAACGGGAGAGATCACCGCAGCGGTCCCGGTACCAAAGACCTCCTGCAGCCGTCCGCTCCTGTTTGCGTCGAGGACTTCATCGATGGAGATCGGCTTCTCTATCGCATCGATGCCCCAGCTTGCTGCCAGTTTCAGAACCGAATCCCTGGTAAGCCCGCCGAGAATAGACCCTTCCAGAGGCGGTGTGATAAGTTGATTGTCTATCCTGAAAAATATATTGCTGGTGCCCACTTCTTCAATATACTTATGCTCACAGGCATCGAGCCACAAGACCTGGGTACAGCCGGCCTTCCTGGCGATTTCCGACATAAACAGGGAGGCCGCATAATTGCCTGCGGTTTTCACATTGCCGACTCCCCCTTTTACCGCCCTGACATATTGATCGCTGACATAGATTTTTATGGGATTGCACCCTTCGGCATAGTAGGCGCCGACGGGAGTCATGATAATAAAAAAATAGTATGAGGAAGAAGGCTTCACCCCGAGAGTCGGCTCAACGGCAATCATGGTCGGACGAATATAGAGGGTCGCTCCTTCTGCTTTGGGAACCCAGTCTTTTTCCAGATAAATGAGGGCCCTGAGAATGCTCACCATCTTTTCCGCGGGAATCCGCGGCATGCACATCCGCACCGCAGAAGCGTTCATCCGCTCAAAATTATCTTTCGGACGAAACAGAAACAACTGATCGTCTTTGCCTCTGTATGCCTTGAGCCCCTCGAAAATTGCCTGCCCATAGTGGAAGACCATGGAAGCCGGGTCTAAATTGAAATTCCGATAGGGGCATATCCGGGAATCATGCCAGCCATCGGCCCTGTTCCATTTCATCAGGAACATGTGATCGGTAAAATGAACACCGAATCCGAGCTTGTCGGGAGTCGGCTTCTTCTTCAACTTGTCTTCGGCCACCTTTTCCAGTGCAACTTCAAAATCTTCCCACATTCCACCAATCTCCTCAAAGCCCGTTATTTTTCTTTGCTTAATCCAGTAGAGGATATATACTTTTCCTCTATGATATGAGAGGCAAAAACTCAGTTTTCTTCTTTTCTTTGAAGGATTCAGAATACCTCAGCTGCCTGAAAAATTGCAACTCTATTTCTTCCCGCTCGCCAACCAGAGGACTACTAGAAAGATACCCCCATGCGTTCATCCGAGACAGGTTTCCAACCAAATGGCCAGATTCCCAGCCCGCTGAGCACCAGGTATTTTCTTCTGGTATTCCTGATCTCAATTTTCTTTTTCGGCAGAATTCTCTGGCCATTCTGGTCGATTTTAGTCCTGTCTTTTCTGCTTGCCAATCTGTTCAGACCTATCTACATCTTTTTCGGCAGGAAACTCCCCGATCAGTTCGCCTCGGCTGCGACCTGTCTCCTAATTATCGCAATTGTCTTTATTCCACTGATATTTTTCGTGTTTTCTCTTGCCGATGAAGCTCTTAACCTCTACACCTGGGGACGAGACAGCCAGGTCGGCCTGAAGCTGCAGACGTTCATTCAGGAAAGCCCTTTCATCCTGCAACTCCAGGAGCAGCTCAGACAGGTGGGCTTTACGTTCAATCCTTCCCAGGTTACGGATGCTTTTTCATATTTGGTTAAAAATGGCGGCCTGCTGCTCTACAATCAGGCCAGTGCCTGGGCGGCAAACGTGGCGCAGTTTCTGATTCTTTTTCTCATGATGATTCTGGTGATCTTCTTTCTTTTTATGGATCTGCCTAAGCTCATCGAGTACTTGATCCGCATCTCACCCCTGCCGGAAGATGAAAACCATCTGCTGATAGATAAATTTCAGGAAATTGGTAATGCGATCCTCAAGGGAAACGGAATCTGCGGCTTGATACAGGGTATTCTGGGAGGCATTATATTTTCCGTGATGGACCTGAATTCTCCGCTTCTCTGGGGATGCATCATGGCCATCCTGGCCTTTCTGCCCATTTTCGGCATCGGTCTGGTGATGATCCCGACGGCACTGTTCCTGGTGCTGAGCGACAGAATGGGTGAAGGTATCTTCCTCTTTATCTTCTATGTCATTCTTTCGTTCAGCGTCGAATATATTGTAAAGCCTAAGATGGTCGGCACCCAGGTGAAGATGCATACCCTGCTGGTCTTCCTCGCCATCATCGGCGGGTTGAGCGTGTACGGGATCCTCGGCATCATCTACGGTCCGCTGATAATAACCGCTTTTCTGACCCTGTCGGAAATCTATCTGAAAAAATACGACCAGTGCCTGCGCAACGGCAAATAGGATCCGGCTGCCCGGTAAGGTTTCTACGCAAAATCGATGGGGATGACATCCCAGCAGGTCACCATCTCCCTGTTCCAGGTGACAACTCTGGCCTTTGCATCCTGCGAAACGATAATCCCCAGCACATCCTGCAACTTGCTGCAGAGAAAATACAGAGATCTGTGCCTGGTTCCGACACTTTCTATTCGTTCGACCTGCCTGCGTACGCCTTCCGGATCAAGGGCTAACGCAACACTTCCACCCATCTCCATTGTTCCTTGGATAAAGCCCCCGAAGCCGATTATTTCAAGGCCCTCGGTGGTCACTACGGCTCCATCGACTCCAGTCAATCTGGCAATGAACCGGGCATACTTGAATACTCTTTCATCCAGCTGCGCCAGCTCCTCGGTCTGCAGAGACACATAGTCTTTCCAGCCTGCCAGGTAGTCGGGGCCATAAAGCCGGCCGCAGTTTTTTGCCAGGACTTCCATGATCCGCAACACGATCTTTCTCAGCTGGTTTCGGGATACGCCTTCGGCAAAACGATATTTGAGATCGATGTAGGGATTGTCATGAGCGACGAGCTCATCCATTCCTGCGGGAAAGGAGATAAGTGCCCCACCATGCCCCGACCTCCGTATGGTGCTGATGACATGTTTAAAAAATTCAAGGTACAGCGCCGGAATGAAAGCGGTGTCGATACGGGCCCACTGTCCCGTCACCCGGTCTGGGTTCTGTTCGTGCATCGCGGAAAGCTCGCTGCGCACCCTTTCAAACCTCCTGGCAACCCATTGCGACCGGAAGACATTGATAGATGGAAAGATGATATTGCCACCGCTGAGTTGGGCGAGAATCTCAACGCCCCGACAGACAATCAGCCGGCCCGAGCCGACGATGTTGATCCCGAGTGCCGGGGGCAGCGGCGTGGCCTTCTTGCTGCCGCCATGAATAACATGCATCCACCGCGAACCTGAATGTATCAGTCCCCAGATCTGCAAACCCTCCGTCTTGTGGAATCGAATACCGATGAGCGAATTGTTATAATCCACCGACGGTCCGAGTTTTAGAAGTTCGTATTCGTTATACGGCCGCGGCTCGGTGAGTTCCAAGGTAAAGAGACCGAGGGGTTCGCCGCTTCCATCCCTGTCGACATCCTCCGGCTCGCAGAGCATCAGCCGGAAGCGAGGCCCCCTGGCCTCCTCCTGCATCTGACTGACCTGATAACTCGTCGACACCAGCTCTTCCAAGACCTCGAACTCCGGCAGCTTTTCATATGCCGGGCCGCCGCTCTCCAACCCCGTACTCCTGAGCCGCCAGAGAGCGATGAGCTCGTAGACCAGATCCTTTGGATATTTATGAACCATGCCGATGCCTGCAAAAAATTGAACAACCCACTCGAACAAACTCAAGTATCCTCCCGATAGGGTACAGGAAATCAGGGCCCACAAGCAACTTTTTTTGTTGTTGAAAGACGAGGTACCGCACCAAAGAGGCAGAAGGAGACCGGCAGTTCCGGAAACGCCTCTGACGTTATTCGGTTTTCAGGGGCAGGCCATAACTGTCCGTGCCGAGCAGGTGCATGGCACTCTCGCCGCCAAACAGCTGCAGAAAGCTGTCGTCGGCAAGATTACAACGAAAGCCGCGGCAGGTTTTCGGCCGATAATGATAGATTGCACAATAGTATTTATCGTTTCGATGCTGCAGGAACACACAGCCTTTATCGTCCGGGTGTATCATAAACACCTTTTCGCCATCCTTTGCCTCTAAGGTGGCCGCGTCCAGCCCTTTCTCCCTGATTGCCGCCATGCTGACATTGACGCCGACATGCCCCCCCATCCGGGTGATAAACTCGACCTCTTCCGGCTGCAGACCGATTTTACGATATTTTTTACAGCAGGTCCCGCATTGCCGACAGTCATGAAAGATGGTCCTGAGGGCATGCTCATTGACTTTGATGTTCTTCATTCTTTCTATCCCTTATGTAATTATTGCAAGGTCCAGCAGCTGCGCAGTGGATGATTTTTCAATATTTGATTGGCACGCTCGGAATAAAAGATGCCGATCTTGTCGCGCCGCATCGTCAACAAACTGTCAATCGTGGTTAAAACCGACACCTCCAGAGAGGCCGGATTATATCCACCTTCCAGGATCATCAGCAGACGGTCGCCGCAGACCTCATGGGCATATTGCTTCAGCATGGCGGTGATAAGACTGTACCATTCAGTCGACAACAGCGTGCCGCTGATCGTCTCGTCCCGGTGGCCATCGTATCCGGCCGAGACCAGAATGATCTGCGGCAGATACTGCTCCATCACACTCTGCAAAACGCGGCCGAGCAGAAAAGTATATTCCAGATCGCCGAACTGGGCAAAAACCGGCATATTGATAGTGTATCCATCCCCCTGTCCCGATCCTGTTTCATCGGCCTTGCCGGTAAACGGAAAGAGGTCGCGCTGATGAACGGAGACAACCAGAACCTCGTCGGTATCATAAAATACTTCCTGGGTGCCGTTACCGTGATGAGCGTCGAAATCAAGGATGAGAATCCGGTTCAGGTGATACTTCCGCCTCAGATACTGCGCCGTCACGGAGATATTATTGAAGATGCAGAATCCCATGCCCCGGCCCGGCTCCGCATGGTGACCGGGCGGACGAATCAGGGCAAAGCCGTGATCCAGCGTGCCGTCCATAATCCGGTCGGCAAGCTCCAGACAGCCGCCGGCGGCAAGCTCGGCGGTAAAAAAGGAATCCTCCATCAGATAGGTGTCGCGATCGTAGGAAAAAGGATCGGCATTGCCGGCATGCTGCCGCAACTGATCCAGATAAAAACGCGAATGAACTGCCTCGATATCCACCCTTTCCGCCGTCCGTGCCGGATACATCCGGCATTTTTGCCGATACCGGTCCCGGACGATTGCCGCAAGCCTTCGCAACCTTTCCGGGTTTTCCTGCGATGGTCGGGAAATGGCATGATGCAGATACCGATCGTCGACCACGAGCCCCACTCTACTGTTCATAATGATATTGATACACCGGATTTTTCACAAAGGCAGCGGCATCCAACCTGAATAAATGCCCGACCCGCTTGACCTGATGGTCGTCATAACCGAGTGTTTCGACCAGCTCGAAACCAAGCTTCTGCAGGCAGCGCTGCTGCGGTCGGTTGTTGATATCGGTATACATCTCCACGCTCTGCACCTTGAGCCGCTGGAAAAGCTGCATGATCACATATTTCTGCGCCTCTGTCCCATACCCTTTGTCACGCATCTGCGGAATGGATATCTTGATTGCCATAACGGCGCAGTTTCTTCGTTCCGAACGAAGCCAGTAGCGCAGGGTGCCGATGGGCTTTTCGCCTTTCAATTCTATCAGGAAAACGCGGTTCACATCGTTCCAGTACATTCCCATAACCAAGTTTTCCCGCCCTTTCACCTCATCGGTCCGATCGGGTGTCAGATATCTGCCATGAGCTGCATCACTGTTGCTCCAGGCGACAAGCAGCGGCAGATCGCTTTCGGTTATCCGCCGCAGCCTGAGACGCGGGGTCATTATTTTATCGCCAAAAATCATCATGTTCTGCGATCATTCCGGGCAGCCACGCCTTGGGCAGCTGCCCGGACGAGCTGGAGGGTTAGAGGTTCCGGACCGCTTCCTGAAGATTCTTATTGGAGCTGACCAGCCTATCGAGGGCGCCGACGGTTTCACTGAGCGACCGGTTGACCATTCCGGTCGACTGCTGGTTTTCCTTGGACGAAATCGCCACATTCTCAATTTCCGCCATAACGGTCTGACCGCTGCTGCAGAGATTTTTCGACTGCTGACTGAGATTGTTCACCGCCAGGGAGATGGTCCCTATCCCTTTGGAAATTGTTTCCATCGAGTCAAGAGCGGTATTGATAACCCTGCCGCCTTCGTCGAGCATAACCATCCCGTTCTGCATCGCCGTAATGGTCTGGAGAGAATCCTTTTCCACCTTTTTGACGATATCGGAGATGTCGATCGCCGATTTCGAGCTGTTTTCGGCAAGCTTCCGCACCTCGTCGGCGACCACCGCGAAACCGCGTCCGGCATCTCCGGCCCGCGCCGCCTCGATTGCCGCATTGAAGGCGAGCAGATTGGTTTTCGAGGCGATGTCCTTGATAATATCGACAAACCCGGAGATCTTCTCCAGCTGGCTGACCAGTCCGCTGACCATTTCATTGTTTTTCTTCATGGCATTGTTGATATCGACCAGCTTCTGTTCGGCATTCTTGCCGGCAGCCTTGCCTGTTTCCGCCTCCTTCGACAGGTCGGTGGCAAGACGGTTGGACTCGGTCGACAGACTGAGCATCTCGCTTGAGCTGGCTACCATTTCTTTCACGGTTTTCATCGAGCCGTCGAGCTTTCTCACTTCCTCGTCGATCAGGGCATTCATCTCGTCGACTTTGGTGTTGGCCTGGTCCATCTGCCGTTTCGACTCATTGACCAGGGAATCGACATCGTTCACCGCATCGCCGATCAATTTTTCCACTGCTTTTTCGGCAGTCACATCGGTGATATACTCCAGGGCGCCCTTGATGTTGCCTTTGGCATCCTTGATCGGCGAGGCGGTATATTTGATCGGCATGATCTTGCCGTTGGGTTTGGCGGTCGTCTGTTCCTGGATGACGGAATCGGTGCGCATTGCCTGACTGCAGGCGCATTTCTCGGTGCGGCAATGATCGGTCATGAACAGATCGTAGCACTTCTTGCCGATCACCTGGTCTGGGGTCCGCCCGAGAACTGAGGCTCCGGCCGGATTCATGAAGGTGACTTTATAATCGGTGTCTATCGACATAATCGGCGTCGGGATGGTGTTGAGATTCTCTATCTTCTCATCCGCCGCCTGTTTCTGCCGGACCTCCTCGGTCACATCAAGCACATACTCGAGAGCTCCCTTTATATTGCCTTTTGCGTCCTTGATCGGCGCGCCGGTATATTTGATCGGGATGATGACCCCTTCGGCCGGACGGGCGATGGTATGCTCGGTCACCACCGAATCGGTCTTCATCGCCCTGGTACAGGCGCATTTCTCGGTCTTGCAATGCGGCGTCTTGAACAGATCGTAACACTTCCTGCCGACGAGCTGGTCCGGGGTTGAGCCAACCACCGCAGCTCCCGCCGGATTCATGAAAGTGATGTTATAATCGGTATCGATCGCTATGATCGGTGTCGGGATGGTGTTGAGATTCTCAATCTTTTCTTCCGCCGCCTGCTTTTGCTGGGTCTCCTCAGTCATATCAAGGACATATTCAAGTGCTCCTTTGATATTTCCCTTGGCATCCTTGATCGGCGCGCCGGTGTACTTGATCGGAATGATGACCCCTTCGGCCGGACGGGCGATAGTATGCTCGGTCACCACCGAATCGGTCTTCATCGCCCTGGCGAGCGCGCATTTTTCGGTCTTGCAATGGGGCGTCTTGAACAGGTCGTAGCATTTCCTGCCGAGCACCGCATCCGGAGTGGAACCGACAACTGCCGCGCCTGCCGGATTCATGAAGGTGATGGTGAAATCGGTGTCGATGGCCAGAATCGGCGTCGGAATAATATTAAGGTTCTCGATCTTCTCATCCGCCGCCTGTTTCTGTTTGACCTCCTCCGTCATATCAAGGACATATTCAAGCGCTCCTTTGATGTTGCCCTTGGCGTCCTTGATCGGCGCGCCGGTATATTTGATCGGGATGATAACCCCTTCCGCCGGGCGGGCAATAGTCTGCTCGGTCACCACGGAATCGGTCCTCATCGCCCGGCCGCAGGCACATTTGTCGGTCTTGCAGTGGGGAGTCTTGAACAGGTCATAGCATTTCCTGCCGATCACCTCGTCTGGGGTTTTGCCGGCGACCGCGGCGCCTGCCGGGTTCATATAGGTGATGGTAAAATCGGTGTCTATGGCCAGGACCGGCGTGGGCAGGGTGTTGAGGTTTTCGATCTTTTCGTCGGCCATCTGCTTCTGCTTTACTTCATCCGTCATATCGAGAATATACTCAAGGGCGCCTTTAATATTGCCCTTGGCATCCTTGACCGGGGCACCGGTATACTTGATCGGCACGATGACGCCGTCCCGTGGTCTGGCGATAGTATATTCGGTTACCACCGAATCGGTCTTCATTGCCCTGGCGCAGGCACATTTGTCGGTCTTGCAGTGGGGGGTCTTGAACAGATCGTAACATTTCCTGCCGATCACCTCGTCGACCGTAAGGCCGGCGACGGCGGCTCCCGCAGGATTCATGAACGTGATGGCAAATTTGGTGTCGATCTCCATTATCGGAGTGGGGATGACATCCAGGTCGGTCGACAACTGCCGTAAGCGCGCTTCCGTCGCTTTCATCAGACTGATATCGGTCAGGGTAACGAAAGTGCCGCCACTGCCGTTCATCGGCACGGCTTTGCTGGAAAAGAAGGTGATTTCTTTATCGCCGTTCTGGTAGATAACTTCCGCCCCCACCGGCTTATTGATTCTTCGCGATTTATCGACCGGACAGTCCTTTGTGCCGCAGAGCTGGGTGGGACAGGCCTCCTCGCAGGTCATCTTGCCGAACACGGTATCCCCGGAGAGGTTGAACCTTTCGAGAAAGGAGGTATTGGCCCAGGTCACGACCTTTTTCTCGTTGACGATATAGCTCGGCTCCATCAGCAGATTCAAACATGACGTATCATTTTCCATCTTCGTTGCCTTTTGCGTGTTTTCCATACTCTACCTCTCCCAGTCCTGTTATTTGGTAAGATCCTTAAACTGTCTTTCTTTTACTGTTGCATATCGAGGTGATTGCGGATCAGATTGTGAATGTTGACGACCAAAACGTGTTCACTTGTCCCGTCTTCATGGGCAAAGACTATCAGCCTGTCCAGCGTATCTTTCTTTTTAGCCAGATCCTTTTTGAGCGAAGAGGTGGTCTGATATTGCTCCTGCTTGTAGATCGTCACAATACCGTCTACTTCAAGAGCAACAGTTCTCGACTCCGTGCGGCAGATAATGAGTTTCTGCTCCTCTTTTTTGTGTTCCGCACTCTTGAAACCGTAAAATTCTCGCAGATTGACTACCGGAACCACCAATCCCCGCAAATTGATGACGCCGCTGTTGTAGCCACCGGCTCCCGGCAAGCCCAAGATGCCTGTTTTCTCAATAATTTCCTGGACATCCTTCAGCTGCACCGCCATATATTTACCGACACTGAAAACCAGATAGCAGTTTTCAGTGATCAGGTGATGGGCACCGGCTGCCTGTTCCTTCTCCCGGACCTTCGGCGCCTCGGCACCATTACTCAGGCGGGCCAGGGCCTTGAGCTCATCGGCACGGCCGTAAATAAGATGGTCCATGTTGAGCAACAGGATATTGTTCCCATCGTTTTTCTGATAAATTCCTGCAACGGATGCATTCCCCCCTCCTCCGATCGGCAGGATTTCGTCCTCGGGTATCATCTCGATCGCTTTCACTTCTTCAACAATCAGACCAACCGAAAAACTGTTGTCCGACACCACTAGAATCCTTGTGTTCTCGCCAAGATACTCGTCTTCTGAAATCCCTGGTCCGTCGAGCAGCCGCCTGGCGTTCAGCACCGGAATGGTTTTGCCCCTGAGCGTCAGGGAACCGTCGACATCGCTGTGCTTGTACAGGTCCTGGATCGAATCGCTGAACGGCGGATTCTTCTCTTCAACGCCACCGCGGTACATCCGGTCGATCGCTTCGAAGAAGGTTATCTCCTGGGTGTATTCCACCGGCACTCCATACTGTTGGCCGGCAAAACCGAAGATCACATATCGGCAGAATTTTCTTTCCCTGGTTTCTTTGCCGTCGTTTCGCAGGGATTCGCCGATTTCCTCGAGTTCTACGGTGTTGCCGGGGAAAAGATTGCCCAGGTCGAGAAGTTCGACTGTCCGTTTGCCCTGCTCGAGGGTAATGAGCGAAGAGATGATCCGGTCTTCAGTCTGCAGGGCGACATCCACCTTGCGGACATCCGCCGGACTGACCGCAAAAACCTCTTTGATATCATCGAAAAGCAGGCCATACCGACGATGGAAGAGTTTGACCACCGCAACCTTGGCGTTCCCATCGTATTCCCGCTCGACCAGTCCCAACCGTTTTTTCAGGTTGATCAGCGGGATCACCTCATTGCGCAGATGCATGATCCCTTCGACAAAATCAAGGCTGGCGGGTAACCGCTGGATTGCTCCCGTTACCGGTGTTGCCTCGGCAACACTCTCTGCCCGCAGCGCGATCTCCAGCCCTTCGGTTCTGTCGAGGAGAAATGATGCAAATAACTGTTGCTGTGTCATCGCCATATTCCTTTATAAAATCAGTGAACGTATTTCTTCATTTTCCGTATTACCGCTTCCAGTTCAGCTATATTCCTGCCGGCATGAGTAATATAGCGTGGAGCAAGCATATGATACTTCCTGTCGTCGACACCTGCCGGGTCGGCCACCACCAGGATTTTTTTCAAACCGTCGAAAATATCTCCGGCGTCAATCATTGCCTCGAGGTCCTGCAGATCTTTGGCATACAGGATGATCAGATCTCCGGTTCTCGGAACTCGGCCTTGCGCGGGAGAGAGGCAGGACCGTTCACCGAAAAGGGTGAGAATGTTCCGGAGGCCGTCTCTTTTTCGCAATTCCGACAGATACCGCTGCGGGCAGATCTGCCACCGGCAGCCTGAACTGCAATCCGCATCATTCATTGAGAAAAAAAATGTTGTCATACCCGAATGTGTCCTTCTTATTCCCCGAAGACTGGATAATGTGGAGAAATCGCCCCGGCTGTCAACAATGTCAGACGCTGCGATCCTGCGGGAACAGCAAAGCATCATCTGTGCCACGTGTGGCTTGAGCACGTGAAAGAATTAAACTCTTTATTGTTTGCATGCTCTTTAGACGATCGACAGGAAATCCCGGAGACAATCGGGCACAAGGAGGGTGTCAACAAAAGTGAACAATCGGATTTTTGTTAACAATTATCGGGGAAGGGTGCGGGTTGTTCAGGAAAATTCGACACCATACTTCACGAAGAGCTGATAGAGCCGGGTCCGTGAAATGCCGGAGAGCCTTGCCGCCTCGGTGACATTACCGCCGGCCGCGACCTTCAGCTTGCCTAAGTATTCAAGCTCATACCGGCTTTTATAGGCACCCCAGGTGGGCAGAGAGCAGGGCTCATCCTGCAGAACAGCTGTTTTCACTTTGACTCCTGCCCGGGCCTGCTGCACCCGAAACTTTTCCGGCAGATGGATGGCAAAGCAGGTCGGTCCCAGCAGCGGGTTGGTAAAGACCTGTTCCATGGTCTGGAACAGCTCACGAACATTGCCGGGCCACTCGTAGGCGAGCAAGGCCTCGATAAAATCACCGGCAACGCCTTTTATCTCCATGCCGTAACGTTGACAGAGTTTTGCGACGAAATGAAGCACCAGGTCACGGATGTCTTCCTTGCGCAATCTGAGCTGCGGAAGATCAATAACAAAGGCCTGCAGCCTGAACAACAGATCCTCCCTGAAGGTACCCTTCTCGACGCATTCCTGGAGATTCCGGTTGGTGGCGGCGACAACCCGGAAGTCGCTGTACAGGTGTTTGGTCGAACCGACCGGACGATATTCATGCTCCTGCAGGAGACGAAGAAACGTCTTCTGGATATTCAACGGCAATTCCCCCACCTCGTCAAGAAACAAGGTGCCGAGATGGGCGTGTTTGACCAGGCCGTCCTGGGATGCATCGGCGTTGGTAAAGGCCCCCTTGACATGGCCGAACAGGGTGCTTTCGATAAGCGTCTCGGGCAGGGCGGCGCAATCGACCACGACGAAGTTTTTCTCGGCCCGCGAGCCGTTTTCGTGGATTGCTCTGGCAAACAGTTCCTTACCGGTGCCGGTTGCGCCGGTCACCAGGACACTGACATCGGAGGCGGAGGCTCTGGCTATCTGATTCAGGCATTTGCGAATCGCCGGACTGTTGCCGATGATTTTATCGCGCTTCAAGGCTATCGGCATGGTCGATACCTTCAGCTTTTCCTTACGGTATTGCAGAACACGCGTCAGTTGCAGGGAAAGCTCGCGGATGATATAGGGTTTCTCGATATAACTCCAGGCACCGCTGACCACAGCTTTCTCCGCCCCGTCCGCCTCCCCTTGCCCGGTGATAATGATCACTTCGGGGTTGGCAGGCGAGGCGGCTATAGCCGGAATATATTCCAGCCCGTTGCCGTCCGGCAGCTGGACATCGAGCAGAACCACATCGAATGGCGATTGCCGCAGCAGGGCAAGGCCTCCTGTAAGATTACAGGCTGAAGCCGCCTCATGGCCGTTGCCCGTCATTTGCTCGGCGAGCATCTCCACCAGGATTCGATCATCGTCAATGATCAATATCTTTGCCATGTTCCAATATTTCTCGAACGATATGTTGAAGTTTTTCCTTCTTTACCGGCTTCTGGATGAGCTCTCGTATTCCCAGCATCTTTGCCCGCCCACTATCGAAATTGTCACTGTGCCCGGTGAGCATGATGATCGGCAGCTCAGGGCGCAGAGCTAGAAATTCTCTCGCCAGTTCGGCACCTGTCATGCCCGGCATCAGCATATCGGTAAGCACCAGGTCACAGCAGTCGGGGTTTTCGCGAAATTTTTTCACTGCCGCAATACTTTCATGGAAGGCCTCGACCCGATAGCCGACATTTTCAAGGATGGCCCGAAAAACCTCGATCACCGGCACCTCATCGTCAACAACCATAATCCTTTCGTTGCCGCCGCGGACAGCCCGAACCCTCTTTTCCCGGGTATCGATGTCACGTCCGTCGACCGCAAGGTAGACATGAAAGGTTGTTCCCGCCCCGACCTTGCTGGCGACATGGATTTCCCCTTTATGCTTCTTGATGATGCCATGCACGACGGCAAGCCCGAGGCCGGTACCCTGCTCTATCTTCTTGGTAGTATAGAAGGGGTCGAAGATCTTCGCCAGCTTATTTTCTTCTATGCCGCAACCGGTGTCCGCCACTTCGAGATCAAGATAACCTTCCGATTTTTCAAGACTGACGCCAAAGCCGTCGAGCCCTTCCACCGACTGCCTTTCCGACAGCCGGATGGTGATACGGCCATGATCTTCGCCAATGGATTGCCTGGCATTGGTACAAAGATTCATAAGCACCTGATAGATCTGCCCCGGATCGGCAAAAATCGACCGGCAGGAATTATCGATTTCATGGACCAGTTCAATGGTTGCCGGCAGGGAAGGACGGAGCAGTTTTATGATCTCCCTCACAATATACTGCACCTTCAAGAGCCGGAACTGACCGTAACTCTCCTGCCTGCTGAAGGTCAGGATCTGTTTCACCAGATCAGCCGCCCGGTCGCCGCCGGCCAGGACCTGATCGATATCCTTTCTGGCCGGATGATCCCTGGGCAGCTGACTCTTGGCCATTTCCCCATAGCCGATCATTGCCGCAAGGATATTATTGAAGTCATGGGCAATTCCGCCGGCAAGCGTGCCCAGGGCCTCCATCTTCATAGCCTGATGAAGCTGCTTTTCCAGCAATTCCTCACGGGTCACATCACGCTTGAGCCCTACATAGTTGATAATTTCTCCGGAGCTGTCCAGTACCGGAGAAATAGTCGCATCTTCTTTGAACAGCGTTCCGTTCTTCCGGCGATTGGTCAATCGTCCCCGCCAGACGTGTTTACTCTGCAGCGTCTGCCACATTTCATCGTAAAACTGCCGATCGTGAACACCGCTTTTGAGGATGTTCAAATTCCGGCCTATCGCTTCGATCCGCGTGTAGCCGGTGCTGCTTTCAAACGCTGGATTGACATATTGAATAACTCCTTTATGATCGGAGATGACCACCGATTCGGAAGCCTGTTCGATCGCCGCCATCAACCGGTTTTTCTCCGATTCGTTCTGCAGGTACTGCGTCACATCCCTGGCAACATGGACAAGCAGATGCATATTGCCGCTTTCTGAAAAAACCGGAAAAGAAGAAACACTGAAGGTTCTGTCGAGAACGGGGTTGTGGATGGTCCATGTATGGGGACAGCCGTCCGCAACTGTTTCAGTCAGCGGGCATTTTTTACAGGGGAAGTCTTTGCCGAAAAAGACATTATGACATTTCCGCCCCTTCAGTTCTCCCAGCCGATAGCCGAAGAGGTCATGAGCGGCCTTATTGGCCCTGACTATCCGCATCTCCCTGTCCTGAATGGTAACGATATCCTGCAGGGCGTCGACGGTGGTTTCCCACTCGCTTTTCGCCTGAAAGATCTGCCTGTTGGTCAGCATTTCACCAACGAGCCCACTCACGTCGGTAAGCGTCAGATATGTCAGAGCCGCACCATCGCCGCTGTTCGCCCCCGACTTCAGTGACGCACTGAGCCAGCAGATATCCTGGACCGGCGACACCTGCAGGCCGAAAATAAACCGTACCACGGTGCCGTCTTTGTTGGCTCTGTTCAGCGGAAAGAGCGCAGCCGACTCCGGACGTCCGTCTTCGTCGACAATCCGGACGCCGAGTTCCAGCAGACGTCGACCGAGCAGTTGTTCCACCGGCAGACCAAACAGCGGTTCACAGCAATCGGTGCAGGTAGCGACACAGGCGGCGGCTGTCAGAACGACAGTCGAAATGCCAAGCTGCTCCAACAGAGGGCGCAGGGAATTATATTGAGCATTCATTCTTTTTGATACATGCTCCAGTTAATATTCCGACATCCGTTCTCTATCATTTTGTATCCGTCCTCGATCACCACAAAGTGTATCCCAATGAGAACAAATACTAAAGAGATTATTGAAGAGATTTATTCCTTTACATCCGGTCGATGATGATAATACTTGCCCATACGATATTTTTTTGACAAAATTGTAATCATAATTCCCCCTAACCGTTTCCTATTCCGGAGGTATTCAAGCATGAAAATTCTGGTATGTTATCGAGGTTCCGACGTCGGCAAAGATCTCATTCACCTGGCCGCACAACACGCCAAGGCCTTTGCGGCCGACGTACAGTTGGTTACCTCCTTTCCCGGTGGCGAGAAAACAACCACACAACAGGTCATAGAAGCAGAAGAAGCCCTTGAGAAGGCCAAAAAAATTCTCACCGATCAAGGCATCGCCACCGAATCCCATCTTCTTGTACGCGGCAAAACCGCCGGCGAAGACATCATTACCTTTGCCCGTGAGAATGCGTGCAGCGAAATCATCATTGGCGTGAAAAGCAGATCGAAAGTCGGCAAAATTCTTTTCGGCTCAACTGCGCAGTATGTCATCCTGAAGTCGGATTGCCCTGTCGTTTCGGTAAGGTAGCAACCGCCAATCAGTACCCGCCGATTGAGGTCTGCCCCCGGCAGCCTCAATCATGCAGCCTGTTCGGAAAATTTTTTCAAGAGCCGGCAAGGATGTGAGGTACCGGATGATCGTCGAGAAATAGTGCCATTGCCTCATACACTCTGCGGCAACTCTCCGGCACCAGACTTTCCAGATTGAGAAAGGCGTGAATCATGTCGTCGAAATGGAGACGCTGCACCGCTACCCCGTTCTGCTGCAATTTCGCCGCATACTCAAACCCTTCCTCGCGCAGCGGGCAAAATTGCGCTGTAACGATCAATGTTTGCGGAAAACTCCGGGCCACCGGCATAAAAAGCGGGGAGGCCGCCTTTCGGTCATCTCCTTTGCCGAAATAGTGGTCGAAGTACCAGAGTATCTTCTCTTTTTCGAGCAGGTAGCCGGTTGCCAGTTCATCCATGGAAGACCGGCTCATGGTATAATCGAGACCCGGATAAATCAGGATCAGTTGGTCGATAGCAGACTTTGCCCTGTCTTGTTGCATGGCATGCGCCAGCGTCGCGCTCATCGCGCCTCCGGCACTGTCGCCGGCCAGCGCCAACCCGGGACCATGCTTGAAACCCATCTTCAGGAGCAATTCGGCGTATCCCTCGACAACCGCCCTTGCATCGGCAATTCCTGCCGGATAGGGATATTCAGGAGCCAGGCGATAGTCGACCGCCACGACAATACGGCGGGTTGCCAGAGCGATTTTCCGACATATCGGATCGTAGATCGCTACGCTCCCCGCCATGTGACCGCCGCCATGCAGATATATCAGGACCGGCAGGGCCAACCCGGGCTCCGGATGGTATACCCGGACCGGCACCCCGTGGCCGGAACCTTCAACCGTCCCGTCAACAACGACGGGCACGTACGTAATATCGGTGACCATCGCCCGGGTCAGGTTGGCCATTCCGTCTCTTACAACCTCGGGAGTCGGAACAAAACCCTTGGCCAGCCAGGCCGCCATTACCCGATTATAGTTTTCAAGCCACTCCTTGAGCTGCGGAGCTATTTCTGCCATAGTTTCACCTTCGGTCATTTGAAAAAATCAAGCTTTTCCTAACTGATAGACAGACAGCTGCCAGGAGTCAACCCGGATAAGCAAATACACTGAAATTTAACGTTAACTCTGCATATTGCCAACGATCGACACCAAAATCGTCCAATAAATTCTTCCACTCTTTTGTATCATCCGGTACAATCATCGTTTGATGGTTTTTTCCAAAGCGTTGGAAATCGACCTCACCCATTATTTTCGTCAACATACATAATATGCATTATCAGGAGATAGCTATGGAACGTGTCGTTATTGTAAGTGGAGTTCGCACCGCCGTAGGTAATTTCGGCGGCTCGCTCAAGGATGTTCCGGCCATAGAGCTGGGAGCAACCGTTATCAAGGAAGTCCTGAAACGCAAAAATATCCGTCCGATCCTGAATGGTTCAATGGAAACAGGCAAACCGGACCAGTTGCGCGATCAAGGGCAGATTCAGCTGGAAAAAGATGCGGGCGACTGGGATCAGGGTGCCATCCCGCTCGCGATCGACGAGGTCATCATGGGCAATGTCCTGCAAACCGGTCAGGGCCAGAATCCCGCCCGGCAGGCGATGATCCGCGCCGGCATTCCCAAGGAGACTCCGGCCTTTACCATCAATAAGGTCTGCGGTTCCGGTCTGAAGGCCATAACGCTCGCCGCCACCTCGATCATGGCGGGGCAGGCGGAAGCAGTCATTGCCGGCGGCATGGAAAACATGTCTCTGGTTCCTTTTGCCCTGCCGAAAGCCCGCTGGGGATACAGGATGGAGGTGACCGGCAAGGGCGATATCACCGATCTCATGGTTTTTGACGGACTCTACGAAATATTTTACGGATACCACATGGGTATTACCGCCGAAAACATCGTCGCAAAATACGGCATCAGCCGCGCCGAACAGGATGAACTGAGCGTCCTCAGCCACGAGCGGGCTCGAAAAGCCATACTGGCCGGCCACTTCCGGGATGAAATCGTGCCGATCATCATGAAAACCCGTCAGGGCGAGGTCATCATCGACACCGATGAGCGGCCTATGGACACCAATATGGAAAAAATGGCCCGCCTTCGCCCGGTATTCATGAAGGATGGTTCGGTCACCGCCGGCAACGCCTCCGGCATCAACGATGCGGCGGCGGCGGTTCTGGTAATGTCGGCGACCAAAGCAAAAGAACTGGGACTCCAGCCTATCCTTGAGATCAAAGGTTTTTCTTCCGGCGGACTCGATCCGGCGTATATGGGCCTGGGCCCGGTGCCGGCAATCCGCACTGCCCTGCGCAAGACCGGAATGGCCATCGGCGATATCGACATGATCGAGCTGAATGAAGCTTTCGCCGCCCAGGCCATCGGCTGCATGAGGGAGCTGAATATTCCCATCGAGCTGCCGAATCAAGTCGGCAGCGGTATCTCCATCGGCCATCCGATCGGCTGCACCGGCGCCCGCCAGCTGGTCTCCGGCATGCACCTGATGCAGCGTGAAAATCTGCAGAGAGGTCTCTTCAGCATGTGCATCGGCGGCGGCATGGGCATGGCCATGATCGCCGAGCGGGTCGGCTGATTCACCCTTCTCTCCGCCGCTATTCGTTCCCCCGGCCCCTCGAATCGATGGGGGCCGGGTTCCTGTTTTTTCTCCGCCAAAACAATCATATCGCCAACCCCCCACTGAACCATGACCTTGACAGAAAAAATCGCCGAGACCGCCGCCTATATTGAAAAACGCACCATCATTCGCCCGGTTGCCGGGATTATTCTCGGCACCGGCCTTGGCCGCCTCGCCGATTCGATGGCAATCGATGCGGAGCTGCCCTACAGCGACATCCCCCACTTCGCCGCCGCAACCGTCGAACACCACGCGGGCAAGCTGATTCTGGGGACGCTGGGAGAAACTCCCGTTGTCTGCATGGCCGGGCGCTTTCACTTTTACGAGGGTCACGGGATGGCGGAGATCACCTTTCCGGTACGGATCATGAAGGCCCTTGGCTGTTCCGACCTGCTGATTTCGAATGTCGCCGGGGGATTGAATGCCGAGTATCGCCGAGGCGATATCATGATTCTCGACGACCATATCAACCTGCTCGGGATCAATCCGCTGATCGGCCCCAACTTTTTGGAACTCGGGGAGCGCTGGCCGGACATGTTCGAACCGTACAGCTTCGAACTGCAGGAAAAGGCCATTGCCATAGCGGCAAAACTGGATATCTCGGTTCAGCCAAAAGGCGTCTATGCCTGCATGAGCGGCCCGTCGCTGGAGACCCGGGCGGAGTACCGGATGTTGCACACCATCGGCGCCGACGCGGTCGGAATGTCCACCGTGCCCGAGGTGATCGTCGCCGTGCATGCCGGCCTGCGGGTGTTCGCCTGTTCTATCATCACCGACCTGTGTACTCCCGCTACGCTCTGCCCGGTCAATATAGCCGAGATTATCGCCACCGCCGGCGAGGCGGAACCAAAGCTGGTGCAACTCTTTCAGGAACTTTTAAAGCGGTAGCGGTAACGGCCAATGTTATCTTGAAAGCTTTTCGTCGATATGATAGGTTCGCGGCTGTGAAAAAACCGCAACATCCCGCTGCCCCTCCGGTGCATTGAGCCGTCCGGGGAATCAAAAGTGTCAGGCTGTCCGGTTCCGAATTTCCGCATCTATTGAAAAAGGAGTGAGATCCATGGATTTGGCAAAACTTGTTTATTCCACTGCCATCCTGTTCAGTGTCGTTATGCTTTCTTCCTGCGCGTCAAATTTTCCGCAGGATATCCCCGAAAATTACACGTCGCCGAATGAGCATACCTTCAGCGTCCCCTACGAGAAGGCGTGGACGGGGGCGGTTCAGGCAATCTCCGAGGTAAACTCGATCCGCGTACTGGACAAGGAGAACGGACTCATCGTCAGCGACTTCGACACGGTCATGCAGAAGTCCGGGACAATGCTCGGGACCTCGATGTTCGGCAAGACCTACAAGAACCGCTATTCGGCCAGACTCAAGGAAACAGCATCGGGCAAGACAACGGTGCAGGTCCAGTCCCTCCTGAGGATGAAACAGTTCGCCATTTCCAGCCGGGAAAGCAATGCCGAATGTCTCGAGGCCCATCTGCGGCAGGAGTTGTTCCGCAGGATCTGCGACAACCTCTACCGGGATTCGGCCAAATGCCTCGGCCTTTTTCCGGATTACAACAACACCGCCGTCAGCCTGCCGCCGACACCGGCAGTTATTCCGGAGGAAGCCAGTCATCCCGACCTCGATCCGATGTGGAAAATGGAGATCGATGTCAAAGAACTGCAAAAAGCCCTGGCCGATGCCGGCTACAATCCCGGTCCCATCGACGGCCTGATGGGTAAAAAAACCCGCGCCGCCCTCACCCGCTTTCAAAAGGACAACAATCTCGAACCCACCGGCCTGCTTGATGAAGCAACCATGATTGCGCTTGAGATATAGCGGCTTCAGGGCCGCTCAGTCTGTAACCCTGCCGCTGCCTGGTGCGGCGCCAGGGCGAGGTCAGACCCCGGCAACGGGTTGTTTCACACCGCCACGCCCATAGCCGTGACGTCGGGCGTGCCGCCTTCCTGTACATAGTCTTTGAGCCTTAATAATGGCTGCCCTGAGTACCGAGGGACTTTCATCGACACCCAACTCTCCATCCTCTGTTTATCCTGCTCTTATTTGACGATTTTCTCCTCTGATTTTTTGGATTTCTTCATTTACCACCAGTCTAATCCGTTGAAAGGCAGGACTTTAAAAAGTATTGCAAAATGCTTCGTGAAAGTGTAGCCTAGCAAAACTGTTAAGACAACTACAAGTTAGGTCAACGTCAAGAATCTCGCCCCTCTCGCCGCGATCGGGATAGAATCATCTTACCCCAAAAGGAGTTGGTGCCATGACAAGAGGACTTGCAATCGCAGTGAAGGCGATGCTGGCAATTTTTATTTTTGCCGGCTCAACCTTCGCACTCGACTTGAACCTCGCAACCGGCAACGAGAAGGGGACGTACTACCAGTTTGGCCTGAATCTGCAACAGTTAGTCAGAGCAAAAGGCATGGAACTCGGCATCCTGACCTCCAGTGGTTCGATCGAAAACCTGTATGCGGTGTATAAAAAACCCCAGACCCAGCTTGGCATTGTTCAGTCGGACGTGCTGGCATTCACTTCCAGGATCCAATCCAGTCCAACGTTGATTCGAATTGCAGAGAAAACAAAAATGGTTTTCCCGCTCTACGACGAAGAAATCCACATCCTGGGCAAAAAAGACATTGCAGATTTCAACAGCCTGGAAGGCAAGCGGGTCGCGGTCGGGGAAAAGGGCAGCGGGACCTATCTTACTGCCCGGCTGTTGTTCGAAGTATCCGGTGTCAAACCCAAAGAAATGGTGATGACAGGGACGAATGAGGCGTTATCGAGTTTGAAGGCGGGCCGGATCGACGCCATGCTTTATGTAGCAGGACTCCCGGTAAAGCTGTTCAACGACGAGGTGGCCGAGAGCGACGGACTGGCGCTGATACCGGCGACCGACAAAGAGATTGTCCGGTTTTACCGGCAGACCAAGATCCCTGCCGGAACCTATGCCTGGCAAACCACGGAGGTCAACACTGTTGCCGTGAAGGCCGTTTTGGTCTCCTACGACTTCAGAAATCTGGAATGCGAAACCGTCGGCCGGTTTTCTCAGATTCTCTTTCAAAACATCGGCCGGCTGAGGGAAACCGGTCATCCTAAATGGAAATCGGTTGACCTCGACTTCAAATTAAAAAACTGGGAGCAGTATGATTGCGCCAAAAAGTATCTCACGGCACCTGCTCCGCCTGACCAGCTTGCCCCGGTTACGCCGGTTGGCCCGGTTGGTCCGGTTGCCGGTTCCCCAGGCGAAATCAACCCGATCATGAATGCTGTGGAAGAAATTCTCAACCGGTGAAACCGGCAAAAGGCGAAAGCTGCGCCTTCAGGCGCGATGCTCCCCCCAAACAGGCAGGTGTCTATGTATCTCAATCACTATAAGTTAAAACTGATGCCGTTCGAGATCGGGCCTGATCCAAAGTTCCTGTGGCTGGGCTCCAAGCATAAAGAGGTCTTTGCCGCGCTCCGGTACGGCATTATGGAAAGCAAGGGGTTCATCGTCATAATCGGCGACCCCGGTACCGGAAAAAGCACGCTCTTGAACGCTACAGCCGCCAATTTCGGCAGCAACATCCGGTTTGCCAAGATCACCGACCCTGCCCTGAGCGAAATGGATTTTTATAATTTTGCCGCCAATGCGTTTGAGATGGGCAAGACCTTCAAGAGCAAAGCCGAATTCCTGATTGAAATGGGAGAATTTGTAAAAGAAGCCGGTGCCCAATCCAGGAAAGTGATTCTTGTCATAGACGAGGCCCAGAGATTGACTGCGAATATGCTGGAGCAGATCCGCGTCTTTTCCAACATCGAAACCCCCGGCGAAAAAGTCGTCAGCTGCATTTTTGCCGGGCAGACCGAATTCCTGGACATGGTCAAACAAAACCAGGCCCTGGTACAACGGGTTTTTTTCAGTCACATTATGCAGCCGCTGACGCAGTCCGAGACAGCCGAATACATCGCCCATCGCCTCAAGATAGCCGGCACGGAAGAGTCGATATTCACCTCCACTGCCGTGCAGGAGATTTTCAAGATCACCGATGGAATTCCCCGCTTGATAAATATCCTCTGCGACCAGTCGCTGTTGACCGGATATGCCATGAATATAAAGCGGATAGGGCCTGAAGTTGTCAGGGAAAGTACGGAAAACACGCTGATCCCGTTAAAAACCCAGGAAGAACCAGCTGTCAAAGCACAAACGCCGGATTTTTCCAGGCCGTCGGTTTCGACCGAACCGGCGACCGCGAACACAAGGGAGGCCGCTCAATATGCTCCGGCCAAGGCGGAAGCAAGAGCTCGAAAAACAGCATACTGGGTACCGATCTTACTGTTAGGTATGCTGGGTTTGGCTGCCTACCTGTATCTCAATGACGGCATTCGTCCTGTCGCCACAGCCCGACAAACCGATTCCGGACAGCCCCAAAACAATGTCCAGCCGGCCGTTCAGACGCCGGATGCCGGTGAAGTCGAGAGGCTTCAGATGCTGGGACTGCGAAAAGGCAAAGACGACGCCGGAATACGCATCAGAGAGCTCCAGACGCGGTTCAAGCCGCTCGAAAAAGACAAGCAGGAGATGATAATCACATCCGATGCTCAAAAAAAAATTGAACCCCCCGGTTCTGCACAGGACCAGACAGCCCAGCTCGAAGCCGCAGCATCGGAACGTGAAAAAAAACTGACTCAGCTTGAGCAAAAACTCGGGGAAATGGAAAAGAACCTCGCCAAGGAAGAAGCCGCGAAAGATGAGATGGGTGCCGAACTGTCATCCCGCCATACCGCAATTGCCGATCTCGAGAAACAACACGAGACTTTCAGATCCGTCCAGCTGAAATTGGAGACCGATATCCGGAATACCCAGCAGGAAAATGCCCGGCTTCAATCCCGGCTGCAGGAGGTTGAAGTAGATAAAAAGTCGCTGCCGACGGAGCCCGCTCCACAGGCAACAACCTCCAGCCAGGCTCCACCTGTTGCAAAATATGCAGCAGGCCCGGCACCCGACCCGGCGGATGTGATCGACTTCATCATTAAAAAGAAGTCGCAATAGTCGGAGCCCTTCAGGGAATTTCCAGGTCTGGATTATTTGCTTCCAGCGTCCGCCGGAAGCACCTCCGGATCCGGACTAACGGGAGAACAAGTTGGCAAATTCCCCCAACCCTTCCTTTTCCAGATCCGCCGCTGGAACAAATCGTAACGATGCGGAATTTACACAATATCTCAACCCGGTCGGTCCCGGCCCGTCATCAAAGACATGGCCGAGGTGGGAATCGCCTTTCCGGCTGCGCACCTCCGTCCGCACCATGAAGAAATGCCGATCCTCTTTCTCGACGACATTATCCTTTACCAGCGGCCGAGTAAAACTCGGCCAGCCGGTGCCCGAATCGAATTTGTCAAGCGAGCTGAAAAGCGGTTCGCCCGAGACGATATCGACATAGATTCCATCCTTTTTATTATCCCAGTACGGGTTGTTGAAGGGCGGCTCGGTGCCGTTTTCCTGGGTCACCTCGTATTGCAGCGGGGAGAGTCGCTTTCTCAGATCTTCCTTGTCAATTATTTTTGTTTTCCCCATGGCATTCTTGCTCCAGTCGACATTTTTCAGAAAATCATCCCTTCCCGAACGACTTCGATAGAAGCTGTAACGGATGGGATTCTTTTTATAGTAATCCTGATGATATTCCTCGGCCCGGTAAAAGGTGGCATACGGCAGGATCGGGGTGACGATGGAACCGTTGAAAATGCCGGCGGCATCGAGTTCCGCCTTGGATGCCTCGGCCAGGCGGCGCTGCTCGTCGGTCTTGTAGAAAATTGCCGTGGAATAGGCATGACCGCGGTCGACGAACTGGCCGCCGGCATCGGTCGGGTCGACTTGGTGCCAATAGACATCAAGCAGTTGCCGGTAGGTGATTTTCTTCGGATCGAAGGTAATTTCAACCACCTCGACATGCCCACCGCCGGCATAATCTTCATAGGTAGGATTGATGGTCGTCCCCCCGGCATAACCGGAGACCACGTTGATAACCCCATCGAGATGCTCGAAGGGTTTTTCCATACACCAGAAACAACCGCCGGCAAACATGGCCTTTGCCACATCACTGCCCGCCTGCTGCTGCGACTCGGCAGCCGCCACCGGTCCGACCGGCTGAACTGCGATTATTCCTGCCGGGACTGCCAGGATCAGGAACCATGAAAGGATAATAAAAGTTTTCATTGCCTACCTCTCTGATGTCGTTTTTCTTGTTCTTCTGCAATATCTTGTGCCGTGTTTAAGCTTTTGTCATCGTCCGCCGGAGAAATGGTGCGAAGAGAAATTGCCGCTTTTTCAGGTTTCTTGCATCTCTTCAAGCCTCATCTCGCCCGGATCGAAGACCGCTTCCTTTACCGGTAACAATAGATACCTTGTGTAAAGGGAGGACAAAGGAATTGTAAAGATCAGGTAAAGACGACGATCAGGCAGGCAGGATAAACCAGATATGGGTTTTGCCCGGGACGCTGTCGGCACCGACCGAACCGCCGTGTGCTTCGATCAGTTCCCTGGTGATGGCCAGACCTATCCCGGCGCCACCTCGATCCCGCGACCGGGAGCGGTCGGCCCGAAAAAAGCGTTCGAAGATAAAGGGCAGGTCGTCGGGGGAAATGCCTTCTCCGCTGTTGTGGAAATCTACCTTGATCCCTTCCCGCACTCTGCTCACGGCAATGACCACCCGGCCGTTCCGGGGCGTGTATTTGCAGCAGTTGTCGAGCAGATTCTGCATGGCCTGGAGCAGCTTGTCCCGATCGGCGTAGATCTGCGCCTCGTTGTCCTCCCATCTGGTCGAGACCGTAATTTCCTTTTTCTTGAAATTGAGCCGGTGCAGTTCGACCATCTGGTTGACGAGATCGGCCAGCACAATATTCTCGCGCTTGAGATACGCCCTGGCGGCATCGGCCCGGGCAAGCTGCTGCAGGTTGTCGACCAGATGGACCAGCCGGAGATTCTCCTGCTGGAGCATCTGCAGGGTTTCCGGCGAGGGCGGAATCACCCCGTCGTTCAATGCTTCAAGATAGCCGCGCAGGTTGGTCAGCGGAGTCCGCAGTTCGTGGGCGACATCGGCAACCATGGTCTTGCGCAGCTGCTCGATCTTGCCGAGCCGGTCGGCCATATTGTTGAAGGCAATGCCGAGCTGACCGACTTCGTCGCCGGTGGTGATCTCGGCCCGCAGGGAATAATTGCCGGCGGCAACCTCTTTGGTGATGGCGGTCATCTGCGAAAGCGGCCGGAGAACCCTGCGGGTAAGGAGAAAACTGAGGATGAAGGCCAACCCCAGGGCGGCCAGGCTGGCCCACACCAGATAGTGGTGAATTGAGGTCAAAAACATCTGGTGGATGTCACTCGGAGAGACATCGTAGATTTTCATCAGCGCCATGAAATACTTGGCGGCAAGCATGTCGACTGCCAGCCAGACAACCAGAAAAATAACCCCGATCACCGGCAGGATATTGGTGAGGAGCAGTTTCCAGAGCAGACGGTTCCTCATATGCTCACTCTTCGCCGGGTTCGGCAAATCGGTACCCGAAACCACGGACGGTAAGGATCCGGTGCGGATTGGCGGGATCATCCTCGATCTTTTGCCGGAGTTTGCCGATATGAACATCGATGACCCGGTCGATCACCGTCTCGCCATGTTCATAAAAGCGCTCGAGCAGCTCGCTCCTCGAGAACACCCTGCCCGGCGAGGACATCAAAGCCTGGAGCAGCTTGTATTCCGAAGAGGTCAGGTAGACCGGGGTTCCGTCGACGCTCACCCTGTGTTTTTCCTGATCGAGCTCAAGCCCGCCGGATATAATCAGCTTTTCCCGCGACGGTCCGGGCCTCGCCCGGCGCAGTATCGCCTTGACCCTTTCCACCAGTTCCCGCGGGCTGAACGGTTTAACCACATAGTCGTCGGCGCCCAGAGAAAGACCCATCACCCGATCGATTTCCTCCTCGCGCGCGGTCAGCATGAGAATCGGCACATCGGAAAATTTGCGCAGCTGCCGGCAGATCTCCCAGCCATCGACCTTGGGCAGCATCACATCGAGGATGACGAAACCCGGATCCCGGAGTCGTGCCTGGCGCAACGCCTCCTCACCGTCGTAAGCGGCAATGGTGACGAAACCTTCCCGCTCCAGATATGTTGCCACCAGCGCCGAGGTGTTCCGATCGTCCTCGACAATGAGGATGGGACTGGCGAGAATAGACATGCGAAGTCTCCTTCTTCGGGCATGAACGGAAAAGGCAAAGAGTTTCAGCAGCAGGCGCCGCTGCCGTCCTCACCCGCGGAGTCATCGTGCCGACTCCTGAAGGGCACCACCGAACCGCAGTCGGCAAAGGCGCCGAAATGGACCTGTCCGTCGCCCCAGAAATCGAAATATTTGGCAAATCGGGTGCTCTTCAACATATGCCAGGTGTTGGAACAGACCTTGACGCTCTGGCCTTTTTCAAAATAGTGATGGTTATCGAGGTGAAAGCCGGAGTCCCGCTCGGCAATACCGCCCCGGTAGCGCACCACCTGGCCATAGTCTTCGCAGATCGGCTCGAGCATATCGAGCTTGAACAACCGCCAGGTGGCCGACCAGAATCTGGCAGGCGCCAACTGCTCGGCAAGCTCATGGTTACCTATGGTCAGAACCCGGTCTGTCACCAGCCGCGGGTCGAGGAAGCCGACCGTCCTGGCGAGGGCAATGAAGTCCATCCAGTACAGCGCTCCGGCCAGGCATTCGCCCCAAAGCACCTCGTTGCGGCGAATATCCCAGGACAGCCGGCGATCAGCGTAGACATCGGAGAAATAGAATTCCCCGCCCGGTTTCAAGATCCGAAACACCTCGCGCAGAACACGCGGCTTATCCGGGCTGAGATTCAGCACGCAGTTGCTGATCACTATATCCGTACTGTTATCGGCAAGAGCCGAGAGATCCTCGATGAATCCTTCGATGATCTCGGTATTCGGCTGCCCGAATCCATTGCGATGGGCATGCCACTGCCGATGCCGGCGGGCAACGGCTACCTGGGCAGGGGTCATGTCCACCCCGATCACCCGGCCGCTCTCCCCGACCAACTGTGCCAGCACATAGACATCTCGCCCGGAACCGCAGCCCAAGTCGACAACGGTACATCCCTCGACCGCCTCAGGGGTCACCAGGCCGCACCCGAAGTAACGATCGAGGACCTCGGTATGGACATTGCCAAGCGCCCGGCGCAACCACAAAGGCATGTCGGCAACGGTGCAGCAGGCATCGGTTTTAAGATCCCCGCTCTGCTGCAGGATCTCGCCGTAATATCTGCGAATGGCGGCAAGATCCATACCGCCACTCATCTCTTCGGGACCCTGAACGGCTGAGCCTAAGGACGAGGCAACAGCCAATTTTTTGCTGCTGTTCGCGCCGATTGGCGTGAGACTCCCGCTGCAGGAACTGCCGGCGGCGGCAGTGCAGCCAAAACAATGGGCGGCGGTCCGGATGGTGCGCTGCAGCCAGAGATCGGGCGTAAAATCGAACACGGTCCGGCAGGCTTGCTGCGCAAGACCGGCGGCCTGATTGAAATCACAATCGTAGATCCGCCCGTCCCAGGCCACCGAAAGCTGATGCCGGCACATCAGCGCAGGCAGGGTTGCCGGATTGAAGCCGTCAACCAGCTGCGTCATGTACTCCGGATATTTCCCCTCCCGAACAAGCTCCTCAAGGAACCTCCCAAGCGGCATATTGTTCAAGGCATACAAGCCACTGAATTCAATCCCTAAGGGAGTAAGCCTGCGACGAAAATCGTTTTCGATGGTGTGCTGCTCGCCGGCGAGGGAACAATCATGCGGATTATAGACAAGATGCAGAGAGCGTTTTGTCCCGTAGCCCAACTCGTTCAACAGCCGCAGGCCCGTAAGCGATCGTTCGGAGAACCCCTGGCCGCGCCGGCTGTTGGCGATATCCGTAAGAACATGCGGATACGAAGCGACGACTTCGATGTCATGGTCGGCCAGCCACACCGCCAGATCCTCGAATCCGGGTTCGGCAAGAATGGTCAGATTGCAGCGGTCGATCACCCGCCTGCCCAGCTTGCGGCTTTCCGCGGCGAGACGGCGGAACTCCCGCTGCCCTTCGGGCGCCCCACCAGTCAGATCAACCACCTCTATGGACGGCGTCCCGGCTATAATCTCAAGACAACGGTCGACCGCCTGCGCACCGATCGTCTCGGCGCGCAGGGGCGATGCCCCGACATGACAATGCGTGCAGTTCTGATTACACCAGTGCCCGAGATTGATCTGCATGATACGGAGATCGACCGGGGTTAAGGCCGTCGTAAACCGTGGAGGAATCTCCTGCCCGGCATTATGATTTTGTCTTGATATATGGTCCATTGCTCCTCTTTCCCGATCAATAATCCGCACACGCCTTTCTGTTCTTTGTTTTCGCACGAAACTCAAAATGGCGCAACAAAAAAGCCCTCGTTTGGTCAGGAACCAAGCGAGGGCTTTTCATCAATAAATGGATCGAAAATTAATACCCCACAAGGGGATACTAATATTTATACGCAGACTCACCGTGACTGGTTGTATCGAGGCCTTGACGTTCCTCGTCTTCACCGACCCGCAGGCCGATGACCATATCGACCAACTTGTAGCTGACAAGGGAGACGATACCGGACCAGACAACGGTGGTGCCGATACCCCAGAGCTGGCTGATTATCTGGGCACTGGTTGAGTAGTCGGCCACCGCATTGGCGACATAATCATAGACGCCCACTCCGCCCAGGGCAGGATTGGCAAAGATGCCGGTCAGCAGCGCTCCGAGAATTCCACCGACACCGTGTACTCCGAATACATCGAGGGCATCGTCGGCACCAAGCATCCGCTTCAGCCCGTTAACTCCCCACAGACAGACAATTCCCGCAGCAAGACCGATTACCAAAGCACCACCGATACCTACCCAGCCACATGCCGGGGTGATGGCAACCAGACCGGCAACAGCACCGGATGCGGCTCCAAGCATCGAGGGTTTGCCTTTGATGATCCACTCCGTGAAAAGCCAGGACAAAGCCGCGGCAGCAGTCGCCGTCATGGTATTGCCGAAGGCCAGGGCGGCAAGGCCGTTGGCCTCGAGGTTGGAGCCGGCGTTGAAACCGAACCAGCCCACCCAGAGAAGGGATGCACCGATCATGGTCATGGTCAGACTGTGCGGCGCCATGGATTCCCTGCCGTAACCGACACGTTTTCCGACCATGAACGCACCAATCAGCCCGGCAATAGCGGCGTTGATATGAACGACGGTGCCGCCGGCAAAGTCAATCGCCCCTTTCTGGAAGAGAAAGCCTGCGGTTGCCCCGGCTTTTGCGGCCGCATCGGCATCCGTATAGGCATCGGGACCGGCCCAGAACCAGACCATATGAGCCATCGGCAGGTAGGCAAAGGTGAACCACAGGACAATGAAGGCAAGCACCGCGGAAAATTTCATCCGTTCGGCAAAAGCGCCGAGAATCAGGGCCGGAGTGATGGCCGCAAATGTCGCCTGAAAGAAAATATAGATGAATTCCGGGATAACCACACCTTTGCTGAAAGTGGCGGCGACCGAATCGACTGTAACCCCGGCCAGAAAGACCTTGCTCAAGCCGCCGAAAAAGGCATTGCCTTCGGTAAAGGCCAAACTGTATCCGTAGACGACCCACAGGACGATGCAGAGAGAAAAAACGGTAAAGACCTGCATCAGCACGGAGAGCATATTCTTGGTTCGCACCAGGCCGCCGTAAAAAAGGGCAAGGCCGGGAATGGTCATGAGCGCCACCAGCAAGGTAGCAACGATCATCCAGGCGGTATCCCCTTTATCGGGGACCGGAGCGTCAGCCCCGAATGCCGTACCGGCAAGGTTGACAACGAGCACCACGACGAGCATGGCGAAAAGAGTGGTGATTGACTTTTTCATGAAATTATTCCCCTGGTATCAGATTGCATCGGGACCGGTTTCGCCGGTACGGATCCGCATTACCTGTTCAAGATCAAAAACGAACACTTTGCCGTCGCCAATCTGGCCGGTATGTGCCGCTTTTTTTATGGCCTCGATCACCGGAGACAACAACTCATCGGGGATCGCCGCTTCGATTTTCACCTTCGGCAGGAATTCAACTACATATTCCGCCCCGCGATAGATCTCGGTATGGCCTTTCTGGCGGCCGAAACCCTTGACCTCAGTCACCGTCACACCGTTGACGCCGATGGCAGTGAGAGCTTCGCGGACATCGCTCAGTTTATATGGTTTAATGATTGCCGTTACGAATTTCATTATCTGCTCCTCTAACCTGACAGCTCTTGACTGTCTTCCTGGTAAAAATGTTCACTGGAACCGTGGAGGCCTGCCTACCTCGCGACAAATACGTTGTGTTCAAGGGCTTGCCACCTCCCTCTTCTGCCTCCTTTATAGTTTTCAGTGATGTTGTCGAACATGTCTTAAAATGACTTTCATCCTTTACCTATTAAAGCAAGAGAAGTGCCAGAGTCAATATTTTCACTTTTTATTGTTAATTATTGGATATTTAGGCAGATAAACAGAAAGACGAAACAACAAAGCAACACGATAAATAAAAACATTTTTGTTTAATTAGAATACTATTTATGACAATTTTGTAGGATTCCGGATTTTCGCGGTTCGTCTGCCGATTTACAACAATGGGTGTGAGCCGAATTTCACTTCGACTTTTACTGCAGGTTTTTTTTGGGGGGGCAATTGAAAGCCAGAAAAGTCAATAACTCATCAAGATTATTATTTTTCCCCGGTCTGCACATGTTTGACCGGATCTTTGCGATACAGCTTGCTCGGCAGTCCGTCCAGATAAATTCCTTCCAGGTAGGTCAGCTTTCTCGGCAGCTGTGACGGCCCTCCTCTTGCCGCCAGAAAAGTGGCAGCCTTCCCTCTGGCTATCAGGCCGAAATTTTCCAGGCCAAGCAGACGGGCTCCATTAAAAGTTGCACAGCGTATTGCTTCCGGCAGACTATAACCCGCCCGGATCAGGAGCTTCATTTCCTCGACCACCGATTCTCCGTGCAGCACGCCCAGGCTGCCGGCATCGGTGCCCAGTGCCACTTTTACACCCAGTTCCTTGGCCAAGGCCAGTTGGGTCAGCTGGTCGGCAAGATTTTTTTCAATCACCCGGCGATCGGCACCTGGGGCCGCAAAACCAAGATTGGCCGCATAGGCCTTCATGGTGAAAATTGTCGGCACCCAGAAGGTTCCTTTCTCCGCCATCAGTTCGAGATTTTTCCGTCCCATGAAAAAGCCGTGTTCGATTGAATGACAGCCGGCCTCGACCGCCAGCCGGACGGGATCCCGGCCATTGGCGTGGACCATTACCTTGCGGCCTTTTTGCCCCGCAAGCCGCACTAAAGCGGTGAGTTCGTCGCCGGAAAACTGCGGGGCCGTCTCTGTGCCAAACAGCTTCAGGCTGTTCAAGCCGGACTGCACGATCTTTACCTGATCGATCGGATCTTCCTCACGTTCATAGGCGGCATCCAGCCGCTCGCCCTCATCCGGATGTCTGCCGATGAGCTTGCCGTAACGTCCCTTGCCGTACCAGGCCCGCCCGGAAACCTTGAGAATCATTTCTTCATGCATCTCGTTTTCACCTTTATACCGGAGGGCAAAACCGCCTGGGTCGCCACCGTCACGCACCGCCAGCACTCCATGACTGAAGAGATAGTGGAGGTGCCGGGCGATGACCGGCCGCAGTTCCTCATATCCGGCAGTGAGCTGACTTTCCCTGACCCGTTTGTCGGTTGTGCCGGACATGAAAAGATGGACATGGCTGTCAACCAGGGGCGGGAGAACGGTGCAATGGGAGAGATCGGTCAGCTGCGATGGATCCGGACCGTCGTCGGGTGAATACTTTTCAATTGACGCGAAACTGCCGCCCACGATCTTCAGCAGCATCTTCTCTTGAACGGGACCGCCACTGCCGTCGATCAACCAGCCGGCCAGGATAAAGGACGTAGTCATAGTTGCACCTGTTTTCCTGCAGGAAGAAGAAATATTGATAGTATGTCGCACCAACGCGTGATCTGTAACCCTAAGATCAACCCCCATGGAAGTCAATTTGCCAGGTGCCTGTCAACACCTCCCGCAATAGGAAAAATATTGCCGATCCCCCGGCTCCGGCAGGCCGATTTTTGCTCATGCTGCAACAAGAACGATGCAACCCCAAGTGATCTCCTCCTGTATTTCCGGCCGAAAGGAAAGGTGAAAAACACCATTTCGCTCTGGTCTCTTTTTTGCATTGTGCATGGCAGATCGTCCCCAGAAACCGGCCAAATTACAAGAAATCGGCCCCTTCCTCACTACATGCAACAAAGGAGATACTCATGAGACTCACCCCGTACTTGAAGCGCTTTGCAGTTGCAGCTCTTGCAGCAGGCTTTTTCTGTGCCGCGAGTGGCCAGGCCGCGGACGACAAGAATTACATTCTCGCCACCGCCAGCACCGGCGGCACCTATTATCCGGTCGGCGTTGCCGTTTCCACTTTGGTCAAAGTAAAACTGCAGGCCGATAAAAAGATCGGCATGTCGGCGATCAGCTCGGCGGGTTCCGGTGAAAACATCAAGCTCATGCGCGACAACGAGGCCCAGTTCTCCATCCTCCAGGGGCTCTACGGTTACTATGCCTGGAGCGGCAAAGGCCCCCTGGCCCAGGATGGCCCGCAGAAAGACCTGCGTTCCATCTCCATGCTCTGGCAGAATGTCGAGCATTTTACGCTCCTCTCCGACAAGGCCAAGACCGGCACCATCGCCGACATGGTCGCGCTGAAGGGTGAAAGGATGTCGCTGGGCACCAAAAATTCCGGGACCCTCGGTTCCAATGAGCTGATCCTCGCCAATCTCGGCGTGAACATTGAAAAAGACTACGACCTGGTCTATGTCGGTTACGGACCGAGTGCCGATGCCCTGCAAAACGGCCAGATCGCCGGCATGAGCACCCCGGCCGGAGTTCCCGCAAGCGCGGTGACACGAGCCCTGGCCCAGATGGGCGACAAAGTGACTCTCCTCGGCTTTACCGAAGAAGAGGCCAAAAAAGCCGACAACGGTCTGGGCATCTGGGTGCCCTATCGCATTCCGGCCGACGCCTATCCCGGCCTGAAGAAGGACGTCATGACTATCGCCCAACCCAATTTCCTTTCCGTCCGGGCCGATATCGATGAGGAGACGGTGTATCTTATCACCAAAACCATTTACGAAAACCTGCCCTTCCTGAACGCCATCCACAAGGCTACGCTCGACATGAACAAAGACAGCGCCCTCGGCGGTTTGCCCATCCCGCTCCATCCGGGCGCCGCGCGGTATTACAAGGAAATCGGTCTCACCATCCCCGACCATCTTATCGTCCAATAATTCATCTATTGCATCCTGCCCCTCCCTTCTCACCGGGGAAGGGGTAGGAACACCGACAACACGATAACCGGAAACGACCTCGGCATTTCAGTATCGCCCAATGCAAGGAGAGTGATTGTGGATAAAAACGAACTCTTTCAGACGGACCGGTCGAGTTGGTCGGCGAAGATAATTTTCATCCTAGCCGTGGCAATTTCCCTGCTCCATATTTACTTCAACCTGATCAGCGTCCTGCCCAGCCTCACCCAGAACGCCCTGCACTACGCCGGTTTTGCCTTACTCTGCTGTCTGATGTTTCCGCTTGGCGGATCACCCCGGAAAAGGAAATGGCTGCTGCTTGTCGATCTCCTGCTCGGGCTTTCCGCCGCGGCCTCAGCCCTTTATATGATCGCCATGGAAGATGCCATCTACGCCCGAGGGGTCCGGCTTGCTCCGGGCGAATGGCTGGCCGGAATAATACTCATCCTTACCGCCCTGGAATTCACCCGGCGGACCACCGGCTGGATCATCCCCATCCTTATCGTCATTACCCTCAGTTATGTCGGCTGGTGGGGCGGCTTGATCGACGGTATGTTCCGGTTCAGCGGTCTCAGTATCGAGACCATCCTTTTTCGCTCCATTTACGGCGACGACGGCATGTTCGGCGGCATCGCCCTGATTTCTTCGACCTTTGTCTTCATGTTCATTCTCTTCGGCGCCTTCCTGCTGCGCTCCGGGGCAGGCGAATTTGTTATTAATCTGGCCCAGATTGTAGCCGGAAAAACGGTCGGTGGCCCCGGCCTGGTGGCGGTTTTCGCCTCGGCCCTGACCGGCACCATTTCCGGTTCGGCCATCGCCAATACCGCTTCGACCGGGGTCATCACCATTCCGCTGATGAAAAAAGCCGGCTTCGAGCCGAAATTTGCAGCAGGCGTCGAAGCCGCCGCCTCCACCGGCGGCCAGCTGATGCCGCCGATCATGGGTGCCGGGGCCTTCGTCATGGCCAGCTACACCCAGATTCCCTATACCACCATCGTCGTCGTTTCCATCCTGCCCGCCATCCTCTACTTTGCCAGCGTCGCCGCCTACGTCCGCATCGAGGCCAAACGGCTGAAGGTGCGAAAAGTGGATGTTGCCGAAATGGCCATGATCGACCTGCTGAAACAAGGCGGACTGCCCTTCCTGCTACCGATTGCCGCCCTCATCACCATGCTGGTCATGGGCTTCACCCCGACCTATGCCGCAGGCATCTCCATGGCCGCGGTGGTCGTCGGCTCCTGGCTCACTCCCAACAAGATGGGTTTTACCGCCATCCTCGAGGCCCTTGCACTCGGTGCCCGCAATATGGTCCTGACCGGCATCCTCCTGTGCAGCGTCGGCCTGATCGTCAACGTCATCACCACCACCGGAATAGGCAACACCTTCTCGCTGATGATCGTCGAATACGCAGGCGGCAACCTGCTCCTGGCCTTGGTGCTTATTGCTCTTGCCTCACTTGTTCTCGGCATGGGGTTGCCGGTGACTGCCGCCTATATCGTCCTCGGCACCCTCTCGGCCCCGGCCCTCTACAACCTGATCGTCGACTCACAGATTGCAACCATCATCTCCCAGGGGATGCTGGCCGAGGAGGCCAAGGCCATTCTCATGATCGCCCTGCCGGATAAACTCGCCCTGCTCGGGGCAGCCATGCCCCTTGCCGAAGCAAAGGCCCTGGTGGGCAGCATTCCGCCGGACCTTGCCGGCAGCTTCAGGGATCTTGCCATCACTTCCCATACCGCAACTTTTGCCCTGCTTTCCGCCCATATGATCATCTTCTGGCTCAGCCAGGACAGCAACGTCACCCCGCCGGTCTGTCTCGCCGCCTTCACCGCCGCGGCCATCGCCGGGACCCCGCCGATGGCGACCGGCCTCACTTCCTGGAAGCTGGCCAAAGGCCTCTATATCGTGCCTTTGTTGTTTGCCTATACCCCGATGCTCGGCGGCAGCTGGACCGCCGACCTGACCATCTTCTTTTTCGCCCTCATCGGAATCTACGCTTTTGCCGGAGCCTTCCAGGGCCATATGGAAAACCGCCTGTCCTGGCCTTTGCGGCTCACCATGCTGGGCATCGCCTTTTTCCTGATCGCCCCATGGCCGAACCTGATCCATATGGCCGCGACGGTAATTTTTGCCGTTCTTTTTTGGTTCAATCTCAAAAAGGGCGAGAAGACCGGCAACATCCTTGACTTGCCTGGAGACAACGGGCAAGATATCGCAGTGTCGGCGAGAAAATAGTCTCTTATAAGCAGAGGACATGTCATGCAGCAGGAAAAAACTCCCTCCACCATTTCCTTCGGCAGCGAGTTGTTACAGCTCCTGCTCCCCACCCAGAGCGTCGCTCTTGAGGTGCGGGACGTGCCGATGGAAATCACTCCGGCGATTTTTTCCGAGCGGCTGAATATTTTTTTCCGCGAAAATCCGCAGGATCTTGCCAGGCCGGTGCTGGTTGTTGCCGACAAGACCCGGCTGTGCGGCTATCCGCAATACCTGCCGCTGCTGATCGATGGGCTGAAAGAGCACGGCATGGATGAAACGAAGTTGAAAATCGTCATCGCCTACGGCACCCATCCCCGGCAGAGCGATGCGGAATGCATGGGAGCCTATGGCGAGGTATACGGCCGCCACACCTTCATCCACCATGACTGCCGGGAGGAACACGCCTTTGTCGACCTTGGCGTCACGGCAAGAAATACACCGGTCCGTTTCCGCAAGGACCTTGCCGGGGCCAGCTCGATCATCACCATGGGGGCGATCACCCACCACTATTTTGCCGGCTACGGCGGCGGCCGGAAACTGGTCTTTCCCGGCTGCGGCGAAAAAGAGTCCATCTACGCCAACCACAGTCTGTTTCTCGACTCACGTGGGGGAACTCTTTCGCCAGGTTGCCGGCCCGGCGTAATGGATGGCAATCCTCTTGCCGAGGACCTCTTCGAAATAGAGGAAAAACTGCCGGCACATCTGGCGATCCATGGCATCCTCGATGCCCACGGACATCTCTGCGATCTCCTTATCGGTCGCGGCCGCGAGTCTTTTCTCCAGGCCTGCGCCAGACATGGCCAGGCCTGCGAGATCGACTCTCCCCGTTTTTCGACCGTTATCGCCTCTTGCGGCGGTTCCCCGAAAGACATCAATTTCATCCAGAGTCATAAGGCGGTCCATAATGCGGCGATGTTCGTCGAAGACGGCGGACTTCTCCTGGTATACTGCGAATGCCGCGACGGTGTGGGCTCGACGACCTTTCTCCCGTGGTTTACCAAGGGCTCCTTCGCCGCCGCCTTTATCGAACTGGCCGATCGTTACGAGGGTAACGGCGGCACGGCCCTGGCAATGATGACCAAACTGCAGCGCATTCGCATCGGCTTGATTACCAGCCTGGACGACAGCACCTGCGACGCAATCGGCGTAACGCACTGGACCCACGGCGAGGTCCAGGCCCATCTCGCCGGTCTACCCGATGGTGCAACCGTGGCCTTCATCGGCAACGCCAGTCTGGTGGTAAAAAAGAGCCGGTAGAGCCGCCGATCGATGCCGGAACCACGTTCCCCATTTTTCAAGAGAGTCCTTAAAAGTCCGAAGTTCGGTATCGCAACCACACTTTTGCTCGCTGCCCTCGCTATCTGGCGCGTTGCAGCGTTTACCGAAGAGTGGGGGCTTGAACGTCTGCGCCGGACCGGCGAAGCACGAATCACCCTGCACACCGCCTCGCTGCTGGATACTCTGGAAAAATACCGCCACATCCCGTACATCCTCGCAAGAGACACGCGTATCCGCAGTCTTTTGAAGGGCGACCTCGCACCGGTACATGTCAATCCCCACCTCGACGACTTCGCCCTTGCCGCCGAGACCCTGATCTTCGTCATGGATAAAACCGGTCAAACCGTTGCCACCTCCAACTGGCGAACGGCGGAAAATCTCATGGGCATCAACTTCGCCTTTCGCCCCTATTTTCAGGACGCCCTGCAAGGAAAGTCGGGCAGCTATTACGCGGTCGGGGTGAAGACCAGGAAACCGGGTTTTTTTATCTCGTATCCGGTTCTTGAAACCGGCAGATTGCTCGGCGTTGTGGTCGTCAAGGTCGATCTGGGAAAACTGCAGGAAGGCTGGCGGGAGAGCGGCGAGACCCTTATTGTCAGCGATGCCGGCGGCGTACTCTTTCTCAGCAGCCGCCCCGAGTGGCAATACCGGTCGCTCCGTCCCCTTCCCGAAGACACCGTCGACCGGCTGCGAAAAGTGCAATACCTGGATCAACCGCTGACCCCTCTCGCCATTACCAGGCAGCCGGCAATCGGCGGCAATATCATGCAGCTGGAGGGCAGCTCCTATCTCGAACAGTCCCGGCAGCTCCTCGATTACGGCTGGCGCATTCACTCTCTTTCCGATCTCGCCCCTGTTGCCGCCGGCGTCAGACTGGCCATGGCCGTCACTGCGACGGTTGTCCTGGCCCTGCTGCTCATCCTGCTCTATCTTCGCGAACGCCGCCAGAAGCTGCAGTCGCGCCGGGAAGCGAGGGAAGCCGAAGCGATCAGGCAGCTGAACGAACGGCTGCAAGAGGAAATCGCCCAGCACAAAGAGACGGTGAGCACCCTGCGCATTACCCAGGCTGAACTCATTCAGGCGGGAAAGCTCGCGGCGCTTGGCCGGATGTCGGCAGCCATCGCCCATGAACTGAACCAACCGGTCACCGCCATTCGCACCTTCATCGCCAGTTGCCGGATTTTCCTTGACCGGCAGCAACCCGACATGGTGGCGGAGAATCTGCTGCTGATCGACCGCCTCACCGAGAGAATGACCGGGATAACCGGCCAGCTCAAAACCTTCGCCCGGAAAAACAAGGGCCGGAGAGTACCGGTCGACCTCCGCGATGTGGTCGACCATGTGGTTGCCTTTTTCACTCCCCAGCTTGAGCAGCAGACGGTGGCCCTTGCCCTGGAACTGCCGGAAAAAGGGGTCGCGATGGTCCTGGCCGACGAACTGCAGCTTGAGCAGGTAATGAACAATCTCCTCCGCAACAGTCTTGATGCCATGAAGGACGGCAGCCGGAAAAATCTCCGCATCAGCCTGACAACGACGAATCACTCCATTATCCTTTGCTGCCGTGACAGCGGGGCCGGAATAACGGAGGAGGCGAAGGCTTTGCTCTTCGACCCGTTCTTTACCACCAAGGACATCGGCCTGGGATTGGGGCTCGGGCTGTCAATAAGCTATGGCATAATCCAGGAAATGGGTGGTACTATCAAGGCCGAAAATCATTCGGAGGGCGGCGCGCTGTTCACCCTGCAGCTGCCCTTGGCAACGACCTTCCCGACAACCGAGAACACAGGAAATCCAGGCTCATGACAACAGCAACCATCTTTCTTATCGACGACGAAGAGAGTGTGCGGGTGTCCGTTTCCCAGTGGCTCTCCCTGGCCGACTACCGGGTAGCCTGTTTTGGCGACGCAGGTTCCGCCCTCCATGGAATCGATACCGGCTTTGAGGGAGTAGTGGTCAGCGACATCCGCATGCCCGGCATGGACGGTTTCGAGCTGCTGCAGGCTGTGCGGCAAAGGGATCCGGAGATCCCCGTAGTCCTCTTTACCGGCCACGGCGATATCCCCATGGCCGTCTCGGCAATGCGGGCGGGCGCCTATGATTTTATCGAAAAACCCTTCGATCCTGAAATCCTGCTTGAGACTATCCGGCGGGCCGGAGAGAAACGGGGCCTGATCATGGAAAACCGCCGGCTGAAAGAGGAGTTGCAGAAAGTCTCCGGTATCGACAGCCAACTGCTCGGCAACAGCCAGGCCATCCAGATGGTCCACCGGGAAATAGCCGATCTCGGCCCGACCGATGCAAGTGTCTTCCTGGTCGGTGAAACCGGCTGCGGCAAAGAGGTCGTGGCCCGCTGCCTGCACCAGGTCAGCCACAGGAGGAACGGTCCTTTTATCGCCATCAACTGCGGCGCCATTCCGGAGAGTCTTTTCGAAAGCGAGCTTTTCGGTCATGAGGCGGGCGCCTTCACCGGAGCCCAGGCAAGACGTATTGGAAAATTCGAGCAGGCCGGCGGCGGGACGCTGTTTCTTGATGAAGTCACCTCGATGCCGATCAACCTCCAGGTCAAGGTTTTGAGGGTCTTGCAGGAACGGGAGATTGAGCGTCTGGGCGGAACCGGGCCGCTGCCCATCGATATCCGGGTCATCAGTGCCGGCAACAAAGATCCGCGCAAAGCCTGCAGCGGAGGACTTTTCCGCGAAGATCTCTACTATCGGCTGAATCTTGCCGAAATCCACATTCCGCCGTTGCGTTTGCGTGGCCCCGATATCCTGCTGCTCTTTGAGTATTTTGCCCTGCGAGCGGCAGAAAAGTACCGGCGTAAAGCCCCGCCCCTTGCAGGAGAAGCGATCACCACCCTCATGGCCTATGGCTGGCCGGGCAACGTCAGGGAGTTAAAGAACACCGCGGAACGATACGTCCTTTCCTCACTGCCCGAAGAAGGCCGGATCGCCTCGATCCTGCAGCATTCGCAAACGCCGATGGCGTGCGGCCATGATGCGACACTTGCCGATCAGACAGGACTTTTCGAGAGGTGTGTTCTGGAACGCTCATTACATCGGCACAAAGGCAATATCCTGGCGGTGATGAAGGAACTCGACCTGCCACGCCGAACCCTGAACCAGAAAATGCTGAGCCACGGACTGGCCCGCAACGACTTTCTCGAAGGGAGAACCTGACATGCGCATTCTATTTTCGTGGTACTGCCGTTTCGCCGCGCTTTGGCCGGCATCGGCCGGAATTCTTGTGCTTGCCCTGGTCATTTTGGCGCTTGGCTGCCGGGAAGCAGAGACCGCCGGCCCCCGTCACTATATCTTTGCCACGGCCAATACCGGAGGCACCTATTATCCCGTCGGGGTCGCCCTGGCGACTTTGACCAAGGTGAAACTGGAACCGAGCCACCACATCGCCCTTTCCGCCGTCAGTTCTGCCGGCTCGGGAGAAAACATCGCAATGCTCCGCGACCGGACTGCCCAATTTGCCATCCTCCAGGGGCTTTACGGGGCCTGGGCCTGGAACGGAACCGGCAAGCTGCGCCAGGACGGCCCGCAAACGTACCTGCGCTCCATTACCATGCTCTGGCAGAATGTCGAACACTTTGCCGTTAAATCGGATTTTGTTAAAAACGGGGACATGTCGGACCTCGCCGCCCTGAAAGACAAATGGTTTTCCCTGGGGCAGCGGAATTCCGGCTCCGAGGGTTCCGGCCTGTATATTCTCGAACGGCTTGGCTTTGCTCCCTACGACGATTTTCAGATTACCTCCATCGACTACGGCAGCAACGCCTCCGCCATCCGGAACAGCTCCATCGACGGCATGAATATTCCAGGGGGGCCGCCTGTCAGCGCCGTCACCGAGGCGTATACATCCCTTGGCAAGGACTTGACCATCCTCAATTTTACCGACGAGCAGTTGAATGCCGTCAACGGCGGCTATCCCTTGTGGCATCGTTTCATCATCGCTCCCGGCACCTATCCCGGCCAGGACAGGGAAATTGCCACCATTGCCCAGCCGAATTTCCTGGCGGTTCGCCAAGACGTCGATGAAGAAGCGGTCTACCTGATCGTCAAAACCATCTACGCCAACCTGCCCTTCCTCCATCTCATTCATTCGGCCAGCGAAGCCATGTCACTCGACAAGGCCATCGCCGGCCTGCCGGTCCCGCTGCATCCCGGCGCCGCCCGCTTTTACCGGGAACAGGGAATCGACATCCCCGACCACCTGATTGCCAGATAAAAAAGCAGCCGAGAATACCGTCAGCGCGGCATGCCATAAAAGGAAACCAGCGTCAGCCAGACAATAAATGTTACCGCCGAAAGGAGGGTTCCGGCCGAGATTGTCGCGACCGTAAAATCGGCATCTCCGTGCATCTCCTTGGCCATTACGTAGGCAATGGTCGCGGTCGGCGAACAGAGCAGAATCAGGGCCGGCAGATAGGAGGTCGCCGGCACGTGAAAAAGAGAGAAGAGCAGCAGGCCTGCGGCGGGGAGCACAATCAATTTGAAGGTGACCGCGATAAGGCTGGGGACAAGATATGTGCGGATAAGCTGCATCGACAATGAGGCACCAATCAGCAGCAGCGCCATCGGCGGCGCGAGGCCTCCGAGTATATCGATACTTTGCCGGATTACCCTCGGCAGGGAGATTTCCAGGGCTGAAACCACTATTCCGGCCATGGCGCCGACGATAACCGGATTACCGACGATCTTTTTAATGAGGGATTTGAAGCCCGGCGCTTTTTTATCGGTACGGTCATACAGCTGCAGGCTGATCACCGAAAGCAGATTCTGCAGAATCATCAAAAAACCACAGATAATACCTGCCCTGGCAAGGCCGGATTCGCCCAGATAGTACAGGGCGATGGGCAAGCCGATATAGCCGAGATTGCCGTGTCCCGAGCTTTGCACGAAGGCTCCGGCCCGGGCAGGCGCCATTTTCGAAATTCCGGCGAAAAGATGCGCGCCGGCGTAGAGAAGAACCGCCGCCAACAGTGTGAGAAAGAGGACCAGGGCGTCGAACTGTTCATTGAAGGAGGCCTTGGCGATCGAGCTGAAGATCAGTGCGGGCATGGACAGGAAATAGACCAGCCGGTTCGCCGGGCCAAGGAACTCAGGGGTAATGAAGCTTCTCTTTCTCGCCACCCAGCCAAGAAAGATAACGAAAAAAATAGGTATGATGGTGGCGACAACCTGCATGTCTGCTCCCGTCGGCAATATTTTTTCTCTAGCCCTGCAAAAGGCCGATACGTGAGAATACCAGGTGCAATGTTGACGACACAAGGATCTTCCCCTTGAATCTCCTGAAGGAGGTAGCATATAGTATGAAGAAAGTACGTACATTCTCCTACTTTCCCATGTTCCTCCCCTGGGTAATGTGCCCTGGTTCAAGAGGTCCTGATCATATCCCTCTCCTTTGAAGAAATCCATGAGAAAAAAGACAGTTATTATTCGCAACGCAACTCTTGCCGACGTTCCCGGCATTGTCGAAGTGGCCGCCAAAGCCTATTCCAACTGGTCCAGACGGCAACTGGCAAATGAACGAAACTACCAGATGCAGATAACCGCCTTTCCCGAAGGACAATTTGTCGCCGTGAAAGACGACAGAATCGTCGGCTATTGCTCCAGCCTGATCGTCTATCTCGATGACGATTCGCCCTGGTATGACCATGGCGAAATCACCGGTTTCGGCAGCTTCTCAACCCACGATCCTTCGGGAAACACTTTGTACGGTGCCGACATTGCAGTCGATCCGGAATGCCAGCGACAAGGCATCTCAAAAAAACTCTATGCCGCCCGAAAGGCCCTGTTGCGGCGGCATAACCTCAAGCAGATGATTGCCGGCGGGCGCATCCCGGGCTACAGCGAATATCGCGGGAAAATGAGCGCCGAGGAGTATGTCGCCAAGGTTCTTAAGGGGGAGCTGTACGATAAGGCCCTCAATGCTCATATCCGGGCGGGTTATGAAATTCGGAGCGTTCATTTTGGCTATATGGATGACGAACAGTCTCTCGGCTATTCGACCCATCTGGTAATGCCCAACACCAAACACAATGCCAAGAAAAGGGCGGTTGCCGGGCAGCCGATCAAGAGAACGCTCCGCCGCGCCCGGATCTGTGCGGTGCAATACGAAATGAGGAAGATCAAATCCTGGGAAGAGTTGTGCGAACAGGTGGAGTATTTCGTCGACACCGCCGACTTATACGACTCCCACCTCGTCGTTTTTCCTGAGCTGTTTATCGCTCAGATGCTCTCGACTTTCGATCGCAACACGCCTCTTCCGGAACTGGTTGGACAGCTTGCCGACCTGCATGGCCGGTATATCGAGCTCTTTACCGGTCTTGCGACAAGCAGGCAGATACTGATCGTCGCCGGCTCCGTGCCGGTCCGTCAGGAAGATGGGACCATCAGAAATGTCGCCCATCTTTTCTCGCCGATGGGCAACGTCTATACCCAGGAAAAACTGCATCTCACTCCGGCCGAAACCTCCTACTGGGGTCTCTCCCGGGGCGAAGGCCTGAAGGTGTTCAACACCCCTCTCGGCCGGATTGCCATCCTCATCTGTTATGACATTGAATTCCCCGAACTCTCGAGAATGCTGGTCGATGCCGGTGTCGATCTGATCGTGGTACCCTTTGCCACCGACGAACGCAAATCGTATCAGCGCGTTCGCTACTGTGCCCAGGCTCGAGCGGTGGAGAATACCATCTATGTGGTGCTGGCGGGCAATGTCGGTACTCTGCCACGCAGCCCGGCGATGTCGCTCAATTTCGGCCAGGCGGCGGTTCTGACTCCCTCGGATTTTGCCTTCCCGATGAACGCCATTGCCGCCGAAGGAATCATCAACACCCAGACCGTCGTGATCTGCGACATCGATCTCGGAGCCCTGGAAATCGAACGGGAAGTGGGCAATGTCCGGCCCCTTATGGATCGGCGGCCGGACATTTATGTCATCGACAGCCGGATCGTGATCGAAAAATGCAAGGTCAGCTGAGCGGTGCCCGCCTACTGCCGGGTCTCCAGTTCTTTCCGATCCGTTTTGGTGAGCGCCCGCACAACCAGATCATACGAGCCACGGGCAAGGTCGGTGAGCATCTCTTTAGACAATTCCCCGGTAAGAGATATGGTTATCCAGTGTTTTTTGTTCATGTAGTAGCCCGGAACAACCGAGGCAAACTGGCCGACCAGATGTGCGCCATCGACAGGATCGCACTTGAGCGTTACCCGGGGAATCTCCTCACCTTGCGATACCAGGGCGAACATCTTCCCCATTACCTTGAAAACCAGGGCTTCAGGACCAAAGGGAAGACTTGATTCCGATCCTTTCAAGCTCGACAGGTACTTCTCGATCATTTCTTTATTCATGGCAGTTCTTAATGGCTGCAACTCTCTTTTCTCTAGCCGCCGATCGGAATTTTATCAATTTCGCAAAGTCGCCCGCAGACGTGCGGGCGACCACGCAACCTTTGGAGATTCTACATCGATCCTCATCGTAATTCCAGTCAAGGATATAGTGGCAGCTGTTTTCAATGCTCCAGAGGGAGTGCTGACGGTTATCTCTCAACATAATGACCCCATATACGATCGCGGCAACGCTCCGGGTCAAGGGTGCCACAGTAACCACCGGTCTGACTGGCAGTTGTTTCCCCGTGCCTCAGAAAATACAGTCTTAAACTCATAAATTTTGCCTTCAGAGCAGTTTGCGGATGGATTTCAATTTCCGGCGACGTTTTGGCGGTTGTCATGGGAATCACTGCCTCACCTCTCACGCAAACGCCTTCTTCAGTGCCTCGAACTGCACGTGCAGCGACTTGGCGTGTTGCGTGACGGGCGGGATCTTACGCTCGATACCCAGCAATTGGTAGACTGCCATCTGGGCTGCCCGTATTGAATATTCCACCGTGAAGACAACATCGTCCGGAATCTCGACGAACTGGCTGATAAACCCCAGGTTCTTTACGCCGGGAGGCACCGGCAAAGGTCGGTCATCCCGCATCCGGGGCATGAACATGCTGGTTATGTAGGGCATTCGGCAGGGAATGCAATTGGCCGATGCAATGGTTTCCAAATCGAAGCGAAGGTGACCGCAGAGTTCTGTGAGAATTTCCGAGCCATTGCAGTCAGCCATCGGTTTGGCAACAAAATTGCCGATCCGGTCCGGAAACAATGCATATCCCCAGAACACCTGGATTCCATCCGGTTGGTTGAGAAAATGCGGTTGATGAGCCAGGACTATCGACATCAGCCAGTTCGAATCTTTGAATGTTACCAGCCCGCCGATGCCGGATTCGTTGCCGGTGAACTGATACATCTTATCGAAGAATGCGGTATCTTGCATGGTAACGGTAAACGACTCCCACCACGACTGCGCGATGCAGCTGCTAAAGACCGCCGGCCTGCCGAAATTAGATTGACCGGTCGCCAGTTTTTCCCAGAGCGCCCACCCGCCGCTGTCTGCTTTGGTCAACTTCTTGGGTGCAGACGTCATCGAACCCACACTTGAGGCGTCGGTCATGGAGCCATTTTGCACAAATACAAAGTCGCCGTCACCAACGGTGATGACTTCGCTCTTGCCCTGCCCCTGGCAGCGGATGCCGGTAACGACAAAAAGGCCGTTTTCAAGCTTGTGATCGAGGTCTGTCACCGTGCGATCCGTAAAAATCTGGACGCCATGGTCTTTGAGCCAGGCTTGTAAGGGCAGAACCAGAGAGTCGTACTGGTTGTAAATTGTGCGTTTGACACCCGCGAGCGTATCGATTCGGGAAAATTCGAGCATGAACCGGAGGAGGTAACGCTTGAATTCAACGGCGCTGTGCCAAGGCTGGAAGGCGAATGTGGTTGACCATAAATACCAGAATTCAGTTTCGAAGAATCCTGGGGAGAGCCAGTCGGTGATACGGCTTGCGGCCAGGTCCTCTTCGTCGGCCTGGCTGAGTTTCAGGAGTTCGGTACGGTCATGCATGGAGAACCCCATCGACGTCACCGGCACCTTGGCGCGCCAGCGGTCAACCAGCCTCGCCGATGAATGGGATTTGTGCCGATCATTGAATTCCACGGTCTCGTCAAAAACCGTCTTGCCTACATCGCTGAGTGAAGGGATCGACTTGAAAAGATCCCAGGTACATTCGTAGTTGTCGGTGGTCATCATCCTTCCGCCGCGCATGGAATAGCCCCGATCCGGATCGCCTGCTCCATCCAGACTTCCACCCATGTTGGACGCAGCTTCAAGGATTATAATATTTTCGCCCGGCAGGTTTCCGTCTCGGATCATGAAGGCAGCAGCGGCCAGAGACCCGATGCCACCACCCACGAGATATGCCCTTGATTTCGTATTCATAGTAGAGTGTTCCTTTTGATGAAAGAGTATGATATGCCCATTGCCGGGAAGAAGCGCTCTTGGTCTCCTGTGTTTTGCAAACCGAGTGTGCAGCAGGTTCGCATGACTTTAGGGTCACCCATTAAAAGGTTTCCTTCCAGCTCGTTCCCGGTCTCTCCGGAGCCAACCGGCAGCATGAAATACTGAGGCAATGCGGGAACCTCACCCGGATCACTGGCTGCGCCCTTTGCCGGCTCCCATTCCGCCACCCTGGCCCATCATACCACTTCCCGGACCCATACCTTGTCCACCGGCAGGAGGCTGGTCGGGCAGGGTTATGCCACGAGATGCGGCCCGTTCCTGCATAGCCTTGTGATGTTCGTTACGGAGCTGCTCCCGCTCCGCGACACTTTTTGCAGCCTGCATTTGAGCGCGAAATTCAGTGCCTTCCGGTAGCGTCATCAGTCGGCTGCCATAGATTTGATCGCTGTCTTGTGTCTGCACATTTTTTTTTGGGTTGGCGATGGATCGGTGGCTGCCAACGCAAATCCCGCGTGCAGAAATATGGCAGTGGCCAGGGCGGAGACGATCAGGAATTGTTTGTTCATTGTGAGCTCCTTTTTCATGTAGATTGTTGAAGGTCGGGTCGTTTGGTTTCAAGTAGAGTAAGCAAGCTCTGTACCAGGTCCCTTTGGCTTGCCAGGATAGTATCTACCATTTGATAATTATTTGATAATTAGCAGCACAAAACGTTGCTGTTCCAACCGGGTTGCAGCCATCTCGCAATGGTCATATGCAACCGATGGCCATATATGACCAGCACTGGGGATCCAAGAAATTAGATAAAAATGAAATGTTGGAGATGGGGTGGCGCAGGGGACATCCTATAGTCCCCCTCTTGTCTGGTTGGTGCTTTTAACCGCTACAGCCATTTTTTCTTTTTGAAGTAGGCCAGCAATAAAACAGGAACGGCAATAAAAATTCCCCATATAAACGGATAGGCAAACTTCCATTTGAGCTCGGGCATATATTCGAAGTTCATCCCGTAGATGCCAGCCAGAAAAGTCAAGGGTATGAAGATTGAAGCAAAGACGGTCAACACCTTCATGACCTCGTTCATTTTGTTGCTGACGCTGGAGATGTAGATATCCATCAGGCTCGACAGGATATCTTTATATGACTCGATCGATTCGATAATGCGTATAGCGTGATCCGAGACGTCTCTCAGATAGATTTGGGTCTTTTCGCGTATCAACTCCGACTCGCTGCGGAGCATTGCCGCCATCACTTCGCGGATCGGTGAAACATAGCGTCGGATATGGATGAGCTCCTTTTTCAGCCGCTGAATCGTCAACAATATTTCTTTGGTGGGTTCGGTGGTTATCAGAGTATCTTCGATGGCATTGATTGCATCATCGAGGGAATCGACCAGGATAAAGAGCCGGTCGACTATGATATCGAGAATGGCATAGGCAAGGTAATCCGCCCCCATGGTTCTGAAGCGCCCCTTGCTCGTTGCTATGCGTTGCATGAGAGGGCGAAAGAGCTCATCGGTTTTTTCCTTGAAGACCAGCACGAATTTTTCCAGAAGCACAATACTGACCTGTTCATCCTCCACTTCAAATTGTTCGTTTTCCGACAGCAGGCTCTTCATGACGATGTACAGGTAATGTTCATACTCCTCGAACTTCGGCCGCTGGTGGGCGGTGAGGATATCCTCAACCACGAGGGGATGTATGTCAAATATCTCTCCTATATTTCCTACCACTTCGGCATCAACCAACCCCTCAACGATCACCCATGTGACCGACTCGCTCTCTTTGTACTTGAGGATGTCGCCCAGTGATTCTATCCGCCGCTCTTCGACATGATCCCTACTGAAATCAATTACCGATATTCTCGTTTCAGCTTGATGGACATCCCCCACATGAATGATGGAGCCGGGTGGAAGGCCAATCTTATCGGAAGAGGTGTAAAGTGATTCAGTCATATACGTTGGCGATAAGAACCTTTGTGCCTGCAGAATTGCCCGATCGACCCCGTCAATTTCGAAGAGTAGCCCGCAGGCGCGCCGGCTGCAAAAAGAGATCAAGCACATCGAGAATATTGTTACAGATGATGTCGGCTGCATGAAGCGCCTTGGAACTGGCTCCTTCCTTCTGGATAACGCATATTCCAAGGACAGCCGTCTGCAGCATAAGTGCATCGTTTCTGCCGTTGCCGACGGCGGCCACCATTTTCGGTCCGATAGCCACCACATATTCCCATTTTCGCCGATCCTGGTCTTGAGGATCGATGACTTTCAGGGAACAGGGCAGGCCTTCAAGCTTCTCCTCGACCGTGCCATGGGTATCGGCGGTAATCACATGAATCAACATATGCTGCGCAAGATCGACCATCTTTTCCAGCACCCCTTCAATGAGCTCACCGTCTTCGGCAAGTGTGCCGTTGTAATCGAGAACCAGATGTTCAATCCGCAAAGGCTCGTTGCCGGGTATAAATATCTCTATCATAGTTTCACCTCATGCTAATGTTTGTTTTCATCGGAATCGCTATCGAAATCGGGATCGCTATCGTTATAGAATCCTGCTCTTCCGAGTATGGCATTTCGATTTCAATTTCGATTTCGATTATCAACTTTCACCGACCGCGTGTTTCCGGCGCATACGATGCCCCTTGAGCAGCAGGGCACTGCAAAGACAAAGCAGCGATGAGACAAGGATTATCCAGAACACCGCACCCATCGCCTGGGAAACGGCATTGTACAGAACGTTTTTCCCCTCCACCGAAAGCAGCGCCTGGAATTCCGGTCGAAAAATATTTTCCATCGACTCCCGCAGCTGATCTGTGACCGCAACGGGCAGCCGGGCTTCACTCATTGTCAGATTTTTTATCAGTCCGGTGGTCATGATCCCGCCGCAGATTCCCACCCCTACCGTTCCGCCGAGAGTCCGGGCAAACTGATGAAAGGAGGTCGCCACGCCAAGATTGACGCCGGGGACGCTGGCCTGCACCAGCAGAAGAGTCGACAGGGTGACAAAGCCCATGCCGAGTCCGACCAGCAGGAACACGAAAAAGCAGGTGACCATTGACGTGTCGGGGCTGAAAAAGAGCAGGAATACGCTGCTCAAAAGCAGCATCGCGCCACCTGCCACGGCCGCCGTCCTGCCGCCCGCGCCATCGACGAACCGCCCGAGAACAAGAGACCCGCAGGACCAGCCCAGGCTCAGCGACAGCATCGCCAGCCCCACCTGCATCGGCGTTTTCGCCAGAGCCCCCTGAATAAAGAGCGGCGCATAGGCAAAGAGCGAGAAAATGGCAAAGCTGCTGAAAAATGTGGCGCTGTTGCCCAGGCCAAAGTCACGTCTGGCGAAAAACCGCAGATCGAGCACCGGATCCTTAGCCCTTTTTTCGACGAAGACAAAGAGGACGAGGAAGAATACCGACAAAGCAAGAAGCAAGCCCATTTCGACGGAAAACCAGGCATAATCCCTGCCGCCGACAATAAAGAGCATCAGGAAACTGAAAATGAATCCGGTAAGACAAACGATACCGGCAAGATCGAGATGAACCTCTTTCTCCTTTTCCTGCTTGTCATGGAGGAAAAATCCGATCCCGGCGAGACAGAGGCAGCCAACCGGCAGATTAATGAAAAAAATCCAGCGCCATGACATATACGTCACGATAAAACCTCCGAGCGTCGGCCCGATGATACTGGAAATACCCCAGACCGAACTGGCAAAGGAGAGCGTCTTGCCCCTTTCACCGGGCAGGGAAATATCGGAGAGGATGATGTACACCAGGGCAAAGATCCCTCCGGCTCCAATCCCCTGAAAGACCCTCGCCCCCACGAGAAAAACCATCGATGGGGCGGCACCGGCTGCAGCCGAAGACAACAGGAATACGGTCACGGAAAAGAGGAAGATCCGCCTCGTACTGAACAGATCGGCCAGTTTGCCGAATACCGGCAGCGAAACGGCGCGGGCCAGGAAATAGGCGGAATAGACCCAGCTATACAGTTGTATCCCGCCGAGTTCGGCAACTATGGTCGGCATGGCGGCTGAAATGATCAGCGCATCCATCGCTCCCAGAAAGAGGGCGAGAAGCGCGGCAATGACGATATAATGCCGCTCCTGCCGGGAAAGAGTGTCGAACACGATATTTTCAGCCGATCGGTTGCCTGCGTGAGATATCCAGAAGCTTGACCGGTGCATCGAATGTCTTCCAGCCATGTCGCTTTCCAGCCGGAATAAAATAACATTCATGGGAATTGAGCAGCCGACGGTCCTCGTCGACAAACATCTCGATCGGGCCTTCGATGACTATTCCGCACTGGTCGAAGGTATGGACATGCCCGGCATCTGCCTGTTCCGGAGCTATCTGCATGCACGCCATGATAAGATCGTCGCCGATTGCCGCCTTGCTCAAAATCCCCGGCCTGAATGCTTCAAGTTGTACGGTATCTGCATGCCAAAAGACCATTTTTTCATCCTCTTCAAATGTTGTCCGCCTGAGGCGCCCTGTGACTGTCAGTCGAGAAAAAGAAATTATTTCGCCCGAAGATAGAGAACCTTCTGGCTTGAACCCGAGGCCTGCCTCTCTTCGGTAATAAAAAGATCGGTCCTTGCCTTGACCAGATCGGAGAGCTTCCTGTACCCGTAGAGCCTTGAGTCGAAATCGGGTTGCAGCTTGGTGAGGTAACTGCCGAAGGTGCCAAGCTGCGCCCAGCCGGCATCGTCGGTGGATTGTTCAAGCGCCGTCAGAACGAATTCTTTGGGAAAGACGTGGGTGTGCTCGGTTGTCTCGGGAGCTGTCCTGGACACCGCCGCTTTCTGCTCTGCCCCCTCTTTCGACGGCTGGCCTGCCGGTTCCACAACTCTGCTCTGGCGGAGAACTTCGGTAAAGACAAATTTATGGCACGCATTGCGGAAGGCCTCGGGTGTTTTTCTTTCACCAAACCCAAAAACTGTGATCCCCTCCTCGCGCAGTCTCATGGCGAGTCCGGTAAAATCGCTGTCGCTGGTGATCAGACAGAACCCATCGAATTTGCGGGTGTAAAGCAAGTCCATGGCGTCAATGATGAGCGTGCTGTCCGTAGCGTTCTTTCCCGTGGAATAGGCAAACTGCTGTACCGGTTTGATGGCATAGCGCTGCAGCACTTTTTTCCATGAAGCACTTGTCGGGGCAGTAAAATCGCCGTAGATGCGCTTCACCGTAGCCTCGCCAAATCTGGCGATTTCCGCGAGAAGCGCCTCGATAACGGCAGCTTGGGCATTATCGGCGTCGATAAGGACTGCCAGGCGAAGCGTTGACTCTTCGGAATCACTTTTTGCTCCTGATCTTGGGGATGCCATCGATGTCCTCTTTTTTGCTCAAATTCTTTTTATTTTCTCTTCTCATAGTAGACCAGCTCCCGGGCGTTGACAAGAGAAAACAGTTAGGTTTTTACCACCGCGGCTTGACGCTGCACCGCACACGTTTTCAGTCGCCTGCGTCTCTGATGTAGAAATTTTCAATGATCGTGGCTGCGTCCTCGGCAGTTTCCACATACTGGAAGATATCGAGATCATCGGGGGACACGACCCCCTCCTCGACGAGAAAGTCGAAATCGATAACCTTCTGCCAAAACTCCCGGCCGAACAGGAGCACCGGCAACGGCTTTATTTTTTTCGTCTGGATCAGGGTAAGAGTCTCGAACAGTTCGTCGAGTGTGCCAAAGCCGCCGGGAAAGGCAACCAGTGCCTGGGCGCGCATCAGGAAATGCATCTTGCGGATGGAAAAATAGTGAAACTGAAAACAGAGCTCGGGACTGATATAGGGATTCGGCGCCTGTTCATGGGGCAGGACGATATTGAGGCCCATGGTCTTTGCCCCGATATCGTAGGCGCCGCGATTTGCCGCCTCCATGATGCCCGGACCGCCGCCGGTAATTACCACGAGATTGCAGCCGGAACGGTGATCGCAGATCTCCGACAATAAAGCCCCCAATCTTCGTGCCTCTTCGTAATAATGGCTTTTCGCCACTACCCTTCTGGCAACAGCCACCTGCCTTTGCAGGCCAGGATTCGTTGGATCTGCCGCGACCGCTTTCTCGGCCCGGGCCAAATCCTCCGCCGCAACCTTGTATTCCGGAATCCTGCTGCCGCCGAAGACGACCACCGTGCCATCGATACCATGCTCCTGCTGGAGCAGTTCCGGTTTCAGCAATTCCAGCTGCAGCCTTACCGGCCGCAATTCTTCCTTGGTCAGGAAATCAATGTCGGTATATGACAGCCGGTAAGCGGGGGATACCGTTTGCGGCGTCTCCACATCTCTTCTTGCGGCCGCGACATCTTCTTTCGATGTCGGGTAACTCTGCTTGGGCGATCTGGGGTTCATTTTCCTCGCTCTCCTGTTCTTTCCTGCAAACACATGCCGTCACAGCATATCCATGATCCGGTTTCATTCCCGGAGTGTATAGAATCGTTCACCGGTACACATCAAAAGACTGCATAATCCGGATCTGTAACCGTTCATCCAGTGCTCCAGGTTCGTTCAAGCAGGCCGCCGAGCTATAGTAGGCTATGTGAGGTGGCCTGATCGGACGAAAATGGGGGTGCTGGTGAACGGTTACGAGTGTATAAAACGAATTGCCGAAGAGTGCCTGAAACACTCCCCGGCAAGATCGTATGGTCTTTTTCGGCAACAGCTGCCGAAATCCAATTTTATGCTGCCGCTTTGGCCGCCGCCTCCACTCCCTTGCTGAAATCGGTCGGCACCGTCGCCTGCCTGGCGGTAAGCTCCCGGTCGAGCATCAGCAGGGCATGGGGATTGTCGCCGATCAATTTCAACTGGGCAATAATGTCATTGTCGTTTTCTTCCTCTTCTACCTGCTCGGTAACATACCATTCAAGAAAAATCTGCGTTGCATGGTCTTTCTTTTCCATCGCCAGGTCCATCAGTTCATTGATGGATTTGGTGATATACTGCTCGTGGGCAAGAGTCTGGGTGAACATGTCAAGCTGGGAAGCAAATTCCATCGGCGGCGCCTTGATGGTTTCAAGTTTAACATCCGCCCCCTGGCGCTGCACATATTCATACAGCTTCATGGCATGAAACATTTCCTCGTGATACTGGACCATGAACCAGTTGGCAAAACCTTTCAACCCCATTTTGTTCGAGCATGCCGACATAGACATATATAAATATGCCGAGTACATTTCTCTGTTTATCTGCTCGTTCAGGGCCTGGATCATTTTCTTGTTCAACATGGCAATCTCCTTTCTTCCTGGTTAGATGTTCAATTATTCAAACCCATTTTTTTGTTAAGCCAAGTTTTTCCATGTCTGCGAGATACCCCTCGAAACGATCGAGATAAAATGACAGCGCCTTGGAAAAATTCCTCCCCACCAGTCCGTCGACAAAGATCTGGCTGATCTCCCGGTACCTTTTCAGGACCAGCTGGGAACGATAAAAAATCAGCCACTCCTCCCGCGACATGCCGGCAAAGATGATCGTCAAAGCCTTTCGGGCTCTCGGCTGATACATCCACAGATACATCAGATCCAGCGCATTGACGATAATCAGACGTTCCTGCTCCCTCGCCTCATAGTTCAAGGTTTCCATCATCATTTTCGGCGATTGCAGCATCTCGAGGACATCCTCTTCCGGGAACAGCAGATCGAGACGGGAAAACACCCCGAACAACTGGGCCATTTTCGCCCGGTATGCGGCGAGTCGTGCCCGGATATTGGTTTGCCGGTCCGCCAGGCCCTCGATCACCGCAGCGACGCAATCCGAGGCCAGTTTGGAAATAATGGCCGCCCATTTCTGCAGAATGTCCGCCACACCGGGAATAACGGCCGCCTGGAGAACCATGCCGATCACCGAATTCAAAAGGATGGCGAGCGGGATCGCCAGGATCGACCGGAAAAAATTGCCCACCGCGGCAGTCCTCGGCAGTCCCCTGAAGATGTTATGGCTGGAAATATAGATCCCATTGGCAAGACCCATCGCCGCATACAGCAGAACCGGATTATTGGCGGTGGTGATCCCGAAAGTCCGATCGAGCAGAAGGGTCTTGATCAGATAGTCGAGAAGCGGCACGGAAAAGCCGGTATAGAGCAAGGAATCGGCAATCCGGCTCCAGCTGACCAGGGAGTTCCACGGCAACAGCGGCGAACGCCGCAAACCTCCCCCGCCCAGGACCGACTGGATGATATTGCGCGATCCGGTGATGCCGAACCAGATAAAGGCCCCCAGATAGGCGAGAAGCCACCAGTCCTTGGTCAGACTGAACGTCAGAAAAGCCGGGATAAATCCCAGAAGCACCTTCAGACTGTTCTTCAGGTTGGTATTCAGATATTTATAGGGATTCCCCAGTCTTTCCTCTTTTTTCCCGCCGGCGAAACGCCTTCCGGATTCACCGTTGCGGTTCAGACCGCCAAGTGTGGCAATATTGCCGGAAGTCCCGGGATGGACGAGCAAGGCATCGAGACTCCAGTCATGCCACTGGCGGAAAGGGGAAAATTTCAGCAGGGGGATGTTAGCCAGCAGACCGGTTTTTTTCGGTATTTCGCCATTTTCATGACAGCGCCGATGGGAATTTCGAGTCAGGAATGCGCTGACCGGAATAAGCATCCTATGTTTTCCAGCGACCCCTTCACGCACCACTTTCCTGGCTCTGGCAGGCAGGGTGTCAAGGACTATCAAGCCCATGCCGTAATGATCCTCGGCCTGGCCGGTTGAGCCCGAACCTATCCGTGAGCCGAGCGACCGTTTCCGGTAGCAGTTATGAAACGTCTCCAGATGATACAGGATATCCATCAAGTGCCGTTTTCTTTCCTGCATCTGCTGATATTCGTCGTCGAGCCTTTCCTTCCCCTCACTCTCGGCCGGCAGCAAGGCAACATGTTTTTCCAGGCGAAGACGCTGCTCCTCGAAATCCCAGATGATGGCCCTGATTGCCCGTTTCAGGCCGATGACATTGTCTTCGTTGAGGGCCTTCTGCAGATCGCCGATCAGGCGGTAATGGTATTCGGGGCTTTTCAGATCGACCGCCTCCCCGGCAACGCCTCCCGTTCCGACTGCCACATTGGCAGACATCCCGTGGGCGGCGTTTTTCAGATTGTATGCCTCGATATGGCTGATCATTCCCTCGCAGGAATAGAGAAGCTCCATGGTGTCCTGAACCGTAAGGTTGCTGAGATTGAGGGTAAACCTCGAGCTTGAGTGCAAAGACAACAGCAGCCGGAGCAGTTCCGGAGGGTTAAGCCGGAGCAGGTCGGGAAGATCGTGACTCTCCCTGGGGTGATTCGGGTTGCTTATTTCCGGATTGCGGGAGGGGACCAGGAACTCCTCGATAATCCTCTCGACCCCCATCTTCCTCAGCCGCTCATGATAGAGCCGAACCCGTTCCGTAAGGCTCGGCGATCCTCCCGCCGATTCCTCGCGAATGGCCGACACTGCCTGCCGAACATTATCGACGACGGCGTTGTGGATAAACCTGGCGAAATGCAGCACCGAAGGTTGCCCGGCACCGACAAAGCGGATGAAATCATTTTCCTGCAGAGGCTCGAGCGACAGTTCCAGATCCTTGTTGAGCTGGAGGCGGTGCCTGTCGTTGAAGACGGCGAGCACCTCGAAAATATAGCGCTGCTGATAGTGCGAAACGTGACGGCCTTTCTCCATCAACTCCTTGACCGGATCGCCGCCGAGAAACTTGAGAAACGCCCGATTGTCGTGGAATCCGTGGGGTTCCCAGGTAATCCGCACATACTTGTCGCGAAAACGTGAGGACATCTCGATCCCGACCTGAACCCTCATGTCGAGAATGGCGCTGGCCTCGACCAGTTCCTCCACCACCTCCGGGGCGACAAAGTTGTAATAGACCACCGTCAGATGTCTGATCCCCTTGATCCAGGCATCCATGACCAGGTGGGTCGGCGATTTCCGCCCTTTGGTATTGGCGTCGTGGACATGGTCGTCGAAGGCGAACTGGTTCCACTCTTCAGGCATTTCAAGCAGATGGTACTTTGCCAGTTCCGCCCTGACATGCCGTGGATTGCCGGTGGAAACCATGCGAAAATCATGGGCCAGTTTGAGCTGCCGCAGCTCGTTGTCGCCGCTGCGCACCAGGTCCTTCATGATCTGCAGCAGGACTCTTGCGGTATTCTTCTGAAAAAAGGTGTTCGACGAGAGAAAGACCTCGTCGCGGAGCGACCGCAGGGCCTTGATCCGGTCACGGGCCTGACCCTGTTCGAAGGAACCGAGCAGACCGGCAATGGCATAGGCAATGCGCAGCCCCTTGGGCGCGGCCATCTCCTTGATGCCATGCGGGTGCATGTGCTCGCTGAGCAGGGAGCGCAGGGCTTCGGTTTTACTGTCTCTTGCCAGAACGTCGTTGACGATGCGGAGAAGTTCGTAGTCGTTTTTGTCGAAAAAGAGTGCAGCGAGCTTGTTATTCATCGTCCAGGGAAGAAGAAATTGAATTGGGTAATGATCGGCATCCTGTCGCCCTGCCGGAAAACCATGCGGACAAACCCGACAGACCGGCAGACTCGCTGCTCATTTCCAAAGGTATCCTGTTTCTTCTTCTCCGACAACGCATTATCAAAATGGTATACCGTATTCTAACACATTTCAATTTTTCCCGGTGTAAGGTAGAATTATTTTTTATTCAAAGAGCTTACCTACGAGCGCGGCACTGCCGCGAAATGCCGGAAAAACGAGGTCCTGCAATGAACAGAAAAACCCGGATACTCAGCAAGTCCTGGCCGCAAAGGGATGCCACGCCGGCCACCACCATTAATCCTCCCGTCTATAAGGGCTCGACCGTCCTTTTCAACAGCTATGAAGATATGCTGAAGGCCGGCCGTCACGAATATGAAGGGATCAGCTACGGCACCGACCGGCTGCCCACCCAGCGGCAGTTCGAAGAGGCGATGCGCGACCTCGAAGGCGGCGAGGTCTGCCGGCTTTTTCAATCCGGCATCGCCGCCATTCAGACCGCCCTGATGGCTTTTACCCAAAGCGGCGACCATATCCTCGTCTGCGACAACGCCTACGGTCCGGGCCAGCGTTTCTGCCGTAAGGTTCTGCAGAAATACAACATCGAATGCACGGCGGTGCCACCCAATGTCGGGGCCGATATCGACCGGTACATTCGACCGAATACCACGCTGATCCTCCTTGAATCGCCGGGATCGCTGACCTTCGAGATCCAGGATATACCGGCGATCACCGCCATCGCCCGGCAGAAAAACATCGTCACCGTCCTCGACGCCACCTGGGCCACGCCGCTCTACCTGCAACCCTTTGCGCTGGGCGTCGATATATCCATCCATTCGGTGACCAAATATATTTCCGGCTATTCCGATGTCCTGGCCGGCACGGTCACCGCAGGAGAGCGTTGCGCCCGGACCTTCGAGAATTTTTACAAACTGATGGAGATCTACACCCCGGGCGAAGAATGCTATCTGGCCCTGCGCGGCCTCCAGTCGCTGGCGACCAGACTGCGGCAGCACGAGCAGTCGGCGCTCACCGTGGCCGGCTGGCTTGAGACCATGCCGCTCATCGACGAAGTCATTCATCCGGCCCTGCCCAGCCACGCCGAACACCATCTCTGGAAACGCGATTTCCGCGGCTCCTCCGGTCTTTTTGCCTTCACTTTCAAAAAGGACTACAGCCACACCGAGCTCGCCGCCTTCATCGACTCCCTCGACCTTTTCCGGCTGGGCTACAGCTGGGGCGGCTACCAGAGCCTCATCACCGCCGCGAAAGTCATGCGGGCCACGCCGTCCAGATATGCCGGCAAGACCATCATCCGTCTGAGTATCGGCCTGGAAGAATGTTCGGACCTGGTAAGCGACCTTGAAAACGGTTTCACCATGCTTACATAGAACGTGAAGAAAAAAGGGTTCTTCCGGCCGAAAAAAGGTGGTTGACCATAAACAAAGAACGAGGAGCGCGAAGAACACAGTGAACCTTCAACAGCAGATACTGCCCCTGAAAAAAGAAACCGTACAACCTGAAGCGGCCGGCCAGCCTTTTCTCACAGTTCCGGCCGAGATTCCTGACGCCCCCTGCTGAGGCCCGAAACCGCCTCCACGGTCCAGTGGAAACGAACGCGCCGGCTATGTGATCAGCCCCTTTGTCGACGGTTTTCTCGAAACGGCCATCGGCCCGATACCACGGGTCGCAACCATCCTCAGCCGCCTCGACCACCTCGGCACCTTCGGTGCAAGAACCGGTTTTACCCGCGACAATTATAAAGTGACTCCAGGCCTCTATTGCGTCGGCAACCCGGCCGGGAGTTCGCCGGTGCTGGTCACCGCCAACTATAAACTCACCTTTGATGCCCTGCGCAAGGAGCTTGCCGGGATCGATTGCTGGATTCTGGTCATCGACACCCGCGGCATCAACGTCTGGTGCGCCGGGGGAAAAGGAACATTTTCAGCCGAGGAGGTGGCCTTCCAGGTCCAGAGGGCAAAACTGGACAAGCTTGTCAGCCACCGCGAACTGATTCTGCCCCAGCTCTCGGCAAACGGCGTGGCAGCCCGGGACGTAAAAAAACTCTGCGGCTTCAAGGCCCGGTTCGGGCCGATCCTGGCGGCAAGACTGCCGGAATTCCTGCAAACCGGCAAGGCCCGTGAGGACATGCGCGCCGTGACCTTTAATTTCAGGGAGAGGGCGGCTCTGGTCCCGCTGGAAATCTGCCTTTTATGGAAACACCTGCTTGTTGCCGGGCTGCTGTTCTTTTTTCTGTCGGGAATTTCGCCTGAGGTGTTTTCGAAAGCCGCGGCCCAAAGCCGCGGCGCAACCCTCATCCTCGCAACCCTTACGGCAATACTCGCCGGGGCAGCCCTTACGCCGCTTTTCCTGCCGTGGATTCCATTTCGGCAATTCTGGCTGAAAGGGGCGTTGCTCGGGGGGTTATCCTCCATTTTTTTCGTGGCAGGAACAACCACCGCAAGCCCCGTCGAGAAACTCGCCCTGATTCTGTGGATCAGCGGCTGCGCCTCTTATCTGGCGATGAACTTCACAGGCGCCACCCCGTTCACATCGCTCTCCGGAGTAGCAAAGGAGATGCGTAAGGGACTGCCGTTTCAGATAATTACGGCGGCGCTGGCCCTCATGTTCTGGCTAGCCGAGCCGTTTATATAAACAAGGAGTACGTGCCGTGCAAGATTTCAGATACCTTGATGATACCGCGATCCTCCGCCTGACCGCAGAAAAATGCGTCGGCTGCGGCAACTGCGCGCTGGTCTGCCCGCACCGCATTTTCCGGGTCCGGGAGCAGAAAGCCGAGATTCTCGACCCGAACGGCTGCATGGAATGCGGCGCCTGTGCCATAAATTGCCCGGTCGGAGCGATCTACGTCAACCCCGACGACGGCTGTGGCTGCGCCGCCTATATCATCAACAGCTGGATTGCCAGGATGAAAACCGGTTGCGGCTGTTGATCAACCGCAACTTTTTCTCTTGCTGCGATTTACTCGTCGGCCATTGATTGCAGCTGCTTCCAGGTGTCCTGCCCGAGAAAACTCTCGGCCAGATTGGCTTCCATTTCCTGAAAAAGCACCAGGGGCATGGCAAAACTCATTACATCGTCTTTCAGGATCCGCTTCAGGTAGACCCGGGCGGAAATATCGTTTAAGCCAAGAACGGCCCGCGGTTCCGGCCGCAGGGCCTCCCGGTAGGGATAGATGCCGATGGACTGGCATCCTGCGGCAAAAGGGAAAATGACATTTTCGTTATGTCCCCGGCCGTAGCTGGCAAGAACGGTAAGCGCCGAGATCTGATCCATGTTGCCGAGAAAAACCACGACCCGAAGGTCTTCCCGCGTCTCATCGATCTCTTTCAAGGGCTTCAATACCACATATTTGGTCGGCACCGTGGTCATCGGCAGACTCTCAAGAAACTTTCCGACCAGTTCCGGCGATTTGATATACCGCTCGCCGTGCATGAAGTGGTGATAGGCGTCCGGCCGCATGAACGGTTTTACCTGTTCGCCTGCCTTGCGACCTTCCTCCCATTGTTCATTGCCGGAGGAAAGGAAATATTTGAAACACTCCTCGCCGCCGGCAAAGTTTTTATACTGATTGCCGAACCCCAGCCCGGTCCCTCCGCCCTGACAACCACAGGTGTCTTTGTCAAACACCACGGTCTCTCCCTTCACCGCAGCAGCCAGCATGAACATGGTACAGCCCCACTTGCCTTCCTGAAACTGCCTGGCAGCCGCCGGTTTTTCATCTGTAAAAACAATGCCTGCCGGCTCATGCCGGAACTGCAGTTGTTGCGCTATTCCGCTTTTCATGGTTGCCCCCTGTCTGGTTAAAGAAATAACATTGATTCAACAGCGGATTGTAACAGATCGTCCGCTTTATTGCCAACCGGGGGAGGTCATTCCCTGAGAATCTGCTGCCGGTAATGACAGTGCCAGGCAAAGAGCATATCCGGAAATCTCAGTCATTGACACCACCGGAAACCATATTATCCTGACTTCATGATTACTCCGAAGTGCAAATCTTTTGCGATTATGACCATACAAGGTGGATAAAGCAATGATTACCAATAAGACCTTCAATGAAATCGCCATCGGTGACTGTGCCTCCCTGCGGAGCACCTTGACCAAGCGCGACATCGATCGGTTCGGGATGCTGTCGGGCGACATGAACCCTACCCATTTCAGTGATGAATATGCGCAGATGCTCCTGCTGCGAAACAAGGCCGTCGGCCACTCGATGTGGGGGGCCGCTCTTATCTCCGGGCTCCTCGGCTCGACACTGCCTGGCCCCGGAACCGTCTATCAGGCCCAGACCTTTCAGTTCCATAACCCCACAGAAATCGGTGACACGCTTACCGCCACAGTCACCGTGACCGGAAAAATCGCCGAGAACCAGATCATCGTCCTCGATTGTCAGGTTCGCAATCAGCGCGGCGACCTGATTGTCTCCGGTGAGGCAAAAGTCACAGCCCCGATCAGGAAACCGACCGATATCGGCTCGCCCTATGCCACCATGGAGATCCGTGAGACCGAAACCTTCAATCAGTTGCTCGCCATGGTCCGGGAATGGGATCCGATTCCCACTGCCGTCTGTCATCCCTGCTCCGAAGATGCCCTCCTCGGAGCGGTCGATGCCGCCAGACAGAATCTGATCGTACCGATCCTCGTCGGCCCGCGCCAGCGGATTCTGTCGCTTGCCCTTGCCTTGAATATCGACATCAGCCCCTATCGCCTGCTCGACACTCTGCACAGCCATGAATCGGCGGAAAAGGCCGTGGCGCTCTGCCGGCTGGGTGAGGCGGGCGCTCTCATGAAGGGCAGCCTGCATACCGATGAACTGCTGCGCGAGATTGCCAACAAGGAGCGCGGCCTGCGCACCGCCTCGCGCTTCAGCCATGTCTTCATCATGGACGTACCCACCTATCCGCGCCCGCTGTTCATCACCGACGCGGCTGTGAACATTCTCCCTTCCCTTGAAGACAAGGTGGACATCCTCAACAACGTGATCCGGCTGGCTCACGCACTTGGCAACCCCGAGCCGAAGGTGGCGATCCTGTCGGCGGTGGAAACCGTCAATCAAAAAATCCCGGCGACCATCGATGCCGCCGCACTGTGCAAGATGGCGGACAGGGGACAGATAACCGGAGCCATCATCGACGGCCCTTTGGCTTTTGACAACGCCATCAGCAAGGAAGCGGCGAGAATTAAAGGTATCCGGTCGCCGGTTGCCGGAGTCGCCGATATTTGCCTGGTACCGGACCTGGAAGCCGGCAATATCCTCGCCAAACAGCTGACCTATCTGGCGGACGCCGACTCTGCCGGTCTGGTCATGGGCGCGAAAGTTCCGATAATTCTCACCAGCAGGGCCGACTCCGCCGAATCGCGCCTGGCTTCCTGTGCCGTAGCAGTGGCTTATGCCTATTGGCAAAAAGGTGAACTGGTGAAGAACTCCACCCTGTATTCATCGTAGATAAAAGATCACCTGCTATCCAGGCAGTCACTTAAAATGCATGATACATCGCAACATATTTATAATAAAAAATACTCCTATTTTATTATTATAAGATTGATATATATCGATATTTTAAATATTCAAGGTCACAACTAACTGGCGTATATCATTTGTGCAATGCAACATTTCTCTTGACTTAAACACCTACATAGCTATACTACATGTAAGTGCAAGAGAAGAGCAACACAGGCAAACGAAACGGTCGTAACAGGCAATTCCCTGTTACGGCAAAAGGAACTATTTCTAGCGCAAAGGAGCAGTACTATGGAAACCGCAAGATTCGCCAAACAGACCCTGGTATTTCAAAAAACAATCTTTGAAAACACCTTCAATGCCATGGCCATGATTCAGGACCAGACGGAAATTATAGTGAGCAGCTATCTTGACCAACTGCCATGGGTCACAGATGAAGGCAAAGAATCATTGAAAAATGCCGCAGACCTGGCCAAGAAATCTCGCAATGAGTTCAAAAAAGCGGTGGAGGACGGCTACTACAAATTCGAAGAACTCATTGAGGAAAAAGAGATGCAGTTTGAGAAAAAGGAGGAGAGACAAAAAGAAAAAGGCGAACATCAAAAGGATGAGAAACAAAAAGGCGAACATCAAAAGGATGAGAAAAAAGGCGAACGTCAAAAGGAAACAGCCTGACAGCCGGCGAAGAGTCGATAACCGGTTTTAAAGTTTTATAATGCCGACGGGCTGGCTCCTGTCGGCATTATTCATTCGTAACCGTTCACCAGCAACCCATTTTCGTCCGATCAGGCCACCTTTCCCACATAGCCAATTAGGCTTGTTGGCGGCCTGCTGAACGAACCTGAAGCACTGGATGAACGGTTACAGATCCGGGTTATGCAGTCCGGTGAACGATTACATTTCGTCTACTAAGGAGGGGGAATCGGATGCACGATATTTTTACCGCTTTCAATGTCTGGAACAGGACATTCCTGGCGCAGGCGGAAGCTTCCATGGCTTTTGCCAAAGGTTTGCATTCATACAATATCGATTTTCTCCGCCCTCTGCTCAACGCTACAGAGACCTTCAACCGGGTAGAATCGACCAGAGCCTGGCAGAGAACACCGCTCGAGAATGTTGAATCCTACCTGAGACTCCTCAACTTCAATGTGTATATGCTGAACAGGTATGGGATGGGAACCATAGATGTCCTCAACCAGTACAATCAGCAGGAACTGGAAAAATTCATCGCCGCCTGGTATGCAACCGTCCTTGATCACGAGGGAGAAAAGCTCGATGAGTTTTTCATCAGGCAAAAAGATGTGCTGCATCAAGTGTTATATGAGTTTCCAGGTTCGATCAAAGCCATCGAGCCGGAATACGGTTTCCATTTCGAAAATCAGCCGGACAGTCTGTTCGCCGAAACAGACAGATTTTACCTTCACAAAGTGCTGCCGAACCAACCGGGGGTTACAACAGATGACGGGATGAAACCCCTCATAATTATTCCGCCCTTCGTCCTCGGCGCCAATATCCTCGCTTTTCTGCCCGGCGAGCAAAAAAGCTATTCCCACTGTTTTGCCAACAAGTCCATCCCCACCTACATCCGTATAATGAAGGATATTCATGCAACTCCCGCGGTGCAGACCATGACGCTTGAGGATGACGCCCTGGATACCAAATATTTCTGTGAAAAGGTCAAGGAAAAGCATGGTCACGCCGTTACGCTGAACGGGTACTGCCAGGGAGGCTTCTCCGCCCTCTGCAATATCCTGACCGGGGTACTCGACGGCCTGGTCGACTCCCTTATTACCTGTGTGGCGCCGATGGACGGCACCCGCAGCAAGGGCCTCGGCCGGTTCCTCGACGATCTGCCGGAACAATTCAACGATCTGGCCTACGGCACAAAAACACTTGCCAACGGCAATAAAATAGCGGACGGAGAGCTGATGGGCTGGGTATACAAACTGAAGGGGATAGAGAATTCCGGACCATTAGTCGCATTTATCCGGGACATGCTCATGCTGAAAGGCCGGAATGGATTTTCCGCACCGATCAATAAAACGGTGGCAGCCATAAATTTCTGGTTGCAGAACGAACGTTCTGATATCCCCCTGTCGGCCACCGCCATGAGCTATAACTCCTATAATATTCCGGTCGAAGATGACGGCACTCTTCCTGTTGCCATCTTCGGCAAGAAGCTCAATTTCCACGGGATCAGCGAGAGAAAGATGCCATGGCTGCTCTGTTATGGCGAAACGGACGATCTAGTGGAAAAAGAGGTCGCCCTTGCACCGCTCGACTTCATCGACGGCATCGAGCTGACCCCGTTCCCCAAAGGCCATGTCGCCATCGCCACATCCTGGTCACATCCCGGCACCAAATGCGCTCTCGATACGGTATTCGGCGCGGGCAATTACCGCGGCCCGGTTCGCTTTCACCTCGACCTGGCAAAGCAACTCAAAAAAGCAGCGTAACCTTCTTGCGATCGCCTACCCTGAACCCACTTACGGACTCTCGTGGAAGATGTAGGAAGTCGAATAATCGCTGAATTCGAAATACACCTTCTTTTCCGTGGAATCGGCGATGCCGTTGAGATTGGCATCGAGAATTCCATAGCCAAAACGGTAGGGCCTTTCCGTCTTGCCTGTCGTGGCGGTTGCGGTGGACAACTTATCAATCTTCAGAAAGCGCTTTACCAGTTTATCCCCGGCGTAAACTTCAAGAACACCATTGGTTCCCGTCCAGTTCTGCACGGCCCGACCGAACTTATTCTGTGTTTCCTGTGTACACGCTGAAACAGCCAGCGCAACGACTGCTACAAATAACAACGATTTCATTTTCACTGGTTTTTCCTTTCATTCTTCTTCATTGTGTTCGTCAGCTGCATCCCGTTCTCTAATGCGGATACAATTATTATCTTAACACCCTAAGTGTTTTTCGCAGATTATTCTTGTTTATTATGAACGAAAATAATCTGTAAGGCACTAACACCCCACAAGGGGGGTACTCTTTTCAGTCCCCCCTTGTGGGGGATAAGTACCTTCACGAAATTCTTTCTAAAAAACAAGAAAAGAATTTCTAAGGTACTAAAACCAGGCCTTATGCCCCCATATCTCCTCTTCCAGATTTTTCTTATCCTGCTCCAGCTGCAGGTAGAGCGAAGCATTCTGGATGGCCAGCCCGCATTGCCTGGCGATCGAACTCATGAGGCTGATATCCTCATCCAGCAGCCCCCTTCTCTTGTCACTGTACAGGCCCATGATACCAATCACTTTCCCCTTGACGGGTATCGGCAGATGAACCATGGTAACAATCCCTTCGGCTTTGCGCTCCTCCCGGTAATCGATGTCATACGTCGCAACATCGTCAATAACCTCAGCCTTGTTTTTCAGCACTGTCTTTATTCTCTCCGCAGAGACGGGCCCCTTGTTCAGATAGTTTTCACTGAGTCCGTAGCTGGCAACCAGCCGCAACTCCCTCGACCGGTCATCGACCAGCCGGATCGTCACCCCAAGCAGATTAAAGGCCAAAGCCAGATCGGCGGTCATCAGATGAAGGATAACTTTGATATCGAGGGAAGAACCTAGATTTTCCGCCACCGACGAGAGAAGCTTGAGATCCCTCTTTCTCCGATACTCATTATGAGCCCGCAGGATGGCAATGCCGCCCTGATCGGCAAGCCCCCTGAGCAATTCAACTTCTTCACTGGTAAAATCACGGGGTTCGGCAGTATAAAGCACGAGAATGCCGATTGGATCCTTATCGGCGATTACCGGGACCACAAGGATTGAGGCAATCCCCTCTTTTTTCTTGGCCTCATGGTTTTCCAGGCGGGGATCGGTAGTGGCGTCACGGGCGGCCATATAGCCGCCTTGCTTGAGAATGTCGCGCGTGACTTCACGCCCTTTGGCCGGACCCGCATGAATGTAATTCTCGGAAAGGCCGATCTGAGCGACCGGATAAAAGAGTCCCTCGCTGTCTTGTCTGCTGCGAATGAGGAAAAGGGAGCAGGCTTTTGCCTTCATCACCTCGACGGCACTTTTCACGATAAGATCAAGAATCTCTACCCGATCGGAAGACGTTTGGATAGATTTAATTATCTGACAAAAAATCCGAAAATTTTTCTCATTTTTGGCCATATTCTCCTCACTCTGCAGAGCTTTTTGTTTTAGTGGGGGCTTAATTATCCCTCGCCAGCAACCAGTCGGCAATTTTCGGGGCAAATTCTCTCTGGCACTTCGAGCTCACATAGATACCTATATGTCCGGTATCGAAACATATATCTTCCGTGTCCGACGAACCGATTCTAGAAGTCAGAAGACTGCACGCCTCCGGAGGAACGAGATGGTCGAACCTGCCATAAAAATTTAGCACCGGCATGGTGATGTTCTGCAGGTCTACCCTTTCGCCGTCGATCTCCAGTTTCGATTCAATCAGCAGATTTTTTTTGTACAGATCGTCGATAAACTGCTTGAAAGTGGCGGCCGGAACGTCGGGACTGTCAAAGATCCACTTCTCCATCCGGATAAAATTTTCGACATAATTCTTGTCATCGATGTTCTGTATGAAACCGACATACTTGTCGATAATCAGCCGGGCCGGATTGAGCAGCAGAAACCCCAGGTTCATGATGTCACCGGGCATATTGGCATAGACATCGCCGAGAATCTGGGCATCGGTCTGTTTCATCCAGATGTTTAAAAGCCCCTTGTCGGTATCGAAATTGCTCGGAGTAACGGTAGTGACCAGATTTTTCACCCGGTGCGGATGCAGGGCGCTGTAAATGATCGAAAAAACCCCGCCCATGCAGATCCCCAAGATGTTGAGCTGGGTAATGCCTTTTTTCTCGCAGATGAAATCGACGATGTTGGCAATAAATCCATTGACGTGATCGCCGATGGTAAGAAACTGATCCTTCCGCGTAGGATAGCCCCAATCTATCATATAAATCTCGACACCTTGCGCCAGAAGACTCTCAACGACACTCCGGCGAGGCTGCAGATCGAGCATGGTCTCCCGGTTGATCAGCGCATAAATGACCAGAAGGGGCGTTTTGCACCTTACCTTCTCCGGCCGGTAATGCTTCAGTTTAACCCTTTCCTCCTCGTACACTATATCGTAGGGAGTCGTAGAGATATCGGTTTCGAGCTCGCTTGTCAGAATTGCAGTTGCTTTTCGCAGTTTTTTTTGTGTAGATTTTCGGTTTACCTCGATATTTTTGAGTATAAGATCAACAGGAATCTTTGCCTGATTCATTCAATTTCCCTCCCCGTATTTGCCGGAAAATTCGTTCCGCTTACACCTCCACCTTGTTTTGCAATTTTTCCACTTGCTTTGATAATTCTCTGATCTTTTTCTTCATCTGGTACATATCCTTATACACCTTGTCCATATCCCGACCTGTCGGGATCTGCATCTCCTTCAAGAAGGCGTCGGTTACATCGGTTTTCACGCCTTTATATGCGGCCAGAGAAGTAATGGTACTGTTCAGCACATCGATATATTCCTTGGATTTCAATAATTCCATGAAATGCCCCTCAAGAATCTTGATCCATTCGTTGTAAACCTGTTTGGGATCTTCGACGAACTCGCCGCCCTCGAGCACTGCCTTGATTCTCGTCTGCATCACTCGATTGGTTTTTTCAAACGGCGTGGAAAACTGATAGATGAGCTCGTTGAGATGGGAAATGAAGATGTTCGACTTGTCGGCCAATTCACTCAAGCTTTCGTGAAACTCCCTGGGCAGACCGATCTTGGGAATTTTGAGGTATTTCTGCATTTCGGTTCGGTACAGCTCGCGAAACGACTCGAAGGCAGAATGGTCAAGATCGTCAAGGTTATAAGCCTTGGTATGCTCCCCGATTTCTGCGAGGCTCTTCACCGCCTGACGCTGTAACTCGATGAAGTTTTCCATCGAATCGCCGGTCGACTGGGCAAGCGCTTCGGTGTAGGCCGAGGCGCTGCGGTATAACGTCTCCTGATTTTCCGGCGCCATCATGAGCTTTAAGAAAGAGACGGAGTTATTGACCGTCGCCTCCCAGGACTTGTACGTTTTGTACTTGTTATCGTCGGCTTCGTCGCCACCTGCCGTGGAATCGAAATTCAGGCCGGAACTTCCCATGCCCTCCTCCCGATGTGCGTTTGACTCCCGCCAGAAATTTTTCGCCATCGCCGTCCACGATTCAACGAGCCTGCCGATCTCATTGCCTTCGTTGATAGTTTCCGTCATGTGCAGCTCCTTTTACCGCAAGCGGTATATTGACGAACAATATGATTTTCGGATTTTCCGGTTTTCCGGAACAACTATTTCCTCATGCCGTACCGCTTCAAAGTTTCACTGAATATATTCAGTGATTCCATGTCCTTGAGAGTTTTCTCGGCAAGATTGGAGAAATCCATGCCCATATCCAGATATGCATTGACCTGATCGTCCATCGTCTTCCGGTAAACCAGATAACTCTCCATGGTCTTCTCAAGGTATTTCTCGAAAAACTCGTGGAGATGACTTTCCCCGAACTGAATAACGAGATGAAGCAACGATACCGGCAGGAGTCCCTGATTGTTCTTTGCCTTGTCCATGATAATCTGGGTGAGAACAAGGGCGGTGACATCTTCTCCATTATCGACATCTCTCACCTCCACCCGGCAGCCCGACTTGATCAGCTCCGCGACATCCTTGACAGTGATATACGAACTGGTTTCGGTATTGTACAGCCGACGATTCGGGTATTTCTTTATAAGTATTTTATTATCCACTCCGGCATCTTCCTGAAAAATCATTGTTAACACAACCCACCTCAACCGCCGTATCCCTATGATAGGCAATAGGAAATTGCCGGCCTGAAGACGCGCCGGACAACAAAAACTAAATTTCGCAATTTACGTTGGGGATCTCTTCACACGAAGCATTTCATCCGGCTCATGTTACAGCGCAACATGCCTGCTGTCAATATACTTCGGCAACGTATGATTATTGCTTTTTAAACCATCAAAATAATGTGATTTTTATCAAATCAGCAGCACACTGAAAGAGAGGATTAATTGTGCGGCGCACAATTAATCCTCTTGACAAAGGGGTTTATAACACTATTTAATTGTGAGGATATGGCTACGAACACCATCTCGTTTTGATGCAACAACATGGCAGGTGCGCTTATGAATGACGCGTTTAAAATCACTGCGCTAAGAGCTTTTTTTTCCCTTTTAAACAAGTCCGGAGGTAATATATGGAAATTCAACAAATAACCAAACAAATGATTGGATTCAGAAGAATGATGTTCAACAACACCTGCAACGCCTTCAACGTCATTCAGGATAATTCGACTAGCATGATGAATGGTTTTCTCAAGCAGTTTCCCTGGATCACCGAAGATGCCAGAAAACCTCTCAACGATTCGATGACCTTCTTCAAACACACCGGAAATAATTACCAGAAGATAGTCGATGAGGGGTATAACTACCTTGAGAAAATGACAGACACCAAATAATAACCCACATGGAAAGGGGGTATCGGTGGACAATCTAAAAATGCTTAACCAGACGATAAAGTTCCAGCGAACCGCACTGCAAAACAGCCTGGCTCTTGTCTACACCGTGCAACAGCACGGTCAAAAATTTCTAGAATCGACACTCGATCAAAGCCCGTGGATACCGGGCGACAGCAAAAAAGTCTGCCTCTTCTGGGCCGATTTCTACACAAAAAACCTGACCGGCGTAACCGATCTGGTCGACCAGAACCTTGCCAAACTGGAACGTATGGCCACCCGGGAAAAGGAGGCGAAAAAAGCCCAGGAAAAACCCTCCGCCCCGATGCAGCGACCGGAACCACCGGAGCCGTCGGCAACTGCAAAAAAGACGGCACCCGAAGAGAAAGCAGCCGCAGAAAAAACTCAAGTTCCTGAAAAAGAACCGTCGACCAAACCTGCCGAGGAAAAGACCGTTACGGTCAAGGCAAGCGAACTTAAAGCCCTTGTCGCCGATCAGCCTTGCGGAGAGCAGGATCGACCTTCCGAAAAAATGTCCGGGCAACCCTCGGAAAAACGGTCCGATAAGCCTTCCGACAAACAGACCGGTCAGCCTTCCGGCAAAGCGGAGGAAAAAAAACAATCTGATAAAAAATGTTGATTTCCCAAATAATACCGTCATATTCAAAACAATTGGCCTGTCACGCGTTGGGTTTTTGCAGATATCATAAATAAATAACAAGCAGGAGATAAACAAAGATGTTGGAAATCAAAGGATCGGTTGCAGTTATTACAGGCGGAAGCGGCGGAATCGGCATGGCTCTTGCTCAAAAGTGGCTTGAGTCGGGCGGCAGGGCAGTCATCGCCGATATCGATGAAAAGGCCCTGGCAACCGCCAAAGAAAAACTCGGCCAGAACGTGGAAACCTATGTCTGCAACGTTACGAAAGAAGAAGACAATGCGGCGCTGGCAGCCTTTGCCATGGAAAAAATGGGAAGCATCAATCTTGTCGCCCCTTTTGCCGGGATTATCAAAGACGCCATGATGGTTTCGCCCGATCGCGAAACCGGCAAGGTATCGAAAAAGATGTCGCTTGCCGATTTCCAGAGGGTGATCGACATAAATCTGACCGGGGTCTTTCTGACGGTGCGCGAATGTTCGGAGCAGATGATCAATAACAACTGCAAGGGCCTTATCTGCCTGGTCTCTTCCACCGGCTCGATGGGAACCGCCGGACAGATCAATTACGCGTCGACCAAGGCGGCGATGAGCGTCATGCCGAAGGTTATAACCGCCGAGTTCTTCCGCCGCGGCCTGTCCGATAAAATCCGCTGCGTGGCAATCGCCCCCGGTTATGTCGGGACGGAAATGGTGAAAAACATGAACCAGAAGGCGTTGGACAAGATCCTTGCCGACGTGCCGATCGGCCGCCTCATCGAACCGGAAGAGGTTGCCACTTTAGCCTGCGATATCTACCGGAACGAAGCCCTGGCCGGCGAGACCTACTTTATTCATGGCGGCCTGCGCCTCGGGTCAAAAGGATAAGCGATCATCCAGGCCGAGGATCTTCCGCGCTTCGGCCACCGTTGCAACCGGACGCTCCAGCTCGACGGAGAGACGAACCAGGCGGGCCACCAACTGGGCGTTTGACTGCGCCAGTTCGCCTTTGCGGTAATAGATATTGTCCTCGAGGCCAACCCGGACATGGCCACCCATGGCTATACCATGGGTGGTAAGCGGCAGCTGCTGGCGGCCAAGTGCCGCCACCGACCAGGTCCGCCCGACCGTCAGTCGGTCGACAAGAAGCGCCAGGTTGCGAAAGGTTCCTGCCATCCCGCCCGGAACTCCCAGGACAAAATCGATATGGTACTCCTCAGGCAGAATCTTTTTAACGGCAAGCCGGTCGATGCTTTCCAGCATGCCGAGATCGAAAATTTCAAGCTCCGCCATGCAGCCGTTTGCCTGTATTGCCGCGGCGATGGCGGTGATGGTTTCTTCGGAATTTTCATAGATCTCCGGGCCGAAATTCATGGTTCCCATGGATAAAGTGGCCATCTCCGGACGCAGCTGCAGAGGAGCGCAGCGCTCTGAGAGAGGAGTGCCGACCGCACCTCCGGTCGAATACTGGAGAATGCAGTCACACCGCCTGCGGATTTTGTCACTCACCTCGGCGAATATATCCACCCGCTGGCTCGGCCTGCCCGCTTCGTCCCGGACATGGAGATGAATGACCGACGCTCCGGCGGCGACAGCCTGTTCGGCGGCAACGGCGATTTCGTCCGGACTCTTGGGCAGGTCGGGATACACTTCCCTGGTCAGTTCCGCCCCGACCACAGCGCAGGTAATGATCAGCGGCTCAGTCGTCATGGGCAATCCTCTGTTTATCTTTTGGAGTGACGCAGGTTCCTGTCGCCCGGCAAACCAGGACCGGCTCGTCGAGCAGCTCGGCGGCGGTCTCACCGGCCTGGGGGACCGGCGCAATCACCCGCCAGGCACTGAATTCCATGCGCCGCGAAGTTCTGCCCACGCCGATTATCCGCCCTTTCGCCTCGATAAAGTCTCCGGCCCGCACCGGCGCAAGAAACTCCACCGCCTCGTAGGCCCGAAACAATCCCTCATCGCCATCGTAGCGAATCAGCAGTTCGGTCGCCACGTCGCCGAACAGCCCGAGCATCCTGGCGCCATCGACCAGCTCACCGGCATAGTGGGCATCATGGGCGCTCATCCTGAGTCGTATCATCGCCTCGGCATATACCTTCATATCATCTCCATTTTTCAAATTCGAGAATCATTCAACGGCCGTCCCCATGTTTACGCTCAGCCCTTTGTGCCGGATGAGGGTTGTCACCAGATAGGACGCGACCTGGGACGGAACCGTTCCCGCCCCAAACCCCGCGTCATAGCCGAGCTCAATTGCGAGATCATTGGTAATTCTCGCCCCGCCGGCAATGAGCAGAAAACTGTCGCGCAGCTTTTCGGCCTCGAGCAGTTCGATCAGTTCGGTGAAATTCTTGAGATGGACATCCTTCTGGGTCACCGTCTGGGAGACCAGGACAGCGTCCGCCTTTACCGCCACGGCCTTTTTGACCAGCTCTTCACAGCTCACCTGGGCGCCCATATTGACCGCATCGATCTCCGGATACCGCTCCAGCCCGTAATCCTGGTTATAACCCTTCATGTTCATGATGGCATCGATGCCGACCGTGTGTGCATCCGTGCCGATCGATGCGCCGACCACCACCAGCCGGCGGTTGAGATGGGTCTTGATCAGCTCGTTGATCTTGTAGAAATCGAGCTTTACCACCTGGGCCTCGGTGGCCTGGACCGTGCTGTAGTCAAGCTCCGGCAGAGCTTTGCCGTAAACAACGAAATAGGTGAAATTCTCGGCTATCTCCTCGGCAAAGGAGACGGAGATATCGCTGAAGTTCAGTTTCGCCACATACAGTTCCGCGGCCTTTCTGGCTCTCGGTCCGTTTGCCACCGGCAGGGTGAAGGCCAGCTGGACCATGCCGTCGTGCAGGGTATCGCCGTAGGGTTTTATCAGTTCCTTAGTCATTGATCACGCCCTCCCTTTCCAGCTGGGCAAGGATGGGGTTGCGGTAGGCCCGGCCTTTGCGGAAGACCCCGTCGAGCCCCTTGCCGCCTTCTTCATGCCGTTTCATCCCGGCAAATCTGCCATGGGCGATGGCCTGCATCAGCCCCTCGGCCCTGACCTCCTGCAGGAACGCCTCGGTCTCGTCCATCACCCGGCGCGCCCGGCCGGCGACGATGCCGTCATTTTTAAACTCGATCTCGCTGCCCAGATCGCGGGCGGTCTTAAAGACATAATTCATGGCCGAGATCGACTGGTAACGGTCCTGCATGAGCGGCGTGTGGATGGCCTCGGTCAGCATCCCGGCCAGATGGATCCCCTGGCCGGTGGCGATCGACGCCAGGTTGAACATGGTGTCCAGGCAGTGGGAAAAAAAGATATCGGTGCTTTTGTACTTGGTGGGCGGCATATATTTCAGCGGCGCCTCGGGAAAAAGCTGACGGGCCAGCTGGGCGTGGGCCAGCTCGTAGAGAAAGCCGTTTTTCATGGCCGGGTTGATCTCGAAGGCATGGCCCAATCCCATAAGGTCGTCGGTGAGTAACGAAAACCGGCCGAGCGCCTCGTTGATCAGCTGCGAGGCGGTGACGGTATGGGCGTTTTCCACCGCATCCGAGGTGGTGAGATAGTTGTCTTCGCCGGTATTGATGATGATTTTCGCCCGGCCGCAGATAAGCCTGGAAAAATGCTGATCGACGAAGGTCCGCTTCATGTTGATGTCGCGGAACAGGATGCCGTACATCGAATCGTTGAGCAGCATGTCGAGGTCTTCCAGGGCCGCGCAGGCGGCGATCTCGGCCATGCACAAGCCGGAGGCGTAGTTGACCAGGCGGATATAGCGGCCTGTCGCGGCGCATTCCTCGTCGAGGGCGGCACGCATGATCCGGAAATTTTCCTGGGTGGCAAAGGTTCCGCCAAAACCCTCGGTCGTCGGCCCGTAGGGGATGTAATCGAGAAGCGACTGGGCGGTGGACCGGATCACCGCGATGATGTCGGCGCCGGACCGGGCCGCTGCCCGGGCCTGGATCCTGTCCTCGTAGATATTGCCGGTGGCGACGATCACGTATTTCCACGGCTGGGGGCCTGGCGGATGTTCTCTCCCCTTGGCTTTTTTCCGCTGCCGCGTACCGTCCAGCACCGCCATGGCCGCTCCCGTCAGTTCCTCTTCCTTGCGGCGGACCTCGTCCGGCGAAAATCGCCCGGGCACGCCGAATTCGAGGTCGCCGCGGACGATCAGGTCCGCCGTGGTCCCCGCATCCCGGCCCGAGTCGAGCATGGCGGCGGCAAAATGGCCGGAAACCCCGGAGTCGAGACACTTCCCGGCGTTCAGCTGGTCGACCAGCCGGTTGGCAAGAGGAGTGCCGTCGCCATCCACTCCATCGACGCCGTAGAGGCGCAACACCGCCCGTTCAACGGACACGCTCGACAAGTCGGCGATCATGGTCTGCACCTGCTCCGCCACCTCCCGTGCCATTGTTTTCAGGCGGTCAATCTGCTTTTCATCCAGCTGAATGTGAGCCATTTTTTTCCTTTGCGTTGCAATCCAACGCCTCTCGAATCTTTTGCTTGATCTCCGATGGAAGTGCAAAAAGCAGCGCAACTTCCAGTGGGCCGGTATTGTGCTTGATTTTTTCCTTTTCCTCATCGCCGACAATTTTCTCAAGCCGGTAGGGCATCTTCTCAAGCAGGGTCGGCAGATCGGCGCGGTCGCCTCTTTCAGGCAACTCGCAGTCGAGCATGCGCGAAAGAGAAATGCCATTGATGTCCAGAACCGCCGGATAATGGGTGGTGCAGAGGAAAACCATCTCCCGCGCGGCAAAGGCCTTGATAAAAATTTCCGACAGTATCGCCCCGTTCACCGGATCGGTCGACAGGAACAGCTCGTCGGCCAGCAGCCAGGCGCCATCCGGGATCTCGCCGGTAAAAAAAGCCACCTCTTCGCCAAAGGCCGACAGATCCCGCTGCATGTTGCCCGAGGATTTGAGCATCAGGGCGACATGCTCCGGGTAATTGAGCATGGCAAGCGCAGCCGGCACCGGCAATCCCACCCGAATGAGCGAAAGAACAAAATAAAGGGTCTTCAGCACCGTGGTCTTGCCGCTCATATGGGCGCCGAACAGGACGTTTGCCCCTCCTGCTAGGTCCAGGTCGAGAGGAATGCAGCGCTCCTTTTTCCTTGCCTGCATGGCCGGAATATATGCCTGCAGGAAGCTGCCGCCCGGCGTTTCGGTAAAAACCGGCCAGGAAAAACCGCGGTCGATTTTCACCGAGAGGAGCAGATACTGCCATGCCCTTCGGCATCGCCTGCGGTAATAGTCGGCAAAATCCGAATAAAAACGCTGCAGCTCACGGTTGATTGCGGCAAGAATGCCGGCCATCATTTCTTCAAGCTCGGCCGACAGCACCTCACGCCGGGCGGTGAGGTCGGTGAGCTCCGGTCCGGGCGCATAACCGAGCAGCCAGACATCTTCCTTTTGTTCCATGGTGAGAAGACTGCAGGAAGAGATTCGGATTGCCTCATCCCGGGAGAGGGCCAGCTCTCTTGGCCAGGGGAAGACCATTGCCAGGCCCGTCTCGGCAAGAATCTCCTCCTCGTAACCGGCGATTTTCTTTTTCAGCTCTCTTTCCAGCAGGGCCAGTTCACCACGTAACCGTTCGGCCTCGTCACCCGCTTTGAGCGTGCCATAGTCGGCCCCGGTTCTTTCCCGCAACAGCCGTTGCAGAGCAGTGTTGGCATCGAGGGCGCCAGGATGAAGGGGCAGGGCCTGCTCGCTTGCGGCAAGGCGCTCATCGGCGTCAAGAAAGCTGCCCAATTCAAAGAGATGATACTGTTCCAGCCGACCGGCAGCAAATACCGGCAGCAGTAAATCCAGATTCGGCAGTAAACGGCTCAGGTCGAGCAGCTCGAAAACGGTGCGGCCGATGATTTTTTTTTCCATCCCGGCCAGCACCCGGAAGTGTTCGGTCCCTTCAGCCGTTGTCATGGGCCCTAGGATTTTACCCGGCAGGATCGGCAGGTCGGTTGCAAAAAACGACAGGTAGAAGGCGAAACCCAACTCTTCCGCCAGTCTGCCGGGCACGACATAGCGGGCAAGCTCCAGGTTCATGACCAAGCCCCCTGCCTGAACAGATTGATCACCGGCACCTTCTCAGGCAACAACCCCGGATCGAAAGGGGCCTCCTGTTTGACAAATACTGCCTTGATCCTTGCCGGATGCAGCAGCGAGAGGCGCGGCCGAAAAAGTTTCCTGCCGGCGGGACTGTCGGCACGACTTAAGCAGAGGGTGAAATTATCGAGCAGGAGGTCGATATTGCCATAGGGGGCAAGAAAGTCGGCAAGCGAGCGGCTGAAAGCGCCGTTCAGGTAGAGCCAGGCGGGTTCCTTGCCGAGCGACTCGCAGGCCCGCTGCAGCTGCCCGTCGCTGAAGGGTGTCTGCTCGCCCCGGTAATGCAGCCTGCCATCCCCACCAAAGAGCAGGGATTTGGTCGCCGCGGTTTTCAGCCGCTGCACGATCCCGGCTATGTGTTCCGGCCCCGTCGGCAGGCGCAGTGCGCCGAGCAGCTGCGGAGCCCGGCCGGAAAACAGCAGAGAAAAATAGAACATGTCGCTGATCGTCGGATCGGCCAGGAACTGCCGGTCGATCGAACCGTCGATGAGCAGCGTTCCGTCCGGCATGAGCTTTTTCGCCAGAGCTTCTTTTATGACGACAAACTCGCTGCCGGTATTAGGACCCTCCAGCACAACCGGGAATCCGACAAGGCATCTGCCCAGGACATAATGACCACGGAAGGATGGCTCGGCAAAGGTCTGCAGGGTGGAATATTTGCCGGTATGACGGCTCAAGTGACGGGAATGGGTAAGGAAAAGACTGCCGGCTTGCAGCCGGATCGTCGGTTTTGCCCTGCCGTCAAAGTTGTCGGTCGCCTCGCCGTTGATTCCCGTCCCGGTGACGCAGACCTCCGGTCGCTCCTGCTCTTTATGCATCTTTTCGTAGATAAAGTTGAAAGCGGTAGTTTTCCCGGCGTTTTTATCGGAACCGATGAAGCAATAAGTCTGCATCCCTGGCTGCCCCCCTTGAATTACCCTCGCTGCCGTCGCACCAGCCCTTCCGGTTCGAGATAGAGTTTTTCCCCGGAGAGCAGCTTGGCCACCCCGTCCAGCGGTTTGTAGACCTTCTCCGGGTCGCGGCAGATATCGCAACGGCCGCAGTTGGAGAAGACATTTTCCGGCTGGGTGTAGGTGGTGATCACCCCTTCGTAGTTGCGCAGCGCGAACCGCCGGTCCGACTGGGACAAGAGGTAATTGGGCATCACCGGAATCTTGCCGCCGCCGCCCGGCGCATCGACGACAAAGGTCGGCACCGCCATGCCGGTGGTATGGCCGCGCAGGTTCTCGATGATTTCCATGCCCTTGGTGATCGAGGTGCGGAAATGGGAGATGCCCGCCGACAGATCGCACTGGTAGATATAGTACGGTTTCACCCGAATTTTGAGCAGTTCATGCATCAGTTTTTTCATGATATTCGGGCAGTCGTTGACATCGCGGAGCAGGACGGTCTGATTGCCGAGCTGGATGCCGGCATCGGCCAGCTTGTCACAGGCGATTTTAGCCTCGGCGGTTATTTCGCTTGGATGGTTGAAGTGGGTGTTGACATAGAGCGGGTGGTATTTTTTCAGCATCGCCGTGAGTTCGTCGGTGATCCGCTGGGGCAGGACCACCGGCATCCTTGTCCCGATCCGGATAATCTCGACATGGTCGATCTCCCTGAGGCTTTTCAGGATATATTCGAGAGCCGCCTCACTCAACGAAAGCGGATCGCCGCCGGACAAGAGGACATCCCGCACCTCGGGATGGGCACGAATATAGGCAATACCTTTATCGACCTGTTCCCTGGGCAGGTGGCTGTCATGGTCGCCGACCGCCCGCCTGCGGGTGCAGTGCCGGCAGTACATCGAGCAGATATGGGTCACAAGGAAAAGGACCCGGTCGGGATAGCGATGGGTCAGTCCCGGCACCGGCGAGTCGACATCTTCATGGAGGGGATCGTGTTGATCGCCCGCGACCACCTCCAGCTCGCTCATGGTCGGCACCGCCTGCAGACGGATCACTCCCCGCGAATAATCCTTTTCCATCAGCGAGGCATAATAAGGGGTGATGGCCATCTTGAATTTTTCCAGACACCTGGCCAGCTCCACTTCTTCATCGATACCTATCGGCATGATTTTCTTCAGGGTCGGGATGTCCCTGATGGTATGACGCAACTGCCAGCGCCAGTCGTTCCACTCCTTTGCGGAGACATCCTTGAAAAGCTCCATCTCCCGATAGTCTACCGTCCTCAACCCTTTCATCTTCTCATGATCCTTGTCGGTTTTCCTTGCACTTTCACACGTAGTGCCGTTCGTACATCGCCCTGATTTCCTGCGACTCCCGGATGATATCCAGGGCATGCCCGGCATGGCCGCGGGCGTAGCCGTTGCCGATGAGCATGTCGATATCCTTGCCGATCCCTTCCGCGCCGAGCGCCGCTTTGGTAAAGGAGGTGGCCATGCTGAAAAAATAGACCAGGCCGCGGTCCCGGCACATCATGATGGTCGCCAGCTCGGTATCGGCAATATTGACGCAGTTGATCACCACATCGGCGAGCGCGCCGCCGGTCATGGCGGAAATGGTCTCGTAGCAGCCGAGCCCGTCCCTGGCATCGAGGCGAACCACATCGTCGCAGAGCGACAGCGAGGCAAGGGCGGCAAGGCCTTCTTCCGAATACTCCACCCCGATCACCCGCCCGGCATCACCGACCCGCCGGCGGGCCTCCCAGGCACAGAGGACACCCGACTTGCCCCCGGCGCCGATAATCACCACCGTCTGCCCGGCTTTGACCAACCGGGCGGTCTGGGCCGGAGCGCCGCAGACGTCGAGGACGGCAAGGGCCAAGGTCTCGGGAATATCGTCCGGCAGACGGGTATAGAGGGAACTGGCAAAAAGCACCGCCTGGCCGCGGACCTTGACCTGGTCCGTGGCTTTATTCAACTGGAGGATCTGGTCGATGCGCAGCGGCGTAAGTGACAAAGAAACCAGACTGACGATCTTGTCGCCCGGCAAGAGTTCGCAGGTCCTTTGTAATTTTTCCCCGACCTGCACCACGGTACCGATAAACATGCCGCCGGACCCGGTCACCGGATTATGCATCTTGCCGCGACTGGCGACAATCTCCAGGATCCGGTTGCATATTTTGGTGTCGTCGTCACCCTGCTCCGCCCTGATCTGGGTAAAGCTTGCCGAATCGATGTTGAGAAACTGGACGTCGATCAGCATTTCATTGTCCCATATCCGGCTAAAATCGTTGTCGATTCTTTCTGCCGGCTGGGGCAGCACGCCTTTCGGCGCAAGCACCCGGTGGCTGCCGAAGGGGTTGCCATCTGTCACTATTTCAAGAGCCATCCGCTACCTCGCGTGCCATTTTGCCACATACGCCCCACAACAGGAGCTCGACATACTGGTCGGCAATTTCGCCGATCGGTTTCCGGCCTTCGGGCGAGTACCAGTACGAGATCCCGGTACACATCTGCAGGAGCGCCTTGGTTGCCAGCAACACATCATCAACCTTCATGCAGCCAGCTTGCAGCCCCTCGTCGATGATATCGCGAAAGATCTGCTCATAATCATGGCGCATCCGGGTAATTTGTTGATAATTGGCCTCTTCCAGGCTGCGCAGTTCCGCGTCGGCCACATAGGTTTCATCACGGTCCTCCGTGTGGTATTCGATGTGCGCCCTCACCGCTTTTTTCAGTTTTTCCAGCGGCGAGGTTTCTTCCGCCACGGCCCGGCGAACCTTGTGGAGGAGTCCTCTCATGGTATCCTCCATGATCGCATAAAGGATGTCCTGTTTGGAAGAGAAATGATGATAGATGCTGCCTCCCTGTAAACCCGCACGGTCGGCCAGCTCCCGCTGCGACGAACCATTGTAGCCTTTTTCCCGGAACAGGCGGGCCGCTTCCTTGAAGATTGTGATTTTTCTTGTCGATGTCATACTGCGAAACTGCCTGTCTCTTATCCTTGGTTTCCGACTTACCAAAACTAACGTTCGTTAGATTTCACGATAGCACACCACCTGATTCTTTTACAATAGATTCTTTTTACCGCACCCGTTTCAAAAACCTACTCCCGGCCGCAGAGTTCCCGCTCGCGGAGATAAGTGAGACTGCGACACAAACCCAGCCGACAGGCCGTCTGTGCTTTGTCGCAGATTCGCTCCAGTTCACGGTAATCGAGACGGGCGCTATTCTGCTCCACCTGCCGGCGTGCAGGGTCGATGAGCAAAGCACGCTGGTAATCTTCCAGTGCCTCGTGGTGGTGCCAGAGATTTTTTCGTGCTACCCCACGATTGATATACGCCTCAACCCGCATGGGCATCAATTCGAGAACCCGGCTGAAATCGTTTTCCGCGGCCCGGTAATTCTGCAGGGCCATGAAAGCAATACCTCGATTGTTGTAGGCATCGGCATAGTCCGGCACCAGGTCTACGGCTTGGGAAAACGCCTCTATGGCCGCTTCTTTTTGCCCTAGCTGGTACAGGGCAATCCCTCTGTTGTTGATGGTTGTGGTATTTTTGGGATCGAGTTCCAAGGCCTGGTCGAGCAGGACTAGGACGTCGCGAGGTTCGGTAAAATGACCGTCCTGCCAGGATTCGAGCGCCTTGCGGTTGAGTTCTACGGCCGGAAGGGCTTGAATGGCTGTTCGGTAGCTGTGTGTCGTTTGTTTCGACCCAGCGGTATCGGAGTCGATGCTTCCGGTCAGGGCCTCCAATGCCTTGATCCTTTCCAGAAGCGCCTCTTCCCTGTCCTGCAGTTCTTCATACTTTCTCAGGAGGACCCGGTCCGTGCTGATTTGCTCGATCCGAGTGGCAAGCACCGACCTGTCCATATCAACCCGAACGCCGAGGACCATGCCAAAACCATTTTCAGTGGCGTAGTTTTCCTGAGAAACGACTTCAGCTTGCAGAATACCGGCGGTCAAGGCCAGAGTCTCATCTTTTTTCAAAATGAAATCTTCAACGACACTCATACTTTCCACATAGGTCCCGGCTCCCTCCAAGGCTTCCGCCTTACCCTTGGCGATGCCTGCGGCGCGGGCATCATCGGGTGATTGACTGCCGCCAAACGATTGATCCACTTTCTGAAAAAAGCGAATGATCTGCTCCTGACTTTCTTCTGCCGAAACCTCTATCGCCATCGGCCAGATACAACACATACATACCATACAAAGCCAACGCATCGTTCTGATCCCCTCGTGCAAAGCATGTGGAATGTTTTCCGTTCATTCCCCACATCATATCACCTTCCCGAATAAAATTATAAATCTTGTTCCACGCCTTTGTCGAATTTCAAATTTGAGATACAATGGATTGAAACTCGTAACTGTTTTCCGGATATCGAAGAAAAAGTATAATCCCTTCCCTGTTGAGAGGGCATGTTGATCAATAAATTCAAGCTGTTGATGTTGTCACTGTTGCTGTTGACAGTGGCGTTGACCTTTACCGCAGCCCTCAATGCCGCCTCCCTGAAGCGAGTGTACACCCGGGTGCTGACTGCCGAGTTTAATGTAGTTGGCGTCGATACGCAGATGAAAATTGAAAAAGCCGTTCGTTTTGGCAAACTGTTGGAAAAATTCATCGGTTTGAATCAATTGCTGACAAGCATGCAAAGCAGGCTGCCGGGGCTACGCGATGCCATGGTCGTTCTGCCTGACGGCACGCCGATATACAAGGAAGAGTCGACAAGCAATGCGGATCTCGTCGGCAAATCGGCTGCAGCCCACTACCTGGCAGTATTGCAGCAAACCGGCAAACCGGCAAAGAATACCGAAATCGTCATGGAGACAGAAGACCACATTCACCTCCTGTTCCCGATCCATGACCAGCAGGACGATCTGAGCGGTATCATGGTGCTGCGTTTTGCCAAAACCATGATCGACAGGAAAGTACATCAGGTGCTTCTGGAGCAGGCCGTGGTCCTGGCGTTCACCGCGGCAGCGGCGGCCCTGATTTTGGCCCTTTGCCTCTGGTTTTCGCCGGAGTATGACGAAAACGGCCGGCTTCTGCAAAGACATCCCTACTTATCGGTCATTGCCATCCTGCTGGCTGCCCAGGTGTTTTTCTCCATACACAGTGTCAATCTGTTTCGCAATGAAAACATTGCCGCCGTCCGTCAGCAAGCTCTCACCCAGGCATCGCTGACAGCCCATGACCTGGAACAGAAAATATTGAGCAAGGGTATTTCGATACACAGATTGAAGGGGATAGAGAAGCAGTTCACCGACATCATAGCAACCAATAACGATCTGGAATCCATGCAGATCCTTGCTCCAGACGGCAAGATTCTCAACATGGCCGATGGTCACGGCTCGGTTGCCGAATCAACCGTTGCGCAACTTTCGGCAGCGGCCCCGGGAACTGATTCCCTCTATGCAATCGATGTTACCCTGCGAGGCAAAGGGAACGAAAGCGCAGGTCAGGCTGGGGGGTATCTGCGAGTGAACCTTTCACGCAGCAGCATTAACGACAGAGTCAAGGAAGTTATCTATGACGGCTTGACCGTTGTGCTTCTTTCCTTGCTCTTTCTCCTCGAAATGAAATTTTTCCTCCTCTATTTCATGAAAAAGACCGGACACCAGGGCGATCGTCATGTAATCCGTATCGAGCCATATGCCTTCGCTCGGCCTGCCGCTTTTCTCTTTTTGTTTGCCTGGGCCATGCCGCTTTCATTCCTGCCCCTGAAAATGCAATTGCTTTACCAACCCATGGCGGGGCTCTCCAGGGATGTCGTACTTGGCCTGCCGATTTCAGCTGAAATGTTCTGTGCCCTGTTTACTGCACTCATCGCCGGCGGCTGGACGGACCGGCATGGCTGGCATGCTCCCTTCATCACCGGCATTCTCCTCTCGCTTACCGGCTGTTACCTTTCCGCGGTTGCCGAAAGCGGTATGGCATTCATCTTTTTTCGGGGGCTCACCGGCCTCGGCTACGGTTTAGCCTGGATGGCTATTCAAGGCTTCATTTTTCACAACAGCAACGAAACCAATCGTGCCCTGGGGTACTCGATGCTGGTTGCCGGCATCTTTGCCGGGCATATTTGCGGCACAGCGGTCGGGGCCATGCTCGCCGAGCGAGTGGGCTATGATATGGTTCTCCGGCTCTCTGCCGGCAGCATGGCGGCTTCTTTAGCCTTTGCCCTGGCTTTCATGAATCCATATATGAAACGGCCGGTGGTCGCCCGGTCCGAACAGGACTTCCCCCTGATCGATATGGTCAAACTGCTGTGTAACAGGAATTTTCTCGCCATTCTGTTCTTTTCGGTGGTTCCATTTTCCATCTGTCAGGTTGGCTTGCTCTACTATGCCGCCCCGCTCTATCTCAGAGAACAAGGCATCAGCCAATCGAGCATCGGGCGGGTTCTGATGGTGTATGGTCTTTCGGTCATCTTCATTGCGCCTCTGCTGAGTCGACTGGTCGACCGCTCCCGGAAGAAATCTCTTTTTATCGTTTTTGGCGGCATTGTCGGCAGTTTTGGGCTGTTGTCCCTCTACTTCGTCTCAGGCCTTGCAGCCGTGCTGGTCGCGGTTTTTTCGCTGGGCCTTTCCAGCAGCCTCGCCGGCCCCGCACAACCTGCCTTGACTCTCAAAATCAAACTTACCCAAAGTGTCGGCACCAGCAGATCGATGAGCATTCAGCGGGCCGCCGATAAATTGGGACAGATGGCGGGGCCGATCTTTGTCGGATTTCTCGTGGCCTCGGTTGGCCTGGAAAAAAGTGTCGCCTTCACCGGTTTGACCTTTCTGATAGCGACTGTCCTGTTTCTTCTCCTCTTTCGTGAGCAGAGAGATCGCAGCTGATACACTTCTGTTCCCCTGTTCTTTTCATCATCTTCTCTAGGAGCGCCAATGGCTACATTGGGAGTCGAAATTGAAATGCCGGTAATCCGCAAAGAAACCGGCTCGCTGCATCTGGTTGACTCGTATTTTCGATCCCTCGAAAGAATTAAACGGAACCAGGGAGAAGAGGCGTGTGTAACCCAGGTGGATGGCAGAGACCTTGCAGTACTCTCACCGGGTATCGTCAGCTCAGTCGATAATGGTTTCAACAATCTTGAAAGTGCCATAGGTCCGATCCCCGATACGCCGAATAATCTTGAAATACTGAATCGGACGATTAACCGGGAACTGCACGACGTCATCACTGCCTTGGCCGATGAAAAGGCCACAATCCTCAATTTATCTCAACATCCGTCGACGGTGATCGATCAAAGCTATTATCTGTCGGCTCGTTCTCCAAAGCCCATTTATGATTATTGGGTGCAATGTCGAAAGTGGAACCATATGGCGGGTATCGATGCCAAAGCCCATAACGGGCCGACCACCGGAGTCTCCTTTTTTGAGGCGATAGAAGGGCTCAATCTCCTTCTCGCCCTGAGCCCGGTGTTCATAGCGCTGTACGCCAACAGCCCGTTCGCCGGGGGACGGACCAATGGCATCAAGGAAAATCGTCTCACTTTATGGCCGTCCATGTTTAAACCGTCCCGCTTTGCCTGCGATCGTAAGCTGCACCGGATGCCGGACCGACCGTTTGCCGACCTCAAGGAGTATTTCAACTGGATGTATGGACAAGGAACAAACATGCAGTGCATATTCGGCCAGGGAGGAAGCGACTACAAAAAGACCAGGGATCTTCTCTGTGTCAAGGGACATCCGGGGCTTATCGATTTCCTCAGAAAAGAGCGATGGCCCGTCAAAACATGGAACAATGGCAAAACCAGGGATTCCGGCTGTACCGTCCAACCGAACATGCGCTATTTTGAGTTTCTACAGTTTTCCCATTTTCTCGATGTTCGGATCCGTTTCCAGTTTAAAGAGGAAACCCTGCCGGTCGAACTTTTTCTGGAGACCCTTGACAGTGACCGTCCACTGGAGGATGTCTTTGAAAACTATGCGCTGTCATCCTATCTTGAAGGACGTGCGGCCGGCACAAATTTTGCCGATCGGCAGTTGGTCGCCCTGAATGACCGGGACATTGCCCGTTCTGTCGTCATTTCGGTCAGTGCCCTGCAGCTGGGTCTTCTGCGAAATCGAGCCAAGGCATGGAAAATAGTACAAAAGCATGGCTGGGCGGTTCTGTCGGGTTCGCGGGAGGCGGCAATCAGGGATGGTCTGCAGGGGACTCATGCCGGGGTATCGATACATCGATTGTGCCGGGAAGCTGTCGAAGCTGTGGCATCCGAACTGACGCTGGACGAACAGTGGATGCTCGCCTATCCGTTGCATGTACTCGACACCGGCGAAAACGGGGCCGACAGAGCCTTGGCAGCCTATGACCAGGCAAGCGGTTCACCGGCCGAGCGTCTGCAACGGGTGATCAGGCACAGACAGATAGTCGATCTGGCGCAGAGTGCTGCTTGAAGATCATTGCTTCTCTGATTTTTCTACCACACTTATTGTTTCGTAAATCTCATCCGAGGCCATCATGATATCCACGGGAGGATCGAAGCCGATGAGCTGAGCGGTTTTCAGGTTGAGGGCAATTTTGGGTGGTGCTTTCCAGATCTGCGTGATCTCGCGCGGCTTGGCGCCATTGAGGATTTTCCCCATGACCTCCGCATGAAATTCCCCGACATATTTAAAATTGGCCTGAGAAATCGACATCAACACGCCATGCTGCACCTCATCCGAGCCTTTCATTGAGAAGCTCGGCACCTTGTTTTCAATGAGCGGTTTCATGATATTGGCGAGATTTGCAAGGGTAACGCCTCGATGGACGGTGAGGTATACGGCATCTACCTGGGAAGCAATTTTCGTGTAGCATTCAGCGTTCTTTTCCTCCGCCACGCGCTTTTTGATGTTGCTGAACGGCGCTTCGCAGGAGACTATTTCGAAACCCCGTTCCCGGGCAACTTTTTCCAGATCGTCAATGGCCGCGAATGTTCTGCCTTCCGGCGAATTTTCGTAGACGACTCCCAGTTTTTGAAAACCAACCATATCGTGAAAAAGGCGCATCTGCCGTTCGTATCTGTCCGGATCCACAACAGCATGGATATGGTCCCATCCGGAATCCTCGGCACTGGCAATTATCTTTGCAGCAATCGGATTGGAAGTTGATGCCACAATGGTTGGAATGTGGTTCTCATCGTTGGCGAGATCCTGTCCTGCCCAGGTCCCCATGGCAAAAATGAAATCGATATCAGCCTGTTCCTGCAATCTCTTGAGAAAAATCGGCTTGGTAGTCTGTCGACGAAAATCATCGTTGAAATCCGAAGTGTAGAAGGCATCGGCAACAAATTCAAGATAATCGGACTTCACATTTTCGCTGAACCACTGCCAGAACGCACCATGATCCTTCATGTATTCGGGAAATTCTATCGGCTCAACCCAACCTTGTTTAATAAGGCCGGAGATCGTCGCTAAAAAAATAACCTGATAATCCGGATACGAGCCCCCCTCATAGTAGGCACATCGCCATTTTTTCCCCTGATTGAGCACCGGTGCCGCCGGGTATTGGTCTCCAGCCCCGGCCAGCACTGCTGCAGGCATGGCCAGCGCCACAGCCAGAAGCAGATGTAGTAACAGAGTATGCACTCGTATCATTGTCAATTTTCCTCAAGTCGAGATGAGTGGCGACTGGAACCGATGGCTCCCTAAGACATCAGCATGTATCATAGTGCAAAAGTCGCCTTAAATACAAGATGATGTCCTCGCAAAAATCATTCGGCCGATGTTTTCTTCGCCCTGCCGAACAGAAAATCCGAAAAGGCTGATTGGATTTCGACAGGACTTGTCAAGGGAGCATGATATGCCTAACTTGAATATCAGAAAGGAGGGAAACATTGACAGGCCGGAAACACGATGCAGGAGAAATTGCCATCCCGCAATCATCCTTCGAATAATAGCCGAATCTGGAAAATGGAGGAATTGCTATGCCGGACAATAGAATCAAAGATGAGGAACGGTACCGAGCTCTCCGGGATAAAGGCATGAGCAAGGAAAAGGCTGCCCGAATCGCCAACACCCCCCGAAAAAAGTCGGCAAAAAAGGGTGGCGAAGCAAAAAAATATGAGAAGTGGAGCAAATCGGAACTGTATGACAAGGCCGGTGAAGTAGGCATCAAAGGCCGTTCAAAAATGAACAAGGATGAGCTGATCGATGCCTTGCGCAATCACTGATCTATTTTTTGGCGTGATCACAGGCAACCAGCTTATTTCCACACATCTTCCCATGGTCCGAAATCTGCTTCTACAACAGTGAATTGATCGGCAGAATCGCCCACAAAGATACTTTCAACTGTTTCAACCAGGGTGCATTGGCGTCGCTGTCACCGTCGAGCACAGCTGTTCGGATGCAGGGAGGAAACAGCATGCAGGAGAAATTGATCGACGCTCCCCAATTCAGAAACAGACACCTGGTGTTTCAGAGCAGGAAGGATGCCGGCAGGTTTCTGGCTTCGATGATGGACAGCTACAGGGATCACCCCGAAACCATGATTCTCGCCATCCCTTCGGGAGGCGTGCCGGTGGGGTTGGAACTTGCCCGAAACCTTTCCCTGCCCATGGACCTGATCATAACCCGTAAGATTCAGATCCCCGGCAACAGCGAGGCCGGATTTGGCGCCATGACCATGTCCGGCAAGGCGTTTATCAATCGGGAACTGCTTGACATGCTGCGGTTGAGCGACGCAGTGGTCGATAAACAGATGGAAAAAGTCCGGCTGGAACTTGATCTACGCAATGCCAGGTTCAGAAACAATAAGCCGTTTCCGAATCTTGAAGGTCTGTCGGTGATCCTGGTTGACGACGGTCTGGCTTCCGGCTTCACCATGCTCGCCGCTATAGACATGGCAAAAAGCCAGGGTGCCGCGCAAATTATCGTGGCGGTTCCCACTTCGCCGCTCTCTTCCATTGTCCGGATTCAAGACAGGGTCGATAAGATTTTCTGCGCCAATGTTCAGGATTACGGTTCTTTTGCCGTGGCGGCTGCATACAGGTCCTGGCGGGATCTTGAACCGGAAGAGGTCGTTGAAATGCTGCGGCAGGCAGGTCTCTGCGAATAAGGATGATCGATGCCTGCAAAATCACCGAGCTATTTATTTTTGGCGTGATCTCGGGCAACCAGCATGTAGATGGAAGGAACGACAAAGAGGGTAAAAAGGGTGCCGATGGCCATGCCGCCGACCAGGGTCAGGCCGATAGAGTTCCGGGCGGCGGCACCGGCGCCACTGACCAAAGTCAGCGGGAAATGGCCGGCTATGGTGGCCGCGCTGGTCATCAGTATCGGCCGCAGGCGGGTCAGAGAGGCTTCGTGCACGGCATCGAGCTTGCTGTGCCCCTGCTCCTGCAGTCTGTTGGCGAATTCGACGACCAGAATCCCGTTTTTCGAGACCAGTCCGACCAGGGTAACCATGCCGACCTGGGAATAGATGTTGAGGGTGGTAGTCCAGCCCTCGGTCCAGAAGGCGACGCTCGGATCCGGCATCTTCAGGAAGGAAAAGAGCAGTGCGCCGAACATGGCCAGCGGCACCGAACCGGCAAGAATGACGAAGGGATCCCGGAAGCTGTTGAACTGTGCCGCCAACACCAGGAAGATAAGGATGATGGCAAACAGGAAGGTCGGCAGGAACTGATTGCCCTCGACCCGCAGCTGGCGCGACTCCCCGGTATAGTCGATCACGTAGCCCTCGGGCAGGATTTTACCCGCTTCGTCTTCGAGAAAACGCAGCGCCTCGTCCAGCGGGCGGACGGCGACGCCGCTCAGCTTGACCGCGTTCAGCTGCTGCAGCCTGTTCAGCGAGCGCGGTACGACGGTGTCGCGGATGGTGGCGACGGTGGCAAGGGACACCAGCCGGCCGTCCCGTCCCTCGATATAGATATTTTTCAACTGCTCGGGGTTGAGACGGTCGATTCTCTGGATCTGGGGGATCACCTTGTAGCTGCGTCCGGCGATATCGAAGCGGTTGACAAAATCGCCGCCTGCCATCGATCCGACGTCTGCAGCCACCTGTTGCAGATTGAGGCCGAGATCGGCCACCTTGTTGCGGTCGATGACGAACTCGGACTGCGGCTGGTCGATCTTGACGTCAATCAGCAGCGGAAAAGCGAACATCCCGCTTGCCATCGACTTTGCCTGCAGCTGCCCGGCAAATTCCAGGATCCGTTCCTGATCCGCCGTCGAGGCAATAACAAATTCCAAGGGAAAATCGCTGCCGCCCGGCAACGCCGGCGGCAAAACCGGGAAGATCTGAATGCCGGTTATGCCCTGCAGCCGCTGCTGCACCTCCGGCAGGATCTGGTGGATGGTGCGGTCGCGCTCGTCCCACGGCTTGGTCACCATGCCGCCGAAACCCGAATTCGGAAAGGTAATCTGGAAGGTGAATTCGGTTTCCGGCACGCTGAAAAAAATCCGGTTCACCTCAGCTGCATAGCGGCTGTTCTGGTCGAGCGTTGAGTTGGCGGCGGCGTCGATGATGCCGAAGATTACCCCCTGGTCTTCGGTGGGGGCCAGTTCCTTGGGGGACATGAGGAACATCGGAATGGTAAGCAGACTCACCACCGCCCAGACCAGGTAGACGGCCGGACGGCTTCTCAGGGTGGCGGCGAGAAGCCGGCCATAGAATCGACGCAGCCTTGCGAAGTCACGGGAAATGCGCCCGGCAAGACCTCGCTCCTCGAGCCCCGGCTTGAGGAGCACGGCCGACATCATCGGCGACAGGGTCAGCGCAACGATGCCGGAAATGGTGACGGCGCCTGCCAGAGTGAAGGCGAATTCACGGAAAAGCGAGCCGGTAAGTCCGCCCTGCAGGCCGATGGGGGCGTACACCGCAGCCAGGGTGACGGTCATGGCGACAATCGGCCCGACCAGCTCGCGGGCGCCGAGCAGGGCCGCCTGGAACGGCTTTTCTCCCAGCCTGATGTGGCGTTCGACGTTCTCCACCACGACAATGGCGTCATCGACCACCAGGCCGACGGAGAGGACGATAGCCAGGAGAGTCAAAAGGTTGATGGTGAAGCCGAAGACCTGCATCAAAAAGACCGCACCGATCAGCGACAGGGGGATGGCCACCACCGGGATGATCACCGAGCGGAGGGTCCCAAGGAAGAGAAAGATGACCACGACCACGATGAGCAGGGTGTCGCCCAGGGTCTTGAGCACTTCGCGAATGGCATTGGTGATATAGTTGGTGGCGTCATAGGCAACCTGCGCCTCCATTCCCGACGGCAGGTCCTGTCGAATCGCCTGCATCTCCCTGGTCACCCGCTGGATGACATCGACCGAGTTGGCATTGGGCAGGGCCCAGACGCCGATGAACACCGCGGTCTGCCCGGAAAACCGCACTTCGCTTTCGTAATCCTCCGCGCCAAGCTCCACTTCGGCAATATCGCCCAGGCGGATAATCGCGCCATCCTGCTGACGGACGACCAGCCGTTTGAATTCCTCCACACTGCTCAGGTTGGTGTTGGCGGTGAGATTGATCTGGGTGAGCGAGCCTTTGGTCCGGCCGAGGGCGGCGAGATAGTTGTTGGCGGCCAGGGCCTGCCGAACCTGGACCGGGCTGATGTGGTAGGCGGCCATGCGGTCGGGCTTCAGCCAGAGGCGCATGGCGAAGGTGCGTGCCCCGAGGATGTCGGCCCGCTGCACCCCTTCCAGGGCCGACAGACGCGGCTGTACCACTCGCACCAGGTAATCGGTGATTTCGTTCTGCCGCAGGAGGTCCGAGGTAAAGCTGAGGTAGGCCGAGGCGAATTGGCTGTCGGCGGACTCGATGTTGATCACCGGCACTTCCGCTTCCGGCGGCAGATCGCGGCGAACCTGATCGACCTTGGAGCTGATTTCCGCCAGGGCCTTGGTGGCTTCGTAATTGAGCTTCAAGCGGACGTTGATGGTCGAAACACCGAGGGCGCTCTGCGACTCGATGTAATCGATGCCGTCGGCGGCGGCAATCGCCCGCTCCAGCGGCGTGGTGATGAAGCCGCGCACCAGCTCGGCGCTGGCGCCGACATACACGGTGGTGACGGTGACCGTCGCGTTCTCGCTGCGCGGATACTGGCGGACATTGAGGGAGCGGACTGCCTGCAGGCCGGTGATCAGAATCACCAGGCTGACAACCAGGGCAAGTACCGGCCGACGAATAAAAATATCTGTGAAATTCATCAATTCTGCCCATCAATGAAAGTTGGCTATGGCTCCCCTCTGTCTGGCCCCCTTCAATTATTCTCCGGCGTCGGATGCAGGCTGAATTCCGGCGCGAGACTATTATCAATCTCGACCGCTACACCGTTGCGCAGCTTGAATGCTCCGGTACTGACGATTGTCTCTCCTCCCTGCAGACCATCCGTCACGGCGATGAAATCACCGCGTCTCTCCCCCAGCCGCACGAATTGCTGGCGAAGAACCTTGCCGGTTTTACCGCTCTCCTCCTCCTTTGTCGCCTCGACAATAAATACCGAGTCGCCATACGGGGCATAGAGGACAGCGGTGGCGGGAATCACCAGCACCCGTAGCTCTATCGGAAGCACGACCGCCAGATCGGCATACATGCCGGGACGCAGAAATTCGCCGGGATTGGCGATCGTTGCCTGCGCCCGGATGTTGCGGGTGGCGGGATCGACCTCGGGATTGATGGTGGTGATCTGCCCTACGGTCGATTCTCCGGGCAGACCATCTATGGCCACCCTTACCGGTAGACCTGTCCGCAGATACGCGAGGTCATGCTGCGGCAACAAAAAATCGACATAGATCGGATCGAGGGACTGCAACGATACGATGCCGTCCCCTTCCTTGAGGAACTGTCCGAGATTGACCAGGCGGATGCCGAGACGGCCGGCAAAGGGGGCGCGGATCTTCTTCTTGTCGATGGCGGCACGGATGTTGTCGGCCTGCGCCACGGCCTGTCGATAGTCGGCTAACGCTTGGTCGTGCTCGGCCACGGGAATGACTTTTTTCGTCAGCAACTGCTCGGAGCGCTCCAGATTACTCCGGGCCAGGATCACGGCGGCGTCTGCGCCGGGCAACTGAGCTTCCTCCGAACTGGTGTCCTGCTGCAACAGAAGGTCGCCTGCCTTCACCCTGCTGCCCGCATCGAAATCGATGCCCACCACCTTGCCCGCCAGATCCGCCGCCACGGTGACACCCTGTACCGCGACCAGCGAACCGACGGCGGTCAGGAGAGACTCCCATTGATCCTCCCGCACTTCGGTGACGGTGACCTTGGTCGGCGGCGGGACGAAACTTTCTCCCTGATCGATCATCTTGCGAATCTGCAGGATCCTGATGCCTGCGATAATGGAAACCAGCACAACCAGACCTGCTATGGTAAGGAGAATTTTTTTGATCATCGCAAAAAGGACTTTCGGAAAAAGAAAAGGAACATTGCGTCCGTTGAATTTCCCTGGAATTCCTTTCCTACAAAATTGCGTCCATTTGACTCAAGTCAATGGCGCCGTGGAGAATTTCGGTAATAAATGATACAACCCAGTCTCTGACGGATAAACCCTTGCACAGTGCGGCATTATCATGATTACAACGATCCTCACAATCCCGACCCTGCTTTTTCTCGCGGCCCATGCCTTTCGGATGGGCTGCTCCGGCGGTGCCGTATTCTGGCTGACCGCAGGTTTTCTAGCCATCGCGCCGGTGCCGTGGAAGAGCTGGGCCCTGGCCGGTCTTCTCGGTTTCGGCTCCTGGCTGTGGGCAGATGTCACTTTTACCCTCGTCCAGCAGCGCATCGCCTTTGGCCTGCCATGGGTCCGCCTTGCGGCAATACTTGGCACAGTCACGCTTGTGTGTCTGGCCGCGGCAATTTTAAACTGGCGCCGAGCTCGCGTGAGTGGCTGGCCGGGCAGTTCGGTTCAGGCATCGGCCTTTCTCCTCACCGTTACCGGCCTTGCCATCGCCAGAGAGAAAACCTCGCTCGATATCATTCTCCTCGACCGCTTTTTTCCGAGCGGAGGCTGGATTGCCATCATCCTGCTCGGCTGGTACGCGGCCTGGATCGCCGGAAAGATGCTCCGGCCGGGCAATTCGGCCAAATGGCGGCGAACCATCTGGACAGTCTTTTCGGCGGTGTTTTTCCTCCAGCTGGGGCTGGGACTCCTCGGCTTCGAACGGTTTTTAATGACCGGCAGCCTCCATCTCCCCATACCGGCGCTGATCGCTGCCGGCCCATTGTACCGTGGCGATGGGTTCTTCATGATCATTCTCTTTGCGGTGACGTTGGTTCTGGTCGGCCCGGCGTGGTGCAGCCATCTCTGCTATATCGGCGCGTGGGATAACCTGGCGGCAGAAGGCAAGAAAAAGCCCGGCGCGCTGCCCGGGTGGACAACAACCGGTCGTTGGCTGATCTGTCTTGCAGTCCTTGCAACCGCAATTCTGCTTGGCAGAAGCGGTCAGCCGCTTTTTACGGCCGTCGCTCTTGCCGCGGTCTTTGGTCTCTTGGGGATAGTCATCATGCTCACCTGGTCGCGGCGGAGCGGCATCATGACCCACTGCACCACCTATTGCCCGATGGGATTGCTTGCAAATATCTTCGGTAAAATCAACCCATGGCGCATCCGTATTGACGAAAAATGCTGCAGATGCGGCATCTGTACCCGATCCTGCCGCTATGGCGCGCTTACCGTCCGGGACATCGAGGGCGGCAAGGCTGGACTCAACTGTTCGTTGTGCGGCGATTGTATTTCCGGCTGCCCGCACGGCCATCTACACTATCGATTTCCCGGCCTTGGGAATGAGGCTGCCCGCTCCTGCTTTATCGTTGTCATTGTTGCCCTGCACGCTCTTTTCCTGGGCGTTGCCCGGCTCTAAAGCTGGTGCCGAACCCATGGAATTCCCAGTAGTAATTCTCGCGGAAGGCCGCAAAACCCGGATGATTATATCTGGGTTCCGGCGGGAAGTAGGTACCGGCGTAGAACGGCTTTTTGTCCGGCAAGAGAAAGACCGACATCGGCCATCCTCCGCCTCCGGTCATGGCCTGGGTGGCAATCATATATATCCGGTCGATGTCGGGACGTTCTTCTCTATCCACTTTGATGGAGACATGAGTCTGTTGGGTTTCGCCATCACCTGCTCTTTGGTCGCTTGTGGTTGAAACCGGCGAATGCCTTTACGGTTTAAGCAGTACCTTGATAACCCCATCCTGTTTCTTCTGGAATATTTCGTAGCCCTTCGGGCCTTCTTTCAGAGGCAGAACGTGTGTCGCAAGATCCCTCAGGCCAAGCGGATCGCTTTCATCGGTCACAAGAGGCATGATGTCGTCAATCCAGCGCTTGACATTGGCCTGCCCCATACGCAGTTGAATCTGCTTGTCGAACAGTTTCAGCATGGGTAAAGGATCCGCCATGCCGCCATACACCCCGACAACGGAAATCGTACCTCCGCGGCGCACGGCATCGATGCTTGCTTCCAGTGCGCTCAATCTGTCGACGCCTGACTTTTTCATCATGGATGCAGCCAGGGCGTCAGGCAGCAGCGAAGCCATCTGGTGAGCCAGTTTTCCAACCGGTGCCCCATGGGCTTCCATGCCGACTGCGTCAATCACTGAGTCGGTTCCACGGCCTCCGGTAAATTCTCTGATCGAGTCGGCTATGTTCTTGTTATCGGTAAGATTCAAAACTCTTATGCCGTACCGGCGAGCCATTTCCAACCTTTCGGGAACAAGATCGACACCGATAACACGAATGCCGCGCCGCCTGGCGATACGTGCACTCATCTGACCGATCGGTCCCAGACCGAATATCGTCAGGCTGCCGTCCGCCGGGACGTTGGCGTATTCGACTGCCTGCCAGGCAGTCGGAAGGACGTCCGATAAATAGATAAAATTCTCATCGGGAGGCCCATGAGGCACCTTGATCGGCCCGAAATGAGCCTGGGGAACGCGCAGATATTCAGCCTGACCACCGGCCACCTCGCCATAAAGTTTGGAATACCCAAATATCGCCGCGCCAGTACCCTGAGATCTCACCTGGGTTGTCTCACATTGAGAATGCAAGCCATCCCGGCACATGAAGCAGCTGCCGCAGCTTATGTTGAAAGGAATGACCACACGGTCGCCGCGCTTGATCTGTGTCACGCCGCGCCCGACTTCTTCGACAATTCCCATCGGCTCATGGCCCAGTATATCGCCCGGCTCCATAAAAGGCCCCAGCACCTCGTAGAGATGCAGATCGGAGCCGCAGATAGCCGTTGTCGTCACACGAATAACAGCGTCCGTATCTTCCTGGATCACCGGATCGGGTACCCTGTCGAAGCGGACATCTCTCTTGCCATGCCAAACAAGTGCGTGCATTTCTTCCTCCTTCATCAATTCATATTGATGCTGTCAAATTATCTCCCATCGTCCTTTTGCTTGCTGCCCGAAGGAACTCCGTCATAGTCAAACCCTAGATCCGCCCGCCAGGGCCGCCATTTTTCCAGGACAAAGAGAAACACGGCGATTATGATCGCGACAAGGGATGCCAGCAGCCAGAAAGGCAGCGGCAGAATATCGGCCAGGGTAATTTTTCCCGGTCCTGCATTTAAAGGCGCGAGGACCGGTTCGAGATATCCGTAGGTCATGGCGCCGAGCAGAGCTCCGGCGAGGATTCCCCACGCATCCTTATATCCCGCGCCAATCTGCGCGAGCACCGTGCCGGGGCAGGCACCGGTGACGGCCATCCCCACACCGAAGAGGAGCCCTCCGAGAATGTTGCCGGCATAGACGGCCGGCTTCACATGCAGGGTGATAATGCCGCTTCCATAGAGCACAGCCACTATCACCATGGTAGTGGCAATCGCACTCATGAACATCTTGATAAGCAGCCAGTTGCGTAACTGAAACTGGCCGATAATTATCCCAGGTTCAAAAACCCGTCCCTTTTCCAGCGCGATTCCGAAAATTAAACCCATCACCAGTCCGACAGATATATGAAGCAGCATACTCTCTCCTCCCTACAACTTTTTATAGAACATCGACACAAAAATTCCGGCGACGAAAAAGGAGATGGTGACCATAACCGAGCTGACGGCGAGCTGTCCGACTCCGGAGAGACCATGCCCGCTGGTACAGCCATCTGCCCACCGGGCGCCAAAAAGCATTATGAATCCGCCGATAAACCCCATGAGCATTCGCGGCCATAAGCTGCCGATGCCGCAAGCCCTGGTCCATGCCGGAGAAAAACTTTTCCGTCTCGCACCGGAGAGCTTCATAGACAGATAGGCCCCTAAGGCTACAGCCAGTACCATGCTTGCCTGCCAGAGGTATTTGATCGAAGCCATGTACTTGCCGAAGTAATCCATTGTCGAGACATCCGGATCAAAGAGTCCGGCCAGATATCCTGAGACTGACACATAGGAAGAAGACACCCCAAGAGGTGCAGAAATAATCAGGAGCGCCGGGATCTGTAAGATCCCCACTACAATCCCTGCCAGGTATGGAGACCAGGCTTTGCTGCGTAAGTTCATCGCTCGTCCTCCTTGAGTAAGGGCTTATAATAAGCAGCGACTGCGAGAAATTCAGCTGCATGTAGAAGAAAGGTAACTACAGGGGCGGCCGATGAAAATAAAGCATTGACCCTATTTTAAGCAAAAAGACGTGTCGTATCCCGTCAGCTGCGAGCATCCTGACACGGTCCACCCGCATCTTTGCTTTTCCCGGCATACTGGTTATAGTCACACCTAACACACATTTCCCATTTATCGCGGCGTTCTGCAACGTCCAGCTGACACCTCCTGTTATTTCGGAATGTCGTCTTTATTCAATTACTTGCGCCTACAAGAGGTCATGATGAAAGAATACGATCCCAACGGCAGAAGACTGCCGATAAAAATAGATTCCGCCTCAAACGGCGAACACCCTCCTATCCCCCTGACCCCCGAGGAAGCGGCGGCCAACAGACAGGCCCACCGCGATGCGGACACTTTCAGTGAAAAATTAGGGCAGTCCCGGCGGCAGTTCCTCAAGTCGACCTGTGGCGCGGCTGCAACGCTGCTGGCATTCAATCATGTCTGGGCAAGCTTTGGCGCAAGAGGCGGCAGCTTTTTCATTCCGGAGGTTGCCGCCCTCGAAAGTGAAGCGGCGGAGGCGGCGCTTGGTGGTGACGAAATTATCATCGACATGCAGACCCATTGTGTCGATCCCAGCGGAGATTGGGCAAAGGGCAAGGATGGCGAACGCTGGATGCGGGTATTGACCGAGGTTTTCAGCCAGGCCTCGCAATGCGCATATGAGCTCGACTGCTATTCCGCCGGACAATTGATAAAGGAGGTCTTTCTCGACAGCGACACCGATGTGGCCGTTATCTCGGCCTTGTGGGGAGGACGCGGCCACAACCCGACTCCCACCGAATATGCTGACAAAGCAAGGAGCCTGATCTCCGCGAAAATCGGCAGGACCAGGGGATTGATTCATGGCGGCGTCCTTCCCAACGAGCCCGGACAGCTTGAGTTCATGGAGGTCCAGGCCCGGCAGTACAAAGTCGATGCCTGGAAACTCTATCCGCAGTGGGGACCGGATGGCATAGGTTTTTTTATGGACGATCCGCGTTACGGCATTCCTGTACTGGAAAAAGCCATGGAACTCAATATTCCGGTTGTGTGTGCCCACCGGGGATTGCCGCTTCCCGGGCTGGAATACCAATATTCAAAACCCGATGATATTGCCCGCGTCGGCCGCATGTTTCAACAGCTTACCTTTCTCTGCTATCATGCCGGCTATGAATCCGGGGTTGTCGAAGGTCCATTTGATCCTCGCAACGACAAGGGAGTCGATCGTTTCATCCAGGCATGCCTGGAGCATGATTATACGCCCAACCAGGGAAACGTCTATGCCGAACTGGGGAGCTGCTGGCGGCATTATATGAGCAAACCCGATCAGGCCGCCCATCTTCTGGGGAAATTGCTTAAATTCCTGGGTGACGAGCGGATATGCTGGGGAACGGACGCGCTGTGGTACGGCAGTCCTCAGGATCAGATCCAGGCCTTCCGCAGCTTCCGGATTTCTCCGGAATTCCAGGAAAAATACGGGTATCCCCCTCTCACGGCAGAAGCAAAAGCCAATATCCTGGGTCTCAATGCGGCACGTATCCACAACCTGGACATGAAGAATCTGAGGGACGCCAGGATAACCGATCCTGTTGCCGGACTCAAAAAGGAGTATAGCCGCCACCAGAATCCAAGTTATCAAACCTACGGCCCGAAAACGACCGAAGAATTTGTCGCCTTCAGGCGCAGAAGCGGTGGATTCCCAGGGGCAAAATGCAGCAGTCGGGAGAAATGTGATGGAACAGGATAAGAACCTGCCGGTTATCGATGAGATAATGCGACAATTTGCCGAAGAAACCGGCCTGCTGGGGGAACGGAAACCGCAACGGTATCTGTGGACCGATGCCTTCGCCGTCTGCAACTATCTTGAACTGCATCACCGGACCGGCAATGAAGAATACCGAACATACGCCCTGGACCTTGTCGACCAGGTTCACCATGTGCTCGGCCGTTACCGCGAGGACGATCGCCGGAGCGGATGGATAAGCGGCCTTGATGAATCCGAAGGCGAGAAACATCCCACCTGCGGCGGCTTGCGGATAGGCAAGCAATTGCCGGAAAGACTGCCCCACGAGCCCGAAGACGATCAGCTGGAATATGACCGCGACGGTCAATATTTCCATTATCTGACCAAATGGATGCACGCCCTGCATCAGGTTGCGGTCAGGACGAATACGCCTGTCTACGATACCTGGGCGCGCGAACTGGCCGTCGCCGCCCATGAAGCCTTTACGTATCAACCTGCAGCCGGCAAAAAAAAACGGATGTTCTGGAAGATGAGTACCGACCTGTCGCGACCGCTTGTCTCGTCCATGGGCCGGCACGATCCGGTCGACGGCTACCTGAGCTATCTTGAAATGCAGGCTGACGCCCCTGCGGCGCTGCAAGAGGAAATCGACGAAATGGAAGCCATCTGCAGAAGATGGGACCTGTCTACCGATGACCCTCTGGGCATTGGCGGACTCTTAACCGATGCCCTGCGTCTGGTGAAGCTGGAAAAAAGAGGCAGACCGGTTCTTCCCGGACTGCTTGAGAATCTGCTGAAGGCCGCAACGGCCGGTATCGTACTGTTCTCCGGCCAAAATAGCCTGCAAAGCCCGATAGAATACCGGCTGCCGTTTCGTGAACTGGGTCTGTCCATCGGCTTGCAGGCCGTGCCGGCAATCGAGCAGTATCTGAAAAAGAACACGGCACGATCTGCGGAAAATCCCTCCGGAAGGCTTCTCCACCAACTCTCGGGCTACAGCTCTTTATGCGGCATGATCGAAAAAAGCTGGCTTCATCCCGAGAGTCGCCGGTCGGTGGCCTGGAAGACTCATAACGACATCAATGCTGTCATGCTTGCCACTTGCCTTGCTCCGGAAGGATTTTTCGGCAGGTGAAATCCATCGGATCCGGCTATACCGGTTCGGTCGGATACCCGTCTCTCTGCCACTCCTCCCAACCGCCTTCCAGGGCGAATACCCTCGGGAACCCCTTGATAAACAATCTGCGTGCCGTCCCGGCACTTGTGTTTTCACGGGGTCAAGAGCAGTAGAGGACAACCTGCCGATCTTTGGGATATTTTTCCTCCCACTGGTCCACCTTTTCCGGATCTTCACGCACCGCACCCGGAATTTTTACGGAAATATTTTCATCACGGCGTACATCGATCAGTATCACCGCAGGATCTTCAAGCTTTTCCCGAAGTACGACTTTAGGCATTCGTGGTATTTCCATGATGTCCTCCTGTGACTGATTTTTTCGATTTCCTCTGCTTTTTTCTATCTGCTCAACATGTCCTGCAGCTGCAGCGCGTTCTGAGCCGCATACCCATGCTGGTCATTATCGAAATAGCAGAAGACCTCCCGCCCCTGAGCGGCCCAGCTGGAAATTGTCCCTGCCCAGTCGGCAAGAATGCTTGCTTCGTATGAGCCTTGATAGGCCCCTTTGGGGCCATGCAGCCGTATATAGACGAAATCGGCTGTCACCTCTATTGGCGAAAGGATGCCTTCAAGCTCATAGATACAGAAGGCGGCCCCTGCATGCTCCAGCAGCCGGGAGATTTCTTCGGTAAACCAACTCGTGTCGCGAAATTCAAAGGCATACCGAAAGTTGTCCGGCAGCTGGCTCAGAAACTCCCGCAGCCGCGCCGGGTTGGACTGCCATTTCGGCGGCAGCTGAAAGAGTATCGGGCCGAGGCTGCCGCCCAGCGTCCTGACCCTCTCGACAAATCTTGCCACGGGCTCTCCCGGATCTTTCAGTTTTTTCATATGGGTGATGTACCTGCTGGCCTTGACTGCGAAAACAAAATCTTTTCCTGCCGTATCCCTCCAGCTTTCAAAACTTTTTTCCGAGGGCAGATGGTAGAAGGAATTGTTTATCTCGACAGTCCTGAAACGTTCGACATAATAGGAAAGCATCTCGGAAGCAGCCATTTCCTGAGGATAAAAAGCACCTATCCAGTGGTTATATGACCATCCGGAAGTTCCAATATGTATCCTTTTGCTTTTCGGCATAATTCATTCCCGGCCAATGCTTTTTCACCCCTTGGAAAGAGGTTAAGCAAAATCCGTTCCACCGCCTTTTACCAATAGGGAAACTATAATGATCGTTGAGTTAAGAACAAGAAATTCTGCGCTGCGTATCCTCACGAGTTGGATTGCATTCCTGCCGGACAGGACTGGGAGGCGCCGCGCCCGTCCCTTGGGGAAAGACATAGGTTTTCAGAATGTACGGCGAGATGCCACCTGCCGATTACGCTTCGGAAGCGTTGCGAGTCGCGTCGGAGTCCGCCCGTCTCGGCCGGGCCTTCAACACCGCCTGGAAAAGAATGGCCAGAGGAATGGCAAAGAACACACCCCAGAAACCCCAGACACCACCGAAGAACAGCACGGCGACGATGATCGCGATCGGGTGCAGGTTGATGACCTCCGAGAACAGCACCGGCACCAGGACATTGCCGTCAAGCGCCTGAATGATACCATAGGCGACAATGATCCATGCCAGATCGGCACTCCAGCCAAACTGGAAATAGGCCACCAGCGCGACCGGAAAGGTCATGACCGCGGCCCCGATATACGGTACCAGGACGGATATCCCCACGAGAAATCCCAGCAGCAACGAAAAATTAAGTCCCATGAAGACGAATGTGACGTAGGAGGCTGCCCAGACCAGCAGGATCTCCCAGAACTTGCCCCGGATAAAATTGCCCAGCTGCGCGTCCACCTCCTGCCATACCCGGGAGGCAAGACCGCGTTCCCGCGGCAGATGGCTGCGAGCCCAGCCGAGGATCATTTCCTTGTCTTTGAGGAAAAAGAACACCAGCAAAGGCACCAGCACGATGTAGACCACCAGCGTGATAATGCCGATCACCGAAGACAGCAGCTTGCGCAGCATGGTATCGGTGAAGCTGCCGGCTTCCCTTCTGATCTGATCGAGTACGGTTTCTATCTCGGCCTCGCTGAAAATTGCGGGATACCGCTCGGGCAGGGTCAGGATCAGACGCTGCCCCTCGCTGAGCATTGCCGGAACTTCCTGCAGCAGCTGGGTCGCCTGCCGCGTGAGAAGCGGAAAGAGTCCGAACAGCAACGCCAGCATCGCCAGGAAAAAAATGGAGAAGACGAGGCTCACCGCCAGCATTCGGGGAAATCCGAACCGCTGCAGGAGCTGGATGATGCCCTCCAGCAGATAGGCGACGATAACGCTGGCGATGACCGGCACGAGGTGCCTGCCGGCAAAAAGGAACGCGAGAAAGCCGGAGAGCAGAAGGCCCGCGAGGATGACGACCTGGGGATCGGAAAAATGCCGACGGAACCAGTCTTTGACCATATCTATCATTGCCCGCCTTTCATTTCTGCGGCAGGATCCGCCGCCAGAGATGAGTAGTCGCAATCGACCCCGCAGTGGCTGCTTGAAATCCAGTCGATCAGTAGCACTTTACCTGAAATCGAACGCCGTTATTGTCGATAATCGCTCCCTCCCAGGTAATTTCCGCCAATCTCGTGCCGGTATCGAGTCGATCGCCCTCCCTCATGATCTTCCCGTTAATAATAATCATCCTTTTCGAAGGGGCATGTGCATAGGCGTGGCCGGCAAACTGCATTTTTGGGATGTTCGTCTGTATCTGCGGGGGCAGGTCATGCAGATAAGGCAGCTCCCTCTCGGGCTTCCCGGATGAGACGGGATGGACGATGACTGTTGCTTCGTCCGGCTGAGACATCAGGATTTTTTCCCGGTCTCTTTTTATCCTTATGGGTTCGGTGAATGTTTTGCTGTACGTGTCGGCCAGCGAAGCCTCTGCCGGAGACAAGACATGACCTGCGGATTTTCGCTCCATCACGGCCGACTGAGGACTCTCAGGTAGCAGGGTGTTCTCCTTTTTGGGCAGATGCTGGTACCAGTCGTCGAACTTCTGCGGATCAATGGTCACCGGGTCGAGGGCTTCAGGGACGGCCAGTGTCGATGACGGGGAAGCCTGGACGACGGGTTCCTGAAGGACCGTCATTTCTGCCGGGGACGATTGGAGGTGGAATTGTCCCTCAGGCTTTTGGCGATTCCAGTCGGACCATTTCAACAGACCGCCGATTATCAGAAAGCCGGAAACCAGCAGCCAGGGCCAGCGGCGTCTTCGCAAGACACTCATACTCTTGCTCGACGAGAGAGTGCCATGGAGGGGCTGCAGGTGCGGAGGCATTTCCTGCTGTCTTTCCCGATCGGATTTCTTCAGGGCATCGAGGATGTAGGACATGGTTTTACTCTTTTTCTGATACTATTTTCTCTCTGAAATCGGCCACGCCGTCGATCGCACGTGGACCGGCAGGACCGTCCTCTGCAGCAGGAGGGACCGTGGAAAGAGTCTCTTCGTAACCGAAGGATTGCAGTATCCGTCTCATTGCCGGAATATCACCACTCACCTGAGTTGCAAAGTAGAGTGTGACGGGCAACCCGACGGCAAAGAGCAGAACGGCCAGGGCGAGGACTGCCTTCTTTTGCGACCACGGATGGCGATCGGGAGCCCCGGTGACCTCGCGGGCGGCCTTTTGTATAATTTTCAGATCGACATAATCCCTGTTTTCGGCGTATGCGCCAAGAAGCGCACGATCACAGAGAATATTGATGAGCCGGGGCACTCCCTTTGTGGTTTTTATGAGATGACGGACTGCCTGGCTGCTGAAAAGCCGAGAGCGGTCGTCACCTCCGGCCGCAGCTATCCTGTGAAGGATGTACGGAGTGACATCTGCAGGCTGGAGCGGTTTCAGATGGTATCTGGTGGTGATGCGCTGATTGATCTGGGTATATCTGGGGTTGTCCAGAATTTTCAAGAGTTCGGGCTGGCCGATCAGCACGATCTGCAGAAGTTTATGTGAGTCGGTCTCGAGATTGGTGAGCAGCCGCAGCTGTTCGAGAATCTCCATGTCGAGATTCTGGGCCTCGTCGATGATCAGGGCGGTGTTGCGCCCGCGTGCGTGAGCTTCGAGCAGATACCGATTCAGGTTATCGACGTATTTCTTTATCGATGGAGTATCCCCCTCGATCGCAATGTTGAGTTCTTCGCAGATCGTTTGCAGGAGGTCGGTAATGGTCAGATTGGGATTGAGGACGAGAGCGGTGTCGGTTGTTTCGGGGAGCCGTTCCATCAGGCTTCGGCAGATCATGGTTTTCCCGGTACCGACATCGCCCGTCAGCAGGATGATACACCCCTCGCCACTGATACCGTAGAGCAGATGGACTAATGCCTCCCGGTGCGACTCGCTCATATAGAGATAGCGGGGAGTCGGGGCGATGAGAAAGGGTTTTTCCTTTAGGCCGAAATACCGTTTGTACATACCTACCCATGAGCGAATGAAAAGCGATAGCCAACTGATTCATGATGCTAGGCTACCCTTTCGTGATGGTTTTTGCAATTATTTTACCGCCCCTCTGCACTGAAGCGGACCTCCGCAAGACGGTTCCCATCAAAAATACAGGTGAAACTGCCAATTGCCTAGCAAATTCGACAGCACTATCCGACAACGGACGATTTTCTTAAGCCTGCACATAAACAGCTTTCATACAAGGGTGCACACAGTGCAACCTTGGAGCGCTTACATGAACGGCTCGGCACGAACCGCAGGTTTTGCCAGGATTGAGGCAAGAATGCCTGCGCCACGCGCCGTCTCAGCCTCGTTCTTCGGCGGCCCGATGCAGATGCGGACGGCTTCGACCGGCTGCAGGCCGTTGGTGCCGAAGTTGCCGGAAGGAATTACCTGAACCCCCAGGGCCGCAGCCTGGCGGGCGAAGGTTTCGCCGGTCCATGGCGGCGGGAGTTTCAGCCAGCCATGCAGACTGCCGGGATGAAAATGCAGCTCCTGGCCGGTGAGTTTTTCGGCGAGGATCGCCATCCGTTTTTCCGCGGCCAGGCGTTTGATTATGATGACTCGATCGGCGGTGCCGTCATCGATCCATCTGCTGCCGATCTCGGCGGTAAGCGGCGGATTCATCCAGATAGAGGCCGCCATGACCCGCTCGACCGCAGACAGCCTTCCAGCAGGCACTACCAGAAAACCGAGCCGCAGTCCCGGCGCCAGGGTTTTCGAGAGGTTGGTCAGATAAAAGCTTCGTTCCGGTATTAAAGCGGCAATCGGAACTCTGGCCTCCTGCTCCATGCCGCCGTAAACATCGTCCTCGACCAGCATTAAATCCGTCCGGCGGAGAACCGCCGCCAGTTCCCGACGTCTGTCCTGACTCATCGTAACCGTTGTCGGATTGTGCATGGTCGGGATGAGATAGACGCCCTTCAGGCGATTGCGGGCGGCAGCCTTTGCCAGAGCATCGGGCCGCATGCCGTCCGCATCGCTTTCCACCGGGATTAGGCGGATATGCAGGACGCCGGCGAGATTGATGATGCCCGGATAGGTATAGCTGTCCACCGCCAGGGCGTCGCCCGGTGCCAGTTGACTGGCAAGAGACGTAAACAGAGCGTGCTGCGCCCCGGTTGTGATCGCGATATTTTCGAGACCCGTCTGCAGATTGAGGCGGTCAAGCCAGCGGCCGGCGGCCCGTCGATGGCGAGTGAGTCCCGCTGTCGGCTGGTAACGGAGCAGTTCCTCCATCGCCGGCTGGCGCGACAGCTCGGCCAGCATGGCGGCGAGATCGGGCGTCCCTTCCGGTACCGGAAAATTCAGATCGAAGCGGATACAATCCGCAGTATCGCGATCCGGCCGGTTGTGGATGGCATGGAGAGTGAATTCTTCCTCCTCCCGGCGGACGATAAAGGTTCCCCGACCGATCTCCCCTTTCACCAGACCGAGATCGTCTATCTCCCGGTATGCTCTGGTCACCGTTCCCAGGGTGACTCCCAGGGCATCCGCCAGCTCCCGCTGGGGCGGCAGCCGGTCGCCGGGCTGCAGACTGCCTGCGGCGAGGGCAGCCTGTATTCCGCTGCTGATCTGCCGGTATTTCCGCCCGGAGGCAAGAGAGATATGGTTGAGCAAAATTGTTATCATTACAATATACCAATTGACTGGGACAATTTTTTTCGATTATGACATTATTTACAGACAATGTCATCGAAAAAGGAGACAATCGACATGAATGAATGGATCAAAGGAATGCAGGCTAACATACCTCTCGCCGTAAGCGCCATGGCCTACGGAGGGGTATTCGGGGTACTGAGCGGCAACCAGGGCGTCAGCTGGGCCGAGATGCTGGCCATGGATCTGCTGATGTTCGCCGGGTCGGCCCAGCTGGTAATGATCGAAATGTGGTCGGCCCCGCTGCCGGTGTTCGAGATCGGTCTTGCCGTGCTCATCGTCAATATGCGCTACCTCCTGATCGGTGCCTCCCTGCAGCCGGTTTTCGACGGTCGGCCGTTCTGGCAGAAGGCCCTGGGCATGCATCTGGTAGCCGACGAGAACTGGGCGGTAACCATCGCCGCCCACCGCAACGGTGGAACCTGTCCTGCCTTTCTGACCGGCGGCGGACTCCTGCTGCTCGTAGCCTGGACCGCCTCAACCATATGCGGCAATCTGCTCGGCGGACAGATCGCGGAACCGGAACGCTGGGGTCTCGACTTTGCCTTTGTTGCAGTCTTCGCCGCTTTATCGTTGAGCCTCTGGCAGGGAAAGGACGACCTGCTGCCCTGGCTGGTTGCGGCCGGATTGGCCGTGGCAGGCGAACAGCTGCTGCCGGGAAAACTGTATATCGCTCTCGGCGGCATCGGCGGCGCACTTGCCGCTGTGTGTATCGACATACTCCGGAAGCCGGAGCATCCGCCGGAAACAGATGAGCATTACAATTGTACTGCCGAGATCGGCGGGGAGGATAATCGATGAAAGATCTGTTCCAGCTCGGGGCCGTTCAGGCAATTCTGCTCGCTGCCGGCCTGACCTACGCCCTCCGCCTGGGCGGTCTGCTGCTCGCCGACCGGCTGCCCAAATCCGGCCCTGCGCGGCGGTTTCTCGACAGCCTGCCGGGGACGATCCTGCTGTCGCTCACCGTTCCCGGAGCCCTGCATGCCGGAGTCGAGGGAATGATCGGCCTCGGCGCCTGTCTTCTGGTGTACTTCCGCACCAGAAACCTGCTGTCGACCATGGCCGCCGGGATGCTCGGGGTGTGCTTTTTCCGCTGGTTTTTCCATGGTTGAGCCCCCTAAATTACTAGCTTAAAATAGGTGCATGATCCTATATACAAAGTTTTGCATAGATGTTAACGTTTGGTCGACCTGCGATCTTCTTCTCTTCAACATCCATTCATTCACCGTGTCGCATTTCCTGTAACGAGGCATGTTTTGACTGTCATATTTCATCAAACAGTACACAGGAGGCCATATTATGAGGCGAATTCAGATATTGGGTGTTACGATGGTGATTATTTGCCTGGGATGTACTTCGAATGCAGGCGCCGGATCTGTCATGTATACAGATCAGGCCGCCTGGCAGAATGAAGTGTTGAACTCGGGTTACGATGTAACGAACATCGGCTTTGAAAATACAGTATCGCCAGACTTTTATACAGTCACGGCGGGTGATGTCGTTTTCAGTTCTTATGATTTGCCGCTGATAGTCGATGACTTTTACGGAATTCCGTACAATTCAGGGAAAGTTCTTTACCCGTTTTTTAACCAGGCAATACAGGTTGCCCTGCCAGGCAGCGTCTACGCCTTCGGGTTTGACCTCGGAGAAATCTTTTTGGGTCCTGATTTTATCGATGTTGTGCCAACGTTAGGCAACGTGGCACTTTCCACGGGAGAAATCTTTGCTGGTCCTTACGAGGGCAACACCTTTCCAACGTTTGCATTCTTCGGGTTTTGCTCCGATATTCCAATCACTTTCTTTTCAATGCATCCCCACGCTCTTGTGGAGCCGATTATCGACAATTTCAGGTATGCGCAGGCGGCCGTACCCACGCCGGAACCGTCATCACTGCTTCTGTTGGGTTCCGGCCTTTTTGGCCTTGCGAGTTACCTCAGGCGGAATCGCCGCAGGTAGAGAGAATTACGCCATTCCGGCGAAAGCCGAAATCCAGTCTTTTCAGACAGGTACTTTCGCCGGATGGCAGCGCATGAGACTTTTTACTCAGTTCATCAGATGCTTACAGCACGACCTCTTCCGCTCCCGGTCCCTGGATGCCCCGCCGCAAGAGCAGTGTGCCATCCAGCAGATAAAGGTTGATTAGAGCCTGCCGGTAATTGACGATAGCCCCAATTTCGTTGATGCGGCTCTCGAGCAGGTCGCGCTGAATGCGGGCCACATCAAGGGCTGTCGTTGTTCCCACGCCAAAACGAACCGTTTCCGCCCGTAAAACTTCTTCCTGCAAAATGCGCCGGGAGGCGCTGGCATTTATTTGCTGCAGACTCCGGTCAACCTCGAGCAAGGCATTGCGCACATCGAGAGATACGAGTTGCTTCAGGTTCTCGACACTTTGCAGGGCCTGCCGATAGCTTGCCCGAACCCGGCGATCAAGTGCATCGGCCGCGCGGTTGCCGACAGGCAGTTCAACATCAAGACCGACCGCAAGATCGTAGCCGGGGCCATCCAGGTCACTGAGGCTTTTCCCGAAACTTCGGGCATATCCGGTTTTGCCCAGGTTGATAAAAAGATCGAGGCGCGGCAACAGGCCATTGACGGTTTGTACCGTTTCCAGCTCTCCACGCCGGGCCTGCAGGCGAGCCTCATTCAAATCCGGACGCAGCTTGATGGCCAGTGCTTCATGCTCGAGGGCGCTGCCCAGGCTCACTTCCGGCACGACCGTGTCTTCACTGAGGGTAATCTGTTTGTCCCACCCTTCGGCGGAAGGCGGATTGACCAGGCGAAGAAGATTCAGTCGCGCCTGCTCCCGCGCACTATAGGCATCGATCAATTGCTGCCTGCGCAGCGCCAGCTCCGCATCGGCGACGGTTTCTTCGGTTTCCGCAAGCTGTCCCAGTTCGATCCGGGTGCGGATATCGTTCAGCTGACGTTCCGCCAGCTCAAGGGATTCCTGGAATATCTCTACCTGACGCACGGCCAGTGCATATTGCCAGTAGGCATTTTCCACGACCGCCACGAGATTTTCGGCAAAACCGCGAAGATCGTAGGCGGAAGCCAGCGCCGCGGCTTCTGCCTGCCGTATTCCGGCAAGATTTACCGCGACTCCCGCGTCGCGAAGCAGTGCCTGGGTCAGGTTCAGTCCGGCACGCGCTTCATCCGAATACGGCAATATATCACTGTCTCTGCCGGTCAGCGCGAGGTCAAGAGATACGTCTGTACCGGTTGGAAACCGCCTGACGATGCCGGTTCTGACAAAACTCCCGCTGCCGTCTATGGAAAAAAAACGATTGGTGTTCTCACCCAGAAAACGATTGCGGTCATTTTCAATTCTGCCCTGAGCAAATACCACAGGGTCAAAGACGGCTCGTTCCGTCTCGACAAATGTTCCAGAAATAACTGGATTAAACTGTTCGACAGCCAGGGATCGGTTGCGGCCAAGCGCGGAAAGGACCGCCTGTTCCACCGTCAGCTTCAATATTCCCTCGGGCGGAAATGGCGGCACCTGGCGTTTGTCCTGTGCTTGAAAGGAGTGCCCTGCCAGTGCGCTTCTCCAGGGATCGGCGGCAAAATGGTCTTCAGGTCCAAGGGTAGATGTCTGGATCGCTGCCGGCGGCACCGAGAGATCGACAGGCCTGGTATACGGTCGCTCCGGAGACGTCATCAGGCACCCGCCCAAAGCAAGCGCAGTGATGCCCAAAACAATGCTCACAAATATTTTCATGATGGTTGCCCTGCTTGATGAGTATCGCGTCTTTTCTCGATGCGCTTGTTGAACAGGAAATATAACACGGGAATGAAGACAAGGGTAATCAGCACGGCGCTCAAAAGTCCGCCCAGGACGGTACGCGCCAGCGGGGCCTGCATTTCGCTGCCTTCACCGATGCCAAGCGCCAGAGGCAGCAGGGATAAGATCGTGGTGAGCGAGGTCATCAGCACAGGCCGCAACCGATCCTTGCCCGCCGCACGTAAAGCAGCGAGTAAAGGCAGCCCTTCGTCGCGGAAGAGGGTATTGGCCCGATCGACAATCAAGATAGCGTTGTTCACCACGATACCTACAAGCATGATGCAGCCGATAAAGCTCTGCGAATTGAAGGTAGTGCCGGTAAACAGCAAAATATACACAACGCCGATAAGAGGTAAAGGCACGGAGAACATGACGATAGCCGGCGACAGCAGAGACTCGTAAAGACAAGCCATCACCATGTAGACGAGAACGATTGCGAGGAATATGCCGATCAACATTTCCCTGAAGGATTTGGCCTGTTGCTCTATATCGCCCGACATGACGATCTCATAGCCGCGCGGCCGGGGAATATTGGTGAGACCTGCTTGTATGTCGGCCGCGACCTCCCCCAGAGGACGGTTGGTGACGTTGGCGCGAACCTCGACCATGCGCTGCTGGTTTTTCCGCTCGATCTCCACCGATCCAAGGCTGGGCCGCGGGGACATGAGATTGCGCAGCGAAACAGCCTGACCGCTTTCGTTGCTTATCGTATGGGTCAGCAACTCATCTATACTCAGTAATTCAGCATCCTTCACCTTCACCACGATATCGACCTGTTCGCCGCTGCCATCCCGAAATTGACCGGCTTTGGTGCCGGAAAGAGCCGTCTCCAGCGTCCGTGCAATCTGCGCCACACTCAGGCCCAGATCCGCCGCCCGGTCACGGTCGATTTCAAGCAACTGCTGCGGCACCCCCGCTTCCCTGCCACGCCGGGTATCGGTAATGCCGGGGATATCCTTGATCTGCTCTTCCACAGCCTGTGCCAGTTTGTCAAGCGTTTCCAGATCGTAGCCATTGATTTCAATCTCCAGATTATCCTCTCCGCCGCCGAGGAGGCGGGACAGCAAAAACATTCCCTGGCCGGCGCGGACGCGCACTTCAGCACCCGGTACAACACCAATCGCTTTCCGCAAATCTGCTGCGACCTCGGCACTTGAGCGGGTACGCTCCAAAACGGGGACCAACGAAATACGAATATCTCCGCCCGCGGCATCACCGCGCCCTCCCGATGAGCCCATATCAACCACCGCAGCGCGCATTTCCGGAACCGACTCGTTCACTATTTTCTCAACGGTGCGCATGGTCTCGTTCAGTACTTCAAGACGGGTGCCGCCTGCCATAGCCACATTCACCCTGACTTCACCTTCGTCGGATGCGGGCATAAATTCGGTACCTATCATCGGCATCACGGCCAGTGCCGATCCGAACAGAAGCAAGACGATGATGATGCTTGTCCCGGGGTTATGCAGCCCGGCATCGAGAATTTTTTGGTAGCCTGCATTGAGTTTTTCGTGCACTCGGCCAACCCTGCCGGCTGCACGCTCCAGGATCCCGCCCGCCGTTCTTTCCTTGCGAATACCGAGGAAGAGCCTCGTCAACATCGGCACCAGGGTCAATGCCACGAAGAGAGAGCATAAGGTTGAAAATACCACGACATAGGTGAGCTGCCTGAAGAGCAGCCCCGATATCTCCTGGGCAAACAGCATGGGAACGAAAATCACCAGTGTCGTGCAGGTACTGGCAATAATTGCGCCGGTTACCTCATTGGAACCTTTGATAGCCGCTTCCCGCGGCGCTTCATGATACGTCTGGTGCCGGCGCAGGATATTTTCCAGCACGACTATCGAATTATCGACCATCATCCCCACCCCCAGCGCCAATCCTCCCAGAGTCATGAGATTGAGGGTCAGGTTGCCGAAATACATCATTGCAAAGGTGCTGATGATCGCCACCGGAATCGCGGTTGTCACCACCAGGGTGGCCCGGATGTTGCGCAGAAATGCCAGGAGGACCAGAACAGCAAGAATACCGCCGAAAATGATGGTATTTCCAACATTGGCCAGGGAGCGTTTAATATATTCCGAGGTATCGATTATGGGGATAAGTGCGATCTGGGGAAAATCGCGATTGATCTGATCAATAACCTCTTTTGCCTGCCGTGCCACCTCAACGGTATTGGTGCCGGACTGTTTGCGCACGGCCATGCGCACCCCCGGCTTGCCGTTGATCCGGACAATCCGGGTAATCTTCGAATGGGTATCGTTGACGGTGGCGATCTGTTTCAGGTAGATGGGCACCCCGCCGCGACGGTCGACGACGAGATCGAGCAACTGCCCGACACTGGTCAACTCACCGGGAGTGCGCAGACGTATTTCTGTGTTCCCCGATTCTATTGTCCCTGCCGGCAGACTGATATTGGCATCACGTATAGCGTTGCGGACTTTATCCAGGGAGAGATGCAGGGCGCGCAGGCGGTCGGGATCGATCTCAATCTTGATTTCACGCTCCAGTCCGCCCCAGATATCGAGTGCGGCTACACCGGGCACCTGTTCTATACGGTAACTGATCTGATCATCGATCAGGCGGCGCAGCTCGATCGGATCGAGATCGGAAGCCGCACCGTAGATCAGGATCGGCGCGCTGTTGGGATCGAACTTGCGGATTTGCGGCCTGTCGATTTCTTCCGGCAAATCGCCGATCACCCGGTCCAGCCGGTCCCGCACATCGTTGGAAGCTGCGTCCAGGTTGGTACCCCAGGTGAAAGACACCCGCACCCGGCTGTTTCCTTCGGAAGATTCCGAGGTAACTTCCTCTATGCCTTGAATAGCCGAGACGGCGCCTTCGATGACTTCGGTTACAAGTTTTTCCACTTCCTCGGGCGCGGCGTTGCCGTAGGAGGTATTGATGCTGAGGACAGGATAGGAGATTTCGGGAAGCAGGTCTATGGGCAGGTGGAGTAAGGAAACAATACCTATCAGAATAATGATGACCGTCACCATGATGGTGAAGATCGGTCGCGAGGTTGTAAAAGCACTGATGTTCATTTCGCGTGTTCCTTATTTTCGAGCTTGCCCGGCGGCTTCGTCATTTTCCTCGGAGGTTGCAACACGCGCTCCGTCACTGAGCAGGTGATGACCGAGCGTAACGACCTGCTGTCCATCCTCCAACCCCGTAACCTGCGCCCACCCCTCATCCTTGACACCGGTCCGGACTTCAACAAAGTGTGCCTTGCCATCCTCAACGGCAAAAACCCCATATATGCCAAGCCGTTGAATAATTGCAGAAGATGGCACCGCCACCGCCTGTTCGGTGCGGCCAAGCTCGACATGAACACAGGCAAACATCCCGCTTTTCAAGATGCTGTCCGGATTGGCAACGGCGATTTCCACCCGCGCCTGCCTGCTGGTTTCGTCGAAGACAGGGGCCATCCGGGCGATCGTGCCCGGGAACGTCTTGTCGGCGACGAGATCGACACTGATACTTGCCGGCTGGCCTACCCGCAAAAAGGCGTAGTCCCGTTCGGCGACATTGATAACAGCCCTGAGCAAAGATACATCAACCAGGGTGACGATCGGCTGATTTGCGGCAATCGTATCGCCCTCGTCGACATAGCGCCTGGCGACATGGCGGCAGACATGGTCGTCACCCGCCTGCCAGTCCGCCGTTAAAGTGGTGTAGGACAACCGTACGGCCGCGGCCCGCAGAGCGGCTTCGCGCTGTTGTATCTGAGCCTGAGCCAGATTGACACCGGCCTGCTGCGCAAGCCTCTCGGTTTCGGCCACCTCCAGATCGGCGACGGAAGAGACCTTTTGCTCTCTGAGTTTTATCGCCCTCTGGTAGGCTCGCTCAGCGGCTACGAGACCACTGCGCGCCTGGGCAAGGGACGCCTGCGCGACATCGAGCTCCGCATGGGCCTGCGCCAGCTGTTGCTCATACTCTGCGTTGTCCAGCCGGGCGATCAAGTCGCCCCTGTGTATACAATCTCCGAGACGGACGGCGATCTCCTGGATTCGCCCGCCGATTTTGGCAGCAGCGTCATATTTCTTCTCCGCCTCCAGGGTACCGCTGAAAACGCGCTTTTCAACGAGATCGCGGCGTTCAACCCGGGCGACCTTCACCCCGACAACGGCTTCTTTCCGGGCTGATCCGCCTTTTTCGTCGCTTCCACCGCGCATAACAAAAAAGATTACACCCACGGCTGCCAGGGCAAGTCCCAAGATTATCAGTGTTTTTTTTATGGTGGCGGATGTATTTCTGCTCATTTTGTTTTCAGTCTCATGGCAAAGAGATGGAGGTTAATATTTTGAATCTTCAGATACCTTCGCGGCTTCGCGCCTTCGCGTAAAATATTCGTATCCTGGGTGAACGTTATGAATTCGGTTCGAAGCGGTTCCCGACCCGCGCCTTCTTCACATTGTTTGGTACACGCGAAGGCGCGAAAACGCGAAGTCAATAGTATGCTCTCCGAGGTTTTTCAGCAAGTAATTGCGCTACTCATGGTCGATCTGAAACTCACCCGGCCGGATTAAGAGGAGAAGACTTCCAGATACCTTCGCGGCTTCGCGCCTTCGCGTGAGATATACACACTATCCTGAGAAAACAATCAAGCCGGTTCGAAGCGGTTCCCGACCCGCGCCTTCTTCACATTGTTTGGTACACGCGAAGGCGCGAAAACGCGAAGTCAATAGTATGCTCTCCGAGGTTTTTCAGCAAGTAATTGCGCTACTCATGGTCGATCTGAAACTCACCCGGCCGGATTAAGAGGAGAAGACTTCCAGATACCTTCGCGGCTTCGCGCCTTCGCGTGAGATATACACACTATCCTGAGAAAACAATCAAGCCGGTTCGAAGCGGTTCCCGACCCGCGCCTTCTTCACATTGTTTGGTGCACGCGAAGGCGCGAAAACGCGAAGTCACATAGTATGCTCTGCAAGACCTTTCAGCAAGTTATCGAGGTGGTTCTCTTTATAGGGTCCCAGGCAGCCTCATGTCGAAGCTATGTCGGGTTCATGTCGGGGCTGAAAGACGGACCAGGCGTGGAAATGCGGAGGCACCCCCCACAGGACTACCGGGTTGCAGGTGAAGTGCCCGGCAGTCCTCTTGTAAAAAAGAAAGGGAATCAGACCTTAAAACTGCCAACTATAGTATTCAGTTCCGCAGCCATCCGCTGCAGATCGCCTGAGCTTTTCTGCACCTGCCTGCTGCTCTCGGAGATGCCTGTTGCGGCCTGATTAACCTTGGCAATATCCTCGGTAATAGTACCGGCCACCGCCGAGCTTTGGCTCACATTCTCATTGACTTCCTGAATACCCTGGCTGGCCTGGGCGATGTTATTGGCAATCTCACGGGTCGCTGCAGTCTGTTCCTCAACCGCTGCCGCTATCGTCGTGACGATATCGTTCACGCCGCTGATCACCTCCGAAATGTGATCTATTTCCGTAACCGTCAATTTGGTCGTGCGCTGCACCTCATCAATCTGTTCCTTGATATTCAAGGTGGCTCCTGCCGTCTGCTTGGCCAGTTCTTTAATCTCGTTGGCAACCACCGCAAAGCCTTTTCCGGCTTCCCCCGCCCTTGCCGCCTCGATTGTCGCGTTTAAAGCCAGGAGATTGGTTTGCTCGGAGATTTCCGTGATGGCTTCGGTGACCATGCCGATTTTTTGCGCAGCACTTCCAAGTTCTCCCATTTTTTCGGAAGCATTTTTGGCCTGGGCTACAGCCTTGCTGGAAACATTTCTGGCCTTTTCTGCATTTTCTGCGATTTCATTGATGGTTGAACTCATCTCCTCGGCCGCTGAGGCAACCATATTGGTATTTGTTGCCGATTGTTCCATGGCAGCCGCCACATTGTTGAGATTGGCACTCATCTCCTCGGAAGCGGTAGCTACATTATTCGCCCTCTGCGAGGTATCCTCGGCACCGTCGGATAATTCCCCGGCTATGGTGGAAAGTTGATTGGCGGAAGAATTGACGTGAGCTGAATTTTCCGCAATCCGTTTGACAATTCCCTGCAGTTTTTCGATGAAGGTATTGAACCAGAAGCCAAGTTCTCCAATTTCATCTTTCGATCTGGCGTCCAGACGCATCGTCAGGTCACCTTCGCCTTCGGCAATATCCTTGAGACTGCTGATCGCCCGGTTGATCGGTTTCACGATCAGTCCGGCCGAATAAGCAACCGCAACGCTTGTCAGCCCTATTGCCGCAAGGGCAACGAGAAGGCTTGCATTGCGGATGGAATGTGCCGCCATCAAAAACTCCGCCTCATCCTGGGTCACTGCGATATACCAGTTCACCACCGACAGCGGGGCAAAGCCGGCGATTTTCTCGATTCCGTTAAAAGTGTACTCCTCGACACCTTTTTCTCCTGCCAGCATTCTCCTGACAATTTCCTCCATCCCGGCAAGTTTGGTCACATCAAGAGACAGGATGTGTTTCGGGACGGGATGCGCCAGGATTATTCCTTTTTTGTCGGTCATGAACCCATAACCGGTTGCTCCGATTTTTCTTGCTGAAACAATCTCGGTGAGGAACTCCACCTTCATTACCAGGCCAAGTACACCAAGAAATTCCTGGGACTCTCCCTTGATCGGGACGCAGATGACCGAGATCAACTTCTCCGTGGTCTTAGACCGGACGATATCCCCTATAACTGTTTTCCCTGTGCTTTTCGCGGCTTGAAAGTATTCCCGGTCCCCTACGTTACTGCCTTTGTATTCCTTGCCGTCCTCCAGAACCCCTGTAAACAAACTTCCAGCGGCATCGGTGACAAATACCCCCTGATAGGAGGAACCAAGTCTCGCGAATTTTTTCCCCATGCTTCGATAAAGCTTGCCGATCCCCTCTGCGGCCGCATCCGTGCCGTTTTTGTGCACCAGCGCGAGAACATCGACGACCTCATCGTCTGCGGCGAATACCTCGGCCAGTTTTACTTCTTCCAGCAGGATCCGGTCGGCCAGTCCGACAAGATCGGAGGCAATGGACTCCGCCTGTACTTTTGCCAGCACCGACAGGGCGGTAGAAGATTTTGTGATCGACAGGATACTGATGACAACGAGAGGGACAAGAACGAGAATAATACCTCCGGCGATAAGCCGGAACCGGATCGAAGTGATCTTCATAGCAGAACCTCAAAATGGGATTTTAATCTTGCCAAATTCCAACCAGCCTCAATTTTAGGCCTAATAAAAATGGAAGTAAAGAAGAGCGAGTAAAAACCCAACAATTCTTAGCTGAATTTGGTTGAGGTTCTGCCAATACGTGATGCCCATGAAGATGTCGAAGTTAAGCGACGCTTAACCGAGGGCGGAACCTCACCCCTTCAAGCTGCATTTTTCCTGGAGATCCTTCAGTTTTTCGACATTGCTGCCGAAGGGTTCCGAAGCTATTTCATCTCGGTTGCCATAAATCAGGGTGGCGGCCAGCTCGGCAGCATCGGTGATGATCTCCCTGCAGTGCAGGGCGTGATCCCTGCAGAGCCACTGATCCTGCCACTGTGCTGCAATTTCGCGACAGAGCGTGTGACCGTATTTTTCTTTCAATTTGTTCGGAATCTGATTGAAGATCCTGTACAGCCCGGGTTTGCCGTACAGTTGCCGGGATGCGGCCTGCATGGCCGCTTTCCGGTCTTCGTTCTCAGGCAGTTCGCTGCGGCCGTGAACTGCACTGACGGCAAGCACCGCTCCGCTTATGGCCCCGCAGGTATCGCCGAACAGACCGACACCTCCGCCGAAACCGGTTGCCACCTTCAAGACTTCTTTGGGAAGATGCGTGTCGGCATGTTCCAGAACCGCCTCAAAAACACACTCTGCACAGTTGAAGCCTTTGGAAAAATTTTTCCTCGCCCTTTCTTTGATGCTGATAATTTTTTCGGTCGGATTCATCTTTGTATCCTTCTGGTTGGATGAAGTATAAATAACGATGGCCTTGGGTTTTCAAATGTACTTTTATCCAGTAAGTATTAACACAGCTATTTGAGCAATCACTCTCATGAAAAAAGAAAATTCCGAATCATCATATTCCCGTTTCCGCAGGCTTACCAAAGATAGATATGATCCAGACATCGCTTCGCACCAAATTCATCATTTTCATAGGTGCCATCATCTCGGCCTTCTACCTTTTTATGCTCTATCGCACCGCGGTTTTCGACGAAAAGATGATCATCAAGCAGGCTGAACAGCAGGCCCGCATGCTTTACAAACAGATACTGCTGACCAGGCAATGGGCTGCCGACCACAACGGCCTCTTTGTTCTCCAGGGCAAAGGGGTCGAGGCCAACCCGTACCTCGACCTGCCGGTGGTGACCGATGATCTGGGGCAGACCTATTACCTGCGAAACCCGGCGATGATTACCCGGGAACTGTCGGTCTATGCAAAAAGGGATGGCCTCGGCCATTTCCGCGTCACCAGCCTGAACCCGGTCAACCCCGGCAATGGTCCGGACGCCTTTGAGAAGGCTGCCCTCACGGCTTTTGCCGAAGGCGGTGAAGAAATAATCGATGTCGAGGAAACAGAGATGGGACGGGTCGTTCGTTTTATCGCCCCTCTGCGGGTCGGCGAATCATGTCTCGGCTGCCATGCCCGCCATGGCTACTCGCTGGGCGATATCCGCGGCGGTCTTTCCATCACCATCCCGATCGACTGGGCCGAAGAACTGATAAAAAGAAATATCAGTTCGCTGATTTTCATCAGCGTAGCCAGTATACTGATCGTAACCGCGGCGCTTTTTCTCATGTTTGAATCGCTCATTGTTCATCGGATCCGCCGGCTGTCTCAGGCAATGGACAGCTTTCCCGAAGATCCCCCGGAACAATACCTGCTGCCGTCGGTCTTCAAGGATGAACTGGACAGTGTCAGCGATACCTTCGTGCTCTTTTGCGATCGACTGAAAAAATCCCAGGACGAGCTGCTGAAGAGCAAAGCCCAGACCCATCTGAGTGAAAAGCTGGCTTCTCTTGGCATCCTCACCGCCGGAATCGCCCACGAGGTCAACAACCCGCTCGGCGGGATGCTGAACTGCGTTCAATCGATGCGAGAAAGTCCCGGTGACCGCGAACTGGTCGAACGCTACCTGCCCCTGCTCGACAAGGGCCTCAGGCAGATCGAAACGATCATGCGCCAGCTCTTGAATTTTGGCAGGATCGAACCGCTGAACATCCGGAAAGTCAATCTCCAGGTGCTTTTTGACGAGTGTACGGTCCTTCTCTCCTACAAACTGAAAAACATCCGGCTCTCCACCAGCATTGCCGTGTCGGGTGAATATCTGCTGGACGCCGAAGCACTCAAGCAGATCATCATCAATATAGGCCTGAATGCCATCCAGGCCATGCCCGACGGCGGCAAGCTTACCATAGACTGCCATGAATCGATGGGCAACCTGATCCTGGTTTTCCTCGATACCGGCATAGGCATTCCGGAAGAAAACATGCCGCACATCTTCGATCCTTTTTTTACCACCAAAGGCGTCGGAGAAGGCACCGGGCTGGGGCTCGCGGTCACCTACGCCCTGGTTCAGCGGATGAACGGGACAATCACTGTGGTGAGTAAACCCGGAGAGGGAACGGTTTTCACCATCACCCTCACCGATCTTTATAAAAAACAGAAAGAGTAGAGAAATGCCGAGGATACTTCTTGCCGAAGACGATGAGATCATGCGGATCTCCATTTACGACAGATTACGAAAATACGGCTGGCAGGTCGATGAAGCGGAAGATGGTCTCAAGGCCATGGCCCTGTACGCAAAAAACCACTATCATCTGATCATCTCCGATATCCGCATGCCCGGCCTGGACGGTCTTGCCCTGCTCGGCAATATCCGGAAACAGAACCAGGAGACCGACATCATCATTATGACCGCGTACGGCTCCATCGACGATGCGATCAACTGCCTGCGCCAGGGAGCAACGGATTATATCCTGAAGCCCTTCAACCTCGACGACCTGATAATCCGCGTCACCCGTCTGCTCAACCATCAGGAAGTCAAAGCCCGCTGCGAAGTTCTTGAAGCCACCTGCAGGCAAAACCACGACCGGAAACTCTTCGGCAAGAGTCCGGCCATGCAGCAGGTCTATTCGCTCATTGCCCAGGCGGCACCCACCAATGCCACCATTTTAATTACCGGAGAATCGGGTACCGGAAAAGAGCTTGCCGCCAGGGCAATCCATGACACCAGTCCCCGGCGCGACAAGCCCTTTGTTTCGATCAATTGTGCGGCAATCCCCGAAGGGCTGATGGAATCCGAGTTGTTCGGCCATGAACGGGGGGCATTTACCGGAGCGGATCAGCGGCGGAAAGGCAAATTCGAACTCGCCGACAACGGCACGCTCCTCCTCGACGAACTCGGCGACCTGGCCGGCCCACTGCAGGCCAAACTGCTCAGGGTGCTCCAGGAAAGTCAGTTTGAAAGAGTGGGCGGCAGCAAATCGATCCGGGTCGACGTCCGTATTCTCGCCTGCACCTCGAAGGATCTGCAGCGCGAGGTCGAAGCCGGCCGGTTTCGCCAGGATCTTCTCTATCGTCTTCAGGTCATCCCCCTCCGAATGCCGCCACTGCGGGAACACAAGGAGGATATCGAGGAACTCTGCCATGCGTTTTTAAAGGAGTTCAATGCCATGCATGGCCGCTCGGCGACAATCGCCGGCGAGGCCATCGACTGCCTCAAAAACTACGACTTCCCCGGAAACACCCGTGAATTGCGCAACCTGATGGAAAGAGCTTCGGTGCTCTGCCGGGGGCCGGAGATAACCCCGGCTGATTTACCCTTTGAAATCACCTGCAAGGCAAGCCATCTCGAATCCGATTTCAACCTGAGTGCCAGGCTGGCCGTGGCCGAAAAGGAGCTCCTGCAGATCGCCCTGCGGCAAAGTAACGGCAACCGGACAGAGGCGGCACAACTGCTCGGGATAAGCAGGAAAAATCTGTGGGAGAAGATGAAGAGCCACCAGCTGGAATAACCAGGCAGCTACAAAATTGACGGGTTACAAGGGTGCACTGTGTGCACCATCCTGTTTCCATGGTGCACACAGTGCATCCTACGAAAGCAAAGCGATGTCATCCGGCGACCGTTCAGGACGGCACGCCGGATGGCTGGCAGGGATAAAGCTGAGCCTTACTTGGAGTACGAGGAATGATCGCTCATCCCTTTGCGCGACTCCATATTGAGACGACCTTTAGCTACCGCTTCTTCATTCCATTCCTGCAATAAAGCGGCTTTAAACGCCAGTTTTGCGGCGATCTCCTTGTCCATGTCGATCCCGGCCAGGGCCTGGGCCTTCTCCTTGGTGGAAAAGTCGGGGACCACGTAGCCGATCACGCCGTGTTTGGCCAGTACCGCCGCAAGTTTCACTCGCGCCTGCTGGGCCTTATCATTTGCCTGGGCAAGAAGCCGTAAGGTCTCCTCCGGATTATGGAAGAAACTGCCGTGACCGGCGATCGAATAATCCCAGCGCCACTGACCATGGCGGATGTCCTGCAGGATATCTTTCATCTCTTCTTCGGTTGCGCCCGACTCCCAGGCCTTGCCTGCCTCAAGATGAGCCTTGGCCAGACTGTCCATGGCAAGTTCCATCAGCTGTTCCTTGCGCTCGAGCTTGATGCCGACTATTTCCTTGAATTCCTCTTCGCTCTCGCTGTGACAGGTCAAACAGGTATTGGCGATGTTGTCCAGAGGACTGGTAATATGATGGTCGGTAAAAACGACGTCGCCGTCTTTTTTGGTCGGCATATGGCAGTCGGCGCAGGAAACCCCGCGACGGCCATGGATACCGCTGACGAACAATTCATAATCGGGATGCTGGGCTTTCAGCATTGGCGCCTTGCTGATGGCGTGAGTCCAGTCGGAAAAGTTCAAAGCGTCGTAATGGGCCTCCATATCCTCGCCTTTAAAGCCTTTATCCCAGGGGAAAGTGACGGTTAAAGTGGCCTTTTTCTCGCCTTTCGCGTCGGTTTCCTCGGTCTTTTTGAAGTAGTATTCGGAGTGACACTGGGCACAGACCAGCGAACGCATGTCGTCGTTGTTGAGCTTGGCTACATCGACGCCCGAGGCGGTAAGACCGCGCTTGAGATACTCGCGGGTGAGGGTGAGTTCGCCGGTCTTGCTGTCGTGGCAGTCGGCGCAGCCGATGGGATTTACCACCTCGCTGCCGTATTTTGCCCATTTGCCGGTGAAGTACTCCTTCTCGCCAACTTCCTCGATCAATCGGGGCACATCAGGCGATTTGCAGGTCCAGCAGGCCGTCGGCAGCGGACCGGTAACGGGACTGACCGGGGCACCGGTCCGCAGACTGTTGATATTGTCCTGCACGGCATAAAAGTGACCGCGGGGGGCATTATAATCCTTGGCAAAGGCATACCCGGCCCAGAGGATGGGAAGCTGTGGCTTTTTCTTCAGAAGGTCCTCGAGGGTCTCGCTTTCGCTGGTTTTTTTCCATGACTCATACTGGTGAGGAGAGGTCTTCGCCCATTCCTCATTTTTCGATTGAACCCCGTTTTCTTTGGCCACCGGGCTCTTCACTTCTGCTTTCTGCTCCGCGGCATGAGCTGGAAACGGCGTTGCCGGCAGGGCGAGCGAGACGATTGTCGCAAGGGTATAACGCAGCAGCACTTTCAATGTCTTCATTCTTTCCTCCTTTGGTTAAATTGGGCATGACCCACAGTCTCTACAGATCTGTCCATACCAAAGCAAATATTGTTCCAGAAAGCAAGTATTGATGTTTCAAGGAAAAAATGGCGAACGAGATTGCCGGCGTTACCAAAAGGTAGCAAATGAAAAATCAAATGTTACCGTTTGGTAGCGAGTGAAGTCCGATACACGGAAGGTCAAGAAAGGTTCGACCTGATGCCAAGGTCTACCAGGGACAGATCGATGATCGAGCCGGGTGGATTTATCTGGCCGCATCCCAGACATCGTTATCCGATTTCGGTTCAAAGTTCATGATAAACTCAGTCCAATCCCAGGATGGATTCATTATCTCAGCGCCAATAGACGTGTTGAGGCCATCGATGGAGTACCATCGCGGTTTCACATACATTTTGAAATTTTTTCCTCGTCCATTGATGACAACTGTGATTTTCTTGACATGCACATCCAGTTTTTTCGGAAAATCCGTCAAGCATACACCGAATCTTGACGCATCGACCACATCTCCATGGAAAAATCCCACTCCATCGGATGCATCGACAGAAAGGTCCTTGAGAGGTATGCGCGGATGAGTTCTTTTCTCCATCGTCTCTTCTCCGATAAATACGATGTGCAGATTGATTCTCGAAAATGCTCTAGAAGATTTGCTGCTGCGACTGCGGACTCTCCGGTTAGTTTCTAACACACAATAGATGTTTTTGAAATAGGTAGAATTGCCTATTTTAAAGCAATATGGAAGTATTTATACTTCCGGACTTCATAGACCCTGCCTGAAAAGGACCAACTCCGACCTGTTAATTGTATACAATTCCTTCGGCCAATATGATACACTCCTGAAAAGCGTAAAAAACCTCATTCCATTCAATGTCATTCCGGGGAGAAAGAGCCGATGGATACAATGAAGGCGCTGGTCAAGGCGAAAAGAGAGGAAGGACTCTGGCTGGAGGAAGTACCGATCCCGGCGCCAGGCAAAAACGAGGTGGTGATCAAAATTCTCCGCACCGCCATCTGCGGCACCGATGTCCACATCTTCAACTGGGACTCCTGGGCACAGCAGACTATCCCGGTGCCGATGCAGATCGGCCACGAATTCGTCGGGGTGATCGATAAAGTGGGCGACAATGTCCAGGATTTCAAAAAGGGCGATCTGGTCTCGGGTGAAGGCCATCTGGTCTGCGGCCACTGCCGCAACTGTCTTGCCGGCCGCCGCCACCTGTGCAGAAATACCAGCGGCGTGGGAGTCAATCGTCAGGGGGCCTTTGCCGAGTATCTGGCCATTCCGGTCACCAACGCCTGGTACTGCGATACCTCCATCCCCCTTGACATCCTCGCCTGTTTCGATCCCCTGGGCAATGCCGTGCACACCGCTTTATCCTTCGATATTCTCGGGGAAGACGTCCTCATAACCGGGGCCGGCCCCATCGGCTGCATGGCCGCAGCCATCGCCAGACACGCCGGAGCACGGCATGTGGTAGTCACCGATATCAACCCCTACCGTCTGCAGCTGGCCAAAAGGCTTGGCGCCACCAGGATCGTCGATGTCGGCCGGGAGAAACTCCCGGACATCCAGAAAGAACTGGGAATGAAAGAAGGTTTCGACGTCGCGATGGAGATGTCCGGCAATCCCTCGGCGCTTCACTCGATTCTCACCAACATGTGCCACGGCGGCAAGATCGCGATGCTCGGCATCATGCCCGGCGATACCGCCATCGACTGGAACAAGGTGGTCTTCAACGGACTCACCATCAAAGGCATCTACGGGCGGGAAATGTATGAGACCTGGTATAAAATGACTTCGATGATCCAGACCGGCCTCGATATAACCCCGCTTATCACCCATCGTTTCCATTACACCGAATACGCCGAGGCCTTTGCGGTCATGCGTTCCGGACAGGCGGGCAAAGTCATACTGAACTGGGCAGAGAGGGAGTAGCCGATGACGCTGACAAAACTTGACAAGGCACTGCAGGAAGAAATCTTCCGGCTCCAGACTGAGGGCCGGGCCAAACCGCCGGAGCGGATCATCACCTGCTACCATCCGCCGGAGCGGGGACTTGGTCCCCGCTATAGCCTTCTGGGCGAGCAGCAGCGGTTCCTGCGGATGAACTCCAACTCCTATCTCTCCCTGTCAAACCACCCGCAACTGATTGCCGCGGCCGACAGCGCCACCCATGCCTGCGGCGTAGGTCCGGGTGCAGTGCGCTTTATCGACGGCACCTTCAGCTACCACATAGCCCTGGAGGAGCGGATTGCCCGCTTTGTCGGCAAGGAGGCGGCCAGGATCTTCAACTCCGCCTACACCTCCAACTGCGGACTGGCCCTTACCATCGGCAACCCGAAAACCCACTGGATCGGCGACCAGCTCAACCACAACTCGATCATCCGGGCGATGCGGATCGCCGGAGTGCCAAGCGGCAACAAAGGCATCTATGCCCACAACAATATGGACGAGCTGCGACGGTGCCTGGACGGGGTGGGCGACGACATCGAGCGCCTGGTGGTGATCTTTGACGGTATCTTCAGCATGCGCGGAGATTACGCGCCCATCGACAAAATCATGGCCATCACCGACGATTATGCCGAAAAATTTAAAGACGGCGTTATAACCGTGGTCGACGACTCCCATGGTATCGGCGCCTATGGTGCCAGCGGCCGGGGCACCCCGGAATTTTCCGGCAGGACACCGGATATCGTCATCGGCACCTTCGGCAAGGCCTTCGGGGTCAACGGCGGCTTCATCGCGGCAAGCACAACGGTGGTCGAGGCAGTCAGGCAGAAGGCCGACACCTATATCTATACCAACCCCTTGAGTGTCGCCGACTGTGCCGCGGCGACCACGGCACTCGATATCTGCGACAGCGCCGAAGGCTTGCGACTGCTGGAAAACCTGCGGCTCCGCACCCGCCAATTCCGGGAGGGCCTGGAAAAACTGGGGCTTGAATCGATCCCCGGCCCCCATCCGGTGGTGCCGCTTATGGTTCGCGACACGAAAAAGACCCACGAGCTGGTGAAGCGCCTCTTTGAGAACGGTGTGCTGGTGGTGGGCCTGACCTTTCCGGTGGTGCCGAAGGGCGACGAGACCATCCGTTTTCAGGTCAATGCCTCCCATACCGAAGCGGACATCGCTTCGGTGCTCGACATCCTGGCCAAAGCCATTTCAAAACAAGAGAACTGATTGAGGAGCCGTCCACCATGTTCATCCCCTCCTGTCGCCCCATCCTGATCGGCAGCCTGCCCCTGGCAGATCATGCCGAAGCAATGCGGCTCATCCTCGCCCATACCCCGGAAATCCCCCTCTGGCCGCAGTTGCCCAAAAATCCGAAGGAAGGGATGATCCGTCAGTTTCTCACCGGCTTTCCGGGTCTGGTCGACGACGGCAACCGCTACTGGATCGATACCGGCAGCCCTCACTTTGCAGACGAAATGGCTGCTTTTTACCAAGATTATATGCTGACCGCAGACGATCCCGCCCTGCTCAAAACCTCACGGTTTGCACTGGGCGCAGATTCGGCTGCGGGATTTTTTACCTTCATGGATGTTCTCGCAGCCGGCAAGCTGCCACCCCTGACAGTCAAAGGCCAGGTTACCGGCCCTGTCACTACCGGCATCGGCGTGAAGGATCAGCATGGCAACTCGATCCTCTATGACGACAATCTCAGGGATATGCTGGTCAAACTGCTGGCCCGGAAAGGCTGCTGGCAGGTGGCCGAGATGAGGAGATTTACCGGTGCGGTGCCGCCGATCGTCTTCATCGACGAACCGGGACTGGTCAGTTTCGGCGCAAGCGGTTTTGCCGGAGTCAGCCGGGAGATGGCGGCCGAAACCGTGGCCGAGGTGATTGGAGCCATCAAAGCCGCCGGCGGTCTCGCCGGCTTGCATATCTGCGCCAACGGCGACTGGGGTCCGGCCCTTACTTCGGATACCGATATTATCAGTTTCGACGCCTATTTTTATTTCGACAACTTCATCCTCTATAGAGAGCCACTCATCGATTTTCTGACCCGTGGCGGGATCCTGGCCTGGGGCATCGTTCCCACCGGCGATCCCCTGGTGGTGGCCAAAGAGTCGGCAGCCTCGCTCTTTGACAAGTGGCAGGCCCAGCTGGCTGTCCTTGCTTCGTTTGGTTTCAGCGAGGAACAACTGATGGCCCAGACCCTCATCGCCCCTTCCTGCGGTACCGGATCGCTCACCCCGGAGCTTGCCGGCAAGGTGCTGACGATGACCGGCGAACTGTCGCAACTGGCCAGGGCTACCAAGCTGCAGGCATTTTCCGGCAGACCGGAAAAAGGCCTGCCGAAAAAATGATAGATGAGGAAAATCAATCCACCTGGACAAAAATTTTCTTCAGGGCGCCGCAAACCGGACATTTCACCGGTGCACTGCCGACTTCGATATAGCCGCAGACTGTACAGAGATAGAAATCGCCGGCATCCATATCCACCCCGTTTTTCACCGCATCGAGGGCTTTCTGGTAGATCTGCGCGTGGACCTCTTCGGCATCGACGGCAAACTTGAACATGGTCTTCGCCTTGTGGCCGTCGGCCTGGGCCAGTTCCACCATCGGCGGATACATTGTGGTAAATTCGTAGGTCTCACCGTCGATTGCGGCCTGCAGGTTTTCCGCGGTCGAATGGATCATTTCCAGGGCCTTCAGATGGCCTTCGGCATGGATCCGTTCGGCCTCGGCAGTTGTCCGGAACAGCTTGGCAATATTAGCAAATCCTTCTTTTTCCGCCTTCTTGGCAAAAGCCTTATACTTCTGGTTGGCCTGGCTTTCGCCGGCAAATGCTTCCTTCAGGTTCTCCTTGGTTGTAGCCATTTTTCCTCCTTTTTAAAGTTTTTGTATGACCGGACTGTCACGCCGAATCATCCCGGTGTGCCTGAACCGTATCCTCTTTTTGCAAAACCTGCTCGAGAGAAGCAAGAATTTTCTTCTCTTTTTTCCCCAGGGCCTTGCCATCGGCCTTGGCAATGGTCTCGGCGATGCGCAATAATTCCAGGCGCTCCTCGCGAGACAATCCCATCATTCGAAGTGCTCTTATCGCCTGCTGCGGCACTACGGCAAGAAGATTTGCCTGTTCCCGGGCAATCAGCTTGAACTCACCCGGTGTCAATACTTTCAACTTCTCGTGGCTTTGAATGATTTGTTCCGCCACCTGAAACTCCCTGACATCCATAATCTTGTCACGTCCGGCAACCGCGGCCATCACGCGGATGCAGGCCTCGACAAAACCTCCCTTTTCAGCAAGATCCCGCAACCGTGCCTTTTCTCTCTCCCTTTCCGTTCCACCGTCCCCCTCGAGTTGGGCACCCCTTCTTTCCGGTTTCATCTCCCCTAAAAAAATGGCCGCCATGGGATTATCATAGAGGGATCTGAAGAAAAATTCCTGACTCTGGTCGCGCAAGTCCCTGAACAGATCGAAGCCCGACTTCAATGTCTCGGAAAAGATTTTTTCCATGGCTACAAACGGGTTATCGGCAGCCGCCTGGTATCTGTTCATTTTGACCTGCTCGGCCATCATCTTCACCGGTGCTGACCAGGGACTCATGTCGGAAACCAGATAGCGCTGCATCCGCAGGGGATGAAGCTGACGGATCAAATCCGCCGTCGGCTCATCTACCGCCAGCTGGATCCAGGGACGAAGGAAGAGACTGTATACTGCATCATTGAACCGCGACACTTTATTCACCTGAACAAAGGCCTGCTCATCCGCCAGGGTGTCGTCCAGTTTGAGAATATCCTCCATATTCCGCTCGACAAAGCGCACTCGCCAGTCTTCCTGCTTGGGATTACTAGGTTCTTCGTCAATGACCATTTCATAAAGACCCGGCTGGAGATATTCCAGCCAGCCCATGTTGCCGATAATCTGTTGATGTTCCTTCCGGGCGACGCTGCCCGAGACAAAAATTCCCAGATGGCCGACTTTCTGGTGAACCATATAGATGATGATCTGGCCGCATCGCTTGATCTCTTCGACCGTCCCGTACACCTTTTTGATCCAGTTCAGTGCCTGGGGCGGCGGGGTGATATTGTCTCCTTCCGAAGCAAAGGCAAACACCGGCGAACGGATATTCTTCATATCGATCAACCGTCCGTCCTCGAATCGCAGTTTTCCCTGTTCGAGTTGATTGCCGATAAAGAGCCGGTCGATGATAAAGTGAATCTCTTCTGAATTCATCCGATAGAAACCGCCCCACCACCTTTCAAAATCGAGAAACCGCTTTTCTTCCGTGTCGACATGGCTGAAGAGATGATAGTACTTGCTCCAGAAGGTGTTGGCGGGATTCAGATCTTCAAAGCCGGCAACCAGGTGGGCGCCGTCGAATTTGCCGTTGCCGATATCGCAGCTGAAAGAAGTAAGCCAGATCCCGCCATAAAGACCGCCCCGAAAGCGCATGGGGTGGCGTCCTTCGGTGCCTCCCCAATAGGAAAGCGGCGAGCCGTTAAAGATGAGCGGACCGGTCAGGTCGGGCCGATCCGCCCCGATCAGGGCAGCAGCCCACCCGGCCTGACAGTTGCCGATCACCGCCGGGCGCGGTGCGGCGGGGTGAAGCTCGACGATCTTTTCAAGAAATTTTATCTCCGCCTGATGGACATCGGCCAGGGTCTGGTCTTCTTCCGGATCCGGGTAAAACAGCACGAAGTAGACCGGATGGCCGAACTCGAGGGCGATCCCGATCTGGGAATCAAGTTTCGAGCCACCTATCCCCGGACCATGGCCGGCCCGGGGATCGATGATAAGAATCGGCCGGGCGGGCAGGCCATCGCGATCGATAAGCTCCCCCTTCCTGGTCGTCCGTCTTTCGCCGTCTGAAACCGCTACGGTCCCGGTCCGCCGCCGATCGACGATTCTGACCATCGCATAGTTCACCGGCTTGGCGAAATGTCTCCCATCAATTATCATTTCATAGTCGAAGATCAGGATGGGCGGCTGCCCGGCATCAAGGTGAGCAAGATAATTATTTCCCCGTTTCCTCAGGATATCCCAAAAAAGAATCGACCGTTGGAACCGATCGACAAGATACTCCTCAATCCCGAAAGAGGGGGTGTATCCAACCTGCCGATCTTTCACTCTACTGGCATCCATGGTTACCTCTCTCTGTTAGTGAAATTTTTCGAAGGACAAGGTCGCCTTCGGATTTTTCAGACTGTTGTAATAACTGTCATAGATAGAGATTGCCTCTTCTACTCCACCCATTGACATTCGCGACGGGTGATGTGATAGTGGGCGCACATCCGGGTGCGACACCCCTTTGAAAAATAAAATACGGCCTTCTGCCGCCTCCAGTTACAGGTATATAATGTTGAAAACCCTCCGCCTCAAACGTCAGGAAGAACGCCGCATTCAGGGCGGCCATCTGTGGATCTACAGCAATGAGGTCAATATCCATGAGACGCCGCTGAAAAATTTTACGCCGGGCGAACAGGTCAGGGTCGAGACCCATGGCGGCAAATTCCTCGGTATCGCCTACGTCAATCCCCAGTCCTTAATCTGTGGCCGTCTGGTCAGCCGCGACGAACGCATTCTCGACCGGGCTCTGCTCCTGCACCGGCTGCAGCAGGCCCTCCTACTCCGCGCCGGTTTATTCGATGAGCCTTTCTACCGGCTCGTTTACGGCGAAAGCGACCTGCTGCCGGGCCTGGTGGTTGACCGGTTCGGCAGTCATCTCTCAGTCCAGCTGAACAGTGCCGGAATGGAGGCGGTGAAAGATCAGGTGCTCGATGCCCTGCGCGAAGTCATCGAGCCTGAATCGATTCTCCTGCGAAACGACAGCAGTATCAGGACCCTCGAAGGACTTTCCCGTGAAATCGAAGTAGCCCTGGGGACCGTGCCGCATGAGGTCGAACTGGTCGAAAACGGTGTCAGGATGCTGGCTCCGCTCCACGACGGCCAGAAAACCGGCTGGTTCTACGATCAACGTTTAAACCGGGCCTGGCTCAGGCAATTCGCCAGGGGCCGGAGTGTGCTCGATGTTTTCAGCTATGTCGGCAGTTTCGGCGTGCAGGCGGCGGTTTTTGGCGCCCGTGCCGTGGCAGCTGTCGATGCCTCCCGACCGGCCCTGGAAATGGCTGAAAAAAACGCCGCACTGAACGGAGTCGGCAAGATCTTCAACAGCATTCAGGGCGATGCTTTCGCCGTCCTCAAAGGGTTGAAGGCGGAAGGCGAGCGATTCGAGGTGATCGTGGTCGACCCGCCGGCGTTTATCAAACGTAAAAAAGATCATAAAGAGGGGCTGCAGGCCTATCGTCGTATCAACGAGCTGGCCATGCAGCTGCTGACCCCCGACGGCATCCTCCTGTCCGCATCATGCTCGATGCATCTGCAGCGGGAGGAACTGCTCGATGTCCTTCGCACTGCCGGTCGTCGTCTCGACCGGCATGTGCAGATTCTGTTTGAAGGCATGCAGGGTCCGGATCACCCTGTTCACCCGGCCATTGCCGAGACCCGCTACCTGAAGGCGTTCCTGGCCCGGGTCTCGCAGGGATGAGGGGATCTCAGGGACAGAGCTGAAATGTGCCGGCAGCGACTTCACTGTCGATCTCTTTTAAGGCCCGGCGCATCTGCTTGAGGGCCTGGGTGATCCGGTTTTCGTTTTCAACCAGGGCAAGCCGCAGATAGCCGTCGCCCTCCATGCCGAATCCGGCACCCGGAGCCACTGCCACATTGGCCCTGTCCATCATCTCGATGGAAAATTTGATCGACCCCATCCGGGCGTAAGGCTCGGGGATCTTCACCCAGAGGAACATGCCCGCCTTCGGTATCTCAACCTCCCAGCCCATCTTGACGAGTCCGTCGCAGAGCACATCGCGGCGCTTCTGGTACACCGCCACCTGCTCAATGATGTTTTCATCGCAGTCGCGCATGGCGACGATCCCTGCGACCTGGATGGCGGAAAAAATGCCGTAATCGTAATATCCTTTGATTTTGGACAGGCCTCCGATCATCTGGGTGTTGCCGACGCAGTAGCCGAGCCGCCAGCCCGCCATATTGTACGATTTGGAAAAGGAGCTGAACTCCACCCCGACATCCATGGCCCCGGGAACCTCGAGCAGGCTCGGAGCGACAACGCCATCGTAGGTGATCTTGGCATAGGCAAAATCGTTGATCACCATAAAATTATATTTTTTTGCCAGTTTCACCACCTCGGCGAAGAATTCCTTGGAAACCAGGACGCCTGTCGGATTATGCGGATAATTGAGCATAAGCAGCTTCGGTCCGGGATAGAGCGACTTGCACATCCCGACAATCTGGCTGAGCATGGTATCTTCCGAACTGAGCGGGATGCGCAATACATTGGCGCCGGCAATCACCGCGGCATAAACATGGATCGGGAAGGCCGGGGCCGGCGTCAGGACCGTGTCGCCCGGCCCGAGAAGCGCCAGACAGAGATGAGAAATGCCTTCCTTCGAGCCGATGGTGCAGATCACATCGTCTTCGCCGTTCAGATCGACGTCGTAATTGCGCTTGTAATAGAGGGCGATCTCCCGCTTGAGATTCTTCATGCCGCCGGCGACGGGATAGCGATGGGCCTTCGGGTCGATGGCTACCTCGCAGAGCTTTTCGGTTACCGGGCCCGGCGTCGGGTCAACGGGATTGCCCATGCCCAGGTCGATGACATCGTCGCCCTTCCAGCGTTTCTCCATTTTCATCTTGTTGATCATGCCGAACAGGTACGGCGGCAGCTGATTCATCCGCTCGGCAAAGCGGATCTTGAATTGTTCTTCCATTTTTGTCCTTTTCTGTTGAAACTGTGCAGCGGGTATTGGTTTTTTTGGCACGAACATCCATCGTACCATTTCCGGCCCTGTTTTGCCAATCGGCTATTGATACTATTGACGATTATTCAATGTTATGTACATCGGGCGAGAATTCTCCTGCCCGATGTAACGAAATGGGATGACTATTCACTTACCGCCTGTCGCCAGACTGAGCACGCCCTGCCTTACCCTTTCGGGCACTTGCTGCACCTTTTGTCACCGTTTTTTTTGCCCTTGCCGCAGCATTTTTTTTCTTTTTCCTTTTTCTTTTTTCCCATTCCAGCTCCAGTCAACTCTTCAGATTTAATACCTTAGAAATTCATTCTTAAGAGAGAATTTCGTGAAGGTACTTATACCCCGCAAGGGGGGTACTGAAAAGAGTCCCCCCTTGTGAAGTTGTGTATGTACCTGCCGCTGCTTGCATTTTGCTGCCCGGACGACCGGCTGAAAAATATCTCGTGCTTCGGTACTGCTTTCACCATAATTCCCATAAGCCGCCTCGTCCAGTCCGGACCGGATAACAGGTGGACGGCCATTCTTTCAAGTGGTCCGCTGTAATCGTTCACCGGTACACATTAAAAGACTGCATAACCCGGATCTGTAACCGTTCATCCAGTGCTCCAGGTTCGTTCAAGCAGGTCGCCGAGCTATAGTTGGCTATGTGAGGTGGCCTGATCGGACGAAAATGGGGTGCTGGTGAGCGGTTACGGCCCGCTGCCCCTGCCACACGTTCAGTTCCACCATCCTCTCCTGCAACTCCCTGCTGAGAAAGCCGGCAAGGGTGTGCCACTGAGGGGCAACCAGGAGTTCGGGATGAGCGGTAGCCCATAACCGGTGGATGGTCACCCCGGCCGGGATGATCGGCAGGGCGCGCAGCAAAAAGCAAAGATACTCCTCCTTGGAAAAAAGAGTAATTTTACCCAGATCGTAGAGAGCATGGAGGGCGGTATCGCGAATAACCTGGAGATGATGGAGTTTCAGGTGTGTCACTCCCAGGCTGCACACCGTCGAAAGCGACAGGAGCATATCCTCCTCGGTCTCTTCGGGAATACCGAAAATCAGGTGGGCGCCAAGCTCGAAACACCCGGCCTCTTTAATCCTGAAAGCGGCATCGCGGAAATCGTCAAACCCGTGATTACGGTTGAGCAGCTGCAGGCTCCTGTCATGAACACTCTGCAGCCCCAGCTCAAAAAGACATGCCTTGCCCGATCTTACCACAATCTCGGCGAGTGGCCGGAGAAGGTCGTCTGCAACATAGTCCGGCCTGGTCGAGAGGATCAGGCCGAAACAGTCGGCATCGCTCAGGACTTGCCGAACCAGCGGCAGCAACTTTTCTGCCGCAAGGGCCGTACATGTTTCCTGCTGGAAGTAGGCGAGATATTTTTTAAATCTGCCTTGAAGGAGCTTTGCCTTTCCTTCCGCCAACTGTCCTGCGAGATCATCGGTACTCTGCAGATATGTTGGGGTAAATGCAGCGGCCCGACAGAAAATACAGCCTCCCCGTTCGCGGTTCGGGCATGACAGCCCCACATCCAGGGGTATTTTCCCAACACTCGTGCCGTACTTCCGGCGGAAGTGATAGCTGAAGGTCCGAACCGTCGGCGGGTGATCGCCCTCGCCATGAGACCCGGAACCTCGATGATTGATGCGGCAAAAATTCAGGCCATCAATCATGAACATAGAGTTCATCTATCTCATCCCATTCTTCCGGACTGCCCCGGCGCAGAGCAAGCAGTTTTTTATAGTAGAAAATCAACACCGTAATGTATTGCACCCGGAGATCCTCGCATTTTTTGGTATTGCCGGGAGCGAGAGCGCAGGCTTCGGCGTCGGGCATGGCGAGAATGCGGTCGATTTCATTGACCAGTTCCTGTTGCCGCAGGCGAAGAAAGATACCGGCTTCGGTTACCACCGGCGGCGCGAAATTGCATCCCTCGAGACGGGACGCCGTCTCCTCGACAACGGTCTGTTCGAAGTCATCTTCCAGCTGCCGGGCTTCTTCTTTTAATTGCTGTATCTGCTCATCGAAAGTCTTTGCTTTGCTCATGCATCGATCCTCCACAATATTCTTGCGTTTCACCGCAACCGTTCACCAGCACCCCATTTTCGTCCGATCAGGCCACCTCACATAGCCAACTATAGCTTCGGCGGCCCGCTTGAACGAACCTGGAGCACTGGATGAACGGTTACAGATCCGGGTTATACAGTCTTTTGATGCGTACCGGTGAACGATTACCGTTTCACCGCACTTCCAGGTTGACCAGGCAGCTCTCAAGGGAGCGTTTGGGCACATGATGGCCGCCATGTTCATCCCGCCAGTAACGGATATCGTCGTCATTTTTGCACTCTTCGATGATAACGGTCTCCCGCGGCTTGCCAAGGGCGATAACCAGGGAAAGCCGCAAATAGTCGGGCATGACAAACAGGGACGCGAGCTGCGGATTGAAGGCGCCGATCCGGCACCCCCCGATCCTTTTCTCCATTGCTCCGAGCAGCAGATTCTGGGTTGCCACCCCGAGATCGAACTGGACTTCGCCCTCAGTGCCTTTCAAGCGGTTTTTGTTCAGCAGACAAAGAATATAGGCACTGGGCCGCTCTCCTTCAACCGGCCCTTTCCAATCGGGCAGGTACCCGGCCCACGCCAGGTTTGGGAAAATCTTTGCACAGAGCTCCGGGGTGTTGACCGGCATATACTGCCAGGGCTGGCCATTGCGGGCCGAGCCGCCCAGCCGGGCCAGATCGATGAGTTCGCCAAGTGTTGCCGAACTGAGCTGTTCTTTCTGGCTAAACCGCCTGAATGTTCTTGTTTTGGCAATAATTTCCTGCATATATCATCCCTCTACAGACTCGCTTTGCCCTCGGCGGTGATACCAAACTTGCAACGCACAGGGCTGTCGACAAATCCCTTCTTTTTCAGGGCGGCTATCTGATCGCTTACCACCTTTTTATCCAGTCCGGTTGCTTCGGCAATATCCTTCGAACCGCAGGGACCGCTGCAGCCTGCCAGCGCCTCGAGGATCTTTCTTGATTCGTCAACCGGCCCAACGCTCTTACATGCACAACCACAGCCACATCCACTCATTCCTATTTCTCCTTTTTCTTTTCTTTTTTTAGACATTCCGGGCAAATTCCCAGAACTTCCAGGCGATATCCGGTTATCGAGTATCCGCCGGTATCGCCGAATTCTTCAGGTTTCCAACCACTATGAGCAATATCCAGATTATCCACCTTGTGACAGATAACGCAATATATATGATCATGTTCCGAGACGTCATAATCAAAACGCTTCTGTCTGCCACTGATCTCCAGTTTGCCGATCATTCCGGCCTCGGACAGGATTTCAAGATTGCGATACACTGTTGCCAGGCTGATGCGCGGCATGACCTTTTTGACCAGATCGTAAAGCTCATCTGCGGTAAGATGTCTTTTACTTTTCTGTAACTCACGCAGGATGATGTCCCGCTGATTCGTCATTCGCAACATATTCAACCCTTGTTTATGATAATTAATACTAAATGTAATTAATTACTGTTTACGGGTCAAGCATATTTCTCGATATCTTCACCATCCGTGGCAACCGCTCATTGTCGGGATGAGATGCACGATCCTGGCGGCGTCGGCATTTCTTGAAAATTTATGAAAAGTAAGATTAATAGGAGAAACCTGTTGTCTACCGGATACACGCTTTCCCCACCTTTTAAATGAACAAGGCCAATGCTTCACTTACTGTTTTTCATCGCGGTTTTTTTCATGAGTTCTGTCTGCCATGCAGAGGATACAGCCGCCCGTGGAGAAAATACCATAACATGGATGCTAGCCGATTTTCCTCCGCTACGGATAATCAGCGGACCATTCGCCGGTCAAGGTCCCTCAGACATGATTCTCGAATTGATGCGCAGGGAACTCCCGGAGTTCGACCACAAAACAGTCGCCGCAAATGTGGCAAGAACAGTCGAGGAAATAAAAAACGGCAAGCAGGTTTTAACCATAGGGCTGATCCCTACCCCGGAACGGAACGAGATTGTTCTGTTTTCTCTTCCCTGCGCTCTTGCTCCACCCGTTGCGCTCATCGTAAGACAGGAAGATCTGAGCAAATATCCCGCGACGGTATCATTAGGGTCATTTGTCAAAACGGACACGTTGGGAATTTCCCTGTCGCGTTCTTACGGCGCCGCCGTGGATGCAGCCCTTCGCCAGATCATGCCGGATGATAACGTTTTTATCGATTCAAGCGACAAGCTCTTTGAGAACCTGGCCAAAATGCTTCTGTTGAAGAGGATTGACGGGGTATTAGGTTTCCCCTTCGAGGCCATGTTCAATGCCAGAACCAGCCAATCGGCAGACCGCATTGCCATTATTCCGATCACGGAGACCGGACAATATGTCATAGGCCGTATCGCAGCTCCGAAAACCGAATGGGGAAGGAAGATGATCTCCCGGGTGAATGAAATCCTTCTTCGCCATCGTCCGGAGCCCTCTTACCGGCAGGCCTTTGAGCGATGGCTGCCGCCAGCCAATGTGCCTGACTTCAACCGGATTTATGACGCACAGTTTCTCGAGCAACAGTAAAGAAACAGTAAATCGACGGACTTCCCCTTCCCGTCCGTTGCTTTCCACCGTATGGAGACTACATTTATAAACGACCGGGAGTGATTGCTCAACCGGAGGCAAATTCCCGGTTAAAAACTCCAAATGCAAAATCAATAGGATGCCTATATTCCCGTAAAGGAAGGAGGAGCACAATGGTAAAGCCAATTCCTGAAGGCTATCAAAGTCTTACACCGATGTTCGTTTTCAAGGACGCGCAGAAGGCCATAGAATTCTATAAAAGAGCCTTTGGTGCCGAAGAGCGGTTCGTCATGCCGGGACCGGACGGCAAGGGTGTGATGCATGCCGAGGTCCGGATCGGTTCCTCGATCATCATGATGGGCGAAGAAAGCCCGGAGTGCCAAAGTAAAAGTGCTGCAAGCATGGGCGGTTCACCCGTCAGTTTTTATATTTATGTCAATGACGTGGACGAGGCATTTAAAGTCGCCGTCGAGGCAGGCGCCGAGGTCCGGATGCCTGTCGAAGACATGTTTTGGGGGGATCGCATGGGTACCGTAGAAGATCCGTTCGGGTACACCTGGAGTCTCGCAAGCCATACCAGGGATCTGACGCCGGAGGAAATCCAGGAGGGCGCGAAGGCTGCTTTCGCCAAGATGGCAGAGAAGTAGTACTTCTCGATATCGCTATCTTAAAGGTTTCAGCGTCTTCTATTCGATTTCGATCCCGATAGCGATATCGACAATCCGAATCCGTTTACTCCTTGCGGATCTCCTTGAACCGCTTGAGTCGGTAATATGCTTCGCGTTCCCGTTCCGTGATATACTGACCAATCGACTTTATTCGTTCCTGTAATACCGGCTGGATTTTTTCCTCCAGGACCCTGATTCTTCTGGTGATACGCCTGATCTCCTCTCCCAGTCTTTTCAGCTTGCTCTCAAATGCCGCGAGTTCGAGCATCGATTCGACGACCGTCTCGAACAGATTGATCGCCTTCTCCAGGTGAGAGGAGGTGTAGCGGTAATCGTACCCTCGCTCATCGGGCGGACGTACTGCAGATTCATGGGCGGTTACATCGCGATAGCGAAGTCCCATGACCTTTTTCACCTCGATCTCAATTCCGAACTCCCTGCCTGTCGTAATCACCAGGGAATCGATATAGTCGCTGCCTTCATGGCTGCGGCTTACCTGCAGTTCCCTGACCGCTTCCGTATATATATCCTTCACTCCGTCACGCGAACGGAGAAACGGGGCGGTGGTGGAGAAAAACTCTCGGATCAAGGCCTGGCGCCGAGCCTTCAGGATACCGATGCTGTTGACGACGGAATGGGATTTTTCCTTCAGCAGCAGAAGATTTGTTCTGGTTGGATGGATCACGGCGACTCCAGCGAGAATTTCCTGAGCAGACGGATAGCGATATCCAAGGTTTCGCCGATACCACGGCGAACCACACCCTGACTGATGAACTCCTGTTCAAAGGCCTCGGCAAAATCGAGCATCTTCCGGTCGGTGTCCAACATGCCGTCCCTGCCCACTATTGCCTCCAGCCGGCGGAGATCTCTGCCCTTGGCATAATGGCGATAAAGAAGATCGGCGGTTTGCCGGTGATCCCCTCGCGTATGCCCTTCCCCGATTCCATTCTGCATCAACCTGGACAGGCTCGGCAGGACGTCCACCGGCGGAAACAGCCCCTTCTGATGCAATTCCCGGGCCAGGACTATCTGCTCTTCGGTTATGTAGCCGGTCAGATCGGGGATCGGATGGGTTATGTCGTCTTCGGGCATGGTCACCAGGGGCAGCATGGTAACCGAACCGTTCATCCCGACGATACGTCCGGCCCGCTCGTACAGCGAGGCAAGATCGGAATACATATATCCCGGATAGCCGCGTCTGCCGGGGAGTTCCTCCCTGGCGGTGGAAACCTCCCGCAGGGCGTCGCAATAGTTGGTCATATCGGTGATGACCACCAATACATCCATGGACTTCTCAAAGGCGAGATATTCCGCGACAGTAAGCGCCAGGCGCGGAGCCAGCAGACGCTCCACGACCGGCTCACCCGCAAGATTGACGAAGGCGACGAAGCCGGACTTCATCTCGTCGAGGGTCTTCATATAGAAGGCATACTCATGCCATGCAAGACCAAGCGCCACGAAGACCACCACAAACCCTTTTTCGTTCCCTCCCGCCGCCAGCCTGGCGTTTTTCAGGACAGCGGCGGCGATATCGCCGGCGGGCAGTCCGGAACAGGAAAAAATCGGCAGTTTCTGCCCCTTGACCAGGGTATTCAGGCCGTCGATAACCGACAACCCTGTTTCGATGAACTCCTCAGGTCTGGCCCGCGCCGTCGGGTTCAGTGGAAAACCGCTGACCGGTGCGTACTTCTCGGGTACGAACATCGGCAGGCCGTCGATCGGTTCACAGGAGCCGTTGAAAATCCTGCCGACCACATCCGGTGCCAGCGGGGCGCTCTTCAAGGCATCGGTGAACACCACCTGCGAACCGAGGTCAAGGCCGCGGGTCTCGCCGTAAACCTGGATGAGCACCGTCTCGCCTTCCACCTTCAGGACCTCTCCAGCCATGACCGTGTGGTCCGGAAAGCCGATCTGCACCGTTTCGCCAACCCTTGCCCGAAACACCCTGTCGACGAACAGCAGCGGCCCCTTGACCGAGGTAATCGTGCGATATCGGTGTTCGGAGAGTCTCATGAATCCTCCCCTTTTGCCACATCTTCCAAGAATTCTCCCTGTTCAAGCTGTTTTTCCGCCCGATCATGGGACTGCAGGATGGTCCTAATCCGCTCGAAAGTCTGTTGCGGTGTATAAAAAGCGTCGTCGGTAAAGGCGTTCTGGGCCAGAAAGGAAACCCTGATCTTCTCGGCCGTATGCATCAGCAGCCGGTCGCTGTCCTGCAGTCCCTCCATGCCGACGATTTCCGCCACCTCACGCAACGCCTCCTCGCGCTGCAGGAGTTTGCCGGTCCTCTGCTTCAGCTCCAGCCAGTCAGACGATACCGTCTCCCGGAAATAGCCGGTGATCGCTTTATCATACAGCGAATAACTCTGGAACCAGTTTATAGCCGGGAAATGACGGCGGTAGGCCAGGGAGGTATCCAGCATGAGGAAATTACCGGTCATTCTCAGGCACGCCTGGGTCACCGGCTCGGTGAAATCCCCTCCCGGCGGTGAAACCGAAAGGATCATTGTCAGCGAACCGGTCGCGCCGCTGAGGGTTTCCACCACTCCGGCCCTCTCGAAAAAGCTTGCCAGCCGTGAGGCGAGATAGGTCGGATAGCCTTCCTCGCCCGGCATCTGGATGAAGGGACCGGTCTCACTGTACAATCGGGTGAGCGGCCGCTGCAGGCCATCGAACATCGCGCACAAAAGTCCCGGCCCCAGCCGGCCCTCACGTTCATATTTTCCCCGGGCGGATTCTGTCTATGTGCGTCCTGACGATCCTCGCCAGGAGTTTGTCTCCCAGGGTCGACAGGAGCCGGTCAAGTTCGGCAGCATCCTCGACCATGGCTGCAATTTTTTGCTCGGCGGTCTTCCTGGCCTCATCCACATCCGCCAGACTCGATTCCTCCAGTTTGCCGACCTCCGCCTCTTTTTCCCTTTCGATTACCCGTTTCTGCTCTGCAAGCCATAGGCTGATCTTTTCCTCTTCCGCCTTCACACGTTCGGCAATAGCTTTCTCTGCTTCAAGTACTTTGTTGAGGATATCCCCTTCCATCCCTTCCTGCTCCTCACGGGACGTCGGTATCGCTGTGCATGGCATGGCCGAAGTGGAGGATATTACGAACCCTGACAACCATCTTGCGTTCAATCTGTGGGTATACCACTGTTTCTCCGGGGATGAATCCGTCCTGCATGGTTACCTCGACGACCTTTTCCACCTCCCCGACCAACTGAAAGCCAAGATCCTTGTCGCTGTCCCAGACAACTACCGAGATCGCAGGGTTCGTCAGAACGTTGCTTGCCGTCTGGGGACAGAACCAGGCGGTAACAAGTACAACGCCCCCTTCTTCCATGGTTATCCGCTCCGCCGTAGCAAGGTGGGGAATGCCTTTTTCATTCGCGGTTGCAACAAAAATGTGCCTGACCATTCCGGCAAGTTCCACCGCTTTGCCAAGCGTCGCTATGTCCAGAGCAGGACTCTCGCCTTTTGGTTGTCGTTCCCGTGTTTGGGTCGCATAGCCATAGATATCCATCGTCACCCCCTGCTGTAAGATTTTCGTCGACCAAAAAAATCGTTCACCGGTACACATCAAAAGACTGCATAACCAGGGAGCAAAAGAAAGGCGCAAACCTTTCCCGCATCCTCTTCCGTAGTGGAAATCGCGAAAAGAGAGGAGGCCGGAGAAGCGCTTCGATGATTAGGAGTGTCAGGTGTGAGCCACGTTACCTTGGTGATGGGTCCGAGCCGCCGCCGTAGTACTCACACTGGGAAAAATTGATCTGCTCGTGACAGCTTTTACACATATGCGGGCGGTCGAATTCATCGGAGAATATTTCCACTTCCGTGCCGCAGCGGTGACACTTGCAGACAAACGACTTCAGGTCCCTGAATGATTCAAAACCGGGACAATGACTCGATGGTGTATTCATAACGCACCCCCAGTTAACTTTAAACATCGTTTCATCAGAGAGTACCCAGGGAAATCATTTTTTGGAATGGTGCCCTTCTTTTCTTTTATGGACTGCGGGAAGCAAAGTCAAGAGTAACACCTGACACCCCACAAGGGGGTATAAGTACCTTCACGAAATTCTTTCTAAAAACAAGAAAAGAATTTCTAAGGTAGTGACAAGAAAAACGAAGACTCGCCGATTTCGCCGGCTCGATGAGCGACCCAAAGATCCTGTTGTCGGACAATTTAAAGGCGCCCCAACTTGATATAGAAAAGCGGACAGCTTATACTTTCTGTTCAAAGGATCAGTTAGGGAAGGTTCTTTTTCACTCTGATGGAGCCTGAGCCAATGATCCACAGCCCTCGAAGACCTGACCTTGAGTGCAGAGGGCCTTTCGTAATGAACACTGCTATAAAGGAGGACCCCATGGAAATTAAGGATTACTGCAAAGGTGTGGATATGGAACTCACCTTATGGAAAGCAAAACTTTACGATGTAATCAGTCAGATAGAGCGATTGCCTACCGGCAGCAAGCAGCGGATGTATGAAGAGGTTAACGGCCTCCATATCGTCATGGCTGAATTGGAGGAAAGAATTGAAAAACTGCGGAAAGAGTGCCCGACCGAATGGCAGCCTCAGCAGGAAGATATAAAAATGAAAATTTCGGAACTCAACACTAGATACAACGACACTGCAGGTGTGCTCTTCGACTATGATTACGGTGGTTAAAGGTTATTCGAATAGAGGAGGAAGTGTTATGAAGCGGCAAAAAGAGATGGTCGAGTCGTTTCTGTTAGCCCATCGCGAATTTATGAGCAACCTGAACGATTCCATCGATATAATTGAACGCGATATCCAGGAGGCTGCGGATTTCGACAAAGAGTGCACAGGTGAATGGTGTACGACAATGGAAACTTCGATCGACGAGCTGGCCAAATTCATCTATTCCATCAGTGAACCCAGGTGGCTCTCTGAAGAGGATTCACAGACAATACGCAACATGAGGCACAGGATTCACGATATTTATGCCAGATTCAGAGGAATTAACGCACGTACAGGGAAAGAGTAATTCCAAAAAGAGCCATATGTCCGGGGCTACACCCCCCAAGGGGGTACTCTTTGCAGTCCCCCCGGGATAAGTACCTTCATCATTCCTAATGAATTTCTAAGGTACTAAAGAAGCATATTGCCCTTGAAGACAAAAGTTGAAGCCGGCTTTCGGGCCGGCTGCAACGACGAGAAACCCGAAAACCGACGCCATTGGCTAACGGAATCCGGGTTGTTTTTTCAGTTCATATTCCCCTTGTTGTACAGTTCGTAAATACTGCAGGGGTCGATGAGTATCTTCCCTCTCTCCCTGATGGCACGTAACTCGCCGTATTCCAGGAGCTGGTAGATGACCTTTCGTCCAACTCCGAGAAATTTGGCGGCCTCGGGTACACTTACAAGATCGGGCAATAATTTTTGCGGCATGAAAGTCTGCATCATTTCCTCATTATGTTAACGTAGAAAGCTATGCTCTTCTACGAATAAAGTTTAGTCAGCCGGGTGATCCCGGATCAACCCCCATAAAGGGGATGCTTAAAACCAAAGATAAGCACGTAATACAGGTCGGAAAGCGATTTTCGATTTTCCCCGTTCAAACCCGTAGCTCAACTTTTCCGGCTGTCGACACAACCTGCATAGAGGAGGAAATCGAATGAAGAGCGCCCTGCTGGTTGTTGATATTCAGAATGATTTCTGCCCGGGGGGGGCCTTGCCGGTACCCCAGGGCGATCTCATCATTCCGGCGATCAACAGTCTCATTGCATTTTTTCCGGAGGTAATCGCCACCAAGGACTGGCATCCGCCGGGACACATAAGCTTCGCCAGCCGCTGCGCAAAACCGGTCATGGAGATGATCGAAACCCCCTACGGCCCGCAGATCCTCTGGCCCGATCACTGTGTCCAGGAGACGTGGGGGGCAGAGTTCCACCCGGCTCTTGCGACCGATGCCATAAAGCATGTGGTCTATAAGGGAACCCATCCGGAGATTGACAGCTACAGCACTTTTTTCGACAATGCAAGGCGGCAGCAGACCGGTCTTCACCGCTATCTTCAGGATGCCGGCATCACCGAGCTCTATCTCTGCGGTCTCGCCACCGACTACTGCGTCCTCTACAGTTCATTGGATGCGCTGGAACTGGGGTACTCCATCACTGTCATCGAGAACGCCTGCCGCGGCGTAAATGTCGCACCGGATGACAGCGCCAAAGCCATGCAGAAAATAGTGGACTCCGGCGGCCGGGTGATTGCGAGCACCCAGATCCATGGGCAGGGCAAGGAAGGCATGCGATGAAACGCGCACACCGAAACCTCAGCGAAGGGATATTGATGACGGATCAGTACCAGCTGACCATGGCCCAGCTCTATTTCCGCCAGGGACTCCACCGGATGCCGGCTCAGTTCGAGTACTTCTACCGCAATAATCCTTCCTATGGCTCGCATCAGGCCGGTTACACCGTTCTGGCGGGAACCGGCAGCCTGCTGGAATGGATGGCGGAAGAACGTTTCACGGAAAATGAAATCGCCTGCCTCGGTCGGCAGAGAGGCCGCAGCGGCACGCCGTTATTTCAGCCGGACTTTCTCGACTGGCTTCTGCAGGAGGGCGATTTTTCGCAGATTCGGCTCCAGGGCCTGCAGGAAGGAAGAGTGGCCCATCCGACGGTCCCCCTGCTGACGGTGCAGGGCCCCTTCGCCATGGCGCAGATCCTCGAAACCTCCCTGCTCAACCATATGAACTATCAAACCCTGATCGCGACAAAGGCCGCCCGCATGCGCCAGGCGGCGAACAGGCGGCCGATTCTCGAGTTCGGCCTGCGGCGGGCTCAGGGCTATGGCGGCAACGCCGGGGTCCGCGGGGCGCTGGTCGGAGGGGCGGACGCTTCCAGCAATGTGGGGATATCCCATGCTCTGGGCTTTGACCCGAAGGGAACCCATGCCCACTCGATGGTGCAGGCCTTTGTCGCTCTCGGCAGTGGCGAGCTGGGGGCCTTCCGCGCCTACGCCGAAACCTACCCCGACGACTGCCTGCTGCTGGTCGACACCATCGACACCCTGAAGAGCGGCATTCCCAACGCCATCCGGGTTTTTGAGGAACTGCGGCGGAAAGGACATCGCCCGGTGGGGATTCGGCTCGACTCGGGCGATCTCGCCTATCTCACCCTGAGTGCCGCCCAGGCGCTCAATCGGGCCGGCTTTGCCGATACCGCCATTGTCCTCTCCAACCAGCTGGATGAAATGGTCATCTGGCAGATCCTCAGCCAGATCCGCACCGAAGCGCCGAAGCTCGGGATGAACCCGGAAGAAATCATCGACCGTATGGTCTTCGGGGTGGGCACCGCGCTGATCACCAGTCAGGGAGCGGCGGCGCTGGACGGCGTCTACAAATTGACCGCCGTAAAAGACGGGAAAGAATGGCGGCCGGCCATCAAAATTTCCGAAACGCCCGGCAAGATCATCAATCCCGGGGAAAAACAAATCTGGCGGCTCTACGATCTGCGGGACAAGGCGGTGTGCGACGTACTGGCGATAAAAGATGAACGGCTGGACGTTACGCCCGAACTCGACCTGCACCACCCGGTTGACTTCCAGATCCGCCGCACCCTGAAAAAAGAAGAGTTGAGCCGGGTGGAGCGGCTATACACCGACCTGAACATGGTGGAGGGCGGCGCCGAGGACACTATCGCCCGGATGCGCCTTCGCCGGGATTATGATCTCGAACGCCTGGACGACGGCGTCAAGCGAATGGTCAATCCCCACCGCTATCACGTCTCCCTGACCCGGGAGCTCTGGGAGTTGAAGCAGAAACTTGTCGGCGAACGGTTATCTATTGGCAAACGGACATAAAGGCCGCCCCTCTTACAACCGGTCCCGGTTGAAAAGGGAGACGACCTTATCTGCCGGCAGCGGCGGACTGTAGAGGTTGCCCTGAAGGAGTTCGCAACGCAGCAGCCTCAACAACTTGGCCTGCTCCTCCAGTTCCACTCCTTCCGCGACCACCTCCAGCTCGAGTGCGTGGGCCAGCGAGATGATGGCAGTGACAATGGCAAGGCTGTTGGGCCGTTCGGCCATGTCGACGATGAAGGAACGGTCGATCTTGATCTCATTTACCGGCAGCTGGCTCAGGTAGCTGAGCGAGGAATAGCCGGTACCGAAGTCGTCGATGGCGATGCGAAATCCCATCTCGCGGGCGGCCTCCAGTTTGGGGATGTTATCCTTGACTTCGGTCATCACCGCACTTTCGGTTATTTCCAGATCCAGTCCTTCACTGCGGCCGGAGGTGTCCTGCAGGATCTGCCGCAGGGACTGGATAAAGTTTTTCTGTCGCAGCTGGATCGGCGAGACATTGACGGCGACCCTCGGCGGATTGAGATTCATCAGCCGCCACCGGTACAGATCATCTGCGGCTCGCCGCATTACCCAGTCGCCGATCACGATGATCATGCCGGTCTCTTCCAGAAGCGGTATAAAACCGCCCGGCAGGACGATGCCGGTCTCAGGGTCGGCATAGCGCAACAAAGCTTCCAAACCGATGATGCGGCCAGTGGCGGCAGAGACCTTCGGTTGATAATGAACGGTCAGGCCGCCCTGTTCGATCGCCTTTCGCAACTTTGCCTGCATGGTGACCGACTGGATAATCCTGTCATTCATGGCCGCATCGTACAGCAGATAAGGCTCATCCTTGCGCTGGGCTCTCTTGAGGGCGATCTCGGCGTTTTTATAAAGGGTGTCGGCGTCGGTGGCATCGGAGGGGAAAAGCGAAATGCCTACCCTGAGAGCGATGTGGATATCAGTGTCGTCCACTCGAAACGGTTTGGCAAAGCTGCTGAGTATATCGTGCTCCAGTATATGGGCGACCTGGTTCGCTTCAATGATATTTGTGAGAGACAGGGCAAACCGATAGGCGCCAAGTCTCGCAACGGTTTCGCAATGTTCGGAAGAGTCATAGAAACGTTTGGCAATCAGCTTCAGCAGACTGTCACCGACGTGACGGCCATAGGTGTCCCGTACATCGGAAAAATGAACCAGATCCACCAGAAGCAAGGCGATGCTCACCTCCTCGCGTTCGGCGGCCTGGAGCTGCAGAGGCAACTGTTCCATTAACAGGCTTCGGTTGGGCAGGCCGGTCAGGACATCGTAATAGGCGAGATAATTGAGCCGCTCCCCTTTCTTGATATGTTCAAGAGCAAAGGAGAGATCGCCCGCCAATTCATTCAGCAGCCGCATCTCGTCGGGTTTAAAGGCGTCCGGTTCGAGGGAGAAGAGGGCAATAACCCCGACCACCCGTCCTTCCACTTTCAGGGGCAGCACGCCATAGGCGGCATAGCCCCCGGCAGATCCGTTCCACGTTGCCGGATGACCTGCACTCCTGTGACGGACCACGGCAACGCCCTCGTCGTAGACCTTGTCGACCGCCCCACGGATCTCCACACTGATCGAATCGACCGGCGTGGTTTGGCATGACATGCCGTTGCCGGCAAGATGATGACACCACGTATCCGAGTCCTGTCCTTCCGTGCGGAAATTGACCCAGGCTACCGGATAACCGCCCTGATTGACGGCGATCCGGCACGCTTCCTTTAGGAGTTCCTCACGGTCATGCAGGCGCACGATGGCCGAATTGATGCTGCTGAGGATTAGATAGAGGCGGGCAAGATCGGCGGTATTGCGCTGGCTCTCCTGCAGATCCCGGGTGCGTTCCTCCACCCGCTTCTCCAGGGTAGCATTGGCCTCCTGCAGCTGATGGATGGTGTCGTCGAACCCGCGATGCATCATCTCGAACGGCGCCATCACTTCAGCCAGAAACTCCTCGCTCCGGTGGAGATACTCTCCCGTCTGCCCTTCTGCGGCGCCTTTCGATACTTCGCTCCATACGATGCTCTGGTGCATCGTTACCAGGTCAAGGATGTTGCGCTGTTCGGCAACCGCCCGGCGACCGAGCTCATAGGCACACATCAGCGCCTCTTCGCCCTCTCCGCCGAGCGCATATTCCACTAAAGCGCTTTGGTAAGAGGCGGCGAAGTTTGATACAGGATCCAGGTGGGTCTGGCTGCTCATGGCGGGCTCACCCCCTGTGATGGAAAGCGCCAGCGGGCCACCAGGACCAGGGCGTCGTCGGTGGGCTTGGCGTAGTGATCGAGAATGTGCCTGGCGAGTCTGTCGGGTGGATACGGCAGGTCGACGGCCCGGACGAAATCACCCCCTATGCCGTCGGTTGCCAGGGCCAGGGTGTCGCCATCCTGCAGCGGCAAAAACGACGACAGCAGGCCGGGAAGCCGGTAACCGACGATGCCGCCACGCATGGTGATATATTGGGTGGGGAGAGAGGCAGGCGGGGCATGGCGAATCACCCCTTCCACGTTGCCGACTCCGGCCCAGCTGAGCAGGCACCGCTCCCGGTCGATAGTGACAACGGCGGCGGCACTGCCGCGGGTGTTTTTGAGGGCTTCATGACAAAGCCGGATCAGTTCAACCGGCGCCTCCCCGGTATGCTGTTCGAGCACCTCAACCAAAGCCCTGCTGGCCGCGGCAGCCTCCGGACCGTGCCCCAACCCGTCGGCAACCGCCAGCAGCCAGCCTGTTGACGTTCTGGCAACAAAGTGTTTGTCTCCAGACTTCTCCTCACCGGGAAACGCCCGTGTTGCAACGCCCCAGTCCAATTCTCCACTGTTACTGCTTGGAGTTTTCACTACGAATGCTCCCATTTAACCATCGAAATGGTAGTGCCCTTGCCGACCTCGGAAACAATTTTAAAGTCGTCCATCAGCCGTCTTGCCCCAGGCAGCCCCAAACCCATTCCTTTTGAGGTGGAAAAGCCGTCCTGCATGGCCTGGGCGATGTTGGCTATGCCGGGGCCATGATCGCGGGCGATGATCAGCAGTCCCCGCTTCCCCCCCCTCACAACACTGTGAAACTCAATCTCGCCACTCCCGGCATATTGCACGATATTCCGGGCAATTTCGGAGATGGCGGTCGCCATAAGGGTCAAATCGCTCCCCGAAATGCCGCTCGTCATTCCGAGCTCGCGCCCCTTCTGACGTGCGTTCATTACTCCTGCATCGGATGAGACAGTGATCAATTCAACGTCCATAATTTACCCGAGCCCATCCTCTTTGTCTGCCGCCTTGAGCATGGCGATACCGTCTTCCAGATCAAGGCTCATCATTGTTCCCTCCAGCGTCAACCCCAGCTGGACCATGGAAAAGGCAATCTCCGGCTGGATGCCGACGATCGCCACCTTCGCCCCCAGAAGGCGGGTCATCAGGGTGATGGAACGCAATGTCCGGGCGGCAAACGAATCCATGACATCAAGCACGGTCACATCGATCACCACTCCTTTTGATCGGTGCCTGCGGACTGAGTGGACCAGATTCTCCTGCAGGCGGTTAAGATCCGAATCGGTTAACGCGCCCTGAATGGCGGCGATCAGGTAATCGCCCATTTTCAAGATCGGAACATCCATCACAGTCTGCCCCTGTCCATGTTCAAGGCGGATTCGGCGATTTTTTCAACACGGTATCCTAAAAGCCGCTCCGCATGCTCGATACCGTTCTGCAGATCGCCGACGGTATAGACCGGCCCCAGATCGATGCCCAAGGTCACCATGGTCAGGGCAATTTCCGGAGAAATCCCTGAAATCACGACTTTTGCGCCCATCAGCCGGGCAGCATCAACCGTCTGCACCAGGTGATTGGCCACCCGCGAGTCGACGGTGGCGACCCCGGTTATGTCGATCACGATCACCTTGGCCCTGTTGGCACGGATCGACATAAGCAGGTGCTCTGTCAGTTGCCGCGCCCGCTGCGAATCGATCTGGCCGATTATCGGCAACAGCAGCATTCCCTCGCGAAACGGCAGAACCGGGGTCGAAAGCTCGCGGATCGCCTCCTGCTGCAAGGATTTTATGGTCCGTTCCCGGGAGTCGATATAGGTTTCTATGGCCAGTGAGATATCGAGGAAGGTGAGCTTCATCAGCGAAAAGAAAGTTTCAATCGTCTCATCCGGATGCGTGCGATCTATCTCGAAAATATGCTTCCACACTTCGCGCAGATAAAAATTGTACATGCTGAGATAGAATTTGACCGGGAGTTCGATCTGCTCGTGAACCGAACCGATCGTGAGCCTTTCCTCGACATAATCGATGTCGTACTTCCCCTTGGTCAGACGGAGGAAGTAGGCCTTCTGCTTAGCCTTGACCCGGGCCAGCAACTCGTCGTCGGCGAAGAAGACCCTCATCTCGTCGAACGACATCAGGTGTTCGTAGAAGGCATCGATTACCGTCTGGGCGTAGGACTCGGAGACTGAGGCCAGTTTTCGCAGGCGTTCCTCGTCCTCCGGGCCGAACTCCAGAAATTGTTTCCGACGGTCAAGTTCCTGCTCGGTGATATTCATCATCTCGGCCAGGTTCAGAAATTTATCGGGTAGATGGGTTGTTGAGGATGGCGGCATCGGCAAACCTCCATTTTCTTAAAAATAAAGGCAGAAGCTCAGGCTCTGTTTTTCTCGGATAAACCGGATATCATTGATCGCAACATCGACCGGAATCTCCGCTCGGACTTCGGCTCTTCGCCGTATCGGCCGGCCATCGAACTCCGCATTTCGGCATTTGGGTTACATATTGAGTCTGACACCCCACAAGAGGGTACCAATTATCATTATGTATAATTATTGAATGGCAGCTTGGATAGTGGTCATGTTCACCTTCCCTTGTCTTTTGCCGCAGCCGTGGAGAGGCTCTACGATCAACAGGCCCTCGTTGAATACGCCTTCTCCATTGGCGGCTCGGGTCAGCAGCACTCCGAGATGAACCAGAGCGGTTTCGCTCCGATAACGATCCGTCTGGTAAGGCTCATTGTGAAACATGGTGGTTTCCCACACGCTTTCCGGCAGGGACCATTGCCTGAGCAACTCGCCGCCTACCGCATGATAATCGAAGCCGATGACTTCCCGTTCGGCCCTGTGCAACGGCCAGCCCTTTTCCACTGCCTTCCGCATCGCCAAGAGAGAGCCGGGATCGTCTGGTACTGCCCCCCGGCAATTCCGTAAATTTCTCTTCTCTCTTGAAAGAAGAGTCATGTTATTTCCTCTGCTCAATTGACCATGCGAACCGTGATGCAATCCCGGTACGAAGCAATTCGGTGGCTTTGTCCGCCGAAACCGGTTTGCTGAATAAATGTCCCTGCAATTCATCGCATCCAAAACTTTCGAGCAGCTCGGCCTGTTCCTCTTTCTCGACTCCCTCGGCGGTGACTTTCAGGTTCATGCCGTGGGCCATGCTGATTATCGATTTGACCAGGGTGGCGTCCCTTTCGTTTGTTTCAATATCGGCAATGAACGTACGATCTATTTTCACATGGGAGACAGGACAGTTTTTCAGATATTCAAGCGATGAATATCCGGTACCAAAATCGTCGAGAGCTATACTTGCGCCCATTTCCTTAATCTTGTGGAGGATATTCATGGAACTGTTAATATCTTCCATCATTGCACTTTCGGTGACCTCCACCACCAGATACGCCGGTTCAAGGCTGTTTTCGTGCAATATCTTCTTGATCCTGTCAGCCAGATCCTTCTCATAGAACTGTCTGTTGGAGAAGTTGACCGCAATACTGCAGTCTTCCAAACCCAGGTCGAGCCATGAACGGACCTGTCTGCAGGCCGTGGCCAGAACCCATTCGCCGATTTTCCCGATGAGCCCCGATAACTCGGCGACATGAATGAACTCGTAGGGCGACATCAGGCCGGTTTCAGGATTTTCCCATCTGATCAGCGCCTCCATGCCGACGATTTTCTGGGTGCCGGCATGTATTTTCGGCTGGTAATGGAGAATGAACTCGTTATTCCGAACCGCCTTGTGCAGCTGATTTTCGATCTGGAGATGTTTTATCGATTCGGCATGAATGCTGTCGGAATAAAAGCAGTACCTGTTCGCGCCAAGCTGCTTGCCGGCATGACTCTGGGCCGCCGCCGCATTTTTCTGCAGGACCTCCGGAGTGTGCCCGTCATAGGGGAAAATGGAGATACCGATGTTGGCAATCACATGGATATCGTTGCCATTCACCTGGAAGGCGGGTTCGAACGCACTGAGAATACGCCTGACGATCCAGGTGATGACATTTACCTCTTCGAGATCGATCAACAGGATGCTGAACTCATCCTGGCCTACCCGAAAAACAGTCGGCGGCTCAGTGAAAGGCAGTTTGGCCACCGTATCCCTGGTCCGGATGGTTTTCGTCAATCTCCCGGCGATTTTCTTGAACAACTGATCGCCCGCATCGTGGCCGAGAGTTTCGTTGACCCGGTGAACGGCATCGACGACCAGGGTCAGTACGGCGACGATGTTGTTATAGCGTTTCCCCCGGGCCAGGGCCTGGGAGATCCGGTCACGGAACAGGGTTCTGGTCGGCAATCCGGTAAGCTTGTCGTATACATTAAAATATTTCAGCTCCTGACGCCTCTTTTCCGCCAGCTCCTCCGCTGCCTGCAACCGCACCGTCAGCCGGTGGACTTCTTCTTTATATTCCTGTTGTTCCTGCTGTCCGGCACTCGGTACTGCCGGGAAATCCCGGCTTCCGCCGTCCTCCGTTTTCGCCTTCTTTTTGCCCTGCTGGGCGACATAATCGGCCATTTCCTCGTCATCCCAGCAGACGACACGATTTCTTCCGCTTTCCTTGGCGATGTAGAGCGCCTTGTCGGCTTGATTGATCAGCTCGCCCGGTTCATGGACATTCGACCGGAGAGAGGAGACGCCGAAGCTCATGGTAACCTGGACCCCCGAGGCGGAGTCCTCCTTCACCGCCAGACGGATCCGATTGGCGATCTTGGTCGCCTGTTTGATATCGAGACCTGGCAGGACGGCGCAGAACTCCTCCCCGCCGTAGCGGCCGACCAGGTCGGATTCCCTGGAGTTTTTCTGGAGGATGCCGGCCACCAACTTGATCACCTGATCGCCGGCGGGATGGCCATATCGGTCGTTGACCGACTTGAAGTGGTCTATATCGCACATTATGCAGGACAATTCCCGGCCGTGTTGCCGCTCCTCGTTGAACACCCTCTCGAACCGCCGGTTCAGGGCTCTCCTATTGAGGAGCAGGGTTAACGGGTCATGGGTGGCCAAAAATTCCAGCTCGCGGTTTTTGGTCTGCACCTCGTCGGTGACCATCTGCAGCTTATTTACGGTCTGATTGAGCTCCTGATTTTTTTCCTCCAGTTCGGTAACGTCGTCGAAGGTGACAAGAACCCCGCGGCGGTTCCCCTTGTCATCCAAAACCGGTGCGGCATTGACTATAAATTTCACCGGCGTGCCGTCTGCCCTTTCCATGATCAGGCGTATACCGACCCGGCTCGATCCTTCCTGCAGTACATCCATCCAGGGGAGCATTTTGCGGTTCTGCATGGATTCGAAGCCTTTCCAGTCCAGTTCCGAACCCTTATACCCGATCAGCTTTTCCGGTGTCCTGCCGACCGTTTCGGCAAACGATGTGTTGGCAAGAACGATCTGTTCCTCCTCATCCAGGATGAGAACGCCTTCTTTCAACACATTGAAGGCTGCCTGTACCCTGCCGGGGATGACGTTCGATGGGTCGAGCTCCCTCAGCGTTCTCTTGATAAACAGGAAATAGCCGCCGAATCCGGCAAGCGAGACGAAGAGAATTAAACCCAGGTACGAGTTCTTGAAGCTGGCAAGGGTATTGGCAATCCATAAGGGGGCAAAACTTATTTCTACCGTTGCCCAGCGTTTCGTACCGCGGAAGATAGGGATCTGGACATGGGTCGGGGTCGAGCGCCCGTCGGGGGGAGGCTGCCAGGAAGCCAGGTGATTTCCGGCCTTGGCGAGAAGATCGCCAGTGCGGCTGCGAACGGCGGCCGATCTGATATCCTTGTCCCGTTCAATCATGGTCTGCAGCATTTGTCTGATCAGCGGCAGGTCTCCCCTTTCTGCGGCGGCGGAAAACTGAACGGCCATGGTTTCCGAAAAGATTCTTCTCGATTCGAAAACCGTTTTTGCCCAGTCGGGGGCAAAGCCGATAGATTTGCCAAGCAGCAACAAGCTGACAGTCAGACAAACCAGACAAAGACTGATCCGAACCGCGGGAGTAAGCCGCATCAGACCGCCTCTCCTCCGGCAAACATGGTCTCCGCCTTCTGGTCGGCGGTGGCGGCATCCTCGGACTGGTTCTTTTCTTTGTCCGGCATCTCCATTTTATGCGACCCTGCCGGAGTGCTCAGGATGGCAACCGGATCAAACTCCTTCCAGAGAGGGATGGTTGCCAACAAGCTCGACAACAGTGAGCCGGTGCGCAGGAGATAACTCATTATCCCGGCGGTAATGGATACCGACATGCCGGTAGTGGTATAGACCACCAGCCTGTTTTCGTTGACCGATTGTAAAAACGACTGGTCCATCTCCTGACGCATGATCTCGATTTGATGATGGATCATCTCGTTCATAGGCACAGGATTGCCGTAACTCAATGAATCGGGGGAATAGGGGGCGGCAACGGCGGAGGAAGGAGTGATGAAATCCAGGGCACTTTGGGCGGCTGTTCGGATCACATCGAGGATTACCCCTTCAGTGCCTCCGTAATTGGCCACCAACTGGGTGGCGGTACTTTCGGCCGCATCGGCTTGGGTGGAGAGATGTCCGCTCTCCATCTCGTACATTTCGGCGGGCGGCTCGTCCTCCACTGCATGATAATCTTCCTGCAAAGGTTTCTGTTCTATGGTCTGATCACTTCCCGCTTTATTTCTCGGGGAATTATCGATAGCGCTTGTTTCAATTTCCTCATAGGCCGAGTGTTCGAGGGAATTATCAGCCAGGGGAAAACCTGGCGATTCCGCACCACTGCCGGATCCGGTGTCGATACCCGATGTATCTGCTGCCAATCCATCTTCTTCGCGATGGTCAGATTCAATTTGATCTTCATTACCTGGAATTTTATTCGTATCGTCAGGCGGTAAATCGGGCGCTATCTCTTCGGGTTTGTCGGGATCAGGGACCGGATCAGGAGCCGGATCGGGAGTTGGATCGGGAGCCTGAATTGGAACAGGGGGTGGAGCAGGATTTTCGGCACTAGTGACGTTAATAGTCTGCTGGACGGTGTTGCTGATGCCGCCGTCGCCGTCGGTAAGGACGAAGTCAACGGTACGCGGCACGGTCGACGGTTCGCCCGAGCTGTTGCAGTAGGCGATCTGCTGCATCACTTCCTGGACGCGAACCGGGGTGGCCAGGGGACTCCAGGAGACGACAAGCGCGGTGCCGTCGGTGCCGCCGGAGAAACTGCCGACCAGCCATTGATCTACTTTGATATTTTGGTTCAGCAGCGAGACGTCGCCACCCTCGACGATCACCAGCTGGTCGTCGGAGCTGCCGCCGACGGAGAATCCGACGGTCAGCGTTCCCTGGAAGAAATCGTCGCTGTCTACATCGGTAACCGTGGCGGCCGGGGCGATGATCGTTGCTGGATCGCCTTCGTTGTAGTCGAGCGTCCCGCCGGGCACAATCAACATCGGGGCAATGTTAGCCGGTGGTGCCTGGACGTTGATGGAGTGGACGGTCGGGCCGACAGTGCCGCCGAGGCCGTCGGCCACGGTGAAGGTAAAACTGTCTGCTGCAGAGTCGGCGCCGCCGTGCACGTAGCGAAGCAGCTCGGCGTCGATGTCCGCCTGGCTAAAGGTGTCGCTGATCCCGAGGACGACGCCGTCGAGTTCAAGGGTGCCTTTGGCCGGGTCCTCGGTCAGGGTATAGGTGACCTCTGCGATATTGTCCGGGTCGGTGACCTGCAACCGGGAAGTGGTGATGGGTTCCGTCGCTCCCTGCTCCAGGATCAGCGGGTCGTTTACCATTACCACCGGCGCGTTGTTGACGGCGATGACGTTGATGGTCTGCTGAGCGAGGTTGCTGGTGCCGTCGTCGCCATCGGTGACAACGAAGTCAACGATGCGCGACACAGTCGACGGATCGTCAGAGTTGTTGAGGTAGGCAATCTGCCGCAGCACCTCCTGGACCCGTTCCGGGGTGGCGATGGGATGCCAGGAAACAACCAGCGCGGTACCGTCGGTGCCGCCGGAGAAGCTGCCTACCAGCCATTGATCCACTTTGATATTTTCGTTCAGCAGCGAGACGTTGCCGCCCTCGACGATCACCAGCTGGTCGCCGGCGCTGCCGTCGGCTGAGAAACTGACGGTCAAGGTACCCTGGAAGAAATCGTCGCTGTCGATATCGATAACCGTGGCGTCCGGGGCGATGATCGTTGCCGGATCGCCTTCGTTGTAGTCAAGCGGCCCGTCGAGATGCAGATCCAGCACCGGTCCGGCGTTAAACACTATCTCGCTGGTGATCACAGGAATTGCAGAACTCTCGACACTCTCATTTTCCCCGGTACTGCCCGCGGGATCGATCGGGACTGCCGCAGACTCTTCGGCCGCTTCCTGCTCCGGGACGGTATCGGTAACCGCCGCCTCCACCGGCTCGGCCTCCCCTGTTCCGTCGACAACTGTTTCATCCGGGACAACCACCGGTTCGGCTGTCACAACGCTCTCATTTTCCTCCGCCGGGTCGATGGCGGCATTATCCGACTCGGCCCCTGCTTCCAGTTCGGCGTGTACTGCCGGTTCCTCTTCGTAATCCTGCTCCAGCACATTGACCGCGACGGACTCGATAATATCGGCGGAGAAGAGCAGGCGGGGTTCCAGTTCCTCAAAGAGCAGAGAGTTTACCATCGATTTCAGCTGTGGCATATCTCCTCCTTCTATCGAATGGATGTCGTGAGAATCGGATCGTGCACCACGATCCTGGACGCCCTTTTGGCCTTCCCGGTGTACGAATCCTCAGGTGAAGAGGCTGTTGCGGCATCCGCAAGAAAGCGCACGGTGCACTTCAGGCCGCTGGGGAGCCTGGTGTCGGGGTTAGGAAGTTCCAGTCGCACGGCAAAGGTGCCGGTTGCCGGATCGATTACCTTGTCGACGATGACTACGGTGGAACTGTAAATGCCCTCCTCCGCCCCTTCCGGCCGCACATCGGCTTTCATGCCGGGTGCGATATCCTTGAACATTTCGGCGGGCAGGATGACCTCCACCCGCAGCGGATCCAACTGCGCCAGCTTCAGCAGCGGTTTGTCGTCGACATATTCTCCGGGAGCTACGAACCGATCGACCACGACCCCGGAAATCGGGCTTTTTATGGTACGCTGGTCAAGCAGCGACCGGGCACGTTCAAGATCAAGCCTGGCCAGCAGCTTGTTCTCTTCGGCCTTCTGCAGTCGGGCATGGGCGAGCGCCACATTGGTCGCCGCCTGCTCTTTTTCCTCGGCGGATACGGCCTGTTTGGCGAACAGATCCTCGGCACGGGCAAACGACCGCTGGGCGAAGATCACTTTCTCCTTCTCCAGTTCCAATTCGCCCGTGCCCTGGGCCATGGCCAGAGCCCGTTCGACAACAGCGTTTTCCACAGAAGATTCAAGACATACCAGGGGTTCGCCTTTCTTTACCGAACTGCTTTTCTGGACACGGACGGATTCGACTACTCCGTCCACCGGAGTGCCGACGTTCACCAGTTCGTAGGGTTCAATCAATCCCTCGAATTCGACCGGGCTGTCTCCCTTTGCCGGTTCGACAGCCAAAACCAGGAACAGAGTAAAAACCAGGATGGTGAAATGGTTGGAAAGGTGTCTCATTTGCAGTCCTCCCTCGTTGTTCGGTTCAACGAGCTGTGTTGTGCACTGTTGGATAACACTTTGATCAAAAAAACTTATCAATATAAATACTTGTCTGGTAACACATGTTCCAAATGTGCCGGAGCCTTTCCTCCTATTCGATCTTGCCGCTGAAGGCGAGCAGCCGGTCAAGTTGCTCTTCCACCTGCAGCAGATCCCGGCGAATATGGAGGTCGCGTCTTTCCCGCGCGGCCTGGGCGAAACACTTGGCGATCAGCCCAAGGCGCTGGGCGGCGAGCCTGTCGTTGCGAATCAACCAGCCGAAAAAACGGCGGAGGGTTGAGCTGAGATACGACTGCAACAGGTCATCCTCGAGGGAAATGATCGATTCATAGCTTCCCGGATCTCCCTGACGACCGCATCGGCCATGGAGCTGGCGATCTATTCGTCGTGCTTCGTTGCTCTCGGTGACGATAATGTGCAGGCCGCCCAGTCCGGCGACGCCCGGCCCGAGATGAATATCCGTTCCGCGGCCGGCCATATTGGTAGCGATGGTGATGGCGGATTTTTCCCCGGCCCGGGCGATGATCTCGGCCTCTGCTGCATCCTGCCTGGCATTGAGTACCCGGTGGGCGAGTCCCGCCTTGGTCAACAGGGTGCTGAGCCTCTCGGAATCGGCAACCGACCGGGTGCCGACCAGCACGGGATGCTGCTCCCGCTGCATTTTCCGGATTCGCTGGACGATGGCTGCATAGTTCGTCTCTTTGTCGGCGCTTATGCTGCAGCCCAGTTCCCTGCGGCGGTTTGGCCGATGGGGGGGAATCCGCGAGACCGCCAGCCCGTAAACCGACCACAGCTCCCGGCGCACTTCCCGGGCGGTGCCGGTCATCCCGGCAAGATGGAGATAGCGCCGGAAAAAACGCTGATAGGTCAACCGGGCGATCGTTTCCCGCCGCCCGGTTACCCGGCAGTTCTCCTTGATTTCGATCATCTGGTGCAGTCCGCGCCCCCAGCAACGATCCTTCATGGTCCGGCCGGTGTTCTCGTCGATGATCAGAACCTTGCCTCCTTCGACCAGATAGTTGCGATCGCGCAGATAGAGATGTCGGGCGGCGAGGGCCTGGCCCACCAGTTCCTCCCGGCGTTTGGGGCCGTTCCAGATCGGGCCGAGTGGCCTGGCGGCCTCGGTTAGCAGTCCACGTCCAATATCACACAAGAAAACCTTGTGCTTGCTGCGATCGATGGTGAAATCCTCCCGAGCCCGCAGCTGCATCGCCAGTTCCATCGCCTGCCGGTAGATCGGTTCTTCTTCCGAACCTTCCTGCTTACGGGAAATAACCAGGGGGGTGCGGGCCTCGTCTATGAGCACACTGTCTGCCTCGTCGATGATGGCGAAGCAGAGCCCGCGAAGAAACAACCGGCCGGTACGGGCCTTGTCGCTGTGCAGCCGTTCGAGCTGCAGCCGCAATCGACCGTGATCGTTGCCGAGCAGAATGCGGTCGCGCAGGTAATCGAAGGCAAGCTGCTGACTGGTGCAGTAGGTTATATCGCAGCCATAGGCGGCCCGCCGGGCCGGCGCATCCATGGCCGTGGTGACTGTGCCGACACTGAGGCCCAGAGCCCGGTAGACCGGCCCCATCAGCTGCGCGTCGCGCCTGGCCAGGTAATCGTTGACCGTGACGACATGCACCGGCATACCGGTCATCGCCGCTGCCGCCGCGGCCAGGGTTGCGGTCAGGGTCTTGCCTTCGCCGGTTTCCATCTCCGCCAGTCGGCCGTGGACCATGACCCAGCCGCCAAGCAGTTGGCTGTCGTAGTGGCGCACGCCGATGGTTCTTCCCGCTGTTTCCCTAACCAGGGCGAAGGTTCGGCTGGTCAGATCGCCGGTCAGGCCATACCGGTGCAGCTCGCGGCGCAGCTCCTGCGATTGGTCGGCCAGTTCGGCGTCCGACAGCTTTGCCAACAGGGAAGCGTGGCGATGAATGGCGTCGAGGGTGGGGCCGAAGGTGGAACGGGCGACATCGACGGTTTTCACTACGCCGTTCAAGGCATGGAACATTCCGGACAGCCAACCGGAGGGAGCCTGGCGGCGTTCCGGATACGAGCCCACCCCGCTCCCCGGTCGCAGTAAAAGTGTTTGTCTATGAAAACGCGACTCAGGCATGGAACCTCCGCAGGAAGAGTTGTCTAAGCAGGCGATACCATTGCAGGGCCAGCGGCTCATGGCCGTGGTCGATCCGGATATTGGCCCGTTCGCCGATTCTGATCGGATCATGGCGCGCCGACAGCCTCATCTCGAACTGGAACGTTTTCACCATGGTCTGCAGCCCGCCGGGATCGTTGGGGTCGACCGGGATGTTGCCGCCACCGAAGGTGCCGAGGACCGGACTGGGGAGAGTATCGCTGGCCGCCGGGACCTCCCGGTCGATGAAGGCGGCAAGCGGCGTATCGAGGTTTCCGGCAAGGCGGAGTTCGATGGCGCCGCTCCGTTCCCGCACCAGGGCGATATCGGCCTGACCCACGACCATGATCACGGTCGGTTCAACCGCGCCCATGATGTAACCGAGGATCTCCCCTTGCTTGACAAATCGTCCCGGCAGGTTTTCGGCCTCGGGTACAATAAAGCGTCCCCGGCCGGGGCTGCGGACGGTCAACTCCTCCATCCTTTCCCGGACACGGATAAGCGATGCTTCCTCCGAGGCCATTTCCTTTTTGAGAATCTCCCGTTGCACCCGGGACTGGAGGGGTTCGGCGTTATACCGTGCCCGCACCCCCGTCAGATTGGCCGCAAGCACTTTGGATTCGGCTTTGATATAAGGGTCCTCACAGTAAATGAGCGGATCGCCGATGTCGACCGTGGTTCCGTCCGGCACGACCACGTCGGTGACGAAACAATCGGTTCCGGCCCGAACCCGGGAGTTTTCCGGCAGGAAAACTACCCCCTGAGCCCTGGTCCGCAAGGGGACCGGCACGGCAAAAATCAACATCGCCACGGCGACGACTATGGCCAGCGTCGTCACGACAAATCGTGTCCGTTTGCGGCGTCCGCTTATGCTCGAGTAGAACCTGTAGCTGTTGCGAACCGCCGGGACAACAATCTGGCTATAAATCGCCCAGGCCGCAATACAAACGCCGATGGTGAAGAATTTGGTGCTGATCGACAGGGCGAGCACCGCCATGATGAACAGCCGGTAGCAAAAAGCGGCAATGCCGTAGACGACGAACCAGGTGCTCTCTCCACGAGCGGTGACAGGCGACACGGCATCTTCGACAGCGAAGATATGACGCTGCAGCAGATAGCCGAGGTACCCGGTGGAGCGCTGCGCCAGGTTGGGGATTTCCAGCAGGTCCGCCAGGACGAAATAGCCGTCGAAACGGAGCAGGGGATTGCCGTTGAACAGCAGCGTGGATACTCCGCCGATCAGCATGACGTTATAGGCCAAAGTCCTGACCTGTCCTGGTTCGATACTCAGCCAGAGGAACAGGGCCAGGGCGGCGACGAATAACTCGACTGCTATCCCGGCCGCGGCCACGGCGATCCGCCTGTGCTTTTCGGGGAAAGCGGCGGAGCAGGAGGCCTCGACATAAGGAATCGGCGTAAAAACAAGCAGCATGATGCCCATTTCATGTACCTCGCCGCCCCAGATCCGGACAGCGAAGGCATGGCCCAGCTCATGCAGCAGCTTGACCAGCGGAAACGTGAGCCAGATGAGCAAAAGATTTTCGGGGATCAGCACCCGATCTGCCATGCCATAGGTCAGTTCCGACCAGTGCACGGCGGCGAGCACCAGGGCCGGGCCGACGACCGCAAGCCACAGCAGGGCGCCGGCCCAGCCGGCGAACGGTTTAACCAGCGGCAGCCCTTTTACCAGGAAACGATCGGGATCGAACAACGGGAAGCGCAAAGCCAGGGGATTCATCAACCGCTTTCTCCATTTCCCCCGATGTCGCTCCTGACGCTGAAACATTTCCAAAAAATCCGGAGAGATATTGCTCTGCAGCACATCGGCGCCATGAAGCTTGGCGAGCAATCGGATGGTCTCGTCCTGGGACGGCACTTCGTCGCCCAGGGTAGCCGCGGCCCTGTTCCAGATCTCCCGCACGGTCCGGCTGCCGTTCATCAGACCGATGATGAGATAGGCGGCACTGTTGAAGCGGTGCTGACGACTGGACGATGGGTCCTGCAGAACGTACCAGCTCCTGCCGCGGTAGGTGTGGCGGCAGACCCGAACATGACTGCACAACGATGGTTTGATGTCGGCTACCCGGTACCAGTATGCGCTGAAGAGTGACATTTATCGAGTCGGTCGTTCGACGCCTTTCGGAGTCGGATTCAGGTTACGGTGTGTCATGGCCTGACATACCAGATTATCAACCGCAGCCAATCGACGATTTTATGGCTCCATATCCAGATCAATCTGCGGCGGTCAATCGCAATCTTGGCAAAGCCCTCCATGCCGGGACGAAGCAGGTCGGTCTTTTCCTTCAAGCCGGCTTCCACCTGAAAGAAATTCCGCCCATCCTCCGCAATCGATACCGGAGTGATCTTCTCCACCGTGAAAATCATCGGTTTTCTCGGCATTCCGGCCAGCACCAGCCGACCGCTCTGGCCTTCCTCGACTGCGCCGATATCGCGTTCATCCACCTGAAGGATGACCCGGTATGCTTCCAGGGGGGCCACCTTGAACAGTACCTGGCCACGTTCAACCGGCGATCCGAGCATCTGACTGAGATCGCCGCTGACGATCAACCCGTCGAACGGCGCGGTAAAACGAATACGGCTCAGTTTCTCGCCAACCAGATTGAGCTGAGCTTCAGCCTGGAGAATTTCGGCCTGGACGATGCTGACCTTGGTGCGATCATGCCTGGCCAGAGCAGCCCTGTACTCCATCCGCAATTGTCCCAATTGGTTAGACCATCGCCTGCGTTCCAGTTCCAGGTCCTTGTCGTCGAGGGAGCCGAGCAACTCACCGCTGCGCACGATATCGCCCGGACGGACGCCGGCTGAAGCGATGTATCCGTCCAGAGGAGTCACCACCAGCCTTTGGGTACTGGCTTCAAGTCGTGCCGCACCGGTTACCCGGTATTCGCCACGGACAAAAGACATGACGACAAGACAGAGGACAATGGCGGCCAGGATGGCCTTTTGCGCCGGATATCCCGGACCGAAGATTTTGACAATCCCTTCGCGGACCGCATCACAGATCCTCTGCGGCAGCCGCTGCTCGTTGCGATGGCGCAATTCCAGCAGAGGGCCGATCATCGCGCCGATCTGCTCCAGATACTCGATATCTTCATGGCTGAACGGGTGATCCGCCGAACGCTCGAACAGTATTGCGCCGGAATTCCTTTCGCCGGAGACAAATGGTACGGTCAGGATCGCTCCGATCCCGTGTTTTTTGGCCAGAGCCGCATGGTTGACGGCGAGAGAGAACGCCTCGGCCGATTCCGGATGGACGATGGTGTCGTTCTGGCCCACGGCTTCATGCATAGCCTCGGTTATGTCGCGGATGAGGCTCGCTTTATGATCGAAGCCGGCGCTATGGGAGACCGCTTCCAGTTCGACCGACTGTCCGTGCAGCAGGCCGATGCTCACCCGGGAACAGGAGAGCCGGGCGGCAAGATCGGTCATTATCTCGGTTGCCGCCGACTGAAAGCGATCATGCTCCAGACAAGAGGCCACTAGTTCCACCAGGGTAATCAGTTGACCTTTGCCGACCAGGGCGTGTTGATGAATCAGGGTTTCGAGCCAGAAGGCAGCATTTTTTACCTGCTGCAGGGCGGCCTGCTGCTTTGCGGCAATCCTTCCGGACATCCGAATGACAATTATGCCGAAGAGACGGCCGCGAAAAAATAGCGGCGAGGCAAGTATGTCGACAGGTTCACCGGCATTGTCCCCGGTATCCCTTTCCTGCAGCACAAGGCATTTGTTTTCAGCCAGGACAGCCTCGACCGTGGCCGCAAACTCGGTGTGGTCTGCCAGCCCTTCCGGCCAGAAAGCAATGGGGGGATAATTGCCCGAGTCCGGCGAGTGGAGGCAGACCACCGCATGAGTTGCGTCCTGTATGGACCTGCACAGTTGAGAAAGCCAGTACTGCGTAACCTGTTTCATTTGTCCCAGCCGAACCAGTTTCCTGAAAAGTTGCCTGAATTACTTTACCTGCCCGGAGACTTCCGGTGTCTGGGTATTAAGCCATAAGTGTTGGATTGGTTATAAGACACCTGCCATACTTCCTAATTACATGGCCTTTTGTCAAGCGATATTTTTGTCAGGTTAACAACTCCATCTGCTCCCCATAAACTTCCGCCCATGGTTTGGCCGATAAGAATTCTACAGCACCACTGCTTTATCAGGTACTTTTAAGTTTTTTAATGTTTACATTGGATGAAACATTTTCTAAAAATTCAAACTGCTCCTGACATAATTTTAAATCGATAAATAACCTATCAAATTACACCGCATCTATTTCTCCAGCATCTGGAGCGGAACCAGGCGTTGCCCAATCAACCGAAAGCAATCGTCGGGCAGGTAACCGTTCACCAGCACCCCATTTTCGTCCGATCAGACCACCTCACATAGCCAACTATCGGAGTCTCCCGATGGTCGCTTACCTGCTCGGCGGTCTGTTGAACGAACCTGGAGCACTGGATGAACGGTTACTCGGGCAGAACGGCAGTTGTCTGCAAAGATGCAATGGGAGGCGACTGTTTCGAGAGGGGATTCAGTAAGAATGAATTGAAACGTATATGGCGGAATTATTGGGGGGGGAGGAGCGAGTTCCATACAACCCTGACCATCCTCCGCGGATGGTCAATCGGCCGTTATCTCTTTTTCTGCTTTTCCATTTCCCTCTTGAATTTTGCTTCGATATCGGCAAATAAATCCTGCTTTTTCTTTGCCATCTCGGCTTGAATGGCTGCGACCTTCTGATCGGTATTCTTCTTCTCCGACTGAAATCTTGCGACTTCCCTGGCAAGACTGTTTTCTTCCGCCTCGTTTTTCGGAAGATTTTCAAGCTCCAGATGGTTTGCGACAGCCAGCTTAATCGAAAACGGATCCGTAAATATCTCTATTATGCCCAGCTTTTCCAACCGCCGGCAGACCGTATGTCCGAGTTCAACGGAAAAACCGAGCATTACACAGACATCCTCAAGATCCGGCGGGCATTTTCCCTGATACTGAAGAACTCTTATCGCCGCTACAAAGAGATGGGCTTCGGTGTATGCATCCATATTCTCATGAGACCTGTAAAGGTTGGCGGTTCACTTTGCCTGAACCGGGATGAAGACTCTTTCTTTTCAGTACCTTAGAAATTCATTTCTGTTTTTCAGGGGGGCTAAAAGGAGTAGGAATGAATTTCGTGAAGGTACTTATACCCCCTGTGATGTGTTTGTATCCTGTTCCTGCGCCGGGAGCAAGATTTTCCATGCAGCAAGGGACGGAATCCAACGCCTTGTATTCTAGTTACAAGCCGTGATACAGTTGGGCAGCAGTTTTTTTACAATGCCGTTTTTTCTGTACACTCCGTCAAGGAAATATGCCAACCTTAAAAAACAGTCTCTACCTTACATTTTTTTTCAGCGTAATGGGCGCAGCCTTGTTCATGGCTGTCGCCATCGGTTCTTTCTGGATCGAATCGGAGCTCAAAGGATTCGATGAGAATGCGCGGCTTCTCAGGGATTCGTATGTGGCCGAGCAGAAAAATAAGGTGAAGAATGTTGTCGACCAGGTGATCCAGCAGGTCAAATTCAGGCGGGATACGGTCGAACAGGAAATCAAAAAGGATCTCGAAGGGCGGGTGGATGAAGCCGTCAACCTCTGTCGACATCTCTACAAAGAGTATCACGAGACGAAAAACCGGGAGGAACTCACGGCCCTGATCAGGGAGAGTTTACGAACAATCCGCTTCAATCATGGGCGAGGGTATTATTTCATCTATGACATGCAGGGCAAAAACGTCCTGTTGCCGAACAATCCGGAGCTGGAGGGAAAGAATCTGTTCAGCCTGCAGGACGATCAGGGGCATTTCACGGTTCAGCGCTACTTAAAAATAATCCGGGAGCATGGCGAAGGATTTATGGAATGGCACTGGTACCGGCCCGGCGAAACCTCGAAAATGTCAAAAAAGATCGGCTTCGCCAGGCTGCTGAAAGAATTGGACGTATTCATCGGCACCGGCGAATATGTCGATGATGCCCAAAAAGAGGTGCAAAAAGAGCTTCTGGCCTATATCAACACCATCCGTTTCGATCGCGACAACTATGTGTTTGTGTATGATTTCGATGCGATCACCCTCGCCCATTTCAAGCCTGAAAATCTTGGCTTGGACCAGTGGAACTTCGTGGACCCAAATGGCGTGCCGGTGCTGCAGGAGCTCATCCGGATCTCTCAGGAGCCGGATGGCGGTTTCGTCCAGTATGTCGGCACGATCAAGCCGGAAACAGGCAGACCGAGCGAGAAAATCAGTTATGCCGACAGTGTCCCCGACTGGCGCTGGATGATCGGGGCCGGTGTCTACCTCGATGATATCGAACTGGTCCTGCAGCAGAAACACGAAAAGCTGCAGCACAAGATCAAGGCTCACCTCCTGAAAGCCGGGACGGTTCTGCTGCTGGCCCTTATCGCCATTGCATTTTTGACCCGCATCCTTTCCCAGAACCTCAAACGGAACGTCAAGGCTTTTACCTTCTTTTTCGAGACGGCGGCACAGAAAGCGATCCGCATGGATGAAGGGATGGTCCACTACAACGAGTTCAAATATTTGGCAGCCCCAGCCAACCATATGCTCGATGAAAGAAACAGGGCCCTGGAGGCGTTGCAGGAAAGCGAGGAACGGCTGAACCTGGCAATCGGCGCAACAGGACAGGGATTATGGGACCTGAATCTGGAAAACGAAACTCTCATCTGGGACCGCAGGGCCTTTGCAATATTCAACTGCGATCCGGCCACCGTCACCCCCTCCAGGGATATCATTGCGGACAAAGCCGACCCCGAGGATTGGGCTATGGCTGAACACGCAATGGCGAATCACCTGGCCGGCCATACCGAAGATTATCGGGCGGAATACCGTCTGCGAAAAGAAGATGGCAGCTGGACCTGGATCCTGGACCAGGGCAAGATTACCAAGCGAAACACTCTGGGAAAAGGCGTGCGGGCAGTCGGCACATACATTGATAATACCCTCGCGAAAACGGCCGAGCTTGAGAGGAACGAACTGCTCGAACAGTTGAACCGTTTGAAAAAAATGGAAGCACTGGGATTATTGGCCGGTGGAGTAGCCCATGATTTGAATAACGTGCTTTCGGGTATTGTCAGTTACCCGGATTTACTTCTCGAAACTCTGCCGGCCGAAAATCCTCTTCGCAAGCCTCTTGCGACGATCAGGGATTCCGGCACCAAAGCGGCGGCCATCGTGCAGGATCTGCTCACCTTGGCCCGAAGGGGAATGGTCACCTTTGAGGTGGTCAACATGAACCGGATCATCACCCAGTATCTTGCTTCGCCTGAACATAAGCAGCTGCTCGCCCGGTATCCGCTCACCCGAGTGGAAACCCGGCTGGATCCCGCCCTGCTGAACATCAAAGGGTCCATCAGCCATCTCTGCAAGTCATTGACGAATCTCGTCACTAATGCCTTCGAGGCCCAGCCCGATGGCGGCCCGATCGTCATCGTTACCGCCAACCTTTGTTTCGATGGTACCGTCCGGGGGTATGAATCGATTTCCCCCGGAGAATACGCCCTTGTGCGGGTGGAAGACTGCGGCATGGGGATTGCCGCGGAGGATATCAAACGAATTTTCGAACCCTTCTACACCAAAAAAATCATGGGCCGCCGCAGCGGAACCGGCCTGGGAATGGCCATAGTATGGGGAACCCTTCAGGATCACAACGGGTACATCGATGTGCAAAGCACGCTGGATAAAGGAACGGTGTTCGAGCTGTATTTTCCTGTTACCCGGGAAGAACCGGTTGCCGAACCTGCTGCAATCGCCACTGCAAACCTGGCAGGGACTGGCGAGCGGATTCTGGTAATCGACGATATTGCCGAGCAACGACAGATTGCCGAGAAAATCCTCATCGGTCTCGGCTATAAGGTGACCACGGCGGCAAGCGGCGAGGCCGCCATAGCCTTGCTGCGGGACTGCCCTGTCGACGTGGTGATACTCGATATGATCATGGACCCGGGCATGGACGGCCTCGACACCTACCGGCGGATCATCAAAATGTATCCGGGCCAGAAAGCCGTCATTACCAGCGGCTATACCGAGACGGACCGGGTCAAGGAAACCCAGCGGCTCGGGGCGGGGCAGTATCTGCGCAAGCCGTACACCTTCAAAGGCCTTGGCCTTGCCGTACACCTGGAACTTCGCGGCAGGCGGTAAAATCAGGCCTCCTTGTTCCTTGACAATGGCTTATCCCGGCCATCCGGCCTGTCCGACTCACCAAACACTTCGGGATAGAGCTTTTTTGCACACTCCGGACAGATGCCGTGACTGAACTGCGCTTCCGATCTGTCCGTGATATATTCCTCCATCTGCTGCCAGCTTCCTTTGCTGTCCCGAATTTTCTTACAGGAGGCACAAATAGGCAAAAAGCCTTCAAGGTACTTCAACCTCCTGAACAACGCTTTAGTATAATGTATTATCATCAGGCAGATCGGGAGAACGAACAGGCTCTCGAACAACGATTCCCGCCAATTTATCGGGGTACGCTCCGCACCGAGCAGGAGATAAGGGATGTCGATGACTTCATCGAGCCATATCAGGACGATCACTCCGATAAATGCAATACCTTCGACAACCACCAGCCGTTTCAGAATAAAATCCTTTTCGAGTTTTTCCATCCATACACCCGATCCTTCGCAATTCATGGTGTGACATATCGAGTCATTTCGACCGTTCCGCAGTTTCCTTGACAAATTGTAGAGCATTCCATCGTATTGGGCAATGCTTCCATCGTGGAACCTGGAAGAAACAGGTTTGTGCCGGTATTGTACAGCCCGGCACGGAAAAGAAAGAAAATACAGGGAAATTGTGGTATGTTAGACCTCTATATCGTTGGTGACCCGTCAATTCCGCCCGGTGACATGCCGTGCGACATGATGCAATTTCACTTGGGTCTGTCGGCCCGGTCCGACAGTTATTTCAATGAAAAAAGAAAACGGCATCGGCCATATCCCTTCGTTGTCACTCTTGCTCTTTGGTGTTTTTCTGCTGCAGCTGGTTGGCGGCACCCCTGCGCTGGCCGCAGAAAAACCTCTGAAGATAGGGGTGCTCGTCACAAGAGGAATCGAGCACTGCCTGAAGAGCTGGGGGCCGACCGCAGACTATCTGACCGACAAGATTCCCGGCTTTACTTTTATCATCGTTCCTCTGCCGCACGATCGCATCGCATCCACCGTCGACGAAGCCAAGGTCGACTTTATTCTGACCAATTCTTCATATTATGTAGAGCTGGAAGAAGGGTATGGCATCAACAGAATTGCGACCCTGAAGGAGTTGCGATCAGGACGGACCTATTCCAAATACGGCAGCGTCATCTTCTGCCGAAAAGCAAGGTCAGACATCCGAAGACTCCGCGATCTTAAAGGGAAATCCTTTATGGGAGTGTCGGAGGGATCGCTCGGCGGCTGGCTTATGGCCTGGCGGGAATTGCAGGAAGCCGGCGTCAACCCGAGGCGAGATTTCTCGGATCTCAGATTCGGCCAAACCCATGACGAGGTTGTCTACGCCGTCCGCGACGGTCTGGTCGATGCCGGCTCGGTACGGACCAATACCCTGGAAGTTTTGCAGGCCGAAGGGAAAATCAAGCTGGACGACTTTTACGTTTTCCCCCGGCTGCATAACCCGGAGATGGAGACCCCTTATCTTTGCTCCACCCGGGAATACCCCGACTGGCCGATGGCCAAGGTGAAAGAGACTCCCGACGACCTGGCGGAAAAGGTTGCCGTGGCGCTGTTGCAGATGCAGGTCGACTCACCGGCCGCCCGGGCTGCCGAATGTGCCGGCTGGACGATTCCCGCCAATTATCAGCCGGTCATGGAGCTTATGATGGATCTGCGGGTAGGGCCTTACAAGGATATGGGTAAAGTCACATTCAAGGACATTCTACAGAATTATGCCCCTTGGCTGGTAGTCGCTTTTCTCATGTTTTGTACCCATGCCTTCTTTACCGCTCTGGTAATGAAGCTCAATCGCCGGATCAAGGCCTCGCATCTGTCGCTGCTGACCGAGATGGAACTGCATCGCAAGACCGACAAGGAACTGGAACAGGCCAAACAGCAGGCCGAGGCGGCGACTCTCGCCAAAAGTCAGTTCCTGGCCAACATGAGCCACGAAATCCGCACGCCGATGAACGGCATTATCGCCGCGACCGACCTGGCCATGGCTGAGGCAGTGTCACCGGAAGTCGAACATTATCTGCACATAGTTCAGAATTCCTCCTATGCACTTCTCGGGATCATCAATGACATCCTCGATTTTTCCAAAATTGAAGCGGGACAGCTGGAGTTGAAGGAAAGAATCTTCCGGCTCGACGAAATGTTCGACCGGGTAATGGACGTCTTCGTCAATCAGGCGGCTGAAAAGAACATCGAACTGCTGGTCGATATCGATCTCGATACGCCGCGCATCCTGCTTGGCGATTCTCTGCGTCTGCAGCAGATACTGACCAATTTGATCAGCAATTCGATGAAATTCACCGCCGCAGGCGGCATCATCCTGGTCAGTGTCCGGGCCGCCTCCAATACCGCGGATGGCCCGACCGGCGAACAGGTGGAGCTGGCCTTTGCCGTCAAAGACACCGGCACCGGAATCGATCCCGCCTATCTGCCGTATCTTTTCGAGCCCTTCACCCAGGGAGACTCCTCCTCGACCAGAAAACATGAAGGCACCGGTCTTGGCCTGTCTATCTGTAAAAAATTCGTGACGATGATGCAGGGCGCTATCCGGGTTGACAGCGCTGTCGGTCAAGGCTCGACCTTTGCATTTACCATACGGCTGGTCAAAGCAGGAACGGCGATGCAATCCAGATATGTTTTTCCGGCGGACATCAGAGGGTTGAACGTCCTGGTCGTCGATGACTGCGCCGACAGCCGGGACATTATGGCCAAGATGCTCCATGCTTTTGGTTTTAGAGTGCAGACGCTGTCGTCCGGCGCGGAAGCAGTCGACAGGCTGGGCAGTAAAGAACAGGCAAAAACCCCTGTCGAACTGATTTTAATGGATGGGAAAATGGCCGGTATGGACGGCATTGAAGCGTCGCGAAGAATCAGGGAAGACCTCCGCCTCTCCCTGCCGATTATCATGATGACCGCCTTTGCCAGGGAAATACATAAATCTGAGGCGGAAAAGGTCGGCACAAACGGCTTTCTGACCAAACCCATTTTTCAGTCGACCCTGTTCGATGCGATCATGGATGCTTTCGGCAAAGAGGGGCTGCGCAAGGGCGACGCAAAGGGCGATTTCACCACCAGGGCCTCCATGTACAAAAAGCACCTGGAGGGATGCCGGATCCTGGTGGCGGAAGATAATCTTACCAACCAGCAGGTGGCCCAGGGAATTCTGGGCGGGGCCGGGATTCAGGTCACGATTGTAGCCAACGGTGAAGAAGCTGTCGAGGCAGTGAGGACACAACGCTTCGATGCGGTACTGATGGATATCCAGATGCCGAAAATGAACGGCTACGAGGCGACCGGACGGATCAGGAGTCTGCCTGGTTGCGATTCCCTGCCGATAATTGCGATGACCGCCCATGCCATGAAGGGCGATGAGGAAAAGTGTCTGGAGGCGGGCATGGATGGATATGTGGCCAAACCGATCAATCAGGACCGCCTTTTCTACACCCTCTGGCGTCGCCTGCGAAACCGCTTCAATGCCTGCGATTACAGCCTTGCTGCGGGACCTCCCGATGCAAAGCACCTGCCGGCATTGTCAGAGGATGAACCTTTTGAATCAATCACCGGGGAGCATGATGAGATGCTCGCTTTCCATCTTCCCGGAGTCGATGTGGGTACCGTGCTGCAGTCGACCGGGCTCGACTGGCGAACCTTTCAGGACATCCTGACCGGATTCTTCAAAGATAACCGGCTCACCGTCAACAAGCTCGAACAGGCGCTTGCCGCAGACGACCGTGAAGCCCTTCTCCACCTGGCCCACAGCCTCAAAGGCAGTGCCGCCAACATCGGCGCGGGGGAGCTGCGCGAGGCCGCGGACGATCTGGAACGGGGATGCCATGAGCATCTGCCGACGGAGACCATCGCTGTTCTCTGCCGGGAGTTGCAGCAGGAACTGACCAGGTTGCTGACGTTGTTTGAGCAGATGGCCAAAGATGCCGAGGAGCATAACAATACCGCCGACTCATCGGCGACCGATAAAGAACTGGCGATACTGCTCGCCGGCCTTGACGAAGCCATTGATCGCGCCGATCCCGAAGAAATCAAAACAAAAACGGCAGAGGCCATTAACCGGCTCGCCGGTCGTAAAATAGTCGAACCGTTGGTGCTCAAGAACCTCGAAACCGAAACCAGCCGCTACGATTACGATCACGCCAAGAAGACAATACAGTATCTCCGCGACTCTGTAGGAGGGGGCCAATGAACGAAACTCGATCTCTCGTCCTGATCGTTGACGATAATGCGACGAATATCGACCTGCTGGTCAATACCTTGAAAGAAGAGTACCGGCTGGGCATCAGCAAAAAGGGCAGCATGGCCCTTGAATATGCCGAAAAATATCATCCGGACCTCATCCTGCTCGATATTATGATGCCGGAAATGGACGGCTACGAGGTCTGCAGCAGACTGAAGAACAATCCTGCCACCCGGTCGATCCCCGTTATCTTTATTACCGCCATGAGCGAGACGGTCAACAAGACCAAAGGATTTACCCTGGGGGCGGTGGATTATATCACCAAACCGTTTCACGCCGCAGAGGTTAAAGCCAGAGTGCAGACCCATCTGGCCCTGGCGACAATGAAATCCCAGCTCCGTTCGCAGAATGTCCTGCTGGAACAGATGGTGGCAAAGAAGACCTTGCAGATTCAGGAAATGCTCGACGGCATTATCTCCAGCATGGCTCTGATGGTTGAAATTCGTGATCCGTATACAGCCGGACACCAGCAGCGTGTGGCCCAGCTGGCCTGCGCCATTGCCTCGAGAATGGGCTTATCGCAAAAAATAATCGAGGGGATCCGCATCGCCGGAATTTTGCATGATGTCGGCAAAATCCGAGTTCCGGTTTCCATCCTGAACAGAACCGGACAGCTTCTCGACGCCGAGATGGATGTCATCAAAATACACCCGCAGATAAGCTACGAAATCCTCAAGGGGATCCCCTTCCCCTGGCCCTGTGCCCGGATGGTCCTGCAGCATCATGAACGGTTGGACGGATCCGGCTACCCCTTCGGGATTCGCGGCGATGAGATCCTCCTCGAGTCGAGGATCCTGGCGGTAGCCGACGTCACCGAAGCAAAAAGCTCCTTTAGACCCTATCGCCCCGCTCTCGGGGTCGAGGCGGCGCTGGCCGAACTGCGCGAATATCGCGGAGTATGGTACGATATCGATGCAGTCGATACCTGTCTTGCAATTTTTGCCGAAGGTGAATTTCAGTTTGACCACTGTGAGCAACAACTGCCCCATCACCTACTCGGAAATCCGGTTATTCCAAGAACCGGAAACACCTTGCCGGCCCCCCCTCTGCCGGTGGCCCACAAGTAACACAACTAATGCGGGCAGAAAGCCCGCAACCCAAGGGTTATAATCCCCTCCCACAGCAGAGGGGATAAGTGCCTTGGTGGTGTTTTGGTCACCTATGTTTTTCCAAACTCATTTTCTTGTTTTTTATGACAAGCTTTTAAGGAGTAAGGCACTAAAAACCAGGCCGGCCGAAAACGACTCGGGGAGTGCTGCAACCGGCCTGTTCGCAGGCGAAGGGTCCTTTGTCGACAGATCTGCGCTACTGCTTTTTGAAGGGATTCATGATCAAAACCGGACAAGGAGAACGTTTCAGGACGCGCTCCGCCACACTGCCAAGGAGAATTTTTTCCAATCCCTTGGCGCCATGGGTGCTGATGACAATCAAGTCTGAATTATTTTCTTTGGCAATCTCGATAATCTGCTCTACCGGCTCACCGGGCACCACCTGTCCGGTACATCCCGGGCAGAGACTCTGGTTGTCCTGAACCAGATTGGCCATTCTCTCTTTTGAAGCGATATAGATCTTATCCCGGTATTCCGCTGCAAAAGGAACGCCTATCATTGCATCGCCGGGATAGGGCGCAACCACATGGACAAAATGAATGGTCGCGCCCAGTTTTTTAGCCACATACCCTGCGTACGTCACAAGCTTATCGGTATTTTCTGAAAAATCGACAGGAACAACAATTTTTTCAATTGCCTTCATTTTTCCTCCTCCTTATCAGAGAGCCAACTACCCGAGCACAATGACCGCGACACTCCTTCCGCAGCCGGATCCGCCGCTCGCCTTCTTCATGGACCTGACATTATCTTAACATAGATCGGGCCAACAGCTCAAGGATATGAACCGCCTTCACCTTCATCCCGGCATGATTAACGATATCCTGCAACTGCATGATGCAGCCGGGACAGGCCGTGGCGATCTGACTTGCGCCGCTCTCCCTCAGCCCCGGCACCTTTTTCGCACCGATCGCCTTGCTGCATTCATAGTGGGTGACCGAGAAGGTCCCGCCCAGACCGCAGCAGGAGGAGGCATGCTCCATCTCGACAAAATCGACGTTGGGCAGGGCCTTCAGCAGCTCGCGCGGCTCTCTGGTTATCCCCTGGGTTTTCAGGTGGCAGGGATCGTGATAGGTGACCTTCGTCCGTTCCGGCCATTTCTCCATTGCGGCCAGGTCTTGAAAAAGACCGGCATTTTTCAGAAAAACGCTGAAATCGACGACCTTGCCGGTAAAATCGCCGAAATCCGTTTTCATTGTCTTGTAGTATTCGCCTATCCCGCCGTTACAGGAACCGCAGGCGGTGACGATGTGCTGCACCGCCCGCTTGCCGAAGGCCGTAACATTGGCCTCGGCCAACTCCCCGACCAGTCCGCCGTTTCCCGAAGAAAGGGCCGGGATGCCGCAGCACTGCTGGCCTCTTGGAATAAAGACGGAATAGCCCATCCGGCGAAGGATGGTCACCATATGCTCACCTATCTCCGGATAGACATAGGTGATGGCGCAGCCGGCAAAAAATCCGACCACCGGTTTATCGGCACTCCCCTGATAAAACTCCTTCACCCGATCGAAGAGATTGCGGAACGGGATTTTCGGAAAAGTCCTGTCCGGCATGACCGACATTGGAAACCGTAACCGCAGGCCGCTTGCTTCCGGCACCTTTTTTAAAACCACAGGGGAAAATATCGCCCCGCCTTTACCGAACGTCTTCATCAGGGCCGGCGAACCGAGAAGGGTCGATACTCCTTTACCCAGCAATGACAGCCCGCCATTATCGGTAATCTGCCGGCGGATGGCCCCGACAATCTCGTTGGTCGGCACCTTGCCCGGGCATTTGCCGACGCAGGAACCGCACATCAGACACATGCCGATATCCTCCTGCAGCCTTTTTTCCAGATCGACCTCGCCGCCCAGGAGCGCTGCGGCGAGAGCTATCTTGCCGCGGGCTACCGCCCCTTCCCTCCTGCTCGCCAGGTAGGCCGGGCAATGGGCCTGGCAGACGCCGCACTTGACGCATTCGCCGATGACCTTTTCATAATCTTTGAGATTCTTGTTCTTGTCCATTACAACGTCGGAATTCGGTTTTGGCGGGGCAGTCATGGGTAGCTTTCCAGAAAAATCTTGCCGGGATTGAGGATATTGTTCGGATCGAAGGCATGTTTGATCCGCTGCATGTACGTAATGGTAGCGACATCGAGTTCCATATCCAGGTATTTCGCCTTGGCGGTGCCGATGCCGTGTTCTCCGGAAATCGAGCCGCGCAGGCCGACCGCAGCGAGAAACACCTCGTCCAGCACCTTCTCGATCTTCTCCTTCATCCCATGCTCTTTCAGATCTACCATAATGTTGACATGAATATTGCCGTCGCCGGCATGGCCGAAGTTGACGATCGGCACCTGATACTCTGCCGAGATCTTTTCCAGCGCCCGGATCATATCCGGCACTTTGGACCTGGGGACGACGATATCCTCGTTGAATTTATCCGGATTGACCTTACGCAGGCTGGGACTGACAATCCGTCGTACCTGCCATATTTCCTCGGATTCATCATGGGTTGCGGCAATCCTGGTGGAGAGTATGCCGAAAGGCCGAATAATCTCCATGATCCGCTCAACCTGGGGATCAAGCATGGCAAGATCGCCGTCCACTTCAATGATCAGGAGAGCCCGGCAGGTATCGGGTAGAAAAATAGTGCTTGCCCCGCGGATACAATCGATGGTGGCGGCATCCAGGAATTCGAGGGTGGTCGGAATAATTTTAGCCCCGATAATCGCCGAGACCGATCTGGCCGCCCCTTCGATTGTTTCAAACTGCACCAGCATGGTCTTTTTGCCGGCCGGTTTCGGCAGAAGTTTGAGGATAATCCCGGTGACGATGCCAAGCGTACCTTCCGATCCGACGAAGAGCTTGGTCAGATCATAGCCGACCACGTTTTTCAGGGTCCTGCCGCCGGTCCTGATGATATCCCCGGTGGCAGTGACCACCGTAAGACCCAGCACATAATCCTTGGTCACGCCGTATTTCAAACATCGCGGCCCACCGGCGCATTCCGCGACATTGCCGCCGAGCGTGCTGAAATCCTTGGAAGCCGGGTCGGGCGGATAGAACAGCCCCACTTTCTCCACCTGCCGCTGCAATTCGCCGGTCACCACCCCCGGTTCGACCTCGGCGGTGAGATTTTCGGCATCGATCTCGAGAATTCTGTCCATCCGCGTCAACACCAGGACGATTCCACCACGTACCGGCAGAGTCCCGCCGGTGAAGCCGCTGCCCGCCCCGCGCGGCAGCACCGGGATTTTGCGGCGATTGGCAAGTCGGACTACCCTGCTCACTTCCTCGGTGGTGCCGGCATACACGACCACATCCGGCAGATACCGCTGCTGGGTGGCGTCATAGGAATGGGTAATCTTATCGACCGGCGCAGTGGATACATTCTCCACCCCTACGATCTCTTCAAGTTCCTTAACGACCTGTTCATCCATTACCGCATCTGTCCTTTACGAAATATCAAACTGCTGTTCCGAGAAAACTGCACGTATCCTGAGTTGGCTTTGACAGGACCGAATTACCCGTCGCCGCCGTGTCTCCCCCGATAGAGCTCGACGTATCGACTCATAATCCATCCCCTTGTGCCATCGGGAGAATCGATAAAGTACCAGTTCTGCTTTTTGCCGCGTACCGGAACGATATCGTCGAGATAAAGCTGCGTAACGATGTCATAGCCTGTCCCGGGCCCCGAGCGGACATTGAGAACATCGACCTGCACCCGGACTTCTTCGCCAATTGCAACATCGGCAACATCGGCATCGCGATACACGTAGACCGGTCTTTCAATGACAATATAGCCTCCGTCATCCTGCCGATAATAGTCGTCATCACAGACATAATAACTGTATCCCCGGGTGTAGAGCGTCGAGCAGCCATCCGGCAGGACCCGGATTCGCGCGCCGACCGGGGCAGGCACGACCACATATTCATCGCGATGCTGCCGATAATAGGTGCCGGAATGGTAAAAAAACGGCACCCCGGTAATATAAAAAGAAAAGGCATCGGCAGGAGGCCGTCTGTATGTGTAAGATCTTGGATACTCGTAGGATTTGTATTTATATTTATGCTTTCTGTACTCCTTGTCCCGCCTTCCCGCGTCATCTCTGCCGGATTGCCAGCCGTATTGCTGACCGTAATTCGGCGGCTTTGTCTGGTATTCTTTTGGCCGATGCCTGCTCTCTTCATCTTTGGGTCTGTTGCCCTCCAGGGGAACAAATACTCCTCCCGGCGGAAGAGTCGGCGGGATCACCGTCCCGCTCGGAAAGCGTTGACCGCCTTCGGACGGCGGATCGAAAACGCGTTTCTGCCGCAGTCCCTCCCGGACGTCGGAAGACACGGCGAATGGTGCTGAACACAGCAAACTGCCGGCCAGGACCAGGAGCCCCGCTGCCCTTATCAATACAGCTGATTTTTTCATCAAAATGTTCCTTATGGCGGACTAATCATAACAGCTGCTCAACATACCCGCCTTTCTCTTCTCAGCTTCACGCAGGGGATCATTCAGCAGAGTTTGACATATTTTAATCATTCACCTACAATCAATACAGTCAAACCGCCAACCTTTTTAAATTAAACATAATCGGATAAATGACCCGTCAAGAACCTCCCCGCCGATTCGGCCATTTCTCCGGCTGGAGAACGGTTCTTTCAACCTATCATGAGCTCTCTTTTTGCTCAACCGGAAGTTTCACGGCCGTTTTTGCCGGACAGCTCTGGCTGATCTTCTGGTTGCTGCTCCTTGCCGCACCAACCCAGGCCGATGAACATGGCCTGGGCCGAACGATCAGAATCGGCATCTTTCCATTCAGCCCGATGAATTTTATCGACAAGGACGGTTCGGCCAAAGGGTTGAACCCGGATCTTCTACGGGAGATTTTCCGTGACGAAGCAACCCATATTGAGTTTGTGCCCGGCAACTGGGCAGAAGGACTGAAGAGGCTTGAGAATGAAGAAATCGACGTGATGATGTCGGTGGCCTACTCGGATGAGCGGGCAAAGGTCATGGATTACGGCCGGGAGTCGGTGCTGCAGCTCTGGGGACAGATCTTCGCCAGACCTGAAGATCACTCGAAGAATATCTCCGACCTTTATGGCAGGAAAATAGCGGTAATGCACCTCGATATCAGCGGAATAAACTTTATCAAAACCGTTAAGCAGCTTGGCGGCAGTGTTCGGATAATCGAATATGAAAGTCACGGCGAGGTGTTCCAGGCCGTGCACAGCGGCGAGGTCGATGCCGGGGTTGCCCCTCAGCATTTCGGCCTCCGCCACGCCGATGATTACAACCTCATCGGCACCTCGATCCTGTTCTCGCCTTTCTCCATCTATTTTACCTGTAAAAAGGGACTCCGCCGGGATATTCTCGATCATATCGACGCCCACCTTGCCGCCTGGAAGATGGACAAGAAGTCGTTTTATTTCCAGACCCTGAACCGATGGATGTCCTCGCCCGGCGGTCCCGGCGCCCTTCCCTCCTGGTTGATGCCTCTTTTCTCTCTCATCGTCGCCGCGACTGTCATTTCACTCGGTTTTATCTTTCTGCTCAATTCGGCCGTAAAAAGGAAAACCAGGGAACTGAAAGCAAGCGAAAAAAGGTTCAGGGATATTGCTCTCAATATCAGCGACTGGATCTGGGAAACCGATGCCGAGGGTGTGTATTTATTCTGCTCGGAACATTCATCCGGACTTCTCGGCTATCGACCCGAGGAACTGCTGGGCCGCTGCTGCTTCGATTTCATGCCTCCTGAGCAGGCTGAGCGAGCCCGTCGAATTTTCCGGGAATCTGCGGCAGCGCAACACGCTTTCAGGAATAAGGAACAGACCTTCATTGGCAAAGACGGGACCGAGATCTGCCTGCTTACTTCCGCCGTCCCGATCCAGGACGATTCCGGTACACTTCTCGGCTTCCGCGGCGTCGATACCGACATAACGGCCCGTAAGGCGGCGGAAAACGAAAAGAAGGCTCTGGAGGCAAGACTTGCCCAGGCCCAGAAGATGGAAGCCGTAGGGACACTTGCCGGCGGGATCGCCCATGACTTCAATAACATCCTGGCAGCCATCGTCGGGTATGCCGAGCTGGCGAAAAATGACTGTCCTCCGGGTTCGGAAACAACCGAATATATCGGCGAGATCCTCCGTGCGAGTACGCGGGCGAGGGACCTGGTAAAACAGATTATGGCCTTCAGCCGGCAGACGGAAACCAACAGCATCCCCTTGCAGCCTGCCCATCTCGTCAAGGAAGCGGTGAAGATGCTGCGGCCATTCCTGCCCGCGACAATTGAAATCCGGCAAAATCTCGAACAAGCCGGATCGACAGTTCTCGCCGATCCTTCGCAGCTGCACCAGATAGTCATAAACCTCTGCACGAATGCCTTTCATGCAATGGAGGAAAAGGGAGGCTTTCTCGATATTACCCTGAAAACCATTTTTCTTTCCGCCGAAGATTTGCGCAAGGAACCGCATCTCCTTCCAGGTCCGTTCATCCGCCTTTCCGTCGCCGATTCGGGCACGGGCATGGCTCCCGAAATCAGGGAGAAGATCTTCTTTCCTTACTTCACCACCAAGGAAATGGGCAAAGGCACCGGAATGGGACTGTCCATCGTCCACGGCATCGTCAAAGGCTTCGGCGGGTTTATAACCTGCTACAGTCAGCTGGGAGAAGGGACGGTATTTCAGGTGTTTCTGCCTGTATCGGCATCGCAGCCTGCCCTGCCCGAGAGAGAAGCCCCAATCCCGGGAGGCAATGAATGCATCCTCTTTGTCGATGATGAAAAAATGATCGCGGCAATGAGCACAACCCTGCTCGAAAACCTGGGCTACAGCGTCCTCGCCGTAACAGACAGCACCCATGCCCTGAACGTCTTCCGGGAAAATCCCGAGCGGTTCGATCTGGTCATTACCGACCAGACCATGCCTTCGCTTACAGGCGCAGAGCTGGCAATTGCACTGCTGCAGATCCGCCCGGAGCTGCCGATCATTCTCTGCACCGGACACAGTACCATCATGACAAAAGAGAAGGCCGAGGCAATCGGCATCAGTGCCTTCGCCTTCAAACCTCTGGCAAAAAGCGAGATCGCCTGTCTTGTCCGCCAGGTACTGGATAAAAAGATTCGGGATGGTGCACAGAGTGCACCCTGCCAGAAAACGTCAATTTGAAAGCTAGTTGGAATAAAGAAACGACCGAGGATCATTGCACCGGGCTTTCATTCAGAACCTGATGGATCAGCTGACCGATCATGTTTTTGCTCAGGGGTTTCAAGGCAAATCCTTTGATACCGAGGAGCTTTGCCGATTCCTCGTTGACGAGATTGCTGTAGCCGGTACAGAGAATGATCCGCATGGCGGGCCTGAGCTGCAACAGCCTTCGGGAAAAGTCGGTGCCGGTCATGCCGGGCATGGTCTGGTCGGTAATGACCAGATCGAACTGATCGGGATCTCTCATGAAAGCGGCCAGAGCCTCGAGGCTGTCGTTGTACACGGTAACGGTATATCCCAGGCGCTCCAGCAGAACCTTCCCCATCCTGGTAAGGACCTCCTCGTCATCTAAAAATAAGATCCGTTCCTTGCCGAGAGGAGCTTTTGGAGCAATCTCCTCCTTTTTTTCCTCCTCCTGAACCACGGGGAAATAGACCCGGAAAGTAGCCCCCAGGCCAACCACGCTGTCGACGGTGATGGCGCCGCCATAACTCTTGACGATGCCATGGATGATCGACAGGCCCATTCCGGTGCCTTTGCCGACTTCCTTGGTCGTAAAGTAAGGATCGAATATTTTTTCCAGAACTTCCGTGCCAATTCCGGTCCCCGTGTCGCTTACCGCCAGCTCGACATATTCGCCCGGCAGCAGCTCGCAGGAATCGAATGGCTTTGGCTGATCAAGCGACACGGTTTTTACCGTCACCGTCATCATTCCTCCTCCATGCTCCATGGCATGGGCGGCATTGGAGCAGAGATTCATGATGATCTGGTGGACCTGGGTCGGGTCGGCCAGGACAGTCCGCCCCACCACCTGAAGATTCTTTTTGATGGTTATGGTTGTGGGGATCGAGGCGCGCAGCATCTTCAGCGATTCCTTGATCAACGGCAGTATCTTTATCGGAATGCGCTTGACCGTCGACTGCCGGCTGAAGCCGAGGATCTGCTTGACCAGATCCTTGGCCCGATGCGCCGCAATCAGTACCTTGTCGAGATCGTCCGCCAAAGGTGATCGATCATCCGCGTCGTCCCTCGCCATCTCGGTGTATCCGATAATGGCACCCAGAATATTGTTGAAATCATGGGCTATTCCGCCAGCCAGCACTCCGATGGCCTCCATTTTCTGAGCCTGATTCAGCTGGGCCTGCAGCTTCATTCGGGCTTGTTCATCCCGCTTGCGCTCGCTGATGTCGCGGATGATGCTGGTAAAGAAAACTCCTTCCCTCGTCTGCCACTGCGAAACAGTCAGTTCGACAGGGACCTCGTCGCCGTCTTTTTTCCGTCCGGAAAGTTCCCTCGAAACCCCGGAATTTTGCAGCCGGCCGCTGGACAATGCCCTGGCAAAGCCGGCAGTGTGCGCCTCGTGCATACCTGACGGGACAATCAGGATAACCTCTCTGCCGCCCGCTTCTTCCGCAGTATAACCGAAAAGTTTTTCCGCACCCTTGTTCCAGTGGGTAATCCTGCCTTCGCCATTGACCGAGACGATGGCATCCGTTGCCGTTTCGATGAGTGAACGAAAACGGACCTCGCTGTTTTCAAGCGATTCGAGATTACGGCTTTTTGCCAGTGCCAGCGCGGCAATTTCACCAAATCCCGTGGCTATACCGGCATCTTCCGCCGTAAATCCGGCGGGTTTGTCAATAAAACCAAGCAAGCCCACCACCTTGCCCTGGACAGGCAAGGGCGCAAGGATCATATTCGCAGCCGACGCCTTGCCGCCGGGCAGATAATCGATCCCGCCCTGCACTCTTTTATTGGTAAAGATCGTCTTGCCGGCGCGGTAGGCTTCGGCTCGAAAACCGGCTATCGGCATGAGCGGGACTTCGGGCATGGAAGAGTCGGGAACACCGGTGTCCAGAAACAGCACCTCTGCCTCGGCGGCATCCTTGTGCAGCAGAGTCATGCAACCGGCTGAAACCCCCAGCAGCCGGCGGCATTCCTCAAAAATTACCCTGGCAGTAGCGGCGAAATCCTGGTTCTCCAGAACTGCCCGAGAAGCCCGCATAAGCGCGGCAATTTCATGGTAGCGATCCTGCGTTTCCCGCAAGAGCATCTGATTGGTCGCTTCAACACGTTTACGTTCGGTGATATCGCCAACGATGCCGTCATAGGAGCGCAGGATTCCGGATTCATCCCGGCAAAGTACGATATTATCGTTTACCCAGCGGACCTCGCCGTCTTTTCGAATGATTTTGTGCTCGATAGGCTTGATATCTTTGCCTGCGAGGACCTGTTCCACCCGGGCTATGAGCATATCACGGTCGTCAGGTGCAACCATTTTCAGCCAAAGATACGGATCGGCGGCAAACTCCTCGGCCGAGTAGCCGGTTACAAAGAGACAGGCCGGACTGTGGATCGTTTCCACGGGAGCACCCCGTTCGATCCGCACGGTATACTGATAATCCGCCAGGCCCTCGGTAATACGCCGGTACCGCGCCTCGCTTTGCGACAACGCTACTTCGGCCTGGCGGCGGTCGGTGATGTCGAAACTGACTACTACAATTGATTGAACCCGGCCGCGAGGATCAAAAACCGGGGTGTAATTTACTTCGACCCAGCGCGTTCCGGCGAGAAGAGAGGCGGTATCCTGATAGGATACCGCCTGCCCCGTTCTCGCCTGGTTGATAAACTGAAGGGCGAATCGATAGCTTTTTTCACCGATTATCTCTTTTATATGACTGCCGATAATTTTTTGCCTGGGAATCCCGAACGATTTTTCAAAGGCGATATTGACAAACTCATACTGCAGCGTCTCGGCGTTGACATACGCTATACTTCCCGGGATGTTATCGGCAAGACTTAAAAATCGCTCGTTGCTCTCTTTCAGCGCGCTCTCCGCCCGCCTCCGTTCGGCCAGTTCATGTTCCAGCAGGCGGGTCCGTTCGGCTACCAGCCCGGCCAACTCTTCCCGCTCCTTGCGCTTGTGGATATTGGCAGCCTTGATTTTGGCCATTGCCATGATCTGGGCGCACAACTCGACCTCGTCGAAGGGTTTGGCAAGAAAGCCTTCGGCCCCGGCCTCCAGGGCTCTGATGCGACTGTCCCGGTCGGTCCTGAGAGCAGTCAGGAAAAGTACCGGAATCGTTTTCAGCCGATTGTCTTCCTTTAATCTGCGGCAGACCGCGTAGCCGTCCATCCCCGGCATGACGATGTCGAGGAGAATCACATCGGGGTCTTCCGCCAGGGCCAGTTCGATTCCTTTTGCCCCATCCAGGGCGGTGAGAACAATTCCCCCGGCCAGCCTGTCTGCCATGACCGCCTTCAGGGTCGTCAGATTATCCCGGTTATCGTCTATCGCCAGGATTTTCAGCTCATGGTTTGCCATGCAGTACCCCCTCCGTAGGGTGGTAGAGAAGGTTCATATCCATCGTCGGCTTCCTGCCGCCGGCGGAATATGCAGCGGCTCGATCATGCCGGCGACTGCTGTGAGCAATTCAGTCCTGCTGACATCGCCCTTCTGGATCAGCTGGTACACATGGTTGCCCTTGAGAAAACTCAGTTCCTCTTTGGTCACGTGTTTGGCGGTCAGGATAAGTACCGGCAGGGAGGCAGTTCTTTCGGTACTGCGGATCTGTCTGAGGACTTCAAAACCGTCCATCTCCGGCATCATGAGGTCGAGGATCACCGCATCGGGCAAAAAACTGTCTATTTGCGCCAGGGCCTCCCGGCCATTTTGCGCCACCGCCACCCGATATCCCCGACCGGTGAGTATGTCGGTCATCTGGATCACCGCCGGTTCGCTGTCTTCAATCAGGAGGATGCATCGGCCCCGGCCCTCGACAACACGTGCAGGGACAGGCACAGCGGATTTCAAGGGCGTTGAAACTGACTTGTCGACGGCCACTCCGGGCAGATCCAGGGTCAACGGCAGCCAGAGGGTAAAGGTCGAACCTTGGCCGGGCGTGCTTTCAACCGTGATGCCACCGTGCAAAAGGGCGGCGTATCGGTTAGCGATGGCCAACCCCAGACCGGTGCCGCCGTATCTGCGCGAGGTACCTTCGTCGGCCTGACGGAACTCTTCAAAAATGCGAGGCAGATGAGCGGCGGCAATGCCTATGCCGGTATCGCGGACAACCACAGCGAGCCGGTTGTCGACCTGCCGGGCCGATATCTCCACCGAACCGGCATCGGTAAATTTTACTGCATTGCCGATAAGATTCTGCAGGATGTGGCGGACCTTATCGGCATCCGAGGTGATAACCGGCAGATCTTCCTCCACCAGATTCTCCAGAACGATGCCCTTTTCCCGCGCCAGTGGCGCCAGCATTTCCACGACTTCGCCGGCAAGTGCCCCCATGGCAAAACAAGTAAGTCGCATTTCTTCCCTGCCGGACTCAACCCGGGAAAGGTCGAGAACATCGTTGATCAGCATCAGGAGGTTCTTGCCGTTGCGTTCGATCACCTCCAGATAACTGAATTCGTCTGCCGGAATGACTCCGGCAAGCCTCCGGTTCAGGACACTTGAGAGGGCGATCACCGAGTTGAGAGGAGTTCGCAGTTCATGACTCATATTGGAGAGGAAGGAAGTCTTCAGCCGGTGAGCGGCTTCCAGCTGGGTCTTCTGCATCTCCAGTTCGGCATTCTGACGGGTCAGTTCTTCCGCCTGCATGAGCATCTCCCGTCGCTGAACGTTCAGTTCCCGGTTCTGATGGTCAAGCCGTTCGGCGAGCTCCTGAACCTGCCGGAAAGCCAGGACTCCGTTAATCCGGGCGGTAAGAGTACCGAGAACCTTTTCCAGCAGCAGCGGGGTTGTTTCCTCGTAGCTGCGGATGCTGGCCAGGGAGATCATGGCTACCACCTCCTGACCGGCAAGAAGCGGCAGGGTGATGATTTCCCTTGGGATAAACAGGCCACTCACAGTGCTCAGGGCAAAGCGCGTGTCCTCGGGGATTTCCGAGATCCGCTGCATCCGCCCTGTGGCCAGCGCAGCACCGAACTCACCTTCGCGGGTCGCTGCGGAAAACGATACCTGACTGCCTCCGGCAAGGCCGATAGCGGCAAACTGTTCGAACATGTTGTTGGCAGTATTCAAGAAATAGATTGCACCACTCTGAGAACCGGACTGCTGGAGCAGCTCCTTGATCAGCTCCCGGCAAAAGCCGTCGACCTCCGTTTCTCTCAGCATGACCTCTGCCAGCCGGGCGGCGCGAAGATCGATGTGCATCTGTTTTTCCACAGCCTCGGCCATGGCGTTGAAGGCCGCGGAAAGAACACCGAATTCATTTGCCGCAGTATATGTGCTGCGGGTGTCGAAAGCGCCCGCACGAAAGCGCTCGGCAGCTGCGGTCAGTCGGCCCAATGGTTTTCGTATGCTGCGCTGGAGAATGTAGGATACGTAGAGGGTAAGCAGCAGGATCACACCGATGATTATCGTCAACCGGTACTTTAAGGTATTTTTTTCTGCCGTTGCCGACAGAAAAAGCGCGTTCCCCTTGTTTTTGGCAAACTCGCCGACCATATTGACCTGCCCGAGCAGAACACCGGCCTGGTTGCCGCCGACACCGCCGGGGTGACTGCGGGATTTTGCCTCGGCGATTCGTCCCTCGCGAACCAGCCGAACGGTTTCCTCGTGGATCGCGTTCCAGGCGACGAGCTCTTTTTCCAGGGCGACTATGTCGGAGCGCGGCCCCAGGTAACGATCGTACATGACTTCGATCTGCCGGAAGGCTCTTGCTTTAAGAATTTCGATCTCCTGCAGGGCGGCAGCGATCTCCTGGTTGCTGCCCGCCAACATCATGTCCTTCAGCGCCCCATGAATACCCATGAAGACGACTTCCATCTCATCTGCCGCCCTGCGGACCTGGAGGGGATGGTTATACATCGTCTCCGTTTGCCGCCAAAGCAGATCCGCCTGTCTCCAGGCTACTCCGCCGAGTACCAGGACAACCAGCAGAATGATGCCCAGCCCCAGGCGGAATTGTTTGGCAAGAGTCATATTCCAGTCGTTCAGTTTCATTCGCATTCCTGTCGCAGAGATTAACACCCCACGTTCAATTCTTCCTGAAAACGGCCGCCGGCGCGGCGATCCGGTGAAAACCGCCGATACTCTCGACAAGCTGCCGCTCCGTCCCGTCGGTAAGCAATATCCCGCCTTCCGTCAGGGAGCGGAGAATTTTACTCAGGATCAGCCGCTGCATCTCCGGCCGATAGTACATGAGCACATTGCTGCAGAGCACCAGATCAAAATCGCCGAAGATACTCTCCGGCGGATAAATCGTACATTCATCCAGCAGATCGTGGACGACAAATTCCACCCCTTCTTTCAGTCGGTCGACGATGATGTACACATCGCCCTGTCGGGTAAAATAGTTATACACATGCTTTAATCGTAGATTTCCCATGGCCTCCGGGCGATAAATACCGGCCCGGGCCTTAGCCAGATCGAACGCAGACACATCGGAGGCTATGATGCGACCGGGGATCGGTTTCCCGTCCGTTCCAGCCAACTCGGCGACCAGAATGGCAACGGACCAGGCTTCCTGACCGGTGGCGCAGCCGGCCGACCAGATGCGGATTTCGCTCCGGCCGGACTTCTCGAGGGCATCGAGAAAACCGGGAAGGATGAGATGTTCGAGCAGTGAAAAGGCGAGAGAGTTACGGAAGAACTCACTGTAGACGACGTTCAACGACCGGAAGAGGACCTCAGCCTCTGCCGGGTCGCGGCCAAGAAGCTCGGCATAGGCAGGCAAGGTCGGGATGGAGGTCGCCGTCATCCGCCTGTCAAGCGAATTCGCCAGGAAGTTGCCATCGTAGGGATACAGATCCAGGCCATGGGCCTTGCGAACCATTTCGACAACCTCGGCCAATTGCGCATTCGACCAGTAGCCGCCGGCTGCTTTCGTTTTCATTGCCTGTTCCCTCTACGTTCAGCCGCCGCTCTTTGTCTTGCCTTATACAACACCACCTCATCTGTATCGGTTCAAAAGCCAGGACCCTGCTGACCCGGAAACACTGAAATCACTCGATGACCACCATGTTCCGGCCCTGTCCTTTTGCCCTGTAGAGACATGTGTCGGCGATGCTTAAGGTGGCGTCGAGGGAATCGTGAATCGAGGCGCAGGCCCCTATGCTCACGGTGATGTTCACCACCTTTTCACTGCAGGGAACATCGTGGCCCGCGATGGTGGTGCACAGCTGGTAGAGGAAAGGCTCGAGAGCCGCGCGGTCCATATTGACCAGCAGCAGGCAGAACTCCTCGCCACCCAGACGGGCGACGATGTCGGTTTCCCGGAGGTTTTGCCTGAGGACGTCGGCGAGGTGCCGCAAGACCAGATCGCCGGCGTCATGGCCATAGCTGTCGTTGACCTGTTTAAAATAATCTATATCCAGGATTGCCGTGGCGATGTCGATCTGGTTCCGGCGAGCACTGGCAAAAAGCTTGCTGCCGACACTGAACAGGTACCTCCGGTTATAGAGACCGGTGAGGAAATCCTTGGTCGCCGCCTCCTCCAGGGCACTTATATGGGAGAGAATCTCGACATTCTGATTGACCCGGCAATGAAATTCCTCAACCAAAAAAGGCTTGATAATAAAATCCGAGGCCCCGTACTTGATGAATTTCGCCGAGAGGATATTGTTGCCGTAGCCTGACATGCCGATTATCGCCAGTTCGTTACGGCCGTATTTCAGCCGGATCTTTTTGGTCAACTCGAATCCGTCCATTCCCGGCATCATATAATCGGTCAGGACAACTCTGATATCCGAATACCTCGCAAGCGCCTTCAGGGCCTCCTCGCCGCTTGCCGCTTCCGCCAGTCTGTACTGCTGGATGGCCAGAAGCTCCAGCACATATCGGCGGGCAGTGGCCGAATCGTCGACAACCAGCACCCGGGTTCTCTGGTTTTCGTGGATGCGGCAGACCAGATGAATGACAAAATCGATACTTGACGGATCTTCCTTCGTCACATAATCGACGACTTTTTTCTGAATCATCTGTTCCCTGAGCTCATCGTCGAAATAGCCGGTAAAAACGATGCTGGGGATTCCACATGAAGTCACGTAATCGACGATTTCACCGTGGGGCGCGTCCGGCAGATTGAGGTCGAGCAGGGAAATAAAGAAGAGCTCGCCGTAAAGACCGATCTTTTTTTCGGCGGATGCCAGGGTTTCGGCAACGACGACCTTAAATCCTCGATCCTCAAGGCGGTTTTGCAATACCTTGGAAAACATCCGCGCATCTTCGACAATCAGTACATGTTGCTTCATGCAGGTTTCATTTTCTCCGGTAAAACGACATATCCTTCATTTTCAGGACGAGTGCAAGCAGGCGATGTGTGTAAACAGTATATGGCCAAACAGTCTTACGAGTCAAAATGAAAATCGGATTGCATCGTTGAACATTGCAATATCGCAGACGGTATTGCTCCTGCCAGGGTAGGACATGTCACGATGCCGATGATATCGCCGCGCCGGATGTCTTCCTTAACAAGCTGGGAAAGGATTTACTAAATACCTCAGCCTCCCTACTTTACATAGAGAAATGTTTCGCCGGATAATGAAAAAACCGGCAAGAGAAGAAAAGTTTATGGGGGACTCCTTTCATGCAAACCATGGGACAACAACAAAAAAGACGATCCTGGGCGGAACCGTATAAAATCAAGATGGTCGAACCCTTGAAAATGACCTCCAGGCCCGAGCGGGAAAAAGCAATCGCAGAGGCGGGCTACAACACCTTCCTGCTTCGCTCCGACGATGTCTATATCGACCTGTTGACCGACAGCGGCACCTCGGCGATGAGCGACCGGCAGTGGGCCGGCCTGATGATGGGCGACGAAGCCTATGCCGGCAGCAGAAACTTCTATGACCTCGAGGAAAAAGTTCGTCAATACTATGGCTACAGATTCATGGTTCCCACCCATCAGGGCCGGGGTGCCGAGCATCTGATCAGCAAGGCGTTGATTTCAGATGGCGACTTTATCCCCGGCAATATGTACTTCACCACCACCCGGCTGCACCAGGAGCTGGCCGGCGGCACCTTCGTCGATGTCATTATCGATGAGGCTCATGACCCGCAGAACAGCCATCCCTTCAAAGGCAACGTCGATCTCGCAAAAGTGGCAGCTCTCATCGACCGGGTCGGCGCGGACAAAATCCCCTACCTCAGTATCGCCGGGACCGTCAACATGGCCGGAGGCCAGCCGGTGAGCATGGCCAATGTCCGGGAACTTCGCACTCTCCTCAATCGGCATGGCATCAAACTCTACCTCGATGCGACCCGCATGATCGAGAACGCCTACTTTATCAAGGAAAGGGAAGAGGGGTATCAAGATCGGACAATTGCCGAAATTCTCCTGGAGTTCTGCAACTATACGGATGGGGCCTGGATGAGCGCCAAAAAAGATCACCTGGTCAATATCGGCGGCTGGCTTGCCGTCAACGACGAGGCGGTTTTCCAGAAAATCAGTAACCTGGTGGTGATCTACGAAGGCCTGCACACCTATGGCGGAATGGCCGGCCGCGACATGCAGGCCCTGGCTATCGGCATCACCGAGGCGGTTCAATATGACCATATCCGTGCCCGGGTCGAACAGGTCCGCTATCTCGGCAATCTGCTGCTCGACTGGTCGATCCCCATTGTCCGGCCCATCGGCAGTCATGCGATTTTTCTCGATGCACTGGCTATTTACAGCCATCTGCCGCAGGAGGTCTTCCCCGCCCAGTCCCTTGCCGCCGAGCTCTATGTCGATTCAGGTATTCGGGCGATGGAACGGGGTATTGTCAGTGCCGGCCGGGACGCACAGACCGGAGCCCACCGCCTGCCGAAGCTTGAGCTGGTCCGGCTGACCATTCCGCGGCGTGTCTACACCCAGTCCCACATGGACGTGGTCGCCGAGGCGGTAAAAGAAGTGTACGACAAGAGAAAGGAGGCAACCGGCTTGAAAATGGTCTATGAGCCGGAATATCTGCGCTTTTTCCAGGCCAGGTTTGAAAGGCTGTGAGGGGATGCTGCATCCTGGCAGCCATACCGCAGGATGCAGCAAATATCTTACGTTCGAAACGGCTCGACCAGGCCATTCAACCGGAGGGAGAGCTTTTGCAAAGCAGTCGAACCGTCCTTTACCTTGACACTGCCATCCGCCACGTCACAGGTGGTGCGATCGATGTCGGCGATTGCCCCGGCAATTTCACCGGAAATGGTGGAATGGGAGTTGACCTGGCTGTTGACTTCCTCGATACCCAGAGCAGCCTGACTGACGTTTTCGGAAATCTCCCGGCTTGTCACCGACTGCTCCTCCACTGCGGCCGCGATAGACGTAACCAGGTCGTTGACATTTCTTATCACCTCGGCGATTCCGCCTATCTCCGAGACGGTCGCGGCTGTCGTGTCCTGTATTCCTTCAATTTTTGATTTTATATCAAAAGTCGCAGCCGCAGTCTGTTTGGCCAGTTCTTTAATTTCATTGGCCACAACCGCAAAGCCCCGGCCCCTTTCACCGGCCCTGGCAGCTTCTATGGTTGCATTCAGGGCAAGCAGGTTGGTCTGCTCGGAAATCTCCGTTATCACCTCGGTAACCTTGCTTATATCCTGAGCCGCGCGTCCCAGCAGATCGATCTGACTCCCGGCGCTGGTGGTACTTTCCACCGCTTTTTCCGTGACCAGACGCGCTCGTGCACAGGTCTGGGCTATCTCATGAACGGTAGTATTCATCTCTTCCACTGCGGCGGCAACCATGGCGACGTTGGCGGATGCCTGCTCACTGGCCGCTGCAATTCCCGTCATATTGCTGCTCATGGTTTCGGCGCCGAGAACCACACTGCCGGACTGACGGGACATATCCTGTGCCCCGCTCGCAAGTGTATCGGCCACCGCCAGCATTTCTTTCGCCGAGTCTTTGAGAATTCGCGTGTTCCCGGCGACGCTCTTGACCAACTCCTGCATTCTCAGGATAAAAACATTGAACTTTGCGGCAAGGCCTCCTATTTCATCGTGAGCCTTAATCTCCAGTCTTTTCGTCAAATCGCCTTCGCCCTCCGCCAGGTCGACGACCATGGCCGTAAGTGCTTTTACCGGTCTGATAACAACCAGATTTATGCACAGCACGATAGAAAGGATAAGCAACAACACCGTCACCGCGATTGCGATGACCTGCATCCAGACGGCATCGGCCACCCGACTGTCGATATTCTCGCGGAAGCCGCCGATCTCGGCAGTAGTTTTTTCCTTCGATGCATCGATACGCTTCTGGAGAATATCCTCGGTATAATACACACGGACGCTGCCGACTTTGCCGCCCTTATACTGGGAATCGGCGGCAAGAGACAAGCGTTCCTCTTTTTTGAAATCCGCGGGCAGAACCTCGCCGATCACCGGTTCCGGATCGTTCCAGGCGGCAAAGAGCGGGTCATTAGTCTCATCGACAACCTGAATGGCGATAATGCCGGGGAATTGCAGTGCCGATTTCAGCGTATTGACAATCGCATCCCGGTCGAAATTATAAATGAAGTTCGAACAGGATCGACCAAGCATCGAAGTATTTACGGCAACCAGCCGTTTCAGCTCTTCCTTTTGGTTTTGGCCCTGTTCATCGATTGAAATCTCAGTGGTGCGGACATACTGGGCAAAAATTGCAGCAACGAGGTTTTTCTCCAGGTTGAGGGAAACGATTCCGTTGACCACCAGCATGACCAGCACGAGGAAACCACAGGCCAGAGCTGTTTTGCCGGCAATGCCTGGAGATTTCCGCTTATTTCCTGAAAAAATCATACAACCTTCCTCCCACCCCCCGGTAAAATGATGGTCGCCCATTGCCCCTGCGGAAACTGCGCCTGCCAAAGAACGTAAGCCTCCGGCAGGCGCAGGGCGCTTTAGGAGACGGCGTGACTCTCGCTGAGCCGAAAGGCCGTGAGGCGCCTGTTCCGATTAACCTGAATGGTGATAATAAAGGCGAGCAGCAGCAAGGCCGGAACGAACATCCACTGTTTGGCCGGTCGATCCGTCTCGAACCAGAGAGTGACTATCTCCTGATCGAAATCAATCTTTGCCTTTTCGGCGGCACTCGCAAACGCGACATTCTCAACGAAGATCCTGCCGCCTTCATTGCGGGTTTCAATCCCGATTCCCTTCAGCCTGTCCTTACCGGTGGGCTCCGAACCTAGAGTCAGCATTACCGCCTTGGTGTAGCTCTTGCCGCGCATATCCTCTCCCCGGACCATCAGGCGCAGCTGCGAACCGGGCACCATTTTGCCGACAAGCTCCTCGATGTCGGCCCCGGATCGCTCGTTGAAGGGCGGATAAACCATATCCCAGAAAAAGCCGGGCCGAAAAAGAGTAAAGGCGATCAACAGCAATGCCGCCGTCTCCCACAACCGGTTTTTGGTCAGGAAATACCCCTGTGTCGCTGCGGCAAACACCAGCATGGCGATGACAGAGGCTGTCACCACTATGGAAAAATGGAACCAGCTGCCGATGCCGATCATCAGGATCTCGGTATTGAAGATAAAGATAAAGGGCAGAATGGCGGTCCGCATGTCATAGGCAAATCCCTGCAGCCCGGTGCGGATGGGGTCGCCCCCCGAGATCCCGGCGGCGGCAAAGGCGGCAAGGCCTACCGGCGGAGTATCATCGGCCAGGATGCCAAAATAGAAGACAAACATATGCACCGCAATCAACGGGACGATAAGACCGTTCTCGGCGCCCAAGGTAACAATCACCGGCGCCATGAGGGTGGAAACAACGATATAGTTGGCGGTCGTCGGCAGGCCCATGCCGAGCAAAAGACTGATAACGGCGGTAAAGACCAGGATCAGGATGAGATTGCCGCCGGAGATGAACTCGACGAATTCGGTCATGACCAGACCGATGCCGGTCAGCGTTACCGTACCGACGACAATGCCGGCGGCAGCGGTGGCAACGCCGATGCCGATCATGTTTCGTGCCCCCGATCCCATGCCTTTGACCATATCCTGCCACCCTCGCCGAAAGGAGAACTCCTCGCTTTTCACCCGGCGAAGATACCCTTTCAGGGGACGCTGGGTGAGGACGATACCCATCAGCAGAACCGTCGCCCAAAAGGCGGCAAGGGCCGGCGAAAGGCGTTCGACGGTCAGACACCACATCAACACCACCACCGGCAGCAGATAATACATGCCGGCCTGGACGGTTGGCCAGAGATCCGGCAACTCGGTGATTTCCGTGATGGTTGGCAATTCGGGCACCCGGCAGGCGACTATCAGCAGACCGTAATAGGCGACGGCAATGAGAATGCCGGCGATATACAGCGTCGCATCACCCGCCACCGTCTTGATCCAGCCAAGACCGTAATAGGTCGCGCCGCCGATAACGATCAAGGCCAGAATAGTCCCGACAAAAGAAAGGAGGGACTGGGTAAACGTTCTTTTATGGGTGCGGGCAATGCCCTGCAACCCCATCTTGCACGCCTCGAGATGGACGATATAGACCAGGCCGATATAGCACAGAATCGCCGGCAGAAATGCGTGCTTGATGACCTCGAGGTAGGAAATGCCGACATATTCAACCATTAAAAAGGCCGCCGCCCCCATGACCGGCGGCATCAACTGGCCGTTGACCGAGGAAGCGCATTCGATCCCGCCTGCTTTTTCGGCGCTGTAGCCGACTTTCTTCATCAGCGGAATGGTAAACGTCCCGGTGGTGACCACATTGGCGATGGAAGATCCCGAAACCAGACCGGTCATGGCCGAAGAAAGTACCGCCGCCTTGGCCGGGCCGCCGCGATAATGGCCGAGACAGGCAAACGCCGCCCGGATAAAAAAGTTGCCGGCCCCGGCCGACTCAAGCAGCGAGCCGAACAAGACGAACATGAACACCATGCCGGTGGAAACCCCGAGGGCCACGCCGTACACCCCCTCGGTCGTCAGCCAGAAGTGCGACATGCCCTTGGCAAAACTCGCCCCTTTATGGGCAATTACTGCTGGCATGTGGGGACCGGCAAAGCTGTAGATGATAAAAATCGCCGCCACAATCATCAACGGTGGGCCAAGCGCTCTTCTGGTCGCTTCAAGAAGAATGACGATTCCGGTTATTGCGACGGTAAGATCGAGTAATGTCGGCAGACCAGGCCGTGCGGCAAGTTCAGCATAAAAAATAAAACTATACGATGCACAAAAGGCACCAATGAGAGCCACCACCCAGTCCTGCAGGGGGATATAGTCCCTGGGCGATGTTTTGAAGGTCGGAAAAGCAGTGTACGCAAGAAAAATAGCAAAGGCGAGATGTATTGCCCGTGCCTGGGTATCGTTGATTACAAAAAAATTAAGGAGAAACGGCAGAGGTGACGCATACCACAATTGAAACAGCGTCCAGGCTATCGGCACCAGCAGAAGAACTTTTTTCGATACGGCCCCGATGGGTCGTCGACCTCCGGTGTCTGCTTCGGCAAGCAGTTCGTGGAGTTCGGCTTCGGGAACCCGACTGTTTATTTCTCGAGTCATAGGGGGGATGCTCCTTGTTCAATACTTTCTTTCCAGATAAGGGAATTCCTTTGAGTGTAATACAGCCCGGCGAGACCTCGATCGGAAGCCACTCCGGCAATTCATTTGTCACTGATACGGGCAAAGTTATCCCGTTAGTCTGCAGCTTCCGGAAAAATACAGTGCCGCAGACACGAAGGGTAGAGCGTTGAGTACTGCCTGTACGGTTGCGTACGGCACCTCCGGCCGATTTTTGGAGAAAAAATCAGCCGGGAAGCGCGGGAAGGACCAACGGCATGTCAGGTGAAAACGACCTGCCGTTGTCTTGCAGGTCTACATCAATCCTGCTTCTTTGTAGTATTTGACGGCACCGTCATGGAGCGGTGCGGAGAGTCCGTCTTTGATCATTTCCTCTTTCTTGAGGACACCAAAAACCGGGTGCAGCTGCTTAAAATCTTCAAAATTCTCGAATACGCCTTTGACAACCTGATAGATCACGTCTGACGATACTTTGGCCGAGGAAACAAAGGTTGCGCCCACGCCGAAGGTCTTCACATCATTATCGGTGCCGCGATACATCCCGCCGGGAATTGTTGCAGCCATGTAGTAGGGATTCGCGGCAATGAGTTCATCGATCTCCTTGCCGGCCACATTGACGACTACGGTATCACAGGCGGTGGCAGCCTCTTGAATGGATCCGTTCGGATGACCGACGACATAGACAATGGCATCGACCTTGTTGTCGCAGAGCGCTGCCGACTGCTCGGCCGCCTTCAACTCGGATGCCAGTTTGAAATCGGCTTTGGTCCAGCCGTATTTATCCATAACGACCTTCATGGTGCCTTCCTGGCCTGAACCGGGGTTGCCGATATTGACGCGCTTGCCTTTAAGGTCTTTGAATTCCTTGATGCCGGCATCGGCCCTGGCAACAACGGTGAAGGGTTCGGGATGAAGGGAAAAAACCGCCCGGAGATCTTTATCGGGGCCCACCTCGGCAAATTTACCCAGACCCTGGACTGCCTCGAATTGCATATCGGACTGGGCTACCCCCATATCCAGCTCACCACCGGCTATGGTATTGAGATTGTATACGGAACCGCCGGTGCTCTCAACCGAGCAGCGAATACCGTGCTCTTTTTTACCTTTGTTCACCAGACGGCAGATAGCGCCACCGGCCGGATAATAGACGCCGGTGACAGCACCCGTACCGATGGTGACAAAGGTCTGATTCGCCTGGAGATATTCCGGCAAAGCGGTTAAGGCCATGACGAAGCAAGACATCATGGTAACGGCAAGTTTGGTTGTGATTCTCATACAATTTCTCCTTATGATGCTGATTGATGGTGGATGCCCTCAGAGGACATTGCTTCTCGCCGGGTGTAGGTTGGGCTGTGAAGCCCAACGTTTTTGGGGATGTTGGGCTTCACAGCCCAACCTACGTGGCTTTTCCCACGAATGCTTTTGCAAATTACCTGCCAGCAAATGTTTTTGGTCGTCGAATAATAACCAGTCCGCTGCAACTCCGGCAGCTTCCCCATTCTTCAGCCGGAATCTCCATCGTCTCCGCGGCATAACTTTGCCGGGATTTCAATTGGGTAAAATAATCGAGTTTGATGATATGATCAAATACTTCCACCCTCTTCGCCTGACTGTATATATTTTATATTTATTTTTAAGTACTTAAACACTATTTGAGCATATGAGCCAATTTCCCTCAACCTCGCCACTCAAAATGTCGGGAAAAAGCTCAGGAATATTGAAGAAGCGGAGAAAAGCTTTGTAGGTTGGGCTGTGAAGCCCAACGTTTTTTTGGGATGTTGGGCTTCACAGCCCAACCTACGCGCCTTTTCCCGGGATAATATGAAAAATTCCGACAGTCTTTTGCAATCGGGGCGCAACTCTTGCTATATATAGAATTGCATGATTTTTTTGCATCGGCTATAGGGGGTGCAGAGAGGATAAAGACGTATTGTGCCCGGCGGTTCTGCACAGGAGTATTTTGGAATGATTCTGAATTATCTGCAACTCTTCACGACACGACAACTTTGTTTCCCGGCAATCCTCATCCTTCTCCTTCTGATGACGGCCTGCCAGTCTTCCCAGGTCGCAAAAAAAAATGCGGGAGACGGCTACAACTATACAGTCATCGACGCCATTCATATCCCGATTCTGGCCACACCGGAAGAGCAGCTGGCATATGCCAGATCCACTTTTGATGTTACTGCGGAAAAAACCGCCGCCCTGAAGGCGGTCAGGACCATCCATCCGGAAGCCCGGCTTCATGGCGGCATGGCGGCGCTGGAGCTCGCCTACCTGCAACTGGGTGACGATTACCGTCTGGCCGATGGGCGGCAGTGCAGCCTCGCCGAGGGAGAATTTCTTGGGATACTCGCCGAGTTCACCGACATCCCCGAGATCGCCGCGAAAGCACTCTGGTATCTGGGCTGGATATCCTGCGATCTTCGACACGACAAAAGCAAAGGGATCGACTATTATCTGCAGATCGTCAACACCTATCCCGCGGAAAAACTGAGCCTTCTCCCGCCGGCCCCATGGCTGACCGTTCAGCTGATCGGCGACGATAAAGAACACCAGCCGTATTACCCCAAATCCGCCTTGTCATGGGTCGACCTCGCCCATCTGGAGATTATCCGCCACACACCCGACCATGAACAGGCATTCCGTTCGATGCGCGCCATTCAAGACGGCAAGCCGGATGCCCTGTTCGAAGGAATAGCCCTGAAGGTTCTACTGACCTGGCATCACCCGGCACCCGCAAGCGAACAACTGGTCATGGAATATCTGACGAAACCGACTGCAAACAATCACCTGAAAAACGACCTTGCCCTTGCACTCTCCGCCCACAGACAAACACCTTAAAAGGAGAGAAAAAAACCGATGAAACTCAAACACACCCTCAGGAAGTACCGCCAGTCCTTCCATCTGCGGGTTTTTCTTGCCCTGGTGCTGGTTATCGTCATCTTCATTCCCGGCACCGGCTACGTGGGCTATCTGCAGGCCCTGAAGGTCGCGGAAAATCAGATGGAGCAGTACACCATCGGTACGGCGGCGCAGATCTCCAAACGGGTTTCCTCCTTTCTCGCCCAGCACACCTCGAACGTCAACCTCCTCGCCAGGCTGTTCGAAAAGGGACTCATCGACTCTTCCGACGAGCGGGAACTGCTGCACTATTTCCACCTGTTCAAAAAAGACCATCCGGAATTCGTCAATATCTATGTTGGCGATGAGCAGGGCCGGTTCCTCATGGTCCCGCCGCAACGCCCCGAGGTCCATAAAATCTTCGATCCCCGCGTACGGCCATGGTATAAAGGCGCGGTCGAAAGCAGAGGAATCCACTGGACCGATGTCTATCTGTTTGCCTCTACGCAAAAACCGGGAATCACGGTTTCCGCCCCCATTTTCGCCGAGAACACATTTCTCCGCGCCGTCTGCGGCATCGATATCGATCTCGTTGCTTTTTCGAAATTTCTCCAGGGCATCGATATCGGCGAACAGGGCGTCGCCTATATCTTTGAAAATCGCACCGGCCATATTATCGCCCATCCGTGGCTGGCCGGCCTGCCGGGAAAATCCGACCGGCTGGATCTGCTTCGGGCCTGTCTTGCCGACCTCAATACCCGCAAGACCAGCTTCGGCCGCACCTCCTTTGGCGGCGAGGAATATTTCACCGCCTATTCGCAGTATCCCGACAAGGACTGGACGGTGGGAATTACTCTGTCGATTTCCGATTATCTGCACAAAATCCAGGTCATAAAACAAACCACCATCACCCTGGTGATCATCGCCATTCTCCTGTCGAGCATCCTCAGCTATCTTCTCGCCAAGACCATCATCAGTCCCCTGCTCCGCCTGCAGCAGGGCATCGAACGGATCACCGGCGGCGACCTGGAATACCGCGTTGCCATCAAGGATCCGGATATAGCCAGAGACCTGGCCAGATCGTTCAACCGGATGGCGCTCTCCCTGCGCAAGAGTCTGGTCGAACTGAAAACCACCTACGCCGAACTCCAGGAAAAGCAAAAACTTGCGGCAGTCGGCAAAATGACGGCCGGCATCGCCCATGAGATCAAAAACCCCCTGGGCATCATTCTCGGTTCGACCCAGATAGTCCTCGACCGTCAGCGGCCCTGGGAGATGCGCGAAAAAGCCGCCAGCTTTATCATGGCCGAGGTGGTTCGCCTCGACACCACCCTGAAAGCCTTCCTGGCGTTTGCCAAACCGGCAACGCCGGTATTGGGCGAGGTCGATATCATCCGCCTGCTGGAAGAGACCCTGTCGGCCACCGAAGAACGCTATCTGGAGGAGGGCTATCGCTTTGTCCGCGATTTTCCGCCTTCCGCCCCCCTGTTTGAGGCCGATCCATCGCAGATCCGCCAGATCTTTATGAATATCTTTTTAAACAGCTTCAAAGCCATGCCGGACGGCGGGACCGTCTCGATAAAAATCAGGGCGGAAAAAGAGCCGGAAATGCTCACAATCAACAAGAGATTCATATCCATCCGCAACCCGTTTACCCTCGCCCGCGACTGGCTGATTGTCTCGATCGGCGACGAAGGCTGCGGGATACCCGAAAAATATATGGGCAAGATCATGGAACCGTTCGTCAGTTTCAGCGATGACGGCATCGGCCTCGGCCTGTCCATCGTCTCCCAGCTGGTCAGGCTGCACCGTGGTCATATCCAGATAGAAAGCACCGAAGGCAGAGGTACCACCTTCCATCTCTTTTTCCCATGCATACTCAAGAAATAAGGCGCCGATGACAAATCTACTCATTATTGAAGACGAAACCAGGATGCGCGAAGTCATCATGATGCTGCTGTCCGATATGCAGGTCAACATGTACGAAGCCCGCGACGGAGCCCAGGCCATCGAGATCTTTGACAGCGAGACCATTCACATGGTGATCACCGACCTCAAGCTGCCGAAAAAGAGCGGCATGGAGGTCCTGAACCATATCAAGGAAGTAAAACCGGAGGTGCCGGTAATCATCATCACCGCCTTCGGCTCAATCGACAATGCCGTCGAGGCTATTCGCCTGGGCGCCTTTGACTATGTGACCAAGCCCTTCACCGAGGACAAACTGCGGGCCTGCGTCGAAAAGGCCATGCAGATCAGTCAACTGACCTCGGAAGTCAAGTACCTGAGGAGCGAGATTGAGAGTAAATACACCTTCAACAATATCATCGGCAACTCAAATGAAATCTGTGAGATCCTGCGGCTTGCAGGCGAGGTCTCCCATACCGACACCACCGTGCTCATCACCGGTGAAAGCGGCACCGGCAAGGAGCTGCTGAGCCGTGCCACCCATCTCAACAGCGCCCGCTCAAAAGGACCTTTCCTGCCTGTCAACTGTGCGGCCATCCCGACCGCGCTGCTTGAAGCGGAATTGTTCGGCTATGAACGGGGCGCCTTTACCGGAGCTCAGCAACTGAAGAAGGGCAAATTCGAGATCGCCTCGGGGGGAACGCTTTTTCTCGACGAAATCGGCGATATGGAACTCGACGTCCAGGCCAAGTTTCTCCGGGTGCTCGAGTCGAAAAGCTTTGAGCGGCTGGGCGGCAGCAAGACCGTGCAGAGCGATGTCCGGATAATTACCGCAACCAACAAGGATCTGGAAAAAATGGTCCGGGAGAAAACATTCCGGGAAGATCTCTTCTACCGCATCAGCGTCTTTCCCATCCGCATTCCGCCGCTTCGCGAGCGCCGCAACGACATCCCGCTGTTATCCCACTATTTCATCAAGGAATTCAGCACCGCCTTCGGCCGCAGGCCGCCGGTCATGTCGGACAAGGTCATGGATATGCTCTACAACCATCAATGGAAAGGCAATATCAGAGAATTGCGCAACGTGCTCGAACGGGCAATGATCCTGGCGAAAGGCGAAAAAATCACCTCCCGCCACGTGATTCTCCATGAATCCCATGAAAAACCGTTGGGCGAGCTGGATCTCGACCAGATCGTCAAACTGCTCATCTTCGATCATCGGGTCGGCCTGGAGCAGGTCGAAAGAAGGTGCATCCAGTATGCCATGGAGGTTGCCGGCAGCAATGTGTCGAAGGCGGCGAGACTCCTGGGCCTGTCGAGAGCAACCCTCAGATACCGGCTGGACAAGCTCGACGAGTGATGGAAAGGCCTGCGGTGCAACTCATTGCAGCGGCAGGCCCCGATGACGGTAAAAGAACAAGGTTTTCGCAGCCCCTGAGACGTATTAAAATCTGTAGCCGCCGTTGACGGTTATCGAAAAGCCGCTCAGATCGCCGCTGTACTCGACCGGAATGAGTGCTACAGTCTCAAACAAGTCCAGATCGTCGGTCCAGCGATACATCCCTTCCAAACCGACAAAGAACCGGTCTGTGATATCATAGTTCGCGCCGGCCACCACATGCGCGCCAAATACCGCATCGTCGTCATCGGTGCTGAAGTCACCGAGCAGGGAAGTGTCGATGTCGCTGTCCAGGTTCACTAGATAGAAGCCTCCGCCGATACCGCCGAAAAGACTGACCGGGCCGACTGGACATTCTCCTTTAAGCGTCACTAGAAAAGCTGCTGTCGCAAGGGTGTTATCCTGTTCGAAGCTGCCGGCAGTGGCACTGGTACCGCGTACATCGTTTTCCAAAGCAAATCCTTCTATCGCCGTCTCCACCACCAGATAACGGGTAAGATATCGGCCATACGCTCCAGATACCTGGACGCCTGCATCAAAATCGGCATCATCGAGATCGCCGGTAGGCTGGAACCCCCCGAGTTTAAACTGACCGTAATTCGCCCTCCATGCTCCATCATCGGCCAGGACACTGCCGGCGATAAAGATACTCAACACACCGACTGCCAATATCCCGATCACATGTTTTCTTCCTGACTTCATTTTACCCCTCCCTTTGCTGAAAATGTTTAATAACTCCGTCTGCTCGAATGAGACTTTTATCCTGCAATTGTAGAAATAACTGTAGCGATTATGTTGTAAATTGTATCAATTTGTAAACAAACTCGCCACTACTTATATTCGACAGGCAAAAATGCTTTTTATAGATCCGGCTAAATCTACAAATTGTTACACTTGATGACAAAACAGCAACAGTCTGCCGGCCCGGGATATGCTAGTATCATAAACCGGTCATGAAAGAAGAGTGGCGTAGTGAAAACGTGGTCGTCAAGGAATCGGAGTAATACCATTATGTCTGAACCATCCCGCATTCTGCTCATCGAAGACGATGTGCGACTGGCCGAATTGATTAAGGCCTATCTGGTAAAGCAGGGTTTTATCGTTGCCATCGAGGACAGAGGCGACACCGGCCTCGCGCGAATACTTGCCGAACAACCGGATCTTGTCATCCTCGATCTGATGCTGCCGGGCATGGATGGGCTCACGGTATGCCGCAAGGCGCGGCAGGAATATCCCGGCCCGGTTCTCATGCTTACCGCCCGCGAGGACGATACCGACCAGGTGGTCGGCCTTGAGTTGGGGGCGGACGATTATGTGAAAAAGCCGGTGGAACCACGGGTGCTGCTGGCCAGGATCCGCGCGATTTTGCGCCGGTTCGGCATAATGCAGGAAAACGGCAGAGGCGAAACGGACAAGGTCGAAGAGCTGGCATTCGGGGCACTCCGCCTCAACCAGGCCTCGCAGACCGCCATCTTCAGCGGCCTCCCCGTCGACCTGACCAGTAATGAATTCGCCCTCCTGTGGATCCTGGCGCAGAACGGCGGACGGACGATGGACCGTGAGACCCTTTTCCAGCTGACCAGGGGCATCGGTTACGATGGTCTGGATCGATCGGTCGATATTGCGATTTCCAGACTTCGCAAAAAGCTCGGGGATAATACCGCCAAACCTTGGCGGATCAAGACGATATGGGGACAGGGTTATCTGTTCGTGAAAGATGCCTGGGATGAAAATACCACCGGATACAGCAGATGAAAAAAGTCTTTTTTGCCTTTTATTTTTTCCTTATTTTTTCCCTGCTCTTTGTTCAGTTTATCCTTGGGCCGGCAATCGGCAAGGTTGCCGAAGTGTACCTTCAAGATGCGATTGTCGAGTACAACCGGCAACTCGCCAAGGGCGCTTTTCACATGATCGAACTCGATCTGTTACGTCTCCCCCGAAATGAGTGGAAAAACCGTATTCAGGAACTCGAACCTCAATTCGGCTATGCAATCGGCCTATTTGAATATTCCGAACTGGAATTGGCGGATGAAAATCTTGACCAGCTCCGCCAGGGCAAAATAGCCGTAGTCGACGAGGGCGAGCTGCTCTTCCATCAGGTCGGCGAGAGTGAAATGGTTCTCGGCAAGGGCCCATTTTCCGGCCTGGAACCCGAGTCCGGTTTTTTCAACCTCGTCATCTGGCTTGCCATCACCGCCATCGTCGGCATCCTCACTCTCATCTGGATCATTCCCTATTGGCGGAAACTGCGCAGGATAAGCACAGCAGCCACGGCTTTCGGCAACGGCGATTTCAACGTCCGTGCCGATATCTCGAAAAGATCGTCGCTTGCCCCCATCGCCTTGGCCTTCAACACCATGGCCGACCGGATCCAACAGTTGATCAACTCCCACAAGGAGCTTACCAACGCCGTGTCCCACGAACTGCGGACGCCGCTGTCACGCCTACGATTTGGTCTGGAAATGCTCGAAACTTCGGAGAATGTGGAGAACAGGGCGCATTATGCCCGCGAACTGCAGATCGATGTCACCGAGCTTGAAGCGCTGGTCTCCGAACTCCTCACCTTTGCCCGCTTTGACCGCGAGAGGCCGGAATTGCAGTTTGGCTTCCACCGCCTCGAACCGTTTCTTCACCAGCTGCTCGCCGAGTCAATCCCCGACGAATGTCCCATCCGTTACCAAATGCACAACCATCTTGACGAACATTCCGATAAAGCCCGTTTTGAACCGAAATATCTGGCCAGAGCGCTCGGCAACCTCATCCAGAATGCACTTCGTCATGCCGATCGCCACATCCAGGTCATTGTCGAGCGTAACGGCAAAGAGTGCACCATCCATCTCGACGATGACGGCCCGGGCATCCGGGAACCGGACCGGCAGAGGGTTTTCGAACCGTTCACCCGCCTGGATGCCAGCCGCAGCCGGATGTCCGGCGGCTACGGCCTTGGTCTTGCCATCGTGATGAGGATTCTCAAATGGCATAATGGCCAGGTAACCATCAGCGACTCACCCCTCGGCGGCGCCAGACTGACCGTTTCCTGGCCTGGATTTTCCGAATGATTCTCTTTGCCGGTTATGCGATAAAGACGAGCAGTGAAGCACTCGCTTGGATTTGGCAATGGGCAATGGGGCAATGGGGTCATGGGGCAATGGGGTCAAGTCTTTGCTTGACTCTTGTTGAGTGTCTGATTTATTTCTTCAATTCGATTTCGGAACTGCTTGTTTTGCAAAAGCTGCTTTTCAGTCCTCGTGACAATACTGCTCACCGAACTGTATTTCAGGAGCTCAAATTCCTGACCGATCTCATCCAATCGCAATCCGCATCTTTTCCTGGCAAGATATACAGCTACGTTGCGAGGTTCATTCACTTGGCCTCTTTTTGTTTGCTCTAATTGACTTTGGTTAACCGCATAATATTGACATACTGCCATTTTTATTTCTGCAATTGTCGGAGCAAGATGCTGTGATTGAGGTATTTCTTTATGATTTTGAAGCTGGCGATATGTGGCCTTGACCCAGTCAACAAAATTTTGGGAGCCAAAAAACAAGGCAGGGTTTTCCTTGCTGAAAAAATCGGTGACTTCGGCTGAGTCATCGCATTGTACAAAGCTCTTATACTGTTTTTTTGCTTTGTGCGGGTCTCGATCAAACATGCCAAGCAGAAACTCTTTGTGCAACCAATCCCACTCCTTCGCAGAAGAAATATACCCCTGATGACTGGACCAGAGATAATCACCTACAGCATTGCAAATATATGCCCTGACCGGGTTTCTGTGAATATAACGCAATAACTCCAGCAAATGACTGTCTTCTTGCACAAGAACGCTCTTGAAGCGTCCACGGAACAACTGCCCATCCGTCTTGCGTTTTCGGTTGTAACGCTGGGTATAAACACCGTTAATATGTCGCATTGCTCGCGACAGGTTGCCGCCCGGCGTCTGAACAAGGATATGATAGTGATTTGACATAAGGCAAAATGCAGAAACCCGGATGCTAAACATCTCAGAGGCGTCCTGAAGAAGAGCGATAAAAGCTTCATAGTCATCACTGCCCGTGAAGACATTTTCACCCCGCCTTCCACGATTCATCACATGATACCAGGCATCGGGGTATTCTATTCGAAGAGGTCTGGACATGGAAAAGACTTTACTGTACTCAACGAAATGAGTCAAGCAAAGACTTGACCCCGCCACTAAGGCATAAGGCAAAATGCAGAAACCCGGATGTTAAACATCTCAGAGGCGTCCTGAAGAAGAGCGATAAAAGCTTCATAGTCATCACTGCCCGTGAAGACATTTTCGCCCCGCCTTCCACGATTCATCACATGATACCAGGCATCGGGGTATTCTATTCGAAGAGGTCTGGACATGGAAAAGACTTTATTGTACTCAGAGAAATGAGTCAAGCAAAGACTTGACCCCTTTCTGACCCCTTTCTGACCCCTTTCGACCCCTTTCGACCCCTTTCCCGACCTGAATTCCTCGGACATCACTGAGGAGAAGTATTTCATTTAGTAGTATCTAAAAAATCATTGATTTTATGCATTACAACCAGAAACACTTTGATTGACATTAAAATCAATATGATAAAAATTATTATACCAATAATGAATTGAACTGCTTTTGGTATGACGTTTATGAAGGAAAAACTTGAAAAAATAATAAGAGGTATCAAAATTAATTGTATGATCAGAGAGGTACAGACCAAAGAAATCAAAAATGATAAGATCTTATTGGGAGTATTCAAAATTCTGTGTCACGGTTCATAATTCTCAATCAACCACTGAAGGTAGCGGAAGCTGAAACCAGCTCCGAGAATGGGCCCTCAGATATGCTCGTCGGAGGAGCTGGTTTCAGCTGGAGCGGGTTTACGAGAACTATCTTTTTCATAAGACATCAACCTATCAGAGTTTCAATTCCTTATCCAGCCTTCCTTCAAAAAATATCGCCAACTGAGAAATTGTCAGGGACCAGTTATGGATCGGCATTGTCCATTTCTTGCTGGCATTCTGAATCCCCATATACAGTAGTTTCAACAGGCTGTCCTGATTCGGGAAAGCGCCTTTGGTCTTGGTCAATTTCCGAAATTGACGGTGAACCGCCTCAATGGTATTGGTCGTATAGATAATACGCCGAATATCATCAGGAAACTTGAAATACTGACTGAGTCGCTCCCAATTGTTTCGCCAGGATTTGATGACAATAGGGTATTTGTCATTCCATTTGTCCGCCAAAATATCAAGTTCAGATGCGGCTAAATCTTTAGTGCTGGCCTTGTATACCCGCTTGAGATCAACCATGAATTCTTTCTGGTTCTTTGACCCTACGTACTTCAGTGAATTACG
>LADS01000001.1 GCA_000961725.1 Desulfobulbaceae bacterium BRH_c16a
TGAGAGAGCTCTGGTGATCTCGGTGGATGAAAAACCAAGCATTCAGGCATTGGAGCGAGCTACTGGCTATGTCTGCACCAGCAACGGCAAAATTGTCCGCGGCCTCAAGAGTACCTATAAGCGGCACGGCACCTTGAATCTTTTTGCAGCGCTGAACGTAGCCACGGGTGCCATCCACACTCTGACCACGGAGTTTAAAAGGCGAGTAGAGTTTTTGGCGTTCATGGATCAGGTGCTCTTGGAGCTGCCCGGCAGTAATGAGAAAGAAATTCATGTTATTCTCGACAATTATTGTATTCACAAACGCAATGACGAATGGCTGGCGCGACATCCGAACGTCAAATTTCATTTTACACCGACTTCTGCAAGTTGGCTAAACCAAGTGGAGATATGGTTCGGAATCCTCTCCCGTAAAGCCCTGAAGAATGCAAGTTTTCAAAGCGTAAACGAACTATGTGCTGCCATCGAAGCCTTTGTCGAAGCTTATCAACTGAACGCCAAGCCTTTCGTGTGGCGCAAGCGAGAAGTCAAAGGCTCGCAACTGAGAAATACTATCTCAAATTTATGCAAGTAAACACTAGATTGGCGTCTGCCCTGCGCTTATAGCTCTTCTGGCTCTTCAGTCGCAAGGGGCTTTGTACCCGAGTAGACTACGAAATTATAATATTTGTACCAGACGGTGACATCGTCAAAGCCTGCCTGGCCCAGCCAGTCGAGCTGGCAGGAGAGCGGGGCCATCCTGTCTTCCTCCATCCGTTCGAGGGCCGCACCAAGAGCCTCCTCCGAGATCCCGCTTTCGCGAACTTTCTGCAGCCAGCGGCCCTTATAGATTTTCTCGGCAACCGCATTTTCCCCGAGAACCTGGTCGGCATTGATAAACATGCCGCCCGGCTCAAGGCTTCTGTAGACTTTTTTAAACAATGCTTCCTTGGCGTCATCGGTGAGATGATGGATGGAGAGAGCGGAAACAATCAGATCGTAGGTCCCTTTCAATTGTTGATTACCATAGTCCATGAGCTGAAATGTCACCCTTTCGGCATCTCTGCCGGAGAATCTTTCTTCGGCGACCTGCAGCATGGCCGGAGCAAGATCAACCAGGACCAGTTGGGCTCTAGGATAGCGGAAAGCTATGCGGGCACTGAGAAGACCGGTTCCGGCCCCCAGATCGAGAACCCGCAGTTCGCGGTCCCGATGAAACGGGATGATTTCCAGGGGAAGAGTATAAAAATCTTTATAGCAGGGAATCAACTGTCGACGGTTGAGGTCATAGCTTTCGGCACTGTTGTCAAAGAGCTTGCGTATGCTCACGGGGCACCTTTTACGAAGAATTCCTGGGTTGACCAGGGACATTTTGAGACTGCTTTCATCGGATTACGATGTTTTTCCTGCACCAAAATTATTCGGATCATTGAATTTATGGAAAATTTCCTCTATTATCAATCCTGATATTCTCGTAACACCTTCGAAACCGGCAAGGAGAAATGGCATCGGCATCAGTATGACGAAAATGCAAAGAGACAATTGTTGGAAGCAACGGCCCGCACCTTATCGCACTGCAAGCATGGTGCCGATGGTACTAATTTTTGTATTTTTGTTATACGGCTGTGGGCGAAAAGCGCAAGTCGTATATTCTCCCCCGGGGAAACCTCATCCCCGGATGGTGCAAAGTCAGGCGAACGGGGAGACGGTTCTCCTGCTCAAACGCCATTACCAAAAATGGCAGGGTACACCCTATGTGAATGGGGGAATGTCGGCCTCGGGAATGGACTGTTCCGGGTTCACTGTGCTTGCTTATCGGGATTTGTTTGGGCTCTCGTTGCCGAGAACCGCCGGGGAACAGGCGGAGAGCGGCCGGCAGGTGGCAAGGGCCTCCCTCGAACCGGGTGATCTTGTCTTTTTTCAAACGGGGCCGTTGAAACGGCACGTAGGCATATATCTTGCCGACGATCAGTTTATCCATGCCTCTTTGTCGAGAGGAGTGACTATCTCAAGTCTCGACGACACCTATTGGCGAAAAAAGTACTGGCAGGCCAGGCGGCTGCCGACGCAGGTAGGTCTGGTGAGCAGCGAGGGCACAAGGACATATCGGTGACGCCGATTTCAAAAAAGTAATTCCAGTCCACATAAGTTCTTGAAATCGGCAGGGTATGCGATGTTGAGGAGATCAAGGTGAAGAATAAAATCGGATGTATTCTGCTTGTCAACCTGTTGCTGACGGGAGAATGTCTCGGCGATCAGACGGCTGCCGTCGCTCCCGCACTCCCGCTCTATGAATATGGCATTATCGGCCTGGCAGCCGGCATCCCGCACTACCGCGGATCGGATGAGTACGAAACCTATGTCTTCCCCCTGCCGTACTTTGTGTATCGCGGCGAGATTATTAAAGCCGACAGGGAAGGGGTCCGGGGTATTTTCTGGAACTACGGGAAATTCGAGATGGATATTTCCCTGTCCGGCAATCCTCCGTCGGGGGACAACGAGGCCAGGGAGGGAATGCCGGACCTGGAAGCCATGGGTGAAATAGGCCCGGCTCTCAACTATTATTTTTACCAGCATGGGGACAGGGACGCCTTGTTTCTTCAGGCTAATCTGCGTGGTGCTTTTGCCATCGATTTTGACGGTGGTCTCGATGTCAGCCATGAGGGATGGATTTCGACAGTATCTTTAACATACAAGGATTCCGAGCTTTTTAAAGAACACAGCATCCGCTTTCACCTCAGTGGCGGATTCCAGTTTGCCGATGCCGGAATGCACAGTTACTTCTATGAGGTGGCACCCGAGCATGCAACTCCCGAGCGCCGGCAATATGAAGCAGAAGGCGGCTACAGTGGCTTGTATCTCGCCGGCAGTATTGTCAAGGAGCTGACGCCCAGGCTGTGGGTCGGCGGCTATGGTCGATGGATGAATATCGAAGGAGCGGTCTTCGAAGACAGCCCGCTCGTGCGGACCCGCAACAACGCCATTGTCGGTGCCATGCTGGTCTGGAAGCTCGGTGAATCGGCAGCCCTTGAAAAAGTAGAAATCAGGTAAAACAGAAAAACTCAAAAATACCTGGCGGCGAATCCTTTTATATCCTCGATTATAATATAGAGACAGGGGACCAGGGCTAAAGTGATGACTGTGGCAAAGAGTATGCCGAACCCCAGTGAAATAGCCATGGGGATCATGAATCGTGCCTGCCGCGAGGTCTCGAAAATCATCGGTGCGAGACCGCCAAAGGTGGTGAGGGTGGTGAGCATGACCGGCCGGAAACGCCGGATGCCCGCCTCCTGTATCGCTTGTGCCGGCTTGACCCCTTTCTGCTGCTGCTTGTTGGCATAGTCCACCAGCACCAGGGAATCGTTGACGACGACCCCTGACAGGGCAACGATACCCATCATGCTCATCAGGCTGAGATTGTAATCCATCAGCAGATGACCAAGCACCGCGCCCACTATCCCGAAAGGAATGCCGATCATGACTATCACCGGCTGCAGATAACTGCGAAACGGAATGGCGAGCAGGAAATAGATACAGCCGAGGGCAAAGAGAAACCCCTGGAGAAGGCTGCCTACCGACTCCTTGCGATCCGCTTCCCGCCCCTCGAAACCGTAGGTGAGCCCAGGGAAGGCGGCGGCAAGTTCCGGCAGGGCCTCCCTGTTCAGAGCCTCCATGACGATCGGCGAGTCGCCAATAGGTTCGACATCCGCGGTGACTGTCACGGTCCGGCGGCCGTCGCGCCTGCTGATATTGGTGTAGGCACGTCCCCGTTCGACCGAGGCAATTTCGCTAAGTGGCACGAAGGTTCCCGCAGGGGTGCTTATGAGCAGAGACTCTATATTGAATTCACTGCTCCGCTCTTTAGCCGGCAGGCGGACCCTGACCGTCACTTCATTGTTGCCCCGTTGCTGGCGCAGGGCAATGACCCCCTGGAAGGCATTGCGCAACTGTCTGCCGACCTCGATGGTGGTCAGACCGAGGCTTTCCCCCCATGCGTTGACCTTGTAGTTGAACTGGATCTTGCCGGGCGTATAGCCGGCGTCGACATCGTTGACGGAAGAAAAATCCTGGAGCCGGTCCGCGAGCATTTCACTGGCCCGGTCAAGAATTGCGATATCGCGATGGCTGAGTTCAACCGAGATGGCGGCCCCGCTCCCCGGACCGCCGCGATCGGATTCGTAGCGCAGGGATTGCAGGCCGACCATCGGTCCCGTCTCCTGGCGCCAGAGCCTGGTGACGACGCCGGTATCTAAAGGACGGACATCCGGCGGACTGAGATAGCCGTTTACCTCGACAACGTTGTCGGTGATAAGGGCGGAAACAGACTCGATCAGAGCTGTCCCGCCGTTTTTTTCCGCCATTTTTTCAAGACTGAAGGTGAGCCGGTCGCGGACCCTGACCAGATCCGCTTCGGGGCTGCCGTAGGGTAAAGTCGCGGTGGCAACGGCCCGGTCCGCGTCTACCCGCGGCGCCAGGATCATGCTTATCCGGCCGCTTTTCACATAGCCGATGGTAACGACCAGGAGGGCGACCAGCAGCGAGAGCGTAACGAACCGGAAGCGCAGGGTCAATGCCAGAAGAGGTCCGTACCCGTGGGTGACGAAATGCATGAATTTACGGCTGAACGCTTGCTGCAGCCGGCCAATGAACACCATTGCCGGGTTGGACGCGGTCTTTGTACTGTAGGCCAGATGGGCGGGCAGAATGAGCAGGGATTCCAGCCAGGAAATGACGAAGGTGGTTATTACGACTATTGGTATGACCCCCCAGACCTTGCCCATCACTCCAGGGACCATCGCCAGCGGTAAAAAAGCGACAATATTGGTGAAAATGCTGAAGGCGATGGGGGTTGCCACATCTTTTGCGCCAATGATCGCCGCATCGAGATATGAATACCCCCGCTGGCGGTGTTCATAAATATTTTCCCCGGCAATGATGGCGTCGTCGATCACGATTCCCAGGGAGATAATGAAGGCGAACATCGAGATCATGTTGATCGAGGCGTCAAAAAACGGCAGGAATAAGAGGCACCCCAGAAAGGAGATGGGAATCCCCATGGTGACCCAGAAGGCCAGCCGCAAATCGAGGAAGATGCCGAGCAGAATGAGTACCAGAATCAAACCCATGCCGGCATTTTTCAGGAGGAGGTCCAGCCGCTGTTTGTACACTTCCGAGCGGTCGTTGCTGACCGCCCAGCTGATGGCGGGAGGCAGGTCGACGGAGATTTCCTCCATCGCCAGGCGAACTGCCTCGGAGACGCCCAGGGGCGTCTGTTTGCCTACCCGGTAGATTTCCAGTTGCATGCTGGGCTGCCCGTTGAAGGTGGCGATCCGGGTTGTATCGGCAAAAGATTCCCGCACCTCTGCAATATCGTCAAGGTGGACAACCGTGCCCCCAGGCGTGGTTATAATGGGAATGCCGGCAAATTCCCTGGCCCAGCTCCGGCGGTCCTTTACCCGCAGAAGAATTTCTCCGCCGGAGGTCTCGAGTTTCCCCCCCGGGAGCTCGGTTGAGGCAAAGTCGAGAATTGAGGCCACCCTGGCCAGGGTGAGGTTGTAGGTCCGCAGGTTTTCACTCGGCACTGCAACTTCTATTTCAAAGTCGCGGCCGCCGAAGATCTCTACCTGGCTGATGTCTTTGGCCTGCAGAAGCCGGTCGCGAACCTGTTCGACTACCTCGCGGAGTGCCTGTTCGACAACGTCGCCGTAGAGACTGAGGGTCACAACCTGGCGTTTCGTCACATCGAGGGAAATCACCGGGTCTTCGGCATCGGCCGGGAAGGTATCGATACGGTCGATTTGTTGCTGAATTTCCTGGAGAACTCTTTGCGGCACGGCATCTTCCTGGAGTTCGGCCCGGATGTTGGCGTTTCCTTCTCCGGCGGTGGCATTCACCTCTTTGATGCCATCGACAGCCCGAATGGCCTCTTCCACCGCCAGGACAATGCCCTGCTCAACCTCTTCGGGACTGGCCCCGGGGTAGGGTATTGCAATGGTGATAGTGTCGAGTTCAAACTCAGGGAAAACCTCGCGTTTGATCTGAGTGCTCATGAAAAAACCGCCAAGAATCAGCAGGATCATGATAAGATTCGGCGTTACCCGGTTATGAACCATCCAGGAAATTATGCCGCGGCTTGTCTGGCTTTCGCTGCTGCTCACCGATCCGCCTCATGGGTATTGCCCGGGCCGCCTGCCGGCGTCGGTGCTTTATCCTGCTTGTCGCTTTGGCCTTCTTCCCCCATGATCTTCATCGGGGTGCCGGCTAAAGGCGCAGACAGATTGGTGACGATGAGCATTTCGCCTTCCTTGACACCTTTTTCGATGAAAACGGTGTTTCGATTTTTTGCGGCTATCTCCACCGCACGGATTTCCAGGGTGCCGTCATCGCCGAGCAGCCACACGGTCTGGCCCTCGCGGAGGTGACTGCGATCGATGGGAATGACCGATGAGAGTTCCGCTCCCTCGATTTCCGCCCGAACGAAGCTGCCCAGCAGGAGTTTCGGTTTATCGCGGTTTTCCGGGAGCAGGCAGAGGGGATCCTGCACAGCGGCGTAGACGATGGCCATTCTTCCCTGATCTTCGAGGTCTGCGGCCAGGCGGATGATGTTTCCGGTTCGCATTTCCCCGGTGCCGGCTGCGTCCTGAATTATTTTAATAGTTGAGCCGGATTGCGAGCCGTCGACAGGAATCGTCAGCCATTTGAGCTGGTCGACGGGAATGGTAAGCTTCAGCCAGAATTCATCCGTGCCGATCAGTCTGGCAAGAGGCGTCGATTCGGAAACCCTGGTGCCGATCGTCACCGACCTCGACTGGACGACCGCGTTAAAGGGGGCAACGACTTCGGTCCGCCTCAGGTCCAGCTCCGCCCGGGCAAGTTTTGCCTCGGCTCCCTGCAGCGCGGCTTTTTTCATCTCCAGCTGGGGCTGTCTCAGCATCAATTTTTTTTCTTGGTCGGTGACCTGCTGGCCGAGCAGTTCCAGTTCGCGGCTGGCGATGCGCTGGCTGCCCATTTCCAGGTCAAGCTCACTCCGGGCGTTGGCGACCTCGCTTTGCAGTTGGAGAATGGTCAGTTCGAAATCGATCGGCTCGATGGCGAGAATTGGTTCATTTTTGGCGAAAAAGCCGCCCGGCACCAGGTTTTCACTGATCTCGTTTACTTCTCCCCCGACTCTGGATGTAAGGTTCAGCTCTTTTGCGGCAAGGACGGTACCCATTCCGGTTATCACCAGCCGCTCAGAGCGGGCTTTAAGCGGTATCACCTGGACGAGAGGAGGGGTGGGTTCCCTCTTGCGCGGTTTGACCTCGGGGCCGGTTTTCAGCAAATATGCGGCAAGAGCCGCACCACAGCCCAGAACCGCAATTGACAGGAACAACTGGAAAAGCACCGTGACCAGGCGTTTTTTATGGGGGGGCTCGATGGGAGAAGGACTCTCTGCCGGTTTCATGGTTTCATGCCTCTGGGTATGTGTTCCGAAAATGTCGGCTCCGTTGTCGGAAGGCGTCCGCTGAGCGCCCGATAGAGCAGGATGCGGTTGTCGATGAGCTGTCGTCGGGTGCTGAGTATGCTGCGTTGCAGGCCTTGATGGGAGAGGAGGGCGAGCAGAACCCGCTGGTAATCCTCCGCTCCCTGTCGATAACGGGTGCCGACATGTTCGATGGTTTCTTCTGCCAGTTTCCGCCTGATTTCCAGGCTCTTAAGGAGGGACAGCCGGCCTTTTTCAAAAACCAGGCTGTCTTCCACCTCACCGATTGCCGCAAGGACGGTCTGGCCATAACGGGACAACTGTTGCCTGGCGACCGCCTGGTTTCTTTCGACTTCGGCCTGGCGCAGCCCGCCATCGAGAAGGGGGGCGAACAGGTTGGCGGCAAGGGTGGAAAGCCAGTTGCTGAAGAGATCCCTGGAGCGTTCGCCGGAAGTGGCAAGATCGGCCGATATGCTCAGCCTTGGCAAGCGGTCGGTAACCGCGGCAGCAACCAGCTGGTCGGCGGCCAGGAGGCTCATGTAGCGGCTGCGGATATCCGGCCTCTCGACAAGAAGATCAAGAGGAATGCCGAGATCGGGAAGAGGCGGGAGATCGGGCAGCTCGGTTACGGAGGGCAGGGCGGTCGTTCCCGGCGCAGACCCCAGAAGGATCGCCAGCTGGTGCTGAAGAATTCGCAGATCTGCCTGAAATCCGGCGACATCGCCGTTGTTGCTTTCGATCAGCTGACGCTGTTGCAGGACATCGGCAATCTGGACCCGACCGGAACGGAACTGGACGGTAATCAATTCGAGAATTTTGCCGTTGGTGCTTTTCTGCTCATCGAGCAGGGCCAGCTGCGCGGTTGTTTCCGCCATCAGGAACCAGATCCTGGCTACTTCTGCGGCAAGAGTAATCGATGCGATGTGAAAATCGGCTTCGGTGGCCTGGGTTTCGAGGGTGGCCGCTTCCTGCCGGGAACGCAGGCCGCCCCAGAGATCAAGTTCATAGGAGGCGGCCAGACCGAGCAGGAAAGTACTCCTGGTTGAATCGGTTGCGGTATTTCCGACGGAAGTAGTCGAACCTCGCGCATCGAGGGTCGGCTGGAGGAGGGCGCCGGTCTGGCGGGCGACGGCCTGGGCCTCCAGAAGCCTGTCCCGGGCAATCTGCAGCGTGAAGTTGTTGCGGAGAGCCTGGTCGATCAGCCGGGAGAGCCGGGGGTCGTGAAAATCCGACCACCAGTCGGCCGCAAGAGTCCGGGCTCCCTGCTGGGAAAAGGTCTCGGGCATATCGAAGGGCGCAAGAGGCCGATGTGTTGCCGGCGAGCAGCCGGCAAGCAGCAACAAATATAAAATTCCAAATCTCACTACTGCCGAGGCAAAAATCTGCAAATGTCTCCTGCCGTATATTCCTTTTTCAGGTTCATAACGATTGTGGAGAGGTACATTATTTACTTAAACGCTTCTGTGCAACCGGGAAGTACTCTTGGCGGCTTGAAATACGGTAATTTTCGGTATTTTATCGAGGCTAGCCTTGGAAAATAAAGAACTTCCGCATGGCGTAGTTGAACATTACGGCAGTAAAGATGTTGGCGCCGAAGGCGTAGGTGGTGAGCAGGCCGAAACGTCTGATGAGGAGACCCATCAGCATGGTGCCGAGAAAGGTACTTATGCCGGAGACCGCGTAAAAAAGCAGAATCTCGATGACGATATGGTATTTGCCGCCTTGAAAAACAAAAAGGATGTTGGCAATGTAGGCCACCATATTGGCAAAAAGAAAAGCAATGAAATTGCTGATCATCGAATTACGCGACCTGGTGGCGTCGTTGACCTTTCTGATGGTCAGCTTGAGCGCCCTGACCGCATGATCCTTTTCCTGCAGGCACGGGAACACCTTCCAGGCGATGAGATGGAAGATGAAGATATGGGCGACGGTGGCAAGACCGCCCGCCAGAGCATATTTGATGAATTGAATAATCGCCGGGTTGTCGAAAAACATGCTGTGTCCACCACTAGCTGAAAGCTGCTGTTGAAAAATGGAAGTCTATACCAGAAAATGGTAATTAAAACCAGCCGCAATTTTGAACCACACAGGATCAATTCATCTTTTTCTGCATGTCGGCGAAAGGACCGATACCTTGGGCATGAACGGTGTCGATCAGATACTCGGGGTTGTGGGAGAAGGTATGGTCCAACGATTTTTCCTGTTCGATGTCGCGGAAAGTAGATATCAGGTTCTCGTGACTCCAGCGGGTCAGGTAGTAGACCACCAGCTCCGGCAGGCGGGTGAAAATAGTTTCCCCGGGCATCGGATCGACAAAGGAAGATTCCTGAAGTTTTCTGGACGATAAAGTCTGAGGTTTGTAAAAATTGTCGAGAAACATCAATTCCGGCGGCATGGTGGCTTTCATGCCGATTCGTCTGAGGATCCTGAGGAGAATATCGAGGCACTTCTTGCCGCTGTTTGCCATCCAGTAGGGAACATAGATCTCTTTTGGCTGATTCAGCTGGAGATACGCTTTGATGGTGAGAATAAGGGTGGCCAGATCCACCGGGTTCTTGTCGACAAAGTTATAGGTTTCGCCGGTGAAAGCCGTTCTGTTGGCCAGGACATGATGGATGAAGAACGGCAGTTTCCGAGCGTTGCTGTACGAATGGAGAGTGTGTTTTTTGGTGAACAGGACCGGCATCGCCTCGTCGGCGATGGAAAAGAAAAGCCTGTGAAAGCCTTGAATTTTATGATCATGGGCGCCGTAAACGATGGCCAGGCGGATGCAGGTGTAATCGAGGCCGTCGTTTTCGGCCATGCGTTTCAGGGTCAGCTCGGCCATGAGTTTCGATTTGGCATAGTGGTTCAGCTGGGGCGTGAGGGCCAGAGTATCTTCTTCCCGCAGGTTTTCACCGGCGGGCAATGTGGCGGAAGAGCTGATGTGGATGTAAGGAATGTTGAGGGCGTTTGCCGCTCTGGCAAGATTGATGGGTCCGAGATAGTTGACCTCGTAGGCCAGCTGACCGCTTGAACCGAGATTGGCCATGGCGGCATTGATGACGAAGTCGGGGTTGACATCGATCAGGTAGCTGCGGATATCTCTCTCTTCGCGGATCGACATCTTTTTGCTGCTCGGCGCGCGGATATCGACGGTGTCGGGAAATCTGGTCTTGTAAAAGTTGACGATCGTTCCGCCGATGAGACCGGAGCCGCCGATAAGGACACCTGTTTTTTTTGTACCCATTGTGTATCCTTCAACACATTGTGAACCCTTCCATGCTCCCTAGGAGGTTGTCCGAGAATAGCAGTTTTCTCTCAGATCGAGGCAAACTCGAAAAAATTACCGGAGGCATATACTTAATATTCCGAGGATAATTTTTTCGAGTTTAACGAAGATATGGGGGAAAAGGGCATTCTCGGACAGCCTCCTAATGACGTGCCGTCTATTCCTTTTGGTTACTCTGGTTTTTCGACTTCCCGGACGGTGACATTTCTGCCGTGCGGCGCCTGAACACATCGGGATTTATAGATCATTTCCATTTGTTCGAAGGCTTTTTCTATGGCCTCGCCATCCTGGAGATCTTTTGGCCGGTCTCCGTCAATGTTTTCTTGTTCTGTTTTCATTTTTCAAACCTTTAAGAGAAACTCATAATAAAATCGCCAATTGTGCGGCATGCAAGAGAGTACGAATTTGCAATTAAGATATCAACTCCTATTTTACCCGGAAAATGAGAATATGTAACGGAGGAGAGGCACTTTTTTGTGGCTATTTCTTCATGCGCTGCAGAAAAGCATATACTTCGGTGAGTTCGATGAACTCGTCATGGTTGCCGCCCCGGTCGGGATGGAGTGCCATGGCTTTTTTACGGTAGAGCCTGGTCAACTGTTCTCCCGTCATCTTTTTCAATTCTTCATACGGGGTGGCGAAAATCCTGGTGACTTTTTCCGGACTCTGTGGGGGAATTCGTTCGGGCCAGCGAAACCTGCGGTGTCCGGATACAAAGGCTTTGACAAATTCTGCCTCGAAGGATCGGCTGGCCGGAGTGTAATCAAAGAACATGATCAAGTAACGGCGCAGGTGAGAGTGCAGGGTGTCGCCGGGGAGATCTCCCTGCCAGAATCGGCTGTCCCCGTTCAAGGCACAGATCTCGGTGAGGAAATGGTCCGCTACTTCGTCCCGGTCAAGAGCTTCCGGGAACCATGGGGCAAAAGATTGCCGGAAATGTTTCTGGACATTAAGGATAGCATACACATACTGCAGATAGGCTCCGGGCGAAAGAATGGCTTCTTCGTCGGCAAACAGGTATTCCCGTTCATCCCGACTTTTCTCCAGGAGCGGCCGGCAGCATTTCTCATGCATTCGGGCAAGGCGGCTCTGGTCCACCGCGCCGTAACGAAGATAATAGAGCCGTCGACGATCGAAGATATGGACCTGACGGTCGATGGCCGTCCTTTCCTCTGTGGTGAGAGGAGTTGGACGATGGGCGGAGCGGGATTCGAAGAGTTCCATTCGTCTTCTGGCTTCCCGGGGCAGGAAACGACGGAGCAGCTGCTCAAGGAGGTATTCCCCGTCCTTTACGCCGGTGGCCGAAACTGCAGCCAGCAGCTTGTCGTCGAACAGGACGATATATTCGTTCTGAATTTTGAAATATTGTCTCGGATCCTGGCCGAGATCAAAAATGATCCGGAAGCCGAAAGCGGAATCCTCAGTCGTTTTGCGATACGACTTGCGGAGCTGGTAGGTCGTTATCGGGCCGTTCGTCAGTTTGGCGAGGTACATGGCAATTTGTTGACCTTTTCTGTTGTTTTCATAGTATTATGATGCTATTGGACAAGAAAAAGGGCAATCTTCCGGGGTGCCTTTGGGGCGATGTATCAGGTTTCTCTATATTAGTCATTACTTTTTGGATTGTGCCAATATCACATGAAATACATGTCATCCCAGTTGATGTTTTTTTTCGAAAACACAACAACCCGTAAAAATTTTGTAATGCTTTGGAAGTTCGTCGGCCTTCTGCTGTTTGTTATCGCTCTTTTCAGCGTCCTTTTTCATCTTCTCATGCTCTACGAGGGGCAGGAACACAGCTGGGTGACCGGAGTGTACTGGACCCTGACAGTCATGTCGACCCTCGGATTTGGCGATATAACTTTTACAACAGACATTGGCAGGATTTTTTCGATCATTGTGCTTGGTTCCGGCCTGGTGCTCCTGTTGATCATGCTGCCTTTCTCGTTCATCAAGTATTTTTATTCTCCGTGGCTGGAGGCACAGGCAAAGAGCCGCACCCCTCGCCGGCTGCCGGAAGGGATATCGGGGCATGTCATCATCACCAACCTGGATCCGATAACCGAGAAACTGGTGGCCAAACTCAAGCGGCGGCATTTCCAGTATACTTTGATCGCCGGAGATTTGCAGCGGGCTCTGGAACTTTACGATGCAGGCTATAATGTGGTTGTCGGAGAGCCTGATGATCCGGCGACCTATCATCGGTTAAGGATTTTGGATGCGGCGCTGGTCGTGGCCACCAACGACGATCTGGTGAATACCTCTATTGCCTTTACCGTCCGGGAGATCACCAGGAAGGTTCCCATCGTGGCCAGTGCCGATAATGTCAATTCGCTCGATATTCTGCAATATTCCGGTACTACCCATGTCTTTGAATTTGCGAAAATGCTGGGCACGGCAATGGCGGAGCGGACGTTGGGGCTGGGGAGACCGATAAATATCGTGAGCAGCTTCGATAAGCTGCATATTGCCGAGATACCGGCAATCCAGACAACAATCGGCGGTAAAAGCCTCATAGATATCGATATGAGGCGAAAAACCGGAGTGATGATGATCGGGCTGTGGGAAAAAGGGCGGTTTGAAGTGCCTCTGGCAAACACGGTGATCAAGCCGGGGTCGCTTCTTCTTCTGGCCGGGACCATGGGGCAACTCGATAGTTTCGAGTCGCAGTACGCCATTCCCGGCGGCGCCTGTGCGGAAACACCGGTGCTGATTCTGGGGGGAGGTCGCGTCGGCCTGGCGACGGCCCAAACGCTCGAAAAGCATGGCATCAATTACCGGATCATCGAAAAGAAGCCGACTCTTGCCAAAGGGCGGGGCGAAAATTTCATAGAAGGGGATGCCGCGGATCTTCAGGTGTTGGAGAGGGCTGGCCTGCAAGAGGTGAAAACGGTCATTATCACCACCCATAACGACGCGATGAACATCTATTTAACCTTTTATTGCCGTCAACTCCGGCCGGATATCCAGATAATCAGCCGGGCCACCAATGAACGGAGCGTATCGAAACTGCATATGGCCGGGGCGGATCTGGTGCTGTCCTATGCTTCGATGGGGGCCAATGCCGTTATCAATGTTCTGCGACCCGATGAGATCTCCATGTTCGCCGAAGGACTCAATGTTTTCACTCGGCCGGTACCGAAGTCGCTGGTTGGCAAAAAACTGATGGAGAGCGGGATCCGGGAAAAAAGCGGTTGCAGCGTCATCGCCAGTAAAATCTCGGAAAAACTGGTGGTGGGACCCGATCCCTCCAATAGACTGGAGGCTGGTGCCGATCTGATTCTTATCGGTACGACGGAATCGGAACAGAAGTTTCTCGACATGTTTATCTAGTGTCTGTCCGTAAATGAGATATTTTGTTCTACAACAACGCGGCTCCGAGCCCAGGCGGATTGAAGCATGGTTAAAGAAAACGAAAGCAGAATCGATCGGTCGATGACTATCACCGGTGTCGTCGAGTGGCATGGTCTGGTTGTGCTGGAAGGGGTTATTGAAGGAAAGCTTTCCGGCGGATTCCTGGAAATCACCGAAACCGGGAAGCTTTCGGGTGAGGTTGCCGCACAGTCGATCGAGTGCGCCGGCCATATCGAGGGAAGTATAGTCACGGATGTTTTCATTTTGCGGAGTACCGGCTGCCATGTGGGGACTGCGGAAACCGGAAAGCTGACGGTCGATTCCGGCGCCGTTCTCGATTGTGTTCTGCAGAGCGGTACCCCGAAGGCTGAAAAGCCGGTGGCCAACCCTCATGACCGTGAGGCTGCGCCGGCGGTTCGGTTGAGCCAGGTGCTTCCTGCATTTCAGGAAGATACCAGGCCATGCTGTATGGAGATGCCCTGGTCTGCACGGCTCGAGCTGTTCAATCATCTCCTGCTGCTTCTGGATGACGGCAAGCCTCTGATCAAGGTGACCGGAGAAAATGGCAGCGGGAAATCCATGCTGGCCGCGAAGTTGAGACAAGGACTGCCGGAGAGGTACGAAGTCCTGGCGATCACCGGGCAGGTGGGGTCCGTTGCCGCGGCGCTTCGGGAAGTGGCTGCCGGTCTGGCTCTTGCAGGGGCGGAGAACCTGGTCCAGAATGACCTTCTGAGGCATGTTAAAGCTGCTCTTGACGATAAACGCAGCCGGGGCCTGCGGGTGGTTTTGCTGGTTGACGATGTCCAGGAAATGCATCCTGCAACCGTGGAGGGAATCATCCGTCTCTTGACCAATGCTTGCGCAACAGGTGACGAAACACTGCAGATGATCCTGCTCGGTGCCAAAGAGATGGAAGCGAAGATCGCCGCGACCACTTTTAAATACTTCGAAGACGAGCCCGCATGTCAGCTGTATCTTGAGCCGATAACTCAGAAGGATACCGCCGATTACCTGAGGTTCTGCCTGCAACGTGCCGCTGCCGGCAACGGCAACGCTCCTTTATCCCTTCTTCCCTATGAGACCATACGGACAATCCACGTCCTCAGCCGCGGCAATATTGCTGAAATCAATCGACTAGCCGATCAGGCGCTACGCGCTGCCCATGCTGCCGGAGCTGCTGCGGTATATCCCGATTTTCTTTAGAAGTCTTTCGATAATCGCCGCTACGTCGGTCGAGTAATTTTGTCGGCGGCATCGTCTAGCCGCGGCATGCACATCACTTTTCGACCTCTCCTGTTTTGGCAGCCTGATCCTCACCATCCTGTTGTGTGTATAAAAGAGTCGCCAGGCTGTCAGGGCGGCAGGCTGTCGATTATTATGAAATCATTGATGAAATTATTAAAAGGCATTGATGCATAAATACGAAAAGCGTAGAATGTTGGCAGAAAAATCAATATATTCGTAAAAATAAATTGCTGATATTGACAAATGCGTATGGCAGCCGTATAATCCGGCAAGATATAACGTAACAAAAAGGTGGTGTTGGCTATGGATCTCGATGAAATAAATCTGGCGATTATCAATCATCTCAGGGATGGCAGGATGCCGTTCAAGCAGATTGCCGAGTCGCTCGCCGTTTCGGAAGGGACGGTTCGGGCACGGGTGAAAAAACTCAAAGATGAGGGAATTCTCGATATTACCGCCCTGGTCGACCCGGAAGCGATTCCGGACCAGTCCATCGTGATGGTCGGAGTGCGTCTCCGGGATATGGATCTGGTTAAAAAAGGTGAAGAATTCAGTAAGCTGCGCGGCGTCATCTCAGTCTGCGTAGTGACCGGACGCTTTGATCTTATCCTTACGGTATTGCTTACCAGGGAATTCACGATGTTGAAGTTTTATACCGAAGAGGTCTCGAAACTGGAAAATGTCAGGGCGGTGGAAACCTTCGTGGTTTACAAGAGCTTCAACCTGAAGGTGCCGTTGACCCTGTGGAGCGATGTGGATGCACGAGCGGACAACAAACAGTTATAACCGGGTGATAAAATGGACAGTCCAAAGAAGACTATGTTGCACGGCTGGCATGTCGAACTAGGCGCCAATATGGCCCTGTTCGGCAATTACGACATGCCGCTCTGGTATAAAACCGGGGCTAAGGCCGAGCATCTGGCTATTATCCAGGCGGCGGGGATCTTCGATACCAGCCATATGGCGGCCGTGTCGGTTCGCGGTACCGGGGCAAGGGATCTTCTTCAGCTTTGTTTGAGCAAGGATCTTGAAACCTGTATCGGCAAGGAGAAAAAACCGCTCAGAGAAGGACGATGCGTCTACGGGGTGTTTCTCGGCGAAGACGGTACGGTGATCGACGATGCCATCGTCTATCAGCTGCAGGCCGACACCTTTATGGTAGTGGTCAATGCCGGGATGGGCGGGGTGATCGCGGCCCACCTGGAAAGGTATAGGGCGGGCAGGGATGCAGTTGTTGCCGATCTCACCGACCGAGTAGGCAAGATGGATATCCAGGGCCCCCTTTCGGCGCAGATCCTGAAAAGAGTGCTGCGCGATCCGCACAGTGTCTTCGATAAGATGGTGTATTTCTCCTTCAAGGGCGGCTTCGGCGATCTTCGCACCGCAACGCAAGTCACCCTCAAGGACGGCACCCCGGTCCTGATATCGCGCACCGGCTATACCGGGGAGTTCGGTTTCGAACTCTTTGTCGAGATCGACCGACTTGTCCCTCTCTGGCACATGGTGCTTGAGGCCGGGCGGGACAAAGGAATGCTGGCCTGCGGTCTAGCGGCAAGAGATTCTTTGCGGGCAGGAGCAGTGCTGCCGCTTTCCCACCAGGATATCGGGCCATGGCCGTTCCTGCACAATCCCTGGCAGTTTGCCTTATCCTGGAGCGACGACCATGCATCGTTTGGCAAGAATTTTATCGGCGCATCGGCTCTGCTTGCGAGCACATGGGATAAACATACTCTGCCGTTTGCAGGTTTCGATCCTCGCAAGATAGGCGCGGTCGAAGGGAGTTATGTTACCTCGTCGGCAGGAGAACGCCTTGGCACCATCCTGACCTGCACCACCGACATGGCCATCGGCCGCCTGGACGGCGAGATTGTCAGTGTAGCCGGCGACCCGGATTTCCAGGCCAAGGGATTGTGCTGCGGCTTTGTCCTCCTCGATCGCATGTGCAATCCCGGGGAACAGGTCGTGCTGACCGACGGCAAGAGAAAAATAAATGTGGAAATACGCGGCGATGTCCGTCCTAACAGGACTGCCAGAAGCCCGATTGGCAAGATGCAGGGTGAATAAAATTTCTAACTTCTATAAGGGGAGGCGAAACGTGAAAGAATTGAACGAACTGATTTTCAAGGATGAACTGCGGTATACCGAGGATCATGAATGGGTGACCGCCAAGGGTAACACCCTGAAGGTCGGGATCAGCGACTATGCTCAGGACCAGTTGGGCGATATCGTTTTTGTCGAGTTGCCCGAGGTGGGGGCGACCTACGAGAAAGGCGAAGAGTTCGGCACCCTTGAGTCGGTCAAAGCGGTTTCCGAGCTTTACCTGCCGATAGGAGGGGAGGTCGTCGCCGTCAATGAAGATCTTGGCGACTCTCCGGAGTTGATCAATCAGGATGCGTATAAAAACTGGATTATCGAAATCAAACCTCACGATACGAGCGAGCTTGAGCAATTACTGACCGTCGACGCCTATCGTGAGATACTGAAAGGATAAAGCCATGCGTTACTTGCCTCATACTGACGAAGAGATACGTGAGATGCTGGAGGTAGTCGGCAGAAAAAGCCTGGACGAGCTGTTCTGCTCTGTTGCCGATGGATGCCGGTTCGATGGCACCATGCCTCTGCCGGAACCGCTCGACGAGTGGGCTCTGACCGAGCATGTCGCCAGGCTCGGTGAAGCGATGAAGGTCGATGACACTTATCGGGTATTGATCGGCGCCGGCAGCTATCATCATAATATCCCGGAGACGATTCGTTCCGTGATGAGCCGGTCGGAATTTCTCACGGCATACACCCCCTATCAACCCGAGATGGCCCAGGGCACTTTACAGGGCATTTTTGAATATCAGACTCTGACCGCGCGCCTGCTCGGCATGGATGTCGCCAACGCCTCCATCTATGACGGCGCTTCGGCTCTTGCCGAGGGACTGTTGATGGGCCTGCGGATAGCCAAAAAGAAAGGCAAAGTGGCAGTCTCGTCCGCCGTTCATCCTCACTATCGGCAAGTCGCGAAAACCTATCTGGAGCCGACCTGCTACGAGCTGGTCGAATTGCCGGTGGGGGCGGACGGCCGCACCGATCTGAGCGGGCTTGCGGCAATCGACGACCTGGCGGCGGTTGCCGTCCAGTCGCCTAATTTTTTCGGGGTGATCGAGGATCTTGAGGCTTTGGGCAAGCAGATCCATGCTGCCGGATTACTCTTCATAACCGCCTTCACCGAACCGCTTGCCTATGGTCTTGCCAAAAATCCCGGGGAGTGCGGGGCCGATATCGTCTGCGGCGAGGGTCAGAGTTTCGGCATGCCGCGCTCTTTCGGTGGCGCGGCGCTGGGAATGTTCGCCTGTCGCGACGAGTTCGTCCGCAATATGCCGGGACGTCTGGTCGGCGAGACCAAAGACCTGGACGGCAAGCGCGGCTTCGTTCTTACGCTCTCGACCCGGGAGCAGCATATCCGGCGGGAAAAAGCCACTTCGAACATCTGCTCCAACCAGGGGATCTGTACCCAGATCGCCACCATGTACATGGCCTCCCTCGGAGGATCGGGATTGCGCGAGCTGGCCCGGCTCAATTACGCCAAGGCCGAGTATTTCAAGACCAGGCTCAGAGCAAGCGGGGCTAAAATCGTTTTCGACTCGCCCACCTTCAACGAGTTTGTTGTCGAGTTTAAAGACGATTTCCGTCCGGTTTATGAGCGATTGCTGGAGCAGAAGATTGTCGCGGGTCTCGATCTCGGCAGATTTTATCCGGAGCATGCCGGAAGATATCTGTTCTGCGTGACCGAGACGACGAGCAAGGAAATAATGGATACGGTTGCAGGTGAGGTGAAGCCATGAGTATGACAAATATCCCGGGTGCAAGCGGCATAATTCAGAACGAACCCCTTCTCTGGGAGAAGGGGAAAAAAGGACGGCGGGGGATGTCCATCCCTGCAAGCGATGTTCCGGCGGCTGAGTTTCCGCAGGACCTGCAGGGGGAGGGACCGGCATTTCCCGATCTCAGCGAGGTCGATGTGGTGCGTCATTACACCCGTCTTTCGCAGTGGAACTTCGGAGTCGATACCGGAATGTACCCTTTAGGTTCCTGTACCATGAAATACAACCCCAAGATCAACGAGAAGGTGGCGTCGACTCCCGAGCTTGCCGCCGCCCACCCGATGCTGGCCGATGAGCAGGTGCAGGGTACGCTGCGGATCATGTACGAACTGCAGGAATACTTGGCGGCCATAACCGGCCTGCCGGGCGTGACCGTGCAGCCGGCGGCGGGCGCTCACGGCGAACTCACCGGCATGCTCATTTTTGCCGCCTGCCACAAAAGTCGGGGTTCGAGGCGGACCAAGATCCTCATTCCCGATACCGCCCACGGCACCAATCCGGCAAGCGCCGCCCTGTGCGGCTACAAACCGGTGCCGATCAAATCCGGGCCGAACGGCATCATGGATGTCCAGTCGATCATGGCGGTGATGGATGAAGAAACCGCCGGCATCATGATCACCAATCCGAACACCCTGGGCCTGTTTGAGACCAATATCCGCGAGATAGCCGAGATCGTCCACGGCAAGGGCGGCCTGGTGTACGGTGACGGGGCCAATATGAACGCGGTCATGGGTATCGTCAATGCCAGGAAGTGCGGGGTCGATGTGATGCATCTCAATCTGCACAAGACCTTTTCCACGCCACACGGCGGCGGTGGACCGGGGGCGGGGCCGGTCTGTGTGACTGAAGAGCTGGCCCGTTTTCTGCCCACGCCGCTGGCGGTAAAAGACGGCGACACCTATCGCCTGGAGTATAACCGGCCCGAATCGATCGGCCGGGTCCATGCCTTCCACGGCAACTACTCGGTGCTTCTTCGCGCCTACAGCTATATCCGCACCATGGGCGCGGGAAACCTGAAAAAGGCAAGCATGCTTGCGGTACTGAATGCCGCCTATATTAAGGAAAAACTCAAAGGAACCCTGCCGCTTGCCTATGATCGGCCGTGCATGCACGAATGCGTCTTTTCCGATGCCCTGCTGCAGGAGGATAAAATCACCACCCTCGATTTCGCCAAACGGCTGATTGACTGCGGCTACCATCCGCCGACCATCTATTTTCCCCTGGTGGTGCACGGGGCGATCATGATCGAACCGACCGAGACCGAATGCAAAGACGATATCGATCAGTTCATCGAGGTGGTGAAAATGGTGGTCCGGGAGGCAAAAGAAAATCCCGAACTGCTCAGGCAGGCGCCGATGCGGGCGAAGATGCGGCGGCTGGACGAGACCCTTGCCGCACGACACCCCTGTCTCCGTGGCTAGCGAAAAAATGGCCGCCGCGCTGGTCGATCTTGGTGTGACTGATTACGCGGCGGCCTATGCTCTGCAGCTTGGCCTGGTCGAAAAGAGACGAAGCGGACAGGCCTTAGGCGATGTTTTCCTGGTAACCGAGCATCCGAGCACCTTCACCCTCGGCAGGCGGGGCGGCCGGGAAAATCTGATGGTGGCGGAGGAATTTCTCCGGGAGAAAAATATTCCGCTGGTGCATATCGAGCGCGGCGGGGACATAACTTTTCACGGCCGGGGCCAGCTGGTCATCTATCCGATTCTCCATCTGCGCGAGGCCGGTCTCTCGGTGACCGATTATGTGCATTGTCTGGAAGAGGTGATGATCCGGCTTGCGGCAACATGCGGCGTTGAAGCTGCAAGGGATGCGCGGAATCACGGAGTCTGGGCGGGAAATAAAAAACTCGGCAGCGTCGGCATCGCCATCCGCCACGGCATTGCCTTTCATGGCCTGGCGTTGAATGTCAACCTGGATCTTGAACCCTTCTCCTGGGTCAACCCCTGCGGACTTGCCGGAGTAAGCATGACAACCCTCAGCCATGAGTGCGGCCGGGAGGTAACGGTCAATGAACTCACCAGGGAGTTGATCGGTCACCTTTCCCGGATATTTGGCCGTGAATTTTTTTACAAGGATCATGCCGATGTCATCGTGCAATAATCGGACTACACTCGGAAAACCCCGCTGGCTCCGGCGCACTCTGCCGACCGGGCCGGAGTACGAGAAAATCCGACGGCTGCTGAAAGGCCACGAGCTGACCACCGTCTGCCAAAAGGCCAAGTGTCCCAACCAGTTCGAATGTTATAGCCAGGGCACCGCAACGTTTATGATTCTCGGTGAGCGCTGCACCCGCAACTGCCGGTTCTGTGCGGTCGAACACCGCCCCGAGGGGCCGCCCGATCCCGAAGAACCGGAACGGGTGGCCGAGGCGGTGGCCCTGCTTGAACTCCGTTATGCGGTGGTTACTTCGGTTACAAGGGACGATCTTGCCGACGGCGGGGCCTCGCTCTTTGCCGAGACCATTGCCGCCATCCGCAGACGCAGGCCGAATACCCTGGTGGAAGTTTTAATCCCCGATCTGCAGGGTGACCCGGATGCGCTGCAGACCATCCTTAATGCCGGTCCCCATGTCCTCAATCACAATATCGAAACGGTGGCGCGGCTCTATCCGGAGGTTCGGCATCAGGCCGAATACCGGCGCTCCCTTGCCCTCATCCGCCGGGTGAAAAAGAAAAAGACTCATCCCCAGATCCCGACCAAATCGGGCATCATGCTCGGCCTTGGCGAAACTTTTCAGGAGATTGAAGAAACCTGGCGCGATCTGCTCGTCGCCGGCTGCGATATCCTGACCATGGGCCAGTACCTGCAGCCAAGCGCGAGCCATCTTGCTGTGCAGAGATTTCTCCCTCCGGAGGAATTTGCCGAGCTGGAGCAGAAGGCCTATGCTCTGGGATTTGCCGGAGTCGCCTCGGGGCCGTTTGTCCGCAGTTCCTACCAGGCGGAAACGCTTTACCGGCGGGCAATGCGACGGATAACATGACTTGAGGGTTGCCGGCTGTGGGATGAGTACCTTGTGGGGTGTCAGATGATGCGCTTTCTGATGGCGGTGACCAACAACTCAGCGATGATCACCACCACGAAAATGCTCAGCAGGATAACCGAAACCCGATCCCAGTGGAACAGGTTGAGGGCGGTATCCAGAACCATGCCGAGGCCGCCGGCACCGACCAGACCAATCACCGCCGACTCCCGGACATTGATATCCCAGCGGAAGAGGAAGATTGCCCAGAAGGCTGGGGCAACCTGGGGCCAGTAGCCCTTGAGGAAGACGCTTGCCCAGGGGGCTCCGGCGGCATGAAGGGCCTCGACCGGGCCGGGATCGCTCTCTTCCAGGGCCTCGGCGAAAAGCTTGCCGACAAAGCCCACCGATCGGAAGGCAATGCATATTGTGCCGGCCAGGGCTCCGGGGCCGAAGACGGCGACAAAGAGCAGAGCCCAGACCAGGGTGTTCACCGAGCGCGAAGAAACCAGGATGAGTTTGGAAAGCCAGTTGAGAAGCGGAAAGCGGACGATATTGTTGGCCCCGAGGATGCCCACCGGGATAGCCATGACCAGCGAGAGCAGGGTCCCGAGACTGGCGATATGCAAGGTTTCCATCATCGCCGCATGGATGCCGCCGCGGTAATAGTCGAGATCCATCGGCCACATCCTGGTAAGCAGGTCGGCGATTTGGGTCGGAGCGTCAAAAAGAAACTCCGGAATAATCTCGACAGTACGCAGAGACAATGATAAAGCCACGGCAAGACCGAGAAAGACCGCAAAGCGGGAGAGCCGCTCGGCGAGGGTAAAACGCTGCCATATCTTTGCCTGGCTCTTGCTCATTGGAAAACCTTCTTGATCTGGACGGAGATGTACTCGCTGATCATAACGAGGGCGATGATCGAAATCAGGATCGCCGCGAGGAAATCATAGTCAAAACGCTGGAAAGCGGAGAATAAAGTGCCGCCGATCCCACCCGCCCCGACGATTCCCACCATGGTTGAATTCCGCAGATTGGCGTCGAGCTGGTAGGAGGAAAAGCCGATGAAGCGGTTGAGCACCTGCGGCAGCACTGCGTAGATGATCACGCTCATAAACGGCGCTCCGGCGGCGCGCAACGCTTCCAGCGGCTTGAGGGAGATTTCCTCGATGGCCTCGGCAAAGAGCTTGCCGATAAAGCCGATGGAGGCGAAAATCAGGGTGAGGATGCCGGCCAGCGGACCAAAGCCCACCGCTTTCACAAAGAGAATTGCAAAGATTACCGGATGAAACGAGCGGCACAGGGCGATAAAAATCCGAAAGGGCCAGGTGATCCACGTCGGCATCAGGTTGCGGGCGGCAAGCAGGCCGACCGGCAGGGAGATGAGTATCCCGAAGGCCGAAGCGATGATGGCGATTTCGACGGTTTCGACCAGGTTGTCGACCAGCAGTTTCCAGCGCGAGAAATTCGGTGGAACCATTTCGCCTAAAAATTTCGCGCCGTTACCAAGACCATCGACAAAGCGGCTCAAGGAGATGTCGAGGAGATTGGCCGCATACATGGCATAAAGAAGGGCCAGAAGCCAGCCGGCCCTGACCAGCCAGTTGGCCTTGAACGGGTTGCCGTGGCTGCGAGTTTCCCCGGTGCTCATTGCAGCCAGTTCTCCCCGCCGTAGATCTCTTTGAGATGGGCGTTGCTCAATTCGGCTGGAGGTCCGTCAAAGACGATGCCACCCCGGGCAATGCCGATGATCCTGGTTGTGAAGCGCTTCGCCAACTCCACATCATGAATGTTGATGATCAGGGGGATCCGGTGGGTCTCGGTCAGAGACACCAGCAGCTCCATGATCTCGACGCTGGTCTTGGGATCAAGTGACGAGGTCGGCTCGTCGGCGAGGAGGACGTGGGGCTCCTGCATGATCGCCCGGGCAATGCCCACCCTCTGGCGCTGGCCGCCGGAGAGGCTGTCGGCGCGCTGATGGACGAAATCGATAAGTCCGATCGACTCGAGCAGAGTGAAGGCCATCTCGATATCCCTTTGGGGATAGCGGCGAAGCCAGGCCCGCCAGGGAGCAACATAGCCGAGGCGCCCGCAGAGAACGTTTTCCATCACGGTGAGCCGCTCGACCAGATTGAATTCCTGGAAGACCATGCCGATCTTGCGCCGCGCCCGGCGCAAGACTGCACCGCGCAGCCTGGTAATGTTTTCGCCGCTTACGTAGATATCGCCGGAGGTGGGAGGAATCAACTTGTTGACACAGCGAATCAATGTGCTTTTTCCCGTTCCGGATGGGCCGATTATCGCCACGCTGCTTTTCCCCGAAACCTCGAAACTGATGTTGCTGAGAATGGGTTTGCCGGCGACATACTCTTTGACCAGGTTGTCAACGCGCAGGGATCTGGGGGGCTGGCTTGTTGTTTGCTGCTGCGGTTCAGTGCTCATAGGGACGGTGGCAATTCATCGAGATTCGGGGGAGAGGCGGTCGGAAAGGTTGCGCCCCCCGCGGCCGAATACGTCGCGGGGGGCGATTCCAGTCCTTCGGAACTGTACTGTTACTTTTTCTTCTTGGCTGCTTCGGCAGCTTCCCGTTCCGCTTCTTTTTTCAGGCCGGCCTGGTTGTACGAGCTGCCGGTCGATTCGGCGATATCGCGGATAACTTTCCAGTCATCAAGATAGGTGACCGGAAAAAAACGGTCGGCACCGCCAAAGGTCTCCTGCATGGCGGGAGTGAAACGGTAGGAGTAGAAGGCGTCAACGATCTTTTTGACCAGATCCGGATGAAGGTTGTGGGCATAGCCGAAGGAGGAAGTGGGGAACCTCGGGCTGGTAAAGACGGTGCGGAATTCGTCGACGTTGATTCTGCCGGCTTCAGCCATGCGATTGAAAACGTCCGAGGCTACCGGGGCGGCATCGTAGTCACCGTGAGCGACACCAAGAATCGACTGATCGTGTTTGCCGGAGTAGAGCACAGTATAGTCTTTATCCGGAACGATCCCGTGTTGCGGGAAGATTGCCCGGGGGGCAAGGTTGCCGGAATTGGAAGAGGCCGACGTGTGAGCCACCCGTTTCCCTTTGATGTCTTCAAGCGACTTGATATCGCTATCTTTTTTCACGACGACGATGAGATTGTAACCCTGGAATGCATCGCTGGTTCCCTTGACCGCGATAGGGACGTAGCCGGCCAGATTGACGGCAAAACCGGTGGGACCGGTGGAAAAGCCGGCGATATGCAAGCGTCCGGAGCGCATGGCCTCTACTTCGGCGGCATTGGATTGGACAGTGTAATAAACAACCTTCTTCCCTGTCGCCTTCTCAAGGTACTCCTGGAAATCCGCGAAGGCGTCTTTATAGACGGCCGGATCTTCTACCGGGGTGTAGGTGAAAACAAGGGTGCCGGGATCTTTCCAGTCCTTCGGGTCTGCAGGCGGATCGGCGACCAGGTCCATATTCTCGTCGCAATACATCTCATCAAGGGTGCCGCGGTTTTTGCAGTCAGTGCTTGCCCAGGCAAAACCGGTCATCAGGGAACAGGCCACCAGCAAGGTCAGAAGTTTTTTCATCATCGTTTTCCTTTTAATTTCTGTTAGTCGACAACTTCTCCTCAAAAAATATACAGGACAACGTATTACCACGGAAAATATTCGCGGGGCGTTAGCTTTTTATTAGATTTTCTTATCAACCAACTCGCACCAGGCGATTTTTTGTTCCGGGACTCTCTTTCTATCGGTTTTTCCGTATACCTGTCAAGATATAAATCTTCGTCAAGGGCTGGAAAAAACTGCCTCTTTGCGGGTATTGCATACTCCCGGCCTGTTCAACCGCCTAGCCATCCGTCGACAAGATCGTCCAAGGCATCGGGGATCAGCCCGAGCAGCATGGCGAGATCGAGGATAGTGAAACGTTCTCGCATCTGGTTGGCATTACGGACCACCGCCAGCAGCTTGTCTCTGGTCAGAGGCGCGTCGAAGTGATCTATATCACCGATGCGATGGGCCGCTCCGGCCTTGGCCAGGCAGTTTTTCAGCTTCGCTGCCGATACCATATCGGTCCGCAGCAGTTCTCGCAGCCGCTGCCAGGTCCCGGGCCGGGAGAGGCTGTCGGCAACTCTTCGGTAGCGGGGGAGTTTTTTCTCGTACTCTTTGGCCACAACCGGAGTTAACTTCCCCCAGAAGTGTTCATCGACCTGGCGAGGCACCTCGCCGAACACCGGACATTCGATGGCCAGCACCTTTTCATAGAGGGCAGCCATCAGGATCGAGGCGACTCCCACCTGTCGGCCGTGCAGATCATGCCTGCCGCCGTCACGGGCGGCAAGCATGTCGAGGGTATGGGAAATTAAATGCTCCCCTCCTGAGGCCGGAGAGGAGGTGCCAGTGATGGTCATCGCCACGCTTGAAAAAAAGAGGGCCTCGAACAAGGCTCGCATTGCCGCCGGATCTTGGGTCCGGATCCCGACCGGATTGTTCAGGTAGACGGGTTCGAGGTCTTTCAGCAGATCGACTGAAAACCGACAGTAATAATCGTTGAAGAGGAAATGGTTGAGTTTCCAGTCGGCGGAGCTGACGGTCTTGGCGAGGACATCGCCCAGCCCTGAGGCGGTAAGGTTGAAGGGGGCATCGCGGAGGATTTCAGGAGTGGAAAAAAGCGCCAGGCAGGGTTCGGCATGGAAGAGGACTTTCAGCCCAGCGATACTCGCCGCAACATTGGCCGAGGCGTAGCCGTTCATCGAGGCGGCGGTGGCTACACAGAGGTAGGGTTTGCGGCGGAGAAAGGCGACCCACTTCACCAGATCGTTGATGACTCCGCTGCCGACAGCGATGAAAAGATCGGTAATCGGAGCCCGGGCGAGAATCAGGTCTTTGGTCTTGTCATCGGCAACGGGCGACTCCCCCTCGCAATCGGGAACGAGGAAGAGCTCCACTGCCGCCCGGCCATGCCGGAGCTTTTCTTCGACCAATTGCCCGGCGGCGGCATACGTCCGGCTGTCGGCGATGAGAAGGCAGTGCGCGACCCCGGGAATTGCTTCGACGGTCGGCAGGAGGTGGTCGAAGGCTTCACTGCTGTAGTGCATCGCCCCCGTGGGTACGGTGTGCTGTCTGCCGCAATCGCAGGCAAAGGTTGTGCCGAGTAAAGTTTGATGATCCATATACCGACCTCTTATTTTTTACAAGAAAACGATCTGTCTCAAGGAATGTATCTGCCCGGAGACTTTTAACCTTTGCTTTAGCATACAGGTTGAAAGGAAGTCAAAAAAAGAAGGTTTTAATTGAAAAAAATCGACTACCTGAAACAGGAAAATCTATATCGAAGCGTTAAACCGGGCGAGTTTGCCCGATCTCAGGCTGTGACGATACACCATAAGGAAAAGACGGTAGGAGAGAAACAGGTAGAAAAGTGCCAGGGCAAGGCCCACGGCAAGATTATCAAGAACCATCTGCATGGTCGCGACCAGCTCAAGCTGGGCGCGGAGGCTTTCGAATACATAGGCGGGAGGGAAAAGTCCGGCGATCAGCTTGAGAAAATCGGGGAGGGTGTCGATCGGATAGTAAACACCTGAAATGAGTGAAAGAATCATCGGTATCGGCCAGCCCAGCCACTCGGCGGTCGGCCCCAGTTGAAAGATCATCGCGCAGATAAAAATGCCGAGGGCCATGCCGAAAAGAAACAGGATCGTCACGAAGGGAATCATACTCAGGCCGATTATGAAAATATCATAGCCAAAACCCAGCCCGGCAATGACCGACATGATCAGAAAGCCCAGGAGGCCGGTGACAATGCTGCTTGACACCATGCCGATGGTATATTCGGAAATCCTGAGCGGGGAAGCGAAAAAATTTATCAGATTGTTTGACCAGATATCCTCCAGGAATGCCATCATGATGCCTTGCTGAATACGGGTGAGAAATTCCCACAAGATGAGAGCGCCGAGAATTACGGTGATGAAATTGAAGTTGGCCTTGCCGAGCGAACCAAGGTACTTGCTGATAAACCCCCATTGAATTATGGCGATGGTCAACCAGACGAAATTGCCCGCAATCCTGGTCGGATTATTGCCGAGCAGATAGAGCTGGCGAACGAACACGGCATAGATTCTTTTCAGGTTCATTAGAGATTGTTCCATCTCAGTGATTGATCGACAAAGGCTCCCGAGCGACCGCGATGAACAATTCTTCCAGATCATTCTTGCCGTTTTGACCGGGCAGGGTCTTTGGATCTCCGGCTAAAAGGATTCGGCCGCGGGAAAGAAACAGCACCCGAGAGCACATTTTTTCAATCTCGTTCATGTTGTGAGAGGTCCAGACGACTGCCGCTCCGGTCCGTTTCGTATAGTTACGAATTTTTTCCCGGACATCTTTTGCCACACTCGGGTCAAGAGATGCGGTCGGTTCATCGAGAAGCAGCAATTTCGGCTCATTGATCAAGGCCTTGGCCAGGTTGAGTCTGGCCAGTTCTCCTGAGGAAAGGAGTCCCGTTTTGGTTTTTCCGAATTTTGTCAGATCGAATTCTTCCAAAAGCGATTCGATTTTCCCCTGGAGATCGGGCACGTCATACAGCAGGCCAAATATTTTCAGGTTCTGCAGAACGCTCAGGTTTGCCGGAACATGGGTGTAGACTGCGGAAAAACCGATTTTTCGACGGACTTCATCCGCGTTCATCCCATTCATGATCTCAATGGAGCCGCCGCTAGGCTCCAGGATGCCCAGAATCATGCAGATAGTGGTTGTTTTCCCGGCCCCGTTCGGTCCCAGCAGGCCGAGGATTTCACCTTCTTTGACCGTAAAGGAGATATCTTGAACGGCCGCTACCTTAGGATAGATTTTAGATACATTCTTAACATCCAATATGACCATGAAATTGAAGCACGTGTTTTTAAGTATTTACGTAAAGCTGTTTATGACAAGAACATAACCATTATTTACCGCTTGCCATTGTCCAGGGTCTCCCTTATCACCGAGAGCAGGACATGGGGCAGCACCGGCTTGGGCAAGAAGCCGACGCCGTCTTCGAGAATTCCTTTCCTCTGTATAATATCGGCGGTATACCCACTTGCAAAAATTGCCTTGATGTCTTTTCGTATTGCCCTCATTCTATCAAAGGCCTCTTTGCCGTTCATTTTCGGCATAACTACATCGAGAATGAGGAGTTGAATGCTGTCGCTTTGTGCGGTGAATTTGGCGACCGCATCTTCGCCGTCGACCGCCTCAATGACGGTGTAGCCAAACTGTTCGAGAACCGTGACAATCAATTTCCTGACATCCGGACTGTCCTCGGCAACAAGCACCAGTTCGTTGCCTCCCAAAAGTGTTTTCTGCCTGTCCTGTTTGGGCTCTTCTGCATCCGACGGGATGAGCGGGAAGTATATCTTCAACGCAGTGCCTTTGCCCGGTTCACTGTAGACATGAATGTCGCCGTTGTGCTGTTTGATGATTCCATAGACAATCGACAGGCCGAGACCGGTACCTTTGCCAACCTCCTTGGTGGTGAAAAACGGTTCGAATATCCGTGACCGAGTCTTTTCGTCCATGCCTTTACCGGTGTCGGAAGCGGTCATCAACGCATATTCGCCCGGGATCAGATGTTCGGGCAGGCCGGCGGAATTTTCCCTGAGTTCGACCCGGTCGGTCTGAATTGTAAAGATGCCGCCGCCGGGCATGGCATCGCCGGCATTGGTCGATAGATTGATCAGGATCTGTTCAATCTGGCCGCTGTCGGCCATGATGATCAATTTCTTTTCATCAAGGATTGTTCTGAAATCGATATCCTCGCCGATAAGTCTTCGCAGGAGTTTCTCGATGCCTCTGACGATATCGTTGAGATCGACCGGTTTGGGGTTGATGACCTGCTTTCGGCTGAAGGCCAGAAGGCTGCGGGTAAGATTTGCGGCTCTTTCCGAAGCAGTGAGAATCTGGTCGACATAGTTGTTCAATACCGCGTCGTCGCCGATTTTCAACTTCAGAAGGTTGCCGTATCCCAGCAAGGCGGTAAGGATGTTATTGAAGTCGTGGGCAATGCCGCCTGCCAGGGTGCCGATTGCTTCCATTTTCTGGGCTTGCCGTAATTGTTCTTCGAGCTTTTTTCGTTCGGTGACATCTTCCAGGACACCGTCGATCCATTCTATCTCGCCCTCTTCATTGAAGGTAGCCGTGGCGCTGGCCGAACACCATATCGGAGTGCCGTCTTTTTTCTGCATGGCCAGTTCCCGGTCTTTGACAAATCCGTTACGGCGTACCGCTTCGAGAAAAGCCTGCCGGTCCTCGCCATTCCGGTAGAAATCCATTACCGTAATGTTCATGAATTCATCCAGGGAGTCAAAGCCGAAAATTTTCGCCATCGCCGGGTTGGCCTGGATAATGCGGCCGCGACCGCTGGAGGTCCGGAAGACGCCTATATTGATATTGTCGACCAGGGTATGATATTTTCCTTCACTTTCCCGCAGCGCCTTCTCCGCCTGACGCCGTTCCTCGATCTCCCTGTTCAGCTCCCGCACCTTTTTTTCAAGCTCGGATGCCTGCCTGGTCAGCAGGGTGTGTCGTTCCTGGTAAAAATCGATCTTGGTCTTCAGGTCCTGAGGGGCCAGCTTGAGGTCTGTAAGTATTTTGGCATAGGTTCTGGAGAGTTCTCCCTCCTCCTGAGGAGAAAAAGAAAGACCGTTGCGAAGCGCATGGTACGCTGCCGTGGCGCCAATCGAACCGGCTAATTGTCGTTCGATCTCACTCTGAAATTCTATCAATTCGACTATAGATATTAATTTTTTTTCAGCCAGACCCATGGCAAGAAGGCATTGCCGAACAACCAAAGCCGCTCTTGTCTTTCCGAAATACTGGCCGACAAGGTCCTGTATTTCCTTTATTTTCGGCTCAATTGGGATAAACGATTCGCCGGGGGTCGATGGTGCGGCGGGGACTGGCTGCAGGATATCGACAAAACCTTCGGCGGAGATCATCTGCTCCTTTTTTTCCCGGTGGAAGAGCAGGGAAAAAAGGACATAACACGCGCAGTTACAGGTCATTGACCAGAAGACGGCATGACTTAAGGGATCGAAAGCCGAGATGCCGAGGAGTTCTTCAGGCTTCAGAGCCGAAATCCCGAAAAGACCTTCAGTCAGCAGGCTTTCGTCAAGCCATCCCGATCTGACAAAGGTGGGGAGTAAAAGAGTAAAGATCCACAAGAAAAAACCGGCAGACAGGCCTGACAGTGCACCGCACATATTGCCTTTTTTCCAGAACAGGCCGCCCAGCATCGCCGGTGCGAACTGGAGAACCGCGGCAAAGGAAATCATGCCGATATTGACCAGCATGAAGGGTTCGCCGACAAACCGGGCGAACAGGTAGCTCATCATGATATAACCGGCTACTGTCAGCCAACGGCACTGCAGAAGATATCGTTTGAGGAATTTCAAGCCCTTCAGCCAGTCGATGACGGGGAGCAGCAGATGGTTGGTGATCATTGTCGACATGGTCATCGAACTTATCATTACCATTCCGATTGCCGAGGAAAATCCTCCAAGAAAGACAAGCAGGGACAGCCATTTCTGTCCGGCTTGAATCGGCAATTCCAGCACGAAGGTATCGGCTGCGGAAATCGGCAGTCCGAGCAGAAGTCCGGCCATGGCGATGGGGAAAACAAATATGTTGATAAGGAACATGTAGAGCGGGAAGAGCCACATCGCGGTCCGAACATGGTTTTCGTCGAAATTCTCGATGACCGCTATATGGAATTGCCTAGGTAAAAACAGCATAGCCGACATCGATAGAATCAGATACGTCGTCCATATCATATAATAGGACATGCTCGTCTCGGCGTCTCCATGATCAAAACGTGCCGGGAGTTGCGAAGTCTGCGCAATAATATCGGCGAAGCCGTCGAACAGGAAATAGGTGACAAAAATCCCGGCAGCGAGGAAGGCGACGAGCTTTACCACGCATTCCAGCACCAAAGCGACAACCATGCCCTGGTGGCGTTCGGTGGGGTCGAGTCGCCTGACCCCTAATATGATGGTGAAAACGATCATGAGACCAACGATGATCATCCCGACATCGATAAAACCTGAAAAGGGAGCCGGTGAGCTGGTTATGATGTGAAAAGTCGAGATGACGGCTTTCAACTGCAGCGCGACATAGGGCAGAATACCGACAATTGCGATGACTGTCGTGATTGCCGCAACAGCTCTTGATTTGTTGTAACGGGCGGAGATGAAATCGGCGATAGAAGTGATGTGGTGGACGTTTTTCAGCCGGATCATCTTACGGAGCAAAGTCCACCAGGTGAGAATGACCAGGGTCGGTCCCAGATATACAGTCAAAAAGAGCATGCCGGAGGTGGCGGCTTTGCCGACACTGCCGTAATAGGTCCAAGTGGTGCAGTACACGCCGAAGGAAAGGGCATAAATAACAGGATTGTTACCGATATTCACCCCGGACTTCGTTTTTCGTTCGACCCAGAGGGCGACAATGAAGAGAACAGCCAGGTAGCTGAAGAAAACCGCTATTATCGTCCATTGACTGAACATCAGTTCTCGCTCCCCCGGTCTTTGTCGGAGGGAGTGCTGTCGTGCGACCTGGAAATAAAAAAGAGTAAAACGATGACTGCTCCCCAGACGAAGAACAGATAAATAAACATGGACTCAGGCGAAGAGAGACCGGCAATACTGATAAATGGCCAGCCGAACAAGGCTGTGCAGAAGAGGAAAAGGATCACCATGAATTCGGGATGATCCAGCAGTTCTCGCAATGTTTTCATGCAAGTCTATTCTCCCATTGGCAGGACCGGTATGATGAGATTTCCTCGGCCACAGAAGGTTTATCACGTCGGTCCCCGCTGCCGTTTATTCAAGTTTACAGGAAACCAGGCAGGAAGTCAAAGGCATGTGAGCAGGCAAGCGGAGGTCATTCTCCTTGAAGATCTGTCGGTTATTAGGTTGACGGAGTCGTGTTTGCAGAGGAATCGATCGCTCAGAGACGTCCTGCCGACAGGACGACAGGAAAGAAGTTTTTAGTTTGACTAAGCACCATTGGGGTGATAGGTTGATTCAGGAATATATTCAGTACCCTCGATTGCATCTTCAGCTCTCCCCCCGAAAGGTAGTTTCACCCATCAGTCAGAAGGGGTGGTATGAAAAAGGATACTGTCTGCAGTTTATGTTCCTCCTGTTGTCCGGTGGAGGTTGAAGTGGCCGGCCATACTCTGGTCCGGGCTCGGCGTAAGTCTCTTGTCGCTCCGGCAAACAGGCTTTCCTGCGCCAGACTGGCAGCCGCTGCCGATATTGTCACTTCGCCCGGAAGGCTTACCACACCCTTGATCAGGACATCGAACGGTGCAGATTTCAGAGAGAGCACCTGGGAAGAGGCCATAGCCCTGGTGGCTCAAAAATTCATCGATCATAAAGAACAAGCCGGCGCACAATCTGTTGCCTGGCTCCGCGGTATGGCCGCCGATTGGGGCACTCCCTGGGATTATGCCAACCGGCTGATGAACCTGTTCGGCTCTCCCAACACCATCGGCAACGGTTCCAGTTGCAGTGTCGCCCGGGATATGGCTCAGTCCTATACCTACGGTTCCATGGCCTTCCCCGAACCCAGGCAAGCCAACTGTATCATTGTGTGGGGAAAAAATGTCGACAATTCATCTCTTTCGGCCGCCGAAGATATCCGCCACGCCATGAAAAACGGCGCGAAAATCATAGTCATCGATCCCGTTCGAACCGCCCTCGCCAACAGGGCCGATCTTTGGCTGCAGATCAAACCCGGCCACGACGGTCTGCTGGCCATGGCGATGATCCACGTAATTATTTCGGAAAAACTCTACGAGAGCGACTTTGTCGATCGGTACACCGTCGGTTTTGCAGAACTCAAAAAAACAGCTGCCCAATATTCGCCGAGGGCTGTCAGTGAGCAATTGTGGCTGACCGCCGAACAGATCAGGCTGGTCTCCCATATCTATGCCACCGCCAAGCCGGCCTCGATCATCGACGGCAATGGCCTGGATATGCATCGGGAGGTGTTTCAATCGACCAGGGCTATTGCCATGCTGCGAGCTCTTACCGGCAACCTGGACAAACCTGGAGGAGACGCCCTGCCGAAGCCGGTTCCGGTCAGAAACATCCAGATGCGGGAACGACTTCACGGGGCTCTTCCCATAACTCATGAATACCCTCTCTTTAACTCCTTCAGCGACACCTGGGGCAATCAAGTCCAGGGCTGTGTGATCGATGCCATCCTCGACCGGTCGCCCTATCCCTTGAACATGGTGGTTGTACAGTCCGGCAATCCGGTGATCACCATGGCTGACGCCAACAGGGCAAGAAAAGCATTTGCGCGGCTCGAAACCCTGGTTGTCATAGACATGTTCATGACTGAGACGGCAAAGCTCGCCGATGTGATCCTGCCGGCCTCAAGCTGCTTTGAGAAAACCCAGCTCAACCGCTCCTCCATCCGCAACAACCCGATCTTTCTTCAGCGAGGGGTTATACCGCCTGTCGGCTCTTCCTGGCCGGATTGGAAAATCGTATTCGAACTGGGCCGAAAGCTCGGCTTCGCGGCGGAATTCCCTTGGACGAGCGTCGAAGAGGCTATCGACTATCAACTGGAGCCCACCGGCATCACGGTTAAAGAACTGCTTGAAAATGAACCGGGCTTTCGCCTTGGAGCCCACAGCTACGAAAAATACAAAGGGAAGGGCTTTGATACCCCGTCAGGCAAGGTGGAGTTTTATTCGCCACGGCTGGCTCAGGCCGGCTTTGCGGCAGTGCCCTTCCAGGACGGACCCGGTGACAGTTCGATCGGCTTTGCCGACTGCAGTGACGAATATCCCATGCTGGGGATGAGCGGCAGCCGGGATATTCGCTTCACCAATACCCAGTTTCGGACAATTCCATCATTGCTGAAAGACGGAGCGGGCTGTATCGTTGACATTCACCCCGACGATGCACGCCTGAAAATCATTGCCGATGGTGATGAAATACGGGTCGAAACCCCGAAAGGAGCTATCGAGATGAAGGCCAGGATCTCCCCTTTGGTCAGGGCCGGCACGGTGTGCATAGCCTGGGGCTGGGGCGAATATGATGCCCGCAGCAACCTCAACGTTCTCACTGAAGACGATAAACGAAGCACAATCACCGGGACCTCCACCAGCAGGAGTTTCATGTGCAGAGTTCGACGAAGAGCTTGAGTGGAAATGGCCGGGCCCATCACGTCATCGATGAGCGTTTGACTTTTTATGAGGCCATCAACTTTGCAAGACAGGAGAATACCACTGCATATCCGAACAGTGATGCAATTGTTGCGGGTTCTCGGATTAGTGTCTATCTGTCTGCTTTCCAACATCTTTTTTGATGAGAATGCGTTCTGCCGGGAGAAGAGACATATCCTTGTTCTGCATTCCTACAACAAAGGTCTTGAATGGACCGACAAAGAGGATGAGGGCATCATGTCGGTCCTCCAGGCCCGTCAGGACGAGGTTGAGGTACATACCGAATATATGGACACCAAGAGATTTGGCGGGGATGGCGGATTTGCCTATTTCCGCGCGTTCCTGGAAAAAAAATACGGACCTATGCCATTTTCCTGCATCATCTGCAGTGATGATGACGCATTCAATTTTGTCTACAACAACAGCAATTCTCTTTTCAGAAATGTCCCGATAGTCTTCTGCGGGGTCAATTACATTGACGATCGACAGATCGCCGCCAACCGTAACCTGTTCACCGGCGTAGTCGAGGCCTTCGATATCTCGACCACCCTCCGGACAGCCTTGCGGCTCCATCCGCACACTTCGAAAATCGTGGTGATCAATGACCGCACCACAACCGGGCGGGCCAACCGGCGGATTCTCGACACCCTTCTTCCGGAATTTGCGGAACAGGTCCGGATAGAGTTCATCGAAGACGTGACAATGGCTGAACTGCAGACCGCTGTTCAGGCCCTCGATGAAGGAAACCTGGTTCTGCTGATGACCTTCAACAGGGACAGCAGCGGCACGGTTTTCGACTATAACAGAAGCATCGGCATGATTTCCCGGGTGGCCCGGATTCCAATATACGGAGTCTGGGACTTTTACCTGGGCAAGGGGATCGTCGGCGGAATGCTGACCAGCGGCTGGGACCAGGGAAAGATAGCGGCGGAACTCGCCACGCAAATCCTTGATGGCCAACCGATCGAAACACTTCCGGTCATCACCAGAAGTCCGAATCGATTCATGTTCGATTATAACCAGTTGAAACGGTTTGGCATCGCCCGTGACAAGCTCCCGGAGGGTTCGATAATAATAAACCAGCCGATCTCACTGATGGATATCCATGGCCGGGTGATCTGGGCAGGAGTGGCAATTGTCGGAGGGCTGGTGGTCATTATCGTCCTGCTCCTGGCCCGGATGGTGGAACGGCGTCGGTCGGTGCGGGAAATGGAGCAGGCGCACCGGCAGACCATAACGATTCTTGAGAGCATCACCGATGGGTTCATCGCCTTTGACCGGCATTTTCGCTTCACCTACGTGAACACCGAGGCGGAAAAGACGCTGGGCCATGACCGAAAAACCCTCCTTGGCCGAAATTACTGGGAAATATTCCCGTTTATGGCCGGCACCGCGGTGGAACAGCTGTATCGTCAGGTGATGGTCAGAGGAACGGGCGGTGATCTGCAGTATTGGCATGAAGCCCCCGACTCGGGGCCGGGCAAATGGATTGCTCTGAAGGCTTATCCCGCCGAGGATGGCGGCGTCTCGGTATATTTCAGGGATATTACGGAAGAAAAATCCATTAATGATGAACGTATCCGCCTGGCCACGGCCGTAGAGCAGGCTGCGGAGGCGATATTTATCACCGATCCCCGCTGGATTATCCAATATGTCAACCCGGCTTTTGAAAAAATGACCGGTTACGGCAGAAGTGAGATTGTCGGCAAGCATACACGGCTCTTGAAAAGCGACGCCCATGGTCAGGATTTTTATCGAAAGATCAATGCAACCTTGAAAGCAGGCGAAGTATGGTCCGGTAGAATCGTCAACCGGAAGAAAGACGGTTCCTTGTTTCATGTCGAGGCTACCGACACACCGGTTCGCGATAGTTACGGCAGCATCATCAATTATGCAGTGGTATCGAGGGATATAACGGTTGAATTGAGGCTGGAAAGAGAATTGCGACAGGCCCAGAAAATGGAGGCGATCGGCACCCTGGCAGGCGGGATAGCCCATGACTTCAATAATATTCTTGCCATTATTCTCGGTTTTACCGAAATAGCCATGTTGAAGCTTCCCGATCCGAATCCGGTTCGGGATCACCTGCAGCGGGTATTGGATGCAGGCGCCCGGGCCACTGACCTGGTCAGACAGATTCTCGCCTTCAGCCGGAGCAGCGAGCATGAAAAGCGACCGGTGGAGTTTGCCGTTTTCATCAAGGAAGCCATGAAGCTCCTGCGGCCGTTGCTGCCGACGACGATCGAGATTCTGTCCGACATCAAGGTTCCCTCCAGGCCGGCATTGGTGTTGATGGATCCCACCGAAATACATCAGGTTCTAATGAACCTCTGCACCAACGCGGCCCACGCAATGGGGGGCGAGGGGGGGATTCTCGGCATAGGTGTTACGGAGTTTGACGTAGATGCTGTTCTTGCTTCTCGTCATTTGGACTTGGAACCGGGTGGATATGTATGTCTTTCCGTGAGCGATACCGGCCACGGGATGGAGGGGGAGCTGCTCGAACGGATATTCGATCCATATTTCACCACCAAAGAAGTCGGGGCAGGGACAGGATTGGGATTATCGGTTGTCCGGGGGATTGTCAAAGGACATGGCGGGGCGGTTACCGTTTCCAGTTCGCCGGGGGCCGGGACGACCTTCAAGGTCTTCCTTCCACGTATAGAAGGAGGGGTCTCGTCAAAAGCTCCGACGGCCGAGGTCTTTCCGCCCGGCAGCGAACGTATTCTCTTTGTCGACGATGAGCAGACCATTGCCCAACTCGGAGCCGAAATGCTCGAACCCTTCGGTTACAAGGTGAGCGTCATGACCGGCAGTCGGGAGGCGCTGGCGGCCTTCAAGGCAAATCCGGATGGTTTCGATCTCCTTATAACCGACATGACCATGCCACACCTGACCGGCAAGGAACTTGCCAGGGAAATCAAAGCCATCCGCCCGGATCTTCCGGTTATTCTCTGCACCGGCTTCAGTGAGTTGATTAACGAGAGCAATGCCCGGGAAGCCGGAGTCGACGATTTTCTCATGAAACCCTATGCCGTCGGCGATCTGCTCGGGACTCTACACAAAGTTCTGCGGTAATGATGCCCGGAAGGCGGTTTGATTTTTCCTCTGGGATTCCAGTCAATCTTTCCATCAGCGGGTAAATGAGGTGAAGTGACGCTGGGCAGACAATGGCTCCTCGCCCGGCGCCGGTTTTCTGCGCACATAGCTGCCATCCGGCAGCATGTCCCAGGAGAAGGTGTTGTCCCTTTCATACACGGAAAGTATCTCTTCCAGCTCCGCTTGTATCTCGGTGTTGAAGACGGGGACAATCGTTTCGATTCGCCGGTCAAGATTACGCTTCATCCAGTCCGAGGAACCGATAAGGAAGATCGGATCGCCGTTGTTTTCAAAACGATAGATCCGGCTATGTTCCAGGAAGCGGCCGATAATGCTGAATACCCGGATGGTCTCGGAAAGTCCGGGCACTCCGGCGCGCAGACTGCAAAGCCCACGGACATTCAACGAAATCGGTACTCCGGCCCGGCTTGCCAGGTAGAGTTCCCTGATGATGTCGCAGTCCTGCAGCTGGTTCAGTTTGGCCCTGATTCCGGCAGGTTTCCCGGCCTTGCAATTGGCTGCTTCCTGGCGGATGAGTGCGGTAAACCGTTCGCGCATGTTGTGGGGAGCAACAAAAAGCAGACTGTATCCCTGCGGGGCGATGGCTCCGGTCAACTCGTTGAACAATCGGCCGACGTCCTCGCCGAGCTGCCGGTTGGAGCTGAGAATTCCCAGATCACCGTAGAGACGGGCCGTACCGGTGTGGTAGTTGCCGGTGCCGAAATGGACGTATCGCCTGATACCGTCGCTTTCCTCACGAACAATCATCGCCAGCTTGACATGGGTTTTCAGCCGTTCAACGCCGTATACGACATGGGCGCCTCCCTGCTCCAGTTTTTTGCCCCAGGCGATATTGGGTGCCTCATCGAACCGGGCGGTTATTTCGACGAGAACGGCAACCTGTTTGCCGCGCTGGGATGCTTCCAGCAGGGCTTTGACTATGGGTGACTGGGTGGAGGTCCGGTATATGGTTAACTTGATTGCCAGAACTTTCGGGTCGGCAGCGGCATGCTGCAGCAGTCTCAGGACAGAGGAGTCGAAATCATGGTATGGCAGGTGGATGAGAACATCCTTTTTCTTGATTTCAGCAAAGAAAGCCTCACTGTCCTGGGGATGAATATTTTTCAGCCGGGCATGGTGGACAGGAACGTGCGGGCCATCGCGCAGGTCGTTGCGGCCTTCGATCTTGAGCTCGAGCAGATCGCCGTAGTTGAGCATTCCCCGAATCTTCATTACCTGAGAAACACCGATATCGAGCTTTTCGATCAGCCAGTCGAGGAGCTCGCCGGGAAACGATTCGCTCACCTCCAGACGGACGATCCCGGCAAATTTCCGATAGTTCAACTCTGCTGTCACCATGTCGATGATGCTGCCCGGTTCAAGTTCCTCGTCGGGATGGTCGTCAAGCCGAGCCCGATCCCAGGGGTTGTCTTTCGCGCCGCGGGTGACGCGGAAACAGGAGGCGGCAATCGATGGGGCGCCGGGGAAAAGGAGCTGCAGATTGTTGGCAATGATTTCCTCAAGGCGGACAAAACCTCGATTCTCCGGCAAGGATACCCACCGCCTGCGGTTGGCCGGGACCTTCAGCCGAACGAAACGGTGGCGGCCGTCCGCCTTGGTGATGACAACGGCAAGATTGAGGCTGAGGTTGCTGATGAACGGGAAGGGATGGGCGGCGTCAACGGCCAGCGGGGTGAGAATCGGCAGCACCGATTCTTCAAAGTACTTTTGTAAAAAGGTCTTATCCTCGTCGATGAGCGAGTCATAAGACCGCAGGAAGATCCCCTCCCGGCTCAGGGCGGGACGCAGGACATCCTCGAACAGGTCATTGAGAATTCTCATCTGCCGCTGAAGCTCCTCACGGCACAGATAGAGTTCTTCAGCCGGCCTGCGGCCGTCACAACCGGTACTTTCCGGCTGGGTTTTGAGCTTGCGATGCAGTCCGCCCAGCCTTTTCATGACGAACTCGTCAAAGATCATCCCCATGATGCCGGCAAATTTGACGCGCTCGAGCAGCGGCTGCGTTTCATCCTCGGCAATTTCGAGGACCCGGCGGGCAAAGGCGAGCCAGCTCAATTCTCTATTGAGGTATGCGTCATGCGCATCGACATTCAGAAGGGGAATCGCATCCATGGCTAGGACCTGAGATCGTCGGTTTTTCGGGCGAGGCATTTTGCAGAAAAGCCCGCGGACCTCGCACAATTGCTGTCTCTTGCTTCAATGGTACATCAGTAAAAGGAGGATATGCAAGCGCCGCCTTTTCTTTTTCGCCTGGACAGCGGGCTCCGGTTCAGGCAAGGCTCTTCAGTTTTTACTGTAGTCACTGTCGGCTTATGTGTTATCATATAGGTGTAGCTAAAAACCTGCCGGCGGAGGTGTCTGATGCGATATCGTATCGAAGAGCACCTGTACAGGTGTTCACTGTTCATCATTTCTCTTCTTGCGTCTGGCCTGCTCCTCACTCTTCTTCTGGCCTGGCCGTCGTGTACAGCTGCACAGGTCCGCGGGGCCACCCTTCTTGAGGTAAAAGGCGCCATTGGGCCTGCGATAAGCGACTATCTGCAGAATGGTTTGAAAAAATCGGAAAAACTCGGCGCCGCTGTCGTTATTATCCGTCTCGATACGCCTGGCGGTCTCGACCATTCCATGCGTGATATCATTCGGGCCATACTTGCCTCCCCCATCCCTGTCATTACCTATGTCGCCCCTGATGGTGCACGGGCCGCCAGTGCCGGTACCTATATTCTCTATGCCAGCCATGTCGCGGCGATGGCGCCGGCCACCAATCTCGGTGCCGCCACTCCGGTTCGGGTCGGCGGAGCCCCCTCCGATCCCGGCAAAAACGAAGAGAAGAAAGACCGGCAGCAAAAAGATGATATGCCGGCGGACGCCATGGAGCGCAAGATAATCAACGACGCCTCGGCCTATATCAAGGCCCTGGCCGACCGGCATGGACGGAATTCGGACTGGGCCGTCAAAGCGGTCCGGGAGTCGGTCAGTCTTTCCGCCGGGGAGGCGCTGGCCATAGATGTGATCGATATTGTCGCCACCGACCTTGCCGATCTCCTCAGTCAGGCCGATGGCCGGGAGGTTCGCATGGATTCGGGGGTAAAACGGCTTGACACCAGGGATCTGACCGTGACACCTATCGAACAAACATGGCGAACCAAACTGTTGTCAGTCGTCACCGATCCCAATATCGCTTATCTTCTCGTTTTATTGGGAATATTTGGCTTGATGTACGAACTCGGCAATCCCGGTCTTTTTCTGCCCGGCGTAGCCGGCAGCATATCGTTGCTGCTCGCCCTGTATGCCTTCCAGGTGCTGCCCGTCAATTACAGCGGCCTGGCACTTATTCTTCTCGGTATCCTGCTCATGATCGGCGAGGCCTTTATGCCAAGTTTCGGCATCCTCGGTTTCGGCGGCATTATCGCTTTTGTCATCGGCTCGATCATTCTCATGGACGATGAGGAACTGCGTATTTCCCTGCCGATTATAGTTGCAACCACTGCCGCTTCCGCCATGTTGTTGATCTTCATCATCGGACGTTTTCTTATGCTTCGCAAGAAAAGTGTCGGTACCGGTGCAGAAGCAATGATCGGCATGACCGGAGAGGCCATTGACGATTTCACCGGGGAAGGCAGGATCTGGCTCTCGGGCGAATCCTGGCTGGCTCAATGCAAAGATAAGGTGATAAAAGGAGAAAAGGTAAAAGTTACGGCCAAAGACGGCCTCTCTCTCACGGTTGAAAAATTGAAGGAGGATATGTGATGATTCCTACTGCCTTGTTGCAATACATGACACTTGTGGCTCTGCTGGTCGGGCTGGTAGCCGTTTCTTTCCGAATCGTCGCCGAATATGAACGGTTGGTAGTCCTGTATTTCGGCAGATTTCAGGAAGTGAAAATGCCGGGTCTGAGAATTGTTCTGCCTGGTATTCAACGCGCCTTCCGTGTCGATTTGCGGGTTATAACAATGGATGTTCCTCCCCAGGATGTGATTTCCAAAGATAATGTCACGGTACGCGTCAATGCGGTTCTCTACTTTCGGGTTGTCGATCCGGAAAGGGCCATAATCCAGGTGGAGGATTTCCTCAATGCGACAAATCAACTTGCTCAGACCACCCTGCGATCGGTACTTGGACAGCATGACCTGGACGAGATGCTTTCGGAACGGGAAAAGCTGAATAAAGATATCCAGGACATCATCGACAAACGGTCAGATGCCTGGGGGATTAAGGTAATCAACGTCGAAATCAAACATGTCGACCTCAACGAAAACATGGTCCGGGCCATTGCCCGCCAGGCCGAAGCGGAACGTGAACGGCGGGCCAAGGTCATCAACGCCGAAGGCGAGTTTCAGGCTTCGGAAAAATTGCTCGCGGCGGCCGAAATTATTTCGAAAAATCCTCAGGCCCTGCAGCTTCGTTACCTCCAGACGCTGAGCGACATGGCAAACCAGAAAAACACCAATACCGTGGTCTTTCCCTTTCCAATTGACCTGATTCAGGCTGCTCTGCAGAAGAAATAGATAAAGGCGGCTGGCCGGACCGGTTCCGGCCACCGTAAAATCCCCCTTCCTTGTTGTTTGTCTTCAGCCAAAATTACGCCGATCATTTCAGTCCATATTGGATTGTCACCCCACTCCAAAAGATCATACGAGGTCATTGGCTAAACAAATTCTCCAAGTGGGCGATATGTACAGGAGCATATAAATCACCTTGGCCTCCGGAATGGAAACAGCCTTGGGAGGTCAGCTTGAGTTTGTGCGGGGTCTTTGCTACACTTTGAAAAACAATGTTTTTCCGGCTTGTTCAAAGAGTGTTACCAATTGGCAGAACGGATCTTCATTATATTTTCTTTCTCAGGTTATGGAAAATAAACTTAAAAAACAGGAATTCAGGTCGGTTCGTAATCGGATTCTGGTTTTTTCTATTCTGGTAACCTTGTTACCGTCGTTCGGGATGGGCTGGTTCTGGTTTAACATGACCCGCAGGGTCACAACCGAAAAAATCGAACAGAAGCTGGTCGATTCAGTCGGTATTGCCGAACGTGAAATCAATCTCTGGTTCAAGGAGCGGAATTATGAACTGCGCGTTTTTGCCAATTCCTTTGTCGTTCGTGAGAATTTGAGCAAGTATCGTACGGCCATCGAAAGCGAAGATCGGAAGAACGAAAAACAGACGGCGTCGCATCTGCGGAAAATCGGCACCTATCTGACCCTTGTCAGGAACGAGTTCAAGGTGTATCGGCGCTTGCTGGTGCTTGATAACGAAATGCGGATCATTGCCGCCTCGGATACTTCCGACAAGAGCCGCCCGGTTGTCTTGCCCCACAACTGGAAAAGTCAGCTTGACAGGTCGAGGTTTTTTTCGGGAGACACGTATTTTATCGAAGAAGAGTTTTCGCCTCTGGTCCTTATCGGGATTCCACTTCTGTTGGAGCAGAACTCCACCCAGCTTGGATTTTTTGTCATGGAGGTACGGTTGCAGGGGCTTTTGCCGCTGCTCATGGCTTCTCTGCCGAAAACCGAGAGGGAACTGGGCGCCGCTGTGATGATCCTGCTCGGCAAAAACGGCCGCCACATCCTGTCCACAGCCTGGCCGGAAAATCACAAGGAGACGGCCGTGGCTTCTCCTCAGGTGCTGAATCTGCTCAACAGTCAGCTCCATCTTCAGGGCTTTGTCAATGACCGGAAGGTGCGGGTTGTCGGTCTCGCCAGCTCTTTTGACGATCTTCCCTGGGATCTTGTCATTGCCGAAAACCATGACAACGTCTTCGCCGGCCTGATCCAGGCCCGGAATCAAATTGTCCTGATTACCATCCTCCTTACCATTATCATCGGAGGTGCCGCCACCATCGTGGCCAGTCAGTTCATTATTCCGCTCAAGGCCCTGACAAAAGCCGTGTTACGTGTTGCCGGCGGGGACCTGGATGTTTCCGTAAATATACGCCGAAATGACGAACTCGGCATCGTCACCGGGATGTTCAACGAAATGGTGCGCCGATTAAAGGAGAGTCAGGTAAAGCTTGAGCAGCTGGCCTTGACCGATCCTCTCACCGGACTTGCCAATCGAAAGAAGATCATGGCGGATGTGGCGAGCAATTTTGAGCGCTACCTCAGATATTCCACGGAGTTTTCCATCCTGATGATCGATATCGACCACTTCAAAATGGTTAACGACAGCCACGGCCATCAGGCAGGCGATGCAGTTCTGATCCAGGTTGCCCGGATTTTCAGGGAAACCTTGCGAGGTCTGGATAGTGCCGGGCGTTACGGGGGAGAGGAATTCCTTATCGTCCTGGGTAAAACAGACACTCACATGGCTCTGCAGATTGCCGAGCGGATCCGGCAAATGGTGGACCGGCATGCTTTTGTCTGCGAGGATGTTTCGCTGCACGTTACAATCAGTGTCGGGGTGTCGGGAATCACTTCGCAAGATCACGCTGGCGTCAGCCTGATCGGCAGAGCGGACAAGGCCTTGTATGAGGCAAAAGCCGCCGGTCGAAACCGGATTGTTTCAAGCCTCGACGAATCACCTGTTCCTTCTCCGGTCGGCCAGGATAGCCTTTAAAAGGATTAGCGGTTATTTGAGCGGCTTGGGGAACGGGAGATTTGTTTCAGGGACGGCAAGCAAGGAATAATGGATCCAGCCGATCTGCCCGTTATAGATAGTCACTTTAATCCAGTTTCCTCGATACCCGGTAGCGGCAACAGGTGTTTTCGCGTCCAGTGTCGCCAGGATCTTCCCATGCATGCCGGGACTTTTTCGAATATAGCCTGTTTTTGCCAACTGCAGAGGCAGGGGATCAGTGAAGTCTGGAGAGGTGCTTTTTTTCATCATCCTGTTCAGGGCTGTCTTGAGCCGTATATCCTGGATCAATTCCATCGCCTGGGTTGCGAGAGAATGGACCTTGTCGAAATTGCCCCGCTCAAGTTCGATCCTGCTCTCTTCGATGAAACGGTCTGTCTGGGCAAAAACCTGCTGCTCACCGGCAGTGGCAAATTCCCTGGCTGCATTGATATCCGTGGCCACTTCAGCCAGGTGGGTCACCGCCTCAACCTTGGTGCCCGGTGTAGGCCTCCTTAACTTATTCTGCTTGACCTCCTGGGTAAGATCTTCATGGGTGGATTTAATCCTGTTGATTTCTGCCTGTTTCTCGATTAACTCCATCTGCAGTTTGAACGTCACGGCATTCCGTTCGGCCAGTTGAGTTGCCAACTGGCTGTTTTCTTGCTGCAATTCTGCGTTTTGCAAAAGCATTTCCTTTTCTTTGGTCGATGTACAACCGAACAGCAGGAAAGATACGACAATGAGGAGGGATGCCGAAAGGAAACCGGAGGGGAAAATTTTGTTGTGGAACATGAAGACAATAAGCGAATTATGGATTGTTCAGATTTGAAGTGAATACATCGTATATGTAAATGGCATTATCCGCCTCTACAACGATACAGAGCAAGCGGTGTTCCGGTCAAACAAATTTGCTTCTGAACATGAAATAAACCGCCCCGACAAGACACATCCCCGCCCACAGATAATCGAGCTTCAGCGGCTCTTTCAGGTACATCACCGAAAAGGGGACAAAAACAGTGAGGGTAATTACTTCCTGGATAATTTTCAGCTGGCCGACATTCAGCACCGTATAGCCGACCCTGTTGGCGGGGACCTGCAGCAAATACTCGAGAAGGGCGATACCCCAGCTGATCAACGCCGCAATGATCCAGGGTTTGTTGTTCAGTTCTTTGAGATGGGCATACCAGGCAAACGTCATAAAGACGTTGCTGCACAAAAGCAGAAGTATTGATATCAGAAGTGGATGCATATCTTCGATCAATCCATTTTAAACAGCGTTCCCGGGCATTGTCACGGCATAGTGTAGAGATTGCGGAGAGTCTCCGGTATCTTTCCCTTGGGGACCAGCCGGTGATCCGCACCAACCTCATAGAGGCCGAACCATTCTTCCGGATCTTCCCTTTCATGGCGGGTTGAATCGGTGGGATCTTCGCCACTCTTCCACCACTCGTCATGCAGTTCAAAAAAGGAAATGCCGCAAAATTTTTCTTTGCCTTGGGCGCTGCGGATGTCCTGCCAGATTGCGGTAAAAGCTTCCGGCACGTCTTCCACCTTATGACCGCCGAAACCCGGGACCCAGGGCTTCGGCTCGAAGGGTGAAGTAGACAATCCCACCTGGGTCACAAAAATCGGCTTGTCAGTCTGCGCTGCCAGTTCTTCGAGATAACCTTGATAGCTGGTGCCGGTTACCGAACCCGGCGGTGAAGTGCGCACCCCTTTGGCATAGGTATAGACGTTGAGGCAGACCAGGTCGCCGAGATCGGGAGTCAGGGCATTCTCCTTCGGTACTTCGAGATCGGGCCGATCGGCGATGGGGCCGATGTGGGTCCAGCTGGTGTGGCAATAGAGGTGCCTCTGGCCATAGCGGCTGAGTTCGTACTCCATCGCCCCGTCGATCAGCCGGGCGAGAGCGATCTCGGTTGGCGTCCTGTCGGTTACTTCCAGATGCTTCCCTTTATAACTGCGCACCTCAGGATGGCGGGTGTCGGTCCGAACCACAGAATCGGGCTGCAGTTCATCGCCGATGGAAAAGAGAACCAGCCGGTCAGGCCTCCCCACGCGGTACACATGATCGATGGCGGCTTTGATGTCCTCCATGGTCTTGGCGAGAAAGGGTTCCGCGAGAAAATCCTCCTCATAGGCCCAGATCCAGATATCCTGCCCATAGACCATATCGGTCTTATCCAGAGCGGTGAAGAACTTTGGCGGCATTTTCATGGGAAAGACATGGAGATAGTTGACCCCCATGTTTCTCATCAGGCCAAGATGTTCTTCATATCGATCATCGTCGCCGGGGGGGGCACCCAGAAGGGGGGTTTCGTTGGGAAGGTAGGGTGAATAGCCTATGGCCTTGAAAAAAACCGGCGCGTTGAGCTTTTTGTCGACGATTTCAGGGCCTTTTGCGATGAACCTCTTGGGAATCGGTGTCTCGCTTGAGATGCCGGTGGATTTTGCCTGCCCATCGCTGCCGGTTGCGAAGGTGAAACCGGTGAAGGGACCAAGAACAATCCAGAACAACAGAAAATAAGGAATTCCGTGAAGCATGATGGTTTTTATGGAAAAAAAGAGAATGATGGGATTTGTCTTCAAGAGGACACTGAAGAAATCCAGGTCAGGTGTTGTCAGCCATACCATAAAATGTCTTTACTCCCAAGTGGAAAAATTGACAATGACGGCTGGCTGCCAGTGGATTTTAACGCCGCAATCCGGGCTCGGCAAGTTTGCGCTGCGTTTTATTCCGCATCAACTTTCTTTTCTCGCCCCTGCGGTTTGACAAGATGATTGTTTTTTCGATACAAATGAAAGTGGGTTATATTTCGATTTAGTACCTTACAGATGACTTGTTGCAGAAGGGGCGCATTTATGCTTTTGCTCTAGCTGTATTGCGGCAACCGTGCATGGCCCGGCCCCGGGGCCAAATCAATGAATGAGAGGAAATTATGCTGAGAATTGTCGACAGAAGCCTTATCCTGAAAATGATCATCTCTCTTGCCGCAATTCTGGTCATTGCTTTTACCGTTTTATGTTTTTTCATTCTTAACAAGCAAAACGGACTTCTTAGCCGGATGACCGAAATCGTGACTGGAAATCTCGCCGACTCCAACGATCGGGCCAAACAAAAATTCGGCAAGTTGGAGGGGGACGTGCGTCTTGCGCTCACTCAGATGGGCGACCAGGCTGCCGCAAACCTCTCGACGGCCACCGAGAAATCGTTGAAACAGGAAGAGACGAACATCCGGCAGGCGATGGAGAAAATGCTCTATGGCAATGCCAAGGGGGTTGGAGCATTGCTTGCCTCTATTTCGCCGGATGCCATCATGTCGAAACAGAGCGATGATCTGATCGAATACAGCCGGGCGGCATCAAAGACCGAAGAGATTGTATTTGCCTTGTTTTTCGATAATAAAGACAAGCTGCTGCCGGGCTATGTCAACGTCGTTGACGATCTGGTTATTTCCTACCTGAAGAAGGGCAAGGGGGAAGAGGATACGGAAAAAATGCTTGACGCCGCCCGTCAGGATCCCGGGGTTTTAATCCATGAAGAAAGTATTGAATACTACGGTCTGGTTATCGGCAAACTGGTAGTCTGCATCGACAAGACCATGGTTGCTCAAGAAATCGACGCCTTGGCCGCTCGGTTCCAGACTCTGCAGCAGAACAACGATTCGAGCATCAAGAACGTCATGGCGGAAGAATCTGCCAAGGTAATCGGCCAGATCAACGGCAATCTGATCCAGGTCAGCGCCGATAGCCTCTCGGCAGGAGAGGAGACCGGCAAAATCCTGGAAAAGTCGATAGCTGAAGTCAATTCAGGCACAACAAGAGTGGTCATTGCCATTGGCACCGGTTGCTGTCTGGCTATCCTGGTTCTGGTCGTAATCCTTCTGAAATTCATGGTGATCACCCCGATCAACAAGGTTATCGATGGCTTGAAGGATGCTGCCGAAGGGGAAGGCGATCTCACCAAGCGGTTGAATGCCAAACGACCCGATGAGATAGGCGTTCTGGCCGGCTGGTTTGATTCTTTTGTCGAAAGGCTGAACAATATCATCGTCGAGATCAACGGCAATTCCGAAACGGTAAGCAGTTCCGCTCTGGAAGTTCTGAGAGCAAGTGAACAGATGCAGGAGGAAGCCAAAGACCTGAGCGGCAAATCGGAAGGGGTTGCCGCCGCCAGCGAAGAGATGAATGCCTCGATGGCCTCGGTTGCCGCCGCCAGCGAACAGGCCTCTACCAACATCAGCATAGTAGCCGGAACGGCAACGGAAATGAAACAGGCGATGGAAGAGGTCGCCAGTCGCTGTGACGAGGCCAAAGTCATTTCCACCAAGGCTACGGCGCAGGTGAAGAAGGCCTCGGACAAGATGGCTCATCTCGGCAGTGCTGCCGACCAGATCAGTAAGGTAACTGAAGTTATAACAGAAATAGCGGACCAGACCAATCTGCTGGCCCTTAACGCTACCATCGAAGCTGCCCGGGCCGGGGAAGCGGGCAAGGGTTTTGCCGTAGTTGCCGGCGAAATCAAGAGTCTTGCCAACCAGACCGCGCAAGCGACCAAGGAAATCAAGGAACGGATCGACGGGATTCAGCAGTCCACCCATGACACCATCACCGAGGTTGAAGCTATTACCGGAGTGATAGACGCCGTGGACGAGATAATGACCCGTATTGCCCTGGCCATGGTGGAACAGGCGGCTCGGGCCTCCGAGGTGGCACTGAATGTTGATCAGGCCTCCCAGGGGATCGCCGAGGTTAATGAAAACGTGGCGCAAACTTCTCTGGTTTCGGCATCTATTGCCCAGGATATCAGCGAGGTCAGCAGTATCTCGCGATCGATGTTCACGGCAAGTGACAATATGCGAGCGAACTCGGAAGCACTCAGTGGACTTGCCAATCAGCTCAAGTCAATGATCAGTGTCTTCAAGGTGGCACAAAGCAGACAGCGGAAAACTGCCGGTAAGCCTGCGGGCGGGGCGCCTGTGGCCGATCTCTTTCCCTGGTCGGAAAAACTGAGTCTTGGCATCGACAAGATCGACGACCAGCATAAAGAACTGGTCAGTCTTGTCAACCAGCTGCATCGGGCGATGAAAATGCAGGCCGGGGCGCGGGAAGCCGAAGCGGTTCTCGCCAGACTGGCAGAATACACGGTATTCCATTTCAGCTTCGAAGAGAATATTCTCGACAAATTCGGCTATCCCCAGGCTGAGTCCCACAAGAAAGCCCACCGCGATCTGGTCGCATCGGTCACGGCTTTCCAGAAGGACCTGCGATCCGGCAAAGCCGGATTGTCAATGGAATTGATGAACTTTCTTACCAACTGGCTGAGGGATCATATTCTGAAGGTCGATCGTGCTTATGTAACCCATCTGCATGGCCGGGATCTATGAGACGAAGCAGCATGGAAGATGTTTCCGCCAACCAGATATCGTTAAATTGGTTGATTATGTTTGTGGCTGCTCTTTTTTGGTCCTTGCAGTGCCTGGCATAAAAAAGTATTTTAATTGGAGGTAAGAAATGTGATTGCAGGATCGGTGCCACGGTCCCCGAGATCGAGCCAGGAGAAGTAATGATGATTACCAAAAACTCCGATGAGCGGAGAAAGACTGTTCGTCTCAAGGGTCATAAGGAAGCAATCCTCATACAGCCCAACGGCATGCACCATATCCGGGATATCAGTCTTGGGGGCCTTTCCTTTCGTTGTCCCCGGGATGTGACCTTTTCCGGTCAATGGCCCATAGAAATCATAATTGCCGGATCTTTGCTTTGCGTGATCGGCGTGTCGGTTCGTCTGGTGCGCGAACAGGTGGACATCGTGGCAGGTTCGGTCTCGACCCCGAGTAAGGAAGTCGGTGTCGAATATCTCGCTCTCGACGATAATAATCGTCCCCTTTTGGCCAGATTGCTCTCCTATCTCCAACAGACGACAACATCCTGAGAGTAGGAACATTAATGGCCTTTTCGACGGATTGCTCCCTTGCTCCACGCCTCGAAGCGGTTATTGTGAAGGAGTGATGCAACATCCGGGGATGGGATTCTATTTATTTGATACTCAGGCCAAACATCTGGAGGTTTCACAATGGTTACCTCTTTGACACGACTGAATCTGCTGAAGCATTTTTTTAATCGGATCGACAATGGAAGCCTTTTTGACGGCGTTGATCCGGAGGTCTATCGCGTCCTGCGCCGGGAGGTGGGGGAGGCGTTGTATAATCTTCTTCTTCAGGATCGTCCCTTTCTCGAGAAAGAAACCGGTCTGGCCTGGCCTTATCAGGGTCTGAAGGAACGGGTCTCCGTTCTGGAAAACATAGCCCTGCAGGGAAAAACCCTGTTCATTCGGCAGCAGGCGCAACTGTTTCTTGCCCTCCTTCCTTTCCCCGATCAGTGGCGATGGCTGATCCGGGCTGAAAAGGATATGGGCGATGCCTCTGAAATCAAGGAACTTCTGATTTCTGAAAAAAAGAGAATCGCGGCCAAAATCCATAAAAAATCACAGGAATTCAAGCTACGCCACTTCTGTCAGATTTTGAAGAGGCCTAACCTGCCGGACGAAAAGGGTATTCTGCGAATTTTTTCCCTCCCCTATCTCTTTGCCGATAGAAGGTTGTTGCAACGGCTGAACCGCTTGTACGTTCTCTATGTCGAACCTCCCTGGGGTGTTTTGGCCCGCCATGCCTGGCTTCGTGCTTTTGCGCAAATGGCCGACCCCATTATGTTCGGTGTCGGGGGAGGTGAGGACGCGGCTTTTCTCGGCACACAGGCTGGTGTCGTCATTACGCGCCTTGCCCATGGGGATTTTTTGGAAGAGGAAACAGTACCGCTTGGTCAAAAAAAGCAATACGACATTGTTTTCAACGCAAGTTTCGACGATATGGACAGGAAGCGGCATAGTTTTATGCTGGACCTGCTTGCCCGCCCGCCGCTCGACCACATTACCGCACTTTTTATCGGCAGGGGAAGTCCGTCTCAGGTGGAGACCTTTGCGGGAGAGGTGCGGCAACGGGGGCTCGAACACCGTGTTGCGGTTCTGGCTAACATATTGCGAAAAGAGGTACCGCAACAACTCGCCCGGTGCCGAATCGGAGTGCAGGCTTCAGTTCATGAAAACGCCTGCCGGAGCATCTACGAATGCTTCCGTTCAGACCTGCCATGTGTGGTTACCTCCTCCATGGCCGGCTTCAATTTCGATCTCATCACCCCCCAAACCGGTCGGGTGGTTTCTGACCTGGATGTATCCGAGGCGATTCTGGATGCCGTCCATCATCCCGAGCGGTTTTCTCCACGGCAGTGGTTCCTGGCAAACTCGGGGGGCCGTAATTCCAGCCTCCGCCTCAACCAGGAATTCAAAGTCCTGTTTGCCGGTCTGGGCTACTCATGGACAGAGGATATCGTTCCGCTCGGCGGCAGCGGAGCCACCAGGTATGTGGATGAGGCCCATTATGATGCATTCCATGACGAGTTTGAACAACTCCTGGAAATACTGGGTCCTTTGCTTCCCGTCCGGTTGTCCCTGGAATAGGGAGTTTTGTGCATGCAACGTTCAACTTAAGGAGGAAGATAGTGCTATGGCATCGGCACCGTTACTTAAAGATTTAGAGTGGCTCGCCCGCCAGGCCGGCGCGATTCTCGTCGCCGGATATGAGCAGGATCACCAGATCGATTTCAAGGGAGAAATAGATCTGGTCACAGAAATCGATCACCGTTCGGAAGCTTTCATAGTCGATGAGTTGAGCCGCAGGTTTCCCGGCCATCAAGTGCTGGCGGAGGAACGCGGCGGCAGGGATGACGGCAGGAACCAATGGTACATCGATCCTCTGGACGGCACGGTCAATTATGCGCACGGCATCCCTTTTTTCTGCGTATCGATTGCCTATGCCGTGGATGGACATCTGACCCTGGCTGCGGTCTATGATCCGATGCGGGACGAGTTGTTCACCGCCGAACGAGGCCGGGGGGCATGGCTGAATGGCAGGTTGGTACAGACCGGGCAGCAGACGGAGTTGTCCCGCGCCCTGCTGGTCACCGGTTTTCCCTACTCTATCCGGGAGACAGCGGAGGATAATTTCGATCAATTCTTCAGGTTGTCGAAGCTTTCCCAAGGTGTGCGCCGTTTGGGGTCGGCGGCTCTTGACCTCTGCTATGTGGCGGCCGGACGATTCGAAGGCTACTGGGAACTTTCTCTCCAGCCCTGGGATCTGGCAGCCGGGGCGTTGATCGCCCGGGAGGCCGGCGCGATGGTGACCTCGGTACGGGGAGATTTAAACCTCCTCCAGCCTCCCTATTCGGTATTGGCGGCTACTCCGGGACTCCACGCCAAACTGCTGGCGGCACTGCGCTCCTCCGCATAGCTTCTCGGGCATAACTTTAAAATAGCTGGCTCAAGGCGGTCAAATGGTGTAGATTCTGCACCACCTCACGTTTTTTTCATCAGACGAATTCACCTGTCGAAAACGCCAATACATGTTTACAGAATATTTTCGTCTTTCTTCTCTTGCCAAAAAGAGCGATATCGTACTCCATCTCAAAAGAGCAGCATCGGCTTTAATGCCCTTTCTCGTCCTGAGTCTTATCCTTTTAACCATCTCCCTGTCCTTTGGGCTGGCAGGCGGCATAAATGAAAAATCAGCTGCCTTCAACCATGAATTGCCATTCATGCTGATTGCTTTTGCCTCGTTGCTCTACCTCATGAAACCGGGCCCCTGGCGCGCTACGGTCGCCGCCGTTCCGATCATCGTTCTCTATCTGGGCATGGATCTCTATTATATCTTCATGCACAGCATCTTTAAACTTGACGATCTTCTCCTGTTGCCGGAGGGTCTTACTGTTTCGCCGGTCTGGGTTCGACTTGGGGTCTGGGGAGGAATGTTTGCCTGGGCGGCGGCCTTAGTCGTCCTGCTGAAACGCAGGCCTCGGGAACTGGTCTTGCCACTGTTGCTTCTGTTTTGTACGGCGGCAGTGCCGATCACTGCTTTCATCTCACCGACACAATTTCTCAAAACGGCTGACAGTCAGGGTCTCAAAGTGATACCCTGGTCCGACAGCTGGACGTCGGCAAGAGTCGGCAGGGCAACCTCCCTGTTGCTGTTTGCTGCGACCAAGCATAAAGCCATGGCGGAATTGGCGATGTTGCCTCTGGTGGAGGATCCCAACCAGAATCCGACATTTTTACGCAGTACATTGCATGATGCCCGCAATATCCATATTCTGGTTCTTGAGTCCTTTCTTGACCCTGAGCGATTCAAATCCCTGAAATTCAGGACCCCGACAGCACCACCCCGGTTTGAAGCGTTGCGCAGGAAAATGCATGTGGCAACGTCGCCCGTTTTCGGCGGCGGCACGGCCCAGGCCGAATTTGAGATCCTCTGCGGTGTGCCGGCGCTGAAACTCTACACCTCGGCGGAATTCAACATGCTTGACGGCACCCGGACGCGCTGTCTGCCGAGCTTGCTGGGCGATGTCGGCTACCGGACCATTGCCACTCAATCATATAAACCCGATTTCTTCAATTCCGAGAAGGCCTACCGCAGCCTTGGCTTCGAGGAGACCAATTATCCCACGGTTTTTGCCGGAACCCGGCCAACCTATCTGCAATATGAGGATTCCGAACATTATATTTACGACGGAGATCTTCTTGCTCAAAACCTCCTCTATGTCGAAAAGCTCATTGCCGAAGATCGGCCCTTTCTCAATTATGTGCTGGGTGTTTACGGCCATCTGCCCCATAAGACGGATACGAACCGGTTTCCCCCGATGGTCGATATCGTCGGCGTCGATAAGAATTCCCAGACCTATCTGGCCATTCAGCAGTTCTATTATCGGGCCGGCGCCGTTGCCGACTATCTGCAAAAGCTGAGGGAGATGGATCCGGACAGTCTGATCCTGATAACCAGCGATCATCTGCCGCCATTGGACGGAGGTCCGCGATTGTATAGAAACCTTGGCTACTCATTGACCGCCGGCGGCGAATATAAGCAGAATATCTGGTTCTATGATGGCCCTGAGCACAAGAATCCCGCCTGGCCGGATTATCATTACGAATTCATGGACTTCATCCTCGATATTCTCACCGAGGGGCGCATCTGCCGACAGGTGGTTTGTAAAAACCGCGAGACCTGGAACCCTCAAAAACTGACTGCCGGTTATAACAACCTCATGAGTCTGGGTTCCGGCATTGTACGCCAGCCGGCAACGTTTATCGCCGGCACTCCTGCCGGAATGAAAACGACCACTCTGGCCACTCCGCCGCGGCTGTAGACCGGGGTTGTCGAAGACTTACAATGTTATTCATTTGACAGCCCGTAAGTAATTTCTTTTTGCATGTTATCGATGCGTGAAAAGATCTCTTTCAGCATGGTTTGTTCGATACGGGTCAGTCTTTTTGGATTGATATAATTATCGGGCGCGGTTTTTTCCATCGTTATGGCGCTGAGTTGTCTGGCAAATCGCAATTGCATCAAAAAGCTGTAGGCCTGTTCCAGCTCATGGTAGGTATCCCGAGAAAGCAATTTCCGGGTAAACAGTTGGTGCAGCCTTTCCTGAGTATTTGTTTCCGACAAACCATTCTTGAGGGCATGAAGTCTGGCAAAATCAACTATCGGCACCATCACCTTCTTGATGTCGAACGATTCGCGGTGTTCTCCCCTGGACTCGACTATAAAGTTTCTGAAAAATCCGATGGGCGGCTTGAAATGCTGCGCATTGACTGCCATATAGCCGAAAAACAGCGGCGACTCGGCCAGTGCATGCTGCAAAAAACTTCGCAGTTCCGCCACCAGCTCATCCTGGCCATGGGCGCATCGAAAATCAAAAAAAATTGCCGAGCTGAGCATATCCTCAGGTTCGGCAAGTCGTATCCAGGAGAGAAAATACCCCTTCCATACTGAGAGAGGCTGGCACCATTTCGGGTTCATTGCCATGATTTCGCCCTTGCAAAGGTCAAAACCGACGTCGCTTAGCGAGGTACATATCATCTCCCCCAGAGCGAGAAAATAGGAGTGGACTGCTGCGGCCGATTGTCCCACGACATCTTCATAAATAATGGCATTGTCCTGATCGGTTTTCAGGGTCTGTTCTTTTCGGCCTTCGCTGCCCATCACCATGAAGGCGAACGGACAGGGGGGCGGACCGGTTTTATCCAGGGCAAAGGCTATGATTTTGTTGAGAATAGCATCGGAAATGGTGGTAATCAGACGAGTAAGGTTCCGCGCTTTCGCCCCGTTGGCTATGAGATCCTGAATAACCACGGGGAGGAGTTGATATTGCTGTCTGAGGGCTTCAATACCGCCGGCCGTCGATATCTCGCCTATGAGGAACAGCGGCGACTGACCTTGGGCGGCGAGAATATCCTTATTGGTAATGATACCGATCACTACGTTCTCCGGGCCGGTGACCCCCAGGTATTTGAAATTCTCCTGCATCATGGTCATCAGCGCTTCAAAGATCAAAGCCTGTGCCGAAATGGTTCGCAGCGGAAAAGACATGATTGTTTCCACCGGCTTGTCGATGTCCAGACCGCTGGCCACCACTTTTTGCCGTAAATCGTTGTCGGTGACGATACCTACAAAATCTCCCTCGAGCGAAGTAATGAGGATACTGCTGCATGAGTGTCGGCTCATCAACTGCGCAGCAGCCCGGATGGTCGTCTTGGTCGGACAGGAAACCAATGTTCTCTGGACGATGGTGCTGATTGGTTGATTGAGAAACTGCAGGGCTTCCTCGCCTGGCTGGATGGTTTTGGCGACAATGGAGGCATACGAGCGATCAAGCATGCGCTTTCCAAAGGTGTCGGTGAAAAACTCGAGGAACTGGGTATTTTGCTTGCAAACCTCAAGGAAATTTGTTTTTGGCCAGACATAAAAATGGGTGTCTTCGGTGGTTCGGAGAGACCGGATACAGATGGAATTATTGATCAGCATCGATATGCCGCCGAACAGATCGCCTTCGCTCATCAATGCCTTGCTGATCATATGATCGCCTTCGTCAAAAAAACGTTCGGCTGCCCCGTTCTGAATTATGTAGAGCGAATCGATCCTTGACAGACCCTGGTTGAAGATTGTGGTGTCACGGGGATAAAAAACCATAGTCAATTCCGAGGCGGCTTTTTCAATTTCCTTTTCCGGAAGGAAAGAAAACGGAGCTATCCCCGATAAAAAATGAAAGGCACGATTATCGCAGTCCATGATTTTTCAATAGGTTCAATAGAACAACTCTCTCAATAGGACAGTTTGGCGTATTTGGTTTTTTTCGATGCCTGAATGGCATCCTTTAAAGTCAGGATGTTACTTCTCGCCAGAATCGGGATGAATTTCAACAGAATCTCGGCTGCTGCACATGCGTCGCCAAGGGCCGTATGCCTGCCGGCGATGGTGATGCCAAGCCTTGCGGAAATTGCTTCAAGACTGTGGCAGCGCTGTGATGGATGAATAACCGCCGACAGAAACATGATGTCGAGAACCGGCTGCAGGAACCGAACGGGCGCAATATATTCCTTGACCTGGAACATCCGCATATCAAAAGCAACATTATGTCCTACCAGAACGGTATTTCCGACAAACTGAAAGAGACGCGGCAAGATTTTTTCGATCGTTGGCCGGCCCTGCAGCATTTCCTCCCGGATCCCGTGGAATTTGATCGAATTTTCGGGAATCTCCCGCTGAGGATCGACCAAGACATCGAAAGTTTCATTGCGCAGCAGGTGTCCGTTGACGATGCGCACTGCACCTATTGCAATAATTTCGTCCGAAAAGGGATCGAGACCGGTTGTTTCGGTATCTATGACCGTGTATTTAAGTTGAGACAGCATGTGCTCCTGCAGATCGGGACTGCTGTCCGGCCGGTTAAAAAGTTCGAAGTCGTAGAATTCCGGACGACCGGTCGGCAGGGTGACGGGGGCGATGGCTCTCTCTTTCGGCGGCTCGGCGGAGGGGATGAAGATGCGCAGACATGATTTTCCCGGCAATGGCAGGTGCTTGGAAGACCACCATTCTGCTTCATGCCATATAAGGATGTCACTCAATGTCAGTGCACCGGATCCGTTTTTCAGTGGAACATTCAGGTCGTTCCATTCTGCCATAAGATCTTCCGCAAGAGGCACCCCGTCCCAGATAATGTCGAGGTGGACAAGATCCTGTTCAATCCCTGCAATGCACTCGAGTACTGACGAGTCGTTCACCTGCCGCAGCCGGCTTGCCAGGAAAGAAAGGGCCGCCGTCAGGTGCCGCTTATCGGCATATATCCAAGCCGGTTGATGGGGCATGGTGAGCTGCAGTGTCAAGTCGTGTTTTTCCATTACCTTTTTTTGCACGGTTTCGAGCACTTTTTGCAGCTGTATGGGGCTGAGGGCAAGGTCGACGGGTGGCTGGGGCGGGGGTGTCGACGACCGGGACCGTTGGACAACGGTATTGATGCGGAGAATGTAGCCGAGCAGGTCATTCAGGTTACCGATAATGGGTACGATTTCGACTTTCAGAAAATGACCGGCAGGCCCAAGGGTTGCAAAACAGGTTCCCGGATTATCTTCTGCTTGAGAGATTTTTTCGGTGAGTTCGGTAAAAGCCCTCTGAAGCTGTGAACTTTTAATGTAACGGCAAATATTCCTGCCGATTCCGATGGAAGCAGGCGGGAAGGTCGCGGTTCCTATGGTTTCCGGGTGGCCCAGCAGTTCTTTGGTCTTTTCATTGAACAACAGGATCATTCCGGAAGGATTACAGACGATAATCGCCTCGGAAAAGCCCGAAATAATGGAAGACAGGATGTCTCTTTCCTCCTCTACAGCTTCTCTCGCCTGTCGGATTTGGTCGTCGATGTCTGATTTAAGGGATTGATAACGATCGGCGCTTTCATTCACCAGGCTCGCCAGACGGTTCATGTTCTTTACGGCACTGATGTCTATTCTGAATGAAGGGTTGGCGGAATGAATGATCGTCATCTCTTCGGCAATCTTACGGGTGGGCTCGACATACCAGCGAAAGATGGCGATGAGACCCCATATCAGAATGCCGAGGGCGAGCAGAATCGCAGCAGCAATGCAACCCAGATTATCTTCTATAATACGCAGGAGTACCGTCTGGGTCTGAGGTTCCAGCCGATACCTGATGAAAAAGACAAGTCCGCTGAAAACAATCGCCAGACAGAACGCGGAAACAGCTGGAATCCACCAGAATGTATTGATCGATCTCAATAGATTGTCCGGTTAATTGACTGAACCTGTCACATCAGGGCAGGGCGGGAGACGGAATGCTTCCGGTTTAGCCCACCCACAGGTACATGAAAGAGCCGATATAAATGATGATCACGACCAGAACCAGCAGCATGCGGGAAGCGGATAAGCCCGATGCCGATTTCAGGGCATGAAAAACCACGGCCAGCGCCAAAAACGATGCCGCGCCGAGAAGGGGAATATACAACCCTCCGGTTACTTTCACCTGGAGTGCGGCAAGTGCCGGAGCTAAAGGCCAGAAGGAAATCCAGGACATCCCAAGGGCCAGGTATATCGGGAGAAACAAGGTAGATCCACCAAAACCTCTGCAGAAAACCCAGGCGAACAAGGCCATGCCGCCATGAATCAGAAAAGCCACGGATACACCCATCAGAACCAGGGTCATTCTGACGTGAAAGGGGAGCGTTTCGCTTGTTCCGGGTTCAAGAAGATATCTGCTGAAATACACGGCGCTGAAGCCGTAGATCAAGCCAAAGGTGCCGACATTGATCGCCGTGTAAGCGAGCGAAAGCTTATCATGGGCAATGACCTCGCGATATACCGCTTCATCGAATCGTAGAATGCGGATCATATGCTGAATGTAGCCCATTATAACCTCACGGGAGATGGATGGATGATTAACCGACAATTCAATCATTTTATTCGGTATGGAGAATTTCACAAGTATTTAACCGAATAGAGGAGGATTCGAAAAAAAAGGGGAGCTGGAATGCTCCATCTCCCCTTTGATCATGTTATATTATTTTCATGTTGTCATGCCCATGGTTGCATGCCCCAGATCGTGATAAAGATGCAGATTATTGCGAGAACCACCGGGAATGCCATGCCATTGTAGCGTTTATCGTCATAATCGCCCCATCCATGAATCCGGTCGATGACCTTTTTGTCATCCATGCTGGGAGACCATCCGGAAAGGGCGGGAATGCGATTGAAGATTAATGAAAGAAAGATAAAGAGAGTAAAAGACAGGGGAACCGTTACCAGACCACCGGACATCCCAAGAGCTGCCGTTGCGCCATTACCCACGACAATACTGGGGAAGACATGGGGAGAGATGACGATAAAGAGCAGCCCGCAGATGTTGGCCGACAGGATCAAGGCAAGTTTGTTGGCCTCTTTCCACCATACCCCAAGGAGAATGCCCGGGGTGGCGGTAGTGGCGAGCAGACCAAAGGCCCAGAGAATACTGGTAACCAGAAATTTGGGTGGTTTAAAGGCCAGCAGAACGGCGATGACGCCACCTATGGCTAAGGCAGCAAAACCCCAGCGGATACGGGTTCTGGCTTCCATTTTCGGCGCAATGATGCCGAGCAGGTCATTACCCACAAGACCGGAGATAGCCATAAGATTGCCGCCAACCGTCGACAGGCCGGCTGCCAGTGCGCCGCCCATGACGAAGGCTGCGACCCATAAGGGGTTGTAAAACACATTGAGGATGAGCAGGGTCTGATCCGCTTTGGCGATCGTATTGCCGGTGGTCGCGGCGAAAAAGTTGCCTGCAAATCCGCTGGCGTAGCTGCCGGCAAACAGAAGGCCGAGGAAAAGTACGAACCATACCACAGCCCATCGGGCAGTCTTGACGCTGGAAGAGGTGAAAACACGCATCGCCAGATGCGGCAGCGCGACCGGTCCCAGGGTAAAGGCCGGTATCAGGGCAAAATACCAGCGAATGTCATATTTCATGTCAAAGAAGGTGGGGAGCACGTTGAGCATGGCCGGGACCATATCGCCGTACGCCAGGGGCGGGAACCACCAGCCGGATGAACCCATGCTCTTCATGATTGCGCCCATCGGCACGATCATGGCTATGGTCATGATGATCATCTGAAACGCGGCATTGTAGGAGGCGCCGTACATGCCGCCGAGAGTCACAAATCCGACAGTGGCGACACCCGCGACAACCAGGCCGATGTTGTACGGAATGCCGAACAGCAGTTCAAAGGCTTGACCGAGACCGATCATCTGACCGAGGGCGTACATGATCATGATCAGAATCATCCAGAAGACGATGGTCAGGGTGGCTCCTTTGCCGTAACGGGCTTTTATGAAAGTAGCCGGGGTAAAGGCTTTCATCCGGCGGAGGCTGGTGCCGTAGAGAAGAGTCAGAAGAGGAATGGAGATGGCCCATTGAATCCACAGGTAGACAAAGGGCACCTGCATCTTCGATATCAGGGCGATAACTCCCAGAAAGGTTGCCAGGCTGGCCCAGGTGGCTGCCATGCTCAGGCCGTTGGTTACCGGGCCGATCTTGAAGCCGGCTGCATAGAAATCTTCCTCGCTCGTGGTCATTCTGCTCGCCCACCAGCCGATGCCATAGCAGACAAGAAACAGGATACCGACAACGATAACGCCGACCCAGACATTGGTGATCGCAAATTCATTCATGTTACTTTCCTCCCGTCTTGTCGGACATTACTTCCTGGCCCTGGGTTTTGGCGTACGCTTCCATGTCATCGTCAAATTTGTTGCAGACCAGAGCCATGGCTATGCATACGCCCATCAGGCCGAACCAGCCCATCAGGATGGGGACAATGTACTCAACCGGAAATCCCCACATCATGCCTCCCTTCAATGACGGAAACATGACGAAAACCGATGCGAAATGGCCAAAGAGCATCAGCAGTGCGCTGAAAACAATGGTAATCCATAATTCCTTCTTATACAGTTCGTCTTTCATGAATATGAGATCCTTGTTGTCAAAGGTGAGATGGGATCTGAACCCAGACCTTTCCCCGGACAGAATTCGGACATGGGAAAGGTCAGAGTCAGAGGCATTACCAAATGATATGAACGAGCGCTCAGTCAACACACCTTGAGTAATCTAAAATGATATTCTTGTCAAAACATTTTTATATGGAAAGAAATTATTACATGCAATTTTCGATGGGTCGTCCCCTCGCCACGAAAGATGGGCAAGGTTGATGAAAAGAGATTCGACATAGAGATCTCCAAGCGAGTGTTCTCTCTGCAGAATATGTCTTTGCACCGGCTGTGAGGCAAGAGAAGACAGAAGAGATTTCTCAATTATCTCTGAGTCAGATAGACGCCGCCCATGATGACCGCTGCGGCGACAGTCTGGCCGGTGCTCAACGTTTCGCCGAGAATCAACCAGCCCATGATTACCGAAAACACCGGAATCAGGTTAACGTAGGAGGCGGCTTTGTTGGCAGGTACATGTTTCAGACCGTAGTTATACAGTCCGTAGGCGCCCAAGGTTATCACGGCTCCGAGATAGACAATTGCCAGGCTGGGCCCCAGGTGGAACTCAGCGGGAATTTTTGTGCCGGGCAAAAACAGCAGTGGAAAATAGAAGAAACATCCGGCAAAGGCCTGAATTGCCGTGAGAAGAAATGGAGAGTAGCGTTCGGTGAGGGATTTGAGGGCGATGGTGTATCCGGTGGCGCAGACCATCGCCAGGAACTCGAGAAAATTGCCAAGAAGAGGGTTTGGTGCATCGGCTGTCGGACTGCTCAAGAGGGTCAGCCAGCAGACACCGGAGACCGCTACAATCGATCCTGTCACCGACCGGCGTGTGACTCGCTCCTTGAGGAAGAAGGCAGCGGCGATCATCACCAGGATAGGCAGCATAGCCGTGATCAGACCTGCCTGGGAGGCCGTGGTGTTTTCCACAGCTTTGGCCTCGAACAGGAAATAGAGGCAGGGCTCGCACAGTGCCATGAACAGGATCAGCTTATAATCGCCATTGCGGTAGTGAAGCGCCTGGGTAATTCGCCTGCCGATGAGGAGAAAGCATATACTGGCAATCAGCATGCGCCCGAAAATGACCACCAGGGGATCATAAGTGCGAAAAGCAAACTTCAAGGCAATAAAGGAGCTTGCCCAGAGGAACATTGCCAGGACCAGAGCAAATGAGGCCAGAGTATTGGACCGGCCGGTTGGCGATGAGGACATGAGAGAAGGGCTCGGGTCGTTTTCAAAAAAGAGAAGAGACGATCAAGCCTCCTTCACTTCAAGTGAAGGAGGCCAATCCATGCAGGAAGCGGACAGACTAATTCTGCAAGACCCACTGGCCGGCGCTGTTGCGGCAGGCGGTGGTGTAGGTTTTTTCAGTCCTGCCGTCGATGGTGGCAAGAATTTCTGCTTTTCGGCAGGGTCTGTCCGGTTGGCTGGGTGGGGCGTAGGCAGGCTGTGGAACGACCTGGTATCTGTTGCCGCTGTCGGGATTAACCCAGGAAGTGCTCTGGCCGGAAGGTGCGAATTCATAGGTGTGGTTCAATTGCTGCCGGTCATATTTGTCCATCTCGTTGCCGACAATATAGCCGAGCAGGCCACCGACTGCGGCGCCGATCAGGGTAGCTTCGGTATTGCGGCCTATAGCCTGTCCAAGGACAGCCCCGCCGGCAGCACCGACTCCGGCGCCCTTCGTACCCTTTGTGTATTGATCACTGGCACAGGAAGAGAGGGCCAGGATAATTACCGGAATTATAATCAGCGTGAATTTTTTCATTTCCAGTTCTCCAAATTAAATTTTCATATAACTTCAGGGGGTAAAAAACGATACCCACTATTGGTAGTCATCCTGAAGCAAATTGGCAAGACCAGCAATATCTGTTATTCCGTGGTCTGTACCGCATCGACCGGAGCCGGCCGGGCAAGGCCCTGTGCCGAGAAAAAAAGCGGGAGATCGGCTTTTCGCCGTTCTTCTTCGGCACGTTCTTCCTGGTACCGTACAACCTCGTGGACTGCGTTGGTGTAGAGGCCGTCGACTTTGACCCGGTAAAGATAAAAATCGAGCAACGCGGGGAAATCAGGAGCAAATGCAGGCAGTTCCTCCGGCTTATTGTTTATCGGGAAAGCCAGGAGAATCATGCCGTAGGCATGAACATCATGAATATATTCAGGACGCAGCTGATTGCCTTTATCGTCGGCGATGCTGGAGGTCGGCAGACCGATCGCGGCCGCATAGGAGGCAAGCATGCGCAAGCCTATATTGGTGAACAACCAATCGTAATTATAGGGCTCCCACTGGCCAAGTATCTTCTGTCTGGTTTCTTTGCCTTCATTATCGCCGACCAGCTGGATAAGCGGCAGACGCATCTTTCGTTCCGGCATCAGCTGACCGTGGATGCGTTGCAGTTCATCCGGGTCGAAACATTGAACAAAGAGTTTATCTGCTGCATCGGTATAGCCGAAGTTCAGCAGGGTGTCGAGCGTTGCACTGCTGATGTCCTTGTCGAGATCGCCATGAAACCAAGGTCGGCGAATTTCGAGGACTATACCTAGAGGACGCTCGAGGAGGGTTTCGAGGCGCCGGATCAAAGCGAGTTCTTCCTCGAGGGTAGGGATTGTCAAAAAGGGTGGAATTCCGCTCTGGTCGAGAGGGTGAGTCAAACGCAGTTGGCGGATTTCGTCAAGGGTGAAGTCAATTGCATAAAAGGAACCGTCGTCCCTTCTGTGATCGGGAAAAACTTCGGCGACATCGGTCAGGCTGTCGAGGGTCAGTTCCCTGAAGACCAGGAGGTGGTCATCGGCAGTCATGACCACGTGAAGCTGGAGGTATTCGACCCCTCTGGCTGCTGCCAGTGTGACCGCGGGCAAGGTATGCTCACCGAGATTTCCCCCGCCGTTTTCGGCAATGATTATCCTGGTGTTGCTCCGAACCTCGGTGGCAAAAGAGAAGAAAAGCGATATAACAATGGAAAATCGTATTAAAAACATAGTCTTCCCAGACAGGATTGGAGATTAGCGGACAGAAGACGAAATGTAAGATATCAATGGAGTAATAATATATAAAATCCGCATATTTTCAAGGGAGATTCGGAGCACATTCACTCCGGAGAAAAGCTTTGACATACTAAAACATCAGTTCCTGAAAAGTGAGAATCGACGGAAAGCGGAGGGAATGGCGGGGGAGAAGTCTGGAACTCGGTTTGGCAATATGAATAAGGTGGTGTATGCCATATTCGGCTGCGGAGTGAAGAACTTTTTCGGTATCGTCGGCAAACAGGGTTCTGGTCTTGTCGTAGGGCAGGTGCGTCTGCAGTTTCTGCCAGAACTCGGGCTGTTCCTTGGCTGCGCCGACTTCCTGCGAGCAGATCAGCCTCTCAAACCACTTCTCGAGCTTCACCTTGTCCATTTTGACTTGCAGGGCTTTCGGATGGGCGTTGGTAATGAGATAGAGCTTCTTGCCAATGTGATGCATGTAGCTGAAAAAATCGAGGACATGGGGATGGATATTGACGAGATGACAGATCTCCCTTTTGAGTGCTGCAATATCCAGGTTGAGGCGGCCGGACCAGTAATCAAGATCGGTCCACAGCAGGGTGTTTTCGACACTTCGATATATTGCCAGCAACTGCCTGCGGGCTTCGTCCGGGTCCAGACTGTTCTGTCTGGCGTACGTCTCTGGAACATACTGCTCCCAGAAATAATCGTCGTAGTGTTTGTCAAGGAGAGTGCCGTCCATATCTAAAAAGACCGCATCGATCTCCTGCCAGGTGAAATCGGGCCGGACAGGTGCCGATGTTTCACTCTGCCGTCGGGATAAGTTTGCCAAGGTCATGGAGTATTTTTGCAATGGTTTCGAAAACGTGTTCGGTGGAGGTCAGCCTGCCGAAGATGACAAGCCGCCCGTCAGGAGTCAACTTCGGCGCTGTGCCGTGCTTTTTTGCCCCGGCTCTTTCAAGATAAGAGAGCAACATCTCAGGGGCAAGGGGCGTATCATCCAGAAAGGACAGCACCAGGCTGTCGCGGCCCTGCTCCAGTTTGCCGATACGCAGAGCGGCCAGATTTTTTTTCAGGGCGATCACCCGGAAAAGAGTAAGGGTTTCGATCGGCAGCGGGCCGTATCGGTCGACGAGCTCTTCCTCCAGATCGGTCTGCATTTCCGCCGGTGCAGTGGCTAAAGCAGCCATTCGGCGATAGGTAATGTAGCGTTGACTGACATCCGGGATATAAATTTCCGGAATATACGCAGAAAGCTGAAGGTTGATTTCCGGGTCGAGGTCTTCGCGGCGGCTCCCGCTGTCCTCTGTGGCTGCGGCTTTAAGATCGGCCACGGTTTTCTGCAGCAGATCGAGATAGAGGTCATAGCCGATGGCTGCGATATTGCCGCTCTGGCTGATCCCTAAGAGATTGCCGCCACCGCGGATCTGCAGGTCGCTCATTGCCAGTTTGAAGCCGCCACCAAGATCGTTGCAATCCATCAGGGCGCGGAGCCTTTCTTTGGAATCTTTGCTCAGGCTGTCGAGCGATGGGACCAGAAGGTAGGCAAATGACTGGGTGCTGGACCGGCCAACCCGCCCCCGCAGCTGATAGATTTCGGCAAGGCCCAGCATATCGGCTCGGTTGATGATTATGGTGTTTGCCGATGGAATATCGAGGCCCGATTCGATAATGGTGGTGCTGACCAGCACGTTGATCTTCTTGTTGACAAAGGAAACCATGATTTCTTCGAGTTCCTTGCCCGGCATCTGGCCGTGGGCCACGGCAATGTTTGCTTCCGGTACCAGCTGTTGAACGAGGGCAGCCATCCGGTGGATCGATCTGACCCGGTTGTGGACGAAAAACACCTGGCCGCCACGCCGCAGTTCCTTGCTCACCGCCTCCTTGATAACAAGTTCGTCATAGCGGGCGACGAAGGTTTTCACCGGCTGGCGGTGGATCGGCGGAGTGGAAATAACCGACAGATCGCGGATCGACAGCAGGGACATCTGCAGGGTGCGGGGGATCGGGGTGGCGGTAAGGGTAAGGATATCGACCTCGGCCCGCAGTTTTTTCAGCTTTTCTTTGTGGGCTACGCCGAACCTGTGCTCTTCATCGATGACGACCAGTCCGAGTTCTTTAAAGAGAACATCCTTTGACAGCAGTCGATGGGTGCCGATGATGATGTCGATGTTGCCCTTGGCCAGGTCTTTCAGGATTTTTCGCTGCTCCGCCGGAGTGCGGAAACGGTTGAGGCAGGCAATAGTGACGGGGAAACCCTGCAGCCGTTCGGAAAATGTCTTGGCATGCTGTTCGGCAAGGACGGTGGTGGGCACCAGAATAGCGACCTGGTAACCATCTTCAACCACCTTGAAGGCGGCTCGTACGGCGACTTCCGTTTTGCCGTAGCCGACATCTCCGCAGACCAGCCGGTCCATTGGCCGGTCGCTGGTGAGGTCGCCGATTACATCGCTGATCGATTGATCCTGGCCGGGAGTTTCATCAAAGGGAAAAGATTCCTCGAGTTCATGGAAAAGCGGACCGGCCGGGGAAAACTGGCGACCTTCGCGAAGTTCGCGTCTGGCATAGATATCGAGTAGTTCCTGGGCAACCTTCCACACCTCTTCCTTGACTTTGGTGGTGGTGGTCTTCCAGTTTTGCGTGCCGAGTTTATCAATTTTCGGTTCCTTGTCGGAGAGTCCCTGATACCTGGTAAGCAGGTTCAGTCTGTCGACCGGCAGGTACAGTTTGTCGCCGTCTTTGTATTCGAGGCAGACGAAGTCGTTGATCACTCCTTGAAAAGTAACGGTATCGAGACCGCGATAAATGCCCAGCCCGTGATCTCGATGGACCACGGTATCGCCATAATGCAACTCGGTAAAAAGAAGCGGTTCCTCTTTCTGTTTGCTCTTTTTCTTTCCGCCGAGGCGCATTTCACCAAAGAGCTCGCTCTCGGAAAGGAGATGGATGCGCTTTTCGGGAAGTGAGAATCCCTCAGAAAGAGAATAATCGCAGAGAAAGAGCCGGCGATTATCGCCGCGGTTGCCAAGAGCAATAAGATCGAGAGGAGGGGACAGGATTTCTATCTGATGGCTGTGTTTGCTGAGGAGTTCTGCAAGGTTTTTGGTATGCCTGGAAGAACGGCAGCAGATAATCACCTGGTCGCCGCTTTTCTGCCACTGAAAAATCTGGGCGGAGAGCGGGGCGAGAATGCCGAGTTTGGCCCGGTTGAGAGAAATTTCCTGTTTCAGCAGCTGATGATTGCCGGTGGCGATGGTGACCATCTGCTCGTCCGGTCGGGAGAAATCGGTCACCTTCAACCGCCTGAAGCTGGCCAGCTGAGTGGCGATCTCATCTTCCAGAACAAATAAATCGGCGGGCGGCAAGGCAGGGGAAGCCATCTCCCGGGCAGTCTGGTAGTTTTTGTGAATCCGCTCGAGCGTAAGGTTCATGCTCTGATGAATACCTTCCGGATCTACGAGCAGCAACACCGAGTCCTTCGGCAGGAAATCGAGGACGGTCGAACTGGGCGGGGTATGCTCCTGATAAAACATAGGAAGAAAGAATTCCATTCCGGCAAATCGCTGACCGCTGGCGGCCCTTTCCGCCATTCGCGCCGTTTCCTCGCTGTCCCAGCTGTTTTTATCGCTGTAGCTGTGGATGAGGTCGGCGATCTTTTTCAATTTTCCAGGACTGTTTGTGTCGAGCAGGATGTCGGTGACAGGCAGCAGTGTCGCCTCTCCGATTTCTCCGATGGAGCGCTGGGTGAATGGATCGAAGGAGCGCAGCGACTCAATGGTGTCGCCAAAGAAATCAAGACGGATCGGTCCCTCGTGGATAAGGCCGGTGTCAAGGGCAAAAGGCGGTGGATAAATATCGATGATGCCGCCTCGCACCGAAAAATCGCCGACCGACTGGACCAGTGCCGATTTTTCATAGCCCAGGTAAACGAGCCTTTTTAACAGGTCGTCCTGATCGCAATTTTCTCCTGCCAGGATATACTCGGCAACTCCGGTAAGCAGGCCGGCAGGCATGATCCGCCGCAGCAAGGCCTCAATCGAGGTGACCATGATGCCGCTGCTGCCCTCTTTCAGCCGATAGAGGGTGGAGAGACGGGCAGCGGCTATTCTCTGATCTGGAGAAAGCGGGGTATAGGGTGGTATTTCATGACCCGGGTACGGCAGAATCTGTTTGTCGGTGAAGAGACCGATATCCTGTTCGAAAACCGAGATGAGGTGCTCATCCGGCACGATGCAGCAACAGGTATGGTGCTCTGCGAGCTGTGCCGCAAGCCATGCCGGGCTTGCGCCGCGAAGTCCGGCAACTGCAAGAGTATGGTCCTCGGAGAGGAGGTGAAGAAGTTTTTCGTGCATCATCTATAAAAGGTAATCGCTCACCGGGACACACCTGATCGGACGAAAACGGGGTGCTGGTGAACGGTTACAATAAAAGTGCCGGTTATGCTGGGGCATAACCGGCAGTAAATCTTAAATCGGCGGAAGAAGCAAGTATCAGAAGATGCCGCCGACGCTGAAGTCCCAGACTGAATCATCCTCGCCGTTTATCGGGTCGAGATTATAGCCCCAGACCAGGCGAAGGGGTCCCATGGGCGAGAGCCAGCGAACCTCCACCCCTGTGGCTTTTTTGATGGATTCGGTGGCATCGGACCATTCCTCGTCATCGTCGAGCACTTGTCCTGAATCGAAGAAGAGTACGCCCATCAGGCCTTGGGTTTCAAGCAGCGGAAAGACCATTTCGATATTGGTGTACCACATTTTATCGCCGCCGATGCGCTCCCCGGATATGGGATCTATCGGACTTACCTTGGCGTACTTAAAGCCGCGGATCGAGTTGAGGCCACCCAGGTAGAACCGTTCGTATACCGGCAGCTTATCGGTCTCATTCTCAAAGACCTGACCGGCATTCAGACTGGCATGGAAAATTGTCCGCAGGGGCATCGGGAAATACCAGCCGGTAGATCCTTCAACCTTGGTGAACTCGGCATCGCCGCCTAGCGGTCCGCCGCCATATTTGACACTGACCACGTTTCTCGAACCTTCGGAAGCTCCATACCGTTTGTTTCGGGTATCACGTACCAGAGAAGCTTTGATGGCGCTGGTCACATGAAGATCGACCGAATTTCTGATTATAAAAGAAGCGTTTTCGGAAACATCGGTGAGGTCGGTATCGGTATAGCTGTAATTGCCGAAAAGTTGCCATTTTTCAAAGATCGGGTACCCGAGGCGGAGGCCGCCGCCTATGGATTCTTTGGTGTAGTCATCGTATTCCCGTTCGGTATTGAACAGATCAAGCCCCCAGGAGAGTGCCGAATCTTTCAGGTGCGGATCGGTATACCCGAGATTATATCTGGAACTGTTGCCGCTTACATTGGCGCTGAGCGAGAGGGTGTCGCCGCGTCCGAGGAAGTTGTTCTCGGAGATCTGGCCCATGAGAATAAGATTGTCGGCCGAGCTGTAACCCGCGCCGATACTGAAAGTTCCTGTGCTTTTCTCTTTGACGTCGACTACTACGTTCATACGGTCGGGGTCAAGGGATGGTTCCGGAGTGATATTCACCTCCTCGAAGAACATCAGCCGCTGCAGTGCCTGAGTACTCTCGCGCAAGGCCTTGGAATCGAAGACGCCTCCCTCGGCGATGCGAAGTTCGCGCCGAATGACGTTGTCTCTGGTGCGGGTATTGCCTTTGATGGTGATCCTGTCGATGTAGACCAGATTACCCTTGCTTATCTTAAAGGTAATATCCATCCGGTCCCCCGTCGGGGCTTTTTCGGTGATTGGCCTGATGCTGGCGAAGGCGTAGCCTGCTTCGGCATAGTGGTCGGTGATTTTAAGAATATCCTCCCTGATCTGCTGCCTGTTCATATATTCCTGGTTACGAATAGTAGCAAGAGAGAGCAGTTTCTCCTTGTCGCCGAGCAGGTCGCCGGTAAAATCGACAGTGCCGACACGGTAACGCGGTCCTTCCTCGACAATGAAAGTCACGTACAGCCATTCTTCTTCCTGGCTGATTTGCGGCTCGCCGATTTTGGCCTCGAGGAACCCGTTATTGTTGTAATAGGCGACAATCCGCTGGGCATCCTGCTGAATCTTGTTCATGTCCAGCAGACCGGCATCGGTAAGCCAGGACATGAACCATTTTTCTCCGGTCTCGATATCCTTGAGGAGTTCTTTGTCGGAAAAGGTCTCATTGCCTTCTACCGAGATTTCCTTGATGTAAATTTTTTTCCCTTCATCTATTTTGAACAGGACATTGGCGCCTTTATCATCCGGGTAGGAAAGGGAGGAGGTTACCTTGCTGTTGTAAAATCCCTTGGTTTTGTAAAGCTGCCGGATCGCCTCTTCCGCTTCACCTATTTTGACCGGGTTGAGTATAAATTGTTCTTTGATGTTGGCAGCAGCTTTGACGTCCTCTTCCTTCAGTTCATCAATACCTTCAAAGATGACTGAATTGATGAGCGGTTTCTCGATAACCCGGAAAATAATCTTTTTCCCGGCCGGCGTATCGTCGATGTCGATCTGGACATCGTTGAAATAACCCATTTTATATATCTCTTTCAGGTCATTTCTGAGGGTGGGCTGATCATACGCATCACCGGCTTTGGTCTTTATTTTTCGTAAAATAGCTCCTGAGTCAATGCGCTGGTTGCCATCGAGGGCAATTGAGGCAATGCGGAAGTCCTTGTCGAGATAACTCCTGATTTCGGCAACTATCGTGACCAGAGCATCCTTTACACCCTCGATGGAGTCGGCCGTCTGGTAGTAAAATGTCGGGTTGCCGGGTGAGAGCAGGTCAAAGAGCTTGATGTCGATGCTGATTCTGTTGCCGATAACGGTAAGATTTCCGACCGCAATATTTTCCGCACCTGTCTTTTCGGCAAGTTCCTGCAGAGCTTTTGCCGGCGGCGGCCATGCGTCTTTATAATTTATCAGCTTTACCGCCTCGTCGCGGGGGATCAGCGTGATATTCGTGGGGGAAAGAACCGACCGCAGATCGATGTCGGTTTTTGTCTCGATCTCTTCGGTATCATAGGGGCTGTGGATGTTGAGGGGCAGAAAACTCATCTTTCCACTTTGCGACCATGCCGGCATGGCATGGACAAAGGTGAGCAGTACGAGCAGAGCAAGGCGGTTGAAAAGGGAAAGCCTTCCCGAAGCGCAACAGTCTATTTTCCTGAATACAGTCATAAATACCTTCCTGTAATTGGCAATCACCGGCGGTGCAGGCGACTGCCGGCGAAACTGAAGAGGAGCGTGTGGGTAGAGTGTTAAAAAATCTGACAATAAAGCTGTTCTGCCTTTGCTGGCCAAAAAGTGCCGGTATTATGCCATGTTTCGAGCCATTTGCAAAGCTTGCATGTGGACCGGCAAGAAAAATGTAGGAAACGGTTGATAGAATACTTGAGATTCTCACCTTTCGGTCGGCCGCCTGTAATTCTGCAAAGACAAAGGGGAGATGGTCTGCAACAACAGATAAACGGGGGAGGAGTCGACATAATGAAGCTGATTTCGAATTTCGGCAGGAATTGCATGGACCTGATTTTTCCGCCGGTGTGCGGCGTATGTGGAGTGAAACTGGCAGTCGGCAGCGATGATAAAATGTGTTCGGGCTGTATGGCGGAAATACGTTTCCTCAGACACCCCCTCTGTCCCGTCTGCGGAGTGGAACAGATCGGTCAAGAGGGTAGAGGACATCTTTGTGGTGAATGTCTTCGCCTGCCTCCGCCGTATGATGTGGCAAGGTCTCTTGTCAGATATGAAACTGCAGTGCGCCAACTGGTTCATAAACTGAAGTATGGAGGCGACACCTTTGTCATCGGTGCTCTTGCAGATATTATCGGCGGCTGCGATCTGTCTTTGTTTGCCGACTGTCAGTGGATTGTTCCGGTGCCCCTTCACCTTGAGCGGCTCCGCGCCAGAGGACTGAATCAAGCTGCAACTCTCGCCCGGTTGTTTTTTTCCGGACGCGAACAGGCTATTCGGCCGGATGGACTCGTCAGAGTTCGGAGGACAGTGGCGCAGACCGAGCTGAGGGGGATTGACCGACGGAAGAATTTGAGAAATGCCTTTCACCCGGGTTCGGGCTTTGATCTCGAAAAATCGATCATCTGCCTTGTCGACGATGTCTTTACCACCGGCACCACCGTCAGCGAGTGCAGCAGGGTTTTAAAGAAGCACGGGGCTGGTGCGGTGAAGGTGCTCACTCTGGCGCGAGCGGGTATTGCCAGGTAGCCGTTGGGTGAGTTCTTAAAAAATATAAATTTTTGTACGTGTGCTGAAGGCCGCGAAATGACGTACATACAACCGATCAATCGAAGGAATATTGAGATATTTGCAGTAAATCTCACTAAAATAAAGCATCGTCGAAATAATGTTTATGCTTAAATTGTTGATAACTTTGTGGATAAGAGGCTAAGGGTGCCAGATGTCGCGATAAAAGATGAGTTGAGCGAGATGCTCGAAAAACCGGGCTTCCCGGCTCATGAAAATCACGGATTCAATCATTTCGGGGGATACAGAGGAGGGTCTCTAACACGCCGCTCTCATAAGAAAATATCTGTAAATCGCCTTTGACTGAGAAACAGAATTGGAGTTTATTCTGGGCCAAGCAAAAACACACGTCGTGCGGGTCTGCATGGCACTTCTGATATACCGTAAGACGAGGCTGATATGTAGCCGTTTCAAGCGCCCACAGTGTCGTAGAGGGTTTGCTTGTGCTTTCCGAATTGCTTTATTCGGGTCATATCTGTTTGTTTTCACCAAGGGGGAAGGGGTTCTATATGGTCTGGGAGAAAGTCAAAGAAAGCTTGAAAGAGACACTGGCAGAGAACGTTTTCAATCTCTGGATTGAACCGATTCAATTTGTCCAACTTCAGGGAGAACGTCTCTACCTCTCGACCCCGGATAGATATTTCAGCGCATATATCAAACAGAACTTTCTCGGCGTTATTGAAGAAAAGATGCAGGAGAGCGGTTTGGTCGCAGCGAAACTGGCCTTATGTGAAGAGGGTCGGAAGGTCGGTGCAGTCGGTGTACCGAAATCCACCGCCGGAACCCAGATGAGGCTGCCATATGTTCCTGAAAATAACTCGAAATTCAAGGCGCTTCATCCTCGTTACACCTTCGATGAATTCATGGTCGGCGAGAGTAACATCCTGGCAGAATCGGCCTGCAGGTCTATGGTTGCCAAGGACGGGATGGTTGGCCCCTGCCTGTTTATAAACAGCGATACCGGTCTTGGCAAAAGCCATCTGACCCATGCCGTGGCGCATCAGGTTTTCACCGAATCACCGATGACAAGGCTTCATTATCTCACGGCCAAACAGTTTTCGGCCGAGATGGTGCGCGGGATCCAGACCAATTCAATGGATGCTTTTAAAAGAAAATACCACGACAATTGCGATATCCTGCTGGTGGAGGATATTCATGCCCTGACCGGCAAGAAGAAGACCCAGGAAGAACTGAACGAAATCCTCGATTCCCTGATCAAGTCCGGCAAGCGGGTCATTCTCACTTCAAATCGTGCTCCACGGGATCTTATTGGTATTGATAACGAGTTCCTGTCAAGGATGTCCTCGGGACTGGTCACTTCGATAAAAGCACCGGATATCGCCACCCGTGTCAGGATAGTCGAGAAGAAGGCGCACCTGCAGCAGTTGTTTCTCGATGAGGAACTGATTGACTATCTGGCCAATCATATCCGTGGCGATGTACGCAAGATCGAGTCGGCCCTGATTGCCGTCAGAGCCAAAGCCAGACTCACCGGCGGGCATGTGGATCTCGATCTGATACGGGAGGTTGTTTCTTCAATCGTCGGGGTAAACCAGGTAATTACCGCATCGTCGATTTGTGAACTGGTGAGTGGCCAGTTTAATGTGAGCATTCAGGACCTGCAGTCGCGATCACGCAAGAAAGCAATCACCTTTCCACGACAGATTGCGATGTATCTGGCCCGGAAATTTACCGAGGAGTCGCTGGCCGACATCGGCAGGGCCTTCAACCGCGATCATTCCACTGTTCTGCATTCGATCAAAGTCGTTTCCAATCATCTGGTAAGAGACCATTCCGTTGGTGCGCAGCTTGAGATTCTGAGCAACAAGGTCAAGCAGCTCTAACAATCATACGCAGAGTTGCAAGTGACGCCTGGATCTCTTATAACACCCCCCAGATACTAAAATGCCTGGCCGGTTTTTCGGTCAGGCATTTTTAATCGTTTTTATCGTACGTTGCCGATCAAAAATAGACACCTTTAATATCGGCATCTTTTTGTATTCGGCCTGCTGAGGAGAGAATCTCTTCGGCAACCCGCGAAGCACTCTTCATCATATCGTTCAGGCCGATGCCCTCCCAGCCAAAGCCGCAGATATGCAGGCCGGGATACGAGGCGAGTAATTTTTTCCGCCAGGCCAGCAGGGTCGGATAGTTGCGTTCCAACTGCGGGATTGCGCCGTTTGAGCGTAATACTGTGGTATATACCGGTTCGCTGCGGATGTTGAGAATTTCACGGACGTCGTCGAAGGCCTTCCCGGTGAGGGTCCGGTCATCCAGTTCGAGTCTTTCCGGATGTCGTCTCCCGCCGACGAGGGTTTCAAAAACAATGTGTCCGGCCGGGGCACGGCCGGGAAACATATTCGATGAAAAGAGGGCGCCCAGGGCGAATCGTCGTTCTCTCTCCGGGGTGAGGAAACCGAAGCCCGGCGGCAGCCTGACGGTATCTTTGAAACCGAGGACGACCGTTGCAATCCATGCTTCAGGTACGGCTTTCTCCGGGAGGGACGGGTCGATATTCGCCAGAAGCCGCAGAGCTGCATTAATCGGCAGGGCAAAAACAACATCTGCGGCTTGAAACCTCCCTTTTGATGTTTCCACCTGCCAGCCGTTGCCTGCGGGTTGGACCGCGATAACTTCAGTAGAGAGAAGAAGATCCTGGTTCTGCCTGAGGTTTTCGGCCAACCTTTCCGGCAGACGCTGCATCCCTTCGGGAAAACTGGTCATTGCCGGCATCCTGAGCGGGGTGGACGCTGCGCGCTCTTTTTTGTTTTGCCGCAGTTTGTGCAGCAAACCGCGCAATACGGAGCCATGCTCCTTCTCCAGGGCACGTATTCCCGGCATGACGCTGTCAATGGTCAGCCGGTCGAAATCGCCGGCATAGGTGCCGGTATACACGGCATCGAGATATGGCAGGAGAGCGGGACCGAAGCGGTGGGCAACCCATTTGGCAACAGTCGGCTCACCTTGCAGCACCGGCTGCCAAAGTTCGGCCAGTACCCGCAGTTTGGCGCTCCAGGGAATAAGCGGCGCCATCAGGATCTTGCGCGGTGTCTGGGGGATGAGGTTGAGCCGGCCATTCAGCCTGACATATCGGACAAAGTCGATCAGCGGCGCTTTCAGGCACTCCCGGTCAAGTCCTGTCTCGGTAAGTATCTGCCTGCTTTCCGGGCAATTATCGAGAAATCCGTGGGGGCCTATTTCGGTGATATAGCCTTGATCGCGGTGGGAGGCGATGACGCCTCCTGTCCTTTGGCCTTTTTCCAGGACGAGAAACCGGTGACCGGGTTTCTGCAGCCGCAACTTATGGGCGATGGTGAGTCCGGAGATTCCGCCACCGATGATGAGAGTCTGATAATGTTCATTCATTCTATATCTGTTTTCAGCTGAGATTGAGAGATGCAAAGAGTTGCCATGCTGCTTTATGGATATTGCCGAAGGCTATTGTTTTCATTATCTTGGGCCACGCAGCAGAGGCGACGGAACCGGATGAGAAACTCTTGACAGTAGATGATCTATGCTTAACATTTTCGCCGACTTTGGAGAAAAAATCAATGGCAAGGGAGCACCATGTCCCTTTCTTAACTCAGTTATATTGCAAGAGGTGAACCATGACAGGTCAGACTGTAACCTATGAATTCAAAGCTGAAACCAAAAAACTCCTCGATATAGTGATCAATTCCCTCTATACCGAAAGAGATGTCTTCATTCGGGAATTGATCTCCAATGCGGCTGATGCCCTTGAGAAGCTTCGCCATGAAAGCATAACGAAGACGGATATCTTCGACGGTCATCTGCCTCTCGAGATCACCATCGACCTCGATGAGAAAAACAATACCCTGACCATCACCGATACCGGTATCGGCATGACCCGCAGCGAACTGGAACACAACCTGGGAACCATCGCCCATTCCGGTTCGAACACCTTTTTGACCGAGCTGGTCGAGGCGGCGAAAAAGGATGTCAGTCTCATCGGTCAATTCGGCGTCGGCTTTTATGCGGCGTTTATGGCCGGCAGAATCGTCAGGGTGCAGACCCGGTCATGGGATAAAAGTGAAGGACATGAATGGGTCTCTGACGGCACGGGAACCTTCACCATCAGCGAAATGCCCGGTCTGCGCAGGGGCACCAAGGTTATTGTCGAATTGAAAGACGAGGCCAAAGAGTATGTCCAGAAGTGGAAAATCAGTTCGATCATCAAGCAGTATTCCGCCTTTGTCTCCTTTCCGATCAAGCTCGATGGCGAGACCATCAATACCATTCAGGCGTTGTGGACAAGGAATAAAAATGAGATCAAAGAAGAAGAATATGTCGAGTTTTATAAATTTATCGGCAACGCAGTAACAGAGCCATTGTACCGGCTCCATTTTTCGGCGGATGCGCCGCTTGCCATCAATGCTCTGCTCTTTGTTCCTGCCGAAAACTTCGAGGTATTCGGTTTCGGTAAAGTCGATCCCGGAGTCAATCTCTACTGTCAGAGAATCCTGATCGATCAGCATTCCAAGAACATCCTGCCCGACTGGTTACGATTCTTGAAAGGTGTGGTCGACAGTGAAGATCTGCCCCTCAATATCTCCAGACAGGCTTTGCAGGACAATGCATTGGTATCGAAAATTCGCAAAGTGATCACCAAGCGCTTCTTGAAGCATCTGGACGAAGAGGCGAAGAGCGATCCTGAAAAGTATCTGAAGTTCTGGACGGCTTTCGGCATTTATATCAAAGAGGGAGTCACCTCCGACTATGAATTCCAGAAAGAACTGGGGAAATTGCTCCGCTTCGAGTCTTCCAAATCGGAGGAGGGAAAACCGGTCGCTCTTGCCGATTATATCCTGAGAATGGCGCCGGACCAGGAGGACATCTATTATATAAACGGACCGAGCAGGGCTGCCATCGAGGCTGGACCCTATGTCGAGATGTTCCGTAAAAAAGATATCGAGATTATCTACACGATGGAGCCCATCGACGACTTCGTTCTCAGCCATCTCGCCGAATTTGAAGGCAAGAAGTTGGTCTCCGCCGACCGGGCCGATATATCCCTTGCTCAAGATGATGAAGAGACTAAAGAAAATGAGGCGGACGGCGGGAAGAGCGCAAAACTGGACAAAGATGCCTTGGCGAAACTGACGGAATGGATGAAAAAGGTCCTGGAGAAGCATGTCTCCGAAGTAGTGGTGTCCAAGCGGCTTGTCGATGCTCCGGCGATGATCGTCAATCCCGACGCCTACATGACTTCGACCATGGAACGTGTTCTTGCCGCAGGCAGAAAGGAAAAAGGCATACCTGGCATGGGAGAAGCAAAAAAGAAGCTGGAAATCAATCCCGGCAACCCCCTCATCGTCAAGCTTGCCGACCTTTTCCTGCAAGATGAGGATTTTGCCGCGGAAATAGCCCGCCAGATCCATGATAACGCCATGATCCAGGCAGGACTTGTCGTCGATCCCCTGGCCATGGTCGAGAGAAATTATCGCATTCTTAACCGCGTCGTGCAGAGCTGATACTCCCCCACTGGAAGGGATTGCTCCATGTCGGCAGAATTCCGGCATGGAGCGTTTATGGCTGACTGTTCCGGCAGTTCCTGAGTTATTCGTTGAAAATTTGAGACCCACAGGCTATAGACTTGAGATCAAGTGAAATCGAAACCCTCAAAACGGCTCTTTTCAGTGCCCCCTTGTGGCTTAAAAGATTCTTGAAGGTCGACTGAGATGCATGAAGGCTCTCAAACCAAAGTTAATGGATTTACTGCCTGGGAGAGGTATATGGCTTTAAAAATATTGTCTTTTCTCCTTGCCCTGATGCTGTCTTTGAGTCTTTCGGGGTGTTATGTCAATCCGGTGCGTCACCTTGCATCGGACGCGGCATTGCTTAAGGTTGGAGAATCCACAAAAGAAGATGTCGTGGTATTTCTTGGTGAGCCGGATGAACAGCAGGTGATCGGTGAGGGTGTCGAGAAATGGCTGTATCGGGATAAAAATATGAGCCTCTTTGAAAAAACCCCACTGCTGGGCAAACATATCGGTTCTCCGGAGTATCATCATGTGGAGGTGACTCTCAGAAACGGCATCGTCGCCGAATGTGTCTATTCCTCGACCGACGAGGATGATATGAACTGGGCAAAAGATTATCCCTGGCAAGAGAAATAAAAAGTAATGGATCCGTATGAAACAGGTCGGTTACGAATGGTTCAGGAACAACTTCTGAGCCGGGATATTTTCGATAAGCGGACCATCAAAGCGATGTCCGAAGTGCCCAGGCATCTGTTTGTCGACGATGCCATGCGGGGCCGGGCTTATGGAGATCATCCCCTGCCGATCGGCGCCGGCCAGACCATATCCCAGCCCTATATTGTGGCATATATGACCCAGGCCCTCCATTTGCAGGGTGATGAAAAAGTTCTCGAAATAGGTACCGGTTCCGGTTATCAGGCGGCGATCCTCTCCAGGATGTGCGATAAGGTGTACACTGTCGAACGGGTCGATTCGCTGCTGGCCGAAGCCAGGCGGATATTCGACAAATTACGTTATTACAATATCCGCTCAAAATTGGACGACGGTACTCTTGGTTGGGCGGAATACAGCCCCTACGACGCAATTATCGTAACCGCCGGTGGTCCGACGATTCCCCAGCCGCTTATCGATCAGCTTGCCGATCCGGGGCGCCTGATTATTCCGGTCGGCGACCAGCACGTGCAGGTGTTGCAGCTTTTGGAAAAAAAAGAAGGCAAGGTGGAGGTTACCAACCTTGCCGGAGTTCGGTTTGTCGATTTAGTGGGGGAATATGGCTGGGATAAGTGAGGCGGCGGTGACGCCCGGAACGCCGGGCATGATTCGCCGGATGTACGATCGGTGCATGGTCTGGATAAGCGGCAGGCACGGAGAATGGGCACTTTTTTTCATCGCCTTCATCGAGTCGTCATTTTTCCCTCTTCCCCCCGATGTTTTCCTCATCGCCATGTGTGTGGCGCTGCCGGCGAAGTCTTTTCGCTATGCAGCCATCTGTTCCGTGGGCTCGGTTCTCGGCGGAGCCTTCGGTTATGGTCTTGGCTTCTGGTTCATGGACAGTATCGGCATGTCTGTGATCAACTGGTACGGACTCACCGACAAATACGATATGGTGCAGAACTATTTTCGGCAATATGATGCATGGATTGTCGGAACAGCCGGTTTTACGCCCATTCCTTACAAACTCTTTACCATCACTGCAGGTTTCGTCCATTCCAATTTCCTGACCTTTATAGTTGTGTCGCTTTTTTCCCGGGCGGCCAGATTCTTTCTCGTCGCACTCCTTATCTGGAAGTTCGGCGCACGGATCAGAACGTTCATCGATAAATATTTCAACCTCCTGACCATAGCCTTCGTGGTTCTTCTGGGCGGTGGTTTTGTCCTCGTCAGGTTTCTTCTCTGATCGTCATGCATTTTTGGGGACGGTAATCGGCATGTCATGATGGATATCCGATCGATGTTGGCTTCGAAATTGCAAAGTTGTCGCTTCAGGGGAATTATTTATTGAATTTTGTTCAATAAATAGGGCGGTTGGTTCGTTTTGTGCCGTTGACAGGCGCTGTGTCGACTTCGGTTTATGTAACAGGAATAACGGCAGTAATACGTTTTTGAAATACGGAATACTTGGAAATTGGAGGTCTGGGGTGGAGGAAGAAAAAATTCTGAAAAAACGGCGAACTCTGCAGGAGACCATGAACTTCATGGCAGCCCTGTCGGCGGGTATAGAACCGATACTCGGACGAGGCGCAAACAGTATGACCATGTCGGCGGGCCGCAATCTCGGCCTGAAATTCTCTCTTGGGGCAAAGAGGACCGACGATCTCCTCGAAGCCGTTGACGAAGTGCGCAATATCCTTGCCGCCAACAACTGCCTTTGGGGGTTTGAACCTTTCAAGCCGAAGGGCCAGGAAGAATTTGTCACCACCAACGACAAAGGTGAACACCAGCTGCAACTGGTGTTCAGGGACTGTATGATTCGCCAGGCTCTTTTGCGTTTTGGTCATCCGCAGCAGGGCTCGCTGTGCAATATGATGTATGGTTTCTTTGCCGGCGCCCTGGAGACTATCATGGGCAAGAAGGCGACCCTTGAGATCCGGCATGCCGGGGAGAACGCCTGTCTGAAAGTACTGACCGTAGCAGCATGACAGCATAAGTCTTGGTAATGGATAAAGAGGATGATATGAGCGGAGAAAAGATTCGCCTGAATACGGAGTGGCTGTGCGATTGCGGCGGTTGTCATGTGGCCCTTGTCGATCTGCATGAAAAAATCCTGAAGGTTCTGGAGTCGGTCGAGATCCTGAAGTGTCCGGTGCTCACCGACGAGAAGAACTACCCGGCAGCGGATATCGGCATTCTCACCGGATCGATACGGACCGAACACGATCGGCATGCGGCCCTCGAAATGCGAAAGCAATGCCGGACGATCATTGCCTTTGGCACCTGTGCCGTGTATGGCGGGCTGCATGGCGCGGGACTCGCCCACACCCGGGAGGAGATCCTCAATCACGTCTACCGGCAGAGCCCGACGACGAGAACCGATTTTCTGCCGAACAATTCCGTCAGCAATCTGGAAAAAATGGTGACCCCGATAGATGAGGTCATCGATGTCGACCTGTATCTGCCGGGATGTCCGCCCCATCCGCATTTCATCTTCGAAGGACTGAGCGCCCTGATCGAGCAGCGGTCGCCGAGGGCCGGCAAGGAAAGCGTCTGTGCCGGTTGTCGGCGGACCATGACCAAAACCGAAGTGGCTGCCATCAGAGAGATCACCGATGGCGTGCCGGACAATGACACCTGTTTTTTAAGCCAGGGCTATATCTGTCAGGGATCGGTCACCCTTGACCGCTGCCTGGCGCCCTGTCCCAATCACGGCGTGCCGTGCAGCGGCTGTGCCGGACCCACCATGCAGGTCCTCACCGAACCGACCAGGGACATTCGCACCGAGATCGGCGAGCGGATGTCGCGGTTGACCCGGATTCCCTATGAAACCGTAAAAGGACACCTGGAAAAATCGGCCAAAACACAGTATGCCTACGCCATGGCCACCAGGATGATCGGTAACAAACCAACATTTCTCATCCGCAAGTGGATAGCCGAAGGGGAGGCCCGCTAATGTCGAAAACCATCAAGATAGACCCGGTCACCAGGATCGAGGGGCATGCCAGGATTCTTCTCGATTGCGATGACAACGGCAAGGTGGAAGAGGCCTTTTTCTGTGTCAACGAATTGCGCGGCTTTGAACGGATCCTCGTCGGCATGCAGGCCCATACCCTGCCCCAGGTGACGGCCCGGATCTGCGGTGTCTGTCCCACCGCCCATCATCTGGTTGCGGCCAAAGCCCTGGATTACGCGGCAGGAGTGCAGATTCCCGAGGCAGCCAGGCTGTTGCGGGAATTTATGTATATGGGCCATGTCATCCACTCCCATGCGCTGTCGCTTTTTGTCCTGGCCGGTCCCGATCTGGTTTTTGGCCTGCAGGGCAACCCAGCCACCCAGAATATCGTCGGCATGGTTGAGGCCGAACCGGAGCTGACGAAAAAGGGCTTGCGCCTTCGCAGTCTCGGGCAAAAGATCAACGAGACCATCGGCGGTCGGGGTATTCATCCGGTTACCGCGGTGGCGGGCGGAATTTCGTTTTCCCTCAGCGATGGACAATTCCAGAAACTGAAGGAGCTTACCGCCGAGGCCGTGGCGCTGGTCAAGGAACTCGGCGGGCCGACCAAGGCCCTGCTCTTTCGCCTGTTCGACGATAACCCGCAGCTGCTCGGCAACCTGAATATTCCGACCTGGTATATGGGAACGGTTGCGGACGACGGGATGCTCAATTTCTATGATGGCCGTCTCCGGGTCATGGATGAATCGGGTAATATCAAAACCGAGTTTGCCGGCAGCGAATACCGTAATTTTCTTGCCGAACGGACCGTGACCAACTCGTACGCCAAAGAAGTGTATTTCGATTACGAAGGAGCCGAGCATATATACCGGGTCAGCACTCTGGCGCGGTTGAATGTGGTCGACGGCATCGGCACACCCCTTGCCCAGGCCGAGTTTGAACAGTTTCGAAAGACCTTCGGCCGTCCGTGTCATAATGCGGTGATCCAGATGTACGCAAAACTGATTGAGCTGATTTATGCCTGCGAGCGGGCCGACCAGTTGATCAACAACAGCGCTCTGCGCGGGGAGAACCGGGTGCCCGCGACGTTCTCCGGCGGCCGCGGGGTTGCTCATATCGAAGCACCCCGGGGTACTCTCATCCACGACTACGAGATCGATGAAAAGGGTATTGTCCGGGCGGCCAACATGATTATCGCCACCCAGCAGAATACCGCGGCAATAAATACATCGATCAAAGAAGGCGCCAATGCCCTTTTTCAGAATGTTGGGGATGAACGGATGCTGAACGGGCTGGAGTTTGTGGTGCGCTGTTACGATCCCTGCCTGGCCTGTTCGACCCATGCTATCGGCAAGATGGCTCTTGCCGTCGAGTTTCGACAAAACGGCAGAATCAAGAGAACCTTACGGAGGGGCTGAGATGCTGGAGATGACAATGAATGAGAAGGCCTGTCGTGGTTGCCGGCTGTGCCTGGACGTCTGCCCGACGGAATGCTTTTCCTACGATGACGAGACCAAAAAGGCCAGTGTGGCAATTGTCGAAAACTGCATCGGCTGTCTCAGCTGTGCCTATGTGTGCCCGTCCGGCGCAATTGCCCATCATAACCACCACGTGGTCAAGAATTTTTATCGCAATATCGAATTCAGCAGGCGTATGGAGAAATTTCTATGAGCGGCAACACCGAACTGACGCTGTCCCCGGCGGATTACGACAAGGCCTTTACCGAGGTTTCATTTCTTCTCGATATGTTTATTGAAACCATTGTGGCCTTTGTCGGCAAGTCGACTCCGTCGCTGGCCGTTGCCGCCGGCCGAAAAATGGCTGCCAATCTTCCGGTGCATATGGTCGAGAAAACCCCGGAGGCGGCACTCGGCGAGCTGGTCCGGGTCCTGAAGATTCAGCAGATGGACATCGAAGGCCGGTTCGTCGGAGCGGAGGCTGTGCTGGAACTGAATGGCTGTCCGATCGGCAGTGTCTGCAGGAACCGGAAGATGGAGATCGGCAGTCAGGTGTGCCAGATGTTTCACTATTACATAGCCGGAATAATGGCCGAACTCTCCGGCTGTCCGGCCAGGCCTAAAACTCTTGCCACTGGAGATAACTGCACTTTCAGCCTGGCTTTCAGCGGTGTTCGCCCGCAGCCATGAACGGCGGAGCCTTGATCGTCTGTATCGGCAATGAGCTGGTGGCAGACGACGGTGTCGGGTGCGCAGTGTATGAGCGCCTGCGGGAAATGACGCTGCCGGACCGGGTGCGCCTGAGCTTCCTCGGTCTGGGGGGTATCGACCTGCTGGAGGAATTCGCCGGGGAAGAGTTGCTGGTGGTGGTCGACGCAGTGCAGTTCGGGGGGGCTCCCGGGACTATCCATCAACTTGGCTGGGATCAGTTGCCTGCTATCCGGCCAAGGCCGGTCAGCGGCCACGGTATCGGCATCAGGGAAGCGATTGCCGTGGGCAAAAAACTCTATCCGGAGAGGGTGCCGGAAAAAATTTACCTTGTCGGCATCGAGGGCAGCTGTTTCAACCAGTTGGGGATTGGGCTGACGGCCGAGGTGGCCCGGGCTGTCCCTGAGGCGGTGGCTGCTGTTGTTTCCCTTTTAAACACCGCTACGCAGTCTCCTCCTTAAAAAAAATCCACTCTTCCGCTGTTGAATCCGCCTTGTTGAAGGCATACCCGTCCAGGTTGAAATCGCACAGTCCTTCGGCTTCGGATATCCGCTCAGTGATCATGAAACGTACCATCAGGCCGCGTGCTTTTTTAGCATGAATGGGAATGGTTCGATATTCGCCGTGGTGTTTCTCTTTGAAGGTGATGTTTACCATTCTGCCGTGCAGCTTCTTGTGGTTCACCGCTCTGGCATATTCCGCCGAGGCCAGATTGACCAGTGTGCGGTCGCTCTCTTCAACGAGAGCTCTGTCGATGATATCCGTCACCGGATCACGCCAGTAATGATGAAGGTTTTCCGCCCCTGCAAGGGTCAAAGGCGTCGACATCTCCAGTCGATAGGGCTGGATCAGGTCCAGGGGTCTGAGGATGCCATAAAGACCTGAGACGATGAACAGGTGTTTTTGCGCAAATTGTAAATCCTCCGGGCTGAAATGTTCTGCGGCAAGTGCTGCGTACATGTCGCCCTGGAAAGTGAAAAGTGCCTGTCCGCCGTTTTGCAGGGTCAATTTCTTGGCAAATTTGTGGATTCGGCGATGAGTCGATTGCGTGAGTTTGTCACTGGTTTTCATCAGCCTGGCAAGTTCCTGCTCGCTCATCGTTTTAAGCAGATCAATGATGAACTGGGTTTTATGCATGAGAAGCGGCATGGAGTATTCTCGATAAACCCGGCCATTGAACTGTTGGGTTTTTGCTGGGGACATGATAATCTGCATGAATTCTCCTCAACCCGATAATCGGGATTCTGTTGAGTACCCCTTGCGGGTATTCTGTTCAATACTCCCTGGTGGGGAACTGTTACCCTTTAAAAAATTTTGGCTGGTCCGGCGGATACATATCTACCGCTTATAAAATAGGCTATTTTTTATGGTTTGGCAAACTGTGGTTGTGGACAAATACCAAAGGAGGAAATCATGAGTGAAGATCGAAAAGTAGATGATGAAATACATGCATTTCTCGAAAATTGGCAAGACGAAGGTCCGTCGATGCGCTATGTTTTCAACCTCTTGTATAATAAACTTTTAACAATGGCAGGGGTAAGCCTGCAATTTGTCGGACGCCCCGGAGTAAGCTATTCTCTGCGGCCAAGACATATGGATCAAGCCGATCGACATCTCTTTGCCATGATCGATGTGATCGATGACGACCCGCAGGCGAGGTGGTTGTCGGTATGCTTCTACGAAGACATGATTACCGATCCCGAGGGCAGAGGTGAATGCATTCCCGGCGGTCTGGCCGGCGCCGACGGGTACTGCTTCGATATGAATGAGTACGATGAAGATCTGGTCCGGTATCTGGTTGGCAGGGTGAACGAGGCAGCCGCAGCGGCGGTACGCTAGATATGATGGTTAGCAAGTTGGCGAAAATAGACCTGCCTTCCTTGCCAACGTGGGTTAAGTTGAAAAAGGCAAATTCAACAACTCAGAGCCAAAATCAAGGAGGCAGGTCATGCAGAAAACAATAAAGAATATCGGGTTGGATGTCCACAAAAACTCAATCTCAATTGGAATAGCAGATGAGGGACGTGATGGCGAAGTCAGGTATTATGGTAAAATTGATAACGACATGAATCAATTAGACAATGTTATCAGGAAACTCATATCGAACGGGGCTGTTCTTCGGTTTGTCTACGAAGCTGGACCGTGTGGATATGCGATCTATCGCTATTTAACCAAGAATGCTATGGATTGTGTTGTTATTGCTCCGTCTAAAATTCCGCAACAAAGTGGTAATCGTATAAAAAATGACAGGCGTGACTGCCTTTCTTTAGCCAGGTTACATCGGGCAGGTGAGCTTACGCCTGTGTACGTTCCAACTGAGGAAGATGAGGCTTTAAGAGATTTAGTACGAGCCCGAGAAGACGCGACTCGTGCAGTTCGCGCAGCGAAGCAGCAACTGGGTGCATTCTTGCTTCGGTACGATATTGTATATTCAGGGAGAACAAAAT
>LADS01000049.1 GCA_000961725.1 Desulfobulbaceae bacterium BRH_c16a
TGAAAAGATCACGAAATTCAGCTGGGTCACTGATATAACGATCACCGAAGAAAACGTGTTCGAGCTTATGCGGGCTGGCCGTGCCCGGTGGAAAGTTGAGAATGAAACTTTTAACACCCTCAAGAACCAGGGGTACAATCTCGAGCACAATTATGGTCTTGGTAAGAAAAACCTGAGTGCGGTATTTACCATTCTCATGATGCTTGCCTTTCTCATCGATCAGGTTCAGCAATTAAGCTGTTGGCTTTTCCAGGAGGCATTACAACAGGCGGAATCAAAACGCTATTTGTGGGAGAGCATCCGTGCATTTTTCCACAATTACCGGGTTGATTCCATGGAAACCATTTTACGCGCAATAGCCCATGGATATGAACGTCGGGAACTTAAGGAGGTCTGCCGGACGTAACCGGAGATCGCTCCGTGTTGTCAAAGATCGTACCCTGGAAAAACTGGATATACAGGGTGAATGGACTACTACGTCCCAAAAATGACGAAAACTACCTTTTCGCAAGGCAATAAGCTGAAAAGGAAGCTGAAAAATTTTGTCACTGAAGGAAAAGCAAAATATTGACTGTCATTATCGGTTAGAAGGTCGAATGTAAAATTCCAAAACACAACTATCTGGCCAAAACGGGATTTGCTGGTATACTTCAAACAATAAAAATTCAATTAATGGCACTTGGGATTATCCAAGTAGAGTCACTACAAACAAAAGGCGGAAATATTGCTTTGTTTTGGCAAATTACAGAAAAAGGTAAAAAGGCTGTAGTTGAAATTCGATCAATCAAAAAAAAAACTTAATCGGGTAGCCGGGGGATTTTCTCCCCCAGCCCCCACACCACCTGGCATGCGGGTCCGCACCAGGCGGTTCCCAAAGAACACCGGACCGTAGTCGGATGAAGTATATCCGCAGTTCTTTGACAACAAGAAGGTGGCAACTGCAAATAATACATGAAAGTGTGATAGTTCTTACATCGCGCCTGCCGATTCGCTCCCCCGGACGGGTTCAATGCGTGGCAGAGCAACTAAGATCTCACTTTCTTCTATGAGTTTGGCCCTTCAGCGGGGTGAGTCCTCCCGGCTTTTCAATTCGCCGGGCTCGTTTCCAGTCTCCATTGCCCCTGCATGGTGACTTCCTTCGCCTACTATGGCCTCTGCTGACTCCTGCCCAAACTCCCTGCATGTTGCCACACAGGGCGCTGCCGATAATGCGACTGCACGTTGAACAGGCCTCCCCGGATAAGAACGTAATCTGTCGCTATGCAACCGTAGCATTTACCGTATCTCCTAAACCCAGGGTTTTGTCATGTTGTGCTGACTTGCCCGGAGACTCGGCCTTGTATGCCATTTCTGTTCGTCGGCTCATAGTTTTGCGCTCCAGCTTCCTCCGGACGCGCCCTCGCGGGAACGCCCTTGCTTTCGGCTAGTATTTATGTTCCTGTCATCACGACAGTAACAGGGTTTACATACAGGGGACTTGCACCCCATAAGATCACGCCCATGCCGGGCGTACACAAAACGTTCCACAGGAAAGCTTTTCCGCTGCGCTCCAAAGTTTCCTGTGAACTCTACGTTATGTAAAATATGGAGGACTAGATGAAAACCTACATTGAAGAAAATTGTCCACTTTGTGATCAAAATTCAAAATATTATGTAGTTGATCATGGAGATAAGAAATATTTTAATGTTCTTCGTGCGGAAAATTCCAAATCTCAATAAACGCTGAAGAACTGATTCATGCTACGAATGAAATTTGGAAAGAAAATGCATCAAAGACATCAAGGCAATTGCCTGACGAGCAAATACTTCTTATCTTTGTAGAAATAAAAAATGGTGAGAAAACATTAACTGCAAAAATTGAGTTAAAAAGAAATGTTGCATTATAATAAACGTTATGTCTTTAAAAATGTAAAAATGTACAATCCAAATAAATATTCAAGTTCTGTGAAAGGTGAAAATATGAAAACTATCAAATTAGATGTTTGTAATGGATTAGATTCCATTTCAATTCATGGAACAAGTATAAAGCCAGAGCCTTCCGTAGGTATGGTAGTGGCTTTGTGTCACAATGAAACGTCATTCAAGGTTGAAATTAAAAGCACATCAACCGACAAGAAGCAATTGTTCGGTGAAGTTATCAAATCAGAGCCTGGGCATCTTGAAAAATGTGGCTTGGAAATTGGTAAACAAATCGAATTTACAGAAATAAATATCTGCTATCCAACACAAAAAGATTAAAATTAACATAATCGGGTAGCCGGGGGAATCTCTCCCCCAGCCCCCACACCTCCTGGCATGCGGGTCCGCACCAGGCGGTTCCCAAGAGCTACCGAGCCGTAGCCGGGTAATGGATGTTTACCCATTGACAGATAGTAGACCTTGAAACCTGAGCCATTGATTGGTCATGCCTGATTGGGTGGCCAACGTGCGGGAGAGTCTCCAGGGACCTTTTCGACTCATGCCGGCCGAAATAGCAGTACGCAGGAAAGTTCCGAGCTTCGTCAACTCGCGAACCTTGGTACGACAATAGCGCCATTGCTTCCAATAGCACATTCGCACCCTGCGGCGTAGCAAGTGGTCGATTTTCGGAATGGGAGAGTAGTGCTCGGATATTCCGAAATACCCCATCCAGCCAGGCACTGAAAATGGGTACGGATGCAGACTACCGCGAAAATCAGCGAGAGGCGTATAAATCCTGGTGCGAGCGTAATCCCGACTACTGGCGGCAGCGGCGACAGGAAAAACGCAGAAAGGCGGCATTATGTTGTGCGCATGGCTGCCAGGACTCTGGCCAATGCCCCTGTAGTCATCGGCGTGAAAAACACCGGTAGCCTGATCAACCACGGCAGCGAGCTGTTCCGGATCGGGCAAAAGAGATCCTTCGACTTCTTCCGCACCATGGAGATCCAGAGTTCTGCCGCCGCCGTCGAGAATCTGTTGTTGGCCGCCACCTCGTTGGGCCTGGGTAGTGTCATGAAAGCACGTTTACTGCTTCCGATGCAAGTCATTTTTTTCCTGTGCGATGTTGCGCAGAATAGCCGAAAGATATTCCCGCTGCGGTGGGAGGCACGACCATGGTTTCCTCGAATGAACTATCAGCCAAGCCGTATCGTGAAGTACGGTATCCGGAAAAGTACACTATCTGCTCTTGCATCACGGTTCCGGTTGCATCGAAAAACAGGACATATACATTCAGGGAATCGACACGGCCGCTGTAAAAGACTCTCCCTGTAAGAGTTAAATTGTCGCCTTGCAGCGCATAACTGTATTCCACGGTTAATCGTCGATAATCGAAAACGCCCTGGCTGGTTTCCTGGTCGGAAAAGAGAATCCGATTGTCTTCCGACACGAACTGCCGCATCCCTGCACACCCGAAGAGACCCAGTTGCACGAAGAGAAGGATGGACAGAATGACTGCCATTCTAGTCGATACATGAGAATATTTTTCCATAGCAGCACCCCTTATTTTTTTGTCAGGCATTATCCTAAGTTAAACATGGAGGGAGAAAATTCAAGGAATTGGTCAACGACTCATCGCACTGTACGTATGGACTCGTTGCAGGATGTGCACCCCCTGGATTCAATATTTCCTTTTGCAATTGCCAAAAACTGTGTAGTATCCCACTCGACTTTACGCCTGCTCGGCTCAACAGCGAAGATAAAATCCTTCTGTTATTATTCGAAATTTTCTACACTCTTGCCAATTCCATTATGACCAAAGATGAGATTAAAGATAAAATTTTAACAATCCTCACCGAGGATTTTGAATTCGAGCAGCCGGGTGTCGATGACAACCTCCGGGACGATCATGGTTTTGACAGCATCGATGCCATTGAACTGCTGGGAAAAATTGAAATCTCCATCCTGGGCTTTTCCCTCACCCGAGAGGAAAAAGAAAAGGCTATGACGATCAGGACAGTCAATGACATCCTTGATTATATAGAAGCGATCAAAAGCTCTCGAACCAAATAGACCCTGCCTGCAAACCATGAAACGACGCGTTGTCATCACTGCCTGTTCCGCCATCACCCCCATCGGCTATGACAAAAACGAGATTATTGAAAATCTCAGACAGGGAAAATCCGGAGTAATCCCTCTGCGTGACGATGGGCTCCTGACCAAGCACATTCACTCCCGGGTCTTCGGGACGGTGAATTACCCCATAGAATACGGTTTCAAACGACATTTCCGCAAAACCATGGGCCCGGTGGCCTACTATGCCTGTCAGGTTGCCAAAGATGTTCTGGAAAGCTCCGGCCTCAGCCAGGATTTTATCACCTCCGGCCGCCTTGGTGTCGCCTTCGGCTCGACACATGGCAGTCCTACGGTCCAGCGCGAAATCTACAAGACCTTTTTCAATGAACTCGAGTCGAAATTTTCTTCCATCGGCGCGGTTGATTATCTCCGCTCGATGGTCCATACCACGGCAGTGAACATTACCAGAATGTTCGGTATCACCGGACGAATCATTGCCTCCTCCACCGCCTGCACCACCAGCAGTCAATCGATCGGATACGGCTATGAGATGGTCAAATACGGCATGCAGGATGCGATGATCTGCGGCGGGGCCGATGAATACGACACCACCACCGTTGCGGTTTTCGATAACCTGCTGGCCTGTTCCGTGGGCTACAACGATACGCCGCACTCTACTCCTAGGCCTTTCGATGCCAAGCGGGACGGGCTGGTGGTAGGAGAAGGCGGCGGCGCCGTGCTGCTCGAAGAGTATGAGTCCGCTAAAAAACGTGGCGCGGTCATCCTTGGCGAAATAATCGGCTTTGCCTGCAACAACAATGGCGGCGATCTTATCCTGCCAAATCTTGATGGAATTACCGCGACCTTGCGTCTGGCTCTCGACGATGCCAACATCTCCCCTCACGATGTCGATTTTATCAGCGCCCATGCCACGGCGACAAAAATGGGCGATGTGATCGAGGCCCAGGCCATTGCCGCGGTCTATGGCGACAAGCCGTTTGTCACCGGCCTGAAAAGCTACATGGGCCACACCATGGGCACCTGCGGAGTGATCGAGTCGATTCTGACCTTGTACATGATGGAGCAGGGATTTATTGCCCCCACCCTGAACCTGGAAAATGTCGACGAACGCTGCAATATGCTGCGACATACCCGTGAAGTTACTGAAACCCAAACAAAAATTGCAGCCATTCAGAATTTCGCCTTTGGCGGAGTGAATACCTGTCTGCTTATTAAAAACGGCAGTGCGGTGGATTAATTTTTCGTTCTTTTAACAATGTCTTCTTCCGGACAATCTCCCGGCCACCGCCCCTCGGGTCTCCTGGCCGACCGAATTCTCGATTGCAGTGCGACCATGGCCTGCTGGGCCTGGTTTACCCTCGGTTTTATCCTGTTCTTTTCCTGGCGCTATCTCGCCTATGCGCTGTTTGTTAAAAATCCGGAGATTCAGTTCCAGCGGCTGAATTCTCTTTTTTACCGGATTTTTTTTCGCGTGGTAAGCGTCACCGCGCCGCGTCAGAAAATTGAAATCGATGAACGGATAGCCGCCATAAAATCTTCAGTGATAGTCTGCAATCACCTCTCCTACCTCGATCCATTGTTGCTGATCGCCCTCTTCCCGCGGCACAAGACTATTGTAAAAACCCGATTTTTCGGCACCCCGATCTTTGGCTGGATGATTACCAAATCGGGGTACCTCCCCGCCACAGGCGAAGGCCGTTTTTCCGGGTTGATGATCGCGCAGATGGACACAATGGCGCAGTATCTCAAAGACGGCGGCAATCTCTTCATCTTTCCGGAAGGGACCAGGAGCCGCGACGGAAAAATCGGCGAGCTGAACAAGGGCGCGTTCAAGATTGCCCGGATGTGCAGCGCGCCTCTCTATGTTCTGCAACTTCGTAATACCGACAACCTTTTTACTCCAGGCAAATTTCTATTTAATACCAGGGTACACAACACCATCGGAGTTAAAATTATCGAACACATCGAACCGGATTATCAAAAAAATCCCCCCTCCTCCGCTGAACTTCTGCAACAGGTGCAGCGAGCATATATTAAGGCACAGTAACTGCGATGCAGATATACAATCTTGAGTTTTCAGAGGAGGAAGTCCGCGAGGCCGTGGCTGCGGGCCGCCTGCTTTCCATGGAGATGGAATTCAGCCGGGTCTGCAATTTCCGCTGCTCCTACTGCTATGTCGATGAAAAGATCGAATGCAGAAATGAACTTTCCCGTCAGGAAATCAAGGACGTCATCCTGCAGGCAAAAGCCATGGGAGCACGAAAAATCATCATCCTCGGCGGAGAACCGTCTATTTATCCGCATCTTGTAGAAATGATTCGCTTTATCGGCAAAGAAGGGCTGAAAATCGAGATGTTCACCAATGGCTCCGGAATCGATAAAGACCTTGCGGCTGTTCTGGCTGAGGAAAAGGTACGGATTGCCTTGAAACTCAATTCACGGAAGGAGCACATTCAGGACCAACTGGCGGGAAAGAAAGGAGCATTTCAGATAATCGACAAGGCGCTCGCCTCCTTGAAAGAGGCAGGCTACCCGTCCCAGAATCTGTTCCTGGCAATCAGCACGGTAATCTGCCGGCAAAACATCAAAGAATTACCGGCGATGTGGCAATGGCTTCGCGAGGAAAATATCGAACCATTTTTTGAAGTTATCACTCCCCAGGCACATGCCTTGAAAAACAGCTGGCTGCACGTCGATCCGCGGGAATTGAAAGACCTCTTCACCGAGCTCTCGACAATCGACCAGGAAAAATTCGATCGCAACTGGGAGCCTCAGCCGCCACTGGTCGGCAACAGGTGTATGCGCCATCAGGTCTCCTGCCTGGTGACCGCAATTGGCGAAGTCATGCCCTGTGTCGGCGTCACCATCCCCCTCGACAATATCCGCAGCAACAGGCTGGCCGTTATCCTGAAAAACAGTGAAGTGATCAACAATCTCAAGAATTACCGGATGACGATCAAGGGCCCGTGCAGAGTTTGTGAAAAAGCGGCCGAGTGTTACGGTTGCCGGGGGGCAGCCTACCAGCTCACCGGTGATTATCTGGCCTCGGATCCCACCTGCTGGCGTTTGCTTTGAGTCATTTAAGATCGTCGAACTGATCTTTATTTTTGTTGTGCGAGCTGCCGCTTGAGCTTTTCCTCCTCATCGAATATTTCACGGGCTGCCGCTCCCGCAGCCTGAGCGATCTTCTGCGCCTGCGAGGCATCTTCATGGCCGTTTACCGGTGCAGGAAGATCGACAATAACCTTCTTATGGGCATAGTGGATGCCTTTGGCGTGCATTGCCGCTGTGATACGTTTGAAGGCCTCTCGCCGGATGACAAACTGAGCTCCCGGTTTGGCGGTGAATTTCACCCGGATGGTCATCACCGAATTGGTAATCTCCCGGACTCCCTGGGATTTTATCGGACTGATGAAATTTTTGCCCAATTCCGGATCTTCGAGCATTTCCTGGCCCACTTTCTTGATGATTTTCCGTATCTTGTCGATATCTGCATCATAGGCAAAATCAAGACTGAATTTTTCAATGATCCCTCCCCGCATATAATTGGTGATCATTCCCAACTCACTATGGGGAACAATCTGCAGCATCCCCCGATGGTGGCGAAGCATGACGTTACGCAGGCTGATTTTCTCGACGGTGCCGCTGATCCCGCCGGCAGACAGGTATTCACCTACCCTGAAGGCATCATCGAGCAGGTAGAAAATGCCGGAGAAGATGTCCGAGACTATCTTCTGGGCACCAAAGCCGACAGCCAGGCCGATCACACCGGCGCCGGCCAGAAGGGGGCCTATGTCTACTCCCATCGAGGACAGGATGGTCAGAGTCACCATGACAATCAATATCGAGGCAACAAAACTGCGGACCATGGGCAACAGGGTGTAGGCTCTCCCCTGGGCGGGGGCGGCCCCCCATTCAGCGTCGACATCATCGCGCTGTATTGAGTCTTCCGGCAGCGATTCCTTGATTTTTCGTTCAATCCAGGAACTGATGAATTGCCAGAAAAGAAGGGCCACAGCCATAATGATCAGGGAATCGAAAAGGACACCAGTCAAATTGGAGACAAGCGGGATGGTATACCCCCAGAGGCTGGCAACCCAGAATACGACCGCGAGAAACAAAGCAAGACGGGCGTATTGCTTTACTTTTTGAAACAGCTCATTCTCTCTGTGCTGTTCACCGATGGCATCTCGGTCGGCAGTTTGCCGGGATGCAGATGATTCCTCCTCATACAGTCGCAAACTGAGCATGGTATGCTTGACCAGCCATTGAACCACCCGATCGGCCAGCATCCAGATTGGCAGGACAAAAAAACTGATAAGAAATGCACCCTTGGCAGTGGCATCCGGATCGGCAATGCTCATAATCATCAGGCACCAGAGGATTATGAGATAGAGCAGCGCGAGAAAATGCCAGACCGCTGCGAGATTTTGTTTTGCCCATGATTGTGGTTTCGTTTCTTCAGGTGTTGTAGCCAGGATGTACGCTGTGACCTTTTTTTGATAGATAGCCACCATAACTGCGGTTACTGCCAGGAGTATTGTCGCCGCGAAAAGTTTGATCAAGACCACTGTTTCGAGCCGGGCGCCGAGCCGGAAAGCAACGATAGCGAAGAGTATAACCGCAATAATGTATCCCCAGGTCCAGACAATGAGGCGAAAGGCGATCCCGGCGAGCGCACAGTTGAGCGGCAGTGCCCGGAACCGGCGATTGGATGGTGACAAAACAATTTCGGCAAGGATGGCAATGAACCGAATAATTGTGATTGCCAGCAGAACAGCGAGGAAGAGCAATTTAAGAGAAGGCGAATCGGTCCAGATAAAAGTGAAGTAGCTGACGTACGCTATTATAAAGAATAAAAAGAGTCCAAGAAGAGATGGCAGTATTGTTATCAGTACTGCGGCAAACCTCTCGGGAATGGTCATGTCGGCACCCGATCCAGGCAAGTTGGCGAGGTTGCCGGGAGAAAGGTTATAATACTTTTTCGTCAGAAACAGGTTGACGGCTTTTTCGGCAATAAGGCCAATACTGATGAAAAACAGTACCCAAAAAATATTCCTGAGAGCCCCTCCGGGAGTACCATAAGGGCTAAATGAAAGCAAAACCTGGTATAAGTCATGAATGCTTTCCGGGATATTGCCGACAAGTTTTCCCAGTTCTTTATGGGTATCGTCCGATTGCCGAGCCAGTATATCAAGGAATGCGCCGAGCGTGGCACCGGGGCCCGGAGCTTGGTCCGTAACAGGTGACTTGGTTGCCGAGGACTGCTCCTGCATCTTGGCGATAAGCGATTTCCTCACCTCTTCATCGCTCATCCCGGCAATACGTTCGTGAATTGTCCCTTCTCCTCTGGCCGGTTCGCCAGCCGCCATCGCCGGAGTCAACCCTGTTGCCAACAGCATGCAAATGAAAAGAACGAGGATCGGTACTTTTCCATTCCGTTCCGTTTCCATAGAAGGCTCCTTGTTTTCAGCAAGATTCCTGCTTGCAGCGTCCCCAGAGTCGAGTTCTATTCTTTCATCAAGGTAGTGAGGCGTTTTGTAAATCTCTCGGCCCAGAACTTAAAGGCTTCTTCCGCAGATCCCCACTTGGTGAACCTGCCTGTAAATTCGGCATGCACTGTGTCTCGTGTCCGGCAGCGAGTACTTCCTGGGTCAGGGAAAAAGATGAGTACGGCTTTCAGAAAGGCCGGTCAACTTTTACCGTCCTGGAGTTACACTGAGGAGTTTGGCCTGCCGATCCAGCGGCATTTCCCCGATCTACCGATCAAAACACACCAGAACTGCGAAGCGCTGTAATTCTTCGTTCAAGGTCAATTCGGCAAGATTGATCTGATGAAATGGTTCCCCACTTTCCAGAACGACGACATTCATCCAGTTCAATCGCAGGGATTTTTCACGAAGAACCAAGGTGTCGCCCGGCGAATCCATGATCCGTTTCAGGTAACCAAGCGTGTCGTCAGGCGTTTCAAGCTCCTTTTTCGCCAGCTCTATCTCCTTCTCGGTTTCGCTCAGCAATGATTGCAATTCATGGAGCTTTTCGGCATTTTCCTGCTCAGGCTGGGCAAAAACTTCAAATGTATGACGTTTGCCGCGGAGGATACGATTCATTGAAGAGAGTCGTGCCCGGCGCTCACGCAACTCGGCCAGGTTCGCCTTCTGTGTGGCGATTTTTTCCATGGCAACACTGGCAAGTATCGCAAGACTGCGCTGTCGAAGGTTGAGCATGGTGGTCTGCAGGTCGGGGGTCGGCGCAACGACACGGTGGTCAACGAACGTCACGGCCTTCATCGGGACATCGGCAAGGATCATTTCACCCTGCTGTTTATGACCGTAGATGATCGTCTCTATTTTGGTCATGGTCAAAAGAGCGAATAACTCCTGCCCTCCACCGGCGCCAGCTACCTCCCGGGCCTGCTGGACAACCGTTTCCATCTCCTCGGTTGATCTGAAGAGTGCCTTCACCAGAGGATCGTCATAGTAGTTTTTTCGATTCAGACAAACCGGGCCCGGAAGAAAAGTAATCATACTCTTACAGTATTTTATGGTTTCTTCCACTGATGGGAGCAACACCTTGCGGTAACGATGGGCAAGACGAATTATCGGATCGGCAATATCGACAACCTCTTCAACCGACTTGATCAGGGCCTGCCTGTGCAGCCGATCTTGCCGCAGGGTATTTATCTTCTGGCGAAGCCGTGCCATGATAGTATTGAACATGCTTTCACCTCCCTGGGGGGATCAAACTCTTTCATCCGTTGGGCGGCCACTTTACACGTGTGTTCAGAGTCACTGCAAGCAGGTGCCGGCGAGACACAACTAGCCCCTTTAAAAAGAGTTATTAGCAGGAGATGCTATCTGACACGACGCCCGTGCATCTGGTTGCCGCGTGCCCGCGCCCCGGCCTGCGCGTTGAGCTCACGGGTGGGCTGCGGTCTGCTTGTCGATTGCCATCCGCTGCCGCTATTGCTACTCCAGTTGCCGGAGTTGTCCTTTCTGTAAACATTCCCGTCTTTGCCGGCATAAACATTGCCTTGTTTATCCTTGGCAACCGCGCCCTGGCTGTATCGGGTATCCCAGGCACCGACACCCGCGCCGCTGTCCGCCCTGACGCCGGCGGCACCTGTACCCCTGTTCGTCTGCACTGCGGCTGCAGATCCCCGGTCGCCTGTCCGATAACCGCCCCGCGCTGCATTACCGGTAACTGGATTGTAGGCGGCAGCCCTCCCGGCCGAGCCGTATGCCGTGTCAACCCGGGCGGCACCTGCCCGGGTTCCGGTGTAGGGATTGTAGGCCCGTCCGGCCGAAGCGCTGCCGGAAGGCCCATAGGCATAGGCTCCACGTGAGTATGTCCCGGTACGGGGATTATAGGCGACTCCGGCCCCTCCGCCGGCATGCGGACCATAAGCGGCATGGCCGGCCCGGTAATAACCGCCGTTATGATAGTCATATCGAGCCCCCCAGCCGTAGGAATAATGAACCGGATAAGGGGGGTAATAAGAGTGATGATGACTGTCGGCAATCGTCGCACCGGCCACCATTCCGGCACCGAACATCAGCACCCCGGTCGCCGCTACGTATTCTCCGCTGTAACCGGCGGTCTGGGTGTAGACGACCGTGGTCGGCGTGGTGCTCTGCACGATAACGTAGGTCACGTTGTGCATGGGGTGGGAGGGCGGGATGGTATAGATGGCCGACGGCACACTGGTACAGAGGGTCCATGGGCCTGTGGCATTGCGGCTCTCAAACCAGACACCGTTATTGCAGCAGTAATAGCTGCCATTCACGAGAAAGACCGATTTCGGCGAGTTGATAGCATACTGGACCGTCGTAGTCTCTATGACCTGAAAATTCGGCTGGCCGTCATAGCTCACCTGCACCACAGGAGGATCAGCCGTTGTCGTCACAGTTTTGGCGGGGATAGAGGCTAACAGCACCGCATCTTTTGCTTCGGTTGTGCCGGGTACGGAGGCCTTGACGAAGGCGGCCGGATCATGGCCTGGAATCCTGATGAAATCGTCAGGCAGATCTTTGCTGGCAGCCGACCACGGGCCTTTCAGACCGGCGGCCCGAAACCAACGGCCTGCGATCAGAAGATAGTATTTTTTCTCAGCCGAATGGAGAAATACGGAGGTATCGGTATTTACCACCCTCATCAGTTTGGTCCCGAGGATGGGGCTGAAGGTCGGTTTTCCCTGAGTGAGAATCAATTCCGCCGGTTCGGTGCTGACAAATACTGCGGGAAGATCGGAAACCCGTGTACCGGGGACGTGGGCCCTTACATCGGCCCAGTTTTCATCCGCGGGCAGTAAAGAAAGACCCTTTGGCAGAGTGCCCGCTGACGTCCATGGCCCTTTGAGCGCATCCGCCGTCATCAGCCAGTTGTCGCCGTTCAGCAGATAATATCGCTGGCTAACCGCATCAAAAAAGATATCCCAGTTGGTGTTGACGGCGAACATCAACTCGTTCTGGTCTTTCACCACCGGCTGCAACTGGGGTTCACCCATGAACATCACAAGAATGGCGGGTCTGGTGCTGAAAAAGATTCTCGGCGGATCAAGATTGAGGTCGACGGCATGTTGCTGAGGTTGCTTCTCGACGTCCAGATAAGCCAGGATCCGGTCGAGGGATACCGTCAACGGCCTCCCCTTCGGATACAGTTCATCCACCGTCCTGCGCAGAGAATTCGCTTCCGAGTCCGAGGTATTCGGGAACCGCAGGATGCGCAATTTCGGCAACAGCGCCACCACCCGGTTTCCCTGATCGACCACGGTTTCCGCCTCTATCTCAGCCACACCGAATTTTTCTTTGGCACTTTTTCCGGTTTTCACGGCAATGGCACAACGAAGATGGAGGATCCTGTAATCCGTCCAGTAGTCCACCTGGGGTTGATAGATGATCAGTTCTTTACCGTTCTCCTCAATAAGCCTGGGCCAGCCAGGATCTTCAGGAGGAGATTCGGCAGAATATGCAAAGGACGATGCCGATACCATGAGGATCACGGTCAGTATTTTTGAAAAAGGATTTTTCATGGCAACACCTTGCTTGTCAGGATTTCTGTTTCTTGTCCGGCATCAGCTTGCCTTGGGCGTTGGGGTGCAGTTCCCAGCCCAGGGACTGCAGTTCTGCCTTGGCCTTCCCGCTGAAATCCCCCAGTATCCACATCTGCAACCCGGCAGGCAGTGCCTCCCCTTGCACTGGCTCCGAGAGCCAGGTGGCGACATCGGCGACCCTGCCGCTCCAGAGTACGTGATCTGCCGGGAATACCACGACGGCAGCGCCCTTTTCAGTCTTGGCGTAAAGGAATCTGGCGTATGGTGCAAGACTCTGCAGCGGTTCGACATTTTTATGATAACCGGCGATCATCGTCGTTATCTTGGTTATGGTATCGGCCATTTCATGAGTATTCGCCTGGAGAGAGACCTTGATGAAAAGCCCCCTGTTCTCAACTCCATTCATACTTTCCAGGGCCTCGACCATGATTGTCTGGAGGGCGGGCGAGAATGACGGGTTATTGAGATAGAGCTGCACTGTGTCGGAGTCGATTTTCATTGCCTCCAGTTTATTTTTATTTTGCACCCATAACTCAGAGGCCGGGGTGTTATTGATGACTTCATTCAAAAGTCGGGCTGTACCTGAAGTTGTCAGCAAGAGTCCACCGGATCCGGGCACCGCGGTCTGGGCCAGGCCCACACCAATCCCGCCGAGATAATCCGCCCAGCCCAGGCGCTCCAGTTCCTGCTGCAATACCGGATTCAAAGAATAGACACTGACCCCGTATCTGGTGGCTATCTCACCTTTTGATTTGGATTTCCCGATGAATTGTTCAAGCTTGTTGTCTTCAGCATCGGTTGTCTTCCTTTTGCCGACCACCTGTGATGCCCGATTGAAGAGACTGCCGACCCCGGCGGCAGCACCTTCCAGAGTTTTTCGCGGATCAGTGACCAGGTTTGCTATCCCGTGGACTGTATTTTTCCCGGACTGCACCACCGATTCTGCGGCGGTGTTTTTTGTCTCGATCTTTTTCATGGCGGCAATGGCCTGGATTTCATAAAGAAGCTGCTTGAGGTTCGGGGTTGAATTGGCCCTGAACACGCCAAATTGAGAGCGCACCGTGTAGTGGTTGAGCAGCCCATCGTTGACGATCTCTTCATCCACAGTGTAAAGGTCGCTCTTCAGCAGGTCGGGGCTGATCACCGACGATGCCTTCAGTAACGTTTTCTCCTCAGAACTGTTCTGCACCTGGGCTGCGAGCACCCCGACAGGGTGACTGCTCAAAACCAGCCAGACAGCGAGCAGCATAACCATTGATACTGACCACATGTTCCATTTCTGTTCCAGTTGGGCATTTTTATTGAGTGCCATACGTTTTCACCTCATTTTTCATGGGTTCAAGAGCTGTTACCACGCGGCGACGGGCTCGCGCGACTCAGCGGCACGTTCCATCGCTTGAATCGGCATTTCTTAAAAATCTGCGCCGAAGCCGCCCCCCAGAGCCAGGTGCAGGTTGACGCGCTGGCTCAACTGTTCACTCTCCACGCGCAAAAGACTAAGGCGGGCGGCGTGGAGGTCGAGCAGCTGCTGTTGTACATTACGCAGATCGGTTCTACCGGTCCGATAAGACGTCTCCACCAGTTCAAAGGCGCGCTGGTGGTCGATGACTGTGCGCTGCAGAAGCTGTTCGCGCTCGGTCAGGTTTTGTATCGCAGCGAGAGTGTTCTCGACATCGCCGAGTGCGCGCAGGGCGATTCCGGCATATTGTGCGATAGCCTCTTTCTGCTCGAGGGTGCGGATTTCAACCTGCGTCTGCAGTGCTCCTCCCTGGTAAACCGGGGCGATGAGCCGAGCCCCGGCGCCACTGACGGGATTATTAAAATCGTCTTTCAATCTGATAACTTCGCTGGTAAAGGCGGCAACACTGGCATTGAGGGTGATACGGGGCAGACGGGCGGCTTTGGCCTCGCCAACCCGGTTGAAGGCGGCCGCCACCCGGCGCTCGGCAGCGATGAGGTCGGGACGGCGTTCAAGCAGTTCCAGTGGTATGCCGACAGGCACGGGACCAGGCAGTTTTGCCAGATTCCGGCGAGCCTTCAGTTCAGCGGCGGGATACCGGCCGATCAGCAACTCCAGACCTCGCAGGGTTTGCCCGTGAGCCAGGTTAACTTGTGCGGCATTGTCCTGAAGAGTGCCGAGGCTGGCCTGCGCCAGCACAACATCCTCTTCCCCGGTGACACCGACCCGATAGCGTTGTTCGGTAAGAGCAAGCAGCAGTTGCGCCGACTGCACCATCTCGCTTGCGATCTGCCGCTGCAGCCAGGTTTCGGTAGCCGTAAACCAGCTCCTGGCAGTGCTTGCAGCAATCGACTGGCGGGCAAAATCGAAATCGGCCTGGGCTGAGAGATAGGTTTCTTCTGCGGAACTGCGGCCATAGCGGAGGCGGCCCCAGAGGTCCAGTTCCCAGGATGCGGCGAAGGCGATTCCCTGCAGGGCGGAACTCATGTCGCCGCCACCGGATTTAGTACCCCCCGTGCCGAGGAAATTGATCGCTGGGAGAAGAGTTGCCTTGGCAAGATTGACATACCCGGCAGCCTGCTCAACCCTGACGGCACTGATCCTGAGATCCGGATTGTGGGTAACAGCCTCGGCCACCAGTGCCGAGAGCTGATCGTCATCAAACGAGTCCAGCCAGTCACCTGCGACAGGTCCCGAAAGGCCGCCCGCCTTCCAGCCGGCAGGCAGGTCGATATTGGTAAGCGCCTGTTGCTGAATTCCCTCTCGCCCGGGAGGCGATTTGAGGCTGCAGCCGGCGGCCGGCAATAACAATGCAGCAAACATGAGGCAGAATCGGGGGAATCGCCCGGCTTTTCTCTTTACTGAAAGTGGGCCGTTCGAAAATTTCTCTCGCAGCATATCCGCCTCTCAGTGCAATTTCAGGATCAGCCAATCGAGCTTGGCACCGACACGTAGAATTACCTTACGGATAATATGGATCATTTCGCCGCTGTCGGTGTAGACTGCCCCGGCACCGCGGGCACCGGCAGCGAGAAAAACATCCTGATCATTTTTATCCACCAGCAGACGAACGGCAAGGCTGTTGGGCGGGACAGGCGCAACGCCGGCCGCCGTATTCATCGACCCGATGGGCAGCTGCCCCTGAGCCGTGGCCCACATGATGGAATCCACTTTGCACTTGATAATACGGCCTGGGTACATCCTGAAGGCGATTTCCGCCTCCTGATCCGGTTTGATCTTGCGAACCTCATTCTGGTTGAAGATGGCGAGAATCCACTGTTCATCTTCAACAAAATTCATGGCGGGAACCATCGGCAACGGTACGGCCATGGCGCCTGGACGCAGGGCCAGGGAAACGACGGTACCATTGGCCGGAGCATGATAGACTGTCTGGTCGAGCTTCCACTGCGAATCGGCAAGCTGGGCCTTGGCTCGTTCAATCTGAGCTTTTATATCGGCTATTGTATCCTGTTCCCCTTCCGGTGTCTTGGCGGCAAGGATTTCGACGATCTGCGATTCACTTGCAGTGGCTGACGCGAGTTCGGCTGTGAGGTTGGCAATGTCGGCCTGGTTCTGCTCATAATCGAACCTGTTGCCGGCACCCGTCTCGGCCAGTTCCTTGAACTGCACGCCTCGCACCCGGCCGAGTCTCAGTTTGGCAGCGACCGCCTCCTTCTTGCCGGTAGCAGCCTTGAGCTGTTCGCGCTGGCTGCGAAGATTTGCATTCGCGGTGATAAGCTGGACCTTCAACTGCTCCAGCTGGGCTTTATAAACCTTGACCTCATTCTCATAGGGTACCGGATCGATCTTGAACAACACGTCGCCCTTTTTGATGGGTCGGTTTGGATCAACGGGCACCTCGGTAACCAGTCCGTTCACCCGGGGGTTGATGACCACGACATAATTGATGACACGGACATCATTGGAGGAAGGGGCGAAAATGTTCAAGAGAAGAATCAGGGTCGCTATACCGATAATGGGAATGGTTATGGTGATGACCTGGGTGGTGATATTCCAAGGCAGCCATTTGAACTTGAAAAAGACCAGCCAGGCGAAAAAAGAGTATATGCCCAGGAGAAGAATTTCCATCTCAGACCTGACCTCCTTCTACTGCTGCCGGTTCTTCGGCCAGTTTCGCTTCCAGTTCAGCCAACCGTGCCCGCAACCGCTGCAGCTCGTGTGTATCGTCGTCGGCGACGGTGGCAGTTTTATCCTTGTCACCGTGCTCAGGTTCCACCGTGTCCGTGCCATAGGCCAGCTTGTATAAAACCGGCTTGGAGTAGGCCCAGAGCCAGGCAATCGGCCAGAGCAGGCCCCCGAAGACCAGGGAAAGCAGGCAAAGGGTCTGAATGGCCTTGGCCTGAGGATGTTTTCTCCTCTCGGCAATCCTTTCCGGCAGGATATGGACGATCCAGAATACGATTATTGCCACAACCGGAGCTACGATGAGGACAATCCAGGCAAGGACATCGGCCACCTTATCGAGTGTCTCACCTTTGAACATGGAGGCCTGGGCGGGGACGGGTATGGCCTGGGACACCAGGATCAAAAAGAGCAACCCGTGAAAGATCAGCGTTGGACCTAACCGGCGACGTCCGGCGATTTGGAATGAATGAAATGGGTGATTGGTTTTGTCCATGATGTGATGACTAGTCCTCCACAGTGAATGAGATTGACCTGCACCGACTTGGGACATTTTGGTTACAGCTAGCTGTTTTCCGGTGTTCCTGCAAAGGATGGGATTCAGATGGTCACACTCACGAGGGGGGTAGAAGGCAACCGTCCGGAAGCAACTCATTTTAACTTATCCATCGAACTATGTACAATATTTATGTTAGGAATATGGAAAATCGTGTCGTCCTTCATGGCAATTCCCTTTTTTGATCAATCACCCGGGTTTGATGCATGCGGGTCACGACAGTGAAGAAGAAACCCGTGGACCAGCCGCACATGAGGATACCTGTGAGTGCCTCGATCCCTCCGACCAAACGCCATTTTTCCGGCAACACCAGATCGCCGTAGCCCACTGTGGTATAGGTAACCGAACTGAAGTACAAAGCCGATTGTGGGTCAGGCATAGCATGCCCGTACATGTAAAACACGGCCCAAAGGGAAATTTCAAACAGATGCAGCAAAATGAGCCGACCGGCAACCCGAACAAGACACCAGACCGGCACCCAGAAACGGGGGTCGGCAAGTTCAGTCGAATGGTCGATCCTTCGAAATAAAAATGTTATCCCGAGCGCATGTGCTGTCACACACAGGGCCACCAGCAAAAAAGAGATGAGAAGCTTTACGATCATTGCGATCACTCGTCTTATACATCGATCAACTTTTCAGAATCTCTCGGGAATGAGCTTGAACGGATAGTCTCGTTCCTGATATTTCTTGCCGATCTTGCGTTGAGACAGTTTCACCTTTTCAGTGTCAAGTTTCTGGAATTCGATTGAGCTGAGCAGATGGCCGATGATGTTCAGACGTGCCCGCTTTTTATCGTTGGATTTGGCGACATGCCATGGCGACCAGGGGACATCAGTCTTAGCGAACATCTCATCCCGGGCCAGCGTATAGTCATCCCAGCGGTCATAGGATTTAAGATCCATCGGTGTGAGCTTCCATATCTTGCGGGGATCATCAATCCGTGAGGTAAGGCGGCGGGTCTGTTCCTCCGGGCTGACTTCGAGCCAATATTTCAGCAGGATAATCCCCGATTCGACCATCATTTTCTCAAAGGCCGGAACAACATTGAGAAAACGTTTGACCTGTTCCTCCGCGCAGAATCCCATCACCCGCTCGACACCCGCCCGGTTGTACCAGCTCCGGTCAAAGATCACAACCTCCCCTGCTGCCGGCAGATGAGGCAGGTAGCGCTGGGCGTACATCTGCGACTTTTCCCGTTCGGTCGGCGCAGGCAATGCTACGACCCGAAAAATCCTCGGGCTCGCCCGCTCGGTGATGGCCTTGATCACCCCGCCCTTGCCGGCCCCGTCGCGTCCTTCAAACACCACACAGACCTTGAGTCCCTTGTGGACAACCCACTGCTGCAGTTTGACGAGTTCCCCGTGCAGTTTGGCCAGCTCGATCTGGTAGTTCTTGTTATTCAACTTTGGGTTGGCCTTTGATATTTCCTTGTTTTTTTTCTTTTTGGTTTTTCCCATTGCCCCCTCCTTGTCAGCGAGCACTGCTATCAGTCACAGCCTGAAGCGTCTCGAATCGAGCGATCGCCGCACGTGCGTTAAACAGCAGGCGCTCTTTACCGAGGCGATCGGCCAGACCGGACTGCCGCACCACCTTGATCACGGCAGGATTCAGGGCTGCCAGCCACAACGTCACCCCACGCTCCGTCGTTCGTTTCTCGCCCTCGATGAGCATCTGCAGGGCTGAGTATTCGATATCCGGTACCCGGCTCATATCCAAAACAACCACCCGAGGCTGGTATTTCTCCACCAGTGCACTGATTTTTCCGGCTATGTTCTGGGCGTTGACAAAATAGATACGTCCCTCAGGACGGAGGATCAACAGCCCCTCGAAGGTTTCATCGTCGGGATTGGCAATCGACAGCGGGCGCAGCACGTCGGCACCGCGCTTGCGGGCGATGACATAGACAGGAGGATTGGCGGTCTGACTGGACAGGCCGATCAGCGAGACGACGATGGCCACCACTATACCCTTCAGCGTGCCGAAAACCAGGACGCCAAGACAGGCCACCATGGCCCAGAGGAACTCCATCCGGCGAATCTTGAGGATTGCGCGGAACTCAGCCGGCTGGATCAGCCCGACGGAGTAGACGATAACGACCGCGGCAAGCGTAGCATAGGGCAGCAGGCCCAGCAGGGGGGCGAGCAGCAGCATGGTCGCGGCTGCGGCGCCGGCGGTGATGAGTGAAGCCTTCTGAGAGCTACCGCCCGCAGCCCGTACGACGGCGGTCTGCGATGTGCCTCCGCCGGCGGGCATGGCCCCGAACAGGGCCCCGCCCAGGTTGGCCGCACCTGTCGCAATCAATTCACGATTGGCATTGATCGACGGATCGGCGCGACCGGCAAAGGCCCGCCCCGCCGCAATCGACTCGGTGAAACTCATCAGGGCGATGCCGAAAGCGCCCGGCAGTAATTGTTCAACCAGCGCCAGGTCAGGCAGGGTAAGGGAAGGCAGCCCCTGTGGAATCAGACCGACCGTAGCGACGCCCTGATCGTGCAGGCCAAAGTACCATGAAGCGGCGATGGCTCCCCCCACCGCCACCAGCGGTGCCGGCGAATGCGGCCGGAGCAGCTCCATGCCGATCAGCACAAAAAACGTCGCGCCCGCCACAGCCAGGGTAATCGACGAGGTCTCGGGCATGTGCTGAACCAGGGAGAAAGCATCACGGAAAAAACCCTGTTTGGCGAGATGAATACCAAGGAGTTTAGGCACCTGATCGAGCACGATCACCATACCTATTCCCGCCTTGAAGCCGGTAAGCACCGGCGTTGAGATGAAGTTGGCGACAAAGCCCAGTCGCAGGACGGCAGCCAGCAGCAGTATCACTCCCACCAGGGCGGTCAGCGTTACCGCGGCAGTGATGAGTTGAGATGAATCGCCATCGGGCACCGCCAGGCCGAGCTGCGTCCCGGCCAGGATCGCCAAAGTTGTGGTGGTACTGACACTGAGCACTCGGGACGAACCGAGGAGGGCGTAGATCGCCATCGGGACAAAGGCGGTATAGAGGCCTACCGCGACAGGCAGGCCGGCAACGGTCGCATAGGCCATCGCTTTGGGCAGAACGACCGCAGCAGCAGTCAGTCCTGCGATCACATCGAATCGCAGATTCATCGCAGGCGGAGATATCTCTCCTCCGGGTATCGGAGCTGTTTTCTTCATGCTTTTTCCACCCCGCTCATGTTATTTCACATGTATTATCCGTATCCTCATATGACCATCCCTTGCGAAGATGAGGAGGGATTTGCGTAAAACTGCGTCATCGGATCCACTCCTTTGAGCATAGCCGTCATTGCATGCTGCTTGTGGTCATAAACATTTCGCATTTCGGGATGGATCCCGAGGATGCTCCCGGCAGCACATTACCTAGCGACAACAGAGCAGCAAATTACATGCCGAATGTAGTTGGCAAAAAACGAACCGATTGCGTATTGTAATTGATATATAAATTTGATCTGAAATCCGATTCCGGCACCATGAGGACTTAACATGCACCCTCAAGATATTGAGGATCCGCCACTCGTTACGGGGAAAGGGGCAGCGCCTACGAGGGACGAAGAATACCTAATTTCTTTATTCGAAAGCGCAGCGTGCTTGGATGAAGATCAAGGATCGAAGCCGCGCCGCCAGGCCCTTCGATTTTCCATTCGGTCATGCGAAGAACCTGCATGATGTGATTACGTTCAATAGAGGCCAGATCTTGTTTTTCGGTTTCTTTGTTCGGGGTTGCAGAGGAGTCGAGTCGATCGCCAAGGGTAAATGAAGTTCCCTGGCTGATAATCACACTTCGTTCAACCAGATGCTCGAGCTCTCTCACATTTCCAGGCCAATGGTATTTCACCATTTTGTCTAGGATATTTTTAGAGATGGTTTCAATCCGCTTCCCCATCCTGCGGTTATATTTTTCGATGAAATACTCGGTCAGAAGGACGACATCTTCGGTTCGCTGCCTGAGTGGTGGAATTGTAATCGGAAAGACGTTGAGCCGGTAGAAAAGGTCCTGCCGAAACCGACCGCCTCGAACCTCCTCGGCGAGATCGCGGGCAGTTGCCGCAACTACCCTGGCATTCACCTTTATCGTCCTGGTGCAGCCGAGCCTCTCGAATTCACCATCCTGAAGTACCCGCAGGAGTTTGGCCTGCAGGTCCAGCGGCATTTCCCCGATCTCGTCGAGAAAAATCGTGCCGCGATCGGCAACCTCAAAGCGGCCGGCCTGCCTGGCATGTGCTCCGGTAAACGCCCCTTTTTCCCGACCGAAGAGTTCACTTTCGATGAGACCTGCCGGCAAGGCCGCGCAGTTTACTGTGATAAACGGCCGATCCCGGCGGGGGCTCATCATATGAATAGCATTGGCCAGCAAGCCCTTGCCGGTCCCGGTTTCACCAAGTATGAGCACGGTGGCATCCGTTGCAGCGACTTGTCTGCCGGCCACAAGCACATTATTCAATGCCTTGCTGTTGCCGACCATCTGCTCGAATCCCTGTTCTTTCTGCAGTTCTTCGCGGAGATAGTGGTTCTCGCCTTCAAGCTGCCGTCTGAGCGCTTCAACCTCAGTCAGCCGTTCTTTCAGTTCACCTTCCAGGCGCTTGTATTCACTGATATCGATGGAAACGCCCAGCAGCCTGTTCACCTCTCCATCAACCTTGCAATACGGCCTCCCTCTTGAACAAATCCATCTCAGGCGATCGGTGCCGAGCCGAACTCGAAACTCGATATCGATTATTTTCCCCTTTACGACGGCATCGGAGAATATTTGCCTGACACCGGGGAGGTCGTCGGGATGGATGGCAAGTTCGAAGGTGGCCAGGCTGATCTCTTCATTCAAATTGAAGCAGAAAATCTCCCGAGCCTGTTCGCTGGCCCAAAACACCCGGGTTTGGCAGTCATACTCCCAGATGCCGGCACCGGCCGAATGTACCGCAAGGCTCAGTCGCCTCTCGCTTTCCCGCAAACGCTCACCATCATGCTTACGCGCCAAGGCATTACAGAAAATCTGGGCAACTAGTTCCAGCCTTTTCACGTTCTCGGTGGTCCCGCCGTGCGTGTCATGCAGATTGCCGAAGCTCAGGACACCGATGGTCGGCTTGCCGCCTGTCTTTAGGGGGATGACCACAGAGGACTTTATGCCGTAATGAAGTCGAACCTCCCGGTCCCGGGATGCTTCTGCCGGCAACTCATCGGTGTTGATAGTGAATGGCCGGCCTTTCAGGATCTTGCGATATGTCCAGGGAAATGCTTGTTCCGCGTCAATCTGAGTTGGACGCGTTGGACCATCCGGTGGGCTGTGCATGTGGGTGAGTGTCATCAACCGCGGTTGTTCAGCCGAACACTGCCACAAAGTCGACGTATCGAACCCCAGGCATTCGCAGATTCGCCGTTGGGCTCCCTCAATATGATTGTCAATCCGATCGATTGGCAGGTTGATGAACTGAGTGGATATATCCGACAGAAGTGTTTCGAAGGTCAGCTGCTGCCGCATTTGATGATCTAAGTCGGCAAACTTCTCATGTGGCATATTTTGCGCCAATCTTCTCTCCCATAACACTTAGCGGAACCTCAATATCCTGCGGTTGAGAAATTCTGTCACAGCACCTTTAATTAGGTAGGATAATAAAAACCTCGCGAAAAATAAAGGACTTATTTTTCCAACACGTTTATCCGATTCTGGTCTCTTATTTGCTACACGGTTGCAGGGTGTCACGCGGTTCGTGCGTTCTTAGCCATTGAGAAAATCGATTGTGCTGATTTTCTTTAACCCATATGAGGAACACCTTGAACATACTTTCGACCTTACTCCGTATCGGACAGAGTCTGTGGCTGGAGAACATCTCCCGTGAACAACTCCAGAGTGGGTCGCTTATCCAGTACATTAAAGAAGGGTCGATAACGGGAGCATCCGTGAGTCCTGCTGCCTGCAGCCGTAGTCTGCGAAGTTCGGAAGTTTACGACAATGCAATCCGAAAAAAACTGGCGGAGGGGCTGTTCGGAGAACCATTGGCACAGGAACTCATCATGGAGGACGCCCGCCATGCCGCCGATCTCCTGCGACCCGTTTTCGACCGTACCGACGGTGTCGACGGTTGGGTAGCGCTTACCATTTTCCCCCTGTCGACAAATGATACCGCAGCTATCACAGCAGCAATTTCAAACATTCACGCGAAAGCCAGGCGACCAAATATTCTTATTACGATCCCAGGTCTGCCGGACTGGCTGGAAGCCATAGAAGAGGTGATATATTCGGGAGTCCCGGTCAGCATAGCTTTTCTTGTCTCATGCGGGCAGTTTCTCAGCGCGGCCCAAGCCTGTCTGCGAGGCATTGAACGGCGCGTTGCCGCGGGACTCAAGCCTGCAGGTACCTCTTTCGCCTCAATATCCATCAGCCGTCTTGTTGAAGCGCTCTCGGCTGAATTGTCGAACGACCCATTTCTTCCTAGTGGAATTGCCATAGCCAGGAGGATTTACAAGGCTTCACGCGACCTGCACAATTCGCAGGAATGGGAGCGCGCCTATAATGCCGGTTCCCGACCTCTTCGCCTGGTTTGGACAATGGATACAAACTATCAGTGCAAACAGTTTGGCGCCTCTCTTATCAAGGATCTGGTGGCGCCGCTCACGGTCGCGGCCATACCTGAGAATACCTTGAAATCAATCATAGGGTGCAATTTTCTGGGAACACCGTTGCCGGCAGACGGCGGAGACTGCGAGGAATTACTCTCTCGGTATTCGCAGCTCGGCATTGATCTTGATACTTTTGCAGTCAGACTCCAAAATGAAGAGGCAGCATCACTGATCAGTTCATGGATTGAACTGCTCGACGCGGTTGCATGCAAAAGTGCATTAGTCACAAAATGTTAAAGCTTACTGCCTGGGGATTTACAGCCGATAAATGCACTCTAAAAAAACAAGGAGACAGGTATGCAAAAATATATGCGAATGTTGATGATTGCGTTGGTCACGGCAAACTTGTGGGGCTGCGCCGAACCCAAAAAGGATCTGAGAATCGAAAAGTCAGGGATGGTATCGGTCACAGCGACTGTCAAAGCGGTTGATCTGCAAACACGGATGGTCACCCTGCAAGCTCCCAATGGCAAAACGTTTACTCTCCATGCCGGCAAAGAGGTGATCAATCTGCCTCAGGTAAAAGCAGGCGATGAGGTGGTGGCGGTGTATTCCGAAGCCCTGGCCGTGCGGATGGCCAAACCCGGAGAGGTTCGGGATGAAACGACCCAGAGAATCGGCAGGGCAACTCCGGGCAGCAAGCCCGGGGCATTCGAGACTATCGAAAGAACTATTACCGCTGACGTCAAGGATATCGATAAGACCAACAAAACTGTCAGCCTAGGAATGCCGGATGGCGGTGTGCTGATCGTAAAGGTTCAGGATCCTGCCAACCTTGAGAAAGTCAAGGCCGGTGACAATATCGTCATCACCTACACGGAAGCATTCGTTGTTTCCATTGAGAAAGCTAAAAAATAAGGCAAAAGCTCTACATCCAGCGATATCCATTCTGTTCTATCGCAGAACAGGGAAAATACCGAAAGATGTTATTGCGTTTGCATCCCAATCGGCCTTGACACAGCCGGTGCCGAAGCTGTTTCAGCAGGAGCCTGCCATGCGTTGTCAATCCCGACATGTTTCAGGAGAATTCTTCGAACCTCCTCAATGGCAAAGGGATGGCCCTGGCAGGAATGTTCGGAACGGACAATGAATTCGGAATCAACTCCCTCAATATGGGCACTTTGGTAACCGACAACACCGTCGTTTCCTGTGGCGATATCCATCCCGGGTTTGACGGCAATAATGGAGTGGGCAACCACGCCGGGCACTATGGGAAGAGACACCAAGCCCGTGAGCAGAGGGTTATCCTCGGACATCCCGTCAATGCTGGTGGGTATCCTCCCTTTAAGAGAGGTTGGCAATTTGAACTGAGTGTGCAGTGTGTAGAGAAACTCCTGGCTATTCACCACAATATTAAACGGGAGCCTCACCATTTTTCTGATAAAACTACGGACCCATTCTTTCGTTAGATAGCTTCCTCGGTGCGGTGTGGATATGAAAACGACCCTTTTGACGAATGGCAGCGGCTTAAAAATGAGCAGTCGACGGGCGAACTCTTTGATGTTCGGTTCCATTTCTACCTCATCAATGCGTTTATCGCTGATGGCGTTCCACAGAACATCGCCGGTATCTACCGCGGTCATCTTGGTGAGAAGTCCTCCCTGGCTATGGCCGATTACAACCATATTCTGAAAGGCCGGGTCTTTCTGCTGAGGGTCGAGTTGTTTGATCATTCCGACCAACGCCTCTCGCAGTTCAGCTGCCGAAAGAGTCACCATATTGCTGCTGTTGTACTGATAGAACCAGAACTGGAAATTTTTACGGATTTGAGGATCCGCCCGAAGGGAGTTCAGCATCTCCGCCCACCAGACCGGACTGCTCGCCGTGCCGTGAACGAACACGACCGGAATCCGGCCCGGCTCATAAGGTTGGATAAGAAGAACTCGCACTGGGATATCAGCACCGGTGATGAAGCGTTTTTCGCCCATCCTCCAGAGCCAGGCTTCATTAAGTTTGTAGGCAAGCGGCGTCGTGATATCCGTTTCCAGCGGTACCGATTTATCTTTAACCTGTGTCCTGACATCGTCCAAGGCCGAATACAGTTCAAGAAAGGCTTGGGATCGGCCCTGCTGATACTCCCTGAAATCCCCCGACACCCTGAGAAATGCAGTAATCGGCAGCGCACCTCCATTCGGCGACTCGATGCTTTTACGGGTCAACCCTACAAGCGGCATTCCCAAGCCGGCTGAACGATTGCGGACAGTGAATCCCCGAACCGCATAGCTGTCGGCAGGAAACAATCCTTCAAAATTGGCATAATCCCAGGAGAGGGTATCGGTTTTGAGAATAAGAGACAGTTCTCCTCCAGGTAGTTGCCGCACGCCCCCTGAGAGATTCAGGCCGCTCTTGTCATTGACGGGAAAGGCCTGATACAGTGCATGATTATACAGATCACAGGCATCCCGGAAACGCGGATCATAAGCATTCGGGGGCGGCTCGCGACCATCGCCCAAAAGGTAGAAGTACGCATACACGGCGGACTGGAGAAGCACATCCTGTGCTTCTCGGCGACTGTTATCGGTGGATTTTTTTATCAATTTTTGCCCCTGCAGATAACACAGTTCCGACAAGGTGAAAAGAATGTCGCGACGATCATCCGACTTGCTGATGACATGCAGGGCCTGTATCGTTTTCAGGGGTTCCTCAGCCTGCGCATCGAGGAGATTGTATCTTTGCAAAACAGTCTTGCTGCTGTCACTGATTATTCCGTCACCCAAAGAATTTTCGGTTTTGAGATTATATGATTCTTGGGGCGAAACCCTGGCAACACCAATCGGGCCGGCACATCCGGACAAAACAACAAGAAACAGCAACAAGGCCAGGAAACGACTGTATTCGGTCAGATAAAATAATTTTCCGTATGAGACCATGAGGCACCTTAATGTGTTTGTTCCGGCAACCCTTCGCGGATACGCCGGGAGAAGTCGGGAGCTTGATCGGCCGCCTGAGCCTTTTTGTTGATGTAACTCATCTTTTTTAACTCTGTAAACGCCAGGGCATAGCTGAGGAAACCTCTTTCATAGATCATCTCGTCGAGATACCCATTGACGATCAACCGCCAGTCCAACCTGGCGTCGGGATTATACGGCACAGTATGTTTGCGAATACTGGTGGTGCAGTTACCGGTGAGGGCGTTGTACCACTCGGGGTGCGCCTTGAGGCGGTTCACCTCTTGCAGATAATCAAGAAATACCTTGCGGACTATTTCGGGTTGTACCTGCAGACGATACAGATAGACATCCTCGTGCCGAAAATTTGTGCGCAGACGCACCACATCACGCTCGTCGGCGACAACGTACATCTTCTCGTACTGGCGAAAAAATCCCTTAATCGCCGAATATTCCTCCCCTTTCTCTTTGCGGGTTTCAATCGAAAAACAGACGTTGCCGCCATCCTCGAAACCAAAGCTGAGCATGGTGTGGGCAATATTTGGCGATCCCCAGTAAACAAGAAAGAGGTCAAGAGTCCGGAGTTTTGCAAGATCGAATGTCCGACCATAATAATGGCAGGTGAAATCGGTCTCGGTCTGGTAGTCACAGTTGCGGATATTATGCAGAGCAATCTTGTTTCCGGTAACTTCCGCATGGGGAATGACGGCCATATCTGGTTGCCAGTCCCGGGTATTTGAAGGGGTTAAAGAGAGAAACCAGATAACGATGCCTGCGAGGAGGAGACAGGAAACAGCCGGCCCCAACCATCGGGGACGAAGGAGAAGAGGAGACAGGAGGGTGGCCATTGCAAAGAGCAACGCCGACATGAGTCTGATACCCGGTGTCAGATCTGAAAACCATATGACCAGAACAGCCCACCCCGTCATAAGGACAAGGACAAGCCAGATGCATATCCGAACATAAATCCGCTTTTTCGGCTTGTTTTTTTCAACATCCCGTAAGAGGAGCATATTAACGCCTTTGTTTTCTTCAGCCGGTTTTTTGCAGATGCTGCCAATTCCGGGTGCAGAATTTGCTATCGTCTGATGCATGATCAGCAACAGAGCAGCAAATAACATGCCGACTATCTCTAGAATAAAACTAGGCGATTATGTGTTGTAATCGGTGGAATATATCTCGGGAATGCGTGGCTGGTATTTGATGGGTGGCTGATGATACCCCTCAAGATATTGAGGAACCACTAATTATTACGGAAGAAAGGTGCAGCTCCTGCAGGACCGAAAGATTACAAGAGTGGGATGATAAGGATCGACGTTTGTCGATGCAATTCTTAATGATACCGTAATCCACCTCTACCCTGAATTCCCAATGTTCAAGGAGTCTTCAAGCAATTTTCCGATATCCCCGGCGAGCACCTCGGCCTCCCCACGGTCAAAACGGACGGCACGTTCGGCATAGCGGTGGCAGTAGCGGCAATCCTCGCAGTAGGTTTCCGAGCAGCGGATTTTCCGGAATCCCGCGAGAAAATCCGTTAATTCGGCATTATCGATGACAAGATCAAGGGCTAAAAGTCGACGTCGCAGTTTCAGCATGCGCAGCATGAGCCGGCGTTCCTCCTTGCCGTAGTGCCGCATTCGCTCACGCACCTGCTCGTCTATATCACTGTGGAAGCCGGCCGGATCGCCGAGCATCTCAAGCGACAGGATATCCAGAAGATTCCCTTCGTAGCTCCGGTCGGCATACGCTCCGGCGGCGCGCAGCAGCCAGGCCGTAGACCTGGAACGATCGATAATCTTGAATTCATCGAAGCCCAGGGCTTCATAGACATGAAGATCTTCGGGACGAATCCACCGACTCATCAGCAGGAGCTCCGGGTGAAGCAGGCGACGACGCGTACACTGCCAGAGGTAGAAATCGAGAAAAAAACTCGCCTGGCCGGTGTTTTGCGCCAGCTGGGAGGCATGTCCCACGCTGCATGCATGTTCTGCAAGGTAGTGACAGTTGTAGATGCACGAGACGTTGACAAACAGCTGCATCCCGCACGACAGCCCGGAACGGATTTTGCCGAGCATGTTGAAATCCCGGTTGAACTCGCTGTAGGGGATAATCAGCGGATCGACCCCGAGAGCTTCCTGATACTTCAGCCTGGAGAGGTTGGTTGGCCAGCTCAGCACGCTGCCGCGAATTGCCAGATGGGGAAAATTACGGCGCACCAGTGAGAGGACGGCGAGATTGGCGATCGAGACACTGTCGACGCCAATCTCGACAAGTTGGCCGACAAAGTTCAGTATTTGATTTTTCCCTTCGGCTGTTTGCTCAAGGTTGCCGAGACAGGGGGCATTGATAAGGTAACAAAATGACAGTTCCCGGTCATGGGCCGCACGAATGTAGGCTACAGCGGAGTCCCAGTCGACGGATGGCACGACCATCCCGGCCCTGCCTCCTCCCACTATATCGAAAGGAAGCTTGGCATAGATCGAAGTTACCTCCGGGATTTCCGTTAGACCTTCCAGCAACTCCATATCCCAATTTGCCGCAACGCTCAGTTTCATGTATTTCCCTTTAAAAACTGTTCAAAATCTGTTTAGGAGCCGTTACGAAATAACCAGGCCATCTTCAACCATTTCGTTACGGCTCCTTAGACCGTTCCGGGCATTACCTTGGCCATGTTATTTTTGACAACGGCTCAGGCGCCTTGGTCCAGATACCCGTGAACGGCGAACTGGAAAGGCGAGGCCATGGTGAGAGTGAGTTTTCCCGTCAGCTTTGCCTGCTGTAATTGAGCGGCTATCTCGTCCAGGGTATATGCGGCACGGAGCGAGAGCAGCATATCCTGGCGCAGCAAGGCAGGGGCGCCGGGTACGTATGTATCGATTATATTTTCAGCCGATTCTTCGCTGGCCGGGCGCAGCAGGTCGATAACCAGAACTGCGGCATGAGGCAGACTGTATTTATTGACGGCATACCACAAAACCATGGGATCGGCGAGGTGGTGGAGAAAACTGTGGGAGATAACTGCCTCGTAGCGCTCGCGGGGCAGAGAAAAATTGTCCGGCAGGATGCCATGAAAAAGACGAACACGATCCTCCAGGCCTTCGCGCCGTACGGCATTTCTACCGAATTCCAGCATATGGGGAGCGCCGTCCACGCCATGTATCTCGCACTGGGGAAAAAGTCCGGCCAGGCGCAGAGGGATGGTGGCCGGGCCGCAGCCAAGATCGAGGATGGCGTCTTTTGGTACGAACTTGCGGAAAAACTTTCGAAAATTCTGAATAAAAAGCCAATAACCGTTGTCCAGCCATGCCCCCGCGTAGGCGGCGACATGCTGTGGGTCATCCATAAGTTCCGGTTCTGGAATTCGGTTCATATCCTTCCTTTTCTCTTGTTTCCCTGGCGGCAAAATTTGTTATTCTGATGGTACTTCATACAATAAAGCTATCAACAATGCTTGCGTAAGAAGAACGATTTTCGAAACTGGTAATTCCTAGGGCCTGTTCACAAATAACATGGACAAGATTGCGCTCAGATTTGGGTCAGATTTGGTTGTGGCGATCAGCGCAAAACCGCAGGCGTAGCTGAGCTAATTTTGCGATTGAGCCGCAGCCCAAGATGGCCCGAAGATGAGATGCAGGATGTTCATGTTATTTGCGAACAGGCCCTTAGTAAAGCCGATGGGTAGCTGAGGGAAATTCTACTTGTAAAATATAAGGAAGATGTTAAAATTGCGGAGCTTGCGAAAGAAAATACGTATTCATGTCAACACATTGCGCCCCTGACCTATGTTTTGGCAGTAAAAGGGATTTTTTGTGTCTGCTTACCTGTTGAATATTTCCAGCCCGAGTGGTATACGTTTGTTCCCTACCCGACCGCATGTATTTTTTACCGGCAATGAGAGGACGTGGCATTGATACTTTAAGGTATCCAGTAGGTTGAACGAAAAAGATGGAATTAACCAAGATAACCGCATCCGTTGCAGCTGAAAGCACTTCTTCTTGGTTCTCCGGCCACTTTCCCAACAATCCGATTCTGCCTGGAATTGCCCAGTTAAAAATGGTCGCCGATCTCATCGCCAAACCCGGAGGTGGTAATGTTTACATAACGGGTTTGAGCCGGGTCAAGTTCAGAAAGATAATAAAGCCGGGCGAAAAGCTCGATATTCTGGTCACATGCAGTAATGTAGAAAATCAATATTTGTTCAAGATCACCAGCGGGGACGAAGATGTCTGTTCCGGCAAAATGCTTTTCACCCAAACCGAAATTGCAAATTCATGAGTAACGATATCAACCAGACCATAACTCGAATCTCTGAGATCATCATCAATGAACTCAAGCTTGAAGATGTCACTCCCGAAACCTTTAATGCCGACCTCGATTTAGTTGACGAGGTGGGGGTCGACTCCATGGACCTGGCGACCGTTGCCCTGGTTCTGAGAGATGAGTACGGAATACGAATCGACGAAGACGATTATCCGAAACTGACGACTGTCCGCATCATTGCCCAGTACATCATCGACAAACAGAACAGCAACGAATAATGTCTGCCCAGCAACCGCACTACAAGTTCTCCGATATAATTGCAGATCCGCTGATCCGGGAGCGTTGGGAAAAGGTTCGCCGCTATTTTTTTCTGCGGGAATCGACCTATGACATGAGCAACCGCTGTAATATTCGTTGCGAAGGTTGTTATTATTTCACCGGTGAAAAACAATTTGCCGCGGAAAATAACGACGAAAAATCCTGGCGGCAGCTTCTTCAATCGGAAAAAGAGCGCGGCATAACCTTTGCCGTCCTGGCCGGCGCAGAACCCTCACTGGTGCCGCAGCTGTGCGAGGTCTGCTTCAGGGAGATCCCCCTGGGCGCTATCGCCACCAACGGCCTGAAAACGATTCCGCGCGAGATCGATTACCGAATCCACATCTCGGTCTGGGGAAATGACCAGACCAGTCAGATCATCCGCAAGGCTCCGAACATGCTGGCCCGGCAAATAGCCAACTACAAAGACGATCCCAGGGCGGTATTCGTCTACACCTTCACACCGGTTAACATTGACGAGGCTCTGGAAGTAACAGAACTGCTCGCAGACAACGGTCAGCACATTACCTTCAACATGTTTTCCGCACCGGTCGGCTACCAGGGCCATCTCCGCCATACCCCCGAAACCCTGCAAAAAACGCGGGAGATCATGAGCAGACTGCTGACGGAATATCCACACACTGTGCTCTTCTCAACCTATAATATCGTTGCCCATACCGAAAAACAGGCCTTGCATGAGCTTTTTTCCTGCTCCTATCCGCGAATGAATCCCTCCACGGACATCGGACTCGGCAGATCATTCAGGCAGTATCGTACGGATCTGCAGTGGGATCGTGATGCAGCCTGCTGCGTGCCGGATACGGATTGCGACGACTGTCGGCATTATGCCGCGGGCAGTGCCGTGGTCACCGCCAGAATGTACCGGCATGCCACAGATCCTGTGACTTTTTCCGCATGGCTTGACTATGTAGATACGTATCTTGCCGTCTGGGTCAGAGGATACGATAAAGGGCAAAACCTCTGTAACACCTTTATCATTCCGCCTCCAAAGAACTAGTATACTTATGAAAACAGTCAGTTCCCTCCTCGATGAACACTGGTATGAGCGTTATAAGAAAATTTCAAGGCTCAACATCCGCAGCTCCATTTACGATGTGACCAACCGCTGCAACCTGCGGTGCAAGGGGTGCTTCTTTTATTCCTCCGGCGAGCACAAAGTGGCCGCCGAGGAAAACGACATAGACAAATGGCATGGTTTTATCGAAAAGGAAATGGCGCGGGGAGTCAACCTGGCGATCCTGATCGGCGGCGAACCCACCCTCTGCCTGGATCGGATTGAGGCCTTTTACAAGAAATTGCCCACCTTCTGCGCCACCAATGGTCTGATCAAGGTCCCCAGGGATCGCTTTCCCGACTTGATGGTCGGCATCTCCCTGTGGGGCGATGCCGAGGATGAAAAAATTCTGCGCGGCAAAGATACGTTCAAGATTTCCAGCGGCAACTACGCAGGCGATCCCCACGCATACTACCTCTATACCATTACCCCCAAACAGCTCGGCAAAACGGAAAAAATCATCCGGAAAATTCGCGACGTCGGCCTCAAGGTGCACATGCAGCTCCTGTCCAACGACGAAGAAGTCGACGGTTTTTCGTGGCAGCCGGACGAACTTATAGCGGTGCGCGAAGAAATGGACGGCATGCTGGACAGCTACCCGGAGACGGTTATTTCCTCGAAATATTACCACGAGGTGATTACCACCGGCAAAATGCTGGGACGGTCGTTCGGCTGGATGGAATGCCCTTCGGTTACAGAGCCCATCGACAACCGGGAGCCCAAACCAAAACGATTGATAGGGTTTATTCGCTGGTCATCCGAACTGCAGGCCATGCATCGCTGCTGCACCTCGGAAACCCGCGACTGTTCCACCTGCAAGGATGGCGCCGCCCATATGAGCTGGGTAATGGTCAACAAGCGGGCTCATATCAAAACCGCCAAGGATCTGCAGAACTGGATCGAGGTCTACGAAATGTTTGCCAAGCTGTATCAATTTATTCCCTGGTAGCGCTATGGGAAAAAAAGATGCGGTCATTGTCGGCTACGATGCCATTTCCCCATTGGGAAGCGACCTGCAGGCACAGTGGCAGAATGCCCTCGAAGGCAAAAGCGGCATCGGCCCCCTCACCCGCTTCTCTCTGTCTGAAGGATTTCCTGTCTGCATTGCCGGCCAGGTTCCGGATATCGACGACGAAAAGTACTCTTTTCTTTCTGCCCGGCATCAAGCGGCCTGGACTTCTCCCGTCTTCAAATACTCCATGCTCTCGGTTGTCAGGGCTCTTGAACGGAGCAGGATAGTACTCTCCCCTGAGATCGCACTTCGCACGGCGGTAACCTACAGCTCGGCGATAGGCGGCCTGGACGCGGTCCTGGCTGCCGACAGACGGCTGCAATCAGAGAACAGGCTTCCACCTCCTTACACCAACCCCAACGCCTGCGTCAGCATGATCGGGGGCAAAATAGCCATTGAAACGGGAGCAAAGGGGCCCATTACCTCTACCATCTCTGCCTGTGCCACCGGCCTCACCTCGATGATTATCGGCTCGATGTTTCTGGCCCAGAACCGAGCCGATATCGCCATCTGCGGCGCCGTCGATTTTGCCCTGGTCGAACCGATTGTCGCCGGGTTCTATACCATGAACGGCGTGTACTCTCCCAAGGAAGGCCGGGAACACGACCCGCCGGCAATGGCCAGCAGGCCGTTTTCCACAGATCGACGCGGGTTTGTCCTTTCCGAAGGTGCCGGTGCGGTTATTCTCGCCACCCGGGAATTTGCCGAGGCCCATGGTCTCCACTACAGCACCGAACTGGCCGGCTGGGGGATGACCTCGGATGCCCACCACTTTGTCGCCCCCTACTTCGACACCATCAGACAGTGCATGCAGAATGCCCTTGCCGATGCCGGGATTAGCCCTGCCGACATTGCGGCAATCAATGCCCATGCCGCATCCACCCGGGTTGGCGACAAGGTCGAATACGATGCCATAAAAGCGATCTTTGGCGACAAGCTGCCCCCTGTCAGTGCCAATAAATCCCTTATCGGCCATGCCATGGGCGCCTCCAGCGTGATCGAAACCATCTTTTCATTGCGGGGCATGGAAGAGAGTATCCTGCCTCCGACCATCAACTACACCCCCGATCCGGAAATCGACATCGACTGTGTGGCGAAAGGCAAGAGGTCTCTCGAACAGGAATTTATTCTGAAGAATTCCTTTGGCTTCGGAGGCTGTAATGCCTGCGCGGTTTTTAAAAAATCAAATTAAAATCCACTTATGAAGGCACCGAAAAACAGAAGAGTCTATGTTGTCGGCTATGACGCTGCGACTGCTCTCGGCAACACCTTTGCCACAACCTGGCAAGGTGCCGTGGACGGCCTCGCCGGTTTTCGAAGACTCAGCCGTTGCGAGTCCTCGAGCCGCAGCAATGTGGTTGGCGAGATACCGGACTGGGACCCGGCCACGTTTTCGTATGTCGACCGCAAGGAGGCTTCTCTCTGGAACGCATCCTACGTCTTTCTCACCATGGAAGTCTGCCGGAGAGCGCTTCTTCATGCCGGGCTTGAAATAAACGCAGAAACCGGCCCCAGAACCGGTTGCCTGATCGGCTCGGCCCTCAACGGTGTCGATTCGTACCGGATCGCCATGGACAATTACGTCAATAACGGCCCATTAAAGGTCAGTCCCTATCTGCTGCCCAATGTCTGTGCCAACCTGCCGGCCGGAAAAGCCGGGATGCTCATGGGATTCACCGGGCCTATCTTTTCTCCCCAGGGTGCCTGCGCCTCGGGCAACCATGCCATCGGCATCGGGGCGCGGATGATTCGCGACGGCGATTGTGATTTTGTCCTGGCCGGCGGGGTCGAGACCTGTATTATCCCGGAAATAATCCAGGGCTTTTCCAACATGCTGGCCACCATCAAGGTTGGCCCGAAAGACCGGGCGGCAGAAGATCCTACCCAGGCCTCACGTCCCTTCAGCCTTGACCGCAAGGGATTTGTCCTTGCCGAAGGTGCCGGGGTGCTGGTGCTGGCCGCCGAAGATGCCATGCGCTCCCTTGGCCTGACGGCAAAAGCCGAGATTGCCGGCATCGGCTGGAATTCCGATGCCCATCATTTTACCCGGCCCAATGCCACGACCATCATCCGCGCCATGGAGGATGCCATTGACGATGCGGAAATCACGCCCGGCGATATCGGTGCGGTGAATGCCCACGGCACTTCAACGCCCACAGGCGACAGCACGGAGGTCAAGTGCCTGCGCGCCGTGTTCGGCAAACACATCGAAAAAATTCCAGTTTCGGCAAACAAATCCCAGGTCGGCCATTCTCTCGGCGCATCTGCCGCTATCGAGGCTACTCTTGCTATTGAGGCCATGGGCCGGGGAATCGTTTTGCCGACGGTCAACCATATTCCCGACCCTGAATTCAGTGATATCGATGTGGTCCCCAATAATGCCCGCAAGCATCCACACGAATTCGTCCTCTCCAATTCTTTCGGCTTTGGCGGAACCAACTGCTGTATCGTTTTTCGAGGAATGTAATGCGACCCAGACCTTTCATCCCGGAATTTCTCGACAAGCCAGGCTATGTCAGAGATGTCAACAGCGGCAAGATCTGGCATCGCTGCGAAATGCGTACCCTCTATGTCGATACCGATCGCTCCCAGGTGGTCTATCATGCCAACTATTTGAGATATTTTGAGTTCGGCAGGGCTGAACTCATGCGGGCAGCAGCCTACCCCTACAAAAAAATCGAGGAAAGCGGCTATATCTACCCGATCATCAAGACTGAACTGAACTACTATTCGCCGCTCTTCTATGACGATCTGATGTACATTCACACCCGGCCGGCCAGGATAGAGATGGTCAAACTGCAATTCGATTATTTGATCACCAGGGCCGATAGCGGCGAGATCTGCTGTACAGGTTTTACCAAACACTGCGCCGTGAACGGCAAGCACATCCCGGTCGAGATAGACGAACAAACCGTCAACCTCTGGAACGAGTTTCCTCGTTCATGAGTGGCAATCGCCTCCCCTGCACCATCAGCGTGCAACCCTGGTTCAAAGACCATTATGTCGGCCAGACCATCGTGTTCCCCGCCGTTGAAACCATGCTTTTTCTGGCGGCCGAGTGCGTAGCGGCCCATCCTGAAACCGATATCAGGATAATGGAAGATGTTCGCTTTGGCAGGTTTCTCGAGATACCGCCAGCTGCGGCGACAGTTGCGGTTCTGGTAGAATGTGCCGCAACCGATGGACGTATACAGGCGAAGCTCCTCAGCCGCATGCAATTCAAGGCAATGGCCAGAAGCAAGGAGCATGGCGAGATCTTTTTTTCCAGCCAGGGCAAGACAGACGACCCTCCCCTTCCAAATATTGATCCGCTGCCGCCTGCCGACCCCATAGCCGAGGTCGACACGGCGCACCTGTATCGTGAACTGGTCCCCTTCGGTCCCTGCTATCATACGCTGCAGGAAAGCCTTTTTCTTACGGAAATCGAGGCGTGGGGAAAATTGAAGGCTCCCGATTTTCCCTGTATCTACCCTGTTCAGGATATCATCGGTTCGCCATTTCCGCTGGACGGGGCTCTGCATGCAGCCTGTGTGCTGGGCCGGCAATCTGTCCAATTTGTGCCTTTTCCCGTGGGCTTTTCCAGACGAACGGTCAGCCGCCCTACCCTACCGGGCGGCAGTTACCTGACCAGGGTGATATTGACAGCCCGGACCCGTGACGAACTGGTTTTTGATCTGATTATCTTCAACGACGATGGACTTGTATACGAAACTGTAACCGGCCTGCGCATGCGCGATGTGAGCAGGGCTATGAAGAAATAATTGATATGACTGAAGCTATGGAATCTTTTGAACGAGAATTACTGGAACTGATCTGTACAACCTGCAACCTGACCGATGTCGACATGGACAAAGTTGCCAGCAACGATCCCCTGATCGGCCCCGAGTCTCCTCTTGGCACCGACTCCCTGGACGCCCTGGAGATAGCAGTTACCATTCAGCAGAAATATGGCGTACGAATGGATTCGGAAAATACCAGCAGGATCGTCCTGCAGTCTCTTGCGACACTTGCCGAGTATATCAAAAAAAATGAGCCGGTGTGTAACTGACGCGTAGACACCCTGGAACAGTCGAAAAAAAAGATGACTACCACACCAGCAATAAACCTTTCCGGCAACGATCTCACGTATCAAGACATAGTTGCAATCGGCATGGGCAACAAGAAAGTCACCCTTGACGAGAAAGCCTTGGCCCGCTGCCTCGCCTCCAGAACTTTTCTCGAACAGGCGGTCAAAGACAAGAAGATCATCTACGGGGTCAACACTTCCTATGGCCCGATGTGTAATAAAATTGTCAACGACCGTGATATCGAGACACTGCAGAAAAACCTTATTATCAGCCATGCGGCGGGACTGGGAGAACCCCTTCGTCCCTCTATCGCTCTTGCCGTTCTCGCCGTCCGTTTAAACACCCTGGCCAAGGGCTATTCCGGCGTTCGCCTTGAACTGCTCGAATTGATGCGCGACATGATCAATTCCGGCCTCGCCCCCTACATCCCGGAATGCGGCAGCGTCGGCGCCTCGGGCGATCTTATCCATCTCGCCCATATGTCGCTTGCCGTGATCGGCATGGGCAAAGTGTATCTTCATGACGAACTCATGGATGCGGGCGAAGCCTACAGAAGAACCGGCCTCACGCCCCTTGTCTTAAGCTGCAAGGAAGGCCTGGCGCTGATGAACGGTACGGCGGCGATGACGGCCATAGCCGCCTTTGCTCTTTCCGGGGCGGAGAGATTGTACAATGTAGCCTGTGTCAACGCAGCGTTTGCCGTCGAAATATTCGGCGGCATCGACGATGCCTTCGATGCCGACCTGCATGCAGTAAAACCGCATCCCGGCCAGATTCGGGTGGCCCGAACCATCAAGCAGCTGTATAAGGGGACCGGCAATATTACCCTCAGGGATGAACTGCATGAAAGGATCAGAAAGCAGGGCAATGGCGACGACACCCCGGTTTTCGAGACAAACATCAATGTCCAGGATGTCTATTCTCTCCGCTGCACCCCGCAGATTCTGGCCCCCGTACGTGAGACGCTGGATTATGTCGCTCGCACGGTTGAAACGGAAGCCAATTCATCCAATGACAACCCTATCGTTATTCCCGAAAAAAACAAGATCATCCACGGCGGCAACTTCCATGGCCAAAGCATCAGCTTTGCCATGGACATTCTCTGCATAGCCATTTCCACCCTCTGCAATCTTTCCGAGAGAAGACTCAACAAACTGCTCGACAAAAACCTCAATGAGGGCTTACCCGAGCATCTGATTCCGGGAGAAGTCGGCCTGACAATGGGATTTATGGGAGCCCAGTATCTCGCCACCTCCGCCACAGCCGAAAACAGGGGACTTGCCGCGCCAATGAGCGTCAATTCCATCTCATGCAATGCCTCCAACCAGGATGTCGTCAGCATGGGCACCGTTGCCGCACGTAAAGCATTTCGTCTGATCGGCAATGCCAAGCATGTTTTGACCCTGGAAATACTAGCCGATCTCCAGGCCTTATCTTTCCGGAATGCCGATAAACTTGGCCATGCAACCGGTAGGATCCATGAAATACTCTCGAAAGATTTTCAAGTATACGATGACTCGAGGATTTTCCATGACGATCTTGTGACCTTTCGCAAACTGATCTTTTCCAGCCCGGTTTTTGAAGACCTGTCCGTCTATTTTTCGGAATGAGCATGGAACGTCTTGTAACGTCTGCACATTGTCTTCTCATTTCCGCCAACCGGATGGTATCGCCCTATCCGGTATACCCCATTGGCATTGCGCATATCATGGGAGCCCTGCAACACCATGGCCACCGGGCGGATCATTTCGATGTGCTGGCGTCCGGAGGATATCCTCTGCTGGAAAAACGTCTCAGGGAAAATCGCTATGATGTTATCGGGGTCTCCATCAGAAACATCGATACCGTCGACAGCACATCGCCATTGGAATTGCTTGCCGACATTACCGAAGTGATGCACTGCCTCCGAAAATTATCCAAGGCACCGGTTGTGCTCGGCGGGCCGGGATTCTCCATTATGCCGGAGCGGCTTCTCGAGTATCTCAATGCCGATTACGGGATTGTCGGAGAAGGTGAAGCGGCCTTTCCCCAGCTGGTAGACAGAATTATGGCAGGCGAGCAACCCGGGCAAAAGCTGTTTTCCAGGAGTCTTGCAAAATTCCCCGACTGCCGGCCTCTGTATTCTTCCGAAGTAACAACCTACTATGTCAGCCATGGCGGAATGCTGAATGTGCAGACCAAACGCGGCTGTGCCCACGGCTGCATCTATTGTTCCTACCCGACCATCGAAGGAAGAAAACTGCGATACCGCGATCCGGCAAGCGTTGTCGAAGAGATTAAAAGTCTTTCCGAACAATTCGGTGCCAGATATATCTTTTTTACCGACGGGGTGTTCAACGATCCCGATGATCGGTATCTTGAAATCGCCGAAGAACTTATCCGGGCGGGAAGCTCTCTGCCCTGGTGTGCGTTTTTCCGCCCGCAAAACCTTAGCGGAGATACGCTCAGATTGTTGAAAAGAAGTGGGATGGCCGCCATGGAGTTGGGCACCGACGCTTCAACCGATACTACCCTGGCCGCGCTCGGCAAAGGATTTACCTTTGCCGAAGTGCTTGCAGTAAATGATGCTCTTGTCGCCGAATCAATCCCCTGCGCCCATTTTATCATGTTCGGCGGCCCCGGGGAAACAGAGGAGACCATCGAGCAAGGCTTGATCAACATCGAAAAATTGAAAAGATCGGTGGTCTTCGCCTATCTCGGCATTCGCATAATGCCCGGCACGAAGCTCCATACGCGCGCCCTTCGCGAAGGATCGATCACCGTCGACACCGATCTGGTGCGGCCCATCTTCTACTACTCTTCGCTTGTTGACAGGGATTTTATCGACAGCCGGCTGCGCCTGGCATTTCGCGATAAAGGGAACCGAGTCTTTCCCGTGGCGGAACGTGAACACTTCATCCCCCTGCTGCATCAGCTGGGACATGACGGGCCGTTATGGGATCTGCTGATTGATAATCATCCGAGCCAGTGATGTGAAAATTCTCATTGTCATACATGCCTGCAATCAGGGTTCAACCCTTCCTGCCGTGGCGAATGCAGCTCTTGCCACCGGCTATGACCTGCTGGTAATCGACGACGGCAGCGACGATGACTGTCTTCTTGCCATTGCCGGACTGCCATGCCGGACCATCAGGTTCGAAGAGCATAGAGGCAAGGCTGCGGTATTGTTCTACAGTGCCGGGCAAGCGGCAGAATCCGGCTACGACGCCATTGTTACAATCGATGGCGACGGTCGACATAATCCGGCGGACATCCCTCTTCTCGCGGCAAAGGCGAAAAAACACCCAACCCCTTGCCTGGTCATTGGATCCCGGCAAGCGGCTTCAGTTGCAAGTTTCTGGGTTCGGCTGGAATGCGGCCTTGAAGTGCCTGACACCGAAAGCAGTTTCCGGCTGTACCCGGTAAAAGAACTGCTGGCGGTAAAATTCAGCCGAAGCGATTCCTGCTATGCCATAGAAACCATAGTTCAGCTCGCCTGGGCAGGCGTTCAGGTGAGTTCCGTCCCGCTTACCGTCTCCTGCCCGTCTGCCGACGAGCGAAGAGGTCTTTTTCCAGCCACCCGGAAAAATCTCGGCCTGCTCCGGCTGCACACTCGGCTGGTAACGAGAAGACTGCTGCCATGGCCTCATAAAAAACTCATCGAAGAAGCACCGTTCCACCAAAAGATAAGCGAATCGGTCTCCCGTAATCCTCTCAAGGTACTCGGCAAAATCTGCAAGGAACATACCTCTCCGCTCTGGCTGGCAATGGCCGTCTGGGTCGGCATTTTCATGGGAGCGCTTCCCCTTTTTGCAATCCATACCATCGCCATCATCTATGTCACCCACAGACTCCATCTCAACAAAGTTGCAGCAGTTGCCGCCAGTCAGTTCTGCATGCCTCCCGTTGTGCCGGTTCTTTGCATTCAGATGGGATATTATCTCCGCAAGGGCGAATTGCTCCTCGATTTTTCCTGGCAGCGATGGCTCCTCGAAATCCATGAACGTTTCTGGGAGTGGCTCATAGGCTCGTTGCTGATTGGTCCTCTTCTCGGTCTTATCGGCGCGGGAGTGATGTACTGGATGGCGGCCGGGATACAGAACCGTAAGGAAAATAACGGAGATCGCTAAGCCGCTGTAAAATAATAACATGGCCACGGTAAGACCCGGAACGGTCTAAGGAGCCGTAACGAAATGGTTGAAAATGGCCTGGTTATTTCGTAACGGCTCCTATTCCCTGATCCTGATTTTTTTCTCTATATCTTCCCACATTGTCCGATACGCCTCGGCGGCCTCTTCCTTGGCGGCAAAGGTCGAAAGCGGCGCTCTGTGTATCCCCATTTTCTCGACGTCGGTCGAGAAGGGGATATAACTCTTGAGCAATCTTTTATATTTCTTCCGCAATGCGGTCATCGTCTCGCGATGGAGATTTTTGCTCTGCTGAACCATCGAGAAGAAAGGCATGATTTTTTTCTGGCGATATTCATTGTCGCTGAAAAAATCGTGGAGCTGCTCGAGGCTGCGTACCGACAAGGTAGTGGGAATGACCGGAACGACGATTTTATCGGCTGCCTTGAAGACATTTTCCGAGAGTAAAGAGATGTTCGGCGGACAATCGAGGATGATGACCCGGTACTCGCTGTCCATCGCCTTCAAGGCTTTTTTCAGACGCGACCTATTGTTTTTCATCCGCGACAGGAAGATATCGAAATCGCGATAGGTCAGGTTGGCCGGCAGCAGATCGAGGTTTTCATAGTCGCTTGCCCGGATTGCGGCGGCGATCTTCCCGGCATCCTCGAAGAAGGCCTCATCCTTCAGCTTCTTTGACGGTTTCACTCGAAAATAAAACCCTGAAGCCCCCTGGGGATCAAGATCGCACAGCAGTGTCCGGTTGCCGTTCATGGCACTGGCATAGGCAAGATTTACCGCCGTTGCCGTTTTACCCACCCCGCCTTTATTGCTGTAGCAGGCGATTATCTTCATCTTGACCTTCCTCTTTATGAAAGAGTTCATGGAATTCGGATCTGATCTCCGGGCTGTCGAATCGTGCAAAATTGTTCATGATCTGATTTCGTTCCTCGAGCTGCAGGCGATACAGCATTGCCGTCAGGGCACCGATTGCCTGGGCGACCTGCAACGCCTCGGCGCCGCGTCTGGAATCGCCCGCCATCATCCCGGCAAGAAAACTCTGCTGTACCGAATAGTCGTTGAATTTTCCCAGATTGTCCTGCAGTACCTTGAGTGATTTGATAAGCTGTCGAAGAGCTTCCGGGGGAAACAACGGAGCGAAAAACTCCATGAGATAGCGGAGTTTTTTACAGTGTATGCGCAGGCGGTGAATAACCGGATCAGGGGTATTCTCATCGATATCCCGGGCTGTCCTGCATACCTTGCGATATCTTTTCAGAATAAGCCGACAGGCAAAGGCCAGGGTGCTTTCCTGCGCCGCAGGGCCGCCGCCGAAGTTATCCGTTTTGGCGAATTCTTTCTGCAACGCGGTAATCCGCCGGGAATAGGCCCGGCTTTCCATGAAGTGGGCGACTTTCTTCTGCTCCTCTTTGCGCTCTGCCGCAAACGTGGCAAAAAGCAGCCGCAGTCCCGCGTGGGTTATCGGCGGAACCAGCCGAAAGTATTCCTCCCTTTCCAGCAGATAGACATCCAGGTCCCTGAGTGCGTTGGTCTTTTTCGTCAGTTCGCCAAACTGGGCCTTCAGCCGGATGGTGTCCTCTGCCTTGAACACTTCGGAAAAAAGACCGACAACCGACCGGACCTTCCGCAAGCCAACCCGATAATCGTGAAGAAATTCGGAGTCGATATCTTCGACGATACCCGCCTCATTGCTCCGGACGAGTCGCAGCAGGGTTTGAATGATAACGACGGCGCTTTCGATGATCGGTGTTTCTGGTAACAGACTGATTTCTGGCTTGCTCGTGTATTCCTTTTTCTCTATGCCAAGACGCTGATAGACATCCCCCGCATCGGTGCAGGGAGTCGCGCCGTATTCCTGGAGGGCCTGCTTGAATTCGCCATGGGCCTCCGGGTATCCGCGGAGGGGCAGGGTTCCGCCGATTACTGCAGTTTTCCGGGCACGACTTACAGTCAGATAGTGAAAGCGAACCAAAGTCTTGCCGACATCGTCCAGGAGCCCGCCGACTTCCCGCTTCACCTTCACCTTGGCCACCGGAAGAAAAGCTCTCAGCCTGGAGATGTCTGCCAGGAGACGGGATACCGGCCCCTCCCCGAGGTCAGCGGCGAGTTTCCAGCCGGGCACGGCCTGCTGCTCGAAGAGCTGACCTGTCTGCAGATCGATGAGCAACAGCAGCTGACCGGTTTGAAAGAGTATTTTGGCGGCTTGAAAGTTTTCGTTTTCAAAAGTGTCGAGAAGCAGCCCCTCTCCCGCCTCGCTCTTTTCCATGCTGAGCCTGAACGCGGATTCGATCGACAGAAGTTTCCCCAGTTTTTGCATGCTGAGACTACGGGGAAGAAAAAATATAAAGGGTTCCATTACGCTCAAGTCCTTGTATTATTTGTATAAATCCTGCGACAAATACCCCGGCGGCCATCTCCCTCCAAACGTCCTGTTCTCCGACCGGTACTTTCGATCATGCGGAACGTCTTAAGGTAGTCTGACATACCATTGTATGGAAGTCAACGAACGGGCTGGATCGGCCTTCCATGAACTCCTCAAAAGGAGCGTAATCAAATGCGGAAACTATATCTTTTCCTGAACGTATCTGCTACCATAAATGAAACAGACAGAAGAAAGCCTGACTTTGGTTATCTCTTTTAGAACCATTCATACCTCACTGCCATGAACCTGAAAACAGAGCCCGAAGCCGACGTACGCGAGCTACCCGACAAAAAGCAGCAGCAACAGACCACATTCGATCTGCAGTCTCCGGAATGGTATCTCAACCGGGAACTTACCTGGCTTGAGTTCAACAAACGGGTGCTGCACGAAGGGCAGGACCCGAGAAATCCACTGCTCGAGAGAGTGTTTTTTCTGGCAGTCATCGGATCGAATCTCGACGAGTTTTTCATGAAAAGGATCGGCGGCCTGAAGCAGCAGGTCGGAGCGAGCGTCAGAAGTCTTTCGGTGGACGGCCGCCTGCCTCAGCAGCAGATTGATGCCTGCCATACTGTTGTTCGTGAAATTCTCGACCAGCGACTGCTTCTGGAAAGTGAATTGCAACGGCTGCTCGCCAAAGAAGGCATCTCGATCAAACGCTACAAAGACCTGAACCCGGAAGAACAGGATCTGGTTAATGGCTATTTTCGCAACGAAATCTACCCACTTCTTACCCCGCAGGGAATGGATCCCGCCCATCCCTTTCCCTTCATTTCCAACCTTTCGGTCAATCTGCTGGTAAGCGTCCGGTATCCGGAAAGCGACCACAGTTTCCTGATCAGGATAAAGATCCCTACCAGCGCCGATCTCCCCAGATTCGTCCAGGTAGGCAGAAACGCCGTCTATATTCTCCTCGAGGATCTGGTCGGCAACAATCTCCAGCTGCTTCTTCCCGGAATGGTAGTTGAAAGTTGCGAGACCTTCAGGGTAACCCGTAACGCCATCACCGAAAGGTCCGAGGAACAGCCCAACGATCTGCTGAGCATGATCGAATCGGCCCTGCGCGACCGAAAATTCGCCGAGATTGTCCGTCTGGAAGTGGGCAGCGGCATGCTCGACCTGCACAAGGGCAAGCTGGCTGCCGAACTGGGGGTGGATGGAGAAATGGACGTTTATGAAGTCGCCGGCATTCTCGGGGTCAGGGATCTGTTTCAGATTGCCGCACTCGACAGGCCGGAACTGCATTTCGTTCCTCACTACCCGGCCGACAACCCGGAACTCCTGGGAGATGACCCGAACATCTTCCATACCGTCCGCGAACATGGCGATGTGCTGCTGCAGCATCCCTACGAATCCTTCGACACTTCGGTGGAAAGATTCCTCAGGGAGGCCAGTTCAGACCCCAAAGTGCTGGCCATCAAGATGACTCTCTACCGAACCGCAAAAAATTCGCGGATCATTCAATATCTGATTGATGCCGCCCAGAACGGCAAGCAGGTGGCGGTAGTGGTTGAACTGATGGCTCGGTTTGACGAGTCGGCCAATATCAGGTGGGCCGGGTTTCTCGAAGAGGCAGGGATACATGTCACCTATGGAATCGTCGGGATGAAAACCCACTCCAAACTGATCTTTGTCATTCGAAAGGATTTCAATGGGTTGCGCCGTTACGCCCATATCGGCACCGGGAACTACCATGCGGGAACGGCCAGGGCATATGTCGATCTCGGCCTGATCACCTGCGATCCCGAGATCTGCTCCGACCTGACCGAACTGTTCAACTACCTCACCAGCGGCTGCACGCCGATGCGCCGCTATGCCAAGCTGCTGCCCTCGCCAAAACAGTTGAAAAAGGGCCTCCTCAGCAGGATCGAGAGGGAAATCGCCCATCAGAAGAAGAGCGGCAACGGCCTCATTCAGTTCAAGACCAACGCCGTGGAAGACATTGACGTGGTCCAGGCGCTCTACCGTGCGTCCATGGCCGGGGTCCGCATCGACCTCATCGTCCGCGACTCCTGTCGTCTCAGGCCCGGCATCAAAGGACTGTCCGAGAACATCAAGGTCATATCCCTGGTCGGAAGATTTCTCGAACACACCCGGATCTACTATTTCAAAAACAACGGCGAAGAAGAGTACTACATCGGTTCGGCCGACCTTATGAAACGTAATCTCGAGAGCAGAGTGGAGGTCTGCACCCCGATTGAATCGACGCAGCACAAGGCGCTGCTTCGGGAAATGCTCGATCTTCAGCTCACCAACATACGTAACGTCTGGGAGATGCATGCGGACGGTTCCTACACCCAACGCAGATCCGACGACGTAAAAGGATCTGCGTGCGTGCATCATTTCCTCATCAACAGAGCAGAGAAAAGAGCCGCCGCCGGACGGCTGGCGCTGGCCAAGAAAAAAAGCAAAAAGAAGATCTCAAATCGCCAGATCGGCAAGAAAGAGGGGAAGTGACACTCGTCACCTCCCCTGCCAAATCCGATTGATTTGTCGCCAGACATCACAAGTAATCTCCCAGAAACAACTTCTGCAGCAGAGATATCGCCTTAATCTCTATTTTTTCTTGCGCACTGAGTGCTTTTTTAAGTAGTCTTTCCTCCCAATCAATAGCCGGAAGCACTAAAAAAGATTTTTCCCGGTAAGCCGTTATCATGACCAACATTCCCGAAACAGTCGTTAGATGCGATTCGGGATCAACCAAGCCAATAGAAGAAAGAAGGGAGCGAGCATGAAAAAACTTATCGTTGGGCTTTGTGCCCTGGGAATGATGATGTCAAGTGCGGGCATTGCCGCCGATAAGGTGAAAATCGGCATGATCACAACACTTTCCACCAAAGGCGGCTACCTGGGCGAAGATATCCGTGACGGCTTCAAGCTGGCCATCGACCGGGAGGGCGGCAAACTGGGAGGTGTTCCGGTGGAGCTGATGGTCGAAGACGACGGCGGCAAACCGGAAAAAGGCAAACAGATTGCCGAGCGATACACGCAAAAAGACGGGGTGAAGATCATGACCGGCATCGTCTTTTCCAATGTAGCGATGGCCGTGATCCCCAAGGTGGTGCGGGAGGACGTGCTCTATCTCAGCGCCAATGCCGGTCCTTCAAAGCTTGCCGGCGACGGCTGCCATCCCAATTATTTCAGCGTTTCGTATCAGAATGACAACCTCGACGAGGTGGTCGGTCAATATGTTTCCGAAATCGGCCATAAAAATGTCTACCTCATTGCCCCCAACTATCCGGCCGGCAAGGACCATCTCGCCGGTTTCAAGCGATACTATAAAGGCAATATCGCCGGTGAAGTATATACCAAACTCGATCAATCCGACTACTCTGCGGAAATCGCCACCCTGCGCGCCGCCGGTCCCGATGCGGTATTCTTTTTTCTGCCGGGCGGCATGGGCATCAATTTTCTCAAGCAATACGAGCAGGCCGGACTGAACCAGACCATTCCGCTGTATGGTCCTGCGTTTTCCTTTGACGAGCGGATTCTTGGCGCAGTGGGCAGTGCCGCCCTTGGCGTCAAAAATGGCTCGCAGTGGACCCACGACCTGGACTTCCCGGCCAACCGGGAGTTTGTCGACGCCTACCGGCAGGCCTACGGCAGGATGCCGACTCTCTATGCCGCCCAGGGCTACGACACCGCCAGGCTGATCGGTTCGGCCTTGCAGGCAACCGGCAAGATCGATGACCTTGCCGCCGTCCGGACTGCCCTGAAAAAAGCCGATTTCGCCTCGGTCCGCGGCAATTTCGCCTTCGGTGAAAACCAGCATCCAATCCAGGATATCTATATTCGGGAAGTTGTTAAGACCGAAACCGGCTTCACCAACAAGACGGTCAAAAAGGTCTTTACCAACCATGTGGACGCCTACGCCGCAGAATGTAAAATGTGAAAAGGCTGTCAGCTGTCAGCGGTCAGCCGGTCGGAGCTTGAATGGCCAGGCCCTGTTATTCCTGCCGCTGTAAACTGATAGCTGAACGCTGAATGCTGAATGCTGACCGCTTAAACTATGCTTCTGGTAATCGAACAACTTCTCAACGGCCTGCAACTGGGCATCACCCTGTTTTTGATGTCGGCCGGTCTGACCCTGGTCTTCGGCATCATGCAGGTCATCAACCTGGCCCATGGCTCGTTCTATATGATCGGGGCCTACGTCGGGGCAACGGTTGCAGCCTGCACCGGCTCTTTTCTGCTGGGTATAGCCGGGGCTGTAGCCGCCGCCATGCTTGCCGGATGTCTGGTGGAGATCCTCGTTCTCCGCCACCTCTACCACCGGGAACATCTCGACCAGGTGCTGGCGACCTTCGGCCTCATCATGTTCTTTAACGAGCTGACCCGTATGGTCTGGGGACGGCAGCCGCTTTTTGTCGAAGTTCCCGCCTGGCTGGCGACAAGCATCGAGCTGCTGCCGGGCCTCCCCTATCCCGCCTATCGGCTGGCGGTTATCGCCGTCGGCCTGCTGGTTGCAGGGGCGCTCTGGCTTGTTTTTGCCAAAACCCGGCTCGGCATGCAGATCAGGGCCGGGGCGGTGAACAGGGATATGATCGGCGCCCTCGGCGTCAACATCAAGCTGCTGTATACCCTGGTCTTCGGACTTGGCGCCTTGCTCGCCGGTCTTGCCGGAATAATGGCCGGCCCCATTCTTGCGGTTGAATCGGGCATGGGAGAGAGCATCCTCATTCTCACCTTTGTGGTGATCGTCATCGGCGGCATCGGCTCGATCAGAGGGGCGGTGGCTGGGGCGCTGCTGGTCGGCATGGTGGATACCATGGGCCGGGCCTTTCTGCCTTCGATCCTTCGACTGGTCATGGCAACATCGACCGCCGACGGGGTCGCCGCATCCCTTGCCTCGATGGCGATATATATACTCATGGCCATCATCCTGGTCTGGAAACCCCGGGGATTATTCCCCGCCCACGCGTGAGCTTCATGCCGTCAAGAAAACACATTGCCATCGGCTGCGGTGCCGTTATTCTGCTTGTTCTCCCGCTTGCAGCATCCCTCACCGGCCAACCCTATCTCATATCTCTTGCCAGCAGGATTCTCATCTACGGTCTTGCCGCGGCAAGCCTTGACCTGCTGCTCGGCTACAGTGCCATGATCAGTCTCGGCCATGCCGCCTTTGTCGGCGTCGGGGCGTATGTGGTCGGCATCTTCCATTTCCACGGATTCGAGGCAGAACCGCTGTTCACCTGGCCTTTTCTCCTCGCCGGCAGTGAAAACGGCCTGCTCGTTCTGCCTTTGGCCGTATTGACTTCGGCCTTTGCCGCGCTGATCATCGGCGCTCTCAGCCTGCGCACCACCGGCATGCACTTTATCATGATCACGCTGGCCTTTGCCCAGATGCTTTTCTATTTTTTCGTCTCTCTTGAGAAATACGGCGGAGATGACGGGCTGTCGATGTATTCGCGGACCAAACTGCCGGGGCTCGATCTGGAAAACGATATCCAGTTCTACTATCTCTGCCTCGGATCGCTCATCCTGTTTCTTTTCTTTGCCGCACGGCTCGTCCACTCACGGTTCGGCCTCATCATCCGCGGCGCCGGCAACAACGACAGACGCATCAAGGGCCTCGGTATTCATTCATACCGCTACAAACTGGCCACCTTCGTCATTGCCGGCGGAACCGCAGGTCTTGCCGGAGCGCTGCTCGCCAACCAGACCGAATATGTCAGCCCAGGCCTGATGCACTGGACTCTTTCCGGCGAACTCATGGTCATGGTCCTGCTCGGCGGCCTCGGGACGCTCTTTGGTCCGGTCCTGGGTGCTGCAGTTTTTCTCCTGCTTGAAGAAACGCTGGCCATCTATACCGAGCACTGGATGATCTATATGGGACCATTTCTCGTACTCTCGGTTATTTTTGCCAAGAATGGCCTGCTCGGATTTCTGACCGGGAAAAAAGACCGACATGACTGAATCCCTCTTACACATTTCCGGGCTGCACAAGTCGTTTGGCGCTCTTAGGGCCACGGACGACCTTTCCTTTACCATCGCCAAAGGCCATATTCATGCCCTGATCGGCCCGAATGGCGCCGGAAAAACGACAGCAGTCAACCAGCTGAGCGGCGATCTTTTGCCGGATGCCGGAACGATCACCTTCAAGGGCCGCGACATCACCCGACTGAAAACTTACCAGCGGGCCCGGCTCGGTATCGCCAGATCGTTCCAGATCACCCATATCTTCGAGAACCTCAGCGTCGCCGAGAATATGGGGCTCGCTCTCTGCGCCCGGGCCGGGCACAATTTCCGCTTTTTTCGCAACTGGCGCAAAGCCTCAATGGTGGCAGACGATCTGTCCGGCGCCCTGGCCCGGGTCGATCTGCTGCACCGAGCCGAGCTGAAAGCCCGCCATCTCTCCCACGGCGAAAAGCGTCAGCTGGAAGTCGGTATGACGCTTGTCGGCCAGCCGGAACTGCTGATTCTCGACGAGCCGATGGCCGGGATGGGCCCGGGTGGCACGGTTGAATTGACCAAACTCATCCGCCGGCTGAAAGGACAGGTGACCATACTTCTGGTCGAACACGACATGGATGTGGTTTTTTCCCTGGCCGACCGCGTGACGGTCCTCGTCTACGGCGCCAACATCGCAACCGGCACACCTGCCGAGATCCGCGCCAACCCGGCAGTTCGCGAGGCCTATCTGGGGGATAACGGCGATGCTTGAACTGTGCGGCGTTACCTCATTTTACGGTGAAAGCCAGGCTCTCTTCGGGGTCTCCCTCCACATTCGGGAATCCGAAGTGGTCACCCTGCTTGGCCGCAACGGCATGGGAAAAAGCACAACCATCCGTTCGATCATGGGACTGACTCCGGCCCGCACCGGGACCATCAGATACCTGGGCAAGGAGATACAGGACCTGCCGAGCTACAAAATTGCCCGGATGGGTATCGGTCTCGTCCCCGAGGGGCGGCAGATCTTCCCCAATCTGACGGTTCGCGAAAACCTCATCGCCACCGCCTCGAACTATCGCAAGGCGCCGCAACCCTACTCCCTGTCCGATATTTTCGACATCTTCCCAAGGCTCGCCGACCGCCTCACCCACTACGGCAACCAGCTTTCCGGCGGAGAACAGCAGATGCTCGCGGTGGGCCGGGCCCTGATGATCAATCCCGGCCTGCTGATCCTCGACGAGGCGACCGAAGGACTCGCCCCCCTAATCCGCAAAGAGATCTGGCGGGGCCTGAAAATTCTCAAAGGCAAGGGCCTGGCGATTCTCATCATCGACAAGAATATCGAAGCCCTGATGGCCATTTCCGAACGCCACTACATCATGGAAAAAGGACAGATCGCCTGGAGCGGCACCACGGAAGACTGGCAGAAAAAGCCGGAACTCAAATCCCGCTACCTGGGGATCGATTGATAAATTCCGCCTTCCCTTTCAATTGTTAGACTTCCTACATGATCACGGAAGATTTGATTGACATCTTGGGCGTTTTTCACGGGGGCGTTTGTTCATTTCTCTTCCAGGAATTATGATCTAAAAAACATTCAATTTGTTCCAGGATTGCCAACACGACAGGGAAAATGAGACTCCCTTGCCACCCTTTCATCACCTTCCAAGTGTATATTTTTTGTTGACGAATCCACCCGCCGTCATCCCATGAAAATCGGGAAAGGAAAGAAGAATGACATCAGACGTTTTTGCGCACCAGAGTAATCCATGTCAGTTCAGGAGAACAGTTTAGGACATTTCCTTCTTTAGGGTAATAGGGACCGATACCGATGAGGGTTAAAGCACTACTTTGTTGGTGAAGTGAGTGTGTTATGACGACTGTCCGGCGAACATGCTCGCGGATCGTATCTCATCCAGCTCCTCCGGCAAGTGTAGTGCATATTCAGCCCTCGCAATAGCCAGGCGCGCATGACGCTCCGCAGCTTTTTGCATGTTGCTGTCGCCGGTCCTAGCCAATGCGTGTAACGCCTTCTGCAGGCGAACGCCAACTTCGACTAGGCCGGCCCCATCGCGGGCTATTGCTGTAAAGGCGTCATCAAACATGTCGTCCGTTGAAATCTCCGGAACCTAAATGCGATCAAATTCGCAGGGAATTTTATCGTTCTCCTTCGACTGGCTTGTTCCAAAGGACAAAAAGACTGAAAAACTTGTTAATTAATATCCAATCGCCGTCCCAGGATCTTTTACCGCCGGCGAGAGGGCGCGAATCGCGATTTCCGAAAGCACCATAAGGCCGAATCGGGGATCGTCATCAAACGTTCGATCGGCGGCAACCTGCCCCCTTAATCCGCAAAGAGATCTGGCGGGGCCTGAAAATTCTCAAAGGCAAGGGCCTGGCGATTCTCATCATCGACAAGAATATTCAAGCCCTGATGGCCATTTCCGAACGTCACTACATCATGGAAAAAGGGCAGATCGCCTGGAGCGGCACCACGGAAGACTGGCAGAAAAAACCGGAACTCAAATCCCGCTACCTGGGGATCGATTAATAAAATTCATTCCTTCCAATTGTACTGCATTATTTTTATATGAATACATACAACCCTTTTAACCCCACAGTCTCCCGAAATCGCCGTCAGTTGTTGTTATCCCCATGCTCTCTGAGTTTTGCCTCGATCTCGGCAAAACCGGAGTATAAACCCCTTGCCGATGTCACGCCTCCCCATGAATCCAGGGACCGCCGCTGGCTAAAAAAAGTGGGGAAAAGCGCCGTCAACATGCAAATATCCGGATTGTTTTATCCTTCAAAGGGATAAGGCATATATCTATCCTTATCATGTTATTTTTCCAAACATTTTTTTCATTCTTTCTATCTCAGCTGAGACCCTATTCGCCCGCTCGACTTCCTTTTAGCGAGAGTCTTTTTGCATTTATGTAATCGTTATTACTGATATTTAAGGACTTCTTGCAACACCAATTAGAAATATTCGCTTAATTTTTAAGTCATTAATTCTACATATTAAGAAAAAATTGATTTACCTTTGCCACTTCCTGATTTATCTTGTTTGCAGGAGGTTGCCATGGAAGAAAAAGAAACGGTTTTGTCCCCTAATTTCCCAGCAAAATTAAGAGTACTGAGAAAAAGTCACGGCTTGTCTCAAGGTCAGCTTGCCAAAAAAATTGGAGCGGATCTTCAGAGAGTCTCAAAGTATGAACGTGGCGTTATTTGGCCCACCATGGAATTAATGGTAAAAATCGCCAAAGTCTTTGATGTCAGTGTTGATTTTCTTATTCGAGACGACAAAGAAGCGGCCATCGGCAAAATCAGAAATCAAGAGCTGTTGCACCAGCTGGAAGAGATCAATAATTTGCCGGAAGAAGATCAGGAGACTGTGGTGTCTTTCCTGGATGCCTTTATTAAACGCAGAAAATTCGAGGAACTTATCCATGGCTGATAGCCAAAAACATGAGGTGCCCCATGAGTACGTTTACCGCTGTTATCCATAAAGAAGATGATCTTTACGTAGCAGAGTGCCCTGAAGTGGGAACCGCCAGCCAAGGGGAAAGTATTGAAGAAGCTGCAAGTAATCTCCAGGAAGCAACGGCTTTGTATCTTGAAGAATTTCCTTTAAAACAGACCTATCGCCCCATTCTCACAACCTTTGAGGTACCCACCCATGCCTGAGTTGCCGAAAATCTCAGGTGATGAAGCAATCAAGAATTTTCAGAAGCTCGGATTTCAGCGGTTCGTCAGAAAGGCAGCCATGTTGTGCTGCGTCGAGGCGACAAGGGCTGTGTTCTTCCCCGTCATAAAGAATTAGCACTCGGTACTCTCCGGAGTGCGATCAAGCAAGCAGGTATTTCGGTCATCGAATTCCTTACCGGATACGAAGGGAAATAGACCGGAACTTTTGTGACAACAAGTTCGAGCGGAAACTGCGGAAGGGGGTTTCTGTTCTAACACTATATAGAACAAGACGAAATGAATTGTATCTCGGTCTAATTCGGCAAAACGCCAAAAAACAACCGATTTCTTATAACCGCTAATTCGGCACAAAGTATGACTGGATTTTGGTAAATCACAAATATTATCGGCAAAACCCTCATCCCCATCATCGACGATGCTCACCTGATGGATATGCAGACCCTGCGAAAACTCAGGCTGCTGTTTGCGGATTTTCCAAGCTCTTGCCCTCGGTTCATACTTCTTTTCCTGCCAATTATCCGATATCGGGGACGGATTTGCCTTTTTTTAAGGAAATCTCCCCCTAAATCTTCCCTCACTCTATTTTTCAGCTTTGAATTCTATCGAATTCTAATTTCAACAGCAGACAACAATGCATAAACAGGACAGGCATTCAGGGTTGATAACGCTTTTTCAGCTTCATTTTTACTTTTGGCGAGCGACAGGACCCACTATGGGATTGCCAAAGACACTCCCATTCCCAGGGCTATCCAGGCAAAACCGGTAAATAGCGGCAAGGTTGTTGCTCTACCCAGGGTTGGTGGACTGCATCATCGGTATGAATGGCGGGAAGCTGCCTGAGTTAACTGTTATTTCCCAGATCTCCAACTTCTTTGCCGACTATTTTGCCCGGCAACTGGGATGAGTTTGCTCTTTTCTCCGAAACTATCCCTCAACACATCTCCTTACGCTATTTTTTCAGCTTTGAACCCTTCGTCTTCCAGCTCCAACAGCATGAATACTTCACAAACAAGACAGGATTATCACACTTAATGAGCTTCAAGTCCATTTGGTTTTCGACGGTATGCCTTAACCTCTATTTCTATTTTCTTTCCAGCTTTTTCCTTCGCTATTTTCATGTTGTATCTGATCTGCAGGTTAAGCCAGAATTCAGGTTCGATCCCAAAATATTTACCGAGTCTCAAGGCGGTGTCGGCGGTGATTTCCCGTTTCCCATGTATGATCTGACTTATCCTGTTCGCTGGGACATTCAGATCTTTTGCCAGCTGAATCTGTGATATCCCCATCGGCTGCAGGAATTCTTCAAGCAGCACATCACCAGGGAAAATGGGAGGCAGTTTATCGGCCATTTTCTTCTCCTCAGTGGTAATCCACTATTTCCACATCATGTGGATTTCCGTTTTTCCATACGAAACAAACACGCCATTGCGAGTTGATACGTATGCTGTACTGTCCTTTCCGGTCGCCTTTGAGCGCCTCAAGGTGATTGCCCGGCGGTACCTTCAAACTATCCAGTGATACTGTAGCATTCAGAATTTCCAATTTGATCCGGGCGGCCCTGGAAATGGTTCGAAACCTCTTTACATCGTAGTCGTTAAATAGTTTCTCGGTGTCTTTGCATTTGAAGGACTTGATCATGGAAGTATTGTATGACGCAATACGTCATTCGTCAATTGAATTTAAAAAAAGATCGATGAGGTGGAGGTCGACGCGAAAGGCCGACGTTCGGAACCCGGGACAACAAAAAGTTGCTGTAGCTTGATCACCGATTTTCGCGCCAGCTTTAAAGCCTGGGCTGGCAAAGGCGAATCCGGAGTTTTTGACATTGGTTCTTCTTCCAAGGCTATCGTAATCGTACTGGTAATTTGAGATAAGCTGCGAATTATAGCTATTGCTCACCCCGGTTTTCTGGTTGCGCTTGGCTTCATAGGTAAAAAGGTGGTGATTCCGGTGCCGCCAGCCGAGTGGCTGGTTATGGTTTCCAGGAGTTGCGAGTTGGCGAGATAACCGTAGGTGGCGTTGCCGCTTGCGGCTCCATGCTGCCAGTCGAGGCTGGCGAAACGGCCGGTGTTGTCAAAGCCGTAGCTTATCTGATAGCCGGTATCGAGGGTAAAGCCGTTGTTGCGGCCGGGGACGATGGTATCATACGGAACTCCTAATTCATTGCTTTGTCATTCACCTGGGATTATTAAAACAACCCAATCTCCGATTTATTTTCCATTCGCAATCAATCCACCAACTTCTATCGTTATTATGTTCTTTTTCCAAACAATTTTTTCGTTTTTCCTCTCCCAATTCCTTTTCATTCACCTCGCAGCGGAGAACTTGGCCCTCCGGCAGCAGTTGGCGATCATGAAACGAAAAAACTCACGACTGAAGCTTTGCAGGTGGGACAGGATATTCTGGGTTATTTTTTCAATTTTTCGTCCGCAGTGGAAAGCCTCTCTTGTTCTTGTCAGACCGGAAACGGTCATCCGCTGGCATCGCTCCGGATTCAGGCTTTTCTGGCGATGGAAAAGCAGAAAGAAAAAGATTGGCAGACCGGAAGTTGCCACCCAGTTGAAGAAACTCATTGGTCGAATGGCAAAAGAGAATCCCTGTTGGGGCGCGCCCCGCATCCACGGGGAGTTGCTCAAACTGGGCTTTGATGTCTCGGAAAGGACGGTCTCAAGGCTCATGCCAAAGCGTAAGTTTCATTCATCGGGGCAAAAATGGCGAACCTTTCTCAAAAACCACTCCTCTGCTATCTGTGCCATGGATTTCTTAGTTGTACCGACTGCTTCCTTTCGAGTTCTGTATGTGTTGGTTGTCCTCAGTCATGAGCGAAGAAAAGTCATTCATTTCAATGTCACCGATCATCCCACCGCCATATGGACTTCACAGCAGATAAAAGAAGCCTTTCCGTGGGAGACTGCACCCAAATTTCTGCTCAGGGACCGGGACGGGATTTACGGTAAGACGTTCAGGCAATGTGTCAAAGACATGGGTATAAAAGAGATCATAACCTCACCTCGAAGTCCCTGGCAGAATGGCCACGTTGAAAGATTTATCGGCTCAATACGCCGGGATTGTCTCGACCATGTTATTGTCTTCAGTGAAAATCACCTTCGCCGGATTCTTTCAGAATACTTCGCCTATTACAACCTCGACCGGACCCACTATGGGATTGCCAAAGACGCCCCTATTCCCAAGGCTATCCAGGAAAAACCGGTAAATGGCGGCAAGGTTGTTGCTCTGCCCAGAGTTGGTGGACTGCATCATCGGTATAAATGGCGGGAAGCTGCCTGAGTAGCTGTTATTTCGTCAGACCTCCAACTTCTTTGCCGACTATTTTGCCCGGCACCTTGGATGAGTTTACTCTTTTCTCCGGAAATATCCCTTCAACACATCTCCTTACGCTTCTTTTTCAGCTTTGAATCCTTCGTCTTCCAGCTCCAACAGCATGACTACTTCACAAACAAGACAGGGTTGCTATATCAGGCTGCATGATTAGCTTCATTTTTACTTTTGGCGAGCGACACCTGGCCCCGAGCTTCGCCCCGAGCTTCTTTCGCGCCGGAATTCATCTTTTACCACCTTCTATGGGGACTTCAAACATTTTTGGCCCTCGGTACTCCCTACTAGCGCTATAATTTAGGAAATTTTGCTCATCGAGAGCAAAATAGATATAACCATTAAAATTTTTTTGCACTCTATTTCTTAAATCTACATTTGCATAATATTCATTTCCTTTTTCATTAACCCAACTTACAAGTATACCGCATTCGGAGGAGAGCTAAAAGAAGCATTATATGTTTTCCATGCCCCAGCATTTACAGCAAATGGGATTTCCAATCCGTTATTAGATTTAATTAAAAAATCAGTCCAACCATGACTGCGCATATTCTCTACTACGATTGTATACTCGTAACCTAAGCTTTTACAACCTAATAAACTGGAAAATAAAATCATGATACAGAAACCGTGTATCCCTTTTATTTTAAATGGTAATGTCATAATAATTCCTACGATTCCTAGTCCAAATTAGTTCTACCGGTATTCTCCCTTAAGGCCCATGGTAAGATTGTCGTTAAATCGTGTGGTTTTTGGACGTTCCAATGAGTACCTATGTCAGGTTCTTTTCTGAACTTTACTCCAGCTTTTACGGCTGAATTATAGATATATTCAAGTGGTGTGATACTTAATTCATTTGTATCAGAACCGTGTCCTCTTCCAATGTCTGAATGATCTCCAGGAAATATACGCTCATTTGCTCGGTTGTTAAGGCGTGTTAATGGAAAATCATATCTCTTATCATGTGAAATTGCATGTGCTACAAATTTAACTCTTTTTGGAATTGTTAAATTCAATTCAGTAAATGCTGTCTGATCAACAGTATCAAATAATCCTACAAATCTTATCTCAATTGGACATTTTTTATATCCTTTAAAACGCTTGTGGATAAACCGGGGACAGACCACGGTTTCCTTAAAAGTCCAAAATATCTGAACCAGCGTCATCCTCCCACAATTGGACGATGCAATAGTCCCAATGCAGCACTGCTACTATGTCGTATCGACTCTTGTGTTTTATTAGGATTTTATACTGTTACCATCTATTATTTGTTGTTTCAATAAGTTCTGTATATTTTAACGATTGTACCTTGCGAGAATGGCAATTGTTGAATCGGCGACTCAAAAAGGCAATTGCTTAAAGAGAAATGTTGTTTGAATTAACGAATTTCACTGCTGGATCCTGGCCAGAACCCTCCACAACAAAAAAATTGCGCTGAAATGATTGCGAAACAAATCATTTGAATGGCGTCAATAGAAAATGCCTTTATCAAACTTGATATGGACAGATGGCTTCGGAGATATTACTCTCCAGTCGCTTGCAATTACCAACAAGTTTCAGAAGTTACCTTCCATCACCAGTTAAACCGGAATACAAACATGAACAGGCAGTTCAAAATCGCCATCTGGCTCGTTATGACCACCGCCATAACCTGCGGTTTTCTTCACCACCTCGTTCCGCCTTCGGTAATGAACTTCGAGCGATTACATATTTTTCTTTTCAACCTGTGCAGCGGCGGCACCCTGCTCATCTATTTCACCGAACAACAAAAGCAGGTGAGTGTCCAGGCCGGCTCTTTTCTGGTGCTTGCCCTCGCCTTTGCCTTCTGCGCTTTCTTAGGCTGGTATGTGGCAGCGCTGATCATCCCCCTGCTGCTCGCTGCGATCATTGAGAAGGTGCGGATCCGTCGCTTCGGCAGCTGCTTTCCCAGGGCACTCTTCTCCATCGGAGAGAGCACTTCGAAAAAATTCCATCAAGCCTCGCTGCTTTGTCTCTCTTTGGGCTTGATAATTTCCAGCCTGGCGATTCTCAACAGTGAATTCGGCCATTGGCTGACGCTTGAAAAATTGAAACTGGACACCTTTTTCCTCGGATTTTCCTTCCCCATCTCGCTGATCGCCATGTCGGTCATTTTCGGGCTCATGAAGAATGAGGTAAAGCCCCTCATCGCCTGCCTCAAGGAACTGTCTTTCTGGATCATCAATCTCGGCGTCATTGTCTTCTTTCTTTTTATCCTGGCCAGCTGGTTCGTTCCCCAGGCGGCAATTGCCGTCATTCTCTTTCTGGCAGTCGTTCTCATCCTCTTTCTTTACTGGCAGCAGGGCATACGGCTGCAACAGAAGGCCTTTCTTACCTCCGGCATCCTGTTTCTGCTGATCACCTCCATTACCGGGATTCTGTACATCCTGCTTGCCTTCTCCGCTTCATACGACCCGCAGGCGAGTTTACCCCTCCTGAGGATGCACTCCTTCACCGCACTCTATGGCTGGAACCTCAGCGGTCTCGCGGTGATCAGCCGACATGGCGATTTTCCCATCCAGCTCCACTCGCAGAAGGTAATTCTGATCCACTGGCTCACCGTCTGCATCCTCTGCCCTTTGGGATATTTCCATCCTTTCGCGGCGATTCTTGCGGTGCTCTGCTATGGCCGACTGCTCTACATCCTGTTCTTCAACCAGGGACAGGTTGAGCTGCATGCGGCAGACGCGGGAGAAAAGGTCTTGCTCGGAACAAGGCTGGAAAGCGTGCAGTAAGATGCCCGAAACCGGACGGTACGATTATCGCCGGTATTGCAAGAGATTGACAAACGACACAATCAGGAGTCCTGCAGTTCACGGAAAACAGCCCAACCCAGCAGGCTGGCCGAATATGGTTTTTCGATGAAGTTGCCGACACCGAGGCGCATCGCCTTTTTGACATCTTCACTTTTGGAAAAACCGCTGGCAATGATCGCCTTCTGCCGCGGATGGATCGAAATTATCTTCTCGTAGGTCAAACAGCCATTGATTCCCGGCTCCATGAACATATCCAGCAGCACAAGGTCGACCTTCTCCTGGCGCAGGAAGGCAATTGCTTCTTCTCCACTGCCGACCACAGTGACATGATAGCCGTACGCGGTGAGGATCTGATCGGCGATATCCCGCAGCGTCGGTTCGTCATCGACCACGAGGACCCGTTCGCCTCTGCCGGGCGGTGGCTCCTCATCCATTTCTTTTGCAGAGGCCAGGGCCGGCATGGAATATCTCGGTAAAGAGAGACTGAAAGTGGTCCCCCGCGCATCGCTTGCTATGGTGATCTTTCCGCCGTGTTCCTGTGCCGTATTCCAGACAACCGCCAGACCAAGGCCGGTGCCGCTCTTGCCCATGACCTTTTTCGTGTAGAAGGGTTCGAATATTCGCTCTCTGTCCTTTTCCGAAATTCCAGGACCATTGTCCGTCACATCGACCACCACATAGTCACAAGGGACAGTTCTGCCGCCTTGTTCTGCCGATTTCGTCTCTTCACGGATGGCAAGCAGCACCTGCCCTTTATCTTCAATGGCCTCCATGGCATTGGTCACCAGATTCATCAGACATTTCTTAATATGAACGGGCGAACAGAGAATGGTCGAATTCTCCGACAGACACTCAACGTCAATGGTGACATGTGGATACAGCGAACAGAGTCTGTTGAACTCGGGGGAATCGAGATATTCCCTGACCAATGTATGCACATTGTGCGACTCCCTGACATTTGCAGCACTTCTTGCCACCGTCAACAGATCGGCAACGACCGTGGCGGCCCGTTGCCCCGATTCCCTCACCGATTCGAGAGGCTTGCGGAGATGACTGTCTTTGTCGAGTTTAGCCAGCATCAATTCGGGATAGTTGATGATTCCGGACAGGATATTATTCAGGTCGTGGGCCACCCCGCCGGCCATAAGACCGATCGCTTCCATTTTCTGGGCGCGGACGAGTTGGGTCTCGAGTTTTTTCTGACGGGAGATATCCATCATATGGCCCTGAACTTCGACAAGTCGCCCCTCGTTATACCTGCCGATGCCGTTGCACAGCACCGTAATGGTTTCGCCATCGTCGCGGAGGAGTTCAACCTCAATGTTTTCGACCTTCACGCCGTCTGCAAGATCATTTGCAAGCTTTGCCCAGAAATCGGCATTGCGATAAAAGGTGGAGATATTTTTGCCGACAGCTTCGGCTACACTGCCAAGACCGAGGATTCCGGCGAAAATCTTATTGCAGAGCAGCACCTTGCCGCTCGGGCTGGCAAGAAAGAACCCGCTGAGATCTGCTTCGAAAATCTGCCGGTAACGCTCCACGCTCTGATGCATCTCAGCCTGGACCTGCTTCATCCGGGTAATGTCCTGCACCTGCGACACGTAATTAAGCGGTTTGCCGTCCCGGTCGATATTCAGGCCGACACTCATGAGAGCCCAGACAAGCTGCCCATTTTTATGAAGATAGCGTTTTTCCATGGGCGGTGCCGGATGGCCCGACAGGATTTCCGAGATCATGGCTCGAGTCCGTTCCGTATCCTCCGGACAGGTTACATCCTGCCAGTTTTTCCTTTCCAGCTCTTCGCGGCTGAAACCCAGCATCGAGCACAAGGCATCGTTGACCCGCAGATACCTGCCCTCCAGACCGACGAGAGCTATTCCACTTGCCGCGCTGTCAAAGAGTGTCCGGAAGCGATTTTCGCTGAGAGTCAAAGAGCTGTTCGCCCTCCGGCGATTTGCAGCATTGACGAGCAGCAGCGCGATAATGGAGGAAAGAGCGAAAAAACCTCCGGCTACGCCCCAGACCAGATGTTTATATTGCGAGTAGAGAGTTACCGAAGTATTGATCACGATACTGCCGGCAGGCAGAGTTTCAGGATCGATGTTGAAACGCTGCAGCTGGAGAAAGTCGAACATAAAACGGTTCGGACTCTCCTTCACCACGGCAATCGATGCTGCCGGTTCGCCGGCGAGGATCCTTGTGGCCAGTTGTGCCCCCAGCCTTCCCTGAAAATAGCCGCTCGCCAGTTTTCCGCCGGCAATGCCGTAACCCAGATGGAAATCCCAGAAAGAATAGAGGGGGGCTCCGCTTACCTCGGAAATCAGCGTGGCGCTCCGCCTGAAATCATAATAGTTGCCGGCCCGGTCGGTAGTGAAAGACAACCAGACGGCGATATCTCCCATATCGAGTCGGCTTACTTCTGCCCGCACCTCATCCATGGTGTGGTTCTCAAGAAGAAGGACGTCCATCGGCCGGGAAAGTTTTTGTATCGCCTCGAGGAAAATCGGTTTGTTGGTCGTGCCGGTCAGCGTCTGGTCACTGATCACCACAAACCGGGTAGCCTGGGGCTGAAGCTGCAAAGCAGCCTCAAGAGTAGCCGGCATATCGAACGCCTCAAGGACACCGGTGAATGTCGGCAGTCCTTCCAGCATGTCATCCTGAAAGCTGTTGACGCCGCAGAAAACCACCGGCTTCCCCGGGAACAGCCGACCATGATGTTTTCTGAGAAAGTTAAAGGCGAGGTCATCCGTTGCGACAATGACATCAATGTGGCTGTCCCTGAATTTCAGGGCGTAAAGGGCGGCAAGCCGATCAAGATACTGCTCGGAAAAAATGCGTTTGGTATCCATGAACTCGTGGGCGATGTCGAGGACCATCCCCGATTCGGCCAACCCTTCACCTATGCCCTTGACCAGACTGTCCGTCCATGACAGTCCGGCATGATAACTGTGCAGGACAAGCACCTTCCGGGGAGATTCCGCCACCCCGGCCAGGAGCGTTGAGGCCCGGACAACCAGCAAAAAGAGAATAAACAGGACAACCGGTACCGGGCGGTGTCGCTGATGACCGGCGGATTGGCCGGGAGATTTTCTCGGGATGATACCTTCCGCCATGCCGCTCCCTGCCCCTTCGTTGAGATTATCACCCTACTGGATTCGTTTTACCAATCCCTTAGTTGAATATATTCATAGGTGTTACCAAAAAGTTTAGCAGGCGACCGTCAACGCTGCAAGTCATGACAGCAATTTAATATTTTTATAACTGGGCTGTTCAGCACTTGGGCCTCAATTCATTCCAATATCCCCGTCGATTTCATCGATCTTTTCCTGGGCCGTTTCCCATTTTGCATACCAGCGATCAAGCCGGCGCTTGCAGTCTTCGTAGTCTTTGCTCGTCGTTGCCCAATTGTTTTCGTCTTTGTAAAGCTCCGGGTCGGCCATAAGATTTTCCAGATCTTCTTTCTGTTTCTCGCAAATCTCAATCTGCTTTTCCGCCTCTTCCAGCTGTTTCAGCCAGGGACCGGCCCGCCGGCTGCGCTCCTGGCGCAGCTGGGCCTCAAGCCGCTTGCGCTCCTTGCGGCTTTCCTGGGAGTCGGCGGATTGGCCATTTGCCTTTATCGCAGCGGCGCGAGCGGTTTCAACCTCCAACTCCTTATCCTGCTCCCGCAGCGCCTCCTGCTTCAGCAGATATTCGGCGATGTTGCCTTCATACAGGGTCAGCCGCCCCCCCTTCACCTCGAGGACCTTGTTGGCAAAGGAATCGAGAAAATAGCGGTTGTGGGAGACCACGACAATGGTCCCGTCATACTGGGCCATCGCCTCCTGCAAAACCTCCTGGGAACTCATATCGAGGTGGTTGGTCGGTTCGTCGAGGAGCATGCAGTTGGCCGGGATGGCAATCATCTTGGCCAGGGCCAGTCGGCTTTTTTCCCCACCCGACAGGACGGCGACTTTCTTGTCGACCTCTTCGCCGCGAAAAAGAAACGCGCCGAGCAGGGAGCGGGTCCGGGTGACGGTCATATCCTCGACCGCCAGATTCATAGTCTCGAGCACCGTCAGCTGCGGCGACAGCTCCTGCGCCTGATGCTGGCCGAAATAGGACATTTTGACTCCGGTTCCCAGCCGGATGCTGCCTGCGTCATAGGCGATCTGTCCGGCCAGGATCTTCAGAAAGGTCGATTTGCCGGCGCCGTTGACCCCGACCACGGCAACTTTGTCGCCCCGGCCGAAAAGCAATTCCACATCGCTGAAAACCGGGACGCCGTCATAACTTTTACACAGGCCGTCTACCCGCAGCACATCCCTTCCGGATGGAGGGGCAGGAGGAAAGGTGAATCTGATCTGCTGCTCGTCACCCGACAATTCGATCAGGTCGATCTTGTCGAGCTGCTTGACCCGGCTCTGGACCTGTCTGGCCTTGGTCGCCTTGGCCCTGAACCTTTCGACAAAGCGCATGGTTTGTTTGATCTTGGCCTGCTGGTTGTCGTAGGCGCCTTTCTCTATCGCCCGCCGCTCGGCTTTTTCCTTCAGATAGTAGGTATAATTGCCTTTATAGATGTCGATCCGGCCAAAGCTCAGTTCCCAGGTCTGCTCGGTGACTTTATCGAGAAAAGTACGGTCATGGGAGATGATGACCATGGCGCCCTGATAGTTTCGCAAAAACTGCTCCACCCAGGTGAGCGAGTCAAGATCGAGATGGTTGGTCGGTTCGTCAAGAAGCAGGAGCGACGGCGCTTCCAGCAGCATCTTGGCAAGTTTCAGCCGCATCTGCCAGCCGCCGGAAAATGCCGCCACCGGCTTGACCAGATCCTCACGCTTGAAACCTAAGCCCAGCAGAACTTTTTCGATTTTTCCGCTGATCGCATAGATGTCGCTGCCTTCGAGACGGTGCTGCAGTTCTCCCTGACGCTCGATGAGGAGCAGAAACTCCTCGGAATGCGGGTCGATGCCCTTCATCCGTTCGTGCAGCTGCGCCACTTCCTCCTGCATGGCAAGCAACGGGGCAAACGCCGTCTCCGCTTCCTCATAGAGGGACAGCTCGGAAAAAAGCTCGGTCGACTCCTGGGCCAGATAGCCGACGGTCCAGTATTTCGCCCTGCTGACCACCCCGTCATCGGTTGCCGCCACACCTGCCATAATCTTTAATAACGTGGTCTTCCCGGCGCCGTTCACCCCGACCAGACCGATACGATTGCCTGTGTATATTTGAACCGAAATATCTTTAAACAGATGTTTTTCGCCGAAACGAACATCCAGATGATTAACAGACAACATAATGTATACTTCCCCGTTCGATATTTTTATCCGAGACAATGGTAAAACGTCCGGCAAATCCGAGTTCTTCCAGTCTTCTGTAATTCTGTCTTCTCATCCCCATCACCGCCGACCGGTCCCGATGGGACACATGGAAGCACATATTTTCACCCGGTCCGAGACGGGCAAGTTGGTCGCGCATTTTTTTCAACCAGAGCCTTGCCAGCACCAGTTCGCCAAAGGCGGGATGAAATGGCCCGGCGACCAGATTTGCCGTCAGCAATGGCGAAGGCTGCAGCCCCATGCGAATCACCTTTATCCCTGCTTCGGTTAATTTCCTGTAGGCCCTGGCGGTAAGAGCGATAGCAGCGTTCAGGCTGAGCGGCCGATAGCGGTTCTGCAGGTAGAGCTGCTCAAGGCCCGACTCCTTCACCACCACTACCGGATAGAGCCGAACGAACTCGGGCCGCAGCCGAATCACCTCGTCAATGCCCTGCAGAAACGACTTCCTGGTCTCACCCGGCAGCCCCGGCATCAGCTGCACTCCCACTTTGATTCCCGCCTCCTGCAAGAGGGCAAGAGCCAGACGGCACTGAGAGGCGTCATGGCCACGCCGGTTTTGTTGCAGGACATGGTCGCTGAGAGACTGCACCCCCAGTTCGACCACCCCGACCCGGAATGCCTTCAGGAAGCGGCAAACCTCCGTATCAATGCAGTCCGGCCGGGTGGAAAGGCGGATGCAATCGACTCTGCGGTCATCGAGATATGGCTGAACCACGGAAAGCATCGCCTCCTGCTCACCGGCCGGCAGGCAGGTAAAGGAGCCGCCGAAGAAAGCCACCTGTACCTCCGCATGACCGGGACTGCGCGCCAGCCATTCGTCTATAATCCCGGTAATGGCAGGCGGGGCGTGATCGGCTCGTACACACCCCGATATTTTTTCCTGATTGCAGAACAGGCAGTGATGCGGACAGCCTCGATGCGGGATAAAGACAGGAATTACCAGTGCCATGCGGGTTAATTTTTTCCCTGATCCAAAACTGAGAGAGCGGCCGCCGCGGCTTTTTGTTCCGCTTCTTTTTTCGAGCCGGCCTGGCCGCTGCCGAGAACCTGATCCCTGAACCGGACGGAAATGGTGAAGACCTTTTGGTGCGACGGCCCATCTTCCCCCTCTATTTTATAGCTCGGCCCCTCATTGTATTTTTCCTGCAGCGCTTCCTGAAGACGGCTTTTGGCATCGGCAATCAGCAGCTCCTCTTTTTTCCCCTCAATGTCGGGAAGAAAAAAGCTCGTCACAAAATCGACGGCCGCCTGATACCCGCCATCCTCGAAAATCGCTCCGACCACCGCTTCATAGGCGCAGGAAAGAATCGATGCCTTGCTGCGCCCGTGGGAGCTTTCCTCACCTTTACCGAGTGCCAGATATCTGCCCAGATCGATTTCCCTTGCCATCTTGGCCAGATGCTGTTCATTCACCAGAGAGGAGCGCAGTCTGGTCAACTCGCCCTCGCGCAGTTTTGCGTAGCGGTGCAGGAGAATGTGGCCGATCACCAGATCGAGGACGGCATCCCCTAAGAACTCAAGTTTTTCATAATCGTTTCCGCCCTGTGCCTGCTCAAACGCATAGGAGGAATGGACAAGCGCAGTCTGCAGGAGACGAAGATCGGTAAAACGATAGCCGATGGTCTTCTCCAGCTTGCTCAATTCTTCTTTGTTGATCCGCACCAGCGAATCAATATCCATACCCATGATTTAATATTTTCCTTGTCAATTTTTTCTGCTATGGTATAAAAGTGTCCTCTAAACAGCTGGCGGCGTAGCCAAGTGGTCAAGGCAGTGGTCTGCAAAACCATTATTCATCGGTTCGACTCCGATCGCCGCCTCCAGCAATTTGAAAGGGATTACAGATTATTAGAATCTGTAATCCCTTTTTTTTTCCCGTATACGTTTTCCCCGCGGTTCTTCGGCAGGTGGCTGTGCAAACTACGCCTGTAGATACCCGAAAATCCCGCTCAGGTCAAGGTCGGTTGGGGGCGGCAACGCCTCCCCCATTCATCTTTTTATTCGACTGGAATACCCCAGATTTCTTCGGAGTACTGCTTGATGGTACGATCGGTGGAAAATTTGCCCATCCTTGCGACATTGAGAATGGCCATGCGAGTCCAGTTTTCAGGATCGAGAAAGGCGTCGTTGACCCTTTTGTGGCAGTCGATATAGGATTCCAGGTCGAGGATAAGCAGATAGGGATCGTGCTTGTTCATCAGGCTGTCGACCAGTGGCTTGAACAGTCCCTTTTCGCCATTGCTGAAGGAGCCGTCCTCAATGCTTTCGATTACGTTTCTGACACCCTCATTGGCCTGACAGATCTGCCAGGGGGTGCGGCTGACATTTTTCCGCTCAAATTCGGCTTCCTCGGCAGTCATCCCGAAGATGAAAAAATTCTCCTCGCCGACTTCTTCGCGGATTTCGATATTGGCGCCATCCAATGTGCCTATGGTCAATGCCCCGTTCAGCGAAAACTTCATATTGCCGGTGCCTGAGGCTTCGGTACCGGCGGTGGAAATCTGCTCTGAAAGGTCGGCCGCCGGCATGATTATCTCCGCCTGCGAAACATTGTAGTTGGGCAGGAAGACCACCTTCAGGCGGTTTTTCACCCGGGGGTCTTTATTGATCACATCGGCGATCGAAGTGATCAGCTTGATGATCAGTTTTGCCCGCCAGTAGGATGGGGCCGCCTTACCGGCAAAAACGGCGGTACGCGGTGCCATGTTGTCGGCGTCGCCATGGATGATCCGGTGGTAATGATGAATGAGGTGCAGGGCATTCAGCAGCTGCCGCTTATATTCATGGATCCGTTTTACCTGGATATCGAACATCGAGTGGGGGTCGACGTCGACGCGGCAATGCTTTTTGATGTATTCTGCCAGTTGAACTTTGTTGTTCAGTTTTATTTTGCGCCATTGGTCGCAAAAATCCTGATCGTCGGTATATTCCTCGAGACCGCGCAGCAGGTCGAGATTGGTAATCCAGCCCGAGCCGATACGACTGGAGATGAGGTCGGCCAGCCCCGGGTTGATGTCCAGGAGCCAGCGGCGCGGCGTTATGCCGTTGGTCTTTGAGTTGAACCGGTCGGGGAAGAACTCATGGAAGCCGGGAAAGACCCGGCTTTTGAGGAGATCGGAATGCAGTTCCGCCACCCCGTTGACGGAATGGCTGCCGATAATGGCCAGATGGGCCATCCTTACCATTCTCACCGGCCCTTCCTCGATAATGGAAAGATCGCGCAGCTTCTTCTCGTTGCCGGGGTATCGGAGGACCACCTCGTCGAGAAAGCGCTTGTTTATCTCGTAGATAATCTGCAGATGACGCGGCAGGACCCGGCCCATCATGTCGACCGTCCACCGTTCCAGGGCCTCGGGCATCAGCGTGTGATTGGTAAACCCGAAGGTGTCGACACAAATTTTCCAGGCCTCTTCCCAGCCCATCCCTTCAAGGTCGAGCAGCCATCGCATCAGCTCCGGAATGGCGATGGCCGGATGGGTATCGTTGAGCTGTACGGCAACCAGATCGGAAAATCTATCGAAGGTCGCGTGCTTTTTCTTGTACCGTCGCATGATATCCTGAAAGGTCGCGGCAACGAAAAAGTACTGCTGTTTGAGCCGCAGTTCCTGGCCGGCATAATTATGATCGGGAGGATAGAGGACCTTCGAAATGGTCTCGGAACTGACCTTGGATTCCACTGCCTTGATATAATCGCCGCGGCCGAAATCGGTAAGATCCAGCTCCCGCGAGGCATGGGCCGACCAGAGCCGCATATTGATGACGTGATCGTTTTTATAGCCCGGCACCATGATGTCGCTGGCTTTGGCCATGACATCCTTGGTATTGACCCATTTCGCCCGGTAATGGCCTTTTTCGTCAAGGTAGCCGGTGACATTGCCGAAAAACTGGATCTTGAAGATCGGCATCTGCCGCTCGAACTCCCAGGGCGTGCCGTTGCGCAGCCAGTTGTCGGGCCCCTCCACCTGATACCCATCGATCAGCTGCTGAAAAAACAATCCGTATTCGTAGCGGATACCATAGCCGTACGCGGGAATCTTCAAGGTGGCGATGGAATCCATGAAACAGGCGGCCAAACGGCCCAACCCGCCGTTGCCGAGAGCGGCGTCCTCTTCCTGATTCCTGATCTCGGAGATTTCAAAACCAAGTTCCTCGACGGCCTGCTTGACGTCTTCAAGGATACCCAGATTGATCATGCTGCTGCCGAGCGACCTGCCGATGAGGAACTCGAGGGAAAGATAATAGACCCGTTTCTTCTCTTTTGCATAAAAGGTCTTCTGGGTCGAAATCCATTTCTGCACCATCAGATCGCGCATGGTATAGGCCAGGGCCTTATAGACATCCGGTGCGCCGGAACGTTCTGGATCACGCCCCTGAAAACTCATCAGATGATGAATGATATTATCCTTGATGGTATTGACGGTTGATGACGAAGGGAGGCAAGGCAACGATTCCCCAGTTCTTTGTTTCTGTTTCTCAACTTGTTCCAACACCTTCATGATATACTCCTCGGGGAAATTTACCGACTATGAACAATCGTCCGGTCTGCAAGAACCGATTGGAAGTCTAAATTTTGTATGTAAAAAACGAATCCTTGATTATACACCAAACGGACTCACAGGCGTAAAAAAAGAATTTCTATTGTATGGCCTGTTTTTCGTCAGATTGGGAGCCGTCACGAAATAACCTTGGCCATGTTATTTTCGACGACAGCTTATCTGTGTCACCGGATGTAACCGTTCACCAAATTCAAAAATGACCAACAGAGCCCAGACACTCCAACACTCACGAAGATCTTGCGGCTTCTCGGCTTCGTGGTGCAAATCTGAAGACTTAAAGAGGCTCACGCGAAGGCGCGAAGACGCGAAAATGGCAGATTGAAAAACATCGAAAAGAGCAGACGGAAGTACCGAATCCGGCCTTTCAAATACGTAACTTCGCGCCTTCGCGCCTTCGCGTGAGACCTCAGTTATCACTAAATCAGTTGTTTCTTGCTGAAAGCTGATAGCTGAACGCTTACCACCGGATTGCCTCCCGGCACTGGACAAATACCCGGAACAGATATATATATTTCACTGAAAAATACTCCACCCGCCAACCTGGAGTTGACTATAAGCAGGATAGCGAAATTAGCCAGAGAGCAGGTAACCGTTCACCAGCACCCCATTTTCGTCCGATCAGGCCACCTCACATAGCCAACTATCGGAGTCTCCCGATGGTCGCTTACCTGCTCGGCGGCCTGCTTGAACGAACCTGGAGCACTGGATGAACGGTTACAGTAACCGGCCACTGCCCTCATTGGCCGTATTTTTTCTTGAAACACCTACCACTGCGTGGTATTACTGGGAAAAACACACCCTTTCCCCATACATCAACAGCCAACGGCAAGCGAGAGTCATGACCAGCAATCAGAAAAATAACCAGCAGGATATCCGGCCTGGTGGCGCAGCACCGCAGGGGAACAAAAACCAGGCGGTGATTTACTGCTTGATTTTTATCATCGGTTTTTTAACCGGTGTTGCCTTTACCGTATACAAAGGCAATATTTCCGCTCCCGGATCGGTCCCCTCCGTCGATGGTCAGGCTCAGGCCCATAACGAGGAGACCCGCAAGGCCATCCTCAACCTGGAGGCCGAAGTCACTGCCAATCCGCAAAACTATCAGGCATGGACCCGTCTGGGCAACCTGTATTACGATACCGAACAACCGGACAAGGCCATTGTCGCCTATACGAAATCGCTTGAGCTGCATAAAGGAGACGCCAACATCATCACCGATCTCGGCGTCATGTACAGGCTGACGAACCAGCCGCAGAAGGCGATTGAGCAATTTGAGCGGGCGATGCAGCAGGACCCCGCTCATTTGCCGTCTCGGTACAATAAGGGCATTGTCTTGCTGTATGATCTCAACGATCCCAAGGGAGCAATCGCCAGCTGGGAAGAGATTCTCAAGATCGATCCTGAGGCCAAGGCCGGAAACGGTGAACTTATCCGCGACCTGATTGAGAAAATCAAGGCGGAACAGACCACACCCAAATAAGCGCTGAACCCACCTGAAGAGGAGATGAACATGAAATTTGAAACACTTGCACTCCATGCAGGCCAGGCCGTCGATCCAAGCACCCTTTCAAGGGCCGTACCCATTTACCGGACAGCCGCCTACATGTTCAAAAATACCGAGCATGCCGCCAACCTCTTTGCCCTGAAAGAACTCGGCAATATCTATACCAGGATAGGCAATCCGACCCAGGATGTCCTTGAACAGCGCATGGCCCAGCTGGAAGGCGGCGCAGCCGCTCTCGCCCTTGCCTCCGGGACATCGGCCATTTTCTATACCATCATCAATATCTGCGGCCAGGGCGATGAAGTGGTCTCGGCCAACAATCTCTACGGCGGCACCTATGTCCAGTTCGACTCCATCCTGCCCCAGCTTGGCATCAAGGTCCGTCTGGTCGATGCCTCGCGACCGGACGACGTGAAAGCAGCCATAAACGACAGGACCCGGGCCATTTACTGTGAAACGCTCGGCAATCCTGCGCTGAATATGACCGACATCGAGGCATTGGCCAGGATTGCCGGGGAACATCATCTGCCGCTCATCGTCGATTCGACCTTTACCCCGCCCTGTCTGCTGCGCCCGATCGAGCACGGCGCCAATATCGTTATCCATTCTCTCACCAAATGGATCGGCGGCCACGGCACCGGGATCGGCGGGATTGTCGTCGACGCCGCCAACTTCAACTGGCAGGATCCGAAGTTCAACCTGTATAACGAGCCCGATTCTTCCTACCACGGCATGCGCTACGCCCATGATCTGGGCGAGCTCGGCCCTCTTGCTTTCATCCTGCGCATGCGCCTGGTCCCTTTGCGAAATCTTGGTGCCTGCATCAGCCCCGACAACTGCTGGACCACCCTGCAGGGCATAGAGACGCTCAGCCTCAGAATGGCCAGACACTGCGAGAACGCGGCGCTTATCGCCGATCACCTGAGCGGCCACGCAGGAGTCGAATGGGTGCACTATCCCGGCCGCCCCGGCTCGCCCGGCCATGAACTGGCGGTCAAGTATCTCAAAAACGGTTTCGGCGGCATGATCGCCTTCGGCATCAAAGGCGGTCTTACCGCCGGCAAGAAATTTATCGACAGCCTGCAGCTCATTTCCCATCTTGCCAATGTAGGGGATGCCAAGTCCCTGGCCATCCATCCGGCCTCGACCACCCATTCGCAGTTATCGCCTGCGCAACTCCTGGAAGGCGGCATTGAAGAGGGCATGGTCCGGCTGTCGATCGGTATCGAGCATATCGACGATATCCTCGCCGATATTGACCAGGCCCTGGCCAGTGCCGCATAAAGACGAAAAGGGGATTGATGTGGAGAGTGTCACCAGCCGCAGACAGGATGTTCTGATCGTTGAGAAACAGTTCCACACCTTTGCCGAACCGCCCGGGGAACTGGTTTTGGAAAGCGGGGCGAAACTCGGGCCGGTAACCATCGCCTACGAAACATACGGCACCCTGAACGCGGCAAAAGATAACGCCATTCTTATCGCCCATGCATTTTCGGGCGATTCCCATGTCGCCGGCCGCTATCCCGCCGACCGGGAAGGCGAAAAACCCGGCTGGTGGGATTTCATGGTCGGCCCCGGCAAAGGTATCGATACCGACAAATATTTCGTCATCTGTCCGAATATTCTCGGCAGCTGCATGGGCTCGACCGGTCCCGCTTCGCTCAATCCGGCAACCGGCAAGCCTTATGGCCTCGGCTTTCCGATGATGACCATCGGCGATATGGTGACCACCCAGAAGATCCTGGTCGACGCTCTCGGCATCAGACGGCTGCATGGGGTGATCGGCGGCTCCGTCGGCGGAATGCAGGTGCTTGAATGGTGCGTGCGCTTTCCGGACATCATCCGGTGCGCAGTGCCGATCGCAACCACCATGCGCCATTCCGCCCTGGCCATCGCCTTCAACGAGATCGCCCGCCAGGCGATCATGGCCGATCCGAAATGGAATAAAGGAGAGTATTACAGTGGCGCCAAACCCGGCATGGGCCTTGCCGTGGCCCGGATGATCGGCCATGTCACCTATCTTTCGGACAAGGCGATGCACCGCAAATTCGGCCGGAGACTGCAGGACAAAGAGACCTTCTCCTTCGGTTTTGACGGCGATTTCCAGGTGGAGAGCTACCTGCGCCACCAGGGCAATAAATTCGTCAACCGCTTCGATGCCAATTCGGTACTCTATATAACAAAGGCTGCCGATTATTTTGACGTGGTCGATCGCATGGGCAGGTCCGGCCCTCTTCATGAAAATGGCGGACAAAAAATCAAATACCTGGTTGTCTCATACAGCTCGGACTGGCTCTACCCGACCTATCAGGCCAAGGAACTGGTGCAGACCTTGAAGCGCTCCGGCCAGGATGTCAGTTTTTGCGAAATCGAGGCGGATTGCGGGCATGACGCCTTTCTTATCCCGGACGAACGTCTCACCACGCTGATCGGAGGGTTTTTCGATGGTCTTGCCTGAAACTGAAACAGAAAACATCCGTTTCGACCTGCGCATCATCGCCTCGACGATTCCGCCCGGCAGCCGGGTTCTCGACCTTGGCTGCGGCAACGGCGATCTCCTGGCGTGGCTGGCCGCCAACAAGAATGTCGTCGGCACCGGCATCGAACGAGACAAAAAAAAAGCCGCCTATTGCATCGGCCGGGGCCTCTCCGTCCTGCAGGGCGATCTCAACGACGAGGTGGACGACTACCCCGATTGCAGTTTTGACTACGTCATCCTCAGCCAGACCCTGCAGCAGGTTTTCGAACCGGCCCGGCTGCTTTATTCCCTGGCCAGAATCGGCCGCAGGGTGATCGTCAGTTTCCCCAATTTCAGCCACTACTCCATCCGTCTGCAGCTGCTGTGGAAAGGTGTCGCGCCGAAAAACGATCAACTGCCCTACTCCTGGTACGACTCGCCAAACATCCGGGTCATCACCCTGCAGGATTTCCGCAAGTTCGCGAGAGATGTCGGCTACACCATCCTGAAAGAAATTGCCGTCGTCACCAACCCGGTAAACAGCGAGGGGCGGGTTGTCCGCAGGTTCACCAACCTGCGCGCCAACTACGGCATTTATATTATTGAGAAAAGCAGAAACGGCAAGAATATATAACCGGTTATTTATCAACCTCCATTCAGTCTACACCTACAGCCATGTCCGACAAAAACCCAACGATTATCGACACCCGTGCCATTGCCGCCCTCTGTGATCACATCGAGGTCACCAGCTGCTGCCAGCACTTCAAGGTTCCAGGTATCGTCAAGGAACTGCTCTCCTCCTGGAGCACCAAGGAATGTTACGAACATATAAGCCCGGTGGCCATTCCCTCCCAGGAAGAGATTATTCAGATCGTCGAGCAGGCCCGCTGCATTTTATTTCCCGGCTATTTTACCCGGACCAGGCTGCATGCCTCCAACCTCGAGTACTATATCGGCAAAAAGACCACCGACCTCTACGACAAAGTGGCCGAACAGATCACCATGGCCATTCGCCACGACTGCCGCCGCAACAGCCTGCTCTGCACCAACTGCGAATCCCAGAGCTACAGCAAGGCACTGGCCTTTATCGAGGCCCTGCCGAAAGTGGCGGCAATCCTTGCGACCGACATTCGCGCAGCCCTCGAAGGCGATCCGGCGACCAAAAGTCCCGACGAGGTTATCTTCTGCTATCCCGGCCTCCTGGCTACCCTTGTCTACCGGCTGGCTCATGAGCTGTATCTCCTCAAGGTTCCGATCATTCCGCGGATCATGACGGAATACGCCCACACCAAGACCGGGATCGATATTCATCCGGGGGCAACCATCGGCTCGAGCTTTTTCATTGACCATGGCACCGGGGTGGTGATCGGCGAGACCACCGTCATCGGCAACAACGTCAGGCTCTATCAGGGTGTTACCCTGGGGGCGCTGTCTTTGCCCCGCGATGCCGGTGAGAAGATGCGCAACATGAAACGGCATCCAACGATCGAAAACGATGTTATCGTCTACTCCAACACCACTATTCTCGGCGGCGAAACAATCATCGGCGAAGGGTCGGTCATCGGCGGCAATATCTGGCTGACATCGAGTGTGCCGGCCGGCACTAAAGTGCTGCTGAAGCGGCCGGAGCTGATTTACTCAAATTCGCTCTAGAAAGAGAAACGAACCTTTACCAGTGAGACATATATCATGGCTAAAACAATTATTGAGAGCATCGGCAACACCCCGCTTGTCACCCTGACCGAGTTTTCGGCAAAAGCAGGGGCAACCATTCTCGGCAAACAGGAGTCGCGCAATCCGGCAGGCAGCGTCAAATGCCGGATCGCCGTGGCGATGATCGAAGCCGCCGAACGTCAGGGACTCGTCAACCGGCAGAGCACCATCATCGAGCCGACAAGCGGCAATACCGGGATAGGTCTGGCCTTTGTCTGCGCCCATAAAAAACTCCGACTGATTCTCACCATGCCGGAAAGCATGAGCATCGAGCGGAGAAAACTCTTAAAACACCTCGGCGCCGAGCTGGTGCTCACTCCCGCCGCCGAAGGAATGAAAGGGGCCATCGCCAGGGCTCGACAGCTCCTTGCCGAAACCCCCGACAGTTTTATGCCCGACCAGTTCGGCAACCCTGCCAATCCCGAGATCCACCGCACGACCACCGCCGAAGAGATCTGGCGGGACACCGACGGCAAGATCGACATTTTCGTCGCCGGGGTCGGTACGGGCGGCACGATAACCGGAGTATCGGAAGTACTGAAGGCGAGAAACCCGAAAATGATATCCGTCGCGGTCGAGCCGCAGGATTCGCCGGTCCTCTCCGGCGGCAAACCCGGCCCGCATAAGATACAAGGGATCGGTGCCGGCTTTATTCCCGCCATTCTCAACAGGGAGATTATCGACGAGGTGGTCACCGTGAGCAATGACGACGCCTTTGCCACCGCCCGGCAACTCGCCATAGAGGAAGGGATCCTTGCCGGGATCTCCTGCGGGGCTGCGGTCCACGCGGCGCTCCTGGTGGCGAGACGCCCGGAGAACAAGGGAAAAACGGTGGTGGTGGTCCTGCCCGACAGTGGCGAGAGATACCTGAGTACGCCGCTGCTGCTCGATTAAAGAGCCAAGCTTGTCCGCAATCCCATCGCGATTTTCCACGTTTTTTTTCTGGTAAATCGCGAATACCCTCACTATAATCGCGGCTAACTCGAATGACACAGTCAACAGATTCACTAAGATGTGAGGGAGCCGACCATCGAAACACGCCACCTGCAAATCTTCGTTGCCGTCTACAAGACGAAAAGCTTTACCAAGGCAGCCGAGCAGCTCTACACCAGCCAGCCTACCGTCAGTGAACATATCCAGAACCTGGAAGCGCGGCTCAACTGCCGCCTGTTTGACCGTCTGGGCAGAAAGATCCTGCCGACGGCCGAGGCGGAAATGCTCTTTCCCCGAGCCATGGCCATTCTCGACGACCTCCGCCGACTTGAGGAAGATATCACCGCCACCGGCAACATCATGTCGGGAGAATTGATCATCGGCGCCAGCACCATTCCGGGGGCGTATATTCTGCCGAAGATAGCGGCTGCCTTCAAAAATGAATTTCCCGCTGTTTCCTTTGAGATCAGGATCAGCGATTCTGCCGGGATTGCCGAGGCGGTGGCCGACAACGACCTTTTGATCGGGGTTGTCGGGGCAAAAATTCCAGGGCCAAAAGTCCATTACCGGCCCTTCGCCGAAGACCAGCTCATTCTCGCCGCCGCCGTCGCCAACCCGGTCCCGGCGCAAATAACCATGGCTGAACTCTGTACACTTCCTTTCATTATCCGGGAGAGGGGGTCGGGCACGAGAAAGAGTATAGAAACGCTCCTTTCCCGTCAGCACTACTCCCTCGATCAGTTCAACATCTGTGCGACCCTTGGCTCGAGTGCGGCGGTCAAGGAAGCGATCAAGGCCGACCTCGGGGTTTCAGTGGTTTCCCGGCACGCCGTAAGCGATGAACTGGCATATGGGACAATTAAGGAAATAGAGGTAACCGGAATGACAATGCAGCGAAGTTTTTTTATCGTCACCTCGCCGAAACGGACGCTGCCCAATCATTATCAGGTATTCTTGGACAGACTGCTCCCCAACCAGGTCACCTCGTAAAGGCCAATCGCCAAAATCTGAACCCTTGCCCTTCTCAGTTCTGGTCCGAAGGACGATAAGGACGAATAATTCGCGGACGGACGATTCGTCTTCCCGGAGGTTCGTTCTCCTTATTCTGTGGAGAGACATTCTCGGGAGCGGTCTCATTCGGTGGAGCAACATTCCCGGGAGCAGCCTCATTCGGTGGTGAAACATTCTCGGGGGCGGTCTCGACAGGTTGTCCCAGTTCCTGGGGAGGTACATTCTCCACCGCAGCTGAGACATCTGGGCTTTGGAACACCTGTGGAGGAGGCTCCATGGGTATTTTCACTTTCGGACGAACGGTCGCCGCCTCACTCATATCGAGAAGTTCATCCTTGCCGTTGACCGAGAGAATAACCTTGCCTCGACGAATATCCAGGATATTGGCTCCCTGGACAACATCTCCGGCTTTGTAGAGAGCCTGTTTATGCGACTTGAGATCGAGAATAATGGCGCGGGGGGTTCCCTCGCTGCCGCTGATTGTCCCGACAAGCACAATCCCTAAACCCGTCAACTCAAGGTTGTCGGCAACAATAGCTGTTGGAGTCGGTGGAGTTTCTTTAGGACGGGTCGGCCCGAACAGATTCCTGGTAAGAATACTCTTGTGATCGGGTTTTGTTTCCGGGGGCGCGGTCTCCCCATCGGTGGCCGGAGTCATCGGACGGATATTTTCCTCCACCGGCTGTCGAAGAATGAAATATTCCAAAACCATATACCCCCCTTCCACCGCACCGACGCAGAGCAGTGTGATAACGAGTAATGGAATTATGCCTGAAATGCGATTTGTCATAATGTGTCGAACCTTGAGTGGAAAAAAAAGCGAAACTTCAGTGGAAGAGCGGGACGTGCCGGCATTCGCGGCATTTCCCCCTGTCATTATACTACAGATTACTCCACCACCTTTACCTTAAAGAAATTATAAATACCGCAGGAAGGGAAAACAAACAGAGACGTCCATTCATCACTTGCGGAGCACAGGCGACTCACCCGACACCAGTCCGGGAATGGCCGCAATCAGAGCCTCCTCAATACTGCCGACAAAAACGAAATCCAGCTCTGCCAGGACATACTCGGGCAGTTCCTGCAGATCTTTCCGGTTTTCTGCGGGAAGCACGATGCGATGAATATTCGCTCGTCGCGCTGCCAGAACTTTTTCCTTGATCCCGCCAACCGGCAGCACAAGTCCGCTGAGGGTGATCTCCCCGGTCATGGCGGTATCGCTCCGGGTTGGTCGTCCGCTGTACAGGGACGCTAAAGCAGCTGCAATGGTGAGACCGGCAGATGGTCCGTCTTTCGGGATGGCTCCGGCGGGAACATGGATGTGGACTGCTCCGGCAGGAATTTCGAGGTTGAACTGTCTGCTTTGCGCATGGAGAAAGCTTGCCGCAGCTATGGCCGATTCTTTCATAACTTCGCCGAGATATCCGGTGAGGGTGATGCTCTTTTTATGTGGCAGATTGATCGCCTCGACATAGAGAACATCGCCTCCCAGTTCAGTCCATGCCAGGCCTGTTGCCACGCCCGGCGGGAGCGTCTTGCGCATTTTTTCGATAAAAAATCGTTCCGGCCCCAGCATTTTCGCCAGATCTTCAGGGCGAATCGTCACCGGATCGGTCACGTCCTCGGCAAAACGTATGGCCACTTTTCGAACCAGCTTGCCGATCATCCTCTCCAGTTCACGAACTCCCGCCTCCCGGGTATATCGATGGACGATATGGATGAGGGTATCATCGGAAATGGAAAACTGTTCTGCAGTCAATCCTGCATCCACACGTTGTCGGGGGACGATATACTGCCTCGCAATCTCTCTTTTTTCTTCTTCGCCGTATCCGGAAATGTGCAAAGTTTCCATACGATCGAACAATGGCTTGGGAATAGTGTCCACGGAGTTGGCGGTGACGATAAAAAACACCCGGGAGAGATCGAACGGCAGATCGAGATAATTGTCACGGAAGGTGCAGTTCTGCGCCGGATCGAGAATTTCCATCAAGGCGGCTGCCGGGTCGCCCCGAAACTCCCTGCCCATTTTATCGATTTCATCGAGCATGATCAAAGGGTTGCACGCCCCGCTCCGCCGTAATGCCTGGATGATCCGCCCCGGCATAGCCCCTATATACGTGCGCCGATGCCCCCGCAGTTCCGCTTCATCCGACAACCCCCCAAGACTGAACCGTTCGAATTTCCTGCCAAGGGATCTTGCGATGGACTGGCCGAGAGAGGTCTTCCCCACCCCGGGCGGGCCGACAAAACAGAGGATCGGCGATTTGGCGCCGGGATTGAGTTTCATCACCGCCAGTTGTTCAATTATCCGTTCCTTAATATCCTTCAAGCCGTAGTGATCCTCGTTGAGAATCTTACGGGCATTGTTCAGGTTGAGATTATCTTCCGTCGCCACATTCCAGGGGAGATCGAGCACCAGTTCCATATGGAAGCGGGCCACCTGATATTCGGGAGACATTGCGGGAATACGTTTCAAGCGCAGGAAGTCTTTTTTAACTTCATCATAGATGGCATCGGGCAATTCACAGGAATCGAACTTGTTCTTCAATTCGGCAAAATCGTTGTCCGACGGATTCGATTCTCCCAACTCTTTCTGAATGGCTTCCAACTGCTCGCGAAGGACATAATCCCGCTGATTTTTCGAGATCTTCGATTGAGCCTGGTCCGATATCTTTTTCCGCACTTCCAGGATCTGGACCTCGTGACGTAAATAATCCTCCATAAGCTGCATCGCAGTGGTGAGACTGGACGCCTCAAGCAGGGCCTGGCTGCGGTCGACGGAAAAACCCAGTAATTGAGCAAGCGGATAGATGATCTGAGAAAAGTCTGCCTCGGAGGGGATCACCTGCGGAAGAGTCACATCATGGTTTGGGTGTGTGAGGGTGAAATATCTTTTCACCAGGTCGAGAATGTCTCTGCCCATCGCCTCCGTTATAATATCCTGCTCCTTCGTCATCGGCACTCCCCGAACTCGAGCCATAAGAAAGGAAGCCCTGGGAATGAGGTCGGTAATTTCAATCCGCTCAACCCCCTGCAGAAATACCTGGATTGCAGTGTCGGAACGGGCAAACAGGCGGACAACTCCTGAAGTTCCGATAGAGTACAGATCATGCAGTCCAGGGTTGTTACTGCGCGGATTTCTTTGGGTAAAGAGCGCCAGCGTTTTATCTTCCCTGCCGAGAGCACAATCAATTGCCGCTATTGATCGTGGGAGATCGGTGAGATAAGGAATAACGATATAAGGAAAAACCACGGCATTTTTGACTGGCAACACCGGCAGTTCATAGGTGCGGTTCGCATATATCATACGCCCTTCTCCTGTTCTTCAATGACTTCTTTATTCGCTGCGCCATCAATCAGGCAGGCCGAACATCTTTTCACTGCCTCCTTTAATTGTTAATACCACTAGTCGAAGAAATCCAGGGAGGATCTGTTGAAAAAACAGTTCACATTTTAGAGAAGGCTTTTGCATGCACGTGCGGCCGCTTCCCCGGCTTTTGTCGCTGCAGGCAGTTCCAGGACACTTCACTCACGGCTTGCTCGCCGAATCAGGATAAAAGTGAAAAAGAGCAGCTGGAATAATTCTCAAGATAAACAAGCTGGAAATTAAAATGAGTTTCTTCATCTTCTTGATAGAAGATCAAGTTGAAATCTTACGATTGAGAAACTCTATATACCTCTTCTACGGTTGTAGTTCCCTGTAAAACTTTCATGGCCCCGTCCCGCTGCAGGGTGATCATGCCGTTGTCGACAGCCCGTCTTTTTATCTGATTGGCATCGGATGTATGGAGGATAAGCTCCTTCATGTCCTGGGTCATGAGCATCAGTTCGTAAATTCCACAACGGCCTTTATAACCGGTATGGTGGCACTGTGCGCACCCTCTCCCCCGGTACGCTTTCCGGTTGTGCGACTCCTCCAGGCCGACTCCTATCATTTGCAGCATCTCCGGCGGGGCGTCATACTCTTCCTTGCATTTGGGACAGATTATCCGCACCAGACGTTGGGCCAGCACGGCATTGACCGAAGAGGCAATGAGAAATGCTTCTATCCCCATATCCCGCAAACGGGTTATTGCCCCGGCCGAATCGTTGGTATGCAGGGTTGAAAAGACAAGATGCCCGGTCAATGCCGATTGGATGGCGATTTCGGCTGTTTCCGTATCACGTATTTCTCCAACCAGGATCACATCGGGATCCTGACGAACAATCGACCTGAGCCCGGAGGCAAAGGTAAGGTCGATCTTGGGATTGACCTGCACCTGTCCTATGCCGCTGATGCGATATTCGATCGGATCTTCAATCGTGATGATATTGATATCGGTATTGTTTATCGCTGAAAGAGCGGCGTAAAGGGTGGTTGTTTTACCGGAACCGGTCGGCCCGGTCACCAGCACAATACCGTTTGGATTTTTTATGGCCTTGCTGAACGGAACAAAGCGGTCCTCCGGCATACCGAGATCGGTAAGCGAGATCAATACCGAAGACTTCCGCAGCAGACGCAGTACTACCCGCTCGCCAAAGGCGGTGGGCAAAGTCGAGACCCGGATATCTATTTCCCTGTTGGCGACCTTCAGCTCGATCCTGCCATCCTGGGGCAGTCTTTTCTCGGCGATGTTCAATTTCGCCATGATCTTGACTCTTGAGATAAGAGCCGACTGGACATGTTTGGGCGGACTGAGCATATCATAGAGAATTCCATCCAGCCGCTGTCTGATCTTCAGGCTGTTCTGATACGGCTCGATATGAATATCCGAAGCATTGTCGCGTACCGCCTGGGAGAACATTAAGTTCACCAGGCGTATTACCGGCGAATCGCTCGTATCGTCGAGGAGATCGCCGATCTCCTCGATTTCGGAAAACAGTCTCTCCGGATCCTCATCGTCGATATCCTGCATCACCTCATCCGCCGAGGTTTGCGTCATATCGTAGGCAAAGTTGATGGCATTGAGAATATGCTGGGACGGAACGAGCACGGTGCCCAGGACCAGCGGGGATAAAATATCCCGCAGGTCATCGAGGGGTTGAAAAACACCGGGGTCGTTAATGGCAATAAATTGTTCTTCCGCGGAAATGATGGGTACGATTTTATGCTGCTTCAAAAAACTGATGGAGACCCTTTCGGTGAAATCGGTTTTGATATCCGCCGGCAGAGCTTTACGAACCTCGATCCCGTACTGCCGTCCGAGCGCCTGCAGCACATCAATCTCATCCACCTCCCTGTTTTTTTTAAGTATTTCACCAATCAGATCGCCGCTGGCTATTTGGGCCTTAAGAGCTTCGTCAAGAGCCAAGGAAGACAAGCCGGAATCCTTGACCAATAATGTACCGATTTTTTCCATACTTTCTTCACCGCTTAACGACAAAATAAAAATTATTGAAACTCATTCTGCTTTATCCTTTCGATATTTTCCCTGGCGATCTGCACAAGAGGTTTTCCGGTTTTATTCGGATCGCTGGAAATGTTTGCCACTGCAGTCGTGCCGCTGTCGATTACCTTCTGGTACATCAGCATTGCCAGCTCATCTTCCCCTTCCTGTTCATAAACTACCCCCATATTCATGGCGGCGAACGGATTGGTCGGGTCAATTTCCAGTGCTTTCAAAAATAACTCTTTGGCCCTCGCCAGATCTCCACCCTGCAATTTTTCGTATCCCTTCTCCGTGAGTTTCATGGAAGTATTGAAATGGGTTTTATCTTCCAGGTTCTCTTCCACTCTCGGCAGGAGGTTTTCCATCTCTTGTTCTTTCGTTAAGGTAAACGATACTGCATCGGCGGGATTACGCACTATACGGGGGGTGATAAAGATAAACATGTTGGTCTTTCTGTTGGTGGTGCTGTGGGTCTTGAACAACCAGCCAAGCACCGGAATATCGCCAAGGCCCGGTATCTTCCACTCATCCTCGTTTGCATCCTGACCAATTATGCCGCCAATGACAACGGTGGTATTGTCATTGAGGATAACCGTGGTGGTCACCGTTCTTTTAAAAGTTGTTGGCGTTTCCGAGGCATTCGCCAATCTTACCACCTCTGTGACAATTTCCAGACGCAGGGTGTCCGACTGACTGATATGGGGAGTGATCTCCAGTTTCGTTGCGACATCCCGGTATTCATACTGGGTATAATCCTGGTCGGTGATGGAAGTGTTCCTGCTGGTGATAAAGGGCACATTTTCACCGACGGAGATCTCAGCCTTTTTGTTATCGGTAGTGAGGATCTGAGGGGTGGCAATGATATTGACATTGGAATCTGTTTTCACCGCCCGAAGTACCGCCGCAATGTTGGGAAATGTGACGTCTCCAATTTTGATGCCCTGTTTGAGGATGCCCGCTGAAAAACCCGGCGGCAAGTTTGGATTGTCACTGCTTATACCGCTTATAGTGTCAAACCCTTGCGTCCCGCTGAAACCGGTGGCGAGAATTCCCGTACCGTCGGAGAATGAGCCGCCGGCCGCCCACTCAACCCCGTAATCAAGGGTCTTGTCCGCGTCCACTTCCATGATAAGGGCTTCCAGATAGACCATACGTCTTGGGATATCCAGTTTCTTTACCACTTCTTCAAGCACCTTGTATTCATCCGGTGTTGCTGTGATAATGAGAGAATTTGTCTCCTCATCGGCCATCACCTGGACATCTTTCGAGATTGCCGCTGCTTTCACGACATTGGCGTCTTCCGCCGGCGGCTGGCTTTCCGGCAGCACATTCAATACTTTCGCCATTTCCACCGCTGTGGCATTCTGCAGAAAATAGACGTGAATATTGCCTTCTGCCCGTTGCACCTCCGTATCAAGGAGAGCAATAAGACTCCTCACCCGGGCAATATTTCCGGCATTGGCAAGAACAATGAGCGCATTGACCCGTTCATACGGCACAACCTGTATGGCCTCATTGACACCTCTGCCTTCACCGGGCTTTCTGGCAGCCCCGCTGCCTTGATAGATGGAGGTCAAAATCTTTGCAAGAGCAGCAGACGAAGCATTTTCGAGTACAATGACAGCGACTTCGTCCTCTCTCGACTGGACATCCAGGGCCTCAATGATGCTGAGCAGCTTTTGAATATTCGACAGCGTTTCGGTAATTATCAAAATACCGGAGGGAGTATGGGCGATGAGGACTGAAGTCTGGGAGACAAGCGGCGTCAACACTCTCTGTATTTCATCCGGAGAGCTGTATTTCAACGGTACCAGCTGGGTTACAACCTTATCTTCGGGATCGCTGGGGGTTCCAGACGTCACCATTTCAACATTTTGAGACCGCGCACGAGCCGAAGGGAGTATCTTTGTCACCGATCCCGCCTCGACAGTTGTAAATCCGTGCACCTCCAGCACAGATTGAAAAACACTGTATGCCTCTTGTGCTGAAATTTTCGTTGGTGACAGGATTGTTACATTGCCCTGCACGGCTCTATCTACAACAAAATTTTTTCCTGTCAGTTCACTTATATATTTAATAAATAATTGAATATCGACATTATCGAAATCAATGGTGATATAGCGTTGGCCTCCCTCATCCGGTTCGGGGGCAATTTCGCTCAACGGGCGAGGCAATTCCTGACCATGTGCATCTCCACATCCCAATCCTGAAAATACACAGAATATAATCGCACTTATTATAGAATATTGCATTCCACTCATTGACTATTCACCTTGAATGCCTGGGGTTGTTGTCAGATTCTTGTTTCGTGACAGGTTGCGACGGTTTAAATAGTTCTCGCGGGACAAGCGAACTCTTGTTCTATCCACATTCACAGGTTGAGCCTTGCTCGCAGGTGCACTCGGAGCGATTCGAGGAGACGGCCGTGGCACCACACCCGGTGGAATGCTGCTTTGTCCCGGAGCGACCTGTGCGGCATAAACCGGAGGCCGCACTTTCACTGCTTCACTTATATCAAGGACTTCTTCCCTGCCTTCTTGCGACAGAATAACCTTTCCTCTTCTAATCTCGCTGACCAGTGCTCCCTGAACTGCATCGCCTTTCTCATACAATTCCTGGCGTTGAGTCTTCTTGTCTAAAATGATAGCTCTCTCCGTTCCTTCACTCCCGGTGATGGTCCCCATTAAAACAATGTCGAGACTCGTTGCCGCTAAAGCCTCGGTATTGTCCCGGACAGGAGGTATTGCCGATTTCCCGCTGTCGGGAGGGGGGCCGAACAGATTACGCTGAAGTATTGCCCGGTAATCAATTTTTTTTACGTCCGCTCCTGTTGCTTCAGCTTGTTCCGCAGTACCATCCGCTTCACCGACTTCAACCCGGGGAGGAGCATCGAAAATGAAATGCTCAAATAAAAGATATCCGCCTTCAACCACACCTACACACACCAGCGTGATAAGGAGCAAAGGAACTATGCTTGATATGCGAGATGTTGTCATTGGCATATCACATGCTGAACCTGAAGGTCGGACTCCTCAACGATCCTCCCAGCTTAAACGGCAAGGCAGGCATTTTATAACGGCGTACCAGCTGGTCGACAACCAGCTTTTCCTCCGGATGAGCCGCTAAAAATTCTTCCTTGGGTGTGAGATGACCAGTGAGTTGAATAATGCTGTTGAGAAGGGGCAATGTCGTCCTCATCTCCCCGGCAAATTCGGCGTTTACTTGATTGCCCGACACTTCACCGGCAGAAAATCTGAGCACCTCCTTTTCTTGAGTCATTTCGACGGTTATCCTTTCAAATTCTAAATTCGAAAGAGACAATACGGGCTGTAAAAGCTCAATGACGCCGTCGACAAGCACGAGTTCGCCTTTCCCCGTCCCAGCAAGCGGGTCACTGAACATTGCCTGGTAATTGCCGGAAATTCCGGCAATTCCGGACACATTCCGGTCAAGAACATTAAAGTCGTTCACCCACTTACTGGTATTCAATCCCTGTATCGACACCCCGTTCAACATAAAACTTTTTTCCGCGTCATCGATCTCGAATTTCAGGAAAAAACTGCCGTCGTATATTTCCCCATCAATATCAAATTTACGAAAGAAAGTTGAGAAATCGGGAGTGACGGTAAAGTGATCGAGATGAAATCCGGAAGTTCTCTCATCGACCTTCCGGGTGATTTGAAAATTGGAAAAAGTGACCGAAAAAGGGAAACGGTAGGAGATGCGGGCGATACTGCAGTCACTGTCCGACAAGAAATATTCAACACGCTTTTCACAATACAGTTTGATTTTCTCTGCGGGAAAGCGAAGATAGAGAAGACAAGCAGTGAGGATAAGTGCGTAAGCCAGGTAGAATACTGTGCGAAGACGAAAAAACCGGAGGTCCATTCCTAATCCTTTTTCTCAAACGTCACTATTTGCATGATAGAATCGAGAAACCCCTGCTCATTGCCACTTTCCTGAATTGAAATCCGACGAATAAACACAACATGTTGCTCCGATTCAATCAGCCGCAAAAAGCTTACCAGGGCTTCCAGGGTAATCTGCTGCAGCTTCATCTCAACCATCGTCTCCACAAAACCACTGTCACCCTCGGCGGTCGATGGTTTCATGTACATTATCTGTTTTTTTACCTCTGCCTTTTCAGCCTGCCGGTCAAGAAAAGTAAAAAGGGTAAAGCCTGATTCCCGCTGCTGAATCCTGGCCTGGATGGTTCCTTCTTCATTTTTCAGGGAACGATACTCCTGTTGCAACTCTTTTATTGCAGCTAGTTCCTTTGTTCTTCTATCGATAGATTCGCGGAGGGTATTGCGGGCATCGAAAAGAGGGATGATGGCAAGTTGCAGTACTATAAAGCAAGCAACAAAAACCAGCCCCCCCCAAACAACCCATTTTTCCCGGGCATTGAGTTTTTCTATCCCTGATTTCTCTAAGAGAAGCCTTGGAAGCCTATGTCCAACCAATGAAGCCATGTAATTATTTCCGTGCAAGTTCTAATTTAAGTTCGAAGGTCACCTCATCGTTTTGCGAGGACTGATTTGCCGAACTGATAACGACATTTTTGAAATAAGGAGATTTCCCCAGTTCTTTCTGGATATTGTCGACCGTATTGAAATTGCCGGTTATTGCCTTAAATCGGAGAGTATCGGCGTCTGCCAGCAGTCTCACCACTTTCACCTGGTACGACGCGGGAATACGGGAAGAAAGCTCGGCAAGAAGATCGATAATGGTGATCCCGGCTCTCTCGTTGCCTCCAGGTTTATACGTTGCACCGATTTGATTGTTAATCACTTGCAACTGTTGGACTGGATTGACTATCCTTGATATTTCAGGCACTGTCTCCCTGAAAACCCCATGGATTTCACTCCGCAACTGCTCTTGTTGCGCAAGCAAATGGGTGTATTCATACACTCCGTATCCGATCAGCGCTACTGCGGCAAAAACCAGCGGTGCGGCGATCTTCACCAACAGGTGACGAAATTCCCTCGGACTTTTTCTTTTTTTGAATTCATCCTTGCGAAAGTCAAACACCCGGTTTCTGGCGCCGCCTTTCAAAGCGGCCACAAGAACTCTATCCATTATCTCGGGCTGATAATGCATTCCGGTATCCGCTTGAAATTGTATGGACCTTCGAGTGTGCAACTCATACTTACGAATTTCCACCCCGTCCAACCTTGGCGGCAATGAGGCCACCTCCCCCCATCTGTCGGCATTTCCAGCCAGATATACACAAAAGTCGGGACTATTCATATCCACCAAGCGACTGGCAAGAAGGGTCTGTTTGACACTCAGAAAAAATGTTTCGGCAGTTCCGTTTTGCCCGGAAGCATTTACCGGAATGCCGAGCGAACGAATGAGTGCTATCTGCCTGTCGATAATTATGAATACCGTCGCCCACTGGGTGCCGATATCTATCAATACAAAATTGGCTTCACCATCCTCGGCAATTTTCAGACCGGTGGAAAGCCCGCTGATACCAATCGAATCGGGATCAATACCTCGAGAATTCAGGACGGCAAGAATATCGGCCAGATACTCCCGATTCATCATCGCCGCAATAATATCCGAACCGTGCGAGCCCTCTTTTGCCGTAAAATCGACAACCATGCTCTTCATTTCGATCGGCAGACGATCTTCCAGTTCAAAAGGCAAAACTTGCTCTATCTTTTTTCTTTCTGTAAACGGCAGAGAAAGATTTCTGAAGGAGAACAGTTCCGCACCACATGTAACGACACAGGAGCCGGAAACAAAGCCTGTCAGTTCCTTGATCCGGTCAATCGCCGCAGCAAAAGTCTGCTCGGCAGTTTCGACGACTCCACATCCGGTCACAAGACTGGTTTTCGTGCTTCTATCGACTACCACTGCGGCAATGGTATCTTTATGAATATCGAGATATAACAAGGTGTCCGCCATTACATTACTCCATTTTTTTCACGAGCAAATTAACTTCTTCGGTGCTTACGCGTTCAAGACTGGCCACCATGGTGCGGGAGATTGTATCAAGAGTGCCCGTGGCTGTTACCCGGAAGAAAGAACTCCGGGTAGTCACTAAATTTGCATTTATCTCGATATCTCCAGGCCAACCGCCGATACTTTTATACCAGTCCGGACGAGCAAGCTGCTCTTCGTTCTCTTTATCTTTTCTGTAGTCGTCAATCTCTTCAGCCAACTCATCGCTGATAAGCGACTCAAGGCTTTTGATAAGCAACGGGGCAGCTGTATTGAGGTTTATTTTGCCGTCGGTGCCATACACCGTAAGATAATCGGCCAACCCTGCAGCCTCGCCTGAACCGAACAGCAATTCCGGGGTAACTCCTTTTATCAGGAGTAATTCCTCTATATATTGCAATGGTTGATTTCTACAGGCATAAGGTGTTTCAAGCGATTGATAATAGCTTGATTCGGCACCGTACTCCGATTCTTCGTCGTTCGCATCGATCCAGTCGACAATTGCATCGACTATATTCTGTGCTTCCGCTTCGTCCTCTACCGGAAAATTGCCTGAAAGCAACAATCTTTTGAAAATACCGCGGATCTCCAGGGCAGTTGCCGCATCTACTCCTTGTTGGGCCTCGCCCTCTTTACCGACAAGATTGTTAATCGGCAATCGCCCCGAAAGATCATCGATCTTAATCCTCATATTTCCGGTCGGAAAGAGTTCATTGAACTGTTCCTTTTCCAATTCCGCCCAGCTGTCGTGAAACGAATCGATCTCATTTTCGGCTGCGTCGTTCTGTAACACCGCAATCGCTATATTCACTCCGGAGTCGGCAATTGCAGTGAGTTGAGTACCCCTCATATAATTATGGGAAGCCACAAATCTATTCCAGGTTGTTTTCTGAAACTGCACAGTTAAGGCTACCAGGAGCGCTACAGTCATAATCGTGATAAGAAGCGCCATACCTCGTTCGTTCCGCCAGACATGTGTGATGTGTTCTTCTGCCTTCACCTTCCCGGCACCCCTTATTCCTTGTCCTTTGCCCTTTGCGGCAAAGCCACTGCGGTTTTAAACACAGTTCCATCTTCACTCTCGATCGATCGGGCAAAAACAAGTTTCACATACACCAGTGCCGGCAGCAACGGCTCGAGCGGCGGCTGCCCTTCTTCAGGTTTTTCCCTGCCGTCATCACTTTGCCACTCATCCGATTCATTGCCATCCGCATCGAGATAAGAAAAATTCACTTCCTTCAACCCTGCCCCGAGAATTTCCATGGGCGACTCAACCGCCTCTTTCTCCATGCCAGGCAAAAGAACCCTGTCCGAGCGGTAAAGGTCTAAAAGGCCGCTTTCGTCATTTTGCCGGGCGGTAAAGGTAATTGCCGCATATCCGGCCTGAGATTCCTTTTTGTTTAAAGCAAGGTGGGAGGAAGATATGAATGTCATACTGTCGCCGCGAGCTCCGGAAAGATCGTGCCGTTCCCCGTTCAATTCGCCCCCCGGACCGGCCACTATGGACCTGAGATCATCGGTTATTCTCTCCATCGCAACATGGGCATTGCGAGATATGGTCAGGTGTGACTCGGATCCTTGTATAACCTTGAATGTTGCCCGGTAGGCTCCGTAAACCGAAGAAATTACAATCGCAAATATAGAAATGGCCATCAGCAGTTCTATCAGCGTGAAGCCTTGGTCGGCATTCTTGTTGCCGCATCGATTCATTTCAGTTCAGCCATCGGCCATAGCAGGTGAGCGTATAGCTGTAAGGGGTTTCATTCCACGACACGGTAAGCGCAACCTTCTGCAACGGCATTTCCATCTGTGCCAGGGTCTCAGGGGTATCGAATACTGCATCCTCCACCTCCATCTTCCAGCTGTACTTCGAAAAATCCTCGCCAAAATCTCCTTCGTCATTGGCGGCAACGATGGTGCCGCTTTCCAATTCGGCACGTTTTAACGACGCCAGCATAGGGGCAACGATATTGAACTGGGCCTCGGTCGCATGAGAAAGACTTCTTGATTGCGAACCAAGAAGAGTGACCAGCGAGATTGCAATAATTGAAACGGCAATCATCACCTCCAGGAGAGTGAACGCCCGTTCGGTACCTGCAGCCGAAAAAACATGACGAAAGGTTGTTTTACCCATATTACGAGAGCACAAATGGCCCCTCAGGGACTATCGGTTACGGTGACTGAATCGAGAAACGGAAAAAACTGAACAATCAGTTGGTTCCCATCCTCATCTTCTATTCCCACACGAGCCCGCTGCATATATCCCTGCTTGCTGATCCAGATGACTGTCTGGTTGTCTTGAGATGATCCATCTTCCCCTATCCATATGCCCGAGATACTCACCGTTTCCGGGAGACGAAGTTCATTTTCCCGGCGAGTCTCGGTCTCCTCTTCCTCCCGGCGAGTATCAGCTTCCCCTTCCTTGCTGCTGTTGTCGTCCATCTCATACCAGATTCGCTTTTCAGACTCACTGATATGGAGCAGATACGGCTGCTGGTGGCGAACAGCCAACTCCCTCACTCCGTTGGCAAGACCAATAAGGTTGCGCGCCGTACTCTTCAGCGGGTCGGAAAAAAACGTCATCCGCAACGAGGGGATGCTGAATGAAAGCATGATACCGATCAGCGCACAAACCACCACCAGTTCAAGGAGAGTAAATCCCCGCTCGGCTTGCTCTCTCATTGGACAATTTGACGACAATATCACTCAATTTCCCAGCTATTGACATCCTTTCCAGTACCCTCTCCCCCAGCCTCGCCATCCGCACCGTAGGAACTGAGATCGAAATCACCGTTTAATCCCGGGCTGAGGTAGACAAAAGAGTTGCCCCACGGATCAAGGGGTAATTTGGCTTTTTCCAAATATCCTCCATCACGCCATTTGGCGGCAAGTTGTCCGGTCGCGGGGGGAGCAATCAGCGCCTGAAGCCCCTGATCGGTGGAAGGATACGTTCCATTATCGAGCTTGTACATGTTGAGTGCCGTTTCAAACGCCTGAATCTGGAGCGCCGCTTTAGTCCTTTTTGCTTCCTCCGGATGACCCATAATTTTCGGGCCGATATATCCGGCAAGAATTCCTATAATTACAAGCACAACTAAAAGTTCAATCAGTGTAAAACCTGCTTCCCCGCCCTTTTTGCCGATTTTCCAACACCTATCTTGTTCAATTTTCATGCAGAAATAACCATATTCCTTAAGTTTGAGTTCTTATTGATTTCACCGACCACAGGCCGATACCTGCCGTCAGCAGGCAAAGCTTGGTGACGGCGCTCGTTTTCAGGATAAAATACGCCAGCAGTATAATGGGTAACAGGATAACACGTACCACGGTGCGCAACACCTCATATTCGGCGATAAAGCCGGCTATGCCGGGAGAGACGCCATAGTACATTCCCACGAGTCGTTTGCCTATACTGTTGGCCATCATAACCCTGTCGCGAAATTCTCTCAAAATCAGTACATGCCTTTCAAGCATGGAGCCATAGGCGGCTGTTGCGATGAAACAGGCGTCTTCCGTTTTGAATATAACATTATTGCCGTAAATCACTGTATCATCCGATAAAACGGCATACGCTCTTACGTAATAAACAGTATTGGGTGTAATTTGCTCAATGATACTGCCGAAGGAGCCTACACCGCTGCCATCTTCGGTTTGACCCGATTCGACGGTTTCATAAACAAATGTCTCGCTCTCGGGAAAAATCGAATTTTCCGTGTCCGTGTCCGTGTCCGTCGGCGGTTCGGTGGTGTCCTCTTCAGTCTCATCAAAAACAGGATCTTCCGCTATACCGAAAACAACACCTCGAAGGATAACGCCGGGGAGCTCGCACGTTGGAAAGCAGGTATCGAAGCAGGTGGCAGGATCGGGGTCCTCGCTGCATGAAGCGGTGCAGGCGTCGGCACACAAACCGGTTCCGAAATCGGTGATAGTTCCACCGGAAACTGCGCTCACCCTGGTAACGTCGGTGACTTGCCTGGTAACGACCGTATACCCGGCTGTGGAAACTCCTTCAGATCCTGAAACCGGCCCGGCTTGAGCATTCAGTATATTCCCGCCGGTGAACCGGAGCAAGGCAAAATCGGTATTGCCGCTTATTCCGGTGGAACCCGCTACAAAGACTGAACCGTCGGACATTGCCGCCAGAGCATTCCCGACATCGTGAGTGTTGGCAAGATCGGCCGTTATGTACGTCGCCGAGAGTGTGTTCCCGCCTGTGGGTTCGTTATTTTTGGCGAGCGTCAACAAAAAAACATCTTTGCCCTGATCGGTTGCTGCAAATCCGACAATTAAAAGATTGCCATTGCCATCAAAGGTTATCGCCTGCCCCACATTCTCGGCTTCCAGAGTGCTCCGATAGATTGCCGATGCCCCAAAATCCGCATTGAACGTCCCGTCTGCAGTAATACCTGCCACAAATGTTTCTCGATAACTGCCGTTGTTCACTTCCCCTGCAACAAAAAGGCGGCCGGCGGGATCAACCGTGACATCATGGATTATCGAATCGCTCCCCTCCAGGGGAACTATGAATTGTCCTTTTTCACCGAATTGCTCATCGACGGTGCCGTCCTGGTTGAGACGCAATATTCCGGCCTCGGCAATACCACCTGATGCAAAAGATCCGACCACCACTATTTTCCCATCGGGCTGGATCGACATTGCCCTTAATTCAGAATCATAATCATAAGGGACGACTGAAATTCCAGCCTCGCCGAAATTCTCATCATATTGCCCTTCGGCAGTCAGCTTCACAACAATTCCAGCGGTTTCCGCACCGCTATCCTTAACTATTGTGCCGGCAACAAAAATTGTTCCGTCGTCCGCTATCTTTACCGCAGAAGCATTCGCTTCACCATCTGCAAGCGGAAGAAGCAGCTGACCGTTATCGGCAAACAGGTTGTCCGGAAAACCATCCGGTGTAAGCCGAATCAAAGCTATAGTATTTCCTTCAGCAACCGCAGAACCTGCTACAACAATTTTTCCATCACTCTGTACCGCAAGACTCCTCGCTCGAGTACCCCCGGAGCCAATGCTGTGAGTAAATATACCATCGTTGTTGAAATCCTTGTCCAATTCTCCGGTGGGCAGATATCGGGCGACTGCAAGGTTTTTCACCGCGCCGTTATCATATTCGCCGACGACTATTATTTTTCCGTCTGCTTGCAGGGCTATGGCGAAGATCTCATCCTCGCCACTGCCAAAATCCTGTACAATGAAACCATTCTCACCAAAGGTATCATCAAGCTGAGTCACTGCCTGACCTGCATCGTTAAACAATACGAAGACAACGAAAAAAACAACCAGCCATCTCATGATTCCCCGAGTCTGTTTCATTTGCACCCTCGACTGTTAAAGTTCAGGATCATTGTCAACCCGTTGGCATTATTACCATATACCCTTTTACGCAGAACTCGCCAAAAGCACAATGAATTGTTGCATAGAGGTTCCTATCCAACCATCTGGTTCATTTCAAAAATTGGCAATAATATTGAAAGAACAATAAAACCTACGGCCAGGCCCATCCCGACGATCATCAGTGGTTCGATCAAAGAAGTCATCCCGACGATAGCTATTTCAACGTCTCTCTCGTATGCTTTCGAGACCTTTTTCAGCATACCTTCCAGGTTCCCGCTCTGCTCTCCAACTGCAATCATCTGAATAAACATCGGCGGGAACCATTCGGAATTAGACAATGCCACCGTCATGCTCTGACCTTTCCGTATTTGCTCCATCGCCTCATCGATTACTTTCGAGATATGAACATTATCCACCAGAGCCTGTACTATCTGCATAGACATCATAAGTCCCACCCCGCTCTCCAGCAGACTTCCCAGGGTGGATGAAAATCTTGCAAGAATCACCTTCTGATGAACAGGGCCTAAAATAAAAGATTTTAATTTGATAAAATCCCATAATCTTTTTCCTGAAGGTTTGCCGATAAGATATCGCAGGCCCATCAAAATCAGGGTGACTAGTATAAGTACTGCCCACCAGTAAATCTTCAGAAAATCGCTCAAACCAATGAGAAAAAGCGTCGGCAAAGGCAGCACCCTGTTCATCTCGCTGAATACCTGTGTAATATTGGGCACAATGTAAGTAATGAGAATAAAGAGGATTGCAGATCCAATCACCCCCATAAACACCGGATAAACCAAGGCCGCTCGAAATCTTCCCTGTAACTCATCCCGTTTTTCGGCAAAATCGGCAAGACGTTCTAGAACTATATCCAAGGTTCCGGATGCTTCCCCGGCACGCACCATATTGATAAAGACGGACGAAAATATCTTCGGATGTTCTCCCAGCGCATTGGTCAAGCTGTTTCCCTCATTCACCGCCCCCTTGATTTGCGCTATCACCTTCTTCAGCATAGCGTTGCGCGTTTGTGCAATCAGCGAATCCAGCGCCTGAACCAGAGGGATACCGGCTCCCAGCAATGTTGAAAGCTGCCGGGTCATGAGGCTTACTTCCTCGGACTTGACACGCCCGAACAGAATCATACCCGGTTTCCGGCCACCGGCTTTACTTCGCTCCATACTCGTCAAGGCGATCGACACCGGGTACTTCCCCAACGAACGAAGTTTTGTTCTTGCCTGGGATTCACTGTTTGCGTCGATAATCCCTTTCTGATTCTTACCTTTTGAGTCAAGCGCTCGGTATTCAAAAACTGCCATACTACCCCTTCATTTCAAGAAAGCGAACTCCATCACATTCGTTGAGACCTGTTAAAAAACAGGTCCCTTCTTCTTCGCACGGAACCGGCTGCCGGAGTCTTTTCAAAGAGCAAATCCATCGAACCCCTGAAAACATCAGGAAAAGCATGGTGACTCGCACTGATCATACTCAGTCTCCGGCACGAGTTATACTTGCACCGAGAAAAGCTGACCAAGTGCGGGATAGCATATCTCATCCCTAACAACATCACAAGTGTTTTCCTATCACGTTTAGTATCATTTTCCTATCACAATTGTGAATCGTATATGCATCTCATCCGCATCGTCCATATACGCTTGGGAAGTGGCTGAGAAAGCTATGGACGGAACATAATGCTATCATCCGGTCAAACGCCGGGGGAATCACTTCGCAGGAAAAGCCATTCTGATGAACTTACATCTCAAAACCACGCTGAGGGCACCTTTCCTCAGCTTCTGAAGCCGTCTAAATTCTACTAGAGGGATAATGCATAATCGAGCAAATTCAAGCAATATGTAAAAAATGAGAAGCACATTCGCCGGAACAGATTGAATTTCAACAAAAACTCGATTATCGCCGCCTGAAAGCTTGGACGCGAAGCAATGGAAAAATTGGCAGCAGATCGAAGCCGGGATCAGCTAGATCCATGAAGATCTTTATGAGATGTCTTCGGTGTTATACCGTTCGAGCTATTTACGCAATTAACGGGCAATGGAGAACGAAAAATGCGGGACAGAGGCGGAAAAGACAGACCACCAAAAAAAAAGGACCTGCAGTCGTTGACTGCAGGTCCTTGAAATTTGGTACACCAGGCAGGATTCGAACCTGCGACCACCTGATTCGTAGTCAGGTACTCTATCCAGCTGAGCTACTGGTGCTTGGGCGAGTTGGTATATACCCTACATCGAGAGCTAACTCAAGCCTGTTTTTTAGGATTCTCCTCTTTTTCTGCCTTATGGAAGATGAGCTCATTGTCCATAGGCTTCATATCGGGTTCGACGATAATTGAAATTTCAACACCATAGCGCTTTTCCATGTCATGCAGCTCGGCTCTCTTGTTGTTTTGCAGATAGGAAGCGACATCAAGGGGAAAATGGCACTCGATCCGCCCGACAACCTTGCGGCTGGCTCCTGTCTGGATTCGCCGCAGGTAATAGAGAGAAAGCGTCTCAATCGATCTGACTGTCCCCCGGCCCTTACAATGTTCGCACTGTCGGTAGTTCCCTGCCTCGATAGGTGCACCAAGCTTCTGTCGGCTGATCTGCAACAGGCCGAATTTGGAAATACGGCTGAAATCGACTTTGGCCTTGTCTTTCTTCATCGCCTCCCTGACCTTTTTCTCCACGGCCTGGATATGCTTCCTGTTCCGCATATCGATGAAGTCGACAACAATTAAGCCGCCAAGATCCCTGAGTCGGAGTTGCCTTGCCAGTTCTGTGGCAGCTTCCATGTTCGCCTGAAAGATTGAAGCCTCGAAGTTCTTTCCCTTCGAGGTCGAACCCGAGTTGACATCGATAGCGACCAGGGCCTCGGTCGGACTGATGACAATCGACCCACCCGAGGGCAGGCTGACCTGCGGCTGATAGATCGATTCTATCTGGTCCTCGACGCTGTACTGGTTGAAGATCGGCCTTGCGCCCTGATGCAGGCGAACTTTAACGTTCCGCTGTTTCTCGGGCAGCAATTCGATAAATTTTTTAACCTGCTCGAGGGCGGTTCGATCATCGACCAGAATTTCCTCGATGGAGGGGTCGAAATGCTCCCGAAGAAACCTCAGCACACTTTCCTGGTCTTCATAAACCAGACCGACTCCCTGCATCTCCTGCCCTTTCTGCTTGATATCATCCCAAAGCTTCAGGAGATAGTTGACATCCCGGGACAAGGCCTCTTCATTGATGTCGAAACTTGCCGTGCGGACGATCCAGCCGATACCTTCCGGCAGATCGATGGAATTCATCGCTCCCCGCAGTTGCGATCTCCGCTCTTCGCCGGATATCTTCCTCGAGATTCCCGAAGAGTCGGAACCCGGCATAAGAACCACACATCTGCCGGGAATAGAGAGATAGGTGGTCATGTTCGCACCTTTTTTGCCCACCTCCTCCTTAACCACCTGGGCAAGAACCTCCTGGCCTCTTTCAAGAACATCGGCAATGGTGATCCTTTTCCACTGGTGGGTTTCCACCAGATGGCGAACTTCGCTGCTCAGATCCTGCTTGTAATATTCCGGATGAATTTCGCTGAAGGGAAGAAAACCGTTCTTCTCCGTTCCATAATCGACGAAAGCCGCCTGAAGGCTGGGCTCTATTGCGACGATCCGGGCTTTATATATATTGTTTTTGGTCTGGGTGCGGGAGATGGTAGAGACGTGAATGGACTCGAGCCGTCCGTCTTCAAGCAGAGCCAGTCGACACTCTTCGGGTTCCTCGGCATTGATCAGGAGCTTACTGACCTTCTTTACCTCCTCGAGAGGCTCTTCGAGTTCGAAAGGCTCCTCTTCTTCGCCTTCTTCCGGCAGCAGATCGTCATCATGGTAAAAATCACCTTCGCCGTCATCGTATTCCGTCCGTTCCGCCTCAAAATAGTCGGGAAGCGCCCGCAACTCGACAGCCGCCTCGCCTTCGGCAACTTCATCCGCCTGCAGGATCGTCTCCTCGAGCGGAATCGTCTTCTTCCCGCCTCTTTTACCCCGCCGCCCTCTGCTGCTCTTTTTTCGTCTTTCGCGAGGTTCTTTCTCTTCCTCCGCCGGAATATCGCCCGTAACAGGAAGAGCTTCGATGACTGACACCGGCGTCGCAACGATCGCTTCCTCTCCGGCTGGCTCCTCCTGGCTCTTGAGGTTCTTGGTTCTCGGCTTCCGGTTTCTCGGTGGTCGTTTTCTGGCCGGTTTAACCGAAACCGATATGTTCGGCTGATCTCCCTCCGCTTTCTCGTCCACCGCAATTTCTATTACCGCAACTTCCGGTGCTTCAGCCGCCACTGCTTCTTCTACCTTTTTCCTGGCAGTAATTTTGGCAGATCTTCTGGGTCTTTTCCTGGCCGCTTCCTTCACCGGCTCGACAGCCTCCGTTGCAGCGCGAACTTCCTCGGTTGTCGTCCTATTCTCAACAGCATTCGTCGTATTCTCAACAGCATTATTTGTCGTCTTACTCTTCCACCAGGCCCCCGTCTTCGCCTTAACCGGGACAATCTTTTTTTCTACGTCATCATCTTTTTTTGTAACCATAATTCATCCTCTTTAGCCGTAAGCCTCCTTTTCGTTCAGCCTTCCGACATCTTTCTGGACAATCATCGGCATTCCCGGCCGGTCCTTCGGCCAGGCGATGCAACAATCACCATTTATTTTTAACGCTCATAACGCCAACCGGCATACATTCAGTAAGATCATTTTCAGACAAGGTCGTGGTCCCACCTGCAGGAGATGTTTCACCACAATTCGTTCAGGCTGTTATCCGGCCGAAAATGATTGAACTTACTGAACCCATGCCTCCACTGGAAAATTCTAAACAAAGGAGTTCCCCCTGTTTTTAACCCCTTAAGAAGAAACTGCCAGATACTGCTGCTAGGATTCCTCTTGAAGGGTTCTCATCTCTCTCAAAGAGAGACGAAAAGAGTCCCGTTTCGGGATTAAGGAAAGAACGGCTTTGTTTCCGACATACTCGATTTGTAAAAGCTTCCCGCGCCGTCACTTCGGCGAAAACCGAAATGTATATCCAGATGAAAACCCTGGGGTCCGGCTTCAGCGGTATGAAAAAAAAATGCCGTTTTCGAGCTTCTTACGAGTACATCATACTTGATTCTGTCACATTTGGAATACATCTGTTCCCGTGAAACTAGTACTGTCTATTTAATGGAATTACAAATGATATTTATTATCTTCCGATCCTTAAGCAATCCCTGCGACCTCCTCCTTTTGAAGGCACAGCAATCGACATCGCATATCATTGGCTTTTCCCCAATCATATGGGATGGATATTTCTATTCCATCCGAAGAACCACATGAAATAAACTTGACAGTGTTCGCTGAGAACCGTACATTTCGAGCTTTGCTGAAACAGCGATACGTTGAGTCAAGTCTTTGCCGTAAGAGAAGGCACAATGCTGGTAAAAAAAGTAGCTCGGAACCAGACATAATACCCTTTTCCTAATAAAACGGAAAGCTTCATTGCAAACCATCGACAACAATCTCTCCGAAGGAGTTTACAGTGTCCCTTTGCCCGCCTCGAAATTCCAGTCTGCGTTTTGCCCTTGTCTTACTGTGTTGTCTGCAGGTGAACGGTATTGCCGAATACGCTCACGCAGAAAAGGTATCTACCGATAAGTGGAACATTTCAGCCGACAAATTGCTGCGCTACGAAGATCCCAACAGCATTGTCGCCCAGGGTAATGTTATTCTCGAGAAAAAGGAACAATTTCTCCCCCAGCCGCCACAAGCCGATTTACAAACAACCTCATGGGCCGAACTGCTCGAAGAGGATGTCGAACAGCCTGAAAAAGCGGCAGAGGATGTCTTGAAAGAAGTCGCCCATGAATATCGCACGACAGTCACGATCGAAGCGGACTGGATTGTTTACGATGTGGAACTCGAATCCATCAAAGCCAAAGGAAATGTACGGATAACGACGAACGACGACCAGTTGTCGGCCAAGGAAGCAACACTGAATCTTACCACCGAAACCGGAAAATTCACCGATGCGACAGTAGTCCGGCAAGAACTCAGCATGCACCTGGAAGGCAAAACCATCGAAAAAACCGGCTTCAATACGTATCGAATCATCGATGGATGGGTAATCACCTGCAAAGTGGAGGAAGGCGAAACTCCACCGTGGAGCTTCGCCAGTTCGGATGCCGATGTGAAACAGGGCGGATACGCGGAACTGCGGCATGCAACATTCAGAATCAGAAATGTTCCGGTTTTTTATCTTCCTTACATGATAGTCCCGGCAAAGAACACTCGCCAGACCGGTTTCCTTTTCCCGGAATTCTCGTTCTCGGAAAACAACGGTTTCGGCCTGAACTTTCCTTTCTTCCTCAATATTTCCGATTCCGCCGACCTCACCCTCTTCCCGGAATATTACTTTGATCGTGGTTTCATGCCCGGAGCCGAATTCCGCTATGTCTCGGATGAATATTCCAAAGGCATGTTCACGGCAAGTTATCTTGACGACCAGCTCTCGGATCCTTCCGAAACAGAATATTACAGCTCGACCGGCTATACCCACGACAACAGCGACAGGTACTGGTTGCGGGGCAAAGCGGATCATACCTTCGCCGACGAGTGGCAAACCCGCCTCGATCTCGATATCGTTTCCGATCAGGATTACCTGAGTGAGTTCGATACCGGCGTGACCGGTTTTGAAAAAACCCACAATCGCTACCTGAGAACCTTTGGTCGCGGTTACCAGGATCAAACCGTTCCTTTCCGCGAGAATACCCTCAAAGCCCTGCGCACCTGGAGCGGCATGTCACTGGAAGGAAATCTCCTGGCGATTGACGACACCAGAACATTTGCCGGCGGCACCGACACCCCGCTGTGGAAATTGCCCAACGCCATCTTCTCCGGAGCCTTGCCGGTATCTGAAACCCGCTTCACCCTCGACTGGAATGCCGATTATGTCAACTACTGGCGGGAGGACGGAGTGGGCGGACACCGTTTCGACATTCGTCCTTCAATCGCTACACCGATTCCTCTCAGTGCATATCTCGAATCAAGGGCGGAAGTAGCTCTCAGGGATACTTTCTATCAAGTGCAAACCTATGGCGATGCCGAGTGGGAACAGGATAACAGTCAGAACAGATTACTCCCGGAATTCGAGACCGAAGTGGCGACAACGCTCGAAAGAGACTTTTATTCAGGCGGCAACATCCCCAGTTTCGCCCACCAGGTACGGCCTTATGTAAAGTACGGGTATATTCCCGATGTTGATCAGGATGACCTGCCGATATTCGACAGTGTCGATAGAATCGACGACAAAAACGCCATAACCTATGGCTTCGACAACTTTTTGTTTGATAGGTCCGGGGACAATCCGGATGATATGCGCCAGACAGCATCGCTGCAAATAGAGCAATATTATGACCTGCGCAGTAAAATGTCGGATGAACCATTTGGTCCCGTCTCCGCAAAGCTGATCTGGAATGCACTCGAAAGAACAATGGTCACCTACAAGACCGATTACGATGTCTATGACAGCGAGTTTATTACCCACACATTTTCAGGGGAATACGGCAACAGTCGAGGAGATTATTTAGCCCTCGATTATAGTTTCAATGACGATCAGAATATTGAACAGATCAACGCCAGGGGACGGGCACAGATCATCAACAGCTGGTTCGCCGCCGCGGAAGTCGAGCATTCAATCTCCCAGGATGAAACCAATAAGGCCAATGGTTCCCTCATCTACCAGGCGCTCTGCTGGTCTTTACAGTTTGAAACGAGATATACTCCGGCTGACACAACCTATATGGTGCTGTTCAACCTCGCCAACATCGGAATGCCGTTCGGAGTCAGTTTGTAAGCCAAGCCGATACCAAATATTTTTTCCCGAACGTATTGGGAAGAGGGTCGGCAAAGGAGTTCCAGTTTCATGTACTATGACATTTTCAACGGCGATGCCGATGGGATTTTTTCTCTCCATCAGTATCGTCTCGAAAATCCAGCACCAGACTGCAGGTTTGTCACCGGAGTCAAACGAGATATCCAACTGCTTGCGCAGGTACACGACATAAGTGGCTGCTTCCTGACGGTTTTCGACATTTCGCTCGCCAGTAACCGGCCCGCGCTTCTCAAGCTTTTGCAGAACAACAATACTGTCCGCTATTTTGACCATCATTTCGCCGGAGAGATTCCCGACTCCAAGGCTCTTCAGCCATATATCGATGACTCACCCGAGACATGCACGTCACTCATAGTCAATCGCGAGTTGAGCGGCAGATATATTCTCTGGGCCATTTGCGGTGCTTTTGGCGACAACCTCCACCGTCAGGCGGCAGAACTTGCCAGGACGCAGCACCTTTCCAGCCGGAGCATCATGCAGTTACAGGAGCTGGGAGAATTATTCAATTACAATGGGTATGGTTCTTCTCTCGAAGATCTCCACTTTCACCCGCTCGAGCTCTACCAGGCAGTTCAGCCATTTGCCAGCCCTTTTGATTTTATCAATAACTCCTCCGAGCTTGATATTCTTCGCAATGGCTACAACGTGGACCTTGCCCTGGCAATGCAGCAACCGGAGTTGGACACTCCCGGCAAGAACAGGGTATACCTGTTCCCCGATGCCCCCTGGGCTCGCCGGATAGGAGGGGTTTTCTCCAATCTCAGGGCCAGGGAGCAGGCTGCCTCCGCCCACGCAGTCGTTACCGAAAACACAGACGGATCCTTGAGGATCAGTGTTCGCGCCCCGCTTGGAGATAAGCGGCATGCCGACAGTCTCTGCCGACTTTTTCCAACCGGGGGCGGCAGAGCAGCAGCTGCAGGTATCAACAATCTTCCTGCGGAAATGTTCAACCGGTTTCTCGATACATTCAATTCTTTTTACTCCTGATATGAATATACAGCTTGTCAAGACATTGCATACACAACATCTTTTTTTCATAAAACGTCATCTGGTGGCCGCACTCCTGCTCATTATGTTTGCAGGCACCGCCAGTTTTGCAAGTGATGAACCACTGGCAGCCGATCTTGTGGCCGATAACCAGCTTATCGATCTCACTTCGGAAAAATATCAAGACCTCTTTCGCGAGTTGGAAGATGTACATGGTTTCACCAGACAACAACTGGCAGCCCTGTTCGCCGACCTTCGTATCGACAGGAAAGTTCTTCAGCTCATGGACCAGCAATGGGAGGCCAAACCCTATTATCAATACCGGCCTCTCTTTGTGACGCCGACTGTAATTGCCGTTGGCAAACAGAGTCTGGCCTTGTACCAGTCGCTTTTCGATCGCGTTGAAAAAGAGTACGGGGTAAACCGGGAAGTCATCGTAGCAATATGGGGGATTGAATCCAGATTCGGCACGAATCAGGGCAACTTCGAGCTTAAGCGGACACTTAACACTCTTTTTGCCGCATATCCCCGTCGCTCGGATTTTTTCCGCAAAGAACTTATCAACTTCCTCATCCTCTGTAGAGAGAACAAGATCGATCCGCAAAGTGTAAGAGGGTCGTACGCCGGCGCTTTCGGTCAGTCTCAGTTCATGCCTTCGAGCTTCAATGAATATGCCGTTGATTTCGATGGCGATAACCGCCGGGACCTTATCAACTCGCTGCCGGACATTTTTGCCTCCATTGCCAACTACCTCAGTAAATTTGGCTGGGTGCTGGATGCCCCGGTATATGCCGAAATAGGCGGAACCCTGAACGCCGAGTTTCTGACAGCCGCGCACAAGACAGGGCGCAAAGGCTTTGTGGACTGGCAAGTGCTGGCCGAAACCCAGCAGATTGTCCTTCCCCCGCCACCCAGCGAAGGTCAGCTGACTATTGTCGGACTTGAACTGCCGCCGCAGGCTGGCGGAGGAATGCGCTTTGTCGCCGGTTACCCGAATTTCCAGGCAATTACTGCATATAACCACAGCAGTAAATATGCCATGGCAGTAACGGAAATGGCTGAAGCGTTTAAAAACTGATCGACAGAAAAAATGGTCATAGGATTACGTCTCAGTTTTCTTGCACCGTTTGCTCTGCTTGCTGCGGCTATTTCCCTAGCTACCTACTTTTTTTTCATCCCGGAAAGATATCAACCTCTTCACCGTTTAGCCCCTGACGATATACGCGTGTTTACCGATGACATGGACATGGGCTCCCTCATTGAGTGTTCCCGGCGTCAGGTCGCTTATCTGAAAAAGCAGGATCCCGAAAAAATCATCGCCTTTGGCACGGACTATTACGACAACCGGTGGCTTCTCCTTTCCCTGGAAGAATTCCTGGCAAAACTGGAACAGCATCCTCGTGCCGACGAGCTCGATCTTTTCCTTCGTGACAACTACCTCTTATACCAGGCCGGGGGGAGAAAAGACCGGCGTGGCAGACACATGCTGGTAACCGGATATTATGAGCCGACCTTCGAAGGAAGTCTCACAGACCTGCCGCCGTTTCTGACACCTCTCTATACTCCGCCAAAGTCGCTTGTGACCGTAAAAAGCAATGACGGCGACCGGATCGGACGATACGACCACAACAATCACCTCGTCGACTACTGGAGCCGGGCCGAAATCGAAACAACAGGGGTTCTTGCCGGGAATGAACTGGTATTCCTGAAAGATCCTTTCGACGCATTTCTTCTGCATGTTCAGGGTTCCGGGAAAATTCGAATGCCCGACAATACCATCCGTTCGGTCCGTTTTGCCGGTTCCAACGGCCTTCGATACAACAGTATCGGCAAGCTGCTGGTCGATGAAAAGAAGATGGCACTCGAAGACGTGAATATCCCGGCCATCCGGGCCTATCTCATCGATAATCAGAAAGAACGGCAACGGATACTCCATCACAATCCCCGCTTCATTTTTTTTGAATGGGGTGACTCGCAGGGCCCCAGGGGGAGCAGCGGGGAAATACTTACCCCAGGCCGCTCGATCGCCCTTGACGGATCGGCTCTGCCGGGACAAGCCCTCGGCTATTTAGTCTCAAGAATGCCCACCGTCGGAGTCGATGGCCAAATTACCGGGTGGAAACCGCTGACCCGTTTTGTTTTTCCGCAGGATTCCGGAGCAGCCATCAAGGGAACAGGGCGGGTAGACATTTTCTGGGGCGATGGAGAGTATGCGGAAATCGCCGCCAATCATATGAAGGAACAGGGCAAACTCTATTTTTTAGTGAAAAAAGGCTATCCTGGAGAATAACATTATCGTGACAACCTCGGCCAGTATTGCGCCAATTATCACTCTTATCACCGACTTCGGCCTCAGGGACGAATATGTCGGCGTGTTAAAGGGGGTTATATTAACCCTTGCTCCGAAGGTTCGTCTTGTCGACATCACCCATCTCATCCCACCGCAGGGAGTACAAACGGCCTCTCACCTGCTCGCCAGATCCTGCACCTATTTCCCACCGGGGACCGTGCATCTGGTTATTGTCGATCCAGGCGTCGGTTCTTCCCGATCGATACTTGCCATTGCAGCCGACTCTCATTACTTCATCGGTCCGGATAACGGCGTCTTCACCCCCGTTTTTCTTCGCGCAGGCTCGCTCCGCGTACATCGGGTAACCGCAGCAGATCTTTTTCTTGACAACGTCGGTGCAACATTTCACGGTCGCGATATAATGGCCCCGGTAGCTGCGAGACTGGCCGCAGGCCTTGCTCTCGACCACGTCGGGCCGCGCATCCCGGTCGAAGACTGTGTACATACCCTTCAGGAAACCGGCATCCGGACGGGTGATATGCTCCAGGGGGAGATCCTGCATGTCGACAACTTCGGCAACCTGTGCACGAATATTACCAGACAAGAGGTCGAAATATTTGCCTCGGGCAAGGAGATCTTTATCTGGGTGAACGAGACCCTCATACCTTTCTGCCATGCATATGCCGACCAGGACAAGGGCAGGCTCCTGGCGCTTTACGACAGCCATGATTATCTCGAAATTGCGATAAACCAAGGCAATGCCGCACAAGAGCTGGATATGGCAATCGGCTCAATTATTATTCTGTCTCGGCGCCGGCCGGATTTTTCGAATTCCCCGAGCTGACTGTTTTAGATCGCAAAAGAAAATTTGATATTTTAGTGGTTTTGAATACACTTATTGTTGAATCGAAGGAAGTTTTTCCAGGCCAACCTGTACTGCCGCTGCTCGCCGCTATTGGACAATCCTAAAGACTGAGGATTCATCTTTATCATGAACTTCTTGTTACAACTGGCCTTCCTGATACTTATCGGCACTTTTTTTCCCGTCCATTCTTCTTTCTCATTTTCGTTTTCCGAGTATGAGCAAGAAGAATCTTTCGCGGAAAAGAGTGGTGAAACTGTTTCACTTACGGAACTTCGTTGCCCTCAATCGCTTAAAAAAAGCAGAATAGCCACCATGATCGGTGAAGTCCATCGGGATGACCGGACCGGCGATGATGGTTTCTATGGTTCTTTTATCTCACCGGATTCTCCCGACTGGGACAGTCGCTTCGGCACCAGGAAGTCGGTCTACGGCGCCCTCGTCGATGTTTTCAACCAAGGCTTCAGACAGCTCGGGCTGAAAACCTACAGTTCGGAAGAGATTAACGCACAAGTTGCCAGGGAAGAGCAGGAGGCTTTTCTCAATAACGATCTGGACGCAGCGATATCAGCCGCCGATCGATTGAGCGCCGATTTCATGTTGAAAGGCATAATTTCAACCCGGACCCAGATCAATTCGGTTGTTCAGGTTGAAGAGGTTTTTGTCACCATCAATCTTGCCCTCTTTGATCGCCACGGCCGGCAAATATCGAGCGCCCAGGCCAATGAAACCACCTTTTCCGATGCCGATGTTTTGACTACCATCCAAAAACTCGTTAAAAAACAATCCAATGAAATTATTTATCAGCTTTTTCGAGAATATTGCAAAGGGGGCAGGTAAGCCAATGCGCACACGCACACCGGAACCCATATCTCATCGTCTCTTCCTCTCATTTCTCCTGTTCGTCGTTGGCGGACTGGTGTTTCAAGGTCCGCTTATGGCAAAAACCTCCGAGCAGGCAGAAACCCTTATCGTCACCGCCGAGGGACTCGTCGACCCAAACGCCGATGCCTACAAAAAAGACAAAGGGCTGATGATCGACGATCTGCGTCGGGATGCCCAGAGACAGGCCATAGAAAAAGCCGTGGGAGTTTACGTGGAGAGCAGTACCCTTGTTGAAAATTACCTTTTGATCGAAGACAACGTCCTCTCTAAATCCAAGGGGTTGATCAAACAGATACTTGAACAATCCTCTCCCAGGCTCGGCGAAGACGGTCTGATGCATCTGCAGATTAAAGCCGAAGTCTTTCTTGCGGAAGTGAAAACCGCCTTGCAGAGCCTCTCCCGTGAAAGCCGCTTGAGTCTTATCAGGGAGTATGGCAACCCCACCATTTCCGTTGCCGTCGGTATCCGCGACGCCAACCGGGGCTCCGATACCGTTCCGGAAAACTCAACAATCGCAGAAAACATCCTGAAAGAACATTTCATCGATTTTGGCTACCGGGTGTGGTCCGAGGAATACACCCGACTGCTGCAGCAGGATGTCGGTGCAGGCCAGACCGGTCGAAAAATTGCCGATTTTTCGGTCATCGGAGAAGCAAAATTCAAACAAACCGCGATCACCCTGAAAGCCTCCGGTATCCGGGTGACCAAACATGTGCTCACCTCCTGGACAGTGAAATGCATCAATAACCATACCGGCGAAGAAATCTATTTCAACAATAAGGTGCCGAAAAACAAATCCTGGGCCGATGAAGACCAGGCCCTGGAAGACATCGGCAGACTCATCGGCGAAGAGTTCTCCCAGGATTTTTTCGAGTCGCAGTTGATGAAGCCATCACAGAGATATCAGATTCAGCTCACCGGGTTGCCTGATTACGATACCGCCCTGCTTCTCAAGGATGAATTCGTCGGCCTGCGAAACATACTCAATGCCGAACTCCTGAATTTTGAAATGAACGGCCTGAGCATATATGAAGTGGAGTGCACCAGCAGCGGCAGGAATTTTGCTCAGGTTCTCAACAACACCATACTTAAGCCTTTAAACGCTAAACTTGACGGGCCCAGGATGCAACTGATGTCCCAGCACGGCAACGTGGTCAGGGTTGCAATCGATCCGGGCTCACAACCGGGACTTCTCCAGCATTCTCTCCAGCAGGGCCCGCCGGCCTCTTTGGCCACGGCCTCGCCGGAGAGAATCGGCAAGCTCATCACGGACCGGGAGCTCCTCGACAAGGTGAGCCGAATGAATCCGGAGTTGGGGAAAACCGTCAAAATTGACGGGCAATAATATATACATGTTGAAACAACACTCTCACATGTTTTGCATGGGAGATGTGGCTAATTGCATAAACTCCAGGAGGAAAATTCGATGAAAACCATTTTTTACGCACCGCTTATCCTGTTTGTAGTTGGTCTCTCCCTCCTTGTTTCCGGCTGTGTGCCATCCAGCACGGGAGCAGGCGGCGCGGCATCCATGCGCGCCAATGAAGAGGCGGATAAAACCATGTATCGGCCCGTCGAATATGCCAATGCCGGCAAAAAAGGACCGACGTTAATCGTCCTGCCCGGCAACATCAAGAGCAGCAGCGCCACCTTCACCCAGAAGGTGACTCCCAACAATATTGCCGATTTCGCGGAACTTGAACTTTCCAACGCCAATTTCAAGGTTCTCGAACGTTCGGACCTTGGCCCACTGCTTTCCGAGATCCAGCTGGCCGTCAACATGGGCGACCCGACAGCCCTGCAGAAATTCAAGAAAGGAAAATTTAATTCGACCAAGTGGTTTGTGAAATTCGATATCCTCAAAGCAGAAGAAGTAGCCGAGGCAGGATCGAGTTTTGACGGCAACGCCATTGGCTCCATCTTCGGTACAGTCGTCGGCGGGGTCACAGGATCTGTCGGCCACACCGCGATTTCTTCGGCAAGGACAAGTGAAAATGCCGCTGTATGGCTTGTTGGCCTGCGGTATAAAGTCATTGATGCATCGACCTCCGAACAGGTTACAACAGGCTATGTGGAGAAAAAAATGGAGACTGGAGGAAAGGCCCAGGGACTGCTTGGCATGTCCGGACACGCCACTCAACTGGTAACCCTCGACAGTGTGGTACAACGACTCGTCCAGGAAGCAGTGGCAAAGATAGACCACCAGAAATAACAGTACGACAGCTGATTTGAACAAAAACGGCTCGGCAGGCGATTTGCCTGCAGAGCCGTTTTTTCGTTTCTGCCCGACCCTCCTTAGTACCTTATGGGGGTTAGAGAACAGGAGAGGCTTTATTCTATCGCCCGGCCAGCAGGGCGAAACGTTGCCAGAAATCGGGGAAGGATTTGCCGACGCACTTCTCGCCGGTAATTCTGACGCCGGGAATCCTGAGGCCGGCTACCGCAAGACTCATCGCCATCCTGTGGTCTTCATACGTTTCAATGTCGGCACCATGCAGATCAGCACCGCCATTGCCGTGAATAATCATGGCGGCATCACGCTCTTCAACATGCGCGCCGAGCTTGGTCAATTCCGTTACTACCGCGGCGAGACGATCGCACTCCTTGATCCGCAGGTGGGCAATATTTTCAATGACTGTCGTCCCCCGGGCAAATGCGGCAACGACAGCGAGCGTCGGCACCACGTCGGGCATATCGCCCATGTCGACTGTGATGCCTTCCAGGCGATCGGTTCCCTGCAGAGTTATGCCGTGCTCGGTTCTGGATACCTCACAGCCCATTCGCCCCAGGAGGGGAACCAGCATGGCATCCCCCTGCAGGGAAGGTACCGGGACATTGGTCACTGTCACCCGGCCGCCGGTGACCGCCGCGGCTGCCCAGAAATACGAGGCGTTCGAGGCATCTCCTTCTATCCGATACTCCCTGGCTTCATAGCACCCCTGAGGTATGGAAAAGGAACTGAGATCACGGGCGCATTCGACCTGGATGCCAAACTCGGCCATGACCGCAAGCGTCATAAAAACGTAGGGCTTGGACAGAACTTCCCCTTCTACCTTCAAAATCGCCGGTTTTCTGGCATAGGGAGCGACCAGAAGAAGAGAAGAAAGATATTGGCTGCTCTTTCCCTCCGGCAGAACCGTCGTTCCTCCCGCCAGCCCGCGGCCGTTAATATTCAAGGGCGGACAGCCGGTGCCCAAGGTGGAAATTATATCCACTCCCCAGCCCTGCAGAGCAGTCATCAATGGCCCGATGGGGCGCTGATGCATGCGCGAATCACCGTCGATAACGAAGGTGGAATTGCCAAGCGAAGCAACCGATGTCAGAAATCTGGTGGCGGTGCCGTTATTGCCGAGGTAAATGGCCGTCTCGGCGGGTTGAATCAGACCGCTGTTCCCAGAAATCCGCCAGTCCTTACTTTTTTCAATAGCGACGCCCATCTGCATCAGGGCTCTAGCCGAATAGGCGGTGTCATCGCTCTCGAGGGGGCCAATGAGCCTGCTCTCGCCTTTCGCCAGGGCGGCGGCAATGAGGGCCCGCTGGGTAAGGCTTTTCGACCCTGGTACCTCTATTGCCGCATCGATTTTTGCAACTGGCTGTATTTCTATCATTATATTTGTCCACAGAAAGGTTGATCAAAAAGAGCAGAGCTGCCGGCACTTGTCTTCAGTTCTCCGATAATCGACCGGATGGAAATCAGTTTTTCTGCTTTTGCATAGGCATACATGCCTTCGACAATCTCTTCGGTAATCCGCGGGTTGATAAAATTGGCAGTACCGACCTGCACCGCTGTCGCTCCTGCGAGCATGAATTCCAAGGCATCTTCGGTCGAATCGATGCCGCCGATACCGATAACCGGAATGGACACGACCTTGGCCACCTGGTACACCATCCGCAGAGCTACCGGTTTTATCGCCGGACCCGACAGCCCGCCGATGATGTTGGCAAGAGCCGGACGCCGGGTCTTCAGATCGATGGCCATACCGATCAGGGTGTTTATCAGGGACAGCGAGTCGGCCCCGGCATCTTCCACTGCCCGGGCGATAACCGTGATATCCGTCACATTGGGCGAAAGCTTGATCATCACCGGAACATCGGCTTTTTGTTTCACGGCCGAGGTGACCGCTGCCGCCATTGCCGGATCGGTGCCGAAAGCAACACCGCCCTTTTTGACATTGGGGCAGGAAATGTTCACTTCGATACCGGCAACACCGGGGACTCCGCGCAAGCGTTCGGTTATCTCGGCATACTCGGCCAGGGAATCACCAAGGATATTGACTATCACCGGAACATTCAACCCCTCCAGATATTTCATTTTTTCCGAGATGAATCGATCCACTCCGACATTCTGCAGACCGATGGCATTCAGCATGCCGCAGGCTGTTTCGACAATCCGAGGCGGTGGATTGCCTACCCGGGGATAGAGCGAAATACCCTTGACTATAACCGCGCCAAGTCGATGAAGATTGGTCAGTTCTTCAAACTCGCGGGCATAACCGAAGGTCCCGGATGCGGTCATTACCGGATTGGCGATTTCGAGTGAGCCGATATTCACCCGCAGATCGGGCAGCGTCTCATCGCGGGGGATCATATATTCCATATCAGTTCCTCCGCATCATACACCGGACCGTGCAGACAGACATGGGTGTAGGTACCGCTTTTTGCAGGCCTGCTGCACCCGAGACAGGCTCCCATGCCGCAGGCCATGACGCTCTCGACCGATACCTGGCAAGGGATGCCCTGGTCGCGGCAGATCTTGTTTACTCCTGCCATCATCGGTTCCGGACCGCAGGCATAGACAATACAGCCTGGTGGCAACTCGATAGACTGCAGGACTTCAGTGACAAAGCCGTGATGACCAAGCGAACCGTCATCGGTTGCAGTCAGGAGTTTCCGGTTAAACTGTCGAAAATCATCGAGGAGCGGTGCCAGTTCGCTCTTCTCCCGAGCCCCGAGAAGAATCAGGTCCTCACTGCTACTCTTTTTCAAGCGACTGTTTTCTTTAGCCAGAAAGAGCATGGGAGCGATCCCCAGGCCACCTCCGACAAGTATCGCTGGTACGTGAGGGTTCAGTCGAAATCCTTTGCCCAAGGGACCAAAAACCGATAATTCCTCACCTTCTTTGACATGGGCGAGAATATGCGTCCCTCTGCCGACGACTTTAAAGTAGATTTGAATTTTGCCGCCCCTGCTGGTCTGGTGGATGGAGAAGGGTCTGCGCAGAAGCGGATCCTTACCGACACTCGTCCGGATCATGACAAACTGACCCGGTTTGGCACTCTCGGCAATAAGCGGGCAATCAAGGGTGAGCCGGAAGTTTTCATCAGAAAACCGTTCGACACGGACAACCGTTGCTTTTTCCTGGAATTGTGACATACTTACCTATACACTTAGACAGATTAAGATTAATCGTTTCATCTTATTAGTGCCTTACAGATTATTTTCGTGCAAACAAGAAATAATCTGCGAAAGGCACTTACCCCCCTTGTGGGGGTTAGACCTCAACCAAAGTTTTGCAACCATGATTCCGGACTTTTTTCTTCTCACTGCAGCCGGCCTTCTTGGCGCTGTCGTAGGCAGTTTTCTTAATGTAGTCATCTTACGACTTCCCGACCACAGCCAGTCTATCGTCTTTCCGGCTTCCCATTGTCCCGGCTGTTCCACGGCTCTCTCCTGGTATGACAATATCCCGATCCTCAGTTTTCTGATTCTTCGAGGGAAATGCCGCCATTGCCGCACATCCATCTCAATGCAGTATCCGATTGTCGAATTGATGATGGCCCTCCTCTCCGTGGCACTCGTGTACCGGTTCCAGCTCTCTTATGTCATGGCCGGCTATTTCATTTTCTGCGCCGCACTCCTCGTGATCATTTTCATAGACATCCATCATCAGATTATTCCCGATGTGATCAGTCTTCCGGGAATACTGCTCGGTTTCCTCTTCTCTCTGGTAAGTGATACCGTAACCTGGCAGAATTCCCTCATCGGCATCCTGGCCGGTGGCGGTGTCCTCTATGCGGTGGCCTTCCTCTACGCCTTGATCAGGAAAATCGACGGGATGGGCGGTGGCGACATCAAACTGCTGGCCATGATCGGCGCCTGGCTTGGCTGGCAATCACTTCCTTTTATCATCCTGGCCAGTTCGGCAACCGGCTCGATTGCCGGGTTGATCGCCATGCGCAGCCAGAAGATGGGGGGCCAGACCCGTATTCCTTTCGGGCCATTTCTTTCCCTTGCAGCTCTGGTTTATACTTTTTTTTCCGAAAATATTCTTTATTTTTATCATCTTTATCTCACCGGGCAATGGCCGTAAGAGGCTTGTTTTATCGATTTTCAAGCAATTTCTCGGCGAGTTGCCTGCCCTGCTGCAAGGCCTCAGCCCCCTGCTCTTTATTATGGCCATAGCCGGGATAGTGTTTCCTGAACCAGGATTTTTCCCTGCGAATCATTTTACCCCGCAGCTGGAGAACCAATCCTATGAGTCGCCAAGGTTCGCGGATCGGATGGATGAACACTATCGGCTTCTCGACTATTGCACCACAGCCCAGCAGGTACGTTTTCAACGTCCGGTAGTGCCATCGCCAGTAGGAACGGCAGGAGATGAACGGGATCACCTTCCTCCCGGCACAGACTTCCCGGCCATACCGATCGAGAAAGTCGAGTATCGGTCCACTCGGATGATATGACCAGGTGGGACCAGCCAGAATAATACTGTCCCATTCGCCCATGCAACGTGGAGAAATCGGCATTATTTTCATTCTCTTGCGAAAAAATGTTTCAACCATTGCCAAGGCGAGTCTGAAACCGGACCTGAAGGGAAAGTCATAAGGACTGATCGGTTCAAGTCTTTCCTGGGTTACTTCTATGCCGCAACTCTCTAGTCCGGCTACGAGTTGCTTGAGTTGCAACTTGGTCTGCTGAGTAAACGAATAGTAGATTATGAGCACCCTTTTTGGCAAGTTATGTCCTTTGAACATCCCTTCTCGTTGCATCATTGCAAAAATCGCACTTCTCGTCTCCTTCTTTTAACAAAAAAAAAAGCCCCCGACAAGTCGGAGGCTTTAAAATCGCTGAGAGTTCGTGAGAGGAATTAGCCTTCTACTTCGTGCTCTACTTTTACGGCAATTTTATAGAGAACGGTCACAAGAAGAATTCCTGTTGCCCAGATCCCCAGAGTAATCCCAATCTCGTTTGCGGTCGGGTAATACTCGACGATTTCATCCAACGGATTGATAACCAGACCACCCATGACAAAACCGAGTCCCTTATCCAGCCAGAGTGCAACGAATATCATCGCACAACCGATTCCGATCATCAGATCGGTCCCGGTTTTTTTGATCTTCATGTAGGCAAAAAGCCCGAGACCACCGAAACACAGGAAAACCGAGGTCCACATGAAGGGAACGAGATTGTTATACACATGACCGTGATGCTCCAGACCGAAAAACAGATATTCCAGGGAATGTTTATGGCCGGGAATATTTGAGTAGTAGCCGACAAAGAACTCAAGACCCACGAAGAACGCATTGATCAAAGCTGCATACATGATGATTGTGGTGATCTTGTTGATCGCTTCCTTGCCCGCGTCAAAATGGGTAATTCGCTTCATGATCAGACAAGCTATAACAATCAGAGCCGGTCCCGCCGCAAATGCCGAAGCAAGAAAACGCGGAGCGGTGATGGCGGTCAGCCAGAAATGCCGACCGGGCAGACCGCAGTACAGCATCGCGGTGACGGTATGGATGGAAACGGCAAATGGAATTGATAGGTAGACGAAGAAATACACCCATTTCGGCGGCTTGACCTGTTTCCGTTCTGCGGTAAGAATAACCCAGGCACAGATGATATTCAGGGACAGATAACCGAGCAACACCACCATATCCCAAAACAACATGGAATTGGGAGTCGGATAAAGCATCATGTTCAGTCCGCGCAACGGCTGGCCGATGTCTGCCATGATAAACATCAGACACATGACGATAGCGGAAATAGCGAGGAATTCACCTAGGATGGTGATCCTGCCGAACGCTTTGTAATTGTGGATGTAATATGGCAGGACAAGCATCAACCCTCCGGCCGCGACACCGACCAGGAAGGTGAATTGAGAAATATACAATCCCCATGACAAGTCACGGCCCATGCCTGTCAATCCCATACCAAAGAGATACTGTCTCAAGTAACAGATCGCTCCGACTGCTATGAATGCGCTCAGAAACGCTAGCCACATCCAGTAGTTGGAGTTTCCTTTTAACGCTTTTTCGATCATGACATCCTCACACTATGTAAAAGACTGACGGTTTGGTTCCAAGGGCCGCTTGCCTCTGGATGGTATGTTCCTGGTCAAGAAGCTGGCGAATTTCCGAATTCGGATCATTCAGATCACCGAATACAATCGCCCCCACCTCCTTGACGGCCTCTACACACGCAGGTTCTTTGCCAAGCGCAAGGCGCTCACCACAGAAGTTACATTTTTCCACAACACCACGCATCCGGGTAGCAAAGTCCGGATTGAGTTCCTTGATGTGAGGACGCGGATCGAACCAGTTAAAGCTTCTTGCACCGTAAGGACACCCCATCATGCAGAAGCGGCAGCCAATGCAGCGATGATAGTCCATCGCCACGATACCGGTGTTTTTCTCGATGTAAGTGGCTTTAGTCGGACACACCCGAACGCAGGGCGGAGCGTCACAGTGATTACAGAGCACCAGGAAATCGCTCTCCCTGGTTATCTTTGAGGAGTGATATGTCGCTTGGTCGATGAAAGCGTTGGCAAAAGGAGTTTTCCAGATCCATTTGATTTCACTCTTTTTACTGTCAATCTCAGGAATATTGTGAGCTTTATTGCACGCCGCAGTGGCCTTATCGAGCAACTCGGGATGGCCGTAGAGTTTGCGCATATCGATCAGCATTCCCAGACGGACTCCCTGGGGAGCAGCTTCAGCCTCATGACCTGCTGCGCTGTGCCCTTGTGCAGGAGCAGCACCGTGGGCATCGGTTTTCTCCGTAGCTGATGAAGCCAATACCGGCGACGAAGTCAGTTTAACGACAACCGGAGCACTGATACCGGCCAGTGCAGTCGCTCCGGCAATCTTCAAAAATTTTCTTCTTTGCTTATCCATTAGAGTGTCTCCTTCTTTGTCGCCGCTAAGGTCGGGGTCAAATGACAATCCCAGCAATAGGGTTTGACAGACGTATACACATGACAGGAGTCACAGAATTTTTCCTTATTGGAATGACACTCCATGCACGCCATCTGCAGACCTCTGCGATATTCTTTGCCGGCTACGGTTACAGTATTGCGGTTGCCGTTACGAAGGACATCATCGCGCCATTCGTTCAGCATGACCATATGGTTGGCCCGCATTTCCGCTGCCGGGGCGACACACTCTTTTTCACCGCCTGGAGGCAATTCAACCTTCGGTACCGTGCTCGCCGTAGAAAAGGCATTGAACCAGAGCGGGAAAGTTACCATCAGGACGAAAATAATCAGTCCCGGTATAATAGTTCCTTTATTGTACATTACTTTTACTCCTATGTTCTGATCAGGATTTTCTATAGCATGGTACGGAGGCCTTCTTCAAGCTCACCGCGGGTTTCACCTTCTTGAACAATCGCATTGGCAACCAACTCGGTGAGGCCGCAAACCGAAACAGCCGGATTCCAGTAGTTCATGAGTGATGTCAATGTCGCCCGGTCAATCGCACAAACACAAGCCAGCATGTTCACAGCATGTTTCTCGTGAACATATTTGACGGCATTGGCGCGCGGCAATCCTGAACGCATTCTCAATTCCATAATTTCGTCGGTATTGAGTCCGGTACCCGAGCCGCAGCAGAAGGTCTGCTCGCGAATCGTGTTCTCCGGCATCTCCACCCAATCGGCCACATGATCGAGGATGTAGCGAGGTTCATCAAGCAATCCCATGGCTCTGGCTGTGTTACAGGAATCATGGTAGGTCGCTTTGATATGGCTGTTACGGCTTTTATCGAGTTTGATCTTGCCGTTTTTGATAAGATCGGCGGTGAACTCGCTGATATGAACCATCTTGGTCGAGGCCGCATTTTCGAAGACCGTACCCGTAATCGATGAAACAGGTTTCTCAAGGAAATCGGCAGGACCGTTCATGGTATCCATGTATTGATGCAGAACACGCCACATATGACCGCACTCGCCGCCAATGATGTATTTTACCCCAAGGCGTTTGGCCTCGGCATACATTTTGGCGTTCAGTTTCTTCATGGTCTCATTGTTGGTGAAAAGGCCGAAGTTACCACCCTCCGACGCATATGTAGACCAGGTGTAATCGAGACCGATCGCCTCAAAGAGAATCATATAGCCCATGGCGGTGTAGAGGCCGGGCTCGGCAAAAACGTCAGCCGACGGAGTTATGAACAGAACTTCGGCACCCTTCCGGTTAAAGCTGATATTCGGCCGTACTCCGGTCAGATTTTCTACGTCGTCGACGAGAAATTCCACGTTATCCTTGAAGGTATGCGGCTGCAATCCCATGTGATTGCCGGTCCGGTTGGAGTTGGAAGCAGGTTCCAGGATCCAGTTGATGCCGACACCCACCAGATGGAGGAGCTCGCGCAGCATCATGGTCACCTCGGCGGTATCGATGCCGTAGGGACAGAAGACCGAGCATCTCCGGCATTCCGTACACTGGTAGGAGTACATGAACCACTCCTTGAGCACGCCCACGGTCATTTCGCGGGCACCGGCCATTTTGCCGAGGATCTTACCGGCTAAGGTAAAATCATTGCGATAGACCGACCTGAGCAGCTCCGCCCGGAGCACAGGCATGTTTTTCGGATCGCCGGTGCCAAGGAAAAAATGGCATTTATCCGCGCAGGCGCCACAGCGGACACAGCAATCCATGAATATTTTCAGTGATCTGAACTTATCAAGACGCTCTTTCAAGCCCTTGATAATTATGTCTTTCCAGTCCTCCGGCAATTTCCAGTCGTCGTCTTCCGGCGACCACTCACGGGCATTGGGAAAATGCAGACCGGACTGGCTGTTGAGGTATTCTACTTTTTCCTTTTTGGCAGGGTAGGCATAATTCCCGGATTTAAAAACCACGGGGATATCCATCCAGTCCCTGGTAGGTATCGCTCCTGTCGCCAAGGATGGCTCCTGCACTACGCTTTTCGATAATTGTTGTAATTTTGGAACGGCCATCGTTCACTCATCCTTATAAGCTAGTTATTGGGTCAATTAATATCTTCAACCTTTGCCGGAGACAGCTCCTTTTCAACCGGAATTCCCGCATCTACCATAAATTCGCGGAATTCATCCTCATACCCGGCATAGGAATGGGGCAGGATTCTCGGGTTCCAGGGATTGATGTGCCGGACGGCACGGCTGTTATTTTTCATATTACGGGTCGGACTGAGGAACACTCCGGCAAAGTGCATGAGCTTGCTGAAAGGAAAGTATGCCAGCAACACGCAGACCAGGAACAGATGGATGTAGAAAATGGCTCCGATTTCGGCACCGATGGTGGGCGATAAGGTGACCAGCCCAACCGTCAACTGTTTGATGTTGACAATATCGATATCGGTCCGCAACACATAGCGCATCAGGACACCGGTCAAAGCAATGGCGAAGATAAGAACCAGCGGGAAATAATCATTCATCAGGGAGATAACCCGAACATGACGGGTTATAAGCCTTCTGCTGAAAAGGAGAATACAGCCGAGCAGGAGTCCGATATCGCTCATGTACCAGCCTGGAGCACCAACCTGAAATATTCCGTCGCCGAATTCCAGCCAGCCGATCCACGCCGGAACCGGATCGAGGAAAAGACGCATATGCCGTACGATGATGGCCAGGAAAGAGTAATGGAATATCAGCGCAAAAACCCATAACCACTTCGATGACTCGTGAGTGATATGGGGCCCGTCGTGAATCTCCGATTTGGTGTTTCTGAACAGTGACCGGAAGGTGACTATTTCGAGAAACATTCTTGCCACTACCTCGGCTGTCGTATTGGGAGCTTCAAGCCTGTTGTGCTTGATAAAACCCAGTGATTTCCCCTGCCCGCAAGTGGTCTGGATTGAAAATGGGACAGGGGATTTGGCCCACTGCACCACTTTGTAGACACACCCGCCAAGGAAGATCATAATGGCCAGATACGGCAGAGCTACCCCGAACAAGTAGGGCATCCCCGGTATCTGAGATCCGAGCCAGGCAATCACTGTCAACGCAATGACTACCAGGAATGAGAAGGCGTACTTCATTTCTTACCTCGCTTCAATTGAACTGTTTTGGAAACCACTCGGAAAGGGCAGCCGACCCATCACCCCCGCTCCATGGAAACCAGTTAAATACCTTTACCCTTTTTTTAAAGCTTTTCCAGGCAACAAATGCGAAGGGCATCTGCTGTCTGTCAATATATGGCTTCCGGACCGGATCTCCTTGATGCGGACCTGATAGAGACGTTCCCTGTACTGCATGTAGATATCAAAAGCTGCAAGCACCGCCAGATCGACGGCAAATTCAAAATCGTACAACTCACCCACCAGCTGGCTTCGCTCCTTGTCGGCGGCAAAGACCTCCCGGGTGATATGCTTCACCGCGTTCAGTGGTGCGACCGCCTGCGATGGCGAAAACTCCTGCACCGATCGAATGCTCATTATCTGTTCAAGCGGGGGAATGAATTCTTTTGAATCGGCGCCCTTGCAGAGCAGAAGAAAAAGCCTGCCCAGGGCTTCTCTGATATTACCACCGACAGGGTTTGCGAACTTATCGTTTTCTTTAATAAAAAAACCTGAAGATAGATAAGTGGACAAGGTGTATTCGACCCATTTATCGACTATTTTTTCTCTGTGATTCCTAAAACCTTCGGCAAGATCCATACGTGTACAACCTTTGAATTAAATATTTTCTTCGCGAGAGAAAAGACAATAGATGAAGAATTCATGAGTGAATGACGGTTCACAATTAGCACCTTTTCCCCTCTTTTTCAAGAGTATTTTTCTTGTGCACAGTAGGCTCAATAGTCTGCAAAGATCTGGGTTTTCCGTGTTTTTTGGTCATTACACCTACTTGACTCTGAGCTTATCCCGCAGCATCGATACCTTCACAAAGAGGTAAAGTTCGAGCAAGACATTTCCCTTGTTGGTCTACGACCTGGAATAGTGGATGATATCACCGATGATATTCACCGCTTCCCTGATGTAAGGATCCTCCTGCACATTCTTCAGCCAGACTTCCTTGGGATCGGCTTTTTCGTCTTCGAACTCATCGAAATCTCCGCTATTCTCCTGCTCCTCCCGGTATTTCCGGTAATGTGCTCCGACTTTTTCCCGCATCAGCCTTGATTCTTCACGTTTGCCGCGCATATCTTCAAGATCGATCGATACAACGGTATTTTCAGCCCGTTCGACAGCCTTCACTGCCTCCTCGGCAATTATTTTCAATCCCTCATCGACGGCGGCCCGCGCGAGGCTCCTCTTCCGGAGCAATTCAAGATCAAACGGTTTGTCAGTCCAGGGAGTAAACGGCACTGCCTCGATGGAATCCCAGGGAAGTGAATAATCAAGATAACGTTCCCCCGACTTAATATGTTCAAAAAGATTCGGCAGCACGATATCCGATTCTACGCCCTTCCACTGATTTGAGCCGCCGGTTACCCGGTAAAACTTCTGAATCATGACCTTGAGAGCGCCAAGATCCTCATATTTCTTAAGGTGAAGCAGCGGAATGTTTTCATTCAGATCGATGATCGTCTGCACCGTGCCTTTTCCATGGGTGTGCTTTCCCCCGACAATGACAGCCCTTTTATAGTCCTGTAAGGCCGCTGCGACGATCTCGGAGGCCGAAGCGGAAAACTTGTTCACCAATACTACCAGTGGACCGGCATAATTCACCTTGTCATCGGTATCGCTCAATATCCGTTTATCTCCGAAGCTGTTCTTCACCTGTACGACCGGCCCGGATTTTATGAAAAGGCCGGTAATGTCGACTGCGTCGACCAGGGCTCCGCCACCATCGTCACGCAGGTCAAGCACAATGCCATCGACGTTCTGCTTCTTGAGGCTCTCTATCTCCCGGAGGGTATCGTCGGTTGAATTCCTTCCTTGGGAACCATTCCGCGTTCCCTCGAAATCCCGGTAAAAGCTTGGAATATAGATATATCCTGTCTTACGACCGTCGGCAGAATCGAGAACGGTGCTTTTCACGAAGGTTTCTTCAATCTGCACAACATCACGGACGATCCTGATAGTTTCCGTGGTGCCGTCGGGCTTTTTCACCTTAATGACAACGGCCTTTCCTTTGGGACCGCGGATAAGACGCACGGCATCGCGCAGCCGCATATCGGTAATATCAACAGGTTCTTCGCCCTCCTGGGCTACCTGGAGGATTATGTCCTCGGCCTTGAGGCGGCCCTGAATGGCCGAGGCGCTGCCCGGTATGATCCTGATCACCTTGATAAAACCGTCATCCTCACGAAGCAAGGCACCGATTCCTTCCAGGCTTCCGCGCATATTGATATCGAACTGCTCTTTGCCGGCCGGTGGGATATAGTTGGTATGGGGATCAAACGCCCTGGTAATACAATTAAAAAATCGATCATAGTGATCCTGCAGAGTTTCCTGATGGAGGCGCTGGAAAAAGGTCTTGTTTCTCTTGCCGACCTTGATGAGCGCTTCCTGCCACAATTCCACATCGGTTTTAATCGACTGCGGCTTTTTCTCTGCCGTCTCGTTATCCTTCTGTTCTCCAGCCTTTTGCTGCTCCTCGACCAGATCGAGGTACTGGGTGATTATCTGAGCCTTAAGCACCCTCCGCCATCGATCCTTCAATTCTGCCAGATTTTCTACAAAATCGGCCTTTTCAGGATCGGTTTCATATGTCTCTTTTTTGAGGACATTGAAGTTTCCGACAAAAAGCTCTCCCTCGCCTGCAGTTCCGGCGGTGCTGCCGGTTCTGATCGTGTCGTTTTTCAGCATGGTTTCGACCATCTCCTGGACCAGGGTTATCTTCTCATTCAAGATATCATACCCGGTGTCGGGGAGGGAGATGCGCCCGTTGGCGAGATTGTCGTCGATATAGGGGGCAAAAGCTTCAAGCTGCTTGACGTCTTTTTTCAGAAGAAAGCGCTTCTGGTAATCCAGCTGTTTTATATACAGATGAAAGGCAGCCAAAGCCAATTCATCATTCACGACTTTATCGCTGAAATGAAGTGCAGGCAGCTGCTTACTCAGAAGATAGCCGATAAACCTGTTCCTCTTGGTGTCTATTTTATCGGCTTCGTCGGCCATGGCGGTGAATGCCGCAATCCCGGTCAGAAAAGAAAAGACCAGATATAAAGTAAAGAAGTTCCGTAGTTTTTTCATATTTATCATTGATGGAAATTAACTCTATTGGGAAAACGATTTTCGTATCGTACATTAAAAAAATAACAGAGAAACAGGGCCGGCTATTCTGCATCGGCACAGATTTCAGCAAGCCCTGCAAATCTGTCATCAAGCTCTATTCCTAAATCTGCCGCGAAACATTTCAACTCCTCATAACGGCAGTTGATGATGGAACGCCTTTTACAGCATCCGACTTCCGTTACCTCAGTGTGGAGAAAAGTGAGAAGGGCCGCAGCAGCATGGCGTCGTACTGCCGACCGATCTACCTTCTGCCTCTCGCAAAAGGTACAAAACCGCCGATAATTGATAATCGATCTGGTTATTCCCCTATAGCCTGGAGTACCGGAATTGGCATGCTGCAGATCCCGAACAATAATTTCGGAATATCGATCGGCCGCAGCCTGCTGCAAAGAAAGGACCTGTTCCTCAGAAAGACAGATCCGCGGGCCATCATGAGACACCGTAAGATAATAAAGAGCGGAATGCAACGCAATTTCCGGAGTTTCACCCGAATTCCTGACAACATACCACTCGTTTTCTATCAATTCGTCGATACTACCGCTCATCGTCTCCATTCATTAACCCAAAAAGTTCGCGAACGACGGTAATTTTAAGGTCGCTGTTATCTCGTCCGGCGCATGATTCACTTTTCAAGTACATTAAAGGGTCGTGGAGAATTTTGGCAATGATGGCAGCAACCATTCTTTCCATATTTTTCTGCTCGTCCTCACTCAAGTCATGCATCCGGGCAAGAGTCCTGCTGAGTTCGACCTGGCTTATCCCTTCAAATTTATTCTTCAGTGCCAGAATAGTCGGGGTAACCGCCACTCCTTGATACCATTTATGAAATTTAAGAGTTTCCTCATCGACTATACGCGCTGCTTTCACCGCTTCCCGGTCGCGATCCGATTTGTTGATCTCAACAACATTGCTCAAGTCGTCAATGTCGTAGAGATACACGTTGCCAATCTCGATAAGTCTGGGATCTAAATCACGAGGCACGGCAATATCGATAAAAAAAAGTGGCCTGTTCATTCTTGCCCGCATCACCGATTTGACTTGATCCTTGTGGAGAATAATCTCGGTCGCCCCGGTTGAACTGATAATGATATCGACATGCTCGAGCTGCTGAATCAGTTCTTCAATGGAAACGGCCTGGCCCCCGAAGCGCTTTGCCAGATCAACAGCGCGAGCGAGAGTACGGTTGGCAACGATCACTCCGCCGACCCCCTGCCCGACCAGATGTTCGGCGGCGAGTTCAGCCATCTCCCCTGCCCCTACCAGCAGGACTTTCTTGTCTTTGAGGTTGCCGAATATCTTCTTGGCCAACTGTACTGCAGCGTAGCTGATGGATACGGCGGAGGAACCGATGGCAGTTTCAGTGCGAACTCTTTTGGCAACGGAAAAGGATTTATGGAGCAGTTTATTCAGCAGGGGGCCGGTACAACCGAAATGGGAAGCATGACGATAGGCCTCCTTCAGCTGGCCGAGAATCTGAGCCTCGCCGACCACCATCGAATCAAGACTGGCGGCAACCATAAACAGGTGGCGAACTGCTGCCTGGCCGGCAAACATATATAAATAACGATGCCGCTCCTCACGGTCAACCCTGCCACCGAACAGAAAATCGATTACTTGTTCCTCAACGACGACCTCAGGATCGACAACGAGCAGCAATTCAACGCGGTTGCAGGTAGAAAGCAGATAGTATTCGCGCAGACCGGAAATTTTTTTCAGCGCCGTGAGTGGTTCCTGGTAGCCGTTGGCCAGTGCAATTCTTTCACGTATTTCAACCGGGGTGGTTTTATGATTCACTCCCAGCAAAAGTATCTTTTCACCCGGCATAACTGTGAAGTCCTCCCAGCAGATATGTTACGCCCCACAGGGTGAAAATGACCGATGCAAAACCTATGATAGCCATCACCGCCGCCTTCTTCCCGCGCCAGCCAACAGTCATACGTTGATGGAGCTGCACAAGATAAACGAACCAGGTGATCAGCGACCAGGTCTCTTTCGGGTCCCACTGCCAGTACGTTCCCCAGGCCTGTCTCGCCCAGATGGAGCCGGTCACGATCCCGAGGGTCAAGAACACAAATCCGGTGGTAAGACAATGACGATTCAATTGATCGAGGGAATCAAGCGAAGGAAACCGTGCAAAAAAATACCCGAATTTCTTATTCTTCAATTCTCTTTCTAAAAGCAGATACATAAGACCGCCACAGAATGCAAGCGACAGGAAACCGTAGGCAACAAGCGATACTCCGCCATGAATCGGCAGCCACGCACTCTGCAGGGCCGGCAGCAAGGGAGTAATCTCTTTTGATGAAAAGGATGATATAAAAATGAGACAAAAGATATTGAGAGATGCAAAGGTACCAAAATTCTTGACAGTATAGCGCCAGCGAAAAGAAAGGAAAGCCCAGGTTGTAGCCCAGGCGAAAAAAAACACAGCCTCGTGTTGCGAAGTGATCGGCGTATGACCTGCCTGAACATAGCGCGACACGATATAGGCCGTCTGCAGGATTCCCGATAGTAACAGAGTGATTCTGGCTACTTTCCGGACCTGTTCCTGTTGACGGGCGAAATAAACAATATATGCGGCCGCCGCTAAAAAGGTAACTCCGAGGACAGCCGAAAAAAGGAGATCGCTTAATTCTTCCATGATGTTGGGTATCCGAGCATACGGGAATAATTGTAAGAGAGATTCATGTCACCCACAACCTTTTTTTCAATATCCTGTTTTGTCGTGCTTTTCAAGAAATTGCCGCATCAATGCCACCGCGTCTATATCTTCAGGCAATTCGCGCAGAAGCAGCATCTGCAGTTCGAACCACTGAGCCTCAAGGATCAGATCGACAATCCCCAGATGCAATAACCGGCGAAACAATTCGGCATGGGCCGCAGGATCATCTATCCTTGAGACCACCTGCTCCCTGACAAGCGAGAGTAAATCGACAACTGCGCCGTATTCCGGCACGATTTCTTCTTCCAGTCGCTCCCTGATCTGTTTCGCTAAAGCGGGGCTGCCTCCTCCGGTAGAAATCGTAATCAGCATTTTCCCCCGCCTGAAATGTGCCGGAACATGGAAATCGCTTCCTTTTGGATCATCGGCACTGTTCAACAGAACGGTTGATTTTTCGGCCTCCTTCATAATCAAGGCCTGCACTGCGCGGTCATCCGTCACCGCAAAGGCAAGATAACCACCCTGCAGGTCACCCTCGACATATCCCCTTCTCATCCATTCGATTTTTCTTGATTCCTCAAGTTTTTGCAATTCCGGCTCCACCTCCGGGCTGATAACGCGAACCCGGCCGCCGGCCTGCAACAGCCCCTTGACCTTTCGAAGGGCGACCGGTCCGCCGCCTATTACCAGGCAAAGCCGGTCGGCTATTCGAATATTGATGGGATAGTACGACATGAGGGTTCCGAATTATTCAAGCAGGTTCTAATGGTTTTTACGACACAGCCGATTGACGATTATGGTAATTTCCTTGCCGTCGCGAGTCAGAGTCTGTTTTTTCAATGAAATATCGAAGTCATCCTGAGCGATTTTCAAGAATTTCGGCAGACTTTGCCGAGTCGCATCATGGGCAAGAAAAATCATGCCGTCTTTTTTGAGATATTTTTTAAAAATGTTCAGCAAAGGGAAGAAAAATTCTTCCCGAAAGAGTATTTCTGCACCGATCAGCACATCAAAAAGGCCTAAATCCGGTGGATCCAGCCAGTCAAGGTGGACGAATTCGACGTCTTCAAGGCCGGATGCCGCCGCACTCACCCGTTGAAAATCCATTATGATATCTTCATAATCACTGATGGTTACATCGTATCCGGCAGCTGCCGCAGCAAGACCAGGGGCGCCGAGTCCGGCCCCCAGTTCCAGCAACCGCTTCCCCGCAACCTCTTTTTGACCGCCGAGAACGTAGGCCAGGACCATAGCCGCATCCCACAGACGTATCCAGAAAGGAAATTCCGAAACATCTGCGAAAGGATCCCTGCCGTCCAGAAATTCCTCAAGATCGGCTATCTTCAATAGCCTCAGCTTTTTTTCACCGATCTTCAGGCGATCGAAAGTGAGACTGTACCTGGCCCGAATACGGTTGTAAATCTGCCTTTCCCTTTCGGGGAGAGTTCGTATATCCATGATGCGATAATCCAAATGAGCTGATGCCCATTTTTTATTAAATTTAAGATCGGAATGACATCGAAAGGGGCGGCCGGAGAAAAACCGATCACACTCTCCTGGCCCCAAAAAAAAAGGTCAGCTGATCCGAAAATCGGCTGACCCGGGCAAAATACTGAAAAAAAAAGACTATGTCAATCAACAACCCTCAACTGCGCCTTTCTTGGCACTTGCTACTTTAACCTTGTCGCCGGGAGCAAGTTTGTCGGCGTCTTTACACGTCATGGTAACCTTTTCACCCTCTACTGCGTCGACAACGCAATTCACTTTGGCAGCATAACCAAATCCCGCAACGCCCATCGCAAAAGTAAAAGCTACCACACAAGCTGCAATCTTCCTGTTCATTCCGTTCTCCTTTTTTCTGGTTTGTTATTGGAGTCGAACTCCTACATTGTATCACAAACTTTAGCTGTCATTTCAAATCATTGTATTTTAAATTAGATTTTAATGCAACCCCGGATCAATCAGTTCATGAGACTGCGGATATCTTTTTCGAGAACGGCGTGATCTACGTAGCCGGTGTATTTCTTCACAACATTGCCTGCTTTATTGACCAGGAACGCGACAGGAATACCGTATATTCCGCCGAAATCGACGGTGGTCTTTGACTGGGCGAGAAGAACGGGATAGTTGATGGCCTTCTTTTCGACAAACTTTGCAACAACGGCAGGCCCCTGCTGATCGACGGACATACCGATTACCGAAAAACCCGCTCCTTCCATCTCATTCTGCAATTTGACCAGAATGGGCACCTCTTCAAGGCATGGCGGGCACCATGTTGCAAAAAATGTCAACAACAGGACCCTTCCTTTAAAGGAACTCGAATCGACTATTTTTCCGTCTCGCACATTCTCCAATGCAAATGACGGCATCTTGGTGGCCGCCTGGCAGTCTGCTTTCCACAACAATCCGGCCAGCGCCAGTGAGGCAAGCAGTCCGACCAAATATCTCTTTGTTTTTTTCATCAATCAGCTCCTGGGAAGATTTCAATATTGCTGTTGCTATGATATACTTTTGCGAAAAAATATTCCACTATCTTTGAAAGTCAATGCGGATACCCGCCGACACAGGAGAGGTCGGGATTATCGTAACTGTTCACCGGAAATGGCAAAATGCTCGCATACTTCTCAACCTGCTTATTTCCTTATTCCGGATTAATAGTATTGCGATCTGCTATGACCTAAGGCTATTATACTCGGTCGTTCCTGCGCAGACGCTCTATTACATTTTCCCAGAAAGAGTGTTATAATGACACGTATCAAGGATTTTCATGAAACTTTTATTTGTAGTATTGCAGATGAACACAAACATCTTCAGGCTGGCGTTACCATTATTTCTGTTCATCTTTCTTCTTCCGTGCAATGGCACAGCCGAACTCATCGACAAGGTTGTAGCTGTCGTCAACGACGAGGTGATCACTCTTTCCGAGGTTGAGGAAGAGGCAGCGAGAGCGTATCAGTCTCTTGGCAAGGAGTTGTCGGGAGATGAATTGCTTACTTCCCTTGCAGAAGCCCGGGAAGCGACTCTCGATGCCATGATCGATCGTCGGCTCATCAACCAAAGGGCAAAGCTCTACAATGCTACTGTGACCGAAGAAGAAATCAACAATGCTTACGAGAACACACGAAGCCGCCTTTCCCTCGATCCCGTTGAATTCAGAAAAAAGCTGGCAGATTCCGGTCTTACCGAAGAACTCTACCGGAAGCAACTGAAGGACCAGATCCTGCAAAGCAAACTGGTCAGTTATGATGTGCGGGCCAAAGTAGTCGTCACCGAAAAGATGATTCAGGAATATTATGAAAACCATTATTCTCCAAAAGCAGAGCAAGGAAGTTACTATTTGCTGCAAATGGGGTTCACCTGGAATCCGGATTCCGACAACCCTGAAAAACTTGCCGCCGCAAAAGAAGAAACCCGGAAGCGGGCGGAACGCGTCCTAGACATGGTGCGCAGCGGAGAGGATTTCAAAACGCTTGCCAAAAAATTCTCCGATCTGCCCTCTGCGGCTGATGGCGGTGATATCGGCATCTTACATCTGGATGACATGGCAACGGCCATGCGAACTGCAATTTCCCCTTTAAATCCTGGAGAATTAACCGATATAATAGAAACATCGGATGGATTCCAATTTTTCAAGTTACTCTCCGGTGAAGAAAAAACCATCGCCTCTTCCTCCGCCTTTGAAGCGGTGAAAGAAGAAATCAGAGAAAAGCTCTATGAAGATAAGATGAGAGCGGCATATTCCGATTGGGTAAAAAAACTCAAAGAGGACGCCTTCATTCAAAAATTACACGCTCAATAAACTTCAGGATTACTAGCATGACATTTCAATCTGCCGATATGGAAAACACTACCATCGGCGAACTCCTCCGGGAAACGAGAATCAAACGCGGACTGGATCTCCTTGCAGTGGCAGAGGAAACAAAAATTTCGCCAAGAAATCTTCAGGCGATTGAAGACGGTAATTTCTCTACCTTGCCGGCGGAGGTTTTTACCAGGGGTTTTTACATCATGTATGCCAGGATGCTCTCTCTTGATCCCGATGAAGTCCTGACAATGTATGGACTGGAAAGGAAAAAATCCCCCAAGACGGGTATCCATACGACTCCGCCACCCAACCGACTGGCTCAGGATATGGCCAATATGGCCGAACGTCCGACCTCTTTGCCGTCTTCATATTTTTGTCTTGTTGTCTTTATTTTCCTCCTCTTCGGCGCTTTCCTCTGTTGGTACTTCAGCTGGAATCCGGCGTCCTTCCTTAGCGAGAAACTTCGCAGCCTTGAAGAGCCACAGATTGAACAGGTAATGAATGAGGAGACGGAACAGGAGAAACCGGAACTCAATTTTGCGGCAGCGATGGCTGAAGCACCGCAACCTTTCGAGAAACGCAGTCTGTTCTCGCCCTCGACGGTTACCGCCGCCACTACCCAACCGATAGAATATCCAAAAGCACCGATGGGTGTCCCAGTTCAGCCAAGATATTCGGTCAATGCCGTGTTCCAGGAAGAAACCTCTCTGTCGCTGCAGATAGATGACCAGTCTGAACATACGCTCGCAGGCAAAAGCGGCGAGTCAATCACCTGGCATGCCGGTAAAAAAATTACCATTACTCTTCCAGGCGATACCAAAACCCGACTCACCTTGAACAATATCCCGGTCGAACTCCCTCAGGCAACAAACGACACAATACGCCTTTCCATTCCCGAAGACCTTCTGCGATAGCCCGGGGACCTGGGCCATGGAGACCGAGGCCATTGTTCTTGACTGCAGCGATCATGGCGAATCGGATGTCATCGTTTCGCTCTTCAGTCGGGAGGCCGGCAGACTCTCGGCAATAGCCAAAGGCGCTAAAAAAAGCAAAAGACGATTCGTCAACAAGCTGGAACTCTTCAGCTTTCTCCACGTCTCCTGTAGCCGGAAAAACACCGGGGATTTAGCCTTTCTCGCTGAAGCGGACCTTCTTGCGAGCTTTATGAATATCCGCCAGGATCTGGAACTCTACTCGCTTGCTTCGGTAATCGGAGAATTTCTCCTGCTTGGCCTCAGTGAAGACGAACCGGACGAAAAAGTATTTCGCCTGAGTCTCTGGGCTCTGCACCACCTGGACTGCAGGCAGCAACCCAGGGCCATTCTCGTCCTCTTTCTTATTCGCTACTTTGATTATCTCGGATATCGCCCTGATCTGGAAACCTGCAGCATCTGCCAGACACCTGTAACAACGGAAAGACAGTATACCTTTCATCCGAACGGGGGAAGAATCATCTGTTCGGGCTGCAACCCGGAAAAATTCAGAGGAGGAGCGCTGTCACACGGCACCCTCAAGATCCTGAGGGCAGCGCAGGATAGTCCTCTGGAGAGATTGCACCGGCTGAAATTATCCGGCCCGATCCTGAGGGAGGCACTTTCCCTTCTCCATAACTACGGCAGAACCCTTTTTCAGAGGGATATCATTTCCTGGAAAACCATGCAGAAATATATCGGCGGGTAACACATCGAAATCGGGATCGAAATCGGAACAGGCTGTTTTCAAGGCTAAGTGCAGGTCGATCCCGATCCCGATAGCGATAGCGATCCCGATAAAAATCAAACCAATAAATGACTCACTTGAGGTAACGGACCTCTCCGCTGTACTCGGTTTTGACAAAGCCATCGTCAAGACGGAGAATGAGACCGCCGGTTGCATCGAGCCCCAGGACCTCCGCCTGATATTGCGGAGCGGTCATCACATCAAATCCGTAAATAATACGCCGGCCAATGGTATCGGAAAGATTTTGCCATCTTTCGAGCAGAAGATGCCGTCCTTGCCTGCCGGAAAACATTTCTCCGCTCAACTCCCGAGCCTCTTCATAATAAAGAAGTCCGAAATTCCACGCCAGCCGGGCAAGAAATACTGCTGTGAATTCGGTAATATCGACCTCTTTTCCAAGTACCTGCCGGAGACTGATTGCGGTATCGGCAAGTTCGGCGGGGAAGGCAGTGTTATTCAGGTTGATACCGAAACCAACCAGGGCAAACTCCTCGCCATGGACAGGCTCGGTATATCCTTCGACCAGAAATCCGGCAAGCTTCCGTCCGCGGCAGAGGACATCGTTAACCCAGCGAATGCTGCTCTCTGTCCCGCCGCATTCGCGCACCGCCTCGCAGCAGGCGACTCCAGTGGCTAAAGAAATGAAATTCCGCGACTGGGGCAGCAAGGTGGCGGCATGAATCATACAGCCCCAGACGCCTCCGAAAGGGGCGTGCCATGATCTGGTGAACCGGCCCCTGCACTGACTCATTGTATCGGCGAGGATTACAGTTCCGTCGGCAACCGCACGGCCGGAAAGGGCCGAGGCATTGATTAGACCGCGGGCATGTTCCATCGCCCTCGGCAAAGAGGCATGGCTTTCGATTACCGAGCCGACAATGGAGCCGTACCGGACAATGGACGCCGCATCGACTTCCGCCGCCATCCCGCCGGTCAACTCCCGGCGCAGATGCTGCAGCACGGCCTGTGGCGTTGGTATATTTTCTGCCATTACCACAGTATCAATGGTCACTGTCCCAATCGGCCTTGACCTTGGTGATTATCTTCTGGATCAACGGCAGCTTTTCCGGAGCACACACACCGAGCAGCGGTGCCCCTTGTCCGACCGAAACCCCCGGCTTGAAATAGACGGAGTGGATGACACCACGTTCACCTTTGTAATAGACCGGCGTGTCCCTTTTCATCAGCGACATGGTCAATATTTCATCACCGGGCTCTATGGTGACGGATCTGGCGCCTTTCTTCTCAATACGGGACTGGATATCCATGGCAAAGAAATATTTTGCCGATTCCGGCGCGGGAAAGAGCGACAGCACTTCCTTCAAGATATTCTCAATGATTTCTTTCTTTTTGAGAGGATGCCTGATGGTCATGAGCTTTTCTCCAGCTTCGACAAATTGACCGTCAAGCTCGGTGTTGATCTGCGACACAATACCATTCGTCTGCGCGGCAATGACCTTCAGATTCTGTTCCCGATCTATCTCATAGAGAGCTGTCCCTGGAATCTGCAGCCATTCACCGGCGGCAATCGTCACTTCCTGCCCTTCCACCACTTTAAACAGCACCCGGCCGGTATGAACGGCGAAAACGTCTACATAACCAAAAGGGTCTGATTTATATTTGCTCAACAATTCATCGAAATCTATTTCGTTTGACATACCAACAACCTGTTTATCCTTTTATCTGATCAAACCGGCGGAGGGAAACCCGGTCCCGAACACCACACTTTTATATGCAAGTCTCTGGCAATACGTTTATACTGGGAGACGTGATTCAAGGCAAGACCAATTTTCCCGGCCATTACCGGAAAACAGACGGTGATTCTTTGCCATTATCAGTACCAGACACCCCTCATGAAAAAGAAACTTGTCCTCTTTTCCATATGTTCCGTTTTTTTTCTCCTCTGTTTCAGCATCCTTGCCCTGCTCCTTCCCTCTCTCTTTGAGCACTCCCTCCTGCCTCGACTGGTGCAGGACTTGCCTTTCGAAGTCAGGGAAGTGAGCCTTTCCCGGATTACCCCGTGGACAATCCGGGGCTCGTTCCTTTTCGCAGGCGATGACCAGCCGGGGATCGCCGCCCCGAAATTCGAACTGCATTACTCACCCGGCTCTCTGTTCAAAAGAAAAATCTCCACCCTGCTGGTCGATTCGGCTTCCCTCCATATCGATCTGCAAAGCGGACGGCCGGCCATCCTCGGCCTGACGACAAAACCTGCAGCGACAAAGCAAGAACAGGCGGCGCCCGCCGGTTCTTTACCCTTTGCAGTTGAAAAGATAGTTCTGAAGAATGTTTCGCTGACCCTTCACCGGAGCGACAAGGAACAGGTCGCCTTCATAATCGACAGTCGATTGGCTTTAGCCTACCGGGATAATCAGGGGGAAAGGGAGATCCTTCCCGCAACTCTTTCCGGTGAATTGACGGCGCGAGGTGCGCCGGCTTTTACCGCCGGACTTGAAGGACGGTCGACACCAGACGGGTATGAAATGGACATCCGGCTGCAGATGCCGGACATCAGCGGGCTGGAAGGTATCTCCCCCTCCATGGCCGAACTGCAACCGGTCGGTCAACTGAGCCTCACGGCACGGGTAACTGCAGCCGAATCGAACAGCAACATCGGCTACGATGCCACTGCAACACTCGACCGGTTCCATCTCGGCAACACCGGCTGGGCCGTGGAAAACCGCTCGCCGAACGAACCGGTCGCCGTACACATTGAGGGCAACCAGGACTCTCTTCGGTACAGTCTGGCAAAGGTCTCTCTGCTGGTCGGACCGCAAAGGAACGCCCTAGACATGTCGGGCGATTTTGCCCTCACCGAAGGTCGATTCAGCGCCGCTGCCGAGATCACTCCCGAAATGCATGGGCCACCCCTTGCGGTCAGCATCCTGGGAAGCAGACAACCCGGTAAAATAGACCTCCGCTACGACCTGCAGGGTGAAGCTTTTACACTATCCGACGATTTCTCGCTGAGCTCTCTTGCCGCAGGCGGCGATATGACCATTGCCGGAACGACAGTAAGCGGAACCCTGGACGCTCAGCTTGAAAAAATCATAGCCAAAAAAGAAGATACCGTTCTTAAAGATCTCAAGCTGCATGTACCCTTTACCTATCCGCTGCCGCAAACCGCCGCACAAGGCACCCTCTCAATTGAAGAAATATTCTATCACGGCGTAAAGAGCGGCAGACTCATCACCACCTTTGCCCCGACCGCAACGGAGATTGCCTTCACCGGCCTGTTCACCACTCCTTTGGCGCCAAAGCTGCAACTCTCCTGCGACGGCAGGGCTGAAATGTCGTCCGATTTCACCCTCAGCTGCAACATCCCGGAAGTTGAAGTACGCTCCGCGTCGCTTGCGGAATTAGTGCAGATACCCGAACTTTCTTTTGCCGGAAAACTCACGGCAAAGGGCGAGTTATCGGTTAAGAACGGTACGCCGGTCGGCATGATTCAGGCAAGCTGGCATGACGGCACTGCATCCTACGGAGAAACCTCCCTGGACCGGATCGATCTCGATGTTGTGTTCCCCCATCTGCCCCTGGTCCAGAGCAGCCCCAGCCAACTCTGTACAGTCGGCTCCCTGAATTTCGGCAAAGTGAAAGTTACCGATGCAGAAATCCATTTTCGCGTGGAGAGCCTGGAATCCGTGTTCCTGGAAAAGGGCGGGTTCAACTGGTGCGGCGGCAAAGTAGACACCGCCGGCATCAGACTTAGCAGGACAATGGAGGCGGTGGAGACTACCCTTTACTGCGACCGGTTGGGTTTTACCGAACTGCTGAGCCAGTTTGGCGTGGACGATGCCGAAGGCGAAGGCTCGCTCAACGGTCGGCTGCCCATTACCGTCAGCCGGCATGGCATCGTCTTTGATGACGGTTTTTTATTTTCGACACCCGGCAAGAGTGGTATAGTGCGCTTTCAAAACACCAAACAGCTGGCCGCAGGCATGCCCGACCTCGATCGGGCCGCATACCTCGATTATTCGCTGAAGGCCCTGGAAAATTTTTCCTATAACTGGACCAGACTGACCTTCACAAGCGATAAAGACGATCTCCTGGTAAAGATGCAGCTTGACGGGGAACCGGCAACTCCCCTGGCGTTTGGATACCGGGAAGGCCAGATAGTCAAAAGCGACCGGGGTCCGGGCATTCAGCATCCCATACAGCTGGATGTGAATTTTCGACTGCCGACGAAAGATATTTTCCGCTACGGGAAAAACATCCAATCCTTAATTGAGAAATAGCACTCATGATGCCTTTCAAAAAAATACTCGCCGGTGGCTGTATTGTGGCCGGTCTTTTCACCCTTACCGCCTGCACCAGCCATAAGGTTGAAATCCAGCCCCTCGAGATCAAACCGATTCATATCACCATCGACGTGAATGTGAAGGTCGACAGAGCGCTGGATGATTTCTTCGGTGACCTTGATAATATCAAAAAGCAATAGAAATCATAAACATAAAACGAGGTGCACTATGCCGAAAAACATCTTTTTCATATCCTTTTTGTATGTGTTCATGGCCTGCATTCTGTTTCTCGGATCGAACGTCCATTCGGCGTCGATCAAGGAGAACATGGCTGCCCGCATCCCGGCCATCAACACCCTGAAAGACCAGGGGATTGTCGGTGAAAACAGCAAGGGTTTTCTGGAGTTTCGCACCGGGGACCGGCAGCAGGAGGAGCTGGTGAATGCCGAAAACGGCGATCGCAGCTCGGTCTATGAGGCCATCGGCAAAAAAGAGGGCGCGCCTGCCGCCCTGGTGGGGGAGCGCCGGGCAAAGATGATTGCCGAGAGTGGCGCAGGCGGCCATTGGTTTCAAAAAGCCGACGGTTCCTGGTACCAGAAATAGCACGACCGTCCTGACATGACAGCTTCACCAAAGGATACCCTCTTCAAGGTCGATTCGATTCCCGAAGATTTTGTGTTCAACGAACGGGTAGTCGAGGTTTTTGACGACATGCTCGATCGCTCGATCCCTTTTTACCGGGAAGTTATCGAAGCATCCGCCCAATTGCTCGACAGCATTTTAATACCGGGAGACACGCTGTATGATCTTGGCTGCGCGACCGGCACCAGCCTTCTCGAATTCAGTCGATTGCTGCAGCACAAGCAGCTTGCCTTTGTCGGTATCGACAACTCGAACCCGATGCTCGACAAGGCGCGACTCAAGGCGGAATTGTATAAGAAGCAGGACAGGATCGCTTTTTTTCTCGAAGATATCACCGACTTCGATCATCCCGGAGCCGGCGGGGTCATCCTCAATTACACGCTGCAGTTCATCCGACCTCTGCAACGGGAGGCATTTCTCAAGAATATTTTCGATAACTTGAGGCCCGGCGGAATCCTCCTTATCAGTGAGAAGGTGATAAGCCATGATCCTCGGCTCAATCGCGAATATATTGAGATTTATCACCGGTTAAAAAAATCCCGGGGTTACTCGGAGCTGGAAATCGCCAAAAAACGAGAGGCCTTGGAAAATGTCCTGATTCCCTTCTCGGTCGAGGAAAATACCGCAATGCTCGGCAAAGCGGGCTTTGTCTCGGTCGAAACCTATTTCCGCTGGTTCAACTTTGCCTCGTTTGTCGCGGTAAAACCATCGTAATTCTCTTTCCTTCATGAACTATCTTTCTCTCCTTCCGGGATCTGCGGACTCCGATGCGATCATCAGGGAACACTGCAGGCGCCGGGACTGGGTAAACCAGGACAAAAAAGGCTTCCTTCGTTACCGCAATCCCGCACTCCAGCTGGCCAAGTATCCCGCAAGACATGTCGACTGTTCCGGCGAAACGGTGATAATCGGCCAAGCCGACGAAGTTGACGATCATGCTCGATTGTTGATTACCGAAAACCTCAAGGCTTTCATGCCCTGGCGAAAGGGTCCGTTTTCGGTGTTCGGCATCGATATAGACGCCGAGTGGCGCAGTGAACGTAAATGGCAAAGGCTGATCCCCGCCCTTCCCGACCTGAGCAATAAAGTTATTGCCGATATCGGCTGCAATAACGGCTACTATATGTTCAGGATGACAGCCGGAAAGCCGCGGCTGGTAATCGGCTTCGAACCATCGGTGCAGCATTACTACTGTTTCAAGGCGCTCAACAGTATGGCCCGCTGCCCGTCACTCGATATAGACCTTTTGGGCGTCGAACATTTACCCCTTTTTGCGGCGTGTTTCGATGTGGTCTTCCTGATGGGTGTTATCTACCATCGGCCATCCCCCGTCGATACCCTGAGGGATATTCTTACCGCTTTAAAACCGGGCGGCTCGCTCATCCTTGAGTCCCAGGCCATCCCGGGAGAGTTGCCCATCGCTCTGTTTCCCGAGGAAACCTATGCCAAGGTGCCGGGCACCTACTTCGTGCCCACCGGGCCGTGTCTTGTCAACTGGCTGAAGAAGGCCGGATACATTGATATCGACCTCTTTTGCAGCCATCCCATGTCATCTTCGGAACAACGTCGAACGGAGTGGATGAGTTTTGAATCGTATGAAGACTATATCGACCGGAACGATCGGACACTGACTGTCGAAGGCTACCCGGCACCATGGCGGGTATTTGTCAGAGGACAAAAAAAAGCTTAGGATGCCGGCATCAAAAGAGTACGAGATATTGCCTTTCCGTATAACTCAGGTTACACTTGACCAAATTTCTGTTTTTTCTTTCTTCCTGACCTAAGGAGTCATTCAATGAATTTGTCAAATTACACCCTCTTCAGCAGCGGCCTCAAAGGTGCCGAAGCATCCTTCGGTGAAACAGCGGAAAAGCTAGGCATCAACGAGGTTGTCTACTCCTTTGACGGCCATAAACTTACCCGCGATAAAAATGTGGTGATCCTGAAGAAAGAACAGCTCGAACGTGGCGACATCAGTATGGAACTTGCCTCACGCATGCTCAATCGCACATACTATGAAACCGATAAAATCAGAAAAGTTCTCCAAACCATCTTTCATATGGTCAACAGCGGCCACCAGGTATTTGTCATCGGCGCAATCCAGGAGGACGATTCGGTCAAAGGCGGCACCGGCTGGGCGGTGGAACTTGCCAAGATGTTCAATCGTCCTCTGCACGTTTTCGACCAGCCTAAGAAAAAGTGGTTTACCTGGAAAAACGGCTGGCAGGAGGATTCACCGCGGATCGAATACGATACCTTCGTCGGCAGTGGAACCCGATATCTCAGCGATGCCGGGCGAGAAGCCATCGAAAAACTGTTTGAGGATTCGTTCGGCGACAAAATTTAAAAACTCCGACTTCACGAGGGGGTGACGATGAGTACCTTACAGATTATTTTCGTTTATAAAAACAAGAAAATAATCTGCGAAAGGCACTTATGGTGCTTGGTCCTCACCCCCTGTCCTTTTTTCACTCCGGCCATTCCCCCGCCCGAAATTTCACTTGCTTTTAATTTTTCTGAACAATATAATTAAATTTAATAATTAAATACCGTACTGTTCCCACTTTTAAGCGGGGAAACAGAATGGTAGAGGGCTTTGCTTGGGTTTCTGTTTAAGCATTTAAGATGATACTACCACAGCGTAGGATTGACTATCGGGAACAGATCACCCAATTCCTTTTTTTAACAACAATGAGGTGGAAAATGAAGAAGACGGTCCTAAAACTCGGCCTTGGTACCCTGCTGACAGCCAATGCGCTGATTCTCAGTGAGGCTTTTCTTCCCTTCACGGATGTGGTGCTTGCGGCGGATAAGGCAGCGGTAACAACTCCGGCGGAAGCAAAAACAGTCCAGGGAAAAATTGCAAATATATCGCAGAAAGCAAAAACCATCGCCCTGTCAACCCAGGACGGCGGATTTTTCCTCATGAAATTCACCGATTCGACAGTTTTCAAAGGTATGGATTCCGCGGCCGAGTTGAAGGAGGATGAAGCCATCATCGCCCTCTACACCGTCAGCGACGGCGAAAACATTGCCACCTCGCTGGAGAAAGATGTGGTGAAATTGCCCGAGGGCGCGAGGGAGATAAAAACAGAAGAGCTTGTTGGACTGTTGTCTGATGACAAAACGGTAATTATTGACTCCCGGCCCGCTGAAAGGTACGCCGAGGGTCATGTTCCCGGTGCAGTTTCCATTCCTTTTTCCAAGCTTGTGACCATGGGCGAAGAAGGAGCGACACTTCTCAGCCCGTACAAGAACAAACACCTGGTCTTCTATTGTGGGGGGCCCACCTGAACTATGAGTCCAAAATCCGCCGGTCTGGCGAAAAAATGGGGTCATAACAATCCTTCAGTCTACGTTGACGGTCTGCCTGCCTGGAAAAAAACCGGCAACAAAACAGTGCCGAGCATCGACCTTATTGCCGACGGCAATATTGTCCTGATCGACCTTCGAGCCAGAGCCGAGGCCGAAAAAGGTTTTATTCCAAGGGCCTACTCCGTCCCCTTCAGCGAATTGGAAGATGCTGAGGACGCCTTGCCGAAAGGCAAAGGCGCGCCGATTTATCTGTACTCCGATAATGATAAAGAAATTGCCGGCGCAAGTAAGATGTTAAAGGAATGGGGCTATAAAAACATCACCGGCTTTTACGGCGCACTTGCCGCCTGGACAAATGCCGGCAAACAGCTGCAGAAGGGACAGGCACTCATTGCTACCGATGACGCCCCCATCGCCTGGCAAAGAAAGCTTGGGACGGGAGAAATCAGCATTTCCGATTTCACCAAGTCACTGCAGTCGGATTTAATCTTTGTGGTGGACGCACGCACCCCGGCAGAGTATGAATCCGGCCATTTCCCCAATGCAGTGAGTATTCCACTGGAGCAGATGAAGGCCCGGCTGGCCGAAATTCCAAAGGACAAGTTCATAGTTGTCCACTGCAAAACCGGAGGCCGAGGGGAAATAGGCTACAAAATGCTGAAAGATGAAGGCTATTCGGTAAAATTTCTCAACGCCGAATGCGAGTGTTCAACTTCAGGACAGTATGAAATCTGGTAATAATCAATTTCTGCCTGCTCTCCCTGTTTCATCCCCCCCTGGCATGATGAATCGCAAGGCCCGGAGATAACATTCCGGGCCTTTCCTTCTTCGTATCCGCCACAGATTCGCCTTCGTTCATCCCCCCTTTCATCGTTGACACCGGTTTCATAACGGCATATTCTTGTGGATAGGTTTGATCTCTTTCCATTCATTCAAGAGCCATGAACTACACCAAATGCCACTTTGATTTCACCGATCTCCCCTGGCTGACCAGCCCACGACGGCAACTCGATCTGCACAGTGTCGCCATCGGCCTCATCAAGCTGCCGCCAAACGAAGGGTACACCTTTACCCATCGGCACCGGAAACAGGAGGAGGTCTATCTGGTCATCGAAGGCAGTGGGCTTATCCTGGTGGATGACGACCTGCTGGAACTGACAAAAGGAGACGCCGTGCGTGTTTCTCCCGAGGCGAGGCGGGCCCTCAAAGCCGATAAAGAAGGATTGCTGGTGATCTGTGCGGGAGGAGTGGGCCACGGATACCCGGAAAATCCGAATTCCCGCTACCTGATCGATGACGGCATCCCCGACTACGATGACATTCCGCCATGGTATGAAGGAAACAGCGAAGTCGTTGCCCGAAATGCCCGGTTAAAAAAACGCTGGCAGAAAACCCTGGCGAAAACAGAAGCTTCCGATACTTGATTGTGTTGACGTTTTTGCACAAGACCTTTATTGTACTTTTCCTTCACCGGGTTGCGCTGAGACGGGGAATAAAATTTATGAACGTGGTGAATGCATGTCGGAAAACAATACCTCCAGGGCCCAGCTCTGTCCAAGCTGCAGAAAGCTTATCAACAGTTCCGTCGCCCGCTGTCCCCATTGCGGCCTGAGAAGTCCCGGTTCCCGGTGGAAAAACACCTTGCTCTTTACCGGCGCAGGCGGCGGGCAACAGATAGTCTCGGCGCTTATTGCCATCAACGCCTTCATGTTTGTTTTGTCTCTGGTTATCGATTTTCGCCCGTCAAGCTTCAATTTCAGCCCAATGGCGTTTCTTTCGCCAAGCAACCAGAGCCTCTTTACCCTCGGCGCGACAGGAACGATCCCCCTTTTTCAACTTGATCGCTGGTGGTCTCTGGTGACTGCCGGGTATCTGCATGGCGGGCTGCTGCACATCGTCTTTAATATGCTCGCCCTGCGGCAGCTCGCACCGCTCGTGATCCAGGAGTACGGCCTGAACAGAATGGTGGTCCTCTACACAGTGAGCAGCATCGGCGGCTTTTTCATCTCGAGTCTTGCCGGGGTGCCGTTTACCCTAGGAGCCTCGGCGGCGGTCTGCGGCCTGATCGGCGCATTGCTTTATTACGGCAAGAGCCGTGGCGGAGTATATGGCCAGAACCTCTTCAGTCAGATAGGCGGCTGGGCTCTGGGTATTGCCGTGTTTGGCTTTGTGGTGCCCGGAATCAATAACTGGGCCCATGGCGGCGGGATGTTGACCGGAGCGCTGCTTGGCTATCTGCTAGGATATCGCGAGAGGAAAAAAGAGACGTTCAACCACAAGGTGCTGGCCATGGGATGCACGGCTATCACCCTGCTGGCCCTGGTATGGTCGTGTCTGATCGGCGTGCTGTTTCTCTTCTTCAGACAGTAACGAGCAGAACCCCTCGAAGGTCCTGCTCTCGTCTTTCCGGCTCAAGCCTCTCATCTGCTTATTCGTTTTTATCGATTTTCAGGATCTTGCCGCCGGGCTTGAGACTGTCGCCTTTTTTCGCGTAAACTGCGGTGACGATGCCGTCCATTTCACAGAGTATGGGAGTCTGCATCTTCATGGCCTCCATGATTGCAACTCTGTCGCCAACCAGCACTTCCTGCCCTTCTTCCACAGTTATTTCAACGATTTTCCCGGAAAACGGCGAGCGGGCATCTCCAGCCTTGGCAAGATCGAGAATCTCCTCCTTGCTGAGAAGCGGTGCCTCCCCCGGTTGCCCGACTTGCGGTTTAGCCTTGAAGTTGAAGATCGACTGGTGGTGGTCGACAATCAGATAGACACTGGTGTCGCCGGTATCGTTGACCGGGGTGGGACCGATTTCGATCATATGCTCCTTGCCGTCGTGATCCCTGAAGGCTAGATTTTCACCGATACCAAAGCCGCCTTTCCGGAAAAATATTGCCGGCGGCAGGACATAAACCTGCCCGTATTTTTCGACAAACTTGAAAAACTCCACCGCATCGTTGGGATGCTGCAGATACAGAATCAGCTGTTCGTCGGTCGGCTCGATCCCAAGCGATTCGGCCAGGGCATACCGTTCATGGGCGAGATCCATATCGGCGATTTCTTCCACCCCGCCCTCTTCCTCAAGTACCTTGCGCCAGTCGTCACCCAGTACTTTCTGATAGATCCACTCCTCCGGCCGGTAGAACGGAAAGGGACCGTACTTGCCGAGCAGCAGATTGCGCAGATCACCGGACGGATTGCCGTAGCGTTCGCCGCCGAGGACATTGGCGACCGCCGTGGTCCAGAGTATCTGCGAGCCTGGGGTGACCGACCAGTAATTGCCGAGTTCTTTCTGCACCCGTGGCAGTTCCTTGTGCAGGATGTCGGGCATCCGGTCGAGAAATCCACCTTTTGCCGCCTGCTCAAGGCTTGAGCCCATTGCCCCGCCGGGCAGCTTGTGGATCTGCACGGTCGGCTGGAATCCCTTGATCTGCGACTCAAACTGGTCATAATACTGCCGCTGATCGCGGATAACTTCGGAAGTGCCGATCACTGCCTCTTCATCAAGCCCTACCGGCTCATAGCCATATTCTTTCAGGGTCTGCACCACCGTGAGCACCGGCGGCGGCCCGTAAAATCCGCTGAACGAGGAGTCGGCCGCATCGACGATGGCCGCGCCGTTACGCACCGCCTCGACAATCCTGCCGACATCGTTGCCGTCGGTGTTGTGGCCGTGGTAGTGAATCGGAATATCGGCAAATTTCTGTTTCAAGGCATCGACCAGTTCACCGATCCTCTTCGGCGTGCCGAGCCCGCCGTGGTTCTTGATGCACAGGGTGATTTCCCGGCCGGTGACATCGATAATCTCCCCTGCCTTGGCGAGGTAATATTCATTGGTATGTTCCGGCCCGGTGGAAAAGCAGATACTGGGTTCATTGAGCTTGCCGGCCTTGCCGACCTCCTCGAATACCGCGTACATATTGGGCACGTAGTTGAGGAAATCAAACGTTCGCCAGACATCGACATATTTGGCGAATTCGCGCACGGTAAAGCGAATGACGTTCTGCGGGTAGGGCCGATAGCCAAAGAGGTTGACCCCTCTGCACAGGGTCTGGAACATGGTGTTCGGCATTTTCTCCCGCAGCTTTTTAAGCTTCAGGAAAGGATCGACTTGTTTCCGCAGTATATCCACATGAATCGAGGCTCCACCGGTAATTTCCAGTGAAAAATATCCGGCTTTGTCGCGATGTTCGGCGGCCAGCAGATCCGTGTGTAAAAGAATCCGGTTTTTGAAGTCGGACTGGGACTGATCACGGGCCGTGTTGGTAATAAAATAGCCTTTGGCCGTGCGCAGGGTTTTGATTATTTCTTTAACGGGAGTTCCCTGGATAATACGCATTATAATTAATCCTTTAAAGTATAGAGAATCTGATCATTACCTGGCAAAGGGGTTCTCTCTGCGATGCTGGAGTACGGCGACAAATCTCGCCAACTTGCCGACCTCGCTCGAATCCTCGTCATAATGAAAGATATGCGGATGGGTTTCGATATAGGAGGTATCGAAGTTGCCGGTGACGAAATCCTTTTCGTTGGCAATGTTCACATAAAACGGAATAGTTGTCTTCGGTCCCCTGATGGCAAAGTTCTTCAGGCAGCGTTTGAGCCGCCCGACGGTTTCATCCCAGGTGAAGCCATGTACCGTCAGTTTCACCAGAAGCGAATCGTAGACCTCGGGAATAATGTATCCCTGGTATACAAAGCCGTCGAGCCGGACCCCGAAACCACCGGTCGAACGGTAGACCGAGACCTTTTTTCCGCCTTCCGGCATGAAATCGTTTTTCGGGTCCTCGGCGTTGATCCGCACCTCAATGGCATGGCCGCGAATCTGCACATCGTCCTGGGTGAATGAAAGCGGTTTGCCGAAGGCAATATTAATCTGGTTTCTGACGATATCGATGCCGGTGATCATCTCGGTGACGGTATGTTCAACCTGAACCCGGGTGTTGATCTCCATGAAATAATAGTTCATGTCGTGATCGATCAGGAATTCCACCGTCCCGGCATTGAGATATTTCGCCGCCTTGGCGGCTTTCACCGCGGTGTCGCAGATCTCGTCGATCAGCTCCTTGTTTTTGATCATGGAGGGAGCGATCTCGATAAGCTTCTGGTTGCGGCGTTGAATCGAACAGTCGCGGGTGCCGAGATGAACGGTATTGCCATGACTGTCCGCGAGAATCTGAACCTCGACGTGCTTAGGGTTGACAACCACCTTTTCCAGATAGACGGAATCGTCGTTAAAAGCTGCGAGGGCCTCAGCCCGGGCAACCGGGATCTGCTCTTTCATCTGGCTGTCGGATTCGATCCTGCGAATACCCCGCCCCCCTCCCCCGGAGGTGGCCTTCAGCATGACAGGATAGCCATAGCGGGCCGCGAAATCGAGGGCCTCGGCAACACCTTCCCTGCCCTGCCTGAGGGTGGCCGTGCCGGGGACCATGGGGATACCTGCTTCGGCCATGATCCTCCGGGCAACCACCTTATTGCCGAGGTTGGCAATGATATCGGAGGTGGGGCCGATAAAGACGAGACCGGCTTTCTCGCAGGCTTTGGCAAAGAACGGATTCTCGGCCAGAAAACCATATCCCGGATGGATGGCACAGGCCCCCGATCTCTTTGCGGCGCGAATGACCTTTTCGATATTCAGGTAGTCACTGCGGGGGCCGTCGCCCAGCAGGACAGCCTCATCGGCAATGCGGATGTGCCGGGACATTTCGTCGGGTGTTTCATACACGGCAATGGCTTCATAGCCGAGTTCCTGAATGGCCCTGGTCAGGCGAATAGCAATTTCGCCGCGATTGGCAACGAGAATTTTCTTTTTCAATGGAGCTCCTTGTATCGGGTCGACCCTTCCGGACCCGTTCCCGCATCATTTTTGTTTTTGTTTCCGGCTGCAGCGTACAAGTGAATTTTAATAAGTTTTGCTTGCCAAATCAATCAATAATATTTACCTATGCCCGCGACAAACTCTGCGAAAGGTCGATGCCCACCGTTTACAGTTGACGAAACACGCCTTATCAGGTTATATATTGGAGTTTTGTCTGCAGATTCAAGAGGGACAAAAAAGAAACATCCCCTCCTACTCGCCTGAAATGCACTGCGGGGCCTTGACGATCGCGCTCAGCATTGATTATGGTCCGAAAATCGCAGCATACATCGGAAAGAGCACGATATTATCCTTCTTTCCTTCTTCATTAGCCAGCACGTTATCTTCGACGACCATCGTCTCAATATAGGAAAAACTGCCAAAGGAAAAACTGCCATGAAAGCACTTATCGCCCTGGAAGACGGTACCACCTTTACAGGGCAATCATTTACCGGCCATGGTGAGGCTGTAGGTGAGATTGTCTTCAACACCTCCCTCAGCGGGTATCAGGAAGTTCTGACGGATCCTTCTTACACCGGCCAGATCGTTACCATGACCTACCCCTTGATAGGCAATTACGGGATAAATCCCGAAGACATGGAATCGGCGGCCGTTCACCCCAGGGCGTTCCTGATTAAAGAATACAATGCCTATCCGTCAAACCATCGTTCCAGGCAAACCCTGGCAAGTTTCCTCAAAGAATTCGATGTACTCGGAGTAGAAGGCTTCGACACCAGGGCGCTGGTTCGGCACATCCGCTCCAAAGGAGCGATGAAAGGCATGGTTTCCACCAGAGACCTGGACCGGGAGTCTCTCGTCAGACGAGCAGGTGAATGGCCTGGCTTTATCGGTCGGGATCTGGTCAAGGACATCACCTGCAAAGAACCGTATGGCTGGGCGGACAACCATCCCGTCCCCGGCTCAAATTTCACCACCGCCCAGACCGGCTTGACCGATCCGTTCAAAGTGGTGGCCTTTGATTTCGGCATAAAGTACAACCAACTCAGGTTGCTTACCGAAAAGGGCTGCCGGGTCCAGGTTGTTCCGGCAAACACCAGTGCCGACGCCGTTCTTGCCATGGCACCGGACGGGGTTTTCCTCTCCAACGGTCCGGGCGATCCCGAAGGGATCGAGGGCGTTGTCGACACCATCAGAGGACTGCTCGGCAAACTGCCGATTTTTGGTATCTGTCTTGGCCATCAAATGCTCGGCCTCGCCTATGGCGGCAGGGCCTATAAACTGAAATTCGGCCACCGCGGCGGGAACCAGCCGGTCAAGGATTTAACCACCGGCCATGTCGAAATCACCGCCCAGAACCACGGCTTCTGTATCGACGTGGACAGCCTGCCGAAGGGTGAGGTCGAGGTAACCCATATCAATCTCAACGACAACAGCCTCGAAGGCATGCGTCATACAAAATTTCCGGCCTTCTCCGTGCAGTACCATCCGGAATTTGCTCCAGGTCCGCATGATGCAATCTATCTCTTTGACCGCTTCATCGACATGATGCGCAAATAACAGGCGCGGATCGCCGGCGGCAACACTTTCACCCGGATCGGGATAACCCATAACGACAGACACCACTGACAGATCATGCCGAAACGAACAGACATAAAAAAAATCCTCATCATCGGCTCCGGCCCCATCATCATCAGCCAGGCCTGTGAATTCGATTATTCCGGCGCACAGGCGGTCAAGGCCCTGAAAGAAGAAGGCTACGAAGTAGTCCTGATCAATTCCAATCCGGCGACCATCATGACCGACCCGGAACTGGCCGACAGCACCTATATCGAGCCGATCACTCCGGAATTCGTCGCCAAAGTCATCGAGAAGGAACGCCCCGACGCTTTACTGCCGACCCTCGGCGGCCAGACCGCCCTGAATACGGCAATTAAAGTGGCGGAGCTGGGGATCCTCGACAAATATAACGTCGAACTCCTGGCTGCCAAGATCGCCGTCATCAAAAAAGCGGAAGGCCGTGAGGAATTCCGCGATGCCATGCGCAAGATCGGTCTCAAGGTCCCGGAATCGATCATCGTCAAGACTCTCGATGCGGCAATTGCCGCTGGCGACGTAATCGGCTTCCCGCTCATCGTCAGACCGAGTTTCACCCTCGGCGGCACCGGTGGCGGAGTCGCCTACAACCGGCAGGAACTGGAAAATCTCTGTACCTCCGGTCTCGATCTGTCGATGAACACCGAGGTCATGCTGGAGCGCAGCCTGCTCGGCTGGAAGGAATACGAGCTGGAGGTGATGCGCGATCGCAACGACAACGTCGTCATCATCTGCTCCATCGAGAACGTTGACCCGATGGGAGTGCATACCGGCGACAGCATCACGGTAGCCCCGATCCAGACGCTGACCGACCGAGAATACCAGGAGATGCGTAACGCGGCCATTGCCATCATCAGGGAAATCGGCGTGGAAACCGGCGGTTCGAATGTCCAGTTTGCCGTCAATCCCGAGGACGGGGAAATGATGGTCATCGAGATGAACCCCAGGGTCTCGCGAAGCTCCGCACTCGCCAGCAAGGCCACCGGTTTTCCGATCGCCAAGATTGCCGCAAAGCTTGCAGTCGGGTACACCCTCGATGAGTTGAAAAACGACATCACCCGCGAGACGCTTGCGGCATTTGAACCGTCCATCGATTACTGCGTGGTCAAAATCCCTCGCTGGACCTTTGAAAAATTCCCGGAAGCCGACGACATTCTGACCACCGCCATGAAATCGGTGGGGGAGACGATGTCCATCGGCAGAACCTTCAAGGAAGCCTTCCAAAAGGCCATGCGATCGCTTGAAACCGGTCGATTCGGTTTTGGCGGCGACGGCAAGGAGGACCTCTCGCACCTGGACATTGAGGATCTCGAGCATGGCCTGCGCGTCCCCAATTCGCACCGGATCGCCCATATCCACGAGGCCCTGAAAAGGGGCATGGGAATCGATGAAATCTTTGCTTTAACCAAAATAGATCGGTGGTTTTTGTTTAACTTCCGGCAGATTGTCGAGACCGAAAACGAGATCCTGGCCCGCGGCTTTCGCGGACTGGATGACGAGTTCCTGCAGTACTGCAAGGAGCGTGGCTTTTCCGACCGGCAACTGGCCTTTCTCACCGGAACAACCGAAAATGACATCCGCCAGCTGCGCAAGAAACTGGCTGTCCTGCCGGTATATAAACTGGTCGACACCTGTGCCGCCGAGTTCGAATCCTATACCCCGTACTATTATTCAACCTACGAGGAAGAAAACGAACTGAGAAAAACCGACGGCAAAAAAATCGTGATCCTCGGCGGCGGTCCCAACCGCATCGGCCAGGGCATAGAATTCGACTACTGCTGTGTCCACGCCGCTTTCGCCCTCAAAGAAATCGGGGTCGAATCGATCATGATCAACTCCAACCCCGAGACGGTCTCGACCGATTACGATACCTCCGACAAACTGTTTTTCGAGCCGCTTACCAGGGAAGATGTCCTGAATATCATCGATCAGGAACAACCGGACGGAGTCATCGTTCAGTTCGGCGGCCAGACGCCGCTCAACCTGGCCGTGCCTCTGGCTGAGATGGGTGTAAAAATCATCGGCACCAACCCGGACGCCATCGACAGAGCCGAAGACCGCAAAAGGTTTCAGCAGTTCCTGCAAAAACTGAGTCTGCGCCAGCCTGAAAACGATACCGCCAAAACCCTTGAAGAGGCCCTGGCGGCAGCCAATCGCATCGGCTATCCGGTAGTCGTCAGACCCTCTTATGTGCTTGGCGGCCGGGACATGCGGATCGTCTACAACCAGCAGGGAATCAAGGATTTCATGACAGCCATAGGCACCGGCCTGGAACACCCGGTACTTATCGACAAGTTTTTAAAAGACGCCATTGAGATCGATGTCGATGCCATCAGTGACGGAATCCGGACAGTCATCGGCGGCATCATGGAGCATATCGAGGAAGCTGGCATTCACTCCGGGGACTCCAGCTGTGTCTTGCCTCCCCACACCTTGAACCCCGAACTGATCGAAGAGATCAAACGAGCGACCAGGGCGATGGCGGAGGAACTCGGGGTAATCGGTCTGATGAATGTCCAGTACGCGGTGAAAGACAGTGAACTGTATGTTCTCGAGGTGAATCCGCGTGCCTCGCGCACCATCCCCTTCGTCAGCAAGGCGACAGGGGTGCCTCTTGCCAAACTCGCCACCAAGGTGATGATGGGTGCGACGCTGGAAGAGCTGGGACTGACAACGGAAGTAATTATCAAACACTGGGCGGTCAAAGAGGCGGTCTTTCCCTTCGACCGATTTGAAAAAGTCGACACGCTTCTCGGCCCGGAGATGAAATCCACCGGCGAAGTGATGGGGATCGACGACAATCTCGGCATGGCCATTGCCAAAGCACAACTGGCGGCCGGCTCGCAGGTGCCCCAGGCCGGAAATGTCTTCATCAGCGTCCGGGATGGCGACAAGCCGGCTGTCGTCGCCGTGGCCCAAGCGCTGGTGGATCTCGACTTTACCATTTTTGCAACAGTCGGCACCGCCTCCTGCCTGCAGGAAGCGGGAGTCGCATGCCAGCTCATCAACAAAATTTCCCAGGGCCGGCCACATATTCTCGACAAGGTGCAGGACGGCGAGATTTCGTGGATTGTCAACACCTCGCTTGGCCGGAGGACGACGGAAGACTCTTACAGTATTCGCCGGGCCGCTCTTGATTATCACATTCCGTATACCACAACGGTCAGCGGAGCCGCAGCGCTGGTCAAAGGGATAAGGGAATTAAGGAAAAATCAGCCGGCAGTGCAACCGGTCCAGTACTTTACATAATGCATGTGACAGGGTAAGATAAATCGATTGCAGGCTCGACATTCTCATTTTCCGATTTATCTTTAGCCTGTGAATTCGTTAAGAACCGAGCCAGGAACATCCACCAAATTTGTGTTTTGAGAATGGTTCACCGACATATGATCGCAAATTTTTCCGGCATTGGTCCCGGTTTTGCGACAGTATTCGGAAAAAAACACAATGAACAATAACTAACCAGGAGCCACCGGAGATCTCGTTGAATACCTTCTATAAAAATCTGAGCATGTGGTTGGTGATTGGTCTGACCATGATCCTTCTTTTCAATCTGTTCAATAAACCCCAGGGCAACCAGACCTCTCTCACGTACAGTGAGTTTATGTCGAGTGTTCAAAGCAAAGCCATTACCCGCGTTATAATCAGTGGCGATGTTATCTCAGGCACTCTTCAGGACGGCAAACCGTTCCAGACCATCTACCCGACCAACGACACCGAACTCATTCCCATTCTGCGCCAGCAGGGCGTTGACATCGCGGTCAAGGAAACGCAGAAGGACTCCTGGATAATGACGATTTTCGTTTCGTGGTTTCCGATGCTGCTGCTTATTGGGGTCTGGGTTTTCTTCATGCGTCAGATGCAGGGCGGCGGCAAAGGCGGGGCTCTCTCTTTTGGCAAGAACCGAGCCAGGTTGACCGAACAAAGCGATAACAAGGTCACCTTCGCCGATGTTGCCGGTATCGATGAGGCAAAAGAAGAGCTTGAAGAGATTGTCGATTTCCTGAAAGACCCGGGAAAATTCACAGCTCTCGGAGGTCGGATTCCAACCGGCGTACTTCTTGCCGGTGCCCCCGGAACCGGGAAAACACTCTTGGCCAAGGCAATCGCCGGTGAGGCTGACGTGCCCTTTTTCAGCATTTCCGGCTCCGATTTTGTCGAAATGTTCGTGGGTGTCGGTGCCTCCCGGGTGCGCGATATGTTTGCCCAGGGCAAGAAAAACGCACCCTGCATTATTTTCATCGACGAGATTGACGCCGTCGGCCGTCATCGCGGGGCCGGCCTTGGCGGCGGTCATGATGAACGGGAACAGACCTTGAATCAGCTGCTCGTTGAAATGGATGGCTTTGAAAGCAATGACGGGGTCATTATCGTCGCGGCAACCAACCGTCCCGATGTCCTCGATCCGGCTCTTTTGCGCCCTGGACGTTTTGACCGTCAGGTAATAGTGCCGGTACCCGATGTCGGCGGCCGTCAGAAAATCCTGGCGATTTATGCCAAGAAAACAAAAATGGCACTCGATGTCGATCTGGAAATACTCGCCCGTGGAACCCCTGGTTTTTCCGGAGCCGATCTGGAGAATCTGGTCAACGAGGCAGCACTCATGGCGGCCCGTACCGGAGCCAAGGAGATTACCCTGGAACTGCTCGACAAGGCCAAGGACAAAATCATGATGGGGGCCGAAAGACGGTCCATGATCATCAGCGAAAAGGAAAAAAAGGTCACTGCCTACCACGAGGCCGGTCATGCTCTGGTAGCCTGGCTGCTGGCCGACACCGACCCTATTCACAAGGTGACGATTATTCCGCGCGGCCGTGCCTTGGGCCTTACCATGCAACTGCCGACGGACGATAAATACACTCACTCCAAGACCTTTCTGGAGAATACCCTCTGCATCCTCTATGGCGGAAGACTGGCCGAAAAAATCGTTTTCAACGAGATCACCACCGGCGCCGGCAACGATATAGAGAGAGCCTCTGCTCTTGCCAGAAAGATGGTTTGCGAATGGGGCATGAGCGAAGAACTCGGGGCGCTGACCTACGGCAAGAAAGAAGAGCAGATCTTCCTCGGCCGGGAGATCGGGCACAACCGTGATTTCAGTGAGGAGACCGCGAGACAGATCGATGTGGCGGTGAAGAAGATCATCGACGACGCGATGGCGAAAGTCACCTTGCTGCTGGAAGAGCACAAGGATATCCTGACCCGCATGAGTGAAGAGCTTTTGGAGAAAGAGACCATCGTCCTCACCGACATCGAACGGATTGTCGAGGAGTTCAGACCGGGCAAGTACACCGCCCTGATCGAAAAGTCTAAACGCGACAGAAAACTCGCCTCCCGTAAAAGCGTAAAGCCTCCGGTGCCTGTCGGCGATCCGGTTCTGACCGACGATCCGGTTGAAGAAAAACCGAGCGAAACTGGAAATACGGAAACTGCGGGAACTCCTGAAACTGCGCCGGAAAAAACCGATGATCCGCCTGCAGGGGCGGGACAGGCCTGATGACGGAAACCTGTATCAAAATCATGGGCATCCTCAATGTGACGCCCGACTCCTTCTCCGACGGTGGCAGCTTCGCTTCCTTTGAGGCAGCTCTCGCCCAGGCAGATCGACTGATTGAAGACGGCGCCGACATTCTCGATGTCGGCGGCGAATCCACCCGGCCCTTTGCCGCCCCGGTTTCAACCGAGGACGAATTGCAAAGGGTGATCCCTGTCATCGAGGCAGTTCGCAGAAAACACCCGGTCACCATTTCCATCGATACGACCAAAGCCGTTGTCGCAAGAGAAGCCCTGCGAGCCGGAGCCAATATCATCAACGACATCTCGGCCCTGCGCAAGGATCCGGAAATGCTCTCGGTTGTCAAGGAGAGCGAGGTGCCGGTGATTATCATGCATATGCAGGGAACTCCTGCCGACATGCAGATTGAACCTCGTTATGACGATGTCGTCGCAGATATTGTCGATTTTTTTGCGGAAAGGATCAGCTGGATTACCAAAAACGGTGTCGCCAAAGACCGGCTGATCATCGATCCCGGTATTGGTTTCGGCAAGACGGTTCACCACAATCTGTCTCTCCTGAAACACCTGGAGACCTTGTCGACCCTCGGCTTACCGGTACTCCTCGGCCACAGCCGCAAGCGATTTCTAGGAGAAGTGACAAAAATCTCCCGGGAAGTAGACCGGGATCTGGCCACTGCCGTGGCTTCGGCGCTGTGCATCGACAAGAATATTGCTATAGTCAGGGTCCATAATGTGGCCGCAACCCGCCAGGCCCTGATGGTTGCCGAGGCCATCCGCAGAGCCGCCTGATACCGTACGCCCGACACCCCAAGATTTCCCCCGTCATGCTTCCCGGCGGACCAGGCAATATTCATCGAAAGTGATGAAGCGAAAAATATACGGGGTGCCGACAGCTCCGACGGCGATTATATCGCCGTCGTGCAGCTCTGCCGATCCACCCCTATCGTCGCCTCCTATATTCACACCCGCAATCTTGGTGCCACAGGCGCTGCCCCGGTCCACCAGAAAATAGCCGTTTTCTCTCTTTTCGATCTGGAAATGTTCCCTGGAAATATTCAGGCAATGCCCGCGGTCCACCAGATAGAGATCATTGTTGGGAGGACTGTCATCCTTTTTGAGACGTTCAATACGTTCCAGCCTGCCGTCTATTTTTGTTACCCTCGACTCTCTGCCGATTTTGTAAGGAAACCGGCTGATAACGATCAAATCGCCACGAAATAGGGTATGGGGAACAGCCCCTATCGTTTCCGGATTGAGCGCCTGCAACATTGCTTTCGGCAGGCTCTCGGCCAAAATAGTCAACTTATCATCCATCTGTCCCTACCTGTTCAGTCTAAAAAATCTCCAGGAGACCTTCGCCTCCTCCTAACTCTTCATACCGGCAACATATCTTCTCTTTCGTTGAAGATCAAACAGTTTCTGAAGTCGGCGCCTCTTGCTTTCTGCCTTGCTCCCGGCTACTATCAACCGAAATCCCTAAACGTATCTTCCTCTGCCATAGAATAAAAAACAGTCATGACTTCTTCAGCAGCATATCGGCAACAGATCGCCGGATTACTCAATCTCCGGGTGCAGCAGGTGGGCAACACCCTCGACCTGCTCCTGGAAGGCGGGACGGTGCCTTTTATCGCCAGGTATCGCAAGGAACTCACCGGGTCACTTGATGAAGTGGCTGTCGCCGCTATTCGGGAACACCATCAAAAACTCATAGAAATTGACAAGCGACGCGAAGCGATTCTCCTGACGCTTACCAAAAATGAACTGCTCGACGATACGCTCCGCCGCCAACTTGGCGCGGCGGGAAGTCTCACCGAACTTGAGGATATCTACCTGCCGTTCAAACCAAAGCGGAAAACCCGCGCTCTTGCCGCCCGGGAGAGGGGGCTGGAGCCTCTTGCCGCCATGGTCGTCAAAGGCCAGCGCAATCTTCAGCCGGGTCTTTTTCTCGATCCCGAAAAGGGTGTTCATACCGAAGAGGATGCCTTGGCCGGGGCGAGAGACATTATCGCCGAAGACATCAGCGAGGATCAGCCGACCCGCGCCGAACTGCGCCGCCTCTTCCACGAACAGGCAATCGTCGAGTCGAAAGCAGTGAAAAAGAATATGGCCCTGGGGGAAAAGTTCAGAGATTACTTCGATTGGCGGGAACCCGCGAACAAAGCTCCGGGCCACCGCTTGCTCGCCATGTTTCGCGGGGAGCAGGAAAAAATACTTTCCCTTGCCATCCGCCCGCCCGAGGAGAGTGCTCTTCGCCTCTTGAAAAAGCGTCACCTGCATGCCGGTCCATGGCAGGAAGAGGTGGCGAAAGCCATTGCCGACAGCTACCAGCGGCTGCTCGCCCCATCCATTGAGAATGAACTGACCGCTGCCCTGAAAACCCGCGCGGATGCCGAGGCCATCAAGGTCTTCGCCGATAATCTCCGCCAATTGCTGCTCGCCCCGCCCCTTGGTCAGCTCCGCGTAATCGCGCTCGATCCCGGATACCGCACCGGGGCAAAAGTCGTCTGTCTCGACGCCCAGGGAAAACTGCTGGATACCACCACCGTCTTCCCGACCCATGGCGGCAGACAACTGGACGAGGCGGGAAAAATCATTACCGGGCTGGTCGCCAAGCACCGGATCGAAGCCATCGGCATCGGCAACGGCACCGCCGGTCGGGAGACCGAGGAATTTATCCGGGGGCTCGGACTCGATGCCCGGATCATTATTACTCTCGTCAACGAGGACGGCGCTTCGATCTATTCTGCTTCGGAGAACGCCCGGTCCGAGTTCCCCAACCACGACATCACCGTGCGCGGGGCCGTGTCGATCGGCAGGCGCTTACAGGATCCTCTTGCCGAGCTGGTAAAAATCGACCCGAAATCAATCGGTGTAGGACAGTATCAGCACGATGTAAACCAGGCGGAATTGAAAAAAGGTCTTCAGGAGGTTGTGGAGAGCTGCGTCAACAGCGTCGGGGTCGAGTTGAACTCCGCAAGCAACGAACTGCTGACTTTTGTTTCCGGGCTTGGACCGACTCTGGCCGCAAATATCATCGACTACAGGAACAGCAACGGTCCCTTTGCCAACCGGCGCGAACTCCTGAAAGTCCCTCGGCTTGGCCCCAAGGCCTTCGAACAGTGCGCAGGTTTTCTGCGCATCCGCGGCGGCAGCAATCCCCTCGATGCCAGTGCAGTCCACCCGGAGAGATATCCGCTTGTCAAAAAAATGGCGGCGGATGCGGGAGTCACGATCGACACCCTGCTGCAATCCGAAGCCGTACGGCAAAAAATCGATCTGCATGGCTATATCGACGACTCGGTCGGCCTGCCGACCCTTACCGATATTATGGCCGAACTCTCCAAACCCGGCAGGGATCCACGAAAATCCTTTGAACAATTTCACTTCGCCGAGGGTATCCACACCATCGAAGATCTGCGCGAGGGTATGCGGCTTCCGGCAATGATCACCAATGTCACCAAATTCGGGGCATTTGCCGATATCGGCATCAAGCAGGACGGCCTTATTCATATCAGCCGGCTTGCCGACCGGTTCGTTAAAGATCCCGGCGAAGTGGTCAAAGTCGGGCAAAAAGTCGAAGTGCGTGTTCTGGAAATTGACCGGCAGCGAAACCGGATTGCCCTCTCCATGCGCTCAAAGGAGTGAAAGGCATTCCGGGCAGTTCCTCGTCTCGCCGGACAAAGTACAACAAAACGCCTTTTAAAATTGCCAGCGGGATGGTAGAACTGAATGAACAAGGCAACCCAATACATCCAACACCCACACGGGCTCAGCATGACTGGAAAATCGACCTATTCGGTCCTCTATATTGAAGACAATGAAGCAAACCGCCTGTTGATCCAGCTGATCCTGGAACGCAAAGAATATCTCGAACTTTTTGCGGCAACCGATGGCAGAAGCGGCATTAAAGCGGCACAGGAAATTCTCCCGGATGTAATCCTCCTCGATATCTCCCTTCCAGACATGAACGGCTATGCCGTCCTTGCCGCCCTGCGCAATGACCCGGCTACACATCAAATACCTGTAATCGCCATAAGCGGCGAATTCCCGCCACGGATACCTCGGGATGCCCCCTTTGTCTTTGAAAAGTATCTACCCAAACCCATCGAAATCGCCCCCCTTTATGAGGCAATAGACGAGTTCCTGCGACTCTGAACTTCCTTGCCTCTCAGGTTCAAAGTATCTTTTTCTCCTGCCGGAGGCGCCTGAAGATATTTTCCGCCATATACAGCCCCAGGGCGAGCCAGATGAAGAGAAAACCGACCATCCTCGCCCGGGAAAAATCCTCGCCATAGACAAAAACCCCGAGAACGAGATTGATGGAAGGGGCAAGATATTGCAGAAGCCCAAGTGAGGAAAGAGGGATTTTTTGCGCAGCATAGCCGAAAAGCAGCAGCGGGACGGTGGTAATAATGCCGGAACCGGCAAGCAGCAATGAACCGGAAAGACCGATGTGCCAGAAAGAGCCGCCTTGTCTTACCTCGAGTCCCGCCAGAAAGAGCAGGGCAGGAATAAAAACCACTCCGGTTTCCAGACACAGCCCATCGAGAGGCGCCAGTTTATTCTTTTTGTGGAGCAGACCATAGACCGCAAAAGTAACCGCCAGGACTATGGCAATCCAGGGGAACTGACCATAGTAAAAGGTAAGATAGAGCACTCCAAAAGCCGCGAGCAGCAAGGCAACCCATTGGGCCGGCCGCATCCTCTCCCGAAAAAAAATCATACCGAACAGGACGCTTATCAGCGGATTGATGAAATAACCGAGGCTCGCTTCGACAATAAAACCGGCATTGACGGCCCAGATGTACAGCAGCCAGTTTACCGCGAGCAACAGCGAGGTGACTGTGAAGGTAATGAGATTTTTGCGCTCCCGGACTGCCTTTCGGAACACGATCTGCCTGCCATAAAAATACACCAGGCCAAGAGTCAGGAGCAAAGACCAGACCATTCTATGACAGAGGATCTCGTAAGCGGGGACATCTTGCAGCAGTTTCCAGTAGGCGGGCAGCACCCCCCATAATACAAAGGCACCGGCCGCAGCCAGCATTCCGTAGTATTTACTCATCGTTTTTCTCAATTGGATTCGGCCTCGCATCGGCGATCAGGCCGGGAGAACATTGGTGGTACGGAAGTTAACAAAGGAAACGTTTATCAAAGAAGAAGGCCGCTGGAAAGCCAGTAATACATGATATAGCCGCCGGCGCCAAGCAGGAGCAGCCCCGATACCTTCTGCACGTACGGCAGTACCCGGCGCAGGGTTCCAACCACCACCCCTTCTTTGACCAGGGCTATTCCCAGGGTAAGCACCTGCATGACACTGCCCATGCCGAGAATGTAACCGGCAAATTGCAGGATTCCCCCGGTAAAATCGCCGGTTGCCACGGAACTGCCGACAACCATAAGAAATATCGGCAAGGTACAGCTGAGGGAGGTAGCCCCGAAAGCCACCCCGAAGAGAAAATATCCGAAAATGGACATCTCCCTTGGATCACCAATTTTGCCGGCAAGATGCTGCATGAAGTGGAACGACAAGGTCCTGCCAAGCAGGATCCAGGTGCCAAGGAAGACCAGTCCCAGCCCGACCACAACAGCCAGCCAGGGCATCACAGCCATCAAAAATGTGCCCCCGGCCGACACAACAGCCCCTACCACGCCAAAGAGCAGGCCGAATCCGGCCGTCACGACAAAAGCTATCCAAAACGCCTTTGCCAAGCGGAACATTAATGATTTCTGGTGAAAATCCCGCTCTCTTCCGCCGAGATACAGGGAGAGATAGACCGGCAGCATGGCAAAACCGCAGGGGTTGACTGCCGATACCATTCCAGCCCCGAAAGCATACCCAAAGGGCAACAATCCGGCAACCTGACTGAGCCACTGACTTACTTCGACCTGCACATCGATCCCCTTCCCCATTCCATGGTTCATATCCTCATAAAACACAAAGACAAAAAGCTCAAATCCGGCACGCCCTGCTACTCTCTGCTCCGGGCCAGATAAAAGTAACGATTCAAATCGAAAAGTCCAGCCTGAACCGGATCCACCGCGTCGAATGCCTGCTGAAAACGGTCATAGACCTCCCAGAAATCCTGCCTCGCTCGATTCACTCCGTAGTTGTCCAATTGCTCCATGGCCGCCGGACAGCCGTCAAAGTCTTTCAACATGGCTAAAAAATCGGGAAGTCCGGCGAGATCGACCTCGAAAAAATAGTTGGGATAGGATCCGACAAATCCCTCTATAAATGTGGCATTATCCAGTTCGGGCCGGAGTCTTTGCTCCTCTCCGAAAAGAGTGGTTACATCGTCATGATGACGGTTGATCACTATGGAAAGATAAACATCCTCTTCTTCGCGCGGCGAAACCTTGATGCGAACATAGGCGAGGTTGGCGTTATGATCTTTTACGCGGGTAAAAAACGACACTCCCGGCATGGATATCGCCTTGAACCCTTGAATATAATCGTCGATGCTGCTGTACTTTGCCGGAACCGGGGGGTAATTCTCCCCTGCGCGAAGATAGTTTTTGTCAAACTGCATCGCCGCATCCGGGCGAAAACGGTTTTCCACCAGATATTCGATGAATTCCCTGTGAGGCATTTGACTGCTGAAGGGAAAACCGGCTTCCAGCTCCGAAGGAGTATAATTAATTTTATGCTTCTGCAGATCCATCCCGCCATACCACTCTTTCATCATCTCATACCGCCGGTTTTTCGGCATGAAATCGATGAAGTAGGTCTCGCCTTCCTGACGCAGTTCATCCATGTAGACACGGGTGGAAAGCTGATGCAGTCCATCACCGTAGACATTAAACCCAGCGACGAGCGAGTAATAGATCCGTTCCAGGAGCGGATAGTCCATTACCCAGATGGTGCCGGGAAGATTACCCAACGGCCCCCGATGCACCGAGGCGCTGTCGAAGTGGCGAAACACCGTCAGCAGCGGACTGTCCGTGGCCTTTTCTCCGGCCCAGATCGCTTCTGCGCCCGGCTCCCGATAGCGGTAATGGGATGCATAGTATTCCTGTCTTTTTTGCGCAAAGGCCGATGATTTCTGCCGATATTCCCTGCGCACGGTCGCTTTGGCCAGGCGCAACAGATTATCCTCCATCTGCGGCATCTCCAGCAGGTCGCCGTAGGTCCTGAGAAATCCCGGGTTCTGCACACTCAGGTCATAGTCCGGATCGAGAAAGATCAGCCAGAAATGATCTTGCACCACATTGAGAGCCACCTGTCCTTTACACACCGGCCCCCGAATAAAAGTCATGATGATGTAGTGGATATTGTCGAGAAGAAACCGGTACCTGGATTCAGGCGGGATCTGCTCAAACACCTTGAACGGGTTGCCGGCCGTTTTGGCTGCATAGCCGACCTGTTCCGGCGCAAGCAACCATTCGGGCTCGATGAACAATTCATGGAACCGCCGGTACTGGGCGTCGGAAAGATCAAAAACCATATGGGTCTTATGGACGATGGTCGAATGAATTTTCCGGAATCGATAGAAGAACTTCTCTTCTTTGGGGTCATCATACGGCCGATCGGTTGCGATAACCACAAGGGGTTGGTCGGATGGAGTACGGGAACGGACAAGTTCATAGAACTCGTTTTCGGGAGTGTCGAACTTGAGGTGGGCAAGGAAGAGGTGCTCATAGAGATACCTCGCGGTCATGGCGTGCTTGGCGTCGGGCGTGTTCAGGAATTTTTCCCACTTGGCGATCTCCTCCCGAACCGTCGCGGCAACAGCTTCGAGTTGCGCCTGTTGCTCGGGATCCGGCCCCTCCGCTCCCTGCATAAGCCAGCCCGCGATTGTTTTAAACTCGGCTTCCTCGAGCGGCGGAAAGCCAAAGGGCATTCCGCGGCTGGGGTGCTTCTCAAGATAGGCACTCAGTTCCTCCCCGGATTCGGCACAGGTAAGATCATCCGCCTCCGGGTAAAATGTATCGCCGTTCTTGATGGGATTATGATTTTTCCAATCGAGCAAGTGCATCATCAGCGAGTTGTTCCGATTACAACCGGCAGTGTTCCGGGTCACACTGTGAAAGCCTTTCTGTTGCCATTCCAGGACGGTCTGGGCATCCGTGAACAATCGGGTCGGCTCCATCGTGTGCAGACGAGTCGAATTGTATACGGCCTTTTTGCTTGCTCCTCGTGCCAGACCCTCGAAGGAACTGAGTTTGAGTTGACAGGGCGAGTTATAGCAGCTGTGGCAGACCACACACCTCTTGACCAGAATGGGTTTGACCTCGGTCAGATAATCGATTTTCTCAACAGGCGGGGAAAAAGTGACCGGCGGCAGCGCCTTGGCGACACAGCCGCACAGAACGAGGAGAAAGGACATAACAACGAGGTTACGAAAATACATATGCCCCTCATTCGATGAAAAATGAAGGCGAACTCGCCCGGGTAAATAACCGGAAGTGAACCTATCATCTTATTCAACCTCACGCAAGGACATTATCAGCCACGGTCGGATCACCGGACTCAACTACGATGTTGTTTCAGGTTCTCCTCGGCCAGTACCACGAGACGGCAGATAAATTTGCGTGTCAGCTCATAATTTTCGCGGAGCCGGAGGGGGGTGTTATCGATTGACCCGTAGGTCTCGTTAAAGAACCCGGCGATGAAATCGCCGTGCAGGTCGATCGATTTATTCAGCATAAGGGGGGCATTGTTTTGGATGTGAACCGGCAGCCGCTGCAGTTCATCGATGAAGGCTTGCTCCTTATTCGCCGCAAGAAGCATTTGTATCATGGCCCTGATCCCGCCATCGTTGACGTAGGAGGTAAACCGGGCAATATCATCCTCGGTCAATCGTTCGGCTCCGCCGAGAAACTTGACGATTTTGAAGACCATGGCCACAAAATGGCTGCGGCACAACTCCTCGATATAGCCATGATGTGCCGTGAGTGCCCGGCCGGTCTCGGCCAGCAGCCAGTCATGCCGCATCGTCTCAAAACCGGGATAGACAGTATAGAGAGAGCGCAGGGCGTCCTGCTGCATCCTGGTTATTTTCGCATGGGCGGTAAAAGGATTGATCATGGTTCCCTCTTCTTTAATTTCGGACCGTCGAGTCAGTCGCAAAGCTGAAACATACTCTGTTTCGCCCGTTCCTTTTAGCCTCGTAGAGGGCATTGTCGGCACGGTTCAAAACGGGCTCAATCTGTCGATCGCTGCTCTGCCACTGGGTCCCGCCGATACTCACAGTGACCTGAATCGCAGTGCCGCCGCAGGTAACCCTCATCTTCTCTATTGCGATTCTCAGTCGCTCAGCCAGAAGGCTTGCCCCATCGTGATCCGTCTGCACCAAAACAACCCCGAACTCCTCGCCGCCCAGTCGCCCGAAAAGATCACTGTCGCGAAGGGCCGAGGAGATTATCCCGGCAAATGCTGCAAGTACTTGATCCCCGGCCTGGTGGCCGTAGTTGTCGTTGACGGACTTAAAATGATCAAGATCGAAGACAAGCAGACAGAATGGCTGGCTATACCGATCGGCTCGCCGCAATTCCTGACCGAACAGGTTGAGAAAATGGGAACGGTTATATGAACCGGTAAGACCGTCGGTTGTGGCCAGATGTTCGAGTTGCCGCTGAAGCCTCCTCGTCTCGGTGATATCCTCCTGAATGGCCAGAAAACCACTGATTACACCTGGTTTTTGCAGAATCGGCGAGATCTTGGCAGAAACCACATAATGGCTATTATCCTTTCGCCGATTAAGAAATTCACCGGACCAGACCTCACCTCCCAGAATCGTTTGCCAAAGATCCTTGTATACCTGGGGCGGAGTCTCGCCCGACTGGAAAACCCTGGGATTTTCTCCAAGAATTTCTGCACGCTCATAACCGCTCATCGCCAGAAATTTCGGATTGGCGTACTGAATTCTTCCGTCCACATCGGTAATTACCGCCGCAGAAGGACTCTGTTCAATTGCCGTAGAAAGAAGATTCACCGCCCGGTCGCTTCTTTCTTTTTTGGCCCTGATGACTGAAATGTGGAATGTACCTGCCGCCAGAGCCACAAGTCCAAGCGGAAAAACCCAGAACAAATGGGCATACTGCCGTAAAACCCAGATGTAGGAAAGTTCGGGCCGTTCCGAAGCAAGGGTGAGTTTTTGCGCGGATCGATCGGTTTTCAACCAGGAGCCGTCGATACCTGCGACGGCGGATCGATTTTCATCCCGTTCGGGAAATACCCGGGAAAGCCCGGCGAGGAGATGCCTGGCCCGATAGGTGATGAGGATCATGCCTCTCTTTTGTCCGGAACCGTCGAATACCGGGGTCGCCACACACATCCGGGGATTATTCTCAATCTCGGCCCTGTCGCTGTTGAAATCAAGCAGAGAGACCAGAATATCCCCTTTATCAAGACTCATTGTCGCTGGAACGGAATACATGTTTTGCGTATTCTGCGGGTTCTTTTCCGTCGCTTTTTCCGCCACCAGGACATTCCCGTCGAGAAAACGCACCTGATCGTATTTTTTATCGTCTTCGGCAAATAACCGAAGATGGTTGTTCAGGGTATTCCGCCTTGGTTCCGAAGGAGATTCGAGGTAGTCAAGAAGAGAGCCGCTGCCGGCCAGATTCATGAGATCGGAAGCGAGCATTTCCAGATCATGGCCGATGACAAACTGCACCTGCCGCAGATGGATGCGGTCCTGGTTTGCCACCAGCAAGGCGACTTTTTGGTATTCCAGCCGGGCGATCATACTGAAAACTACCAGGACGGCCAACAAACCGACCGGGAAATAGATCAAAAATTTCCTGAGAACCTCACGTACAGTTGTTTTGGGAAAAAAATCAAACATTGCTTTTGGTACCGACAACTCTCCAGAGCGAGAATTTATTGAGACAACGAGTAAAAAGGCAACGGTCGATATCCATAAAGTCTAACACATTGCCTGAAAATAAAAATGGCCCGCCTGCCGCTCTGAAAGGGGCAAATTCAGGGGCTAGAATTTCTCGATTTTGGTGCCTTTTGCCACACACAGCTCAGTTTCTTGACAACAGTTACCGACAACCCGCATCATGTTGAAAATCTCGAGAAACACCGGATCATCATGCCCCAGGTCCCGCTCGGCCTTGTCCAGGAGTGCAGCGCCCTGCTGCAGGTATCCCCGCAGTTCTTCCATGAGTATCTTCCGTTTGCCATGCCGTTCCTTCTCGCGCACGAGCAACGGCAAAATCCTCTCGATTGAGTACTCGACCAGAGCGTCGCGCGGTGCATTGTACTGCACCGACACTCTTTCCAGATTTTCCAGGGTTTTTCGGGAGACTACGTATGTTTTGGCTATTCTCTGGGTTCTCTTGCCGAAATCTTCAACATCTCTGGCGATGATTTTCAATGCCTGAGTATCTTCAATGAGATGATCGAAAAGCGACTTCTGTTTTATTCCCAACTGCCCCGACAGGATACTGAGAGCATCGATGGAGCGCTCCGTCAATTTGAAGGTGGTCCGCACCGACTGCCGCCCACGCAAATCTGCCGTAACCTCTTCCGAATACTCCAAGTCCATTAAATGATTATCTTTTTTTTCCATAGAATCCATAGTTCTTTCCTCTGGCACTATATATTACTTTTATATTTCAACTAATATAAGTAATATTCTATTATCGTCATCTTCCAGTTTATTATTACCATCTTCAGTAAGGAGATAAATCAAAAAATGAACGATATGCCAAAAGACTGCAGGAAAAAGGTACAAAACAGCCCGACGGATGCCAACAACGGACCCCGCAGCCTCATGCCGAAGATTTTCTTCCTGCATGGTCTTGATTCATCGGGACAAGGGACCAAAGGTCGTTTTTTTGAAAAACATTTTCCCCATATTCGGCGGCCGGACTTTTCCGGAACACTTGAAAATCGCCTCCGTCGACTGGAGGAACTCTGTGGCAACGAGCAAAACCTCATCGGCTCGAGCTTTGGCGGTCTCATGGCCGCAAGTTATGCGGTTGCCCGGCCGGGACAGGTCGATCGGCTGATACTTCTGGCACCGGCTCTGAACTTTGCAGAATACCGTCCCCCCGCCCGGAAGGTATCGATTCCATGCCTCCTGATAATCGGCAGAAACGACACGGTAACTCCGCCGGATGTTGTCCTTCCGATGGCCGAAGCGACCTTTCACAACCTGGAGGTCCTGACCCCGGACGACGACCACTTGCTGCATAAAACCTTCATGAACCTTGAATGGGGCGACATTCTCTCGGTCTGAGATCATCCAGTGACAGACACTATCTGGGAACGTCCCAGCTCTCCCCGGCCGAGAGAGGGACGATCCTTCCCGCTGCGTCCCGATAATTGACCATTGCCTGCCGCAATGCGGCAAGAGGCTGATCATAGCCGGTATCGGCGAGGGGAAAGGTTTTATAATGGATGGGCAGGACCATCGGCCGCCCGAGGTCCTCAAAGGCCAGCAGACTCTCTTCGGGATTCATATGCCCGTAGGCCATAAACCAGCGCGGGTCGTAGTCGCCGATCGGCAGGATCGCCAATCTGAAATTCTGAAATTTTTGGCGCGCCGCTCGAAAATAGTCACCGTTACCATAGCCGCTGTCCCCGACAAAATAAATATTTCCCCCCGGGGCCGTTATGGTGAATGCCGCCCAAAGTGCACGATTGCGGTCAAACACCCCTCTTGCCGACCAGTGATGCATGGGTTCCAGATGAACTTCGACCTCAGATGTAATCGGTACTCTTTCCCCCCAGTCGTAGGATTCCGTGGCAATGGCGGAATCATGGCCGGCAATAATGGCATCGTTGCCGAGCGGCATGATGATCCGGGGCCGATGCCCGGTCCAGAGCCTGGCGATGGTATCGAGATCGAGGTGGTCGTAGTGATTATGGCTGAGCAGAACGACATCGATCGGCGGCAGATTTTCAAAGGCAATACCGGGCGGATGAACCCTTTTCGGCCCGAACCACCGGAATGGACTTGCCCTGGGAGACCAGACCGGATCGGTCAGGATGTTCACTCCCTGGGTTTGAATAAGCACCGTCGCATGACCTACCAGAGAAACTCGCAGGCGGTCCCCGGCAACCCGTTCGGGTGGCTGATCATATGCCGGCAGTTCGCTGTATTCCGGCCAGAATTGCCTGTCTGCATTCAACCGCCACTTGAGAAAATCAACAAAATTCTTATCCATCGGTTTGCCGGGATTAAAAAATTTCCGGCCGTCGAAATGCTCGGTAACCGGTCCGGAATAATATTTTGCACATCCGCTCTGGAAAAATGCCGCAAAGCCAACAAAAAGTAAAATTGAAAGCAGTTTCATGCTTTCCCTCCCAACAGGTTTTCCGGGTGATACGCGAGGTACCGGAAGATCTTTCCGGCACCTCCGCAGAAATGATCCGTATTTCGTAAAAAAATAATGCATAGTCGGGTAATGTCATGGATTGCTGTTACATTTCCTGATAATGACAGGCAACTGCCGCGTATTATCAGGTAGGATACCGGGAAAACATGGTCCTACATTGCCATATAAGGAAATCCGGCTTATTCTAAAAAAAGCGTATTTCTCAAACCCTCGATCCCGATGAATGCCCATGAAAAAACACTTTCTCGTCACGATAAGCAACGATACGGAGAACCTTTACGGAGTGCGGTTTGCCTGTTCGTTCTTCAATATGCTGTCTGAGCATACATTAACCCTCCTGCATATCTGCAGACTGGACAGCAACGACATGAATAAGGCCTTAACCGAGATGTGGAGAGATCCCGATGACGATCTCAAGGACCAACTCCCTGTCGGCGCCAGGAGAGCCCTGGAGAAATCCAGGGAAATTCTCAGTCAATGCAGATTTACCATAGACCAGGTGATCACCAAAACGGTTGCCGAGCGATACGGCAAGGTAAACGACATCCTTAGCGAAGGAGCTCAAGGACTCTACGATGCCATTATTCTGGGGAGGCGTGCGACGTACGCCCTGCAGTGGATGTTTGAAAAGCCGGGCGATGAAATTGCCCATGCGATGATCCGCGACAACTGCTGTCCGGCACCACTGTGGATCTGCCCCGAACCTGAGCAGGGCCGAAAAAACGTGCTGCTCTGTATCGACGGCTCGGAAAACAGTTTCCGGGCGGTTGACCACGTGGGCTATATTCTTTCAGCCCAGGACCACCACACCATTACCCTGTTCCGTGTTGAAATCGGCGGAGGGGAAGAATCGAACGAGCTTTTCAACAGAGCCGAGAGAATGCTTCATGAACATGGCATCGGTTCGGAACGAATCATCCGGAGCAGCACCTGGGGACTGACTGTCGCCGGAGCGATACTCGGCGAGAGCGACAAGGGCGGCTATGCGGCTGTTGCCGTCGGAATGCACGGGCAGGAGCACGGTCTGCTCAAGGATTACAATCTGACTGGCGGAACCACGGCAAAACTCATCACCAAGATAGAAAAGGCCTCTCTCTGGTGCTGTCCATAGCTCGAGCCCCTCTCTCAAGCTGCCCGTCTTTTAAATCGCGGAATGGGAAATACCGGCTTATCCGGCGGATGGTCGGGGTCGCTTTGCTCAACGGGCGGAGCCGGATCGGCAAGATCAAGAACCATTCCGACCTTCTGCAATGCTTCCCGCAAGGCGGTATTGACAGGCATCCGGGCAACACCAAGGCCCGGATGTAAGGCGGTGATGCGCAATCCGGCATCGCTGAAAAGCGGTAGGGAAATATCGCCGTCGTCCACGACCAGAGCACATGCTCCCGGGCCGGCGCCTTCTTTCATAATCCGGCACATGGCCAACCGGGCAATGCCGCCACGATCACGATTGCCGGCAAAACCGAAGAGCCGGCAAACTACCGGCCGAAAGCGGTATTGCGAACATCCCCAGAGACCGGCCTCCGTGAAGTCGGATCGGTACAGTATACATCGCCGCTCGTCACAGTCTTTTTCAAGCCGTTTAAGAATCAGCTCAGCCTGAAAGGTGCGAAACAACTCGAAGGCCAAGGGGATACACTCCAGAACCGTCGCCTCGACCTTCTCCGATCGGCAGCAATGGCCACACCCCTGGGGACAGGTCAGTCCCGTCCGGGCTGCAAAATCAGCCACCGCCACATCAAGCCCCCGATACACCTCCAGAACCTGGAAGTCCAACTCCTGCAGCATAAGGTTTTCCGCAATAGCGTATGTAGAAAGATGAAAAAACCCCGAAGAAAGTCGGGAAAAAAAATGCCTGATATCGGCAAAGAGGAAGTAGATAGTTAAATGATTTTCGAGAAAATTGCAAGAAGAGCCTGAAATTCCATCCGGTATTGCCTTCCGGTCACGCCAGGCCTCGGCAAAAGCCGAAACATAAGGATTATTTTCTGTTATTCCTCTGCCGCCATCCGCCGAGCGGCGTGTAGACCGGCTTTAAAATTTTACTGACGTCCCTTGCCATCTCCACGACATAAAAGGCATCGGAATCGATTTCGTGCACCTTGGGAATCATCCATTTCAGGTCGCGACGCCGGCAGACAATGTATAACTCGTTGACCGGACCATTCATGCCTTCCCCTTGGAAAATCGTAACCGGCTGCCTTCTGCTGCGAAAATCATCTGCCATCTTCTGCCCGTTTTTCTGGGTGAAAACTTTCAGGATGATCATGCCGAAGGCGAGTTTCTTCTCAACCAGGATGCCGACCACATTACCGGTGGCATAGCCCAGGGAATAGAAGATCACCAGGATCGGCATCTGACTGACCTGGTGAATCACCGTACTTACCACGGTAATCCAGATAGTAACCTCGAACACCGCCAGGCAGAAGGCGAGAACCGACCGGCCCTGCACGGTGACAATGGTACGGACGGTACCGATTGAGACATCGCAGATCCTGGCAAAGAAGACCATGAGACAGGTCAGCAGGACATTCAGGTCAAAAATGGTAGCAAGATCGGCAAAAGAGGGGAAATTCATTTTAAAACTGCTCCAGCACGGCAAGATCAATTCGGCAAAACCACGACACGAGCACCATCCTAGCCTTTTTCCCCTTCGGGCTCAACAGTTAAATCCTGCCGATCAGGTGAGCAGCAGGGAATCCATCGCCAGTTCTTCTCCCTGGGCCTTGTAGAAATGTTCCAGCAGATCCTTGACGGTCAGATTTTCCTTCTCCGAACCCTGCAGGTCGAGCAGGACCCGGCCCTGATGCAGCATGAGCAGCCGGTTGCCGAAGCTTATGGCATGCTTCATGTTATGGGTGATCATCAGGGTGGTGAGTTTCCGGCCTTTGACGATCTCCTGGGTGAGACCGAGAATCTGTCCGGCGGTCTTCGGGTCGAGCGCGGCAATATGTTCATCAAGGAGCAGCACTTCCGGTTTGATCATCGTCGCCATGAGCATGGTCAGGGCCTGACGCTGCCCCCCTGAGAGCAATCCGACCTTGTCGAGCAGACGGTTTTCAAGCCCCAGACCGAGTTGTTTCAGCTCGTCGCGGAACCGCTCGCGGTCACGGCTCTTGACCCCCTTGTTCAATCCCCTTCTCCTCCCGCGCAGGCTGGCCAGGGCCATATTCTGCTCGATGGTCGCAGATGGACAGGTCCCGAGCAGAGGGTTCTGGAAGACTCTTGAGATAAGTCCCGCCCTCTTATATTCGGGCCAGCCGGTCACATCACTTCCGGCAATAGAAATCCGCCCGGAATCCGGGAAGAAACCGCCGGCGATACAATTCAGCAGAGTCGATTTGCCGGCGCCGTTGGAGCCGATCACCGTCACGAAATCGCCCTCGTCGAGCTGGAGGGTGATGTTGTTCAGGGCGAAGACTTCGTTGACACTGCCCTTGTGGAAGTATTTTATGATATTTTCTAGTCTGATCACCGCGCAATGAGTCTCTTCTTGAGGTTGGGGGTAATTAAAGCGCCGATCACCAGAACAGCGGTAATGAGGTTCAGATCGCTTGGGTTGAAACGAAAACTGCCGAACTCAAGGCCTAGGGCAAGAGCGATGGCCAGGCGATAGACAATCGATCCGAGGAGGGCCGCGATAAAAGCCCTGGCCATGGTCTGACAGCCGAAAACCGTCTCGCCGATAATTACCGAGGCAAGACCTGCAACGATGGTGCCGATGCCCATGCCGACATCGGCAGCCCCCTGGTTCTGGGCAACCAGCGCCCCGCTCAGGGCAACCAGGCCGTTCGACAGCCCCACGCCCAGGATGATCACGGTGTGGGTATTGACCCCGAGACTTCTGATCATCTGCGGATTGTCGCCGGTAGCGAGTATGGCCTGGCCGATTTCGGTGCTCATGAACCAGATGATAAAACAGAGGACCAGACCAGCCATGGCGCCAAAAATCACCAATCCCGCATAATGCGCGGGAATCCCCAGACGGGTCACCGCATCGAATACCGTATCGACGCCAAGAAGGGCGACGTTCGGCCCTGCCATGATGCGGATATTGATGGAATAGAGGGCGATCATGGTCAGAATCGAGGCCAGCAGGTGGAGAATCTTGAATTTGGTGTTCAAGACCGCCGTCACCATCCCGGCGACAAAACCACCGGCCACGGCCAGCAGCAGCGACAGATAGGGATCGACGCCGCTGGTTATCGCCACCGCCGAGATGGAAGCCCCGAGAGGGAGACTGCCGTCGACGGTCAGATCGGGAAAATCGAGAATCCGAAAAGTGAGATAGACGCCGATAACCATGATGCCGTAGACCAATCCCTGCTCCACGGCACCGAGAGCTGCATAGAATGTCATGATAATTGCCGGGGACTACTGATAGATTTCCGTTGCTTTTTCGAGCAGTGCGGCCGGAGGTTCGATTCCCATCTGCCGGGAGTAGCCGGCATTGATATGCAGTTGCAGGTCTTCCTGGAACTGAACGGGAATATTCTCCGGCTTTTCACCGGCCAGAATTCTTTCGGCAACGGCCCCGGTCTGATAGCCGTGCTTATAATAATCAAATCCCATGGCGGCGACTGCGCCTCGTTTGACCGAATCGACATCGGCGGCAAAGATCGGCAGCTTATTCTGCACCCCGACTTTAATCACCGACTCGAGCGCGGAAACAATAGTGTTATCGGTCGGGATAAAAACGGCATCGACCCGGCCGACCAGGCTTTTTGCCGCCTGATACACGTCGGCGGTCTTTGAGGCGGTGGCCTCGACCGTTTCGAACCCGAGTTTGGTGCTCAGGGCTTTTATTGCCGCGATGGTTGCCTTTGAGTTGGCCTCACCGGCATTGTAGAGCAGACCGAGTTTTTTGAGGTCGCTTTTATACGCCAGAACCATCTTCATATGTTCCTCAATGGGCAGAAGATCGGACACTCCGGTTATCCCAGGATCGGGTTTGGCCAGATCCTTCACCAGTCCCGCAGCCACAGGATCGGTCACCGCAGTAAATATGAAAGGCCGTTTGAGCTCTTCGGGAGCCTTGCTCAAGGCCTGGACACAGGTCTGGGCGGAAGGAGTGGCGATTGCCACCAGCAGATCGGCTTTCTCGCCGACCATCTGCTGGGCGATCTGGCTTGCCGTACCCATATTGGCCTGGGCATTATGGATGGAATAGGTTGCCTCGACGTTTTTTTCTTTCAGGTAATCCTGAAAGCCCAGTAAAACAGCATCGAGTGCCGGATGCTCGACGAACTGGCTGACTGAGATGGTGGCGCCTTCTGCGGTGTTCCCCTGCAGATTGACGCCGACAAGTAACAACGCGGCCAGTACAGCCCTGGAGAGCTTTTTCATCGTCTATTCCTCCCTGAATTAATTCTCTTTCATCTTGTGAATACAGTACTTCCGGTTCGAAAACTTCTAGCCGATAATTGTGGGAAGGTCAACGATGGTTTCACCCGACAGCCCCCGATGCCGATCAAAAAACATCTTTCAACCGACGCAGTGCCGCAAACACCGAAAGAGGGTCAAGATCTTCGCCGAAAAACTTTTCGGCCACGGTTCTGATAATCTCCTCCTCCCCGCAACGCAGGAAGGGATTGGTTGCGACCTCGGCTGCAAGGGTCGAGGGGGTGGTCGCCTGGCCCCTGGCCCTCTGCTCTTCCACCAGCTCCCGGCGCGCTTCGCCCGCCTTATTGCCGGGCTCGACAAATCGGGCGAATTTCAGGTTATGGGCGGTATATTCGTGACCGAAGTACACCTTCGTCGCGGGCGGCAGGTTTCTTACGAGGCTGTTCAAGGCTTCGTGCATCTGTTGAGGAGTTCCTTCGAACAACCTGCCGCAACCGGCACCGAACAAGGTATCGCCGGTAAAGAGGTCGGTCCCGAACAGATAGCAGATACTGCCGGAGGTGTGCCCCGGGGTGTGGATGGCCTGTCCGGTAATTCTGCCGATCCGGACGGTACCGCCGTCGGTAAGCGGAGAGTTGAAGCCGGGAATTCTCCGTCGGTCCACTTGATGACCATAGATATCCAAATCGGGAAACTCCTCCCGCAGATCATCAAGACCGCCGATATGATCGGCATGATGGTGGGTACAATAGACGGCTCGCAACTGCACTCCGGCAGACGCCACGGCGCACGAAACGGGATAATATTCCGCCGGGTCGACGACTGCCGCAGTTCCGGTTTCTTCACAGATAATGAGATAGGAGTAGTTATCGAAGGAACAAGGCAACGTGATGATCTTCATATCTTTCACCTGTAGCTGTTGGAAAAATACGGATAGGAGGAAAAGACACGGCACCGTGCCGAACGTGCCCAGACATTTCCTCGGCGTAGATGGTGACGATGCAGCTTTTCATGCCATCTTCCTGAAGATCATACACGTAAATGATGGCCCTGCTCCAGAAATAAAAAGCCCCGCATGCAGCTTTCGCCACATTGAGGGCACGAGCGAAAGGATTGCATGCGAGGCTGAAGGGAAGCCCAGGCCGTTGTCAAAAAACCATGGCCTGAGGAGCCGTAACGAAACGGCTCCCGATCTGAGTTGTTACTGTTGGGGCGGAGCAGTCGTCTCCGGGTTGTTATCCATCCCCTGACCCATGCCGGGACCACCCATTCCGCGTCCACCCATCTTTCCCTGGCCGCCCATCATGCGTCCCAGGTATTGCGATACCCCTGCCGCTTCGGCTTTTTCGTGCAGTTCGGTTCGCAGGTCGAAAAGCTCGCCTGCGACTTTCGCCACTGCCTGGGCATCGGGGTTGTCACTTCTCATCAGAGCTTGTTTTTCTGCCCGTTTCATCGCCATCTGCTTATGCAGGGCCTGATTGTCCTTGAAAAATTTGGTGATTTTCGCTTTGGTATCGGCATCAAGCTGCTGCATCATTTGTCCCATCATCGGTCCCTGCATCATCGTCTCCTGCATAGGACAGTCTCCATTGAAGCCGTATCCGTGCCCACCTCTGCCCCAATTTGCCGAGGCGACGGTTGCCATCGAAAGACCGGCGATAAGTGCGACTGCTACGATTTGCTTTTTCATTTTTGTTCTCCTTGATTGTGATTGGCTGTCATGAACAGCGTGTTTACCTTGTTCATTCCGCGGCGACGCGATCCAACTCGTTTCTGCCGTTATCCTTTGTTATAGGTAAAGCAATCAGGATGCCATACTCTTGACATTCTATTATATAGTTGTTTTTACGTTCTAAAATAACCACCATCACCACAAATTCAAGTCAGGAAAAAACTTCACCCGCGTAAGAACTACCCACACGGCTGAAGAGATGAGGGTAAAATGTTCCCACATTATGCTTTGCCTGAAATTTCCGCCGACAATTCCAGATCAAAAGACTATGCAGAAATTGGTTATGATGCCTGGACTTCACGATGACAACGGTGCTATTCTTGAATTCAGAATACCCCCGCATATATTTGTCGCGATTTTTGCCGGCACCATGTTTTTTTCCGGAGGCGTAAATGAAGACAAAGATATTGTCCCCGGGACGACCCTTTGCAAACAGGACAGTTTCTACAGCCTCCCTCATGAGCCGAAGTCCCTTCACCAGGATCTCTGCCGAAGGACTCAACGAACGCCTGATCGTTATCATCGCCATCACCTGGATTGCCGTGATCGCTCTCTCGCTTGCCTGGAACCGGCATCAGGCCGGCAAGTCCTCGGTGTCGTTTGCCAAAGCCCAGGCCCGCGCCTCGTACGAAAAAGATCTCGTCTACCGGAGATGGTCAGCCCTGCATGGCGGGGTCTATGTCCCTGCAACAGAGGCAACCCCCCCGAATCCATACCTGGCCCATCTCCCTGACCGGGATCTTGTCACCACCGGCGGCAGACAGCTGACTCTCGTCAATCCGGCCTATATGACCCGCCAGGTACACGATCTGGGCCGGGAACAATATGGGATTCAGGGGCATATCACCAGTGACAGGCCACTTAACCCCGATAACCGTGCCGACCCATGGGAAACCGAGGCTCTCAAATCGTTTGTGACGGGAACTGAAGAAATTGTTTCCATGCAGACAACGGAGGGAAAGCCCTATCTCCGGCTGATGCGCCCGCTGGTCACCGAGAAGTCCTGCCTCAAATGCCATGCCGCCCAAGGGTATACAGAGGGCGACATCAGGGGAGGCATCAGCGTCACTGTACCTTTTTCGACCTATGCGGAAACAGCCGGGGAACAGCGGATGGTTCTGCTGTTCGCCCATCTGCTGATTGGCGGTCTCGGTCTCCTTGGCCTTTGGAAAGGCAATACCATCCTGCGATCGTCGCAGGCTGCTCTCTCGAAAAGCGATGAGCGGCACGTACGCATTCTTCAGACAGCCATGGACGGTTTCTGGGTGATAGATTCCCAGGGCCGGATTGTCGAAGTCAATCAGACCTACTGCCGCATGACCGGCTACAGCGCCAGGGAACTGCTGACCATGAAAGTTTCGGAACTTGAAGCAGTGACCGGCGATTCCGCCAACGGCATGCAAAAAATCGAGACCCGCGATGAGGGCCGCTTTGAGTCCCGGCACCGCCGCAAGGATGGGACAACTTTCGATGTTGAAATCAGCATCCAGGATAAATCCGCCACAGACGGTCAATCGGTTGCCTTTCTGCGTGATATCACTGAACGTATCAACGCCGAACGGGAGAAGAAAAATCTCCAGCTCCAGCTCCAGCATGCCCAGAAATTGGAAGCCATCGGCACCCTGGCCGGAGGCATTGCCCACGATTTCAACAACATCCTCGGAGCGATTCTTGGCTATGCGGAAATGGCCAGGGACGACTGCCCGGCGGAATCGATGCTCGAGCACGATATCGACCAGGTCATCCAGGCCGCGAATCGAGCCAAGGATCTGGTAAAACAGATCCTTGCCTTCAGCAGGCAGGCGAAAACCGAAATAATCCCCCTGCAGCCTGGAATCATGGTGACTGAGACCCTTAATCTGCTTCGTTCTTCCCTGCCTGCGACCATTGCAATTGCCCAGGATATCGACAGGGATGCGGGTCCGATTCTCGCCGATCCGACGCAGATCCATCAAATCCTCATGAACCTCTGTACCAATTCTTTCCATGCCATGGAAGATATGGGCGGAACACTTTTTGTTTCCGTGAAGAGCGTGGCATTTCTCCGGGAAGATCTTGTCAATGTGCCCGATATCCAGCCCGGCCCCTTCGTCCAGCTCACCATCAAGGATACCGGTTCAGGTTTTCCTCCCGAGATACGAGACAGGATCTTCGACCCCTATTTCACCACCAAGGAGGCCGGCAAAGGGACCGGCATGGGGCTTGCCATCGTCCATGGCATTGTCAAGAGCTACGGAGGATTCATAACCTGCGACAGCCAGCTCGGGCAAGGCACGATTTTTCGAATCAACCTGCCGATTGCGGAGGAACAGGATCTGCCGGATGTCCAGCCGCTTGAACCGATTCAGCTTGGCACCGAGCGCATCCTCTTTATCGACGACGAGGAATTTCTCATCGACATGAGCCGGAACATGCTGGAAAGACTTGGATATAAAGTAACGGTACGGACAAGCAGCCTTGAAGCGCTCCATACTTTCAGGAATCAACCTGAAATGTTTGATCTGGTGATCACCGATCAAACGATGCCGGGCATGACCGGCATCGATCTGGCCCGGCGAATGATGCAGATCCGCCCGAAGGTGCCGATCATCCTGTGTACAGGCTACAGCCCCCTCATTTCCGAGGAAAAAGCCAAGGCCATGGGAATCAAGGGCTTCGCCCTGAAGCCTCTGTCTAAAAGCTCGATCTCGGCGATAATAAGAGAGGTGCTCGACGCCGAGTGAGGGAGTGGGTAACTTTTTGTCCTTAAAATTTCCGAATCCGGCAATAGGTTTCACGGGTTAAAGAGACCATTACCACAGACAGCGCGGCGCTCAGCAGAAACCAGATGAAGGCCGAAGAGTATGCGGTACTGTTGTATACTCTTGCCCCATTCAGCAAAACACCATCCCAGTGAGAATCGAGGATTCTCCCCAGCACCGGCTGCATTATCGCGGCAATACCGAGTACCGACATATTGACGACACCTCCCGTTGCGCCGGATGCTCCCGGGTGATTGACCTCTCTTGCAAAAGCAAAGCCGATGATGACCGCCCCGGAGGTAAAGCCGATAGCTGCCAGAAGCGGGTAAAGCAGGGTATGGGGCAATGGGATAAAGAGAAAGACCGCCCAGAGGATGGTCATGAAAACCACACTGATCAGATAAGGCATTTTGCGCAGACTGAGTCGATCCGACAATGCCCCCAGCAGCGGTCCGCCCATGGCCCAGGCAACAAGCATGGTCGAAGTAAGCATTGCAGCCTGGGACCGATCCAGGCCATACACCTGGGTCAGATACGGAACTCCCCAGAGGCCTGCGAAGACCAGGACCGGCGCAGTTGAAAAACCACCGGCAAAGAACAGCAGCCAGGTATCCTTTTTTGCAATCACCGATTTGAGGGCAGTACCGGCGGGAAGGTTGCCATTCTCCTGGACCGAGGCGTGAGCATGGCTCGAATATCCATATTCGCTCGGATCGTCGCGGACAACCAGCCAAATGACCACCGCCGTAATCAACGTAATGACGCCGCTGATCGTCATCGCCGTCCGCCAGCCTATTCCCGCGACCGCTTCCGAGAGCGGAACGCCTGCCAGCACTCCGCCGATATTGCCGAACACCAGGGCGACACCGGTGACGGTTGCAAATTTATTGGTCGGAAACCAATGGGCGGCCAGTTTCATGCAGGTGACAAAGGCAACTGCAACCGAGGCCCCGACCAGGAATCTGCCTGCATAGGCGAACCAGATGTTCGCCCCCCAGGCAAAGGTCAGAATCCCAACGCCGGTAAAAATGCAGGCGTATGTACTGAGCCGGCGAGGCCCTATCTTGTCGGCCAGCAGGCCGCTGGGAATCTGCATTATCGCATACGAATAAAAGTATGTCGCCGAGAGGTTGCCCATCAATGCGCCGCTGATCCGGAAATCGCGCATCAGTTCATCCACCATGACGGCGGGGGCCATGCGTTGAAAAAAGCCAAGAAGATACAGCATTGCCACCAGGCCCCACATAAGCCAGCCCAGCCACATCGGAGAATAGTTCTTCAAATCTGATAACCGCCTGAGATTGAATGGATGAGTTCTGCACAATCGACGGCTTTGTTTGCCGTCTCAAGAGGTTTGACCGTCCCTGTCGATATCCCGGTGAAAGACCGTCAGGTCCACCGGTTTTCCTGCAAGAAAGCCGGCGATTTTCTCGACAACGGCAACCGACCTGTGCCGGCCTCCGGTGCAGCCGATTGCGATACGCAGAGTCTTCTTGTCGGCGGCAAGGCTCTGGTCGACGAGAAAATCCAGCAGGGCAGCGAGATGCTGCCACAATTGCCGACCGGCTGCGCTTTCCAAAACATAACCGGCGACATCTGCCTCTTTACCTGTCCGCGGCTGAAGTTCCGGCACCCAGTGGGGATTGGGCAGAATACGCACATCCCATAGATAATTAACGTCAACCGGAGGACCGTACTTGAAACCGAACGAAAACACCACCACCTTCAACTGCCGTTCCGTACCCATACCGGTATTTTCCATTGCCATTGTCTCTGCTCTTATAAAAGCCTGTTCATTTCCCACTTGCCGGTCTGAGAATCCTTGGAGTAACGACCCTGCGGCCGGCCAGTCGATAATAGGTTACCGCCGGAACCCCAAGGGCGATGACGCTGTAGATTTCCTCTGATGGCGGGATCGCCATTTTCTCTTTCATCGCCGGCATGCGACGCATTGCCTCCACCGCAAAACCGATCAGACAGCTGCCGAGTCCCATGGCATGGGCCGCCAGCAGGATATTCTGGGTGGCAAGCAGCGCATCCTCCGCCGGACAGCTGGCGTCCTTCCGGCCGGTGACCAAAATAGCCGCGGTAGCGCCATGAAAGAGCCGGTCTTTCCCCTCCTCGTCCCACTCCCGCAACGCTTCGGCAACGGATGCGAAATAGTTGCGATAGTAAAGCCCCAGGCTGTCGCCGGATGTACATTTTGCCAGCCAGCGAACAAGCGGATTTGCCGCCAGCCGGTTCAATCTGCGGTAATAGCCGGCAACCATTTCGCCAAGCACCAGCAGATCCTCCCTTACGGGCAGAATGATAAAGTTCCAGCCCTGGCTGTTGGTGCCGGAGGGCGCGGTGGTGCCGATCTTCACCAGATCGACAAGCGCCTCGAGCGGCACGGCCTGCTGCCGATACTTCCGGCAGGAACGGCGGGAGCGCATCAGGGCCACCAGTTCCGGACCATTCGTTTTTCCCGGCGCCACCGCCTCCATCTTCTCCGTCATGGAAACCAGCCCCAGCTGCAGAGGCTCCCCCGGCAGAACAACGGCGTCTGCCGGACAGACCGCCCGGCAGTGCCCGCAGAGCAAACAGCCGGGACGGGTGTACTCCGCCCTGCCATCCACCAGAGTGATCGCCCGGTCCGGACAGATTGCAGTACAGACGCCGCAACCCGTGCATTTTTGCCGATCAATGATTACCTGTTCCGTCAACATTTTTAAGCTACCCAATTACTAACCGGTGGTGTATGAACAAGTCCCGCAATTCCAGAATGACGATAGCCCCTTTTGTCCGGAAGTGACACCATAAAAATGACCGTTTTCCTTAAAACCATGTGGCGGAAAAACCACTACCGCGAAGTATTGAGAATCTGCCTGCCGCTCGTCCTCAGCCTGTCGGCGACAACCCTGATGGAATTCACCGACCGGATTTTCCTCGCCAACTACAGCATCGACGCCATCTCCGCAGCTCTGCCGGCCGGCATCACCTCGTATCTCCCCATCGCCTTTTTCGGCGGTGTCGGCGGGTATGCCGGGGTGTTTATCGCCCAGTATACCGGTCGGGGCGATGGGCAGAAAATCGGCAACGTGCTCTGGCAGGGAATACATTTCTCCCTTGCATCCGGCTTCGTCCTCTGGTTGTTGGCGATTTTTGCCACCAAACCCCTCTTCGCCCTCGCCGGTCATCCGCCTGAAGTTCGAGTGCTTGAAGAAATCTATTTTTCCATTCTCTGCAAAGGCGCCGTTCTCCATGTGGCGATGATCACGCTTTCCACATTTTTTACCGGCCGGGGGATAACCAGACCGGTAATGGTTATCACCTTGCTCGGCGTCTTCGTCAACATTCCTCTCGATTACGCCCTCATCTTCGGCCATTGGGGGCTGCCGGAACTGGGCATCCGAGGCGCCGCTCTCGCCACGGTGACCGCCTGGGGCGTCAATGTCGTCTGCCTCGCGGCACTGATCTTCACCAGGGCCAACAATCGCCGTTTCGGAGTCTTCAGCCATTTTCGCTTTGACCGGGAGATCTTCCTCCGGCTCATGCGTTTCGGCATCCCCGGCTCACTCCAGTTCACCATGGATATCCTGGCGTTCACCCTGTTTATTCTGCTGGTCGGCCGTATCGGCAAAGTCGAGCTCGCCGCCACGAACATCGTCCTTTCCATCAATGCCCTGGCATTCATGCCTTCCATGGGCGTCTCGCAGGGGGTAAGCGTTCTGGTCGGCCAGGCCCTGGGCAGACGCAATCCAAAACGTGCCGGCGAATATGTGGGCAGCAGCTGTCATCTGCTGCTGCTCTACATCCTGGCTATCGATCTGGTGTTTATCTTTGCCCCGGACCTCGTGCTTTCGCCCTTCCTTGCCTCAAACCCGGACGATGCCGCCGCCGTTTCAGCCATCGCCGGAAACCTGCTGCATATCGTCGCAGCCTATCTATTTTTCGACGCTTTGTACATGGCTTACAGCGGCGCACTGCGAGGGGCGGGCGATACCAGATTCATGATGCTGGCCCTCGCCGTGGCTTCTCCTTTATGCCTGGTGATACCGGTTTACATCGGCGTGCAATACCTGCAGATTACCATCGCCACTGCCTGGCTCTGGGTGCTCTTTTTCGTCACCGTGCTGTTTGTCCTCGCCGCTTCGCGCTTTCGCCATGGAGCCTGGAAAAAAATGCTGGTCATTGAGGACGAGAAGGTAGAGCCACCGCACCTTTCAGCCGGCGGGTAAAAAAGAAGGCGAGCCCGATCATAACCAGGAGCTGCACCAGGAAGGCCTGCCAGCCGTAGCGCTGGAATACCGCCCCCGGCAAGACCGACCCGAGTGTTCCGCCGGTGTAGTAGAAACAGATATAGAGCCCGTTGGCTATCGCCTTGTTATCCTGGGCCAGCCTGTTGACTAACCCGGACAAGAGCGAATGAGCGGTAAAAAGCCCGGCGCAGAACACAAACATCCCGAGAAACATCACCGTGTAGTTTTCGATCATAAAAGACAGGGTTCCGAGCGCAAAAACCAGGATTCCCGCCCCGATGGCATCGGCCTCATTACCGAATCGCCTGATTATCCGTCCGCTGTTGAGGGAAACCAGAATCCCCATGCTATACCCGAGATAGAGCAATCCCACGCCTGCTTCCCGCGATGCCGGATTGATTATTTTGAGCTCGAAGGGAAGAAAATTCATCAGTGCGGCAAAAACAAAAAACAGGCAGAAGATCGAGGCGTAGAGCCACAGGAATTCCCGGGCCTTCAACAATGCGATTATTTCGGTGGGCTTCGGCCGGGCGTATTTCAGCTTGGCATCATGAGCCATTCCTTTCAACAGATAGCAGTTCAGCAGCAGAAGCAGGCCGAGGGCAAAAAAGAAAAAACGCCAGCCGAACAGATCGGTGAAAATTCCCGACAGGAAGCGGCCGAGAAACCCGCCCAGAATGGTTGCGGCAATATAGGCGGCGATGGCATGCTGCACCTTTTCCCTGGGCGAGGTGTAGCTGATATAGCTCATCAGCGAGGTCAGAATGGCCGGAATCATCAGCCCCTGGACGCACCTGATCGCCAGCAGGCTGAAGTAGCTGTCGGCCATGGCAAAAAAAAGTTCGAGAACGCCGAGAAAAAAAAGAGCCCAACGGAGCATTACCTTGGCGGAAAAGGATTCAAGAAGATACCCGTAGACCAGGGGAGCAACGCCCAAGGGTGCCATCATCAAAGTGGTAAAGAGGATCGCCTGAAAATTACTGAGCTGGAACTCGCTCTTAAAGAGAGGCTGTATCGGCTGCGCCGCATAGAGCGAGCAGAACGTCACAATGGTGGCAAAGTAGAGGTATTTGATGGAGGAATCGGTCACGGCATGCTACCGAAGAGCATAGCTGATATGAAGAGCCTTAGAGCGTTAGCGAGTATCTTGTCAGCTGGATAATTTCTCGAGAAGCTCCTGCATCGCCGCCAGATCGAAAGGCTTGGCAATGACCCCGGCAAAACCGTAATCCTGATAATTTACCATGATCGGATCGCTCGAATAGCCGCTTGAGACAAAAACCTTCGCCTCCCTGTCGATGGCGAGGATTTCGTTGATAGCGTCCTTTCCACCCATGCCGCCTGGAATGGTGAGATCCATGATTACTGCGGCATATCCCTGCCCGGCTTCTTTCTGTTTTTTATATTCTTTTACGGCATCCGCTCCGTTTGCCACCCAGGCGGCAGCAAACCCCAGAAATTCAAGCATCTGACAAGCTATTTCCCCGACCATATCCTCATCATCCATGATAAGGATTTTCTTTTTTTGCTCATTCTTCTGCAAGGGCTGCTCCTTTCAAGACCGAAATGATCTGGCACGAATTTCTACTCCCTGTAGTATGCCAAAATAAAAATCAAACAGTCAAGCAAATTACCGAAGATATAACAACAACATCTCAATTCCCTGTTTTTCCCGACTGTATTTGCAAGTATAGTAAAATTGTCTGGCAACAATAAGACTTCCGCGTACTTTTGGCAGTGTAACCCGCCTTTAACGAATGGAAAAACACCCATGTCCGATATCTCAGATATTCACGATCTGATGGTCCATAGAGACTATTGGAACGACCTCCTTGTCGAAATTGTCGATAACGGCGACCACCGTTCCCTCTATTTCGGTTCCCGTCAGCTGCAGAGCCGAATGTCTCTCAGCCGCCCCCACGAACTTGTCCTCTCCTACACCTGGTATATGGCCGCAGCCCTGTTGATCCTGCCCGAGCCGACGAAAATCCTCATCATCGGTATCGGTTCCGGTTCGTTCATCCGATTCTTTCACCACCACTTCCCGGATTGCCCGATTGATGCCGTAGACTACTCGCAACATGTCATCAATATTGCCAGAGGCTATTTCCACCTGCCGGAAAGCGACCGGATAGCTGTGCACTGCCAGGATGGTTTCCGGTTCCTCAAGGAAAACAGCACCGGACAATATGACCTGATTCTGGTCGATGCCTTTGACGATCTGGGGATGGCTCCCACCATTTACGGACGACCCTTTTTATCACTCTGCCGGCAGCATCTCACCGAGAAAGGCGTCCTCAGCTGCAATCTATGGAGCGATGATGAGGTCCGGTACCGGGAGATCCGAACAATCCTGGCAGACCATTTTACAGGCTCTCTGACTCTTCCCGTCCCCGACCGCGGCAACATTGTTGCCCTGGCAATGCCATGTCCCGTTCCCTGGACGAGAATCTATTTAAAAAACAGGCGGTTCGAGCAACTCTCCAATCGCTACGCCATCAATTTCAAGCAGCTGGCAAGAGTCATAAAACGAAACAATTTAAGCCTCACCGAAAGACTGATCGCCAGACTGAGTTAGTACCTTAGAAAAAACTACAGTACATTCCCCAAAGAACGAGAACCCTTGGCAATTCTCTCGCGTTGATCGACAAGGTCGGCAATTTCCTTCTGCCAGTATTCCCTTGAACCGAAACCGTCGATTGCCCTGGTCAGACCATCCTCTGCCACCTGATGAGCGCACCAGGCCATGTAATGGATATAACGCATCGCCCTGAGCGGCTCGATCAGCTTGAGGGTCCGACGATCGAAAGGCCGGAAGGTTTCATATCCTTCAAGAAAGAGATCGAGTTCGACAAAGGCTTCGTCGACCTCACCGGGCAAGAGCATCCAGATATCCTGGACCGGTGGCCCCATCGCCATATCATCGAAATCGATGAGGTAAAAGGATTCGCCCGGGCGGAAAATTACGTTGGAAAAATGACAGTCCCCGTGAATCCTGATCATGCCGGAGGCCGGAAAGAGCGGGCCGATATCGGCGATTATCCCTAACCCCGCCTCCTTCAGCGGCTTTTTCAGATCCTCCGCCACACAGGGTGACTGCAGCAGATAATTGAGCTGGTCGAGGGTCGAGCGGCGCGGCTCCATCACAATCCTGTGCTTTGCCTTGGCAGCCTCCCCGACCTTGTGGACTCTGCCCAGCAGGCGGCCAAGCTGAAGCCACTGGTCCTCGGTGAATTCGTCGACGCTCCGCCCGCCACACTTTTTGAAAACACTGAACAGCAGGTTGTCGCTTTCAACCAAGGTCCCGCCGCCCGGCAGCATGAGGGGGGCCACAACCGGTATCTCCTGGCCTGCCAGGTCGAGCAGGAACCTGTGCTCATCGAGGATGGCCTCTTTCGTCCACCGACCGGGCCGATAGAATTTCACCACCAGGCGGACACCCTCCCGGGTTTCTATCTCAAAGACCCTGTTGATATAACTGTTCAGGGGACGAAACAGATTGTTGCAGCGAACCCCCATTGCCTTTTCCACAAGATTCAGCACCTTGTCCGGCCCAAGTTCTTGAAATCCGCCTGCTTTGTCTTTCTGCTGAACAGCCATTTCACTCATCCTTATCAATTCATACCTGAGACCGAGATGTTCTCGCAACACCTTTACGGCACTCCGGCGTCAAGCCGGAATCAAGTATCTCAAAGGTATATAGTAAACGGCAAAATGGAATGTTGAAACAACTGTTTTGACGCCTTCATGCTTTTTGGATTACAAATGTTGTACAGAGGGTCCCAGGCGGTGTATGGTCACCCCGAAACACATCAATTATCCTCAACGGGACATGCCACCGCAACAATGAGTCAACGATCGTCACATGCAGCCATCGCGCCTCCCGCCCTCATGAGTGGCGGCTACTGCAGAAGATGCGCGGGGGAGCACCGGCTTGGTCCCGGCAACACCCTCGACTCCTGCCGGGAGCTGATGCGCTTTTTCGCCGACCGCGGGACCATCGATCTGCTGTCGACTCGCCCCTCCCCCGACCCGGCTCTGTCCACTGCTTGGCTTTTCGGTCAGGCGCGAGGCAAAATGTTCGGCGTGATGGAATGTCTGGCGCCGGATGGAAGTACGGTTACCCTGCGGGCATTTTCCGGTCAGTACAATGGACTCTGGCTGGTGGAAGGCTGGGTGCCGCCGCTTTTTGATGTCGATGAATTCAATGCCCTCTGCACCGACACCGAATCCCGCGTCAAGGAGCTCGGCCGGGAAATCGATTGCTGCAAACCCCAGTCCGACGTGTGGCTGGCGCTGAGAAAACAGCGTCGACTGCTCAGCCGGAATCTGATGCAGGAGATCCACAGCCTCTACCGGGTGACCAATTTCCGGGGAGAAACGGTTCCGCTCGCCGAGGCCTTTATCGGTACCAACGGCATTCCCACCGGAGCCGGCGACTGCTGTGCTCCGAAACTGCTGAATTACGCCGCAAAAAACCGGCTGCGGCCAACAGGGCTCGCCGAGTTCTACTGGGGCAGAGAAAACCGCTCGGGCAGCCGCCGGCATGACTCGTTCAATTCGCCCTGTGCGGAAAAATGCCGGCCCATCCTCGGCTTCATGCTCTGCGGCCTGATCGGGTGCGATTTCGAAAAGGAGACTCAATGACAGCGCTGAGTCCTTTAGGAAAAGCCCACAACCACCTGCCCTTCAAGCAATACGGCGAGATGGAAATCCTTTACCGGGATGAGGCGATTGTAGTGGTCAACAAGCCGGGCGGCCTGCTGGCCGTTCCCGGACGCGGCCCGGAAAAGCAGGACTGCGTCACCGCCAGGCTTCGCCGTCTGTTCCCTGCCATGATCCCCCAACCGGCTGCCCACCGGCTGGATGTCTACACTTCAGGGCTGATGGTCTGCGCCATGACTGCCGAGGCACACCGCACCCTCTCCCTGCAGTTTGCCGGCAGAGAAATCCGCAAGCGATATATCGCCTTAGTCTCAGGTATAATAGCGGGAGACAGCGGCGAAATCCGTCTGCATTTCCGCCTCGACCCAAACAACCGCCCTTTGCAGATTCATGACCAGGAATACGGCAAGTTGGGAATCACCCACTGGCGGAAAATTTCGGTTGAACAACAAAACACCAGGCTCGAGTTTACCCCGCTCACCGGCCGCACCCATCAACTCCGGCTGCACGCCGCCCACCCCCTGGGACTCGGCGCCCCCATAGTCGGCGACAGCCTCTACGGCACCGGCCGCGATGGCGACAAGATGATGCTCCATGCCACCTTCCTCCAGTTCCGGCATCCGCTTACCAGGGAAATAAAAGAATTCAACTCTCCCCCGCCGTTTTAAGCCGGGAGCTCGGGGGAGTACCTGGGAATAATCTTGCTCAAATTGAACGGACAGGATAAGGTTTCACTCCTGTTAACGACCTGATCAGGGGGCTGAAGCACTTACACCTTTTCCTTCTTGCGCACCATGTTCATCACCAAAAACAGGCGACCATTCCTGCTGTTCGTTCTCCTCGTTATCTCGCTTGGATCTTTCCTGATCAGCATTACGCTCAATATACTGCGACACGATCTCCTGCAGGTGAATGAGCCCCTGCATTCTTCCCTTGAAGCTTTTGGCGGTATGGCGGCAGTTTCAATGGCGCTGCTTCTCCTTCAGCTGCATAAGGATGCTCACCGGAAAAAAAGGGAGTATTACCTGTTGGCCATGGGCTTTTTCATGATGGGAATTCTCGACACCTGTCATGCGGTCTCGACCTTCGGCTACGGCTTTATTCTGCTCCGCAGTCTCGCCGGGTTTTTCAGCGGCTGCTGGTTTGCCATGGTTTGGCTTCCCGGGATGTATTCATATATTGAAAGCAAGAAATCAATGCCCTGGCTGACGGTCTGTATTTCCCTTGTGACAGGTGTGTTGATCCTCAAGTATCGTGAATACTTTCCTTTAATGATACAGGACGGAAACTTCACCCCTTTCGCAATAATCATCAACCTTGTCTCCGGAGTTCTGACATTCTCCGCAGCAGTCTATTTCTTCCGCGAATTCCTGCGTACCAGCGAAACAGAGTCGTTTTTGTTCACCTGCATGCTGCTTCTCCTGAGCTTGTCGGGACTGGAATTTCCTGTTTCAGTGGCCTGGAGTGAAGACTGGTGGTTCTGGCATGTCCAGCGGTGTCTTGCCTATACCGTGGTTTTTTACTACATGTTCAAGACGTATCTCAGAGTGAGCGAAGAACTGAAAAAATCCAACGAGATGCTCGAAAAACGGATTGCCGATCGTACCGCAGAATTAACCGACGAAGTTGCCGAGCGCAAGCGATACGGAAAGGAAAGAGATGAAGTTATTCTTGAGTTGAAGGATGCGCTTGGCCAGATCAAAGTATTGACCGGTCTGCTGCCGACCTGCGCCGCCTGTAAAAAGATACGGGACACCGAGGGGCAATGGGTACAGATGGAAACCTACATTCAGGCCCATTCCGACGCCAGATTCACCCATGGCATATGTCCGGGATGCGCCAAGGAATTATACCCGGATATATATGACAAGCTCTTTCAGAGTAAAGGAGCATAAAATAAACTTTATGCCGCTGGCAGCTGCTGCAGGTGTATCGATCGCTGTCCGGCTGGGCTCCAATCCTTCATCGGCTATTGCCGCAGGTATTGATTATTGCGGGATGTGTCCGTAACTTTCCTTCGGGACCGGGATAAAATCTTTACCGCCCGGCATTTTCCAAAAAAGCTTGAGGGCAGAAGTTCCCTTACGCTGAAAGTATTCGACGGTAACCGGCACCCATCCTTCTGCGGCTATTTCAATGTGAGCAAGGTTGGATAATCGATCGGAGTGCTGCTGCGGATCGCTGATGGCAAGCTTATCGTCGATAACCACAATAACACCGTCGTTTGAAAGGGCCTGCATTTGGTACCGGCCCGGTTCGGGAAACAACAAGTACCCCTTCATACTCATCGCGACACCCTGTCTGGTTCCGCTGCCAAAAACTTCACCATCGCCGAACTGGTGATTTAACTGAACGACAGGTTCACCTTTCATAATTTCAAACTCATTCTCTTTCATTTGCTTGAGATACCCAAGGTCGCGCTTAAAAAAGTTTAAATAATAGGTAACCGCTAAACCCGGCTGCATGATTTCCGGTGTGATTTTTTCGGCGGTGATGTCTCCAATTGTAATTGGAGTCTGTTGAGTCTCCCCAAGCTTCTCCGGTTCCTTTGCATATGCTGAAAAAGCTAAAATCGAGAGCAGCATCAGTGTCATAAAAGTGATGGCAAATTGCGATTTCATGATTTCTCCTGGAATTTGATAGGCTGGCTGTGAAATTTGTTTTACATTAATCACTCTATGAGGAAGCCGGTATATCGAAAAGGGAATAATCGGGGAAGGCCGGATTTAAAAACTACATTGAACAAATGGAGGAACACCTATGACTCTTCGTCGTATCGCCAAGATTTTTAAAAGTCGGCCCACCATCGAAGGTGCCGGCGTTCATCTCAAACGTGCCTTCGGCTATTCCCAGGTTCCTCAGTTCGACCCGTTTTTAATGCTCGATGACTTTCATGCCGACGATCCCGACAAATACCTGCCCGGCTTCCCCTGGCATCCGCACCGGGGGATGGAAACCATCACCTATATCCTTGAAGGCCGCGTCGAACATGGCGACAGCATGGGCAACTCAGGGGTGATCGGTGCCGGCGATGTGCAGTGGATGACTGCCGGCAGCGGCATCATCCACCAGGAAATGCCCAGGGAGAGTCCCACCGGGACCATGTGGGGCTTCCAGTTCTGGGCCAACCTTCCGGCCAGCCATAAAATGATTGCCCCCCGTTACCGGGAGGTTAAAGCTGCCGAAATTCCGGAAGTTTCGACGGCACAAGGCGTACAAGTCAAAGTTGTCGCCGGCGAGGTAGCCGGGGTGAAAGGTCCGGTGGGGGATATCACCATCGAGCCGGAAATGCTCGATATCACAGTATCGGCAGGAACTGTGTTCACGCATGCATTGCCGGCCGGCCACACCGCCTTTGCCTATATTCTCGACGGCGAGGGGTATTTCGACGACCGTCGGGACGCCTATGCCTACGAAATAGCAGGCCATGGCTGGACCGACCTGGAGCGCAGGTGCGTTTGTCAGCATGAGACGGTGGTACTGTTTGAGCATGCCGGTGATACTGTGCAGGTTACGACAACGGACCAACCCGTTCGATTCCTTTTTGTTTCCGGAAAACCGCTCAAGGAGCCGGTAGCCTGGTACGGACCGATCGTGATGAACACCCAGGAGGAATTGCGGGTCGCCTTCGAGGAATACAAGCTTGGCACATTCATAAAATAAAATGCTGCCATTTACTTAACACTCCACAAGTCTGCCTGAGCGACGCCAACGAAAAAAGAATCATAAATGTTTATTCTCTGTCCCAAAAATGATAAAGGATGAGGTGTTTATTATGTAGGGAACTCATCATTATCGTATCGAGCCTGAAGTGTTCATTGTATGAGGTGTCAATTTTGAAGGCCATAGCATAGGATGTCCCTGATCTGCGACAATGTTGCTTTCACCTATCCCGGAGCACAACACCAGCTCTTTGATGGTGTGTCGTTTCAACTCACGGCACCGGGATTTCATTCGTTCTTCGGCCCTTCGGGGGTGGGTAAAACCTCTCTTGCGAAAATCATCACCGGCGACATCGAAAGATCCTCCGGCAGGGTTGCAACCGACGGGCTGGGCACCCTCCTTTATTCACACAATAAGGAGCGGCTTCCAGGCTGGTCCGGGGTAGGCCGTCATTTAACGCGGGTCATCCCGCCGTCGATGCATGCCGGCATGAACGAACTGGTGGAGATATTCGGCCTGTCCGACTGTATCAATTCCCGGTTTGACCAGCTTTCCATGGGACAACAGAACCGGGTGAACCTGATCCGCTACCTGCTGCAGGACTGCGATCTGCTGATCATGGACGAAAGCCTGGCCAACGTCGATGAGCTTACCCGGGAAAAGATTATTCTGGCCATCAAGGCGATGTTCCCCCATCGCTATTTCATCTATATTTCCCATAATGTCATGGAGGTTGCCAAATTCTGCGATTCGATCCTGGTCTTCCGCAGCAGGGGCAAGGCGCCACAAACCATCATGATTAAAGGTTGCAACATCCGAAAAAAAGAAGACCTTTCGCGCGCGGCTCTCGATGCGACCCTGCTGGAGGTCATGAATGCTGCCTAGACGCGTCTTCCAGTTTTTTATTATCTACTTCCTGTTTCTCGGCGGCCTGATGGCGCTGAAGTATAGTCTTGCGCTCTCAGATTACGTAATTCCGGCCCCTTCCGGCATCTTCCATACCCTGATCGCCGAATACCGCCAGTACAGCCTCGCCACTTTGAACACCATGTCTGTGGCGGTGATCGGCCAGATCCTTTCGGTGGGCATGGCGCTTGTTATCGGCATCACCGGCCGTCAGTCAACCTGGCTTGGCTCCTTCATCAAGGTCGCCGCCTACAATTTTCAGGCCTACCCCATCGTCGCGCTGGCGCCGATCCTCTTCATCCTGCTCGGCGACGGGTTTCTCACCCGCTTGTTGATCGCGGCGATGATCTGTTATTTCCCGGTGCTGCTCTCCGTTTTAGGAATCATGTCCAAGCCGGTTGACGATATCGAACACTTCTACCGGGTCACCGGTCGCATGCGCTGGCAGCTGGAGGTCAAGATCCGGACCTTTGAAAACCTGACGCAACTGACCACCGTCATCGCCGGCAGCGCCACTCTGGCCATGGCCGGGACCATTGTCGGAGAATTCATCGCCGCCAATGCCGGAATCGGCTACAATATTCGGATCGCCCTTTATCAAAGCGATCTCGGCAAAATTCTCATCGCCCTTTTTCTGATCGGCATCACCATTGCCATCTATCAGGCACTGCTGGAATCGCTGGGGACAGTCATAAAACGGGCCTGGACCGGAAGATAACTCCCCTCCTCCGGATACGGGATTCGACCGGACCTCTCATGCCAAAGAAGGAGTAACGATGAACAACAAAGCCAAAACTCTCATTCTGTTCTGTGTCCTGTTGGTAATGGCAATGTTTGTCGCGACCGGCGCCCAGGCGGGTGAAAAAGTCGTTTACCGCCTGAAGTGGCTTCGCAATGTCAGCGTGGTCGGCGCGTTATATGCCGAGACCCACCATCTGTTCGAAAAAGCCGGGCTTGATGTGGAGGTCAAGGCCGGCGGGCCGGAGCGGGATGCCATCAGGGAGCTGGAACTGGGCTACGCCGATTTTGGCGAGGCCTCCGCCGATCAGGTGCTTCGGGCGCGCGCCAAGGGGTCGCCGGTGGTGGTGATCGCCCAGCTGTTCCAGGTCAACCCGCTGCAATGGATGTATCGCCCCGAGGAACTGCAGATAGGAAATCTTGCCGATCTGCAGGGCAAAGTCATCGGCATAACCTTTGGCGGCAATGATGAAACCATCATGAACACTATGCTGGCCGAAGCCGGGCTCGGCAGTTCCGACGTGAAGCTCTTTAGTGTCCGTTATGACTATACGCCGTTTTACCGGCGTCAGGTTCAGCTCTGGCCGGTCTATCGGAATGCCCAGGCGCCGCTTATCGAGGCACAGCTGGGTAAGGCGGGAGAAGAGACCGCTTTTTTCAATCCAGCGGAATTCGGGGTGAAATTCGTGGCCAACTGCGTCGTCACCGAATCGCGCACCTTGACGGAAAAGCCCGAATTGGTGAAGCGCTTCCTCGCCGCCCTGCTTGGAGGATGGCAGCAGGCGCTTGATCCGAATAATCAGGAGGAAGCCATCGAAACCCTGCAAAAGTACGATCCGGATACGCCGCGCCCGATCCTGGAAGAGCAGCTGAAGATCACCCGCGAACTCATTCAGCCAGATACTACTCTTGCCATCGGCACGATCGATGAAAAGGGCTGGGAGCAGACCGAGCGAATCATGCGGGCCCAGAAACAGCTGCCAAAGGAGGTCGATCTTAAGGCAATATTAAGGCCGGTCGGCGGTGGTGCCGAATAGGGGGAGATCAGTCCTCCCTTTGCAGCCGAAAAAAAGTATCGGCAGGACTCACTCAACGGGGGCTGCACTGCAGAACGCGTCGAGTGAGACGCCTTATTGAGCTGGTTTTGGCATAAAACGATTTCAGGACGCCATCAGCCCAGGTTCTCCGCCGCAAAATTCCAGTTGATCAGTTTATCCAGCACCGCGTTGACATAGTCCAGGCGGCGGTTCTGGTAATCCAGGTAGTAGGCGTGTTCCCACACATCGATGGTCAATAACGGTTTCTTGCCGGTGGTCAGCGGCACATCCGCATTCCCGGTCTTGACCACCTTGAGCTTGTCGCCATCAAGCACGAGCCAGGTCCAGCCGCTGCCGAACTGGGCCATCGCCGTGGCCGCCAACTCCTTCCTGCAGGCATCGACGGTGCCGAATGAAGCCTCGATCTTCTGCTTCAGGCCGGCGGGCGGTTCACCGCCGCCATTTGGCCTGAGGCTTTGCCAGAAAAATGTGTGGTTCCAGGTTTGGGCGGCATTGTTGAATATCGCCGTCTTGTCGGCTGTACCGGCCGTCTTGGTAATGACCTTCATCAGCGGCAGGTCCGCAAACTCCGTTCCTGCAATCAGCTTGTTCAGGTTGTCGACATATGTCTTGTGATGCTTGCCGTAGTGAAAACCAATGGTTTTTGCCGAGATTACCGGGGACAGCGCGTCATCGGCGTAGGGCAGGGCAGGCAGGGCGTGGGGAGATACAGCTTCAGTCTGGTCATTGCTCATCATTTTTCCTCCATTATGTTGTCTTAAAAAGATGCTGATGGTCATCAGCGCCTCGCGTTCAGGGCTATCTCACTGCAAGGACCTGCCGAATGGCCGATCATTTACCCGCCGGCCCCGGCGACCATATGCCGGCAGCAGGCGGGAAAACCGGTCTCAGGTCTTGAGAAACGCCAGCAGATCGGCGTTTAGCTGGTCCTTGTGCGTTTCTGTCAAACCATGCGGTCCGCCCGGATAGACCTTCAGGGTCGCGTTCCTGACAAGTTTCGCCGAGAGGTGCGCCGAGGCCTCGATCGGTACGATCTGGTCATCGTCACCGTGGATGATCAGCGTCGGTACATCGAACTTTTTCAGGTCCTCGGTGAAATCGGTTTCGGAGAACGCCTTGATACAATCGAAGGTGTTCTTGTGACCGGCCTGCATCCCCTGCAGCCAGAACGAGTCGATCATACCCTGCGAGACCTTGGAATCGGTCCTGTTGGCCCCGAAAAAAGGGCCGCCGGCGAGATCCTTGTAGAACTGCGAGCGGTCGGCGGTTGCGGCCTGGCGGATCTCGTCGAACACCTTAATCGGCAAACCGCCGGGATTGGCGGTCGTTTTCAGCATCAACGGCGGCACGGCCGAGATCAGCACGGCCTTGGTCAGCCGTTTCGTGCCATGGCGACCGATATAACGGGCGACTTCACCGCCGCCCATGGAGAAGCCGACCAGGGCGGCGCCCTGCAGTTCGAGCTTCTCGATAAGCTCCGCGAGGTCGTCGGCAAAAGTGTCCATGTCGTTGCCGGTCCAGGGCTGGCTGGAGCGGCCATGACCGCGACGGTCATGGGCAATACAACGATAGCCGTTCGACGCTAGAAAGAGCATCTGAGCCTCCCAGCTATCGGCAGAGAGCGGCCAGCCGTGGCTGAATACCACCGGCGGTCCTTTGCCCCAGTCTTTGTAGTAGATTTTTGTGCCGTCTTTCAGGGTGATCGTGCTCATGGCAGGATTTCCTCCGTTGTTTTTAAGCGACGTTGACTGGTTAGCATGCCTTTAGTTGTGGTCCATACCCTTCATGTCCTTCATGCCCTTCATCATTGGACAATTCGCCATGGACTCCTTGCCCATCTGCATATGCTGCATCATGTGCGGCATCATCTCATCCTGCATTTTTTCCATTCGCGCATGCATGGCAGTACGTTGCTCCACCAAGTGGGTGACGACGGCGGCGATCAGGTCTACCTTTTTATCCGCCGGCGCGCTGTTCATTTCAGCGACCTGCGCGGTGAGTTCGGCGTCCTGCGTCTTCATTTCTGCCATCATTTTCTGTTTCTGGTCCATCATCTCCTGGCAGCGTTCCATCATTTTCGCCTCTGTCATGTTTGTTCCCGCCACAGGCTCGGCCGATTGCGATTGGAGAGGAGACCAGATAACCAGCGCCAAGGCCCATGCCAATGCGAGGGTGGATCGGATGATGAGGTTGGTGTTCGTTTGTTTTTTCATGTTGTTCCCCTTTTCTGTTTGTTGTTTTTCTTCGCTGTACCCGTTTTTTCAAAGGGCTGGTGATTTTTCGAGGAGCTGATGGTTTTTTGTTTATCTCCAGGTGTTATGCTTTTGCCAAACTCCTCTGTTATGCTTTTAATGCTCTCATATTGCTTCCTGGCGAAATCAACCTGCGCCCGCGTCTTGGTTTTTCTTTGACTACGGCTTAGCCGAGGTTCTGCAAGGCGAATTCCCAATTTATCAGCTTGTCGAGCACGGCGTTCACATAATCGGCCCTGCGATTCTGATAATCCAGATAATAGGCATGCTCCCACACGTCTATGGTAAGCAGTGGCTTCATGCCTGTGGTCAAAGGGACATCGGCATTGGCGGTCTTTATTACCTTGAGTTTATCGCCATCAACAACCAGCCAAACCCAACCACTGCCAAACTGGGAAACGGCGGCGGTAGCGAGTTCCTTCCTACAGGCGTCGACGCTGCCGAAAGATCCCTCCAATTTTTGTTTCAGGGCGGCGGGCGGTTCGCCTCCGCCCTTCGGACGCATACTTTTCCAGTAGAAGCTGTGGTTCCAGATTTGCGCGGCATTGTTAAAAATCGCTGTATTTTCAGGCCGTCCTGCGGTAGCGGTGATAATCTTTTCCAACGGCAGGTCGGCAAATTCTGTCTCCATGACAACATTATTGAGGTTGTCTACATAGGCTTTGTGATGTCTGCCGTAATGAAAACCTATCGTCCGGGCGGTGATGATCGGTTCCAATGCGTTCTCGGCATAGGGGAGAGTGGGTAAAACATGGGGCGCCGCTGCGGCCTGGGCAGTACTGGAAAAACCGCCCATCGCGAGCCAGGCAACGGTGCCGGCCGACGCCATGAGAAACCTGCGACGCTCGAGCACGGGAGAGGAACTGCTTGTAGTGTTTCTGTTCATACATACCTCCATATGATTGTTAGGTTGATGAAACAATTCGACCGTGGTTTTACCTCTGCCCGGGGGGGGTGTCAGTTTTTCATGTAACGAGATGCGGAGCTGAATTGTACCAGTACTTTCTCAGTAGACTGGCTGTTCCAGGCTTAGTTCTTTGGTTGTTCGGTGGCGACGGATGCCGGGTCATGCGGTACCTCCTTCACACAGCCTTTGCCGCAGCATGCGCAATTCGGACAATTTCTCTAGCGATACCCTCAGGTGAAAGAATAAAATCAATACAGCCGCTTGCTATTGCGCTCTCAGGCATATCGGGCTGCCCGGCTGTGTCGAGCTTCTGTGCGATGGTAATACCCCCCACTTCTTTTATGCCGCACAGCGCTGCTGCGCCATCACCATCATAGCCGGAGACAATGACAGCAACAAGTTTGCCGTCCCAGTGTTCCGTCAGGGAACGCATAAAAACGGTAATCACGTCGGGCCATCCCCATGGCTTTGATATCGGTTTGAGACGGAATTTTCCATCCAGAACGTGCAAATCACGTTTTTCCGGGATGATAAAAACATGATTGGGCTCGATCTCTAATCTTTCCGTGATCAGTTCAACAGCCATCTCGGTGTAGTGCGGGAGAATCTCGTGGAGTTGGGTGGCTACGGTCCTCAAGTGATTAACAATGACGAGAGCAACACCCATATCGGCCGGCAGATGCTTGAGTAACCGGATATAGGCGTCGAGGCCACCGGCTGAACCACCCACGCAAACGACAGGAAAGTCTTTAGCAACACGCTGAGCTTTCATTGACAATCACACTCCGTTCGGACTTTTACACACATTGTTTTCGGCGCAAGGTTTCCACCGCATACTCTTATTTGACCTTAAAATAATTATTTGCCTGTTACCCTGCAAGGAGTACTGGGTAAAAATTGACCTGGCAGGTCACAACCGACCTCAAACTTGGTCGCATTGGTTCTGGGAGGACCCACGCCCTCTAATGCAAGGCAAACGGAGGTTATCGGTTGGCCTGCGGCAAACATCATTTCTATCAAGGACCTCGCCCATATCCCGCCGGCGCTCATGACCACCGGGGCGATACGCGGTGTCCAAACCGCGAGCGGAAACATCGGACGACCAGAACATACTGGCCCGAGACTCTCATCAAAACGGAGGTTATCGGAAATGGTTGATGCGGCGGGATGTGAGTTCAACACGATCCTGCGATCGGAGGTATTGCCTGTAGTCATGGTATTCCCCTCATTTGAATTGATATTTTGTATTTTCAACTCCTCTAGCACCCCTCATGGGGGTATAAGTACCTTCACGAAATTCATTCCTGAAAATAAGGAATGAATTTCTAAGGTACTAAAACGATTGGTGATAGTTCTTCACGAGCTGCCTATATTTTGCCGAGCAAAGACTGCTTCTAACCCCATGTTCGTTCAGCCCGCTCTTTTCAAGAGCCTTAGCCGAAATCCGGACGATGATGGACTCGCCACCGGAAAACAGTCGGCAGCGAGTCGGCAGTATCTGATGGTCGTGAATTCGGACTTACGAGGCGGACATGTTGTTGATGACCTCCTTTACCCCACGAACGTCCCTTGCAAATTTGCCGGCCAGGTCCTTTGCCGCCGCGCTTGTGGCATTGCCTCCCAACGTGACAACACCTTCTTTCGTGTTGACCGTGGTTTTAAGTGCACTGGTCGAGCGATGATTGAGCAATGCCACTTTGACCAGGGCAGTGATGGACGTATCATCAATCGCTTCGCCCATCGTATCCGCCTTGTTGGTCACCGCACTTTTATCTGTCTTTATTGCGGCATTTGCCACTGTCATTTCATTGTTGACTTTTATAACGCCTTCCACATCCATGACATGCTCGGTGGTGAGGTCCTTCTGGGCAACGCTGGTGGCTTCGCCGCGCAAAGTGATGGTGCCGTTTTCGGCGAGCACTTCAGTACCGATCGCGTTGACATTGCTATGGAATAAAAGTGTTGTTTTCACTTTGGTGATGAGCCATGCATCCGATTTTGCAGCAGGGGCTCCATCTTTTTCTACCAACCTATTGTCCACACGTTTAACTCCGGGCAGGCCCGCAACAGTCTCCCCGGCCAAGGATTTGTGGGATGCCTCGGAAACAGTTCCGGTCAAGGTGACAAGGCCATCCTTGGACTGCATCTTGATATTATCGTCCTGGAGGTAGGTCTTGAACACGTACGTTTCTTTGGCGGCCGATTCGATGCGGTCATCCGTCCCGGATGCAAAGAGCGGGACGTTGATCAAAAACGTCGAGGCCACAGTGGCTATCAGTGCGAAGCGATACATTGGACTTTTCATGGTGGTGTTTCTCCTATAGTTGGGTGATTTTTTGACCACGGCTTATCCCGAAGGTCAATTATTGTGACAGGTTGATGACAAAGATTATTTTCCGGATTGCCGATATCCCGATGATCATTCTAGTTTTATTGACATATTTCCGGGATCGCGATCATACTTCCACGGCGGGGTGAAATCGTAGTACTTGTAGATGCTCTCTCCCCAGAGGGTGTCTGAGAAATCCGGCCAGTTATCGCTCTCTTCGAACCCAGGAGCGACCATCAACTTCTCCTTGTCGACGTTGAGGACGAGCTTGTTTTCGGTAACAGAGAACGCAAAGGCATCCCAAGGCATGGCGAACAGCTTGCTGCCCATGCCCAGGAAACCGCCGAAGGAAAGCACCACGTAGGCCACGCGGTTATTCTTTGCGTCGATCACCACTTCGTGGATCTTGCCGACGTTCTCACTCTGGCGATTGACCACGGTTTCGCCGATGATCTTCGATGCCCGGACAATACCGTACATAGCCACCGATTGTTCGCTTGTTGCAATCATAACGACCTCCTTTACTTTGGTTTATTGGGGTAGAGTCCTGCCACAGCACCTTCAACGATTTTCGCCGTGCATGACACTGTCGTCGAATCTCTCAGGTGCAGCCTCGCAGGAGATACAGCATCACGAGAATCGGCAGCGGAATTCCCAAGGCCCGAAGCAGTATCCAGCCTATCTTGCCTTCTCATGGAATACCCGGTTTACCAACTCTTTGACAATCATGACTGTTCCTCCTAATTTGTGTTATTATCCAACATTTCTCTCTCCTCTCGGCGTAAACAACGAACGCTGGCTCATTTATCAACGCCATTCGGCATACATCCATTCTTCCTTCCACCTGAATCAGGCATCTTCACCCTTTTTCGATTTGCTGTTTATCGGCCGGGTTCGTCAAATTCATGTTGCGCGGATATTTCGAAAACATTCATTGCGATAGTACCAATGGATTTGCTTTGCCCAATTTTGGTCTGCCATGTCCGGCCAATTGTCTTTTTCGAATCCCGGGGCATCTTTGAGACGAACTTTCTCCACATTGAGAGCAAAAACCTTGTTCTTGGTATCAAGTATCAAGGTTTTCCACGGAACTGCAAAAAGCCTTTCCCCCATACCGAGCATAGCGTCGAAGGACAGCACCGCATAACCCACTTTGCCGCTGCGCATATCCAACATGATCTCAGTAAGTTCGCCAAGTTTATCGCCTTTTTGACCGTAGACATCGTTGTCGACGAGGGTTTTGGCGCCCATCAAGTGAGGGGCGGGTCCCCTCCGCACAAGTTTTATCCCGCTGTGGGTGGTTCTTTTACACATATCGTACGTATCGCAATCTTCGTAGTTCATGCTCGTCTCCTTAGATAGGTAAATGTTGGTTAAAGGTGGTCTCACGCACACCGGGCATTTTATTCTTGATTCAGATGATTGGGTGACGGCTGGTCTTGAGTTTCTCCAGCTTTTTAACAGCAACTCTTGTGCCTGGCAGGCTGAGAGCCATCTTTGTGAGGTTATGGTATGTAAATACAATAATATAGAAGAATGAACGTTAGCAGGGTAAATCACCCTGGCCCAACAAGAGCGTTGCGCGCAACAGAAAAGTTACATTTATTCCTGTTGCGTGTTACACTTCAAGAAATTGTTGGACTAGAGTAAAAAATCACCTGTTCAGATGATAGACCGGAATATCGGCAGAGGAGCGTTTGACTGAACTACGCCGCCAGGAAGAAATAAGCAGCAGCAAAAGCCTTCTCAATAATCCCCTCGGATTTTACGTTGCAGCAGAGGACCGTGGCAAATTTCAATTCACCTCGAGCACGTTTTTAAAAAAAATCAGAAAGCTCTCCCAGGAGTTCCATGCCCTGTTGAATGCCATTACCGATACCTTGATCCTGTATTCCCCGAGGTGAAAGTACTGTGGACCAACGATTATAGCGCCGGGGATTTACGTGAGAGGGGTCGTGCCGCTCGTTCGGTTGGTTGAGCCGTTGGCTGGGCAGTTCATGACATCTTCCCTTCACAGCGGAGATGAGAAGTGGCGGTTTGTACTTGCCGCTCTGGTTTTAGGTATATACGAACCTGGCAGGCAATACGCGTTCCTGACGTCCGCACGATAGAGATCACCTTGCCGAAATTGCCGGTGAGCCTGGGCGGTTTCTCGATTGTCCAGCTTTCCGATATTCACCTCGGATCTTTTCTGAAAGTTGCCTGGCTCCTGGATGCAGTAGAGAACACCAACGCCTCTCTCCTGACCTGGTGGCTGTTACCGGCGATATGATCGACGGTTCCCGGGATGAATTGAAGGTCGACATTGCGAACACAGAAATCATGTGGGCCAGTTCCATGGCTTTGGCAGGCTTTCAGTTTCTGCTGGGTAAACCGATGTTTGCCTTTCCGTTGCACGGCATGGGGCATGAACTCTCAAGTAAGTACGACATGACCCATGGTGACCCTGGCCCTTCTTACCCCGGCCTGGATGCGTCATACCATGCGCACCGCCCCTCAATACCTGCCTGCGTTTGCGCGATTTGCCCGTAGTGTCATGGGAGTATTCCGGAAAGACGATGCCAGGACCGCAGAAGAAGGTATCAGGAAGCTGGAAGCATTCTATGCCTCGATCAAGATGCCTGCAAGCCTTCGAGAGGCAGGTGTCAAAGAAGAAGACCTGGAAAACATCGCAGAAAAAGCGGTCGAAAGAGGAAACCTGGGTACCCTGACCTCAATTGGCAAGAAAGAGGCTCTGCAGATCATGCGTGACGTTTGAGGTCCTATAAACCTGGCAGCGGATTCATTTTCCCTGAAGGCGAGGTGCCGCACCCGATGCCAAGCTCTGTCGACACCCTCAAGGCATCGAGTGTGCCTCTGTCGGATTCATGAAGCTCACCAAGATTCAGATTGTCATGTATTACGGGGACAATACCCCGAGCAGCCTTCCGAGAATCCGGGCCAGGACAACTGGCGCGTACGCCTGGCGATGGCAAGGCTTTGGGCCGACGCGGTAAACGGCCACGGTGGCGATGTCACCTTGGTGCATCTGCCGGCAATCGGCATTCGCGGCAATACCCACTTTCCGTTCTCGGATCTGAATAATATTGAAATTGCCGACCTGTTATCCAAATGGCTCGAGGGAGAGTCGATTAAAAATATAAGGAGAAGATCAATGCCTGATTCCATTACCCGCCGTTCGTTTATCAAGGGAAGTACCGCTCTGGGCGTAACATCGATACTGGGAGACAGCATCGACGGATGGATTCATACCCCTGCATTTGCCGCGACCGACATCGACATCGCAGCAGTGCAGGGTGCGGATTGAAGAGGTAACAATATGAGGGTAACACTGCAAGGAAAGTGGTTCGCTTTGGTTCTGCTGTTCATTCGGTCGCCATCGTGATCGGGCGTCTCAAGGTACTTATACCCCCTTGCGGGGTGTTGGTTGAAAAGTTGAAAGGCGCATAGCGCGCAGAGAAAACCATCGAGGATTCTATGGACCGTCGATTTTTTTTGAAGAAGATAATCGGGACCGGCATCGTTGCCGGATCCACCGTGGCGTTCGGCGACTACACCAGACTTTTTGCCGCACCCGGTGTCGATCTCGTCGCCGTCAGAGGAGGTGAGCCGGAGGTGATGTTCGACAAGGCTATCGCCTCGCTCGGCGGGATGCAGGACTTCGTCCCCAAGGGCAGCAAGGTCCTGGTGAAGCCGAACATCGGCTGGGACGTGACCCCGGAGCGGGCGGGCAATACCCATCCGAAGCTGGTGGCCCGCATCATCGAGCATTGTCTCAACGCCGGCGCGAAAAAAGTCCCGTCTTCGATCATACCTGCGAGCATTGGGTGCAATGCTACAGGAACAGCGGCATCGAGAGAGCGGTGAAGGATGCCGGCGGGCGCATTGTCTCCGGCGACAGCGAAGGCTACTACCAGAAGGTCGCCGTGCCGAATGGCAAGCGGCTCACCGAGGCCAAAGTTCACGAACTCCTGTTGGACGTGGATGTGTTCATCAACGTCCCGGTTCTGAAGCATCACAGCTCGTCGATGGTCACCATCGGCATGAAGAACCTGATGGGCGTGGTATGGGATCGCGGGTTCTGGCACCGCAATGACCTGCATCAATGCATCGCCGATTTCGCCTCGTCCCGCAAGCCCACGCTCACCGTGGTGGATGCCTACAACGTCATGAAACAGAAGGGCCGCGCGGGGTATCCGCCGACGATGTCGTGCCGATGAAATCGCTGATCGTCTCCCGCGACTTCGTCGCCGCCGACACCGCCGCGGCCAAGCTTTTCGGCGTTGAGCCAGGCGACATCCCCTACATTCAACTTGCGGCGGAGATGAATCTCGGCCGGATCGATCTGAGCGCCCTGTCGATCAACCGCATCAAGCTGTGACACCATGGGGCTTCACCGTCTGAAAGCGTTTCGCGTGGGCGTGTCGGTTGTATTCTTTACGCTGATCGCGCTTTTGTTTCTGGATTTCCGCAATAAAGGCGGGCTGCATCGATTCCCGGAAGAAAACGGTGGATAGCAGTCGCTGCGTGAGCTGCTGCAATTGCCTGGCCGTATGTCCAAGAGATGGGATGCGATTCGAGAACCGGTGGCGAAGGCAGGTCCACGAGGCCGTACCGGATCGCGAGCGGCGCGATTTCATACTCAACTCGGGAGTATTCTTCCTGGGGCTCACCGGTATCAACGAGCCCACCAGGATGATTATCCAGAGCAAGCCGACAACGATTCCCGAGCAGGTGACGTGTCCGGTGTCGCCGCCCGGCTCCGGCAGCATTGCCCGCTTTACCGCCACCTGCACGGCCTGTCACCTCTGCGTGAGCGCCTGTCCGTCGCGTGTGCTCGTGCCGACGTTTCTCGAGTTCGGCCTTGATGGCATCATGCAGCCGCGGATGAACTTCCATTCCGGCCACTGCAACTACGACTGCACGATCTGCATGGACATTTGCCCCAGCGGCGCAATTCCGCCGCTGAAGGTGGAAGAAAAAAAGCTCACCCAGCCCGGGGTGGCGAAGTTTATCAAAGAGAACTGCGTGGTCTATACCGACAACACCGATTGCGGCGCGTGTTCCGAGCATTGCCCGACGAAAGCGGTGGATATGGTGCCCTATCCGAACCCGGCGAATAAAAAGCTGAAGATCCCGGAAATGAAGCCGGACTACTGCATCGGCTGCGGCGGCTGCGAGCACGCCTGCCCCACCAAGCCCTACAAGGCGATCTACGTGGACGGCAACCCGGTGCACAAGCCGGCGAAAAAACCGGTGGTCAAGAAAATTGAAATCAACATCGACACCAGCGAGGATTTCCCGTTCTAAAGAAGATGGCAAGAAGTGATGTGAATCACTGCATTTTCTTATCCGTCCAAGATACAATCCTATCCAACTGACTTGACGGGATTTTTGTGATATTCGACGCTGGGTATACCGTTGACATAGATGCCTTCCAGATAGGAGAGTTTTCTTGGCAGCTGCTGGACCGTGCCCCGGGCAATGAGGAATGTTGCATTCCGCCCTGGAGTGAGTGATCCAAGCTCCTTCATGCCGAAGAACCTGGCGCCGTTTTCCGAGGCGCAGCGGACGGTCTCCTCCAGCGAATAGCCGGCCTTGATGAACAGTTTCATCTCCTCAACCATCGACTCGCCATGGAGTATCCCTATACTGCCGGCGCCGGTTCCCAAAGCCGTGGTTACTCCCATTTTTCCGGCAAATCGCAATTGCGACAATTGTTCGGCAAGCACCTTCTTCCAGAATGACTCTGCGCCGGGGACCGCTTTTCCCGGTGCCACATAACGCTGGGAAAAACGGCAGCATACATCCCCTCCGGTACCGGCACTGTCCAGCGCATTCTTGGCCCGCAGCACGCTGGGAATCCACAGTACATTCTTCTCTGCCATTTTCCTGAGATTTTCCTCGCCCATCCCGTACCCTTGTTCAATGGCCTCGCAGCCCGCCTCAAGCGCCTCCCCAACCTGCCGCACGCCATTGGCCACCACCACCGTCTTTTTCCCGCCTCTGTGCTGCAGAATGCTGCGAAGATCTTCATGGCCAAGTCGAGGATATGGCCCTTCTTCGTCTTCGATATCGGCGGAATATCCAATCTTTAGAAAATCGCCGCCTGCCGATTTGCCGGACACATAATCCTGCCCGCTCCGGCAGAGACGGCCGGATATTCGAATGTCAATTATTCTCTTCGACTCCATCCCCTCTCGATAGCGTTCCACCAGTTCGGTTATTTCATCGCTGTCGGCCACCCCCAGCACACCGTGTGCATGACAGTAACGGATATGCTGCCCCAACAGGGCTGTCTTTTCCGAAAGACCGGCGGCTTCGGAGGATAACCGCACCCGGCTGTCCACGGACGGCGAGCGCGACAAGGAGACGCTGCAGTCAACCAGCGGCGGCAGAATCGTACAGTGCGAGAAGTCATCTATTGCATCCCCAGCATTGCGGGGAAGGTGTGCTGCGGAGTCAATGGCGACGATGACTCCGTTCTTCACTGCCAGAAAGACATTTTTGCACACATCTGTGCCGAGGCCATCGATAAAGCTTCCTGCCACTATAAATCGTGTACCGCCCATGAATATTTTTCCCTCGCTAATCCGGTCGTGCTTTTGATGTTTCACCCTTGGCAAAAGGCAGTTGCCGGTTCAAGGCATCGATGTCGGCTTGTATCATGTCGTTCACTTTATCAATAAGCTGCTCGAAAAGGAACTTGAGCCGTAGATCATATAACCGGTGCAGGCTGGTATTTGCTACCGCTTTAAATCCACGATAAATTTTGTGGGGCGACCCGGCGCCGGGGTCGAACGTGTCGATGCCGTTGTCAATGGCCCATTGGATGGGAGCATAGAAGCACATATTGAAATGCAGATCTTTAACAGGCGCTTCGCAGCCCCAATAACGGCCGATAAGATGACGATCTTTCACCAGCAGCATCGACATGGCGATGGGAACGGAGGACCCGGCAAAGGCGGCGAAGATCAACAGCCGGTGGCGGTAGTCCCGGAAAATTCGCTTGAAAAAATCGCCATTGAGAAAACGGGCCGCCCATGGGCCGTAGCTCGCATTGGTCTTGAGATAATAACGGTACATGAGCGCGGCAAAGTCGCTTGTAATGGTATTACCGGTGAAAGCGCGGATATCGATGCCGTACTTTTGCATGCGCCGGCGTTCCCTGCAGATATTGTGTCGCTGGGTAGACTTGAAGGTCTTTAAATAATCTTCAAAGCAGCCGAAATTTAGATTTTTCCACATATACGATTGATGCCGCCAGCCGATAAAGCCATGCGACGGCATTTGCGCAAACCACGGCAGGTCGACGAAATTCAAATGGCAACTGGCCAGCTGCTCCTGTTGACAAAACCGATCGATGTACGAGAGCATGATGTTCATCAGACCTGGCTGATCGACACCCTCCGCGATAAGGAATCGATATCCCACAGAAGGTGTTGCCGGACTCATGCCGACCAGCTTGGGGTAGTAGTCGGCCCCATATTCGGCGGCCAATTGCGCCCACCAATGATCGAAGATGAATTCCCCATCGCTATGGTTTTTTTGATAAAGCGGTGCCGCCCCGATAAGCTCACCCCGATCCCAGACGGTTAAATGTCGCGGCTGCCATCCGAAGCGGGGCGAAATACTGCCTGATGCCTCTAAATGATGAAGCCATTGCCATTCCATTAAAGGCGTCTGCAGCGGCACGGCCAGTTTGTCCCACTGCTCGCGATCCACCTGAGCGATGGAATCAAGCCAACGGATTGTCCATGAGGCTGGAGTGTTCATATTTCTTTGTTATCGCTTTTGGCGCTGCCGCCTTCTATTACCACCTCTGCGATCCCGGCTGTACCACATCAAACTGTCTTCAAAAGGAATCTCTTTCAAAATAAGGTTGATCGGCAATCCTGTCACGAAAATGATATTATCTTCATCGGCTTGCTGCCGGCTCCCGTCTCACGCCTGACAATTACGGATCGCCGGTCTTGTAATTCGCTTAAAGGTCCCTACTTTTAACGAAACACCTGCCCTTCTGCAAGTTGTCAGCGTAATCTCGTGGTCCTGGGGTGGTTCCGCTCTTGCCCATGCCCTTGAGTTGCCGGGGTAGTTAATCGGTACGCATGAGGTGTACTGGCTCGCCAACGGGAGATATCACCATGCATCCTGAAAGTATTGAAATTACAAGCTACCAATATTATCAGTTCTCAACGAGAGAGGATGGGGCAAAAGCTGTTTGCACCTGTTCAGGAACCGGTGGCATGACGATTTATATGTACTTTTATGGGGGCACACAAGCTCTGCTCGCGGCTAGCAAGTCCGGCAATAAGTACTATGTTTATTACCGATACTCAGACCTGACGAATATTATCGACATGCTGAGGAATGAAAAACCGATATTTTTGCACTATGTTCCCGAAGGAGCGAACAACACGCGCATAAGCACAACATCGGAGCCGGTCGGTGAAGGTGAGGCTCCATAAAGCGGAAATGGCTGGCAGTAAAAAAATAAAAATAAAGGTTTCCCATCATGAACTCTTATGCCACGTTATTATTCCCGGACACCGACATATTCAGCGAGAATCGCTATCCACTGCTGTTGTTCTTCAGCCCACTCCATTTTTTGCAGTTGGTAGAACCTGGAGCCGGAGCCAAATCGGACGTCAACAACGAAACCGATCTTTTCCTGCAACGTGGTTTAATAGAAGCGCATAATCCCGCCCCTCTCGGTGCCGACCGTCAACAATTTTTGCGGTTGATCGATGACATCACAAAGCGAAAAGAGCATTATGTTGCCCAACTCGGGGCAATGACCACGGGTTCAAAGACTCCGGCAGGTGACGGAACCGCTGATCAGGAACCTGGGATCGTGTCTTCTCTGCTCCGGGAATATGGTATAATGCAGCAAGACGCCGAGACGAATCTGGAATTATGGCAAGCTCGACTGGTACTTGCCATGGCAGAGATGCTCGATTCCGAAGAAGACTCCCTGCGCGAGGAGCTTTCCGAACAGCTCGCTTTCTTCAACGAGGAAGAAATAGCCGCGTTACGTTCTCTGCAGGCAGCAAAAGGAATAAATGAGGAAGACTTTTTCAACGAGCTGGAAAACATCAAGGCCCAATTGGAAAAACCTCGGCTGAATGACACTCTAAAACGAGTTGAAGCCTGGCTTCGTCTCATGAAAAACCAACCACTGCCGCCGGTGAAAGTATGGCTCGCCTCGTCACGCGCCAGTGCGGAACAGATTTTCAACAGGTATGAATCGATAAGAAAAACTGGCGCCATTCCTTTGCTTAAGCTTGCTTTTCCGGCATATATTGATGCAAGTATAAAATATGTGGTGCAGCAGATTGAAGAATTCCAGCTGGCGACAACTGCCATTCATCAAGGATTGGTTGCCGATTTTGAACGAGTTACAAAGACCGTCCCCTACGTGCATGATTCGCACGAGTCACTCCTTCCTTACGGCACCGACTGGGCCGGAGAATGGGAAGGAATGCTGGATGTCTATTTTCCAGCCTCAAAGGACGGGAGACAGTATATCACCTTCTACTTGCTTCCGGATCAGCCACTTGCCCGACTCCTGTCACTGCCGGAATCGGGCGGTGCCTCACACGAGCAAGCCGCTCATGGTTTGCTTGGCATTCTGAGCCCTTCATAAGCTGGCCTGTTTGACGGCTCCGAGAACTTTAGCCGAACAGCCCTCCTGTCATCTTTTCGCCAGATCTTTTTTCAGCGCATGGATTCAGGCGATATGCTCATAACGCAGGTGTAATGCCCAGAGTAAAAACTGCGCATAAACCCGCCAGACCTCGTCGCCGTAGCCGCCGGCCATCAGGAAGACTGCCGGGATATTGCGCTCTTGAAGCCAGGTGTAAACCAGCCGGTCGCGCTCGAACATTTGATTCAGGGAAAGCTTGAGGAGGGCTGCTGAGGGCAACTCATCTTTTTCATACGGATCGGCCCCGCAGACGACGATGGCGAGATCGGCCGTGTCTCCTTCTTCCAGTTTCCGCAGACCAGCACGCAGCCTTTCCAGATACTGCGCCTCTTCGCCGCTTTCGACAGGGATATCGATATCACTCGGGATAAAGGAAGGATGAGGTCTGCCGTCGGCAAGTACAGCAGGACAATCCAGCGGCCAGCCCCCTGCCATATGCACGCTCAAGGTCCGGATAGAATCGTCGCCTGCAGTGAGCGCGGCGGTACCATCCCCCTTGTGGGCATCGACATCGATGATCCAGACTCTGCCGACCTTCTTTTCGAACTGCAGCTTGCGGGGAGCAATGACGATATCGTTGATCAGGCAGAAACCATTGCCGAAATCACGCTGGGCATGGTGAGCGCCACCGGTAAAGGAAAAGCAGAATCCATGCTGCAGGGCAAGCCGCGCGGCTTGAACCGTGCCGGCCGCCTTCAAAAGGAGACGCTCGAAAAGATCGGTAAGCGGCCTCGCAGCTGTTTCCGGGGTATATCGGTAATACTTGCCCTCGGCATCTATCAGCTCAAAGGTGGAAATGATCTCTTTTTCAAGAGCTGCCGAATACAGCCGTTCCACGTATTCGCCTGAATGCACCCGCAACAGGTCATCCCGGGTCAGCGTCTCGACAATGCAGTCCCGATGCCAATGCTTTTGCAGGGATTTCAGTTTGGGATCGTCGAGGAGTGCCTGAAATGTCTTGATGCAACGACTATCCCGGACGGGAATCTGGATGCCGAACTCAATAAGGCTTGCCGGGATACGGCGATCGTAAAGAATCATTGTGGTATTTCATTAATAAAATGACACTTGACGGACAATGGCGGCAACCTCTGCCCTTCTGCCGTGTGACATCTGCATTATTTAGGGGGTCAGCAATTACATAAAATAAGAGTAATACAGAACTCCAGCCGATGCGAAAATATTCGCAGCATTTCTGCATATCACAGATCACCCAGTCCCTCGCCGGACGTTGCGGCCTGCTGACCCTGTTGCCCCTGATGCACTGAGCTTTATGGAAATCACAAAAAATAATATCAGGCTGACGGGTTATTACAATTTTCCTATTCCAAATACCTCAAGTGATACTGTCCGGTAATATTATCGAATACTGCCTGGAACTGCAGCAGCGCGTTACGACAATGGACGTTTTGGATTAATTATTTTGCCTGATACTCTTCAAGGATGTGCCATGGTAAAGCAAGTGATTCTGATCTGGTGGATGTGGACCGTGTTGTTTCTCTTCTTATGCGGCGGCTCGTGAAATTTACAACCATATCCTGAGACCGGCTACGAAGGACAGCGTATCTGTATCCTCTCCCTCCTCCTCCGCCAGGTCCTCCGCTTCAAATAGCGTGCGGTTCCATGATACGCCGATATAGGGAGCGAATTCCCTGGTGAAGTGATATCGCAGCCGCAGCCCCAGCTCAATGAAGTTGATTCCCTGACCGACACCGTATTCTTCGACCTCCTGCAAGGCCACTAGGGTTTCGAAGCGCGGCTGGAGGATCAGACGCTGGGAGAGAAGCATGTCATACTCAACTTCGATAACGCCGGAAAGATCGCCGTCTTCGCTGAGGTAAGCGGTTATTTCGCTTTCGAACCAGTAGGGCGCCAGCCCCTGGACGCCGAAGGCGGCAAAGGTCCTGTCGGGATCGGGCTTGAAGTCGTGGCGGATACCAATCTGCAAATCCCAGAAGGAGGCGATGTTACGGCTGTAGAGTAATTCCGCTCCGGCCTCCTCCACCTTTTCCTCATCCACCAGCCAGGATCCCTCACTCTTGAACCAGAGCTTGTTGTAGTCGAAACCGGCCCAGGCCTGCACGTCCCACAACAGCGCCGCCTCGCCCTCCCTGCTCTGGTATTCGATACGGTCACCGATGAAACGGGCAAAGAGCTCGTTGTCATGCACGAACTGCGTGTCGAAATTCCGCTGCGCTCCCTGCTGGTCAACCTGCACATGTTTTTGCACAGGCCGGCCGACCTTGGGATCCGTCTCGACCTCGTGATAATCGGCGGGAAAGTCAAGTTCTTCCGGATCGGTATACGATCCTTCGGCACAAAGTCCTCCTGCCGGCAGAAATATGACAGCACATATCATCACGGTGAATAAAAATCGCATCAGAATCCTCCTTTTCAGGCTACGCGGACCACCTGGGCCATTCCCGCTTCCATGTGGTAGAGCAGGTGACAGTGAAAGGCCCAGTCTCCTTTTTCGATGGGCGTGATCAATACCGACAGAACCCCTCCGGGCTTGGTGAGTATGGTATGTTTGAACGGCAGCTTTTCCGCGCCGTTTTCCAGCTGCATCCACATGCCGTGCAAGTGAATGGGATGCTCCATCATGGTGTGGTTGACGAGAAAGAGACGCAGCCGTTCATTGTGCCGGAAGAGATAGGGGCCGGGATGTTCGCTGAACTTCTTGCCGTCGAAGCTGAACATGTAGCGTTCCATATTGGCGGTGATGTTGACGGTCATTTCCCGATCGACGATGTCGGAATACTTCTGCGGCTCCGTGGAAATGAGGTCGTCGTAGGTCAGCACCCTCCAGCCATCGTCGCCGAGGCCGATGCCCGGCTCATCAAGCCGGTACTTGGGATTCATAATCACCATGGCGACATTTGTATTGGACTTCTCCGGCTTGAACGGAGTCGGTCCGTTCGGCCCCGGTATGCGCGGGTCATGGCTCGGACGCTGACCTTTATTGCTATGCTGCATCTCGCCGTGATCCATCTTCTTTTTTCCGCTCATGCCGAAAAAGGTCTTGTCCATGCCGCCCATGCCGATATCTTCCAGTCGTCGTTCCGGTCGCGGCCGCAGCTGGGGCACCGGCGCCGCCAGGCCCGGCTCGGGGGAGAGCGTGCCGCGCGTGTAGCCGCTGCGGTCGAGCGACTCGGCGAAAATGGTGAAAGGCCTGTCTTGCCTCGGCCTGACCAGCACGTCGTAGGTTTCGGCAACGCCGATGCGGAACTCATGCACGGGGACCGGCCGCACAGTCTTGCCGTCGGCCATGACCACCTCCATGTCCATGCCCGGGATGCGAACGTCGAAATTGGTCATGGTGGAAGCGTTGATGAAGCGCAGGCGGATGGTTTCTCCGGGGTTGAACAGCGCCGTCCAGTTCATGTCGGGCGAGTGGCCGTTCATCAGGTAGGTATAGGTGTAGGCGGTGACATCCAGCAGGTCGACGGGGCTCATGCGCATTCTGCCCCAGGCCATGCGATCCTTCACCGTCGCCGCCAGGCCCCGCTCCCGGGCGTCTTCGAAAAACTCCCAGATGGTGCGCCGTTGGAAATTGTAGTAGTGGCCCTCGAGGTTGATGTGCCGGAAGATGGCATCCGGATCCTCGAAGGACCAGTCGGAGAGGACGATGGGATAGTCCCGATCGTATTCGAACGGTTCGCCGTCCTTGGGGTCGATGATCAGCGGGCCATATGAGCCTGTCTGCTCCTGGAACGCCGAATGGCTGTGGTACCAGTAGGTGCCCGCCTGTTTCACCCGATAGCGGTACTCATAGGTCTCGCCAGGCTGGATACCGTCGAAATTGACACCCGGAACTCCATCCATCCGAAAAGGCACCAGGATGCCATGCCAGTGGATGGAGGCATGTTCGGTGTCCATGAGCAGATTGGTGACGTTGAGCTTGACGTCGTCGCCTTCCCGCAGGTGGATCAGCGGCCCCGGAACGGTGCCGTTGATGGCGGTCGCGCGTCCTTCGCGGCCGTCGACGAAGAAAGGCGCATATTTGAAGACCAGGTCATAGCGATTCCGCGGCCCGGTCGGAATGAGATCCGGTCTTCCGGAGACGGCCCATGCCGGTAATGGCACGGAAAACGGCATTCCTGCAAGGAAAATGGCGGCACCGCCCGCCTTGAGAATCTTTCGCCGGCTGAAGCCTTGCGCGTGGTCCATGAAATTTTCCTCCACATCTGTATGTCACGGGTATTCCAGGGGCGAAGATCGCAGTATCAGAAATCTTCACGACGCTAGAGGGTTGGATTGGTCATGGTGGAATCAAAATTGCAATTCAAGTTACAGAAAAAAATCCTTTATAGTTGCGGCAGATTCTTCCCAGTCCTGCTCCCTCGCTAGCTGGATATCAGTCTCAATTTTTCCAGGGAGGTTTGCAACTTATGTGCCATCTGTGGATGTTCTTCTTAAAGCATTGAAAGCTCACGGTCTACGCCTGACACCCACACTCTCCTGTCCAGGTTGGCGGGACAGCATGGCATTTCTGTCCGGGATTAATGGACAGCATGGCGTATACTTCCGGCTTACGATAGCGATTCGTGGAACATGTTGTGGCGCATGGACGGGCGGAGTCCATTGGAACTTTTGACGATGTAACGGAGGAAGATAATGGAACAAAATAAAATGACGGGGATGAGCTGGAGCCGATTCGCGGCGATGATTGCGGTCTCGACTTCAATCATGTTTTTATTTATGTATCAACTGGTCTACTCATTTGACCACGTAACGTTCAGTGTAAACCGCTTGATTGCTTCATTAGTCATGGGATGTGTTATGGCCATTGTCATGCTGTCCTTTATGTGGCCGATGTACAAAGGGATAAGCACGAAAATCGCGGTCCTCATTGTAGCTTCATTGATAGGCGTGATCTTGCTCTTTGCGAATAGGAGCCAGATACTCATCGGGGATGTCAGTTTTATGGAGGCAATGATTCCTCACCACTCAATTGCGATCAACAACGCACGGAAGGCGAACATCAGTGATCCTCGCGTTCGCAAGCTGGCGGATGAGATAATAAAGTCTCAGGTTCGTGAAATAGCCGAGATGGAGCTGATCATCAATGATATTGCACGGGATGGAGAGCGGGGGGTGACGACCCTTCCCGCTACCTCCACTGAAATTACACCCGAAATGGAACGCGAGATTAAAAAAGCAGTGCAGTGAATGAATGAGCGATGTCGATTAAAAAATCGATAAAGGGCAGATTGTCGGTCAAGAGGGTGAAACAAGGTGCACTACTGGCCCTAACCTCCATTTTGGAGCAGCTGCTGCTGGAAAAATTACAACCCCCAGAACCACCTCTCGAAGATCACTGAGATTGCAGGGAACATACATATGCAATAAATAATGGTAACTGTACTTCGACTAGAGCAACATGGTGCCACTGTTGCCATTGATGGGCGAGGAGCTATCCTCGCCCTAAGAAGCACGTCTTATCCATAAAGCGTCTCAATCCACCTGATCGCTTCGGTATCATTCACTTTGCCCAGATACCGTTGAGTTGTTGAAAATTTTAAGAAAAAGTATTTCAGGCGCAGATCAGTCCGTCCTTGATCTTGACGTTACGCTCTGCGCGGGCAGCAAGTTCCGGGTTGTGGGTGATCATGATCGTTGTCAACCCCTCATCACTGAGCCGGCGCAAAATAGCATAGATTTTTTCGCTGTTTTCCGTATCCAGGTTCCCCGTTGGTTCATCCGCCAGCAGCACTGCCGGATCATTGACCAGCCCACGGGCGATGGCGGTACGCTGCATCTCGCCGCCGCTCAACTCCGCTGGGGCATGAGTGAGACGATGTTCGAGACCAACCATTTCCGCCAGCTTTTCGATCTTTTTACGATCCGCCGGTTTTTTACTGAAGAGCAATGGCAGGGCGATATTGTCAAAAACACTCAACCCGGGGATCAGATAAAACTGTTGGAAAACAAAACCGATTTTCTCCCTGCGGATTTTTACCAGTTGCGATTCGGGCATGCCGGCGGTATTGACCCCATCAAAAATAACATCTCCCTTCGTCGGTTGATCAAGGCAGCCAAGGATGTGCAGCAAGGTGGTCTTGCCGGCACCGGAAGGGCCGACAATGGCTATCATCTCCCCCGCGTCGATAGTCAAATCAACGCCTCGTAAGGCGCGAACATCTTCGACCCCGCGACGATAGGTTTTTTCGATATTTTTTAACTCAATCATCCCTTGATTGCCTCTACCGGATTAATGTTTGATGCTTTGACCGCAGGATAAATTCCGGCACAGAGCCCGATAACAAAGATAAAGGCTACGCTTCCGAGCGCCACGACCGGATCAAAGCTGATCAGTTGACCAGAGGGCACAAAAGGCATGACTGAGCGGACAAAGGCTTCAATCAGACGCGCACCGAGGGTGGACAGAACAATGCCGACAACACCGCCACAAAGTGCGAGAATCGTTGTTTCACTTAAGATAATGCGGAAGATATCCCAGCGTGACGCGCCGACCGCACGCATCATGCCGATCTCCTGGGTGCGCTCGAACACCGCCATCAGAATCGAATTCATCACCCCGACGGCGCTGATCAAAATGGCAATCAGCACGATAGCCAGACTCAATGCACGCGCTGCGGCTGCGAGATTGCTGACGGAATTCATCACTTCGCCCATGGTGACAATCTGGATGCCGGGTACCGTTGATGTCAGCGCCTCGGTAATGGCACCAATCCGCGTCGGGTCATCGACTTTGACACCGATGGCGGTTGCAGCTTGTGGATAGCCAAGCAGGCTCTGGGCTGTTTTAATCGGCACGTAGACAAAGGCATCGTCCTGACTGCCTGAATATCCTACGATTCCTGCAACCACCAGATCGACGCCATCTGCCGGCGAGGAGAAGCGATCACCCGGCTTGAGGTTGTCATGCTGGGCAACCTCGTAACCCAACAGCACCTCATGCTCATGGCGCGGAATCGTGCCGGATATTTCCCAACCCGGCTTTATCGCCTCCAGCACCGCCATATCGATACCGTAGATCAGATCGATCTTGCCACGCTGTTGATCCGGCAACTGGGCTACCAGAATCGGTGTTGCCAGATCAATACCGTCAGTGCGCACCACATGCTCCATCACCCCGGTATCGAGAAACTTGGGGATAACCGCCCCGTGTAACACCAGAGCGGCCACCTCATGAGCACATCCGGATGGCACAATCATAAAATGCAGACCGGTACGCTCCAGTTCAAGCGCGAGGCCTTCAGTAAAACCTTTATTGAAGGATAACACGGCAAACAGCACGCCGACCGATGCAGAAATACCGAGCATGGTCAACATGCTGCGGGTACGATGACGCAGGATGTTTTTTGCGGCAAGTTTCAAATAGCTGGTCATTTGACTTCAACCCCGGTGGCAAACAACAAAAAAGCCTGCTGGGTCCTCGCTACCGTACCACTGGCGATTGCCGTTTTGTTCGGCAGCGAGGGCAACTCGAATCCGTTGCGCGACAGGTCGATATATACCTGACCGGTTTCGTCCTGCAGATAAAACCAGCACCCGTTTGAAGCACACTGACTTACTATGCGACCTTCCAGGGTGACTTTTTTACCCATCAGATCCGACTGTAGAAATATGTCCTTGACCTGAACTTTGGGCGCACCGGGGTCAACCCCGGCGCCGTATTGTTCACCACCGCCGCTACATGCAGTCAGAAAAAAGGAAACAACAAGAACATACGCAAGCAACATTATTTTCATCGGTACAACTCCTGATCGTACTTAACTTAATCTGCCTATTACTGTAGTGGATGGATCTCCGCCAACACGTATGACGTCCCCTTTTTTCAGCCTTAAACCTGATCGTGTCACCAATTGTAAATGCATCAAGAACCGTCGGATCATCAACCTGGAACACCAACAACAACCACTTCCATTACCGCGTTAGCGGAAATATCACCGATCCCATATTTCCTGTTCAAAGCTGACGAAGACCACCCCGCTCAGAAAAACATCTCTTAACACATATACTACATTGTGTCACTAAACATCATTACGCCCTGACAGATGTCGAGAAAACCTATCGCCGGGGTGGCAGGGGAATAGAGCAAATGAAACGTGGAAGGACCCCACCGCAGCACTTTCCTTCATTGACGGCAGAGGAATAGATTAGTCTGAGCACAGAACGTCAACCGCCTGTAAAAGGCAGTGACATCAAGCTTTTTCCCTCGGTCATTCCCTGTCGATAATCGCTGAAGCGGGATGGCTCTACGCCCTATCTCCAGCCTACAGCGAAAGCCCCTTTGCTGTGATCAACAGATCCAGCATCTCCGACGGGTCCGAAGACACGGCAATTGCCTCTCGATACGGCTGCTTCATAAACCCTTCCTCTCTCGAGGCTTTGCCGAGCATCTGCTTCAAGGCTCATAAAAACCGTTCACGTCCAGCAGGCCGCAGGGTTTGGAGTGGAATCCCAGTTGCCTGAGGGTGTAGATCTCGAAAAACTCGTCATAGGTCCCAATGCCCCCTGGCAGAACGACAAATCCATCAGACAGATCGATCATGAGTGTCTTGCGTTCGTGCATGGTTGGCACGACATGAAGTCGGGTCAATCCCTTGTGGAACTCTTCCTTGTCTTCAAGGCCTGCACAGTGACGCCGACAATTTCTCCGCCCGTCTCGAGGACGCTCTCGGCAAGCTGGTTCATGAGACCCGTGCAGGAACCGCCATAGATGCAGGTAATGCCTCGTCTGGCCAATTCGCGGCCGAGGGCGGCGGTGACTTCCATGTAGGCCGGATGATTGCCGGTGCTTGATCCCAGGAACACGCCGATTGATCTCATTGAATCGTCCGCTGATTTATGTAGTGAATCATATGCTGGAAATTCGGGTCTCAGGCAGGGGAGGATTCGACTACTTCTCGAAGGAGCGCTATTTCAAGACACAACAAGAGCGATATGAAAGGAAGGGAAATGGCACTTGTTACAACTTATTCCCTTGTATTGTCTAGCTGTTGGCTGAATTGGTCCGACCCCGATCCTCCCATCTGATTTTTTTGGCTGCACCTCAATTCTCATCCAAGCGGCTACCTGCTCAACACCCTGTATTCTTTTCCGTCATCATCCAGGTCCGCTTGTACTTGCAAATCTTCGCAGGCACAATCTCTAACGCCCTGGCACACATAAGAACAGGCCTGGCGAAATTCTGTCCCGTCCACTTCGGCTACCCACTCGCCGGAAGAAGTCTGGTATGTTGTCGTGGCGCTTAACGTTGTTTTCCTGCCGCGGCAGAGTTCTCTAACTGTCATCTTTTTCATGATATCACCCCTCTTTTTGTCTGTTTCCCTCTCTTCTTTCTCTGTCAATATAATATGCTTTGACCGTATGGTTGTTAAGAGGAAATGGGAAAACAGCGGGAAGTGCGCGTCAGGGGAAAAGATATTGAAGATGTCTTCAAGCAGTCAACCAGCCAGGCAATGCAGACCCGGCCCTATAAACCAATGCATGAAAAGACCTGTTTGGGCCACGGAACAGCATTGTTGAAGCGTGGCAGGCAGGGTGAATTCCGGGCAGTTTTATTTTCCATGGACAGGGCGATGATGCCGGAAATGGCCGCACTAGCAAGAGAGGTGCCGTCGATATAATTATAACTGTTGCCAGGTGTCGTCACAAAAAGATGGGTTGCAGGGGCCACAGCATCCGCCATGGATGCCAGTCGCTTATTGGGCAGTGGATTGCCCTGCTCATCCAGACCCGCTACGCTGATCACCTTGTCGTGTGAAGCTGGAAAGGCAATATTCTCTGCGTCGGGGTCATTACCTACTGGAGCCGCAAAAACAATTCCTTTCTCATAACCGCTATCGATCATCATGCCCAGCAGGGTATCGTTGACATATGCCACAAGGCTTAAATTAACCACATCCACTTCGGCTGAGATAGCAGCATCCAGCGACCCGACAAGGGAGGTCGAGAAGCATTCTCCCACGGCCGACAATTTACTTACCTGACGACAGGCCCGCAGTGCCAGCAAAGACACATCCGGAGCTATACCGACAATGCCGTATTCATTTTTGCCGGCGCCAATGATTCCGGCCACTGCGGTACCGTGTATCTCCCCCTGGTAGGCGCTGGCCGATATGAAGTTCTGGTATCCGACGATACGGGAGCGCAGATCCTGGTGCTCTACCTCTACCCCGGTATCGACAACAGCCACGGTGATATTCTTGCCACTGACCTTGCCGTGCACTTCCTGCAAATCGAGCATGGAGACCAGATTCTGCATGGGACTGAGGGGATCTTGCCGGCCCATCGTGGCAAAGACATAATTGGGCTGTGAATTATACACCCCGGGCTCTTTTTTCAGTGCCTCGGCAATCTCTGCCGCGTCCTTGGCAGTGGAAGATACCACCATGATACGGTTGAGCGATTTCAGGACTGTTTTTTCACCGACATCGAGCTGGTACTTTTTGGCAACCCGATCGAGGCCGGCAAGACCAGCCTTGTCATTATCGACCAGAAAAACAACCTGGCCGGGCACATGCTGGGCAGCCTTCTGTTCCTTTCTGTCCTGCATCATTTTTCTGCCTGTATATGCCGGGATACTGTGTTCTCCCTGTCCCGTGCCGCCTGAATCCGCAGGAAAAGTGTCTTGCGGCAGGGTTACGGCAGACCCCTTGCCGGCCTTATCCCCATCAACGACAATGGACGATTGATGCGCTTGATTTTTATAACCTGCGGCAACGTTTACGGCGTTCTCGCCGGAAGCATTGTTAACGGCTATGCCGCGCAATTGCGCCCCATCCATGACGATTGCCGCCTGGGATGCCGAAGTGCTTTTTCCCACGGCCATATTGGCGCTTTTCTGCATTGTGGAGGTGTTCATCACAGTACCGCGAATCCGGCTGTTTTCTATTCGAACACTTCCCTGATCGGCTTTATTATCCGTACCGATGGCCATATTCACTCTGGAATTGCCAACGGAAGAGTTGAGCAGCGTGCCGCTTATATTGGAATTATTACTGATAATTGCTGACTGATTTGCCTGGTTTCGACTGCCCACCGCCAAGTTACTTGTCGATTTTGCAGTAACACTATTGAGAACAGATCCCTCGACTTTCCCTCGAGAAAGGGAAATAGAACCCTGGTTGGCAACGTTTCTCTTTCCGGCAGCTGCGTTCACCGCAGTTTTGCTCTGCACACTGTTGGCAACAGTACCGCTCATCCTGACATTTTTCAGTGCAACAGAAGAGTGCACAGCCTTGTTATCGCTGCCTGCTGCGATATTGGCGCTATTTTCCATTTTGGTTGGAGCGTTGACGACATTGCCCTGGAGAGCGGATTCCGCAAATACAACCGTGGGCGGGGCGAGGCAGGAGAGCAGGACAATCCACAGTTTCGCTGCTTTGATGACCGGTCCGGGATTGTAGAATTTTATCATTTTTGTTTTAGCAGTTTACTTGCAGCGACATCCCTGACGAATCGTTTTCGGCAGTCGGGACAAAAACAAATAATTAATTTATTAAACCATACCTTGTCAGCACAATAAAGATTTGAATTACAGGCAGCCATACCCCCTAAACGGGACCTTTTCAGCCCCTAACACCCCACAAGGGGGTATAAGTACCTTGAGACAGATTGTTTTCTTGTAAAAAACAAGAAAACAATCTGTAAGGTACTAATTAACAGGCTCGGCAAATAGTACAATTTCCGACTGTTTTAATGTCCGCACAGCCTTATCGAGGTCGCTCCGGCTGACGATACTGACCACATAGCGCCCTTCCCTGCTGGGCCCACTGCTGACTGATCCCTGGATGCTGTGCAACAGGCTGCGGATATCGGACTCCGGAGCATTTGGCCGAAAAACCACGTTAATGCCGATTTTTTCAGCATTTGCCGCCACTTCCGTTGAACTCAAAGTTGTATAAGTATTTTGCTCTGGAGCTGGGATCAGCAAGAGCACAATGACCACAGCCTGCGCAGCAGCAAGCATCCACGGCACAGCTATGGATTCACGAATCCGCTGCCAGAAAGAGCGTATTGACTTTGCCGGCGGGCTGGACTGTACGGGTGCTTTTCTTTCCACCTTTTGGTGGGCGCTGATCTTACGGGTTATCTGATCAAAGATCGCACCCGACGGCGAGGGCTCGGCAGGGTCGATCCGGCGATACAGTTCCTGAAACCCTTGAAAATCCCTGCACTCATCCAGCAGTTCACGGTCATCCCGGAGAAGGTCTTCAAAATCGGCTTTTTCATTCGCATCCAGCCGATTGTTGCAGTAATCGGCAATCAAATCCGATTTATCGTTGTCTTTATATGCCATAGTCTGTGATATTCTGTTTTTCCAGCACGTCCTTGAGTGCCTGTTTTGCATGAAAAACTCTTGTTTTAACCGTATTTACCGGTATCCCTATCAGTTCTGCCACTTCCACATAACTGAAGTCCTGATAAAAAACCAATTCAAGAATCTCCCGATGTTTCACCTTTAAAGTCTGCAGGGCAGCTTTCAGGGCAGCATTTGTCGATTCGACCTCAACCTGGAACTGACTCTGTGTATCCGCTGCACTGTACTCTTCTTCAAATGGTACCCATTTTTTAACTTTTTTAAACTCTCGAAACATTATGTTTCGCGCAATACCGATCAACCATGTGGTGATCCTGCCGTTTCCTTTGAAGGCAACGCTCCTCTGCCATGCCACCGTGTACGTCTGGGTGAGAATATCGTCGGCTAGACTTTTATCACTCACCACCTTTTGCACATAGCGGGCGACCCTGCCATAGGACAAGTCGTAAAGTTGTCGGAACGCAGCGGAATCACCGGCTGCCACCTGCTCGACCAGACGCTTTTCTTCTAAGAGCTCTCTGTCCTTATTCATATGTCTCTGGGCGCTTGGAAAAGGTTCAAAACAAATACATTAAAAAGACCCATGAAAACAGTTTGGAGGTCCACACGCCAAACTTACCTACCGCAAAGTTATTACCATAGACGATCTCTCCTTCATAGGCATGATCGATCACGGAGCAAAGACCGGCAGTCGGCGGTATTTACGAGATAATCTTCATTTTCTAGTTTTTTTTAAAAAAATTTGAACCTTTCGTTGATACCTTGGGACTTAAATTACAAAGACAGGCTCATTGAGCGGGAAAGTTCTCGATGGGATGAAGACCAAAAAAAGAAATGAGGGCAAAGTTATGAAAAAGGGACTGTTGGTTAGCGCATTGGGCATGGCGATTGTGATGAGTGCTGGCACCACCTGGGCAGCATCGAAGATTGATGGCAAAGTGACCAATGACAGTAAGGTCGAGCAGGCTGCGAATATCGCCATAGGCGAAAACAACAAGGCCGCCGTGGGCTCGGTCAGCATTAAAAACAGCCAGGTGGGCAAGACCGGTGTCGTTACCAATAAATCGACCGTGAAACAGGCCGCCAACATCGCCATCGGCAAAGGCAATGAGGCGAATATGGGGTCCATCAACCTGAAGAATGCCAAGGTGGACGGCAAACTGACCAACACCTCGGACGTGAAACAGGCCGCCAACATCGCCATCGGCGAGAACAACAAGGCCAACATGGGTTCTGTGAACATGACCGGCGGCTCGATCGGCAAGACCGGCGTCGTCACCAACAAATCCACTGTCGAGCAGGCTGCCAATATTGCCATCGGCAAGGGCAACACCGCCAACATGGGATCGATCAATATGACCAACGCCAAGGTGGACGGCAAGTTGACCAACACCTCGACTGTGAAACAGGCAGCCAATATTGCCATCGGCGAGAACAACAAAGCCAATATGGGTTCGGTGAACATGACCGGCGGCTCGATCGGCAAGACCGGCGTCGTCACCAATAAATCCACTGTCGAGCAGGCTGCCAATATTGCCATCGGCAAAGGCAACACCGCCAACATGGGGTCGATCAATATGACCCACGCCAAAGTAGATGGCAAAGTCACCAATACTTCGACGGTGAAACAAGCGGCCAATATCGCCATCGGCGAGAACAACACCGCCAACATGGGATCGGTCAATCTCAAGAATGCCACAGTTGGAAAAACCGGTGTCATCATCAATAAATCAGACGTCAAGCAAGCTGCCAACATTGCCATAGGCAAGGGCAATGAAGCAAGCATGGGCTCGGTACAGGTTGAATAGTACGGTAATTCTTTATTGAAGCAGATGCGGTGCCGGTGACAGCTCGTGCCACCGGCACCGCATCTGTTCAGGAGATGTCAGAAACTTCATAAATCAGAACCACCCCGCCTCGGATCGATTGTTCAGGAGAGATCGAAGCGATCAAGGTTCATGACCTTGTTCCAGACAGCTACAAAGTCGTGAAGGAATTTCTCCTGAGAGTCGCTGCTTCCATACACTTCCGCCAAAGCCCGGAGTTGTGAGTTCGAACCGAAGATGAGGTCGACACGGTTACCGGTCCACTTCAGTTCGCCCGTTTCGCGATCACGCCCCTCGAACACGTCTCCGGCTTCCGAGGTTGCCGTCCATCTTGTGCGCATGTCGAGCAGATTGACGAAGAAGTCATTGGTGAGTGTCTCGGATCGCCTGGTGAAGACGCCGTGTTGAGACTGTCCGAAGTTGGTATTCAAGACGCGCATACCGCCAAGGAGAACCGTCATCTCGGGAGCGGTCAGTGTCAGTAATTGCACCCGATCGACCAGCAGTTCCTCTGCCGACATGGTGTATTTGGTTTTGAGATAGTTGCGGAACCCGTCCGCGGCCGGCTCGAGTACTGTAAAAGCGTCGACGTCGGTTTGTTCCTGCGACGCATCGGTGCGTCCCGGCGTGAAGGGAACGGTCACATCGTGGCCGGCATTCCCGGCAGCCTGCTCGACACCTGCGCAACCGCCCAGGACAATCAAGTCGGCAAGCGAAACCCTCTTCCGGCCCGAGTGCGCACCGTTGAACTCCTTTTGGATTTGTTCAAGGGCCTGCAGCACAATCTTCAGTCGGGCCGGCTGGTTGACTTGCCAATCCTTCTGGGGTTCAAGACGGAGACGCGCCCCGTTGGCCCCGCCGCGCTTGTCCGAGTCGCGGAACGTCGACGCCGACGCCCAGGCGGTCGAGACCAGTTCCGAGACGGAAAGGCCCGAGGCCAGGATCCTGCCCTTGAGGTGAGCGACTTCCTGCGCATCGATCAACTCATGATCGACTGCGGGCATCGGGTCTTGCCAGATCAGCTCCTCAGCCGGGACCTCTGGACCAAGATAGCGCGAGCGGGGGCCCATGTCGCGGTGGGTCAGCTTGAACCACGCCCGGGCGAAGGCGTCCGCGAATTCGTCGGGGTTCTGCTGGTAACGCCGCGCGATCGGCTCGTAGATCGGGTCGAAGCGAAGGGAGAGATCCGCCGTAGTCATCATCGGCCGGTGCTTCTTCGCCGGGTCGTGCGCGTCAACCACCATGTCCTCTTCGGCCACGTCTTTAGCCAGCCACTGATTCGCGCCGGCCGGGCTCTTGACCAGCTCCCATTCGTATTTGAACAGCACGTTCAGATAGCCCATGTCCCATCTGGTCGGGTTCGGCTTCCAGGCGCCCTCGATGCCGCTGCCGATGGTATCGCCGCCCTTGCCGCTGCCGAAGCTGCTCTTCCAGCCGAAACCCTGCTCCTCGATGCCGGCGGCCTCGGGCTCGGGGCCGACGTGCGCCGCATCGCCGGCACCGTGACATTTGCCGAAGGTGTGCCCGCCGGCGACTAGCGCAACGGTCTCCTCATCGTTCATCGCCATACGCGCAAATGTATCTCGAACGTCACGGCCGGAGGCGACCGGATCCGGGTTGCCGTTCGGGCCTTCCGGGTTCACGTAGATCAGGCCCATCTGCACGGCGGCGAGCGGGTTCTCGAGGTCACGTTCTCCGGAGTAGCGCTTGTCGCCCAGCCACTCGCTTTCGGCGCCCCAGTAGATGTCTTCCTCCGGTTCCCAGACGTCTTCCCGGCCGCCACCGAAGCCGAAGGTCTTGCCCCCCATCGACTCGAGCGCGCAGTTGCCGGCGAGGATCATCAGATCGGCCCAGGAGATTCTCTTGCCATACTTCTGCTTGATGGGCCAGAGCAGTCGGCGCGCCTTGTCAAGATTGACGTTGTCGGGCCAGCTGTTCAGGGGCGCAAAACGCTGACTGCCGGACCCCGCGCCGCCGCGGCCGTCACCGGAGCGGTACGTGCCTGCGCTGTGCCAGGCCATCCGGATGAACAAAGGCCCATAGTGGCCGTAATCCGCCGGCCACCAGTCCTGCGATTCGGTCATCAGGGCATAAAGGTCCTTCTTCAGGGCCTCCAGGTCGAGCTTCTTAAATTCCTCGGCGTAGTTGAACGCCTGCCCCATCGGATTGCTCAAGGGAGAGTTTTGATGAAGAATCTTGAGGTTCAACTCGTTCGGCCACCAGTCCCGGTTTGACGGGCCTCTCTTGATGGAAGTTTTGCTGGTTTTACCTGTTACCGGACACTTGCTATCGTCATTCATAACGTCTCCTTTTTTCATGTTGTTGGAATGCATGGTCACTGCGATGTCGGCAATACCGTGCATCGGTGCTCAGCATGAGTTTCACTGACTCATGGTTCATCGGAAGATATTTTCTATCTATAGAGATCAATTATCCATAAAATCCCAAAAAAAAATTACTTTCCCCGGCAGTCAGGACAAAGACCGAAAAAATCCAGCCTGAAGCTGCTGATTGTAAATCCTGTTTCTTCCATCATTTTACTTTTCAGTTTTTCAAAATCGTCCACTGGTGGATCCACTATCACCCCACACTTGGTACAGATCATGTGAGGGTGAGGGTAAGGCTTGTTTCCGTCATACCTGTTACTCATTTCACTGAATTCCAATTCAAGGATTTCGCCGTTCTTCTTGAGAAGATTAATCGTTTTATAGACGGTGGCCGGACTCATCGTTGGATAGTCTGCAACCAATTGCTCGTAAATACGCTCTGCCGAAGGATGATTTTCACTCTGAGCAAGTACTTTCAAAACAGCATATCGCTGAGGTGTTATGCGAAACTCATTATTTTTGAGTTTCGCGATCATTTGTTCCAATCGTACTTCAGATGAAATTTGAGGTTTGCCCATATGCAGCACACAATAATAGTTATTAGTTGATAATCATTATTTATGAATGAATTGAAAATTGTCAACGTGAAATTTTACCAAATGATATGCATTCGGAAATCCAGCTTTTCTTCTGTTAACACAACAGGCTCGTCAATGCCGGCTGATAGGCACAGTGCCGGGATGACCCACAAAAGGCAGGACAAGAAGGCGCGGCAGGGAAAGCTTGCGCTGGTCGCGAAATTGAGACAGGCCGATCACCATATCGGGGTGTCCCTTGTCCGGCTGGTCTTTGTAGGTGCCGAACAGCCGGTCCCACCACGGCAGGTTGAACCCGAAATTGCTGTTGGTCTCCTGGATGATCACCGAATGATGGACCCGGTGCATGTCCGGCGTAACAACCAGCAACCGGAGCGCCTGGTCGACCCTATTGGGGATGTGGATGTTGCTGTGGTTGAACATGGAGGTGGCGTTCAAAGCTACCTCGAAAATGAGAACGGCCACTGGCGAAGCACCGACCGCGGCCACGACCGCCAGCTTGATGGTCAGGGATATGACAATCTCGATTGGGTGAAACCGCAGGCCGTCAAATCGAAGAAAGCGCTCGCTCGAATAAGCGTTTCCGATCCTATCCAGTGCATTTTCGGCATCCTCCTCTTTGAAATGGAGTTAGATCCCCTTTGACATCTTCACCATTTTCAAGATCTTTGGGATGAAAAATGAAAAAACGAAAAGGGCGAGGGAGAGAAAGACCTTCCAGCTCAACAGCTCCTCCCATCGGCCACTGGCCCAGACGTCTTTAATCGTACCAACAAAGAAGGTAAAAATAAAGGTGCCGACCAGAATCCCCAGCGCTGTTCCCAAAAGGTAGTCCCAAAACCGGACCTTGGTCAGCCCCATCCCGAAATTCATGGGGGTAAACGGGAAATACATCAGTCGGAGATAAAGGACTGTGGCAAAACCGTTACGCTCAATGGCATCGTCAAAGCGTTTCAACTTGTCGCCGATAAGAGAAGCGGCAAAGTCCCGTCCCAGATATCGGCCAATCAGAAACGCTGAACCGGCACCGATCATGGCCCCTGTCCAGACGTAAAGAAATCCCCAGTAAGGGCCGAAGATTGCGGCTCCCATTGCTGTCAGAAGTGTTCCGGGAAGAAAAAGGCAGACTCCAACGACATAGATGATCACGAACATCAAAGGCGCCCAGAAACCTGCAGATTCCAGAAACAGTCCGAGCTGTTGTGAGGTAAGATATTGTCTGACCGGAGAAAAACGAACCAGATAAATGGCCGATGCAATGAACATGAGCAGGAGAACCATCTTCACCAGTGCGCTGCCTCTCTTGTTATTGTCGTGTTCGACAACCTCTTGTCGATGCATTCTCATGAATGAACGTTCGACACAGATTTGTATTTTGTGTTTTTCCCATCGGCCGCTCCTGATGTTTTTTTTCTTGATGGTTTATGCATGCTATATTCTCCTGCACGTATTCCTGCATCGCTCAATTCAGCTGAATATGAAAGGTCATTACATCAACATATCAATTATTGTTTATATGTGACCGATTACCTTCTGTCAAGCACATCTTCATTTATAATGTAACCTCCAGAACAGGCAGAAGATATCCCTGAGCAAGAAAAAAGGTTTGACAGAAGAGTTATAATGAATTACGATTAAGTCAGTACTTAACTACTTAATGAGTTTAGCCGCCATGATTATTGAACCAGCCGAGATTTTTAAAGTTCTGAGCGTGGAAACACGGGTGAAGATTATTGAACTGCTGAAGGCCAACGGCGCCTTAGGGGTCAAAGAGATCTCCGAGAGACTTGGTATTACCCCTCCGGCGGTGTCGCAGCATCTCAAGATACTCAAACAGGCGGGGTTGGTGCGAAGCGAGAGACAGGGGTACTGGATCCCGTACTCGATCAATGAAGAGGCCATGGAAGGCTGTCGGGAAATATTAAATCAAGTCTGCACCTGCGGCTGTCGGGGCACGGGCAAGGTCAAAGAACAGGAATTGAGTGGCGCCAGTTTGGAATTACTTAAAAAATATGAAATTGAACTGCAGCAAGAACTTGAATTGGTACGTGCACGGGTCAAGAAAATAGAGGCGGAGTAGCCCTCCTCATTTTTTTTGACAAATTAATTAAGTTGTTGCGCAAATACATAAACAAAAGGAGGTGATAATAATGACCGAACAAAAAGGTTCGTGCGGCTGTGGATGTGTTCCGATACACAAGATGGAACAAAAAAGCTCCTGCGGTTGCGGCTGTGTTCCTTCCGAGCAAAGGGAAGCAAAGGCAGAGGATACCGATAGGACGAAGAAGGAGGATGAGAAAAAAAGCTAGGAGATTTTAATACCACAAGGGGGAAGGGAAAACCGCTCATGCGGGATGTTCTCTCCCCCCTTGTTTAATCGCCATATCATCAAAGATGAAAGGAATAACAATGGACCTGTGGATTGTATCACTCAGTCATTTTCTGCATATTTCGGCAACGGTTGTCTGGATCGGGGGAATATTCATGACTCTTCTGGTAATTCTGCCCGGCTCGAAAGCAGCCCTGGAATCAGCACCTCTTGTCGGCAAACTGATGAAGGAGATCGGACAGCGCTTCACCCCGCTGGCAAATATGAGTATTTTGATCCTCATAGTCTCCGGCCTTCCCCTTCTTTACGCCAATCGGAATTCAACCTCATTTGGCGATCCTTCAACTATTTTGAATTTCGTAATTTTTTACAAATTAGCTTTTGTCGCCGTGATGGTCTGCATCCACTTATACAGGGGATCGATATTGAACAAAAAAATCATCGTGTCTGCAACGCAGGGCAACGAAGAAAAGACAGCCGGATTACGCAAACTTTCACTTGATCTTGTCAGAATCAACCTGATACTGGGGATCGCAGTGCTCTTATTAACCGCAGTTTTGATATCTTCATAATTATTAGAAGGAGTGGATTATTCGGTGTTGCTCATTCCTCGCTTCTCAGAAATTTTTCCTGACTATTTTCAACCTTAATCCTTGATAATTTATCGAACGATAACGGATCAGCTGCTGGATGAGGTTGACAGAAGCCGGCGTTTTACCGTGGATGATATTTTAGACATACACCGCAGGTGGCTTGGTTCACTGTATGAGTGGGCCGGCACATATCGCCGGGTAAGGATGAGTAAAGGAAATTTTACCTTTGCCGCTCCGGCCTATATTCCTCAACTCATGGCGGATTTCGAAAAAGAACATTTGGCAGAGAATACTCCATGCACATTTGCAACACGGCAGGACGTTGTTTCCGCCCTGGCCATAGTCCATACGGAGCTAATCCTGATCCATCCTTTTCGGGAGGGGAATGGCAGGCTGGCTCGTCTTCTTGCGACGTTAATGGCGCTCCAGGCGGGTTTACCTCTTCTTGATTTCAGCGGACTTGAGAAAGAACATCGAAAGAAATACTTTGCCGCAGTTCAATACGGCATGGATCGAAACTACCAGCCAATGAAGAAGATCTTCGGCGAGGTCATTATTCGTACGTTGCAGGTTTACGGGGAATAGGCTGCCGACCCTTTTTCAGCAAATACTCTTCAAGAAAGATTTTCGCCGCGATTCCTTCAATAGCCGAAGATGAACTGACGGAGATGACGAGGGCCGACAGCCGCTGAGCTTCGTCACGCAAGTAGGGATTTGTTTGACTGAGAAATGTTTTTTCATATCCAAATTATAACATAATCTGCCATGTTTCTCATTACCTTAATCGTCGTCCTTCCCAACAAAAATATTGTTTGAAAAAAATATTGCCGAGGTGCAAGGCCCTTGCCTGAATGCCGGCAATATCCGTCGCCTCCGCCAGATTACTCGAATCTTTTTTCCCACCCCTTTGAAAACCGACGATGGATCACGTACAATCAAATCAATCGACAATCCGTCCCCCAAGCCCGGCTCTTCAATCAGGATGTTTTTGTGAAAATCAGAACGCAGCTCACGCTCTCCCTGGGATTTTTCATTCTTGCCATTATGGCTGCCATTTTTGCGCTGAACTATTTCGTGGTCCGCGACACCCTGATGACAACGGCCCAGGAAGAGCTGATCAGGATGGAAAAGACCATGTACCGCTCTTCCCAGGCCCTGCTCAGCACCGCGATCAACAACTATCTTCGCGGTATCACGGAGACCAATCTGGAGATGGTCGAGGCCAGCTACGCCGAATACCTGGCCGGCCGAATGTCGGAGCAGGAAGCCAAAAATGCGGTGCAGAACAATTTCATGTTACAGACCGTCGGCACCAGCGGCTATCTTGTAGCAGTGGAACGCAAGGATGACAGGCTCTTTCTTGACATCCATCCCTTCCTCCGCCATCAGGATTGCACCGATACCGATGGATGCCGGCAATGGGATACCGTCAAAAACGGCTATACCGAATACGACTGGCAAAATCCCGCCGACAACAGCTCACGCAAGAAAGCCGCGTATGTTCTGGAATTTACCCCCTGGAACTGGGTTATCGGCGCGTCGTCCTACCGGGACGAGTTTGTCGATCTGGTGAAGATCGAGGACCTCAAAAGACTGATCCAACCTACCCGCATCAATGCCTCCGGCTATTTCTTCGTCTTCGACGACGACTATCGGGTTCTCATTCATCCGGAATTCGAAAATATTGACGGCAGAACACTCTTGGACAGCCAGGGCGAGATGATACTTGAAAAACTCAAATCGACCGGGGACGGATATCTCACCTATCTGTGGAAAAACCCATCCGATCAAAAAGAACGGCTGAAATACGCCATAATAGAAAAACTCGAGGACTACAACTGGTACCTGGTTGCTACCGGATATCACAGCGATGTACTTGAGCCTATTACCCGTCTCAAGTACATAACCATGGGGATATTTGTCCTGGTTGCCGGCCTGTTTCTCCTCGTCATTTTCCGGCTGAGCCGCAATATAACCAGGCCGCTGGTCTTTCTGGAACAGGCGGTGACCAGCTTTTACCGCACTAAAACCCCTTCCGACTGGGCTCCTCACAATATTGCCGAAATAGATATCCTGGGCGGAGCCTTTGCCCAGATGACAAGGGAGCTTACCGAGTCGATGCAAAGCCTGCAGGATAAAGTCATCGAGCTTGCCATCTCCGAAAGAGAAAAAGAGGAGAACCGCGGACTGCTCGACAGCATCATCAATTCAATGCCTTCGGTAATTATCGGGGTCGATCCCCGGATGCGGGTGATCAAATGGAACCAAAGGGCAATGCAAGAGAGCGGTCGACGCCAGGAGGAAGTGTATGGCGCGTTGCTGGCCGATGTATTTCCGGAGCTTCGCACCCATCTGGAAAAAATCGGTGACAGCATAATGACCGACACCGTGAACACCATCACTTATGAACAACCGGCCGAATACGGTCACACCCGGATTTCCGAGATGACGGTCTACCCCCTGGATACAGAAGGAAACAAAGGGGCGGTGATCCGTATCGACGAGGTATCGGACCGGGTCGAAATGGAGCAACGCCTGCGACAAAGCCAGAAGATGGATGCCATCGGCCAGCTCGCCGGAGGCATTGCTCACGATTTCAACAATATGTTGAGTGGTATCATGGGCGCCGCCGAACTGCTTCGAGTCAAGGCGGAACCCACCAGCCAGCCGCTTGTGAAAATCATTTCTTCCGCTGCCGGCCGGGCCAGCGAACTGATCATGAAACTGATGGCTTTTTCCCGCAAGGACAAAGTCGCATTATCACCGGTCGACATGCATACCATCATCGGCGACACCGTGGCGATACTCAGGCGGACCATCGACAAAAAGATCGACCTTTCCCTGGACCTGAATGCCGAACTTCACACGATCATGGGTGACTGGAGCCAGTTGCAGAACGGTCTGCTCAATATCGGCATAAACGCCGGCCATGCCATGCCGGATGGCGGAACCCTGTCGTTTGCCAGCCGTGCCCTGAATCTTGACGAGGTGTTCTGCCTGCAGAATCTTTTTGACATCACTCCGGGGTGGTATATCGAAGTTACAATCAGGGATACCGGCTGCGGCATCGCCCCCGAAAACATGAAGTCCATCTTCGATCCGTTTTTCACTACAAAAAAACAGGGCAAAGGCACGGGCTTGGGACTCGCTGCGGTATACGGTACGGTCATCCAGCATGGCGGTGCCATAACCGTCTCCAGCGAAATTGACCGAGGCACCGAGTTTCATCTGCTGTTGCCGCTGTGTCAAGAATGCCAGGCGGAGGCGATTCCCGACGCCAAGGTGATCACCGGCCGGGGCTGCATCCTTATTATCGACGACGAACCGATCGTCCGGATGACGGCCCGGATGATGCTCGAACGACTCGGTTACCATACAGCGGAGGCGCAGAACGGTCAGGAAGGCCTGGCCATCTATCGCGAGCACCCGGAGGCGATAGATATGGTCCTGCTCGACATGCTGATGCCCGTCATGGATGGCTCCGAGTGTTTCCGGACCTTGCGGCAGTTCGACCCTGCTGTGAAAATAATAATTTCCTCAGGATTTTCCCGCGACGCCGACCTGGCCGAAATGAAGCGGCAGGGTCTCTGTGCCTTTATCAGAAAACCCTATAACCTGGCCGAACTGAGCAGAGAGGTGGCCCGAGCAATCACCGGGAATGTTGGTTTTTAAGATTCCGCCAGGCTGAGGAACCAGAGATCTCCCTTCACCCAGGCGCCCTGCTCTTTCCTGAGCAGGGTTTCGTGTACCGCTGCGACCTGCCAGCGGGTCGTCTGCGCCAAGGTGTCGATATACTCGGGCGAATGGGCAAATCGTCCCGTCTGCTGCAGCCTGTATCCGCTCCCTTCTGCAGATTCCGTGGAAAAGCAGAACAGGACATCACGGCGGGCGTGCTGCCTGAGCCGGACGAAAGTCTCCTCCAGATCGCCGACATAGCCAAAAACGTCGGCGGCCAGATAAAAATCGAAGGTCTCCTCGACACCCGCCAGAATATCGACGATGCTGCCAGGATAAAGATTGCGGTAGATTTTTTTGCCGGCGGCGATAGCAATCATCTTCTCCGAAAGATCCAGCCCGTCAAGCACCTCGACCAGATCGGCAAAAGCCGCCCCGCCGAGCCCGGTCCCACAGCCGAGATCGAGTCCGTGAGCGTATCTTGCTTTCCTTGCGGTTACCCGGTCGAAAGCACTCCTTAAGGCTGTCGGCACACAATATTCAAGTTCGGTCACAAGGTTTTGTTCAAAGTGCAACGAATACTGGTCGAACACCTCCTTGACATACGAATCAAGCGAACCTGTCGATCGTGTTCCGGTCAGGGCGGCAATCATATGAGCTGCCGCCCGGTGTTCCGGGTTATGTTCCAGCACCTTTTTGTAAAACAGTACGGCCAGATCGATCTCGCCGCCGAGGTGATAGAGATAGGCCAGATTGTTGTTCGCCGCCGGATGATGCGGGTCCAGGCGCAATACTTCATGATAGGTTTGCCTGGCTTGTTTCCGCTGCCTTTGCTCTTTGTAACAGCCGGCCAGGTTGTAGAGGGCGTCGACGTTTTCCGGGTCGCTCTGCAGAAAAAGATTGAAACTGTCGATGGCCCCCTCGAAGTCGCCGCACTTCTTCGTCGCAATACTGTTGTGATGACTGGTGCATGATACCGGAAAATGATGGGAAAAGCGGTGGGGAGTAAATTTCTCAGTATACTATGACTTCATCGCGACCGGCTATCCTCCCTCTAACCGGTTCGACTAACGGATAAAAAAACCGGCGCTATCTTAAAATATTTTGCAGCTCGGCTCAATGGTTTTTGTCTGAATCTTTACAAGCCGATGACACTCCCGACGATCCGGTTGCGCCCTCTTTCCTTGGCGAGATAGAGGTTTTTATCCGCGGACAGGATGAAGGACTGCGGTGAAGCGATATCGTCGATGCCTTTGGTGACAAGCCCGACACTTACCGATACAGAGTCGGCAGCCTGTGAATAGAGGTGGGGGATTTGCAGATCGGCCACTTTCTGAAGACAACGCAGAGCTACGTCATGGGCAGCAAGAGCATCCGTCTCCGGCAGCAGCAGGACGAATTCTTCACCGCCGTAGCGGGCTACGAGATCAGCCGGTCGCCGGAGCGCACATTCCAGGGCCCTGGCTATCTGCTGCAGGGCAATATCGCCCATGGCATGACCATAATGGTCATTGAACTGTTTGAAAAAATCGACATCGACCATTGCCAGGGAAAAGGGGGTGCCGTTCCTGGACGATCGCGCCCACTCCTTCTGGAACACCTCCTCAAACCTTCGCCGGTTGGATATTTCGGTCAGGCCGTCGAGATAGGCCAGCTGATCGAGCAGCTTATATTGGTGGACTATGCGCAGGTGATTACGGACACGCATTTTGACGATGGGCGGGGAGTACGGCTTGGTAATATAATCCACTGCTCCAAGCATCAGGCCACGCTCTTCATCCTGAAAGGAGTTAAGGGCGGTGACGAAAATGATCGGGATATTATTGGTTTTGTCGTTGTTTTTGAGGGTCTTGATCACCTCGTACCCGCCCATATCCGGCATTATCACATCAAGAAGGATAAGATCCGGCGGAGTTTCGCTCAAAGCGTGTTGCAGGGCCTGTTCGCCATTTCTGGCGAGCACCGGCGTATACTCATCCTTCAGCAGGTCTGCCAGGACCTTCAGATTCATTTTCTCGTCATCGACGATTAAAATTCGTGCTTTATCCTTCTGGTGCATGCGCATCCTCAATTCCCGTGTTTCTGCCGGAGCAGGGCCAACAGGTTTTGTGCTCCTTCCGCCGCTTTCTGATACTCTATATCTTCAATAAGACTAATGATTTCATCCAAAAACCCGGCAAATCCAGTGCCGGCCAGTATTTCTTTGACCTCGCTCACCTGTTCTTCCGCCGCGACCTCTCCCCTGATCAATTGGCCGATGAGGATCTGCAGAGGTTCTTCAGCCTGGCGGATATGGTACTCTCCGACAGGACCAGGCAATTGCGGCAATTGCGACAGGGATGCATCGAGCCCGGCAACAGGGAGCGCCGAAAGTGAAGAAAGTATTTGATCCAGAACATGGATAAAAGATGCAAGACATTGAACCGCTTCATCCCGCTGATCGCTCCTAAGAGCATCTTCCACCGCTGCTGCCGCTGCCTGCAGGGAGAAAGAACCAATATAGCCGGCGATTCCTTTTACCGTATGGGCTCTTTTTTGTATTTCGGCCCAATCCCCCGCTGCCGATAAATCCCGCAGGATATTCGGCAGGGAGCTGTAACTCTTTTGAAAATCATAGAGCATTTTGACGAAAAGTTCTGCCTTGTAGTTCAAAATCTTCAGGGCTTCCGCCTGATCTATGCCAGGCAGCGAAGGGAGCGGCAGATCACCTGCCGGCAAGACATTGGTTCCCTGTTGCACCGGACCGGTCGCGGCCGGGAGCTTTTGTCCTATCCACTTCTTCAGGGCAGTATAGAGTACTGCCGGATCGATGGGCTTGGTGATATGGTCGTTCATCCCCGCAGCCAGGCTTTTCTCTCGATCGCCGGTCATGGCATGGGCCGTCATGGCAATAACCGGAAGATCCCGGAATCGACTGTTCTGTCGTATTCTTCTGGTTGCTTCCAGGCCATCCATCACCGGCATCTGGATATCCATCAAGACCAGGTCATAGGAACTGCAATGCAATGCATTCAGGCATTCGCGGCCGTTCGAGGCGACCTCCACGACCATTCCGGCATCCCGGAGAAATTCGGTCGCCACTTCCTGGTTGATACTGTTGTCATCGACCAGGAGGATTCGGGCATTTCGGAGACCGGCCAGATCTAAAGTATTGTTTTCCTTGGTGGTTGAAGGTCCGGAGACGGATTCCATGCCGAGAATATCCAGCAGGGTATTGTACATGACCGAGGCATAGACCGGCTTGAGCAGGAAGGCATCGAGGCCCACCCGCCCCGCTTCGACAAAGGCCTCCTCCCGTCCGTTGGCTGTCACCATCAACATCGCCGGGACCTTGGCATACGACTCGTTGGCTTTGATCCGCCGGGCCGTTTCGATGCCGTCGATACCCGGCATTATCCAGTCGAGCAATACGACATCATAGGGCTTGCCCTGCTGCATTGCCGCTTCCAGACAGGCAAGCGCCGAAAGCCCGTCCATTGCGGTATCGACATTGATTTTCAACGAGGTCAGCATCGAGGAGAGGACATCGCGGGCCGCCTCGTTATCATCGACAACCAGGGCTCGAAGTCCCTCGAGGAATTCGGAAGATCGCTGCCTCCGCTCCCGAACATGTGCCGAGAGCCGCATCTTGGCCGTAAAATTGAATTCCGTCCCCTTGCCCGGCTCACTTTCAATCCAGATTCTGCCGCCCATGAGGTCGGTGAGCTGCTTGCAGATGGCCAGTCCAAGTCCGGTTCCGCCGTATTTACGGGTGATGGAATCGTCGGCCTGAGTAAACGCCGAAAAAAGACTGCTTATCTGCTCCGGCTGTAATCCGATACCGCTGTCACGCACCGAAAATCGCAGCATTACCTCGTTGCCGATACGCTCTTCCAGGCTCACTGAGATGACTATTTCGCCTTGCTCGGTAAACTTTACCGCATTACCGGCCAGGTTCATCAGAACCTGGCCGAGACGCAGCGGGTCGCCGATGAGGTTATAGGTAACCTCGGAACCTATCCGGAACAGGAATTCAAGGCCTTTTTTCTCGGCCTGCATGCCGATGACATTGGCGATATTGCTGAGAACATCTTCAAGGTTGAAGGCGACTTCTTCCAGTTCCAGCTTGCCGGCATCGATCTTGGAAAAATCGAGAATATCGTTGATGAGGCGCAACAGGGTATTGGCGGAGCCGAGAAGCTTCTCCACATAATTCTGCTGTTTTGGATCGAGGGGGGTTTTTCGCAGCAGGGAGGCCATGCCGACAATGCCGTTCATCGGCGTGCGAATCTCGTGACTCATCCTGGCAAGAAAGTCGCCTCTGGAGGCATTGGCCGATTCCGCCGATTCTTTCGCCTGAATCAACTCGCGCTCCATCTGTTTCTGGCGGGTCATGTCCATCGCCGCAAAAAGATAGCCGACCACCCGGCCGACCGGATTGTACAGGCTGGTGACGGACAGACTCACCGGCAGGTGGGTGCCGTCCTTGCACACATACATCCACTCCTGGGCGCGGCTGTGCTTCTGTTTGACGAATTGGTCGAACACCTGCATGTCATGCAGGCTCGAACCTTCGATGCCGCTCACCTTTTTGCCGTAGTGGTCCAGTTCTTCCGGCAGGTGGAGGGAGAGGATATTGCGTTGGTTGATCATTTCGGCAGGTTTGTAGCCGAGCAGGGTCGAGGCCCCTGTGCTGAAGAGCTGAATGGTGCCGTCGAGGTAGGTGGCGATGATGGAAAGCTGGGTGGCGGCATCGAGAACAGCCTGTCGTTCGGCATCGGCGCTCTGAAAACGATGGAGCATCTGTTCGGTCTGCTCAAACTGCTTGACCACAAAATCAGCCGTTATCTCAGCCGCTTCCCTGGCGACCTTGATCTCCCGGCGCAGCATGTCGATTTCCAGCTGCATCTCTTTTCTGCTCTTTTCCATCACCTTAGCCCCTTCAGGCCATGAGCTGCGACGGCAATACTCATTGCGGCAGCCCGTTCAATCGTCTGCTTGGTGCATTCCCCTTCAAGTCCGAGAAGGACAATCTCCTCCGGCAAAATCCCGTCGCAGACCTGCGGAAGCACTGCCAGCACATAGGGCAAACCTGCGCCATGGTCAAAATGCGGTTGACTCTCCGTATCCAGGATTTCCTGCCGGTCCAGGAGGACAACCTCGCCCGCTTCGGCAAACCCCTTGACCGCATCGACAAAGACCACTCTGCCGCCCTGCTCCAGCAGCGGCAAAAGGTTCAAGCCGATAAGTCCGCCCTCGATGAGTTCGATCCCGTGCGGCAGAGGCTGCATTGCCTGGAGGCAGTCAAACACCAGAAGACCTGCCGCGTCTTCGGCGACAAAACGGTTGCCGATACAGATGATGCACCCTTTCACCGGCCGGGACCTATCTTCAATGATCCTTTTTTCTTGCCCTTTTGCAGGCAATGGACCGCACACACCAGACATGGGTCGAATGACCGGACGACATGGCCTGCCTCCACCGGGTTGTGAATGTCCTTTATCGGCGTGCCGATCAGCGCCTCTTCCCATGCGCCGCGGACGCCACGCCCGTCGCGCGGCGAACCGTTCCAGGCCGACGGGGTGATTATCTGGTAGTGGGCAATTTTTTCATCCTCGACTTTCACCCAATGGCCCAAGGCTCCGCGGGCGGCCTGGATCAGCCCCGCCCCTTCGCCATCGGCAATGACACTTACAGGATGATAGAAGCCTTCCTCCCGCTTCGCCAGGAGTTCGTTTGCCCATATCGACATCGGTCCAAGCAGTTCTGCGGGACGGACGAGACGGGCAAGTTCCCTGGCCATGACGCTCGGGCCATTCTCCTCGATCATTTCCCGAAACAGCGGATTGCCGCCGATCACCATCTCCGCCAGGGGTCCCGTTTCAATGGCTTCTCCGCCGTATCTTGGGGCTTTGACCCAGGAATACAGCCGGCCGCTCTGGCCGGAGGCATAGGGTTTGGTCCGGCCATCGAAGGGGGGCAAAGGATCACCGCCCTCGTACCACGAATGGCTTATATCCTCGGCAATCCTGCTCGATTCGAAGGGAAAGACGGTGGTCCCTGTCGCGTAACCGGACCCGGCAAGTTTTCCATCACGCCCCTGCACCGCCGTCGCCAGGGGAAGCGGATAATTGCCGTAGGAGAGAAAGCGATTGGGGCCTTTGCCGAAAGAATCGAGATCCGCCTGCCGGGCGAAACGGAGGAAAAAACCCACCTCGCTCTCGCGATGCAACTCCTTTTCGAGGAGCCAGGCGTAAAGATCGTCGACACTTTGCACTGCCTGCCATCGAGCCAGGGAACAGCCGAGGATGTTCCGTTCGTACCAGGCACAAAATCGATCGATGATAATTCGGCACTGCAGGATCTTTGAAATTTCGGGAATTGAAGTCACGCCGCCGGGTACCATAAAAGAAGTGTGGGGCCACTGCCCGCCAATGATGGCCACCACCTGCAGCAGTCGTTTGCTTTCCCGGATCACCTCGATCGCAGCTCTTCCCGAGAGAGGACTGTAACGGGCATGCGCCTCCTCCCCCAGGGGATGATCGCGGTAGGCGTCCCGGTTGGCAAAATCGACCATGAACATCAATATCGCCTGGCGGACATCGCTCTGAATGGTTTCGACCATCAGGGCGAGATTGCGCAGACGGCGGGCATTGTCGGGAGGGGTGATGCCGGTGATTGCATCGAGTGCCTCGACTGCCGCAGTAAGGTGAGTCAGGCTGCAGATTCCGCAGATCCGCGGCGTTATGACCAAACCGTCCCGCGCCCCACGCCCAAGCATCATCCCTTCGAATCCGCGAAACATGGTCCCGGCGCTCCAGGCCTCGGTGACAATACCGTCTTCAATCTCGACCCGTATTTCAAGATCCCCCTCGACCCTGTTGAGGGGGATGTTAATTCCTTTGGTTGTCTTCACCATGCCGCTGGTATCCTTTCCTGCTTTGAAATTCGTTACTGCGTTAGAAAATTCGCTACACTTTCGATGCCCGGTTCTTCAGATGTTCGGGCGCTGCGGCCGCCGCCATTCCCTTGTATACCATGTAATGCGCGCGGTTGACACCCATGGGCAGAGAAAGCGGAATGCCCTCGATATTGGGTGTCTGGAAAAATGGCGTTGCCCGCGGGAATTCGGGATCGGTACAGCCGAAGCACGGCACTCCCACCCGAGGTTTCGACGAGTGCTGGTTCCACAGCAGCTTGTTGCAGGGGCCCGGCACCAGAGGGCCGGCACATCCCATATGGAAAAAAAGGCAGCCCATCTCGCCGAAATCGGATTCCTCCACCCGGTATTCATGGTATTCGTTGCGGGTGCATCCCTGATGTACGGTGGTGGCGTACCACTCGAGAGGACGCTGATACCTGTCCAGTTCGAGGGTCACGCCACCGGCGGCTGCAATCAATGCTCCGGCGATGACATCATGATGACAGGGACAACCGGCAAGATTGATCACCGGTTGACCGGATTTGGCAGTGAACTCTTTGCCGAGAAAACCTCCGCGTTCTTTTTTGGTAAACTGCAATCCTGTGGCCTCGATAATATCATCGGCGCCGAAGCCGCCGAAGGAGGCACAGGTGCCAAGCGCTATCACCATCCGGGCCTGCGATGCCAGGCTGAACACCAGTTCTTTCTTCGGTCGTCCATCCCTGGTATGGAACATCCCGGTACCGGCCGGCCCGCAGATGACCGAACCTTCAACCAGAAGAATGTCAAGGGCCTGCCTCCCGGCCAGGATGTCCTCCATAAGCCGCTCATGGTGGTGAGGGGAAATACTGGAGAGCGAAGGATGCCAGAGCAGTTCGACCCCCAGGGTCCTGAACAGCTCGATGACGTTTGGCTGTTCGCTGCTTAAAAATGAGAATGTATCCCCGCCACAGCCGCCGCCCTGCAACCAATACGCCGTTTTCACCTCTGTCTCCCCCATGTCTTTAAAACCAAGCAACTCCGGATAAGTACATCACACGAATAAGATTCGTGATCAGTATCAAGGATAAGGTTTGGGATGTCAACATCTGGATCAAGTCGTGCAGAAAAAAGAGCTCTTCCGATTAAAGCGATACGTGAATATCTCAACATTGAGAGAGTTCATCTCAATACCGGGAATGGACTAACAATCTTGTCGATATCGCTATCGTAAGTCGGATGAAGGAAAAAAGCTTGATAAAGGAGCGGCGAAGCGGCATACACTTGAGGAGGTAACAATCAAAAATGCGAAAACCGAGCCATTCGAGCCGATATGAACAGAACCGTAAGCGATTTCCAGATCTTTGCCAAACCGGTCGGCGCCCGCTGCAACCTGAACTGCAGCTACTGTTACTATTTGAAGAAAAACAACCAGTTCGCCGGCGAGCCTTCGCCACCAATGACGGAAGATCTCCTGGAAAGCTATATCAGCCGGCATATTGACGCCCATCCGGGGGAAACGGTACCTTTTTCCTGGCACGGCGGCGAACCGATGCTTTACGGGCTCGACTGTTTCCGCCGCATTGTCGCGCTGCAGCAAAAACACTGCCCGCCGCACAAGCGTATCGCCAACGGCATCCAGACCAACGGCACCCTGCTGACCGACGATTGGGGCCGCTTTCTCGCGCACCACCGTTTTGCCGTAGGACTGAGCCTTGACGGCCCGGCTGAAATCCATGACATGTACCGGGTAGACCGGCAGGGCATCGGCACGCACGAAGCCGTGATGCGCGGTTACCAGGTACTGGTGGAGCACCGGATTCCAACCGACATCGTATGCGTAGTCAATGCCTGCAACGTCATGTTCCCCCTGCAGGTATACCGCTTCTTTAAAACCATCGGCGTCAGATATGTAAGTTTTCTGCCGCTTGTCGAACGTTTGCCGGATGGCGTCAGCGACCGGACTGTACCGCCGGAAGCCTTTGGCGCCTTTCTGTGTACGGTTTTCGATGAATGGCGGGCCGAGGATATCGGCGCCATCAAGGTGCAGATCTTCGAAGAGGCGACCCGGACCGCCTTTGGCCAGGACCATTCCCTGTGCCTCTTCCGGCCGACCTGCGGCGATATTCCCGTCGTCGAATACAACGGCGACGTGTATGCCTGCGACCACTTTGTCGAGCCTGCCTGGCGGTTGGGGAACATAGCGGAGACATCCTTTACGGAAATCCTGAGGTCGGAGCCGTTGATCGCCTTCGGCGAGGCCAAGCGCACTTCGCTCCCGCAGACGTGCAGGTCCTGTGAGGTATTGGCAATGTGTAACGGCGAGTGTCCGAAGAACCGCTTTGTGACAAACGGGGAGAACACGGAAAAGCGGAACTACCTGTGTGCCGGCTACAAACTCTTTTTCAACCACTGCACCCCCTTTGTCCGTGCAGTGTCCAGACAATGGCAACAACCCGGAAAGCCCGGTCTCCGGCCGGAAAAGGACAGCACGGGCAGAAATCAACCCTGCCCGTGCGGCAGCGGCCGGAAGTACAAAAAGTGCTGCCTGAGCAAATAGTTTCAGCCTTTCAGCTTCCTGTCCAGGAATTCAATGGTTCTCATCCAGGCCAGTTCAGCGGCCTCATTGTTATAACGCGCGGGGTTTGTATCGTTATTGAAGGCGTGTTCCGCCCCCTCATACATATACATTTCATACTCAATCTTATTTTCCTCCAGGGCTGCTATAAAATCCGGAATATCCTTGTTGATTCGTTCATCCTGGCCGGCGTAATGAAGGAGCAGCGGAGCTTTGATTTTTGCCACCCCCTCGGCCTGCAGCGGTTTGCCGTAGTATGGCACGGCGGCGATAATATCGGTGGAATGGGCCGCAAGCAGGTTGGCCATCGCCCCGCCCCAGCAGAAGCCGACCACCCCGACCTTGCCGGTCGACTGGGGGTGAGTCTTCAGGTATGCGGCAGCAGCGGTAAAATCCTTAATGGTCTCATCCATCCTCAGGTTTTTGATCATCTCGATCGCCCTCTCCGGATCGGCAGGCGTCCCGCCCATCGGCGAAAGGCCATCCGGCGCAATCGCCAGGTATCCCGCCAGGGCAATGCGCCGTGTGACATCCTCAATGTGGGCGTTCAATCCCCTGTTCTCGTGGACAACCACGACACCGGGCAGTTTACCCCCATCTTTAGGCCATGCCTGATAGCCACGGATGTCTCCTTGTGCACCGGCAAATGTGACCCGCTCCGTTACCAGCCGGGCATCATCGGCAGCAACAATTGCGGCATGCGCCGAATTGTTCTCCAGCAGGGGAAGCAACGCATAGGCTGCGGCGACTCCCCCGACCACGGTTGCCAGTCTTTCCAGGAACTGTCTCCGATTGATCTCGTTACGGCTATACTTGTCGTACAATTCTTTCACGTGTCGTTCTACCATGGCACTCCTCCCCATTTACCAGGTTAAACTGCGACCAAACCTTGCCTGCGTCTTTTGTCCCGATGCGCCCCTCATTCTCCCGCCATCTTAGAATGAGCTTCTCTCGACTGCCAACGATCGAAAAATAACGAGCTTTTTTTTCAGTCCCCCTTTGAGGTGGATACGTATCTTCATGAAAAAAACATAATAAACTACTTTCCCTGAAAACACCGCACAAACGACTGCTTCTCACCGAAAACACCGCCTAACAACCCCCCAGGACAGCGGTTTTATTTCACTTTTTCTTTTCCAAAATCATAATCGGGGTTGACAAGTTCCCTAGAAATAGACTATTTCCTGCTGAGGTTAAACATGATTTCGAGGAAGGCTCGGTCAATTCGCACAAACAACTTGATCGCTCCTTTTATTTGTTAAATCAAAAATCAATACTTATAATTTTACACCGTGTGAGGCGGCGTTACGAGATTTTAAAATCTCCGCTCCAGGTACTTTAATATAATACGACTGGACCCATGCAAAGACAAATTCGACACTTTTCGGTTTCAAAAAGCATCATTTGGATCATTTGCACCACACTCATTGCAGTATCGACGCCCAATGCTTTTGGCGTCGGCAATAACTCAGATTCACCACTGTCTTCTTTTGGCCTTACCGAACAGGAGTTTAAAAACGAAGCCAAGGAATTCCTCGGCATCCCGTATCGCAGTGGCGGAACATCGAAGCGCGGTCTCGATTGTTCTGGCTTTGCCCGGATGATCTACGATCAGCTTTTCGGCATCGACTTGCCCCATAACTCCATCGGCCAGTTCCGCTCCTCGGACCTTCAGAAAATAAGCAAACAGGAACTGCAACCGGGTGATCTGATCTTTTTTTCCAATAAGAAGAAAAAAAGAATCAACCACGTCGGCGTATACCTCTCCGATGGTCAATTCATCCATGCCAGCAGCAGCCTTGGCGTTACCGTTTCAAGCCTGGATGACCGCTACTGGAAAAATCGTTTTGCCGGTTCAAAGCGCCATACGGCCTTGAATTCCCATGGTGATCCCGAGCAGATAAGATTCGAGAGTTCCCTCGAAATACCACTTCATGAAAACGGCACGCTTACCAGCTATACCCGCGACGAGTTCCAGACTCACTCTTTTGCATTTCAGTCTGACTTCAATACCTTCACCGATGGTCCCGATTACTCCCGGGATACGGATCTTCCGCATCTCAATTTTTATGAAGTCGGCTACGATCATGCGGTTGCCGATGGCCTCAATATGAACCTTACCGCAATACATCAGACTTTCGATACCTCTACCGCCATACAGGGATTCGATTCCTCGACTCGGAATATGAGCTACACCCTCGACGATGCTTCGCCCGATACCGCAGTCAGGCAGGGTTTGAGAATCGCCAGCAATTTCCAGCCAAGCGAGTGGCTCAGCATTACCCCGTCGGTCACCTACTTTGATTATTCCCTGAATAACCCCGACTTCCTCGATGCCCCGAGAAGAACGCTCGGCCTCAACACCCTGCTTGCGCCCATGCATCAACGATGGTCGTTATCCATGCTCCTGCAATACTCCGACCAGGATGACCTGACCGATACGGCAGCAGACGACAACATGCTCAGTTCTCTGAACATGGGGGTAAAACTCGGAGTCAATCTCACCGACAATCTCCAGTTTTCCATCATCGGCAAACACGATAAACGGACATCAACCTACGGCCTGGCCGAGGATTCGACGTTTATGGAGACATCCAACAGCGATGTATTCCTGACCTTGGACGTTAATTACTGATCAATCGTCCTGCGATATCGGTACTTCCAAGAGACGATCGAGATATTCCAGCAGGGAATCGAGCGGAGCGTCGGTATCCATCCGCTGGAACTGCTCGACCGGCAACTCCTCAGGGTACTGGAATTTTTCTTTCTGGCACAGATAAATATCCCACCTGCCGTCGGAGACGGTCGCAGGACCGGCGGCTCTCTGCACAAGACGCGCTTTGGTGACGGCCTCGTCGCAGCTGCACAGAACGAACACAATCCGGGCGCATTCCCCAAAGGTGTCGCGCACCCGCTCCCGCTCCGCCTCGGTCTGATACGAACCGTCCAGCACCACACATGGGACTGCAGGATCCTGAAGGGCCTCCCAGGCCGAAACCAGCATGGTGTCATAGGTCCTGCGGGTGAATTCGGCTGAATAAATGCCCTGCCCCTCCTCCTCTGGCCGGGACTCCGTTGGAGCGATGCCGGCCAGTTGCTTGCGGATCACATCGGTGTTGAAGTACGGAAAACGATGTTTCCCACCCCAGGCCTGGGCCAGAAAACTCTTTCCCGAGGCAATCAGGCCTATAAATACCACTATCAGTTTTGTCTGCTCTCTCATTACCTTCGGGTATATTCCTCCGCCAGTTGAAAATAACGTCCGGCCGTCTCCAGCCATGCCTCGGCCCTCTTTCCTTCCAGGGACGGATCGGAGGCGGTCAAGAGGCTAACCTTGCCCCGAACATAAGCTCGATAGCATTTATAGAAATTGAGCACCTTGCGCAGCCCTTCGTCGCCGGATTCCCGGATGAAACGGCTGATGAAGTAGTCACTCAGGGCAGAGCAGCCATGAAAATCAAGATCCATGGCCAGAAACGCAACGTCTGCGGCCATATCGATGAAACGCAGCCTTTCATTGAACTCAATACAGTCGAAAATATGAATCTTGTCGGCCAGGCAGATATTGCCCGAGTAGAGATCACCGTGACAATCGCGGATGCAGCCGGAGGCTATGCGCTCGGCAAAAAGTTCTTCCTGCCGCAAAAAACCCTGCGCAAACTCCTTGATCGCGGCAAACCGCTCGGCACTGAGCTCCCTGCCGCCGACAAACCTCTCGGTCTGGGCGAAATTATCGAATACGATCCGGCCGACCGCCTCGGCCCGGCCGTTGGCCCGCACCCGCTCACCCCCATCCGCCTGCCGGTAAAAAGGCACAAGAATTCCGACAATTGTATCGAGATGCTCTTCACGCACCCCTCCTGCAACGATGATCCGGCTCATCATACCTTCTTCGGGCATGCGTACCATCTTCACGCCGTACTCGACGATTTCACCTTTTCCCTGCAGGCTGAAAGATCCACCTTCCCGGCTGATCCATGTGACTTCCAGGTAAATCTCGGGACAGAGCCGTCTGTTGAGGTGCAATTCCTGCTCGCAGAAATACTTTCTTTTCGCCAGGCTTGAAAAATCGACGAAGCCGAAATCGACGGTCTTCTTCCACTTGTAGACATACCTGCCGGCAAGGATGACAAACGAGATATGGGTCTGGACCAGTTCGATGTCGCCGGCCGGATGCGGATAGCTGTCCGGTAAAAGGAGATGATCTATAAATTCAGGCAGCTTGCTGTTCTGCATAAGTATCACCTCCATTCACAGTCGAAGCAAAGTCGGGAAACGATGAAGCCTCCTGAGACAACAGGGTAAGCCGCATCACGCATAACGTTGACGATCTCCTTGTATTGTACTCCGATCAGCTCACCCGATCAAATAAACCGGGAACGAGTGCAAGATTTACAATCCCTTCGTCGAATGAATGTTCAGCCAACTCTTAACCAGTCTCTAATAGTATCCAAATACAACGAAGGTATCATCGGCGCCAAAGAGAAGATACCTAGGTCGGCTGCAAAGAGCCGGCGATTTCATTCAACAACTTCTGTCGGGTGTTGTATCACATTCCGGAGGCCACATCATGTTTCTTATGCCGCTCCCAGATCAATCGCCGCAGCTCAACCTGAACCATGCCGGCCTACCGGCAACCCGCAATCTTACCAATGATTCCGTTATCACCGATCTTCTTGACAACAACCTGCTGACTGCCCATTTTCAACCTATCGTCAGCCTCCAGCGGGAAAATATCTTCGCCTACGAGGCGCTGTGCCGCACCGTCGGTCCCAATCCATTCGACAATATCGAGCAACTCTTCCATCAGGCCAGAATATGCGGCAAGACGCTCCAGCTGGATATGCGCTGCCGGCAGAACGGCCTTGTTCTGGCCGCTGCCCAGGGACTGAACGACAAGGAAGCCCTGCTCTTTCTCAACATCTGTCCGACCAGTCTGCTCCATCCCGATCACAGTGCGGGGACCACGGGAATGCTGGCGAACAAGTATGACATTGCCAAACATAATATTGTTCTCGAAATCACCGAACAGGAGGCCGTGTCCAATTATAAACTTTTCCGGACCGCCATCGATCATTATCGAAGCAAGGGATTTCGCATAGCCATAGATGATTTTGGTGCAGGCTATGGCGGGCTGAAGATGCTTTCCGTCCTTGAGCCCGATTTTGTCAAAATCGACCGGCATTTTTTTAAGGACAGTCCGAAAGGCAATATCAACTTCAACCTGATCGATTCGATCGCCACGGCCTGCCATCGAATCGGCATCGAGGTTATCGCCGAAGGCATCGAGTACGAAAAGGATCTGAGGATCTGCCGGGAGATCGGTATCGATCTGGTGCAGGGATATCTCATCGCCAGACCTTCGGCGGACCTGGTGACTACAGCCCAGTTGAACATTCCCGAGAATAACTCCTCGCGGCAATCGGGCACCACTCTTTTTGATGAGGTTATCTGCGTTGGCGATATCGCTGCCTACGTCGCCCCCCTTTCTGCTACCGATCGAATTCTCGAGGCACTCAACAGATTCAACGATAATGCCGAAATGGTATGTTTGCCAGTGCTGCGGGGCGGCCGGCTGTGCGGCCTGCTCAACCGGCACCGCTTCATGGAAACCCATATGGTCGGCCGCTTCGGCTATGGTCTCAACCTGAACTATTATAAGAAAATCGAGGACATCGTCGACGAAGATTATCTGGAAATTCCTCACTATTCATCGGTTGAGGATGTCGCCCGCAAGATTCATCAACGCCCCCGGCTTTCAATCTACGACGATATCTGCATCACCCGCAGCGGCAAATATTTCGGCACCGTCTCGGTCAGTGCCATTCTCAATGCCGTGACGGAAAACAGCATGATGCTGGCCCGGGGCGCCAATCCCTTGACCGGCCTGCCCGGCAATGAATACATCCAGCGACGGATTGCCAAAATGCTTTCCCAGTCCATTCACTTCGATGTCTGCTACATCGATCTCGACAGTTTCAAACCGTTCAATGATCGACACGGCTTCGAAATGGGAGATCGCGTGATCAAAGCGGTCGGCGATCTCATGGTTGAAGCCCTGAACAAATGGGAAGGCAATACCATCGGTTTTGCCGGACACATCGGTGGCGATGACTTCATCCTGATTACCCGCCCCCGCAATTCCATGATGATCTGCCAATATATTATCGACCAATTCAGTAAAATGCTTTGCCGCTTCCACCCCGAGGAAGAATGCCGGCAAGGCTCCTACACGAGTCTTGACCGCGCCGGCAACACCCAGCAATTCGGCTTGCTTTCCCTGTCCATCGGCGTTGTCAGCACTGAAATCCATCATATCAGCTCGTTTGCCGAAGTTTCTTCCATCGCCGGCGACTTGAAAAAACGGGCCAAGGAAACATCCGGCTCGGTTATCGTCCGCGACCGCCGCTCGGCAGAGCCGCAAAAACGTGGATGAAACTGAAATGGCAGAAAAACGAGGATTGAGACGGTAAGGGGAAAAATACTCGACATCCCGGAGCGAAAACAGCTATTATCCCTTCGCGAGTACCGCATCGAAAGACAAAACACCATTATCAGCAAAACACCATGAAATTGTCATACATTTGAAGATCGAACGACTGCTGGCCATCACTGTGACGCTGCTTAACCGGAGAAAGGTTACCGCGAGGGAACTGGCAGATCGGTTCGATGTCTCGGTGCGGACCATTTACCGCGATGTCGAAACCCTGAATGGCGCTGGTATTCCGGTTGTTTCCGCCCAAGGTCACGAAGGCGGCCTGAATATTCCGGACAACTATAAACTGAGCCGGCAACTCCTCACCTTTGACGATATGCTCTCCCTCCTGACGGCACTGAAAGGTGTCAACAGGACCTTGCAGAATGGCGACCTCGGACGCGTTATCGATAAAGTCACCGCTCTCATTCCCGAAGACAAGGAGTCGCTCTACCGGACCCATGCAGATTCTTTCGTCATCGACATCACCCCATGGGGCATGGTCGACAACCACCGGGAGACGGTTCAGACAGTCCATGAAGCGGTGAGCCGGTCCTTGCTCCTCGACTTTGCCTATACCGGCGCCGATGGCCGCAACAGCCTTCGCCGGGTGGAACCGCACACCCTTCTCTATAAAAGCTTTACCTGGTACCTGCTGGGATATTGCCGGGATCGCCGGGATTTCAGACTCTTTCGCCTGTCGCGGATGCGGCGCCTGCAAGCGGTGGAAGAGCATTTCGCCCGTCGACAGATCCCCCCTCCGGACCGGTTTTTCGACCGGGACAGCCGCCCTCCGGTGGAACTCGTCCTGAAATTTATCCCGGAAGTGCGGATTAAAGTCGAAGAGCATTTTGCTCCAGACCAGTTGCGTTACGAACCCGATGGTTCGCTCATCGCCACCTTGACCTTTCCGGAAGACGACTGGATCATGTCTTTTCTCCTCAGCTTCGGCAGCGATGTCGAAGTCCTTTCCCCTCCCCGCTGGCGCGAGGCGATCGAAAATAAATGCAGGGCAATGCAAAAAATATATACCAACCTGACATAACGGTGTCACAGCCGTCTGTTACGATCATCCGGTAATTCGGGAATTTCCCCCACTCAATGTTCATTTAAACCGGAGAAAAAACTATGAAATTGGTTGCTCAGAGTGAACTCGTTTCCGCCTGCGGTCTCTATTGCGGGGCATGCCACCGGTACAGGAAGGGCAAATGCCCCGGTTGTGCCGAAAACGTCAAGGCGTCCTGGTGCAAAATACGAATCTGCACGCAGGAAAAGGGCTATCACACCTGTGCGGAATGCACTGAATTTTCCGATGATGTTCAGGCATGCCGGCAATTCAATACCATTTTCGCCAAAATTTTTGCTTTGATCTTCAGGTCGGATCGAAAGGCTTCCCTCCAATTGATTGCTGCAAAAGGCGTCGAAGCCTATGCTCTGGAGATGGCGGAAAAAGGCATTCCAGTATTGAAACGGCGGTAGCTTACCGTTTTTTTCTCATGGGTGAGTCGGGCTCCCCGGCTCACCTCGCTTGCCCATCCGACAATGGTCTTCTTCCCCTCAACCCTTCCTCTGTCATTTCCTTCCGCGCATGAATGAGTTCCCAGCCTCCCAATTTCATTCCTAATTTTCTTTTAACCAAAACGTAACAGAACTCCGCTAGTATTGCCCACCTGACTACTCACCATGCTCTTGTCCGTAAACTTCCACCAATCAAACAGGAAATGAAATGTCTCTCCTCAAGCGAATTCACGCCCGATTCCTCACCGTCGGAGTAAAAATACTCATGGGCGTAGCCATCGCCTCGAACCTCTTCATCGGCGCTCTGCTCTACGCGAATCTGCAGTCAAGCGCTACAGTCGAACAGAAAGTCAATGAAGTACTGCTCATAAAAGAAGAGCTGAGTTCCAATCTGCGCGCAGCCATCGTCAAGTTACAGGATGAATTCCTCGCTCTCCCCGAGTTTTTCCGGATTGACCCGAAAGCCGACATTATCCGGGCCATCGAGCAAACATTCCACATCTCCGAGCGGCAACAGCTGAAGGGGCGCGAAGCCTATAGTCATCTCTATGATCGCAATGAACGAAGAGATATCGCCAAGAACAGCTTTATCGTCCAGACGGCAGACAGCAAACTCATTATCGCAAGCGGCATCTTCGATCAGGATGGCAACTTCAAGGACGCAGTCGAACGGATGACCCTGGCAAGCAGCGACCCGGTCGAAGACGGCGCAAGACTCCGCATCCTGATCGATACCGTCACAAAAGAATCGGACAGCAGCGGTGCCTTGCGCCGAAAAGTGAGCGACCTTGATGCCAAAGTAGCCGATACCGCCCTTGAGGCGGAGACCACACGTAACGAGATTCTCCAGCATGTCGAGGGAATTCAGGCCAAGGAGCACGAGCTGAACGAGATTCGCCTGCAACAGCGGAGATTTACCCTCATTATGGGAGGACTCGCGGTTCTGGCCAATATGATCGTCCTGTTCATCCTGGTCCGTTTTCTCGTGGAACAGCCGCTCCACAAACTCACCAACACCATTGATGCGATCAATGCCGGCAGGTCTCCGGATGTTCCCTATCGACACCGGCAGGATCAGATCGGTGTTCTCTCCGGGGCAATCCGGAACTTTCGCGAAGCTCTGCTGAATATCAGAAAGGAAAACGAGCGCAAGGCCCATGAGAAGGTGATTATCGAAGAGATGTTCGCCACCATCACCTCCGTGGTCGACAACCTTGAGAGCCGGGCCAAAGAGCTGGTGAATACCGCCGACAGCCTGCAGGAACTGGCGAGCGCAACGGAGATTCAGGCGGAGAGCGTCACCCACCGGGCAGAAGATACGGCGGAACACACCGACAGTGTTTCGGAATCGACCGTACGGCTGCAGTCGGCCTTTATCGATATCAACGGCCAGGTTCGGGACCAGAACAGGATTGTCGCCTCGATCCTGGAAAGCAACACCCGCTCCCGGCATTACATCGACGAATTAAATACGTCGATCAGAGCGATCGGCAGTATTATCGCCGCGGTCGAAGAGATTACCGATCAAACAAAATTGCTGGCCCTGAATGCGACCATCGAAGCGGCCAGAGCGGGAGCCGCCGGCAAGGGCTTTGCAGTGGTCGCAAGCGAAGTGAAAGAGTTGTCGCTGAAGACGGAAAAAGCCACCGACGATGTCTTGAACAAGGTCGATGCCATTGAAGAAGCACGATCGGTGCTGCTCGACCATCTCGAGGAAATCGACAGGCGGATGCAGGATCTCAATCAACGCACCGGGAATATCACCCGGGCCATTGTCGACCAGCAGACTGTCACCGACAACATAGCTCAACTCGCCGGCCGCACTTCGGAAAACACCCACACCGTCTCGATAAGTATTGCCGAGGTAAGCGACGCCTCCGCCAGGACCCGCAGCCTCGCTGGGCTGGTACACGAATCTTCGAGTGAAATATCCCAGCAGCTGACCAACCTGTTACAGAATACCACCACCCGGCTTGAACAACTGGCGCAATGCGGTACCAAGGAAGTCCAGCCGGGTGCGGGGGCATGAGGAAATCAAGTGTGGGTTCTCTTCCTGTTGACGGCAGATTCAAACGTCAGTTCGAGAGCGGAATAACTGGCCATGAACTCCCTCACCAGTCCCTTTCTGTCGGGCAATTTCAGTCGCCAGTAACAGGGACTGAGCATCAGAATGCGGATCGCTTCTTGAGTTTTCATAGAATCTCCTCCTCCTGGGAAAGAGTTTCTTGCTTCGGCTCTTCTTCTCTTTATCGGCTGTTTCGGGTATTTCTTTATCTCTCTAAATGAGAATGATAATCACGATCAACACCTGGTCGAGAATTTATTTACCCTTGCCTGGATGGACAACGCGGCTTATATGTTGCGGACCGGACCTTCAAACCCCTACTCCACCAACCATTCACACCCGAGCCCAACATGTTTTCATCTCGACTGCCGGCGGCCCTCGAGCCAAATGACTTCACCAGGATACTGCAAGCCAAAAAAGCAGCAGGCGCAAAGATCCTTGATCTGACTCAGTCGAATCCGACCCACGCCGGGTTTTCATATGATTTTCTACAAAGAGACGGTATCTGCACCCGTATTCGCGGGCGCTATGAGCCATCGGCACAGGGCATGCAAAGTGCGAGGGAAGCGATCGGCCGCTACTATCTCGAAAATGGTCACGGCCGGATTGCCGGCGACGATCTTTTTCTTACTGCCTCGACCAGTGAGGCGTACAGTTTCCTCCTTAAGCTGCTGACCGAACCCGGCGACGAGGTGCTTCTTCCTGCCCCCAGCTACCCGCTCTTTGATTTCCTCGCGAACCTGGAAAGCGTCACTCCGGTTCGCTATGCCCTGCAGCTGGAAGAAAGCGGCCACTGGCGGATCGATTTCAAATCGCTCGAAATGATGATTTCCAGCCTGACCCGGGCAATCGTCGTGGTTAGCCCCAACAATCCGACGGGATCGTATATGACCGCCGAAGAACTCAGCCTGCTCAATCAGCTGTGTACAACCCATGAGATTGCCCTGATTGTCGATGAGGTATTTCTTGATTACATCAAATCCGGCAGCCTGAAAAAAACCTTCTCGGCAATTTCAAACAACGACGCACTGACCTTTACCCTGAGCGGATTTTCAAAGATCCTGGCCCTCCCCCAGGCAAAACTCAGCTGGATTCATGTGGGCGGCCCGGAGCCGATCAAAGAGGGGGCGAAACATCGGCTGGAATTCATCGCCGACACATATCTGTCGGTAAGCAGTATGATCCAGCAGGCCACGGCTCCGTTGCTCGGGGTACAACAGGACATCCAGCAACAGATCCTGGCCCGTATTGAAGTTAATGAACGTGCTTTGAAAAGCTGGACAGACCTGGAACATTGCCCTGACACATGCCACAGGGAAGGCGGCTGGTATGCGATACTTGAACTCCCCGGCGAGATCACCGACGAAGAGTGCTGCCTGGAGCTGCTGGAACAGCACTCGCTCATCGTTCATCCCGGGTTTTTCTACGATTTTGCCGAAAACAATCGTATCGTCATCAGCTTGATCTGCCCCGAGAAAGAGTTCGGCCAAGGCCTTGCCATTCTGCAGGGGTATCTCGATTCCCGCAGCCCAAAATAAGTTTAGGAACTTATTTCTGGGCGGTGAAAAGCCTCAGAAATTTTTTCGGGATAGCTGTCTCAAAACGGCACAGCTTGCCGGTTTTTGGGTCAAGTGGAAAACGGAGATTTCCACCTATTTTTCTATATTCCATCCTAAATAATAATCTGGTCACCTTTTTACAATAGTCTCTAGGCGACGTCGGGATTCCTTGTGATTGCATTTTCGCCAACCGAACCTACCAAAGAACCGTTTCGTCAATTGTATCGTTTTCGTTTCTGTCCTTTTAGTTGTTGCAAATCGACGATCACCATGCCATCGACACAGTTATTGAAGGCCGGATCGACATTGCTGGTGTCGCGGGGCACCTCCCGTCGGCTACTTTTTTTTTGCTAAAAGCTTCCCTCCAGCTTGAGCTTAACACTCTCTTCCGCGGTTTTATTCTTTCCTGGATATTCATAGAGCAATATTTGTTTCAATTAAAAGTATTAATGAAAGTAGCTTCTCTGGGATTTGTAAGACTTTTATCCTAAATAATTTTAAGACTTTTGTTTGACATCTTTTTAATACTTTATTATTTGTAAGCATTAATTGCTATTATAACACTTTGCACTAGTAGTGTATCAATTCATCAGGATGTCAGGAGTGAGCAAATGAAACATTACTGTAAGGCATTAAACATGAAACGTTCAAACCTCGTTATCCTGTTTTTCTTGGTTCTTGTTGTGAGTTTGCCACTTGCTGCTCTCGGCCAGACGCTCAATCCTGGATCTGTTGTTAGGTCGACATCGTCAGACACCCTCTACCTCGTCACGCCTGCCGGGACTTTAGCGGCAATTCCTTCACCGTTTGTGTTCGACTGCCTGCAATTGTCCGGGAAAAAGCACTATACCCTGACACAGTAGGAGATTAATGCACTGCCAAAGTCCAGCCTTCTCCTCAAGGATTCCAGTCCGGAAATATACTTGATGGAAAATAATCTCAGGCGGCACATCACATCTCTTCAACTCTTCGAGCAAATGGGTTTTGACTTTTCCGAGGTGGTAATCGTGCCCGAAGGAAACCTCAGCTGTATTGGTGAAGGAGATCCGCTGTATTATACAGGCGGTGGTAGTGGCGGCCTGACTCAGGAGCAGATCAATGCCATCGCAGCCGTCATCGAAGCTCTTCTGAATGCTCAAAACGCTTCAAATGGCGCGGCCGGCAACCTGGCAACCCTGAATTCCCTCTACGCCAGTCTCAGCAATCTGCAATCAGCCTTTGCTGACTTAAAGGGCCAGGTGTCCTCAGCCATCACCACCATCAACAGCTCCCTCGCTTTGGTCTCCGGCTATTTACAGCGGGGAAAAGCGCTCGGTCCTCAGGCTCTTGAGATGATCGAACGCCAGGTGGCAGTAGCCATTCTCCAGCGCGGCCTGGCCGAGATGGACAATAAAAACGGCCAGGGCAGCACAGCCGGTGACCCGGTCCTCATCGCCAGCGGTTTTGAAAGCTATAAGGTGGAGGATCTGAATTATAAAGCGCTCAACGATCTCATCACCATCTCCCGGCATTTCCGCAGCAACCAGACCGATCTCAAATCATCCTTTGGGCGCAGCTGGTTTTTTAATTACGACACCAACATCGTTGCCGGCCGCAAGCCGCTGATCAAGGAACGGGAGAATCTCACCGAGGATCTGCGACAGCAGGCCGAACAGCTGGCAAATCTCGCGGCAACTGCCGCAACTGCAGCCCTCGATGCCCTAGATGCCGCCCGGAACGCAGCTGCAGCCGCCCAGGTTCAGGCAAACGAGATTGCCGGAGTAAGCAACAGCATTAACTCCCTCTCCGCCACCATCGCCGGCCAGGCAGCAAGCGCCGGATCGGCGGCCCAAACAGCTGCCCAGCAAGCTGGTGTGGCGGGAACAAGCGAGACCGAGTCCCAGGCCAATGAGGCTCAGAGCGCGGCAAGCTCTGCCCAGAGTGCAGCCGATCAAGCCTCGGCAAGTGCAGGGGAGGCAGCAGCAATCGCATCAAGCAGCAATGCAGCCGCCTTGGCAGCAGCAGCCGACGTCGCCCAGGGCGAACAAACGACCAACGTCATCAATCAGAAAAAAGGTGACGTAGAAGTGATTCTCGCTGAACGGACGTCCGATGCCGCCACGGCAGCCGACGAGGCCCGTCAGGAGGAAGCCGCGTATCCACTCGATCCCTTTCCGCTCGACCAGAGCGTCTATTTCGGCCCCGGCTTTGTCAAGGTCTTCACCGAGGAGGGCTCGCCCATTCTCTACGAGGAGCAGGAAGAGGGACACTACCTGCCGGTGACCGACAAGGGCAGCTACACCGACGAGATTAAAGAGATGGAAGGCGGCTTCCGGCTGGTGTCCAAGCATGGCGGGGTCCGCGAGTTTCTCCATAACGGCCGGGGGATCTCACTCCTCACCCGAAATATCGATACCAACAACAATATCACCGAGTTTGTCCGCAGCGACGACCGGCTGACCGAGATTATCGACTCGGTCGGGCGGAAAACCACGCTTGCCTATAACGAAGACGGCTTCATCGGCGAGATCACCGATCCCCAGGGCAATGTTCATGGCTATACCTACGAAAATGACAAACTGATCGGCTATACCGACCCAATGGGCTATAACTGGGGCTACACCTACGACGAGCAGGCCAGGATGATCGGCCGCAGCGACCCGCAGAACAACGTCTACCGGTATTCCTACGATGAAAACGACCGTGTCGTCCGGGAGACCGACAAGGAAGGGTTCGAGTTTCTCTACAGTTACAATCCGGAAGAACGGGTGACCAGGGTCACCGACCGCCGAGGCCTCACCACCCGCCATTACTACCATGAAAACAACAGGCTGGAGCGCACCCTTTTCCCGGACGGCTCCGAGATCGCCTATGCCTACGATGGCCGCAACAATATCGTGACGGTCAGGGATGAAAACGGCAAGATCAGCGCTTTCAACTATAACGCTAAAAATGATGTCACAGTCGCCATCAACGCCCTGGGGGAACGAACCGAACTCAGCTACGAGCCGACCTTCAACAAGGTGGCGACGATCACCGACCCACTTGGCCGGACCCGATCCTTTTCCTATGACAACCGTGGCAATCTGACCACCATTACCCACCCGGACGGCAGCAGCCGGACCATCGGCTATAACGACCTGGGTTTGCCGGCGGCGGTCACCGACGAAAACAGCAACACCACGACCCTCGACTACACCGCCTACGGCCAGCTCGCCGAGATCACCAACCCGGACGGCACGAAGCGCAGTCTGACCTCGGATATCCTGAACCGGATCACCTCGGTCACCGACGAGCTGGGCGCGACCACCAGCTTCACCTACAACCCCTTGGGCAGCATGGTGCATTCCGTCGATCCCCTGGGGGCGGAGACCAAATTCATCTACGACGAACTGCAGCATAAAATCCAGGCGATCAACGCCCTGGGCAATGCCACCAGCTACGAGTACAGCCGCCGCGGCAACCTGTTGCGCGAGACGGACCCGCTTGGCAACGCGGCCTCCTATGTCTACGACGGCAACGAGAACATGATCGGTAAGACCTTCCCCAATAACACGGGGATCGACTTTGCTTATGACCAGCGAAACCGGCTGGTGCAGGAGCTGACCGTCCCCGGCAACCTTGAAACCCTCCACACTTACGATGCGAAAGGGCAGAAGATCGCCGTGCGTGACGCAAACGGCAATACCACCGCCTTCAGCTATGACGCGGTCGGCCGACCCACCGGCAAGACCGATGCCACCGGCGCGCTAACCAGCGGGAACTACGATGCGGCGGGCAACCTCGTTCAGATCACAGACGGAAACGGCAACCCCATACATTACAGCTACGATGTCCGCAACCGCATGATCAGCCAGAGCAACGCTCTGGGCAATACTACAGCCTATAAACTCGATACAATCGGCAATCTGCTCACCAAACATAACCCGGACGGCACGGCCATCAATTTTCTCTACGACAGCCGCAACCAGCTGACCACAGTGCGCTTCCCCGACGCTCCCGAAAAGATCTACACCTACGATGCGGCGGGCCGGATGATCCGCATGGCCAACGAGACCACCGCCGAAACCCGCGAATACGATGCCCGCGGCAGGCTTTTGACCACCATCGACAGCTATACCGGCCGGATCGACTACGATTACGACCCGCTCGGCAACCGCATCCGCATGATCGACCCGGACAACGGCGTCTTCACCTACGCCTACGATGCCAAAAACCGGCTGACCGGTTTCACCGACCCGGAAGGCAAAACAACTTCCTATACCTTTGACGTCATGGGCCGGGTGACTTCCACCGCTCTGCCCAACAACACCGAAACGGTAAGCGAATACGACACCGACAACCGGCTGGCCCGGATGATCACCACCAGCGCCAAGGACGGCCAACTCGCCTCCTTTGCCTACACCTACGACGCGGTGGGTAATAAACTGACCATGACCGAGGAGGATGGCGGCCTCACCAGCTACCAGTATGATGCCGCCTATCGACTCACCCATGTCGAATATCCGCAACGGGTCGGCCAGATCGCCACGACCCCTAAAAACAACTGCACCGATAAAGGCAAGGGCAAAAAGAACGGCCACCATAAAACCGAAGATCCGCTGCCCGCTTCAGTCAGCTACGTCTACGATGCGGCAGGCAACCGGATCAACGAAATCGTCGACAACCGCACCATCGATTACCACTACAATGCCGCAAATCAGTTGCTGCAGGCAGGTGATATCCGTTATAGTTACGACGACAACGGCAACAGGGTCAGCAAACAGGACCAGGACGGCCTCAGCCGCTACCGCTACACTCCCGATAATTTCCTCGCCGGCTTCGATAATCCACAGGGTGAGAGCACCGAATACGGCTACGATGCCATGAATCGCCGGGTCTTTAAAGCGGCGGGGGAAAAGGAGGTAACCAGCTATCTCTACGACGGCCTGGAGGTCCTGCAGGAGATCAGCGGCGAGAACAGCCAGAAAATCGCCGCCTACTACCGGGCAAACGGCCGGATCGTAACCCGCCAGGAGTATAACGTCTCACAGGGCAACGACAACTACCAGCACCGCCCCGAAGACCGCCAGCTCTTCTACGCCTACGACGGACTCGGCAGCGTCGTCGCCCTCAGCAACCACCAGGGCAAAGAAAAGACCCGCTACCACTACGACGCCTTCGGCAAAGTGATAGACGGCGACCTCTCGGAAAACCAGTATACCTTCACCGGCCGTCAGCTCGATCCGGAAAGCGGACTTTACCATTTCCATTTCCGGCACTATGATGCGGAGGCTGGGGTGTGGACTACGCCTGATCCGATTGGGGTGTTGGGTGGGGTTAATTTGTATGGGTATGCCAATAGCAACCCAGTTAATGTAATAGACCCATTCGGCTTATGGGGTGCTGGAGGTGCAGGAGGTGAGAATAGCCTTGGCGGTGGAGGCGAGGCTTCGAATAGTTTGGGCAGCACAAGCTCGAGTGGGGGAAGTGAAACCAGTGCGGGTAGTTATTTAAGTGCTCATAAAGACGAATTAGCTAAGGATTTATTTGGAGAAATAGATTTTGGTGTAGATTTGCCTGATGATTTATCTTCTGAATTAGATAATGTTGATTGTGATACCTCTAATTTTTGGGGAGATGTCTGGGGTAATTACCAAGAAACTAATAACGTGATTGGATTAGGGAGAATGGGATTAACTACAGCCTTGGGAGGCTTTTTTGCGAAGACCTATGGTGGGTATAGTTTAGGACAATATGCGTTTGGAGGTGTGGCTAAACACCTTGGCACGCATATAGGGACAATTGGTCTTGTTGCTAAAACTACAACATTAAATGCAGCGCTAATTCAGGGTTCATTTCAAGCTGGTATTTTTGCTGGATCAATCATTAATGTCGCTGCAGAAAGATTGATGAATAATGAAAAATGTAAAAAATAATGAAGAAACTAAAAAAAGAAAATGTTGTTCAGGTACGGCTATTTCTTCGTATATTAGCTGGTGTTGTATGTGGCTTAAGCTCAATATCGATAGGAATTGTTATATTCGTTTTTATCAATGGTCAGTTTGATTTCCTAGGTTTTTTAATTTTGTTCCCTATATGTTGGCTCGCACATTTAAGCTACAGTGTAGCAAACAGTGGCTATCCACCGGAGTATCTGCTCTGGACTTCATCTAAAAACAAAAATGGGGGATCAGAGCAGTGATGTCCGGTTAGACTGTAAAAATCTACGTTGTTACTTACGTTGCAAAACTGTGATTTACCAAAATCCAGTCATACTTTGTGGGAAGTTCTGTACACTAAATTCAACAAGCATAGTAAACCCATATATGAAGATTTTAATTGGCTCTTTTCAGTATCGGCCAGAGCGCGAGGAAGCACATATCTACACAAAAAATATTCTGATTACGTATGAAACTCAGCCATGTCCTTTACGGTTTAACACCGCAACAGATATTTGGTCGATTTTCAAGTGGTTAGCTGCTAGCATTTTCCGGCCATTCGTCGAAGGCGAGGCCTCATTAAGATCTGTCATATTTGAAACGCCGCACAGAAATACGTAATGCTCTAGATTCACACATGTTTTTGAAGATAGAGAGCGTCGCCTAAAAATTTGGCTGAGTTTCATACGTAATCAGAAAAAATATTGGCAAAGGGAAAAAATATGCCTTCTCGTAAATACGACAATTCTGCATGCAATGCGTCATTTTACCGCCAGCTAGTGACTGTATCCTATCTTTAAATGATCAAATATGCAAATATTATTCAATTTACAGGATTAAGTGCGCAAAAATAACTCAGTAGACACCAATGAACCTTCTAGAAAAGTCCCCTGCCGGAAACACAAAGTATCTGAGTGTTACTAAAATGTTCGCTAAAAGATGGTCTTGGAAATCGTGAAAAAAGAAAAAGCCAACCACTATGCAAGTGATTGGCTTTATGAAGGTGGTTTCCTTGGGCAAACTATTTGGATCAATTGAGGACCAGGACACTCCCCATTTATCTTGCAAGACAGAAAATCGAGATCAACCCAAATAATTGAGGAGTGTCCAAATTTATTCCATTTAATCTGCCACAGAGAAGGCAGTTGTATGCGATAATTGGACTCCCCGGCGATATCACCGATGAGCAGTGCTGCCTGGAGCTGCTGGAACAGCACTCATCGTTCATCCCGGGTTTTTCTACGATTTTACCGAAAACAATCGTTATCAGCTTAATCTGCCCCGAAAAAGAGTTTCGCCAAGGCCTTGCCATTCTGCCGGGGTATCTCGATTACCGCAACCCAAAATAAGTTTAAGAACTTATTTCTGGGTGATAAAAAGCCTCAGAAATTTTTTCGGAATAACTGTCTCAAAACGGCACAGCTTGCCGGTTCTTGGATGGGTGAAGACGAGCACCTGGGCATGCAGGCCCATGCGGCGGATAGGGTTGAGGGTCGCCCCGTATTTTTCGTCACCGATCACCGGGTGGTTGATATCCTGCATATGGACCCTGATCTGATGTTTCCTGCCTGTTTCAAGATTTATCTGCAAGAGGGAAAACTCACTGCTTTCGCGTAATTTCCTGTAATGGGTCACGGCTTTTCGGCCAAGCTGCGGATTCTGCGAAGAATAAACGATGAATGCCTTGCTTTCGGTCAGCCAGGAAGTGACGGTCCCCTCCGGCGGCTCCACCTGCCCTTCGACAACAGCGACATAGGTGCGCTGGCTGATGGTGGTATCCCAGGTTTCCTGGATCTGCTGTTTTATCGTTTCGTTTCTGGCAAACATCAAAAGCCCCGACGTTTCCCGATCAAGGCGGTGTACGACAAAAATCTTGTTGTCGGGATCCTCCTTTTTCACATGGTCGCTGAGGATCGCATAGGCGGTTTTGCGTTTTTCCTTGTCGGTGGCAATGGTCAATAGACCCGAGGGCTTATCGATGATAATGAGATCCTCGTCTTCATGAATGATATTCAGGCCGTGGCTCTCTTGCTGCGCTGCAGGCTCCCAACAGACTTCCACGCGCTGACCGGGAACAAGGGGATGATCGAATTGAGTGACCGCCTTGCCATCGATGAGTACCTGGCTGTCCCGCAGGACCGCCTTGAGGATATTGCGGCTTTTGTGCGGCAGTTTTGCCAGCAGGGCGGCAAGCAGCGTATCTTCCCGGTCAACGGCGAAGGTGTCCGTGGTCTTTTTTTTCCTGTCCTGGGTGCGACGTGGTCCGGTGCTTTTCATAAATCACATGTCTAATTTTAATCTCTGCTTTCAGAGTGGGTGTAATGAAATGGAATAGCGGCAATCTACCTTTTTTCCCGCTCGAAGTCCCTAAAATTCCTAGTGCTGCGCAACAGCTAACAATCGGCGTGGACGGAAGTTTTACCGGCAGGAGCCACCTGAACGGCTACCCTGCCAGCAGGCGAAAATCCTGAGTTTGATTGAAGCATTCGAGAAGCTTGACCAGTTCTTCGTCACCCTCCCGGATAAAGGAGCCGCCCGGCACGGCCAACCCCTCGTCGTGCAGGCCGACAAAAATCGATATCTTCCTGCCCTCGGCGGCAAGAACGGCCTTTCGCACACTCTCCAGCAGCGGCGGCGTGTAGTTGCCGCGCTCGAAAGCCTCCGCCAGTTTGGTGCCCCTGGCAACATAGGTCGGGTTGAGATGCATATTAATGGTCAGATTGTACTGGTCGGCAATCCGGGAGAGATACTCGATGCCGTTTATCACATCCTGGACCGCATCCTCCTCGGAGAGTTCGGGCACCGGTTTGACCATGAAATAGGCCTTCAGGTGAAAACCATGCTGCGCCACCTTCTCCGCCATACTCTCAAAGGTCGCAAGCGACAGACCCTTATGAAAATGGTCGTTTCGGAGAATGTCGTCAAAGGCCTCAAAACCAATGGCCAGCTCCAGCCGGGTTGGCGTCCGGCCTTCCTTGAGGGCGCGTGACAGCACTGCAAGTTCTTCCCAGTCGACGTACTCGGCCCGGCTTTCCATGGTCAGCACCGAAACGTTGGGGCACTCGATATTCATCCTGGCAAGAAAATACATGAGAGCGGTTGTCGAGAAGGTCTCCTCGTCCAGAATCGAGCCGTTATTGGAGATGATGATTTTCTTCAGGTCCTGCTTCTGTTGCGATGTCAGCAGGAAGTCGAAAATAAAGTCGATCTGCTTCATGATCGGTGCAAAACCGACATGATGCTGCGACATCACCGACGGCAGATTGCAGCCCAGACACTCCGCCCATCGGCAGGACTGGGAATAAAAGACAACAAACAATGTCGGCCCTTCCAGTGACTGCTGAAACCAGTAGTCCGCCGGCAGCTGCGGATTATGGCTGTCCTGAAAACCGTATGTCTTGCGCGCGTTCTCCGTTCTTTTCCTGATCGTCTCGGCAATAGCGTTGGTATCTTTCATGGCCCCCCTGAAAATGTTCGGTTTATATTGGCCGTAGAATTATGCCGGGAGAGATTTGAAGTCAATAATTTTCAATGTATCCGATATAACTCCTGCCTGTACTTGGCGTTTTACCGTCTGTTTGAAAGTCAGGGCAAAACGCAATACCCGACATTAACCACGCCTTCCAACAGAGCGAAAACACAATGCTAATAGTATCTTAATTACTCCTGAATCTTTTACTTTTACAAGAGAACGGACACTTTAATACGGCAATCATGCGAAATGTTCATTCACTGCTGATGGGAGAGAAAAGATGAAAAAAATACTCGTAATCGACCGGGTTGAGAAGACAACAGGCACCCTCCGGCAGCTCCTCGAGTCAGAGTCCTGCAAAGTTTTTCCAGCTGCAACAATGAAAGAGACCATCACCCTCCTGAATGCGGAAACTTTCGACATAGTGATACAGAATGCCCTCACCGCCACGCCGGAATTCGATGTGGCAGGATGGCTCAAAAACCATTCCGCTGCCACAAAGGTGATTCTGATAGCAGCGGACGGCGCTGCTCCTTCGCAGCCCTCCAATGTCATCGCCTCATTTCCCCTGCCGCTTGATTATGCTGCCCTGGAAAAGCTCATCCAAACCAATCTGACGGAAAATGGCTTTTTCGGTGTTTTAAACGATATCAGTCTGGAAGATTATATCCAGCTCGTTTGCATGAAGGGTGCGACCAAGGGGATTCGGGTCAGCCAGCAGAACGATAAAGGGCTCATTTTCATTCGCGACGGACGGATAATGTATGCCGCGCAGGACAACCTGCTGGGAACCGAGGCCTTTTTCCGGATCATGTCCTGGAAAAAAGGTTCTTTCAGGGAAGTGAAGATAAAGCTCCTTCCGCCGGCAAATATCGACATGGATTATCGCTCCCTCCTGCTGGAAGCCGCCGTCATTGAGGATAACGTCAATCGGGAAGCGCACACGGTACAAATCGGCAGAGTTGAAAAAGGCGAAAGGCATCTTCCCGCGGAGGCTCCGGCCATGGTTGCCGCCGCACCGCCACCCACCGATCGACACTCCGACGTCCAGCCGGCGCAGGCAAAAAAAACAACAAGCCGACGAATGCTTTTTGGTCTTGCCGCCATTTTGCCGGTCCTGCTCCTGATCATTCTTTTCCAGTCTTTCAGCCTGACCGATAAATTGCCGCTGCCGGCTTTCGCCACCTCTGGCTCCTTGCCCTATACCAGCAAAAAAACCGCACTGGTCCCCGAGCAATCCGGGGCTGCCGCGATAACCGAAAAAGGCCGGGAGCCTGAACCTAAAAATACCACCGGGAAAGCTGCGGCCCCCTCAATAACCATCGGACCACTGCAGAAGTCGGAAACAACCGCACCACCCCTACCGGAGGAAACCATCCTGCGGCTGCACGGGTCGAATACGATTGGGGCAGAGTTTGCCCCGGCCCTCGCCTCGGAATATCTGACCGCCGTACTTGGTGGGGAAAATCTCGTAACGGTGCCCGGCGCCAAGGAAAACGAAGTCTTTCTCAAGGCCCGCGTCAAAGACCGGCTGATGGTAGTCGAAATCCACGCTCATGGATCAACAACCGGCTTCAAGGACCTGGAAGCGGGTGGCTGCGATGTGGCCATGTCTTCCCGCAAGATAAAGGAAAAGGAAGCCGTTTCGCTCCAGACCCTGGGTCTGGGTGACATGACCGCCGTCACCAACGAACACGTAATCGCCCTTGACGGGATCGCAGTAATCGTCAACAAGAGTAATAAAATCAACACACTCGAGATGCCGCAATTGGCTGCCGTTTTTTCCGGACAAGTCACCGACTGGGCCGAACTGGGTGGCGGACCGGGTGCGATCACCGTATACGCAAGAGACGACAATTCAGGCACCTACGATACATTCAAGTCCATTGTTCTGGATAAACAGAAGCTGAAGGAAGGGAGCAAAAGATTTGAGTCGAATCCGGAGCTTTCCGAACAGGTTGCCCGGGATCCCCTGGCGATTGGTTTTACCAGTCTGCCCAATATCAACAAGGCCAAGGCTATCGCTATCGCCGATACCGGAGCTAAATCGATTTTTCCCAGCTTTTTTACCGTTGCCACGGAAGATTACCCGATTGCCAGAAGGCTGTATCTGTATACGGCGATAAACCCGGAGAATCACCATGTCCGTGATTTTGTCGAGCTTGTCCATTCCCATCGCGGGCAGGAAATCGCCAATTCCATCGGAATGGTGGACATGAACATCAAACCCTTTTATGCTGAAAAGACAGACAACTCGGCAATCAAGAACCTCCCTCTGATCGAGGACTACCTGAAAGCCACCGACAACGCCCAGCGGCTCTCTCTGAACTTCCGCTTCAACACCGGCAAGGTGACCCTTGACAATCGCGGCGAACGGGATCTCAACCGGGTTGTCGATTTCCTGAAGGACAAACTGGAGAAGAAAATAATTCTGGCAGGTTTTGCCGACAATTCAGGTGATTACGAGATCAACCATACGCTGGCCAAAGTCAGGGCAGAGACCGTGGCCGAACAACTGCGAGCCAGAGGTATTGTTGTCAATCACATTTACAGCGGCGGCGAGGAGCTTCCGGTCGCAACCAACCTCTCCCCGCCGGGCCGGGAAAAAAATCGCCGCGTCGAAGTATGGCTCAGGTAATTGCTCCTGAATCCTGCACAACAATACTCAAAAAAATTGAATATATATGAAAATTATCGGAGTTGTCCTTGGCGGCGGCACCGGCAGCAGGCTGAAGCCGCTGACGGTCCGCCGTGCAAAACCGGCAGTACCGCTCGCCGGCAATTATCGACTGGTGGATGTACCCATAAGCAACTGCATAAACAGCAGCATCTTCAAGATCTACCTGCTCACCCAGTACAAAAGCGCCTCCCTGCACCACCACATCCAGTCGACGTATCAGTTCGACCAGTTCTCCAAAGGTTTTGTTCAGCTTCTTGCCGCCGAACAGACACCTGAATCGAAAGAGTGGTTCCAGGGCACTGCCGACGCCGTTCGGCAATCCATGCATTATCTGGCCAGTTCCGAACCGGACCTGGTCGTCATCCTGTCGGGCGATCAGCTCTTCCGAATTGATTTCCAACTGGTAATTGCCGAACACGTGGAATGCAATGCCGATGTCACGGTCTGCACAACCCCGGTGGCAAAATCCGAAGCCGCGGATCTCGGCATCGTGCAGGTAAACGGCAATGGCCGAATAGGCAAATTTGTCGAAAAGCCTGGACTCCTGGGCCTCACAGCCGAACTCTGTGTGCCGCTCATCGAAGAAAAATATCTTGCGAGCATGGGGATTTACGTTTTCAACTTTGCCGCCCTGACGGATTTGCTGGAGAAAAATCCCGGGGCGGATTTCGGCCATCACATCATCCCCGAAGCAATCCATACCCACCGGGTCTTCAGTTATATCTTCGACGGCTACTGGAAGGACATTGGAACGATCGGGTCTTTCTGGCAGGCCAACCTTGAACTTACCGGCAGTCGGCCGCGCTTCTCGCTGTATGACGCCGATTCGCCGATTTACACCCGCCCGAGGTTTCTTCCGCCCTCGCAGATCCATAGCTGTATCATGAAAGATTGTCTCGTTTCCGAGGGTGTCACCATTGACGCTGCTAAAATAAGCCGTTCGGTTGTCGGGCTTCGCAGTGTTATCCGGTCGGGCAGTACGATTTCCGAATCGATCGTCATGGGCAATGATTTTTTTGAACCTAAAGACGGCCCGCCTTCCGGTATCCCGCTCGGTATCGGCAGAAACTGCCGGATCGAACGGGCGATTATCGACAAGAATGTGCGCATTGGCGATAACGTCTCGATATCGCCGTACGACATGGAGGAACTCAGTACCGATCTCTATACCGTAAGGGACGGGATCATCGTCATCCCCAAAGGAGTAAACCTGCCGGCCAACACGGTAATAGGCACGCACTCAGGCGTGGGAGTCCCGGCTTAACTGCCTCACACCATGTTTGATCTCCCGGCGAGATCGAAATGCTATTCGCTGAACGCTCCCAAAAACTGCTCATCTGAGGTAAACGAATCACACTCGTTGTCCAGCAGCGCGTATTCTCTCGCGAAATTCCGACGAAAAACATCATGAGCCTCTTCGCTCCGCCAGCGATCGATGGTAATATACCGGCCTGGAACAGAACGATCTTTCAGCAACAGCGTTTCTACGAACCCGGGGGCACGACGAAAAAGCTGCACCCACGTCCCGTCGGTTCCGTAAAACTCCAGAAATTTGCTCTGGCAATCAGGGTAGACCTGAAACTGCCAGATATATGTATAGCCGTTGCCCATAACTCCGCCCTCCAGGAATGAATCAACAAATCATTGTCTCGATGTATTGATGTCGGACATGATTTTCGCCTTGTTCGGCAGGATGGCACCGGAACACAGTTGTCTGGTTCTATTCTGTCTCTGTTCACAGATTTCGATCAGATCATAGGCTTGGAAAGACGTGAATGAAAAGTTCAGGAGGTTGCCTTTCGAACCCGTTGAACCACTGCTCTTCTGGCCGATTTTCCCGGCTTGAACCCCGGCAGGAATTTTCCCTTTCTTCACCGTTTCAATGATGCAGTGTTCTCTCTCGGATTGCCTGAAATCCGGTCGCATGCATCCTTGATAAACATTGACGCAGATTTCTATATCTTTCTTGCTGAAATTGAATCTCGGATTTTGACAAGCCATTCGCGGATTCACGCTATTCTGGGCATCAAGTGTTTGTCTGACAACATTCCCCGCCACTACCATGGACGGATGAAATATCAAAATTATGCATAAAAAAAACGAAACCTTCATTCTATTCCTCACATTGCAGATATTCATCGCCTCGAAAACACTCTCGTCCCAATGGATTCGACCAAATCCGCCGACACGCCGCGTCGCAAAAAATTCAACTTCTTAATAGAAACGATATTTTCTAAGCTGTTGTCAAATAATAATGGAGTTTATGCGAGATTCTGCGGAGCGGGCAAAGGAGCCGTCGTAAAAAGGTTTGGTGATTTTCCCTGATGATGATATACCAGTTCTAACAACTATCGGAAGTTTCATTATTATGCATTTCTCCGCCATGGGAGGCAATGGCATATGTCGCTGAAAAATCTGGATACTCTGTTCAATCCTCAAAGAGTCGCCGTTATCGGCGCAAGTGAGGACGATACATCGATCGGCTATCACGTTTTCAGGAATCTGATCGGCAAGGGCTTCAAAGGCATTGTTCATCCGGTCAATCCCGCCATGCGGGGCGTGCAGGGCGTCGAAGCGTACCGCACCGTTGCGGAAATCCCCCACCCGATCGATCTTGCGCTGGTAGCGACGGGTCCGGAGAAATTGCAGACGGTCCTCAAGGACTGCGGCGAAAAAGGCGTGAAGGGGGTGGTCATCCTTGCCCCCGATTATACCTGCCGGGTCAAACAGCCATCTCTTCTCAACGAACAGATCAAGAAATTGTCGGCCCTGCATGGATGCCGGGTGCTGGGCCCCAACTCCCTCGGATTTCTGAGACCGGCCATCAACCTCAACGCCAGCCTCTACCCGAAAATCCCCCAGAAGGGTAATATCGCCTTTATCTCCGAATGCGGTATCTTTTCCACAGCGTTCCTCGAACACGCCATCAGCAAAAAAGTCGGCTTCAGCTATTTCATCTCACTGGGCTCGAAACTCGATATCAATATCGCCGACACCATTGACTTTCTCGGTGGCGATGGCGGCACCAGAGCGATTTTCCTCTTTCTCCAGACAATCAACAATGGCCGGGGATTCATGACCGCGGTGCGAAACTTCGCCCGGACCAAGCCGATAGTGGTCGTCAAACCGGGGAAAGCAGGCCACTTCTCCCCGCTTCCCCTCTCCGACTCCGATCCCCTGACCGAAGAGGACCTTATATATGAAGCCGCTTTTAAAAGAGCCGGCTGCCTCAGAGTAAACAGCATCGTCGATCTTCTCTCTATGGTTGAGACGATAGCCAAGCAAAACCGGCCAAGAGGCAAAAGACTCATGATCATCTCCAATTGCATCGCCCCGTCGGAGATGGCCATGGATGCATTGAAAGGCATGGGCGGCATACTGGCGACGCCGGGGAAAAAGACCCTCGAGAAGATCAATGCAGGTTTGACCATCCAGCGGGAGCTGGATAATCCGCTCTACCTTCTGGCCGATGCCTCGGCGGCCGATTACCAGGTGGCCATAGAGAACTGCCTGCAGGACCATGATATCGACGGCGTCATGGTAATCTGCATCCCTTTCCCCGGCATCGACATTAAAAAGATAGCGAAAACGATTGTGGTCGCTGCAAAGAAGCATCCCAGGATCCCCTTGTTTTCCACATGGTTCGGCGACGAAACCATTCTCACTCAAGCCGTTTTCGATACAGACGGCATACCGACCTACTCGACACCGGAACAGGCGGTCAAAAGCTTTATGTACATGTATCGTTACGATTACAACCTGAAGCTTCTCCAGGAAACCCCGGAAATAATAATCAAGGATTTCTCTCCCAAACTGGAAGCGGCAAAAACTATCATCAACGGCTGCATGGAGCAGGGACGCTATACTCTCTACGCCGATGAAGCCGGTGAAATCCTTAAATCCTACGGCATCCCGGTCCTTGACACGATAAGGGCCGGTGACGCGGACCAGGCGGTCCTGGCCTCCCGGCGCATCGGCTATCCGGTTGCAATGAAAATCGAGGCCACCCACAGCGTCGGCATGAACAGGGAAGAACCGGTGTTTATTCACCTTCGCGAAGATCATGACGTACGTGCGACCTTCACTGTTCTGCAGGATCTTGTCATTTCGCGCAGGGACCCCGAGGCCTGCGTTATCGTCCAACCTATGATTACCAGGCGCGGATACGAACTGATGATCGGCGCGCAAAAAAGCCGGAACTTCGGCACTGTCATTTCGTTCGGACTCGGCGGGAAGTATTTTTTAGCTGAACGGGACTACTCCATCGGCCTGCCGCCCCTGAACCAGACTCTTGCCAGGCGGATGATGGAGGAAACTAAAATGTATCTCTTTCTGCAAAAGCTTGATTCCCTGCAGGGAGGGCTGCGCGCCCTGGAAGAGATCCTGGTGCGGTTTTCCCAGCTGATAATCGATCTGCCCCAGCTCAGTTTCATCGACATCAACCCGTTGATACTCATGGATGACGAATGTCTCGTCCGGGACGTCGCCATGCATATCGACGCAAACCTGCCGAAGGAATACCGATGGGCCCAGGGAGACCTCTGCCCCCTTCACCTTTCGATTCCCCCCTATCCCTTTAAATACGAGAAAGAGGCCTCACTGGCAGACAGCACAATCATTCATATTCGGCCGATCCGCGGAGAGGATGAGCCCGCCTTGCGCCGCTTTTTCGAAACACTTTCCGAGGAAGCGGTTTTCTTCCGGTTCGGCCAGCGGCGCATCAATATGCCCCATGACCACCTGGCCCGATTCTGTCAGGTCGACTATGACCGGGATCTTGCCTTCCTGGCTGTTGTCGGCAAGGAAGAACAGCGAATCATCGGTGATGTGCGGCTCAACAGGCTTGCCGATCTCGAGAGCGCCGAGCTGTCGTTTGTCGTGGCCGATCGCTGGCAGGGGAAGGGTATCGGCAGCATGCTTATGGATTTCTGTATAAGGGTGGCAAAAGAGATAGGAATAAAGACACTCCTGATGGAGATCATGAAGAGCAATACCAAAATGATGCAATTTGGCTATAAATATGACTTCCAGCGGCTGCCGGTCTCCAAGGAAGACGACATGGAAGAACTGCAGCTCGAGATCAGGTAGGGACGATTATATGGAATTTATAGATTCCATTGGAATTTTTAGTTGCCAATATTTTGTTTTTCTTTAATATCAAAATAGTTACATGACAAGCAAACACGGCACCGGTACCTATTGTTACCATCCGTAAGATAATGCATGTATACCTGCTGTTCTGTCTTCATGCCTGCCCAGCATAAATTCCAACGTCCCATTCTCTCCAAGTAATTGAATTTTATACCGAATATCGATCTTTTCTTCGAAGATCCTGACGATCTCATAATATTGCGACCAAAGATGGCGAATTTCTTGCAAATCGAATACCGACGATACCTTCCCCTTTCTCAAGGAGATTAACAGGATGCTTCAACCATCGGCTGCACCGTCTCACTCAGGTACCATCAAAATCAAGGCAACGTTCAGGGACAGAATCGGAATTGTTGCGGATGTCTCAACTGTTATCACCGAATTCGGCCTGAATATTGTCCACATGGAAGTAATCAGGAACCATGACCTGACCGATGTCTACGTCGAGATCGAGAACGTCGAAAGTATCCACGACAAGATTTTCTTTATCGAACGATTTCGCGACCTGGAAGATTTTCGCCGGATCGAGCGAATCGAAACCCTGCCGCATGAAGAAAAAACCAAGCGCTTCACCGTGGTACTGGACAATATCAGTGACGGGGTCCTGTCGATTGACCGTGAGGGTCGGATCACCACGGTCAATAAAGTGGCAAGTAAAGCCTTTATGAAGAATCCCTCGGAAATTGTCGGTGAGAAATTCGCCGGTTTCGGCATGCCGGAATATCATCTGCTGCAGTGCCTTGACGGCACGAAGTTGAATAACGTCAAACAAAACCTGATCAACGCCAACGGCCGCTACCAGTATTTTTCGACCTGCAAACCTATCTACGATGCCCAGCGGTGCATTATCGGCGCCGTAGAAATTGCCAAGGATATGCAGGAGATCAAGAAACTGGCGCGATCCCTGTCGGAAGACAGCAGGATCTGTTTCAGCGATATTATCGGCAGAAATTCAACGATCAAGGAAGCCATCGCCTTCGCCGAAAAAATTGCAGCGACCGATATTTCCATCTCCATTTACGGCGGCAGCGGCACGGGCAAGGAACTATTCGCCAAAGCCATACACAGTGCCAGCCGACGGCCGGGACTGTTCGTCCCCATAAACTGTGCCGCCCTGCCTGAAAACCTGCTGGAAAGCGAGCTGTTCGGCTATGTGGGCGGAGCGTTCACCGGCGGCAGGAAAGAAGGGAAACCCGGGCTCTTTGAAATCGCCGGCAACGGCACCGTATTCCTCGATGAAATAGCCGAAATGCCCTTGGTTTCCCAGGCCAAGATGCTGCGTTTGATTCAGGAAAAAGCGGTGCGGCGGATCGGCGGATCAAAAGAAATACCGATCACCGCCCGCATCGTCACCGCCACCAATAAAAATCTTGAACTTCTGGTACAGGAAAAACGTTTCCGCCAGGATCTCTACTATCGCATCTCAGTCCTGCCGATCCATATTCCACCGCTCAAACAACGAAAAGAAGATATCGCCGACCTTGCCGAACATTTCCTTTTCCTGCTCGCCAATCGCCTGGGGAAGGCCGTGCCGAAACTCGGCGGAGCCGCCCTGCAGAAACTGCATGGTCACGATTGGCCCGGAAATGTCAGGGAGCTGAAAAACGTCATTGAACGGGCAGCCATTCTCTGCGAGTCCGATGTCATCGATGCAAGCCGTATCCTCTTCAGCTATGAATTGAACAACTTCGCCGCTTCGCCCGCTGAAAAAACCGTGGACCCCGTGACACCCCTGAAAAATCAAGTTATCGAATTCGAGAAGAAGGTTATTCAAGAGACGTATGCCGGCAGTAAGTCGGTGAGACGAACCGCAAGCGCCCTGCAAATCTCCCATCCGGCATTGCTGAAGAAAATGAAAAAGTATGGCATGAAAACCGTCAGAACCAGTACGTTAGGGCCTGCCTCCAGCCAATTTGATTAAACGCTCGGGATCATTTTATGTTTATCAGCGTCTTCGATATTTTCAAGATCGGCATCGGCCCCTCAAGCTCGCATACCATGGGACCGATGACAGCGGCCCTGCTTTTCCTGAAATCCCTTGCGAAAACAGGGGCTAAAGCCGACCGCATTCGTGTCAGCCTGCATGGTTCGCTTGCCTTTACCGGCAAGGGGCACGCCACCGACCGGGCCATCATTCTCGGCCTTGCCGGCTTCACCGCAGAGACGGCCGAGGCAACGGAAATGGCGACGACGCTTACTGAAATCCACGACCGGCACCGGATAGCTCCACAAGATTTCCCCCCGTTTCGCTTCGATCCAAACAGCGACCTGATCTTCGATTACGGACCAAGCCTGCCCGGTCATGCCAATGGCATGTGCTTTTCCGCCTTTGCCGAAAACGGTTCCCTGCTCATGCAGCAGACCTATTACTCCATCGGTGGCGGCTTCGTCGTTCTTGCGGAAGACCTCAACAACAGCAGCCTTAATGAATCTTCGACGGCCGGCGGCCCTGCGGTACCCTACCCTTTCAACACTGCCGACGAGATGCTTGCCGCCGGCAAAGCGGCAGATCTCTCCGTCGCCGAAATGAAGAGGGCCAACGAACTGGGCTTCGTCAACGGCCGGGAACTCGACGACCGGCTCGACCGGGTCTGGCGGGTGATGTCGGACAGCATCGACCGGGGACTTGCCGCGGATGGCATCCTGCCCGGCGGTCTCAAGCTGAAACGAAGGGCAAAAGAACTCTTCCGGCAACTGGAGAAGGAGATGGCCGTCGGCGACCGCCATCTCCTTCTCGTCAATGAATGGCTGGTCCAGAATGCCATTGCCGTAAGTGAGGAGAACGCCGCCGGCGGCAAGATTGTCACCGCCCCTACCAACGGGGCAGCCGGTGTCATCCCCGCGGTGATCAGTTACTATCTTGCCTTTTACTCCGGGGCGACACCAGCCGATGTCCGGACTTTCCTGCTGGTGGCCGCTGCCATCGGCGGCATAATCAAACACAACGGTTCCATTTCCGGGGCAGAGGTCGGCTGTCAGGGTGAAATCGGCTCCGCTGCGGCAATGGCGGCGGCAGGTCTCTGTGCCGTGCTGGGAGGCACCAACGAGCAGATCGAGAACAGCGCCGAGATCGCCCTTGAGCACCACCTCGGGATGACCTGCGATCCGGTGAACGGGCTGGTCCAGGTACCATGCATCGAACGCAACGGCTTCGGCGCGGTCAAGGCGGTCACCGCCGCGACGCTTGCCCTGCGGGGTGATGGCAGCCATCTGATTTCTTTGGATAAATGCATCAGAACCATGTATCAGACAGGCCTCGACATGAACGATAAATATAAAGAAACTTCGCGAGGTGGTCTGGCCGTCAACCTGGTCGACTGTTGAAGACGATGCGAGAGCCCCGACCGTCGCACGTTGGATCGGTACGGCTTGTTATATCAGGGGGCCATCAAGGATTTTTCTGATAATCTGAGCAATCTTCTTTTGCGTCAACGGTTTCAGGATAAATTCCCGGACACCGACAGCCTTGACCATATCTTCCGAGATGATGCTACTGTAGCCGGTACAGAGGATGATGGGCATATCGGGACGAATCTTCAGGATCTCTCCAGCGAGATCGACACCGGTCATGTTCGGCATTGTCTGATCGGTTATGACGAGATCAAATTGCTCCGGCATCATTTTAAAAGTCTCCAGCGCCAGGAGGCTATCCGTGCTGATGGCCACACTGTAGCCCAATGACTCAAGCATCTTGCCGACCATTTCTCCCAGCATCTTTTCATCATCGACAAGAAGAATCCTCTCCGTTCCCGTGGGAATTGCCTGAAGAGTGTTTTCCTCCGCCAGGACACCATCTTTAATAATCGGATGAAAGACATGAAACATCGTGCCTTTTCCGACCTCGCTTGCAAAAGAAAGAAATCCGCCGGAACTTTTCACGATGCCATGGACGATAGACAGCCCCATCCCCGTCCCTTTTCCGACTTCCTTGGTGGTAAAATAGGGATCGAATATTTTATCCTGCACCTCCGGCGCTATTCCCGGCCCGGAGTCTTCTATCGTCAATTGGATAAAGCGACCGGGTTTCACCTCCGGCTCCTTCTGCAGATCTTCGCTGCTCAGCTCGACTTCTTTTAAAGACACTTCAATTTTGCCCCCGGTGTGCTCCATGGCATGAAAGGCGTTGGTGCAGAGATTCATAAGAATTTGATGGATCTGGGTCGGGTCTGCCAGGATGAGACTGGTCGAGGCGGCAATATTCTGCTGTATCTCAATGGTTGAAGGAATTGACGGCCGAAGCATTTTCATTGTCTCCTTGATGATGCTTGCCGGTTGCAAAGGAATGCGCTCAGCTTCAGCCTGGCGACTGAAGGCAAGTATCTGTTTTACCAGTCCCGTGGCCCGATGGCTTGCCTCAATCACATCATCCAGTTCACCGGCAAGGTTAGAACCGGTCCGACATTCGCACCTGGCCATTTCCGCATTGCCGAGAATCACACCGAGAAGATTATTGAAGTCATGGGCGATACCTCCGGCCAACGTGCCGATGGCTTCCATTTTCTGGGCCTGGCGAAGCTGTTCTTCAAGTCTTTTATATTCCGTAATGTCCCGCCCTTCCGGAATCAGCAGGACGATATTGCCATCTTTATCTTCCACCGGTTTTATGGAGTAGTCGATATTGCGCAGAGTCCCATCGGCTGCCTGATGGGTGGCCTCAAACCGGGCGAATTCTCCCTCGGCAGCCTTTTGGACAGTAGCGCGCACTTTTTCCTGAAGCATAGGCGAATGTGCCCACCACGGTGTTTCCCAGTAAGGTCTGCCGATGACTTCAGACTCTTCTATGCCGCAAAACCGGAGAGCCGTCTTATTGGCTTTCACCACTGTGCCGTCAAGATCCAGCAGACCGATAAGCTGAAAAGCCTGGTCGAAAATAACCCTGAATTTCTGCTCACTCCTGTATAATGCCTGACTTTTCCGATCAAGCTCTTCGACGCGTTGCGCCAGGGCATCATACAGTTCCCGGAGCTGCCGGGTCATATGATTGAAATCCCGGGCCAGCAGCCCCAGTTCGTCCGTGCGGTCGCCAAGGCATACCTTCTGATTCAGATCGCCGGCCGCCACTTTTCGAACTACATCCGCAACCTGCCGGATAGGTTGAGCTATCCGCCTGGCAACGAGCCCCAGCGCGGCGACGCCGGCCAGGATCATGAACAAAGATGCGCCAATCAACCGCCACATGAGGGCATTGGCCGGAGCCGTGATCTTTTCGGCAGGTACAATGATGAGCGCGGCCCAGGGCCTGGCGATACTGCCGAAGTAAATCGGCACGATGGCTTCCAGATGATCCGAGGCGTGAAGGATCCGCTCCCTGCCGGCCTGAACGGCGGCCAGGTGCTCTTCGGCATTGCGTGGGTCGATTGTTTCGGCAAGAGTTGTCCCTCGCAAACCTGACCTTCCGGTTGCAGCCACAATTTTGCCATTGCTGCCGATCAGGAAAAGCCTTCCGGTCCCGTCATAAATATCCAGCCGGTCGGCGATGTCCTGCAGGAAGGCGATCGAAAAATCTTCACCTGCAACTCCATAGAACACATCCCGGACAACGATAGGCGCCACAACCGAAATCATCCATGTCTCCTGCCCCATGACCGGATAGGTATAAATGTCCGTCACATATTCCCGGCCGGTCTTTTTCGGCACCTGATACCAGTCACCGGTATCGAAATCGACAATAGGCTCCACCGTAATTGTGCCGGTTCCCCTGTTCCAGTAGGGAAAGAATCGCCCGGACCGGCCATACGCCTGAGTGCCGGCATACAGGGAATCCAAGCCGTCGAATGCATCCGGCTCCCACAGCGTCCAGACCCCGACATACTGAGGATTTTGCAGCAGCACCTGTCTCATCATTGCATTGACTTGGTCCCGGCTGATAACAAGCGGGTAGTCCGGCTGCCTGACCGCCGCCAGCTCATGCGCCCTGGCACGGGCGGTATCGAGGCCCACCTCGATCTCGGCCTTGACGATTCCGGCCTGAGTCCGCGCTTCGGCAAGGGTTCGTTCCTCTGCTGCCTTGATAGCCGTTGCCCGGGAAGTGGTACCTGCATAAAACACGATGACCATGCCGCTCATGATGAGGCATGCACTCGCCCACAAGGCGATCCTGAACTGAATGGAATTGAGATGAATCCGTTTCATGTGGGTTTTCCGCCGTTCGAAGAAGAGAAACTCGAGCAATTTGCGTCTCTTTGGGCGCAGACCTGTCCCGGACCGGCAAGGAACACCTGCTACTTTCAGATTATGTCATAATCGGCAGTTGATTGGAAGGTGATGGAACCGTTTTGCAAGAGAAATGCCCCCGATACTCACGACTTGTCCTTTTCCGGGGGCACACCTTCGGGGTCACCCTTATCGAGGATCGCCCGGGCATATTCCGGATATTGCGTCCGGACGCAGGCTGGACAAAGGCTATGGGTGAATCGTACGTCTATGTGGGCGGAAATATACGCCTCCACCTGATTCCAATATCCTTCGTCGTCGCGGATTTTTTTACATACGCAGCAAATAGGCAGTAAACCTGACAGCTTTTTTATCTGAGCCAACGCCGTCTGGAGTTCATCGATCAGGAATTCGTTCTTTTTCTTGGCCCGGTAGAGAGAGACATGGGTCCGTACACGGGCGATCAATTCCGAGGCATTGAAAGGTTTGGTGATATAATCCACCGCTCCCAGTTCGAATCCTTTCGCCAGATCTTCCGGAGCGGATTTGGCCGTGACGAAAATGATCGGAATATCCTTTTTATTTTCCAATGATTTGATCTGGCGGCATAAAGTATAACCATCGACAGTCGGCATCATGATGTCCAGCAGAATCAGATCGGGAGAAATCCGGTTGAGGATCTTCCACGCCTTCTCGCCGTCGCCGGCGACCGATATCTGGTATTGTTCCAGACTTAAGATATTGCCGATCACCTCAAGATTTTTCGGGATATCGTCAACTACTAAAATAAGGGGCGGTTTTTCGGGAAGGCTGGAATCAAAGATCTCCATGTACGACTCCTTTCCGCCCAGAGGGTTCGGAATTGCTGCATTGTTCAATCATGTCGACCAACTTGGTAAAGAGATCAAAAGTTACAGGCACTCGTTCCATATCGAAGATCCTGATCTGGCCGAGCAGCACCCGAGCCCAAACGGCGAAAAAATCAAGCTCAAACTCCGCCGACATTCGCTGGATTTCTTCGGCAAATGTCTTCATTTCATTGATAATACAGGTTTCTCTGTTTTCTTTCCACTGCTCCATCAAATTACCGACAAGAATTCGCCTCAAGGCCGGCAACCGACCTTTCAGCCCGGCCACCGCCTGCCGCACCTCTTCCGGATCGGGTAAAGTATATTCTTCCTGCTGTCTGCCAAGCGGCGATTCATCAACACGATAGAAGGTGGAATGGGGAAGAAAACGCGCCAGCGTCTGCATCACATCCTCGAACAGAAGGGGCTTGCGGAGCCAGCCATCGAAATGAAAATTTGTTTGGAAATCGTCGCTGCCGACGCCTGTTGCGGAAGTCACCACGACTATGGGAATGTTCAGGTCCTCTTTCACCCGGTTGAATCGCTGCACCAGGTTGGGGTCAGGGATGAAAGACATCGTATAATCGAGAAGAATCAGATCCGGCTTGATCGCCATGCACCATTCTATGCCGTCGGCGACACTTATGGTCTCGACAATCGACAGTTTCGTCGACCGGAGAAATTCACGAATCAGCATACGGTTGCTGTCGACGGCGTCGATGACCAGAATAACCGCCTCCTCGTCGAAACGAATGGCCAGGCCCTCGTTTTCTCCCGGCAATCGACTGCGTGTGTCATCCCCTGCTACGGGAATGTCACGCAACACTACGGAGAAAGTGCTTCCTTTGCCCACCTCGCTGTGCAGTGATATCCCGCCGCCGATAATCTCCACCAGCCTTCTGGTAATGCTCAACCCCAGGCCGGTCCCGGCGTATTTCGATTGATCCTGCCGTTTCCGCTGCGTGAAGGCGGCAAAAATCGTTTCCTGTTCTTCCGGAGGGATTCCTATCCCCGTGTCTGCCACCACTATTTCCAGATCGACCGCACCAGGCTGGTTCCGGGCGATTGCTCGCATAAACAGAGAGATACTTCCCTTGTCGGTAAACTTGAAGGCATTTTTCAGCAGGTTGAAGAGAATCTGTCTCAGTCGTACCTCGTCGATAAAAAGGGTTTCAGGCATTTCCGGATCGAGGTCAACCAGAAATTCAAGCTGCTTTTCGTCGACCGACGGCATGAACACCAGCCGGATTTCCCGGGCCATCCTCTGCAGATCGACTGCAGTGGGCTGAAGCTCGAACTTTCCCGACTCTATCTTTGAAAGATCGAGCAGATCGTTGATCAGCCGCAGCAGGGTGTTGCCGCTGGTGGTAATGGCTTGTGTGTACTGCTGCAGACGTTCATCCCTCAGCTGAGCCTTGAGAATCTGAGAGAAACCGAGAATCGAATTTAAAGGAGTTCGGATTTCATGTCCTATGTTGGCGAGAAAATCGCTTTTCGCTTTACTCGCCGCCTCTGCGGCATCCCGCTCGATTCGCAGACGCTCGGTTTCTTTTGTACCGGCGATATCCTCGCTCGCCCCGTCAATCGGATCATGGCCATGGGAAGCCACCTCCGGCACCTTGCCCGTCAGGGTGGACAAAAGACGTTCTTTTTCAATGAGTTCGCTGCTCTTTCCGACCACCCGGTTGCGCAGGGTCCGAATGATCGCCAGGCAACCGATCAAACTGCTCACCAGAAATATAAACGCTGAAACAGCCCAGAAAGAGCGCCAAAAGACAGGGGCCTCGGTCTGATGCTCAGAATCGTCGGCTTCTGAAAGACCTCGAAACGGTCCGAAAGCAATACGTTCGGAGCCGGCCTTTCCCGGCGCTGAATTTTCCTCCGATCCTTGCCGGTCCGGCACACCGGCCATTGCAGCAGTCGTCAGAATCAAAAAAATGAAGAGTACATACATCGACCGGCCAATAATTCCCATACCGTACCCAGAGAGGATTGCTGTCCGGACGGATGAGAATCGCATGTCACATCAGGACGTTTGACCGAAATGTGCACGGCCACTTTTGCGGGTTAATTGAATTATCGTACTTATTTTTGCAGGTCAAGGCAAGTTTTCGATCCTAAATTTTCGTTCCTTACAGAATTCAGGCTTTCGCCCCAATGACTCTCTCTAGATCCCGACCAGCCGCCTGAAGGCGCGACGAAGCTGCCCGGTCACCTCACCGGGACAGCCGGAGCCGATGGTCCGACCGTCTATTCGTACGACCGGGACAATTTCCGCACCCGAGCCGGTCATGAAGCACTCGTCGGCGGTATACAGGTCGAACCGGGTCAGAACGGTCTCCCGAGCGGCAATTCCTTCCTCTCCGGCCAGTTCCAGGACTGTCTGACGGGTAATACCCTGGAGGATACCGCAGTGGGAAGCCGGCGTCGACAAGACGCGGTCGCGGACAATAAAGATGTTGTCGGCGGTACATTCGGCAACCTCGCCGCGATGGTTGAGCATCACCGCTTCAATGCAACCCGCCTGTTTTGCCTCGACCTTGGCCATGATGTTGTTCAGATAATTCAGGGTCTTCACCCTCGGATCGAGACCGTCGGCCGGCAACCGCCGGGAGGAGGCGGTGACAACCGGTATCCCTTCCAGGTAAAATTTTTCCGGATACAGGCTTATCGTGTCGATGATGAAAAACAGGGTCGGCGCCGTGCATTTATCCGGATCGAGACCAAGGTCGCCCGGGCCCCTGGTGGCAACCAGCCTGATGTACCCTTCGGTTTTCCCGTACCTCTTCACTCCTTCCTGCAAAGCTTCTTCCAGTGCTTCCGGCGCAAGGGGCAACTCCAGCAGGATCGCTCTGGCGCTGTCGAAAAACCGGCGGATATGTTCCGCCAGCCGGAAAATTTTCCCCGAGTAGATCCTTATTCCCTCAAAAATACCGTCCCCATAGAGCAGACCGTGATCGTAGACTGAAACTACAGCAGCCTCCCGCGCAACAAATTGTCCATTCAGATATACCGTCATGTCTTCTTATCCTGTCCCTCTTCCGTGTCTGAAAATACATCCCGCAATTTCCGGTAGCCCGGTCCGAAGCGTTTGATCAAAAGCGCATCGAAACGATCGACGATCTTCATGATATAGATATCGTGTTTCACATAGTCTTCCGCCAGGTTTACATACCCCCGGTTTCGGCTCCAGGCTCCTTCCGCTTCCCCGGAGTCGGAGACCATGACCATCATGGCCTCCCGCGAATCCACCACCAGGGTTAAACCCCGACCGCCCTTTTCCTGGAATAAGGTGTCGGCAATCGGATGGGAAAAACAGGTCCCGACCGCAAGAGCCGGATCAAGCTGACCGAAATGAACCAGGCCGAGTCGGATTCCTTCGGCGCATTTTGCCTGCAGCGCGGGGGCGAGATGGACCAGTTCATCGTGCCAGAGAGAAATGAGAATTTCACTCCGGGCACTGCCGACGATCTGTCGCGCCTTGTCGGTAACTTCGCTGTAGCCCTTGAGATTCCAGATATACGACACCTGGCTCTCCTGCTTCAGCCTCCGGCCCTCCTCCTCGAGACCGGCCAGGGTCTTCTCCATTTTATATCGACAGGCCGCGGTGAATTCCTCCAGTTCCTGGGGAATGTAACGCTTTCGGCTGTGTTCCTGCAGGCAGAGCACCAGGCCCTTTTCTTCAAGCCTGCTCAGCACCTGATAGATCTTTGAGGTGGGCAGTCCGGCCTGCTGGGCAGTCTCATAGGCGGTCAGCGGACTTGCCTGCGACAAGGTCCGGTACGTTCGGGCTTCATACTCGCTGAACCCCAGATCCCGAAGATATGCAATCATATTGTCTACCATGGTAGTTAACATGAGATATTGCCGATAAATTGTCAAGCCTGAAATTAAGGTCGTCAGCTGTCCATGAAGAGTACCCAGCACGATTGATCGCTCAATCACAGCAGGAAACACCTCGGCAGGAGAGTGCCGAAACGGCATAAGCGGCCGTAAGGAAATGAGGAATAATAAAAATAATTCATTCGATGCCATTCCGGAAAACACCGGCCGAATCATCCCGCCCGGGATTTCCCCTATCAGACAATGGGTTCATCACGGAAAATCCGAGACACCTTGACTCGACAGGTTGAAATGGGGTAGGATTATCCAGTCACTCATTCTGCTAAGACTGCGGCAGTAGGAGTGTAAGGGGCTCAATGCGGAGGTCCGGGAAGTACAAAATCGTCAGCAGAATTTCCTTTTTCAACTTGTTAAAAATATAACAGCCGATACCTGCCGGTCCATTGCCTGTGCAGGGCAAACGATGCGTTGTTGCGCCCGCACGAGCACATGGTGCCCAGGGATATATTCCTGCGATTTCCAGGAAGCGTCTTTTGATACATTTACAGTGAAGCATGATGAGAAAAAAAAGTAGAATGCCAATTATCCACCAGTCATTTCCATGTGCGTCGATACCCCTGGAGCTGGTCAAGTCACGTTCTTTTTGCGCAACAACATGAAGAAATCCGCCGCCGGGAAACGGCCTCCCATATACAATATCAGTGAAGGACGCAGGACTCCAGCCTCAGCGCCGACAAAACAACCGGCCAGAGCCAAACCGCGAGAACTTGGGGAAATAGCGATAGACTCCCCCGACTCCTACAGCTTCGGGGATAAAGCCGCTCCATCGTCCCGTCCGGCTCCCCGGACCAAGGCGATACCCAAAAAGCGCAGACGACTCTGGCCATATCTGCTCTTGCCGCCCGTCGTCATCGTTGCCGCCTGCCTGGTAGCCGGGTATTACGAGTCTCAGACCTCGAATATGCAGGCCAAATACATCAGCAGGTATGCGGACAAACTGGAGTACCATGTCGAGGCAGGAGAAAGCCCCTCGATAGTCTTCCCCAAGAAGGGCCCCTACGACAATCGTCTGGGCTACGTCCAGTTACCGACTATCCTGGACAAGCTCAAACGAAGAGGCATGGAAATAACCAGCCAGGCCCGCTTCAGCACCGACCTCAGTCAATATGCCTCGCAGGGTCTGTATATTCCTTTCGATGAAAAGAGTCAGGCCGGCCTGCACATTCTGGATTGCAACCAGCTCTCGATGTACCGGATGATCAACCCGAAGCGGGTTTACAACGGGTTCAACGACATCCCGCCTTCCGTGGTGCAGGCTCTCCTGTTCATTGAAAACCGCGATCTGCTGTCCGACCGGTATCCGAAAGTCAATCCGGCTGTGGACTGGGGCCGGTTCTCCAAGGCAGTCCTGGTGAAGGCCGGCGAAGCAGTGAACATCAACCTGCCGTCGATGGGAGGCAGTACGCTTGCAACCCAGACCGAAAAGTTTCGCCATTCCGATAACGGCATGACCTCATCTATTATGGACAAACTGATCCAGATGACATCGGCGAGCGTCCGTGCTTATCGAAACGGCGAAGATACAACCGTGTACAGAAAACAGCTGGTACTCGACTATGTCAATTCCGTCCCCCTCTCGGCCGCCCCGGGCGCAGGCGAAGTCAACGGCCTGGGTGATGGCATGTTCGTGTGGTACGGCACCGAGTTTGACGAGATGAATCGCCTGCTGACCCGGAAAGACCCTGATGCCGAGGACCTGGAACAGCAGGCCAGAATCCTCAAGCAGGTAATCAGCCTGATGATCGCCCATCGGCGGCCGTCCTATTACCTCGTCCGGGGCCATACGGATCTTGCCGTCCTGAGCAACAGTTACGTCAGGCTGTTGGCCCAGAACGGCGTGATCTCCCAGAATCTCGGTGAAATTGCCCAATCCCAGCCACTGTTCTTCCGAAATTTCCGCGAAAATTCGGCAGCGCCGCAGATCGCCAATAACAAAGGGGTCAATGTGGTCCGCAACCGCCTGAGCTCGCTCCTCGAAACATCGCTCTACGATCTGGACAGGATGGACGTTACGGTGACCACGAGCTTGAACAGCCAGCTGCAGGCGCAGATCGGCGACTATCTGAAAAGCCTGGAAGATCCTGCCGTCGCCGGCAGCCAGGGCCTGATCGGTCCATACCTGCTGAAGCAGGACCAGACCGAAGCCCTCAGCTACAGTTTCACCCTGTTCGAACGTACCCCGGCAGGCAACATGGTGCGCATCCAGACCGATACCACCGACCTGCCGTTTGACCTCAATGAAGGCAGTAAGCTGGAACTGGGTTCGACGGCTAAGCTCCGTACCCTTGCCACCTATCTTGAAATCATTGCCGAACTGCATGCGGAGTTCGGCGCCTTGTCGGGGCGAGAGATTTCCAAACTTCTCGAACAGCGCCAGGACACGCTTACCCGGTGGGCATGCAACCAGTTTCTGGTGAAGCCGGGAATCGACCTGCGGTCCATGCTCGAAGCGGCGATGTCCCGCCCCTACTCGGCCAATCCGAGCGAACGTTTCTTTACCGGCGGCGGGGTCCATGTTTTCGGCAATTTCAAGAGAGAGGACAACGACCGCATCGCCACCGTTACCGAGTCACTGCAGTACTCGATCAACCTGCCGTTTATCCGGATCATGAACGATATCGTCAAATATACCCAGGCCAGCCAGTGGGAGAATAACAGGCAGATCCTGATCGACGACAACGATCCCCGCCGCAAGGACTTTCTGGATAAGTTCATCGATCGGGAAAGCAGGGTCTTCCTGTCGCGTTTCTGGAATAAATACCAGAACCAGACCGCCCCGCAACGTCTGGAGACCCTCTTGGCCGGAATGAGACCGACACCCGTCAGACTGACTATTGTCCATCGCCATCTCTATCCGGATGCCGACGAAGCGACCTACATCCAGTTTGTCCGCAACCAGCTGCCGGAAAACAAGCTCACCGGCAAGCAGCTGTCGGCAATGTATGAGCGATACAAACCCGGCGCATACAATCTCCAGGATATGGGCTATCTTGCGTCATTACATCCCCTGGAATTATGGCTTCTCGATTACCTCCGGAATTCGAACGACACCTCCCTCAGGGATGCCGCGGAAAAAAGTGCGGAGGTACGCCGTCAGGTATATGGCTGGCTGATGCGGACCAAAGCCAAGAACGCCCGGGATTCCCGGATTAAAACGGTGCTGGAGATAGATGCCTTTTCGGATATCCACAGACGCTGGAAAAACATGGGCTATCCTTTCGAGCATCTGGTGCCTTCCCTGGCCACTGCTTTGGGCAGTTCGGGGGACAGACCGGCGGCCTTGTCCGAACTGATCGGCATCATCCTCAACGATGGCAAACGCATCGCCACTCATCGATTCACCAAGGCCGAGTTCGCTGTGAACACACCCTATGAGACCATTGTCGAACGGCCACTGCCGTCTGCCGTCCAGGTTCTGGATCCGGAAGTCGCGAAGATGCTCAAGGAAACAATGGGGAAAGTGGTCAACGAAGGGACAGCCAAACGGCTGCTGAACAGTTTCCAGCAGGAGGACGGCAGTGCCTTTGTTATCGGAGGAAAAACAGGAACAGGAGATAACCGGATAGTGGCGTCGAGCTCGTATGGCCAGAGGACCTCATCCAGGGCTCTTAACCGAACCGCCACCTTCGTTTTTTATCTGGGCGACAATCATTTTGGAACGCTTACGGCTTTCGTCAGCGGACGCTCGGCCAGCGCCTTCAGCTTTACTTCAGCTCTGCCCCTTCAGGTGCTGAAAGGCATGGTCCCGATCCTTCAGCCGTATATCAACACGGTCAACCAGCAGATCAGTGAACGTCAAGGCGAGAAAATTCCCGAAAGCACAATGCCCGGACGGACCGGGTGATCTTGGCGTCATTCCCTGTCACTCCGGCTTTGCCGGAGTGACATTGGATTAAATTTTGAAACGCCTCACCATAAGGTTTAGCTGGTTGGAGAGGTTCGAGAGTTTCTCCGCGCTGGTACTGACCATTTTGCTGTTATCGGAAATCTTGTTTGCTGCCTGGGTCACCTCGCCGATTTCCTGGGAAATCGCTCGAACCGAAAGATTGCTCTGGGCCACATTCTCGTTCACTTCGGTAATGCCTTCACTCGCCTGGGCAACGTTGCTGGCTATCTCGCGGGTTGCGGCAGACTGCTCTTCAATGGAGGTGGCAATGGTGGAGACAATGGAATTGACCTCATCGACCACCTTGGCGATCTGTTCAATGTGCGATACCGTTCCTTGGGTGGAATCCTGGATTCCCTCGATTTTCTGTTTGATTTCTCCGGTTGCTTCGGCGGTCTGTTTGGCGAGAGCTTTAATTTCGTTGGCCACTACGGCAAAGCCTTTCCCGGCCTCTCCGGCCCTGGCCGCTTCAATGGTGGCATTGAGCGCAAGGAGGTTGACCTGTTCCGATATCTCCGATATGGTCTCAAGCACCTTGCCGATTCCCACCGCCGCCCTGCCCAGTTCATCGACCTGGCTTGAGGCGCTCTCGGTCTGACTGACGGCATTGACGGTAATTTTCAAGGCCTGCAAGGTGTTCTCCGAAATCTGACAGATGGTTACATTCATCTCTTCAGCCGCGGAGGCGACCATATTGATATTGGTCGCCGCCTCTTCCATGGCTGCGGCAACCGAATTCATATTGTCGCTCATCCCCTCGGAAGAAACGGATACGTTCCCGGCCTTTCGGGAAGTCTGGGCGGCGTCCTGTTTCAAATATTCGGCAAGATCCGCCAAACTTTTCGAAGCGCCGTCAAGTTCCTGCGAACCTACGGAAACATCCTTGATTATCGTTTGGATTTTCTCGACGAAGAGGTTGAACCAGCTGCACAGCTCGCCTATCTCGTCTTTCGATTTAACGGCAAGCCGTTTGGTCAAATCCCCTTCGCCTTCGGCGATATCACGCAGATTGCCGGTAATATCCTGGAGCCTGGTAATAACGATAAACTTGAGGGTGAAAAATATGGTGAGAATCAAGAAACAGACCACCAGGACAAAAGCGATGATCTGCGAATATTTGGCGGACCGGATATTGCCTTCAATCACCGTGCCGAGCTTATCCACTTCGCCTTGCAGTTTTTGTTTACTCTCCTGGAGCTGCTGAACAAGAAGTCCATCGGTGTAGTAGAATTGAATCTTACCGATCGTCTTGTTGTCATATTGAATATCTTCACTGAACATCTTCGAGCTGTCGAGGGCTATGCCGTCGCCGACCGAGGCCCCGGTCATGACCTGCCCCTTGTCCTTCCACAGGGCGACAAAGGGTTTGCCATCGGCATCCCTTACTTCGATGACAACTACATCCGGCAATGCCAAAAGACTCTTGAGATTGTTTTTCAAACCATCGGTATCGAAGTTGTAGACGAAATATCCCGACATGCCGCTGCAGATCTTGGCGTTGATGGCGTGCCGCTCCTGCAATGAACGGCCGTCACGGGCGGTTTGAGTTTCAAAAATCTGCTGAATCATATCCTGATATTGAACCAGGATAAATTGCACCAGCGAACCCTGCCTGGTGATAATAAATCCTCCGACAAGAGCCAGGAGCAATAAAACTACCGCGCTGTTGATAAGTGCTGTTTTGAAGGATATTGACATCTTCTTCCAACGCATCATCTTTTTCCCCTTTAGAAATTGACCCTGACTTTTTAATCAACAGCAGTTGAAATTCTCGGATTGTGCCCGGATATTGCCATTTCCAGGGCACAATCATGAACTGTGTTATCTTTCTAAGGTGTATCAAAATGATGATGCCAATGTCAAAAACGATTGGTCTTTTTGTTGTCCTCCGCTCATCCTTTCACTTTGCAAAACCGAACAGCTTCGGCAGAAAAAGCGAGAGACCCGGCCAATAGGTAACTGCCAGCACTACCGGCAGCATCCCGCCATACATCAGAATGAGCGATGGCTTGATATAATGTTCTATCTTGCAGTTGCCGATCCTGCCGGCAAGATAAAGAATCGGCGCGGTTGGCGGCGTAACGTTGCCGAGGCCGAGATTCACCCCCATGATCGCGGCAAAGTGAAGCGGGTGAATACCTATCTTTTCCATCACCGGAAAGAGCAGCGACGCGGCGATGACCGTCCCGCTGATATCGTCCATCACCATCCCGATCCCGAGAAGAAAGAGGTTGACCAGCAGCAGGATGACATACTTGTTGGGAGACACCTGCATAATCCAGGTGGCCATCTCCTGCGGCAGCTGTTCCATGGTCATAATCCGGGTGTTGATCATGACGAAAAAGAACATGATGATCAACACCCCGGTAGTAGTCGCCCCTTTCACAAAAGCCTCCGCCAGCTGCTTTGGCCCCAAGGTTTTATAGATGAACATGCTTACCGGGATAACGTAGAAAATCGAGACGCAGGCCGCCTCGGTCGGAGTGGTGATGCCGCCGTAAATACCGCCGAGGATGATTACCGGCAGCAAAAGAGCCAGACTGGCACGGGCGGTGGATCTGCTTATCTCTTTCATCTGATCGCCAAATTCAAGTTTCGGCATAACCTGGATCGGCATCTTCCTGACCATGAAATAATTAAAGATACAGAAGATGAGAATTACCAGGATGCCCGGCCCGATGGTTGCCAGCCAGCAGCCGGGAATGGACTGATAGGTGACCAGGGCGAAAAGAATCATCGGCACACTTGGCGGAATCAATTGGCCAAGAATGGAGGAACAGGCCACCAGGGCGGTGGTGTAGCCCCGGGAATAGCCATTCTCCTCCATTTTCGGGATCATGATGGTACCGATTGCGGCAACTGCCGATGAACAGGAGCCGCCGATGGAGCCGAACATCGCGCAGGCGATAACGGTAACGGCGCCCATGCCGCCCCGCACCCTGCCGGCAAAGGAATTGACGAAGTTGATAAGACGTTCCGCCAGTCCGCCGCTGCTCATCAGCGACCCGACCAGGATGAAAAACGGGATGGTCAGCAGCACCACCGACTTTATCTGGTAAAAGGCGGTGGGAATCAACAACTTGGAGCTGACGTCAAAGGATGTGGAGAGAAATATCGCCATCGCCCCGAAGGCCATGGCGACCGGCACGCCGATAATCATCAGCAGAATGAGAAGGCCTAAGCCCATTGCGAGCGTAATCATGTAGCAGTTCTCCTTATTCGGTATCGGCTGGAAGGCCGTGATATGCCCGCAAAGCCAGATCGGAGGCCTCCCGCATAAAATAGACCACCATAATGAATGCCCCGACCAGGATGGCAACCTGGAAAAGCACCGTGGGCACCTGCAGGGTTGGAGTCACCTCATGTTTGGCGATGCTCCACCTGACATAGCCGTAACTCCAATACACCATATAGCCTGCGACAACGGCGGCGATCGCCGTGGCAAGGGACCTGACACTGTTGAGCAGCCGGTCGTTTTTAATGAAAAGATGGATCATCTCCGCCTTGATCTGAGTACGCTCGAAAGAGCCGTATGCGGCGCCCATGAGGTACATCCAAACCGCGGTATGACCGGTCATCTCATCCAGTCCGGATATCGAAATTTCAAAGACATATCGGGCTATAACCTGCAACAGCATGCTGCAGGACGCCATAACCGTCACGGCAATGATAATTACCGATAACCAGTATTTGATGAAAACATCGAATCCGTTCAATTTCGTAGTCTGTACCGACATGGACACCGCTCCTTGGTATTACCGATTGTATGTGATTCTTTTACAGCCCGACCTCTTTTCTGATCTTGTCCATCCAGACCTTGCCTACCAGTTTATCGAGCTCGGTCCAGCATTCGCGGCAGGTATCGCGGGATTCGGTCAGCTTGTCCGGAGTATCGGCCAGATCGACAACCTTCAGCCCATGCCCTGCAAGTTTATCCAAGTATTCCTGATCTTCCTTTTCAGCCCCTTCCACCCGCTTCATCACTTCCTTGCTGACAATATCCTGAACCAGCTTCTGGTCGTCGGCTTCAAGATCGTTCCATTTATCGAGATTGAAGGTATAGCCCCAGACCTCAACGTAATCACGGTAATAGACAAAATACTTATTGAGGTCGCGACAACAGCTGTAGGTCTGGAACGGACCGCCACCGGCCTGGCCGTCGACCACGCCGGTGGAGATGGCGGTGGGCACTTCGCTGTAAGGGATCAGGCTGGGGGTGAAGCCGAGTTTTTTCCAGTAGCACTCAAAGGCTGCGATAGGCGGAGTGCGAATCTTGATGCCTTTTGCTTCATCGGGCGAGGTGGCGGCGGCAGCACTCAGGGAAACACCGGAGAAGCCCTGAATCCAGGTGCCCATCCATTGCATGTTGACATCTTTTGCCCACTGCTTGAAGATCTCGTCCATAAAGCCGCCCGGACCGAACACCTTCTTCGCCTCGTCGTAATTGGTGACAATATAGGGCGCAAAAGTAACGTTCCAACGGGGATCGTAGGTCGCCGACATCGGGCTGAGCATCATGTCGATATCGCCGCGGTTGACCATCTCGTTCAGCTCGGCCCAGTCTCCCAATTCAGGCCCATAGACTTTGAAGGTTATCCTGCCGTCCGTCTGCCTGGTCACTTCATCGGCAATCTGCTGAACCGAATCCATGTGGGCGCTGGGGGCCGGATATAGAGTCTGCGCTATCTTCAGCTTGTGTGTTTTCGTTCCGGCCAAAACCCCGGTCGCCGAACCGACAAGCAACGCCGTCACCGAACACGCTACCGCCAAACTTGTTCCCAGAGATTTCAATCTCATTGTATTCCCTCCTGAAGCATTATTTTTTGCATGTCTCCGACTGTGAGGACATACTCTTCCACCTCCCGCAGCAAGACGCAGGAACCCGATTGAAAAGGGCTCCCGACAACGGGACATTTTTTAATGTTTTCATCCGGCTGACGGCAACCCGGAAGATGCAGGGAAGCAATGAGGCGCATTGCCGAGGAGAAACGTCATCCCTGCACCTCCCGGATGTCTCACCAATTGGTTTTTTTCTTTGTTAGAGGAAGCTTTCGATATCGGCGCATTCCAGGCCAAAAGCATCGGCTACACCTTTATAGGTAACCTTGCCGCGGATCACATTGGCGCCAGGTTTGATCTCGGGGTTATCGATCATCGCCTGTTTCCAGCCTTTATCGGCAAGCTGCAGGGCATAGGGTAAAGTCGCATTGGTCAGGGCCATGGTCGAGGTCTTGGCGACCGCACCCGGCATATTGGCGACACAGTAGTGAACCACCCCGTCTATGGTATAGACCGGATTTCCGTGGGTCGTCGCCTTGGAGGTCTCGAAGCACCCACCCTGATCGATAGCCACGTCCACCATTACGGCACCCTTCTTCATGGTTTTCAGCATGTCGCGGGTAACCAGTTTCGGTGCTTTCGTTCCGGCCACCAGCACTGCACCGATGACGACATCGGCCTCCTGCACCAGTTTTCTGGTGGTCGCAGGATTAGCCATCAGCGGATAGCAGTTGGCAGGCATGATTTCGCTGAGATAGCGCAGCCGTTCAAGGTTCATATCGAGGATATACACCTTGGCACCAAGGCCGCAGGCCATTTTGGCGGCATGGGTGCCGACGACTCCGCCGCCGATCACTACCACCGTCCCAGGATCGACCCCCGGCACGCCGCCAAGAAGAACCCCGTGTCCACCCTGGGCCATTTCCAGGTACTTGGCACCCTGCTGGGTGGCCATCCGGCCGGCGACTTCGCTCATCGGGGTGAGGAGTGGCAGGGAGCCGTCTTTTTTCTGGATTGTCTCATAGGCAATATTGATGGATCCCCTTTTCATCAGGGCATAGGTCAGTTCTTCGGCGGCAGCCAGATGCAGATAGGTAAAAACAATCTGGTCCGCACGAATCATGTCGTACTCGATCGGCTGCGGTTCCTTGACATGCATGACCATGTCGGCGGATTTATAAATTTCCGCCGCAGTGCCGACAATCTCGGCCCCGGCATTCATATACGCCTGATTCTCAAAACCGCTGCCGCATCCCGCACTGTTCTCGACCAGAACGATATGGCCATGCTGCCGCAGGACCTCCACACCGGCCGGCGTCATGGCAACCCGGTTCTCTTCCGACTTTATCTCTTTCAAGATTCCAACGATCATTTGATTTCTCCTGTTTTTATGGATATCGACCAGCTACCGGCATGAAACCGCTTCATTGCAGCGCTTTGTTGGTAATTTGAATTGCAAGGATTTTGCCAGGACCACTTTATTTTTTTCACAACCGGCTGCAACAACTGAAACCATCGCTGAGAACCGCATTTTTTTTAGTGTTGTCAATATAATGACATTATTGACGACAGCCTCGCCGTTGAAATATCACATCCGCTTCATGATGCTGTCGGCTTTGCGTCTATCTGAAAAACGGTAACCAGAAAAATTTGCTATAATCTCATATGGTTGATTTTATTATTATTTACTAGAATAATTCAGAAAGTTACCGATGGTAACAAAAGGTATGATAAAAAGCTCCGCTGCTCCGTAAGTCATAAACCCTAAGAAGTAATCCGGCTGCCGCTGATGCCCGGGTCTTGTTTTGACCTTGAAAAAAGACTAAACTTTTTGTTAGAAACAAACATAGAACGAGAAATGGTTATCAGGTTTATATAAAAGAATCCACTCATGCAAAAACTCCCTGCACCGGGCCATGCACCGGCCATCGATACCATCGAAGCTGAACTCAAGGCGGCAAAGATTCGTATTGAGCATCTCGAACAAGCCCTCGCTCAAACTGAGAAACAATTGACCGCTGAAGTCGGCAGGCGCAAAACAACGGAAAAAATCCTCGCTGAAAAAGCAGGCAAAGCCTTCCGCCTGCAGCACGACTTTCTTCATACCCTGGTGGAAACCATCCCCAATCCGCTCTTCTATAAAGACAACGAAGGACGCTACATCGGCTGCAATGCGGCTTTCGAACGCTACCTGGGAAAACCGCGAAGCGCCATCATCGGCAGTACGGTTTTTGACCTGGCACCGGCAAACATCGCCGCACGCTACTACCATGAGGACCAAAAACTCTTTGCCAACCCTGGAACCCAGCATTACACCTGGCAGGTACCAAGAGCCGACGGCGCACTGCGCGACGTCATCTTCGACAAAGCCACAATTCATGACAGCGATGGCAAAGTGATGGGACTGCTCGGTGTCATCACCGATATCACCGAACTGGTTCAAGCACGCAAGGAAGCCGAGGTTGCCAATGAGGCCAAAGGCGAATTTCTTGCCAATATGAGCCACGAGATCCGCACACCGTTAAACGGCATCATCGGCATGTCCGGGCTGCTGCTGAATACCGATTTAAACCAGGAACAGCATCAATACGCACAGACCGTGGTAACCTGCGGCGAGGCGCTGCTCACGGTCATCAACGACATACTCGACTTTTCCAAAATCGAAGCAGGCAAACTGCATTTCAACGTTGTCGATTTCGATCTCCGCCAAATCCTGGCGGAACTGCATAAGATCGTAACATTTCAAGCTGCCGTAAAAAGACTGATGTTTCTCGTGATAGTTGACCCACAGGTCCCCTCGCTGTTGAGAGGCGATCCCAACCGTCTCAGTCAAGTGCTCTTGAATCTGGCCACCAATGCGGTAAAATTCACCCAAGCGGGTAAGGTAACGGTTGATGTAACCTTGAAGTCCGAGACGTCGACTACGGCAACGATCCTTTTCAAGGTGAGTGATACCGGTATCGGCATAGCCCCTGAACAATCGCATCGACTGTTCCAGTCCTTTTCGCAGATCGATGGCTCTTTCTCGCGGAAATACAGCGGAACCGGCCTGGGATTGGCCATTTGCAAAAAGCTGGTGGAAATAATGGGGGGAACGATCGGGGTGGAAAGCCGAGAAAACCACGGCTCCACATTCTGGTTTGACGCCGCCTTTGCAAAACAGACGGGCGCCATGCCGGTATCGGAAAACGACAGAGAATCCGACTTCCGGATGAAGGACCGGACAATCCGTATCCTACTGGCCGAAGACAGCTTCATCAATCAGACGGTCGTCTTGCATATCCTTAAAAACCTCGGCTGCCAGGTTGTTGCCGTAGAAAATGGCAGGCAGGCGCTGGACGCAATACAAGAAGAGCATTTCGACCTGATTTTCATGGATATTCAGATGCCCGAAATGGATGGCCTCGAAGCTACCAGGGCCATTCGGGAATGGGAGTCCCGGCGGAAAACCACGGCAGACGATATCCGGAGGCAAAGAATCCCGATAATCGCCCTGACTGCCCATGCCATGGTCGGCGACCGGCAGAAATGCCTCGATTCAGGCATGGACGATTTCCTTGCCAAGCCGGTGGTTCCCGCCACCCTGACGGCAAAGATCAAACAGTGGGTAGAGGATACCTGAATCGGTGGATAACCGGCGTCATCACGGATTGCGTCTTCCGGCAGAATAACGGAAGACGCAATTTTTTTCGACCTAAAAAAACAAGAGACACGAAAGCTCACCCCGTGCCAAGGCGACCCCTCGTGTCTCTTGCGGGTTTGGCTGTAAGGTACTAATTTTTCAGATCTTCCAGCGATACTTTATTTTTAGCGTTTATCTTGTCCCAGAGTTCGGCATTTTTAATTCCGAGCTTCTTCGGATCAAAAACCGGGTCGAGTCCGGCCTTTTTCTGCTCTTCATAATCCCTGAGGGTTGCCATCCCGGTCTTGGTCAACAGGATTATGGCGATGATGTTCAACCAGGCCATCAAGCCGACTCCAATATCGCCGAGAGCCCAGACCTGACCGGCGGAATTGATGGCGCCGATGTACACCATGATCAGCAGGACAACCCTGGTAACATTGAAAATGAGCTTGTGGTTTTTGATCCTCTTGGAAAGATAGGCAACGTTCGATTCACAGTAGTAATAATAGGCCATGAGGGTGGTGAAAGCGAAGAAAAACAAGGCAATAGCCACAAATGAACTGCCCAGGCCCGGCACCAGGGTATCGACCGCCGACTGGGTATAGAGCGGTCCCGGACCGGCGTTGTTCAGCGCCGGATTGTTGTACAGATAGCCGCCCGCACCGTCAACCGTATTGTACATGCCGGTGATAAGAATCATGAATGCCGTTGCCGAACAGACAAACAGGGTATCGACATAGACGGAGAAGGCCTGAACGAGACCTTGTTTGGCCGGATGCGACACCTCGGCGGCAGCGGCTGCCATCGGTCCGGTACCCTGACCTGCTTCGTTGGAATAGATCCCGCGCTTTACGCCCCACATGATCGCCTGACCGATTATCGCGCCGAATGCGGCATCGGTGCTGAAGGCAGAAGTGAATATAAGGGAAAAGACACCGGGAACCTTATCGAGATTGACAACGATGATCACCAAAGCCACCAGCATATACGCTATCGCCATGAAGGGGACGATGATTTCCGCCACCCTGCCGATTCTTTTTACTCCGCCGAAAATGATAAGTCCGAGCAGGACGACGACAATCCCGCCGGTGACCGGCGCCGGGATGCCGAAGGCATTGGTCATCGCCGAAGCAATACTGTTGGCCTGGATTCCCGGAAGAAAACATCCCATGGCAATGATCGCGGAGATGGCAAAGATGATGGCATACCAGCGCTGGCCGAGGCCCTTTTCAATGTAATACTGCGGGCCACCGCGATATTCGCCATCCATTTCCTCCTTGTAAACCTGGGCAAGAGCCGACTCGATATAGGCAGATCCGGCCCCGAGAAAGGCGATGGCCCACATCCAGAAAACGGCTCCCGGTCCACCAAAGCCGATAGCTGAAGCAACCCCGGCAATATTGCCGGTGCCGACCCGGCCGCCCAGAGCCATGGAAAAGCTCTGCAGCGAGGAAACCCCCGCCCCTGACGACTTGCCGCCTTTCAGTTGCAGCACCATGTCTTTTATCAAACGCACCTGGGGAAACTTCAATACGATTGAAAAGTAGACCCCTGCGCCAAGACAAAGAAAGACCAAGGCTTTGCTCCAGATAATACCGTTGACGAAATTAATTATCTCACCCATTTACACCCTCCAGCGTTTCCTGATTGATTGTTAATCCAATTGATGGCGTCCACCCCTGCCGCGTGATCGAGCGATCTGTTGAGGCGACCGACATCATTACAGGTATTCATAGCGGAGGTTTGCAAAGGTCTTGCCAACACCCGTCATTTTTTATCCAGAGGAAAAAGAATGAGCCTCGATCTGCAACGGGTCGATGGCCCCAAAGAATATGATTACGATGATTTAAACGATGCGACGGCAAGACGCGGGAGGCCGGCAAGGCCGGAATGAGCTGATTGCAGAATTTTCAGGTATTGCAGGTAACGGTAACCGAACAAACCACCTGCAGGCCGGATTTATCAGTTATATATTTGATATTTGTTATTTAGCATGCGAATTGCAAACAAACTACCATTGGCAACATATATTACCACAGGAACTTAAGCGTACTTTTCGCTCCATTTTTATCGCTATCGGGATCGCTATCGTTTTCATTCGGGGTGTCGCATTCTACGTCGAAAAAAACGTTTCCCCTTAAATGGCTATGATTTTCGCATCTTCTATTCGATTCGATTTCGATCCCGATAGCGATAAGATTGCTCGTCCATTCCCGGTATTGAGATGAAATCTCTCGATGTTGCACCCGGCAACGACAGCCACTACATGACCAGCACTACGGTTTTCTCCCGGCAGCGTTGGATAACATCGCCACTGACCGAACCCAGGAAAACTTCGGCAATTTTAGATCTGTTGCTCCGTCCGACATAGCACATGGTTGCGGCGAAGGATCTGGCATGTGCAACCACAGTCTCTCCAGGCTTGCCAAAGAGTATGGTCGAATCGATTTTCCCTTTATCCAGGCCATTCCGCACCAGGATTTCTTCGGCTTCCTGCAAATGCCCGTAACCGGACTCACTTGCCTTCCGACAATCCACACCTTCTTCGTCGTAGAGACAGGCCGGATCGAGCACATGAACCAGCGAGACCTCCTCGACCCCACTTTCCGCCGAACTGAGGATCAGCGCTGCCTCGTGGACTGCACGCAAACTGGCCGGTGAACCATCGAGTCCGATCATGACCCGAGCCGCCGGAGACCTTCCCGGCGAGAAGCCGTCTTCGCCGATCACATAGACTGTGGCACTGATTTGGCGATGCAGTATGCCACTGACAACAGAACCGGCAAAGAAGCCCTCCCCCGACGCTTTGCCCCGGCTGATAATCAGGGAGGAATATTCCTCGCTGCCGCAGATTGCCCCTATCTTTTTCACCGGATCGCCATCTTCGACTCGAACTTTAGCCTGCAGGGCAACGCCTGATTTCTCGAGAAGCTCCTGGACGTGTGACAGCATCGGGGTGACGAATTCCTTGAAATGCTGGTCACGCAGGCGTTGCATCAGCTCGGACGAAACGACATGGCCGGCACGGAAATCGATGTTGTGCAGATGACTGGTTAAAAACGAACCGCCGACGACATGCAGCAGATCGACTCTTTCCAGCTCACTTCCCCTCGTCTTCGACACCAGCTCAACAAGCGGCAGGGCGTTTTTAAAAAGGTCAAAGCTCTGTACCGGCAGAAGCAGCCGGGTAAGAGCGGGAATATCTTTTTTCATGACGAAACTCCTTCTTTATTCAATCTTAATAAGCGAGCAACAGCCAGACATTGGCGATTGCGACACTGATCAACATAAACGGGAAAGCCACCTTCATGAAGGCGAAGAAGCGGACCGGATGTCCGGCCGACTCGGCTATTCCGAGAGTCACCACGTTGGCACTGGCTCCGATCATCGTCCCGTTCCCGCCGAAACAGGCGCCAAACGCCAAAGCCCACCACAGCACTCCGGATTCGGCGCCCGGGATAACCTGGTTCAGGTACGCGACGATCGGCAGCATGGTGGCGGTAAACGGAATGTTGTCGACAAAGGCGCTCATAATCGCCGACACCCAGAGAATCAGACATATCGAGGCGACCAGATTGCCCTGGGCCAGAAAGAGCACCCAATCGGCGACAATATCGAGCATCCCGGTCTCTTCCACCCCGCCGACCAGCATGAACAGGAACATGAAAAACAGCAGGGTCGTCCACTCGATATCTTTCTCGATCAACTCCAGCATATTGATTTTTTTCGTCAGCAGGCCGAAAGTAAAGAGCAGCGAAGCGCCGAACAGCGCGGCGATACTGACCTCCATATGCCAGATTCCGTGGGTGAGAAAAAGGGCGACAACGATGCTCATGACAACCATCCCGACGGTGAGGAGTGTGGCGTCGGTGATTTTATATTCTTCCCGCAGCTGAACGATAAACTGCTGGATATCGTCGACCTTCGCCTGGCTGAATTGCTTGCTGTACACAAATTTGGCAAAGACGAACAGAATGACCATGACCACGGCACAGGTCGGGGCAAGATTTACGACAAAATCAAGAAAGGTCAGACCGGCATAGGAACCGATCATGATATTCGGCGGATCGCCGATCAGGGTGGCTGTGCCGCCGATATTAGAGGCCAGAATCTCGGGAATAAGCAGGGCCAGCGGACGTATGCCGAGGGAAACTGCAATCTGGATGGTCACCGGGGTCAGCAGCAGCATGGTTGTGACGTTATCGAGGAAGGCCGACGACACCCCGGTAAAGCCCATAAGGATGACAGCGAGCATGAAAACATTGCCGCGGGCAAGCTGATAGCATTTATAGGCGCACCACTGGAAGATCCCGGTGTGTTTGAGGATGCCGACGATTATCATCATGCCCATCAGCAGGAAGATGACATTCATGTCGATGGCCTTGATGGCACTTTCGTAGGATAAAATGTGGTATTCGGGATTCAGGGTGCCTGCGGTGTAGGAAATGACCAGCATGATCGACGCCCCGAGCATGGCCGCCATGGTCCTGTGCAGCAGCTCGAAAGAAATCAGGATATAGGCGAGGATAAAAACCACCATGGCTATCCAGAAGGCAGGGCCGGTCGTACGGCTCATTTGAATATCAACCGAAGCGATAAAATTCGGTCCTTCCCTGGTGAGTTCGCGACCCTGTATTTCGTGAATGGTTTTGGCAAAGCTGGGCTTGAAGACGGTAACCACCAGGGTGCTGTCGGCGGTAATTTGCCCTTCCCTCACCCACATCCTTGCCTGGTAGGTGCCGTCTCCCCTGGTCTTGAGGGTGTAGGCTGCATCGACGCCATGGCCGGCCATTCCGGAAACCTTGAGTGGGGAACCGTTCAGCAACACCTGAATCGAAGCTTCTTCGACGGCGCTGCTGTGCGAATCGAGCACCTTGCCGAAAAGCTCCAGCCGCACCTTTCCGGCAGGAACACCCTGTGTTTGCGCCACTGCCGGCAATGATGAAAAAAGCAAGACGATACAAAGCAGCACCGCGATTGCATCGATTCTTCGTCCTCGTTGCCGGTCAACAGCTTGCGGATTCATCCCGTTACCTCCTGGGGCTCAAGATTGATGAACTCACTATAATTCCGGCCAGACTTTTTCGCTCGCCCGGCACACAGTCAACTGCCTATTTCCGCGATGCAGTATCACACTGCGACAATCTTCTGTAAAGATCTATTCGTGCCTGCCATCAAGGATATTTATAGGAGGTCCGTTTTTCCGACCCCGCCCTTCTCGCCGAGTTAGCACGAAAAGGCAGATTGTACTTGCATCCTATGATTGCATCGTGGTAACTTCCGGTCTTTTTTGGTCAGACACTAACTAAGCAAGGAACAATGATACATCTCACCAATATCCAGAAACAGCACGGCACCCAGGTTCTTCTCCAGAACGCCAGCCTGCAGATTCTCCCCGCCACCCGGACCGGCCTTGTCGGCCCGAACGGTGCGGGCAAGACCACCGTCTTCCGTCTTATCACCGGTGAAGAAGAGCCGGACAAGGGTGAAATCAGCTGCTCGAAAAAAACCGTCATCGGCTATTTTGCCCAGGATGTAGGGGAAATGGCCGGACGCTCGGTGCTCACCGAAGTAATGTCGGCGGCAGGCGATATCGTCGAACTCGGCGTGCAGATCAGGGAAATGGAAGCAGCCATGGGCGAACCCATGGAAGAAGACGAGATGACCGCCCTGCTGGAACGATACGGCGAAAGCGTCGAGATCTTCGAGCAGCGCGGCGGCTACGATCTCGAATCGCGGGCTCAGGCAATCCTCACCGGTCTCGGGATCTCGCCGCTCGACTTCAAAACCCCGGTCGAGGCCTTCAGCGGCGGCTGGAAGATGCGCATCGCTCTCGCCAAGATCCTGACCATCAATCCCGATGTCCTGCTGCTCGACGAACCGACCAACCACCTGGATATCGAATCGATCCTCTGGCTGGAGGAATGGCTGCGCACCGATTTCAAGGGCGCCCTGCTGATGACCTGCCATGACCGCGAGTTCATGAACAAGATCGTCAACCGGATCATCGAGGTGGCCAACGGCAGCACCACGACCTACAGCGGCAATTTCGATTTCTATCTGCAGGAGCGGGAAATCCGCCGCCAGCAGCTGCAGGCCAGCTTTAAAAGACAGCAGGAGATGCTCGCCAAGGAAGAAGAATTCATCGCCCGCTTTGCCGCCCGGGCCTCGCACGCCTCCCAGGTCCAGTCGCGGATCAAGAAGATCGAAAAGATCGAGCGCATCGTCCTGCCGCCCGAACAGAGAACCATCAGGTTCGACTTCCCCGTCCCGCCGCGCAGCGGCGACGATGTCCTCCACCTGAAAAACCTCGGCAAGACCTGGACCGGCCACGACGGCCGGATCATCCCGGTCTTCCATGGCCTGTCGGGCACCGTGCGCAGACTCGAAAAGATTGCCGTAGTCGGCGTCAACGGCGCCGGAAAATCGACCCTCCTGAAAGTCATCACCGGCGCAACCGAAGCGACCGAAGGCGAGGTGATGGTCGGCAGCGGCGTCACCACCGGCTATTTCAGCCAGCATGCCATGGATCTTCTCCACCCCGACCAGACTGTCTTCCAGGCGGTCCAGGAGTCTATGCCGATGGAGAATATCGGAGCGATCCGCAACCTCTGCGGCGCCTTCCTCTTTTCCGGCGACGATGTCGACAAACGCATCGCCAACCTGTCAGGCGGGGAAAAAAGCCGGATAATCCTCGCCCGGCTCCTCGGCCAGCCGCTCAACTTCCTCGTTCTCGACGAACCGACCAACCACCTCGACATCCAGTCCCGCGAAGTGCTCCTTGCCGCCCTGCAGAAATTCGAGGGAACGGTCATCCTGGTCAGCCATGACCGCCATTTCCTTCGCTCGCTGGTCACCAGGGTGCTGGAAATCGACCACGGCGAGATGCGCATCTACGACGGCGATTACGACTATTATCTGCGGCAGGTGAAAGAACGTACAGGGTGATCGAACTGATCGGATTGGAGACAGTAGGTGCACTTCGTGCACCAATGGTGGTGCACGAAGTGCACCCTACTTTTCTAGATCCGACATTTTCTTTCGATATGCTTCGGCAATGATTTCGACGATTTGATCCAAATCAACGGGCTTGACCAGGTAATCAAAGGCGCCCAACTGCATGCAGGCGATTCCGATATCGAAAGAACCATTGCCGGTCAGCAGGATCACCTCGATAGTCCGATCAAAGGCTTTGACCTGCGCGAGCACATCCAGACCGCTCATATCAGGCATCTGCAGGTCAAGGATTATCACGTCGGGATGAAATCTCGGAATATACTCCAAGGCCTCTTCTCCCGAGCAGACACTCTTAGCTTCAAACTTGCGCAGGCTGAGATGGTCCGCAAGGGTCGAGGCAAATACCGACTCATTATCCACGACCAGGACTTTGATTTTTCGCGTCTTGGTCAAACGGATAGCCTCAGGTGGATTTTTCGGTGAGGAATACCAGCGGTGACTGGAACCATCTCCGGTCACCGCGGTATTTTTGACAAGGTATTATTACTTCGCCAGCAGAATCGGCATACCCATGAGCGGCCAGATAATTGTCACCATCAGCCAGACAGCGACCATCAGCACAATGCTCGCCAGGATACCGTAACGAAAAAACTCACCGGCGCTGAACTGCTTCGAGCCGTAGGCGATGGCGTTCGGCGCCGCACCGATCAACAGGAAGAAAGGCATACCGGCCGTCGCCAATGAGGCATAAAAGATAACATCGCCAGCCACTCCCAGATAAGGAGCGATAACCAGAGCCACCGGCAGGGAGATGGCAATGGCGGCAACGTTCATGATAAAGTTGGTCATAACCAGAACGAAGAAGGCAATCCCCAGAATAAACACCACCCCGGAGGCTTCCTTGAAAAGGGCCAGCCAGTTGACTGCCAGCCACTCGGCAGCATGGGTCTGCCAGAGACAGAAACCGATCGACATCGCCCCGCCAAAGAGCAGGATGATATTCCAGGGTATATCCTCCAGATCCTCAACCTTCAGGATTTTGAGAACAAAAAACAGCAGAGTCGAACTCAGCAGAATCGCTGTCTTGTCAATGTTTTTCAGGGCAGGAACCCAGTTTTTTGCAGCAATGAGAACAATCACGGTGAGAACGATAACAAGTGTCATGATCTCGTTTCTGCTCCACCCGCCCAGCTCGGCATACATTCGCTTTGCTCTTTCTTTCAGGCCGGGGATAACTGCTTTTTCCGGCTTGCACAGGATCATCATCATCCCCCAGAGCAGCCCGACCATTATCCATCCCAGCGGAAACAGATAATAGGTGAGTTCGAAGAAACTGATATCCTTGCCGGTCATTTCCTTGAAGAATGCAATACCGACTGCGGCCCTGGCCGAACCTAGCAGGGTGATGATACTCCCGGCCCCGGCAACATAGGCCATGCCGATGAACAGTCCTTTACCGAACCTGCTCGGCTTGTCGTCATCCGAATACAGGGCATTGATCGCCATGAGAAGCGGAAACATGGTGGCGGCCACCGCGGTGTGGGCCATCAAGTGAGTTAAAGTCACGGTCATGACAAAGCAACCGAGGTAGATCATGCTGGTCCGCTCACCGACGATGGAGAGCATCTTGTAGGCCATCCTCTTGGTCAGACCGCTCTTGGTGAAAACCAGGCCAATGACGATGGAACCGAAGATGAACAATACCGAAGGGTCCATGAAATCCTTGAAGGCCACTTCCGGTTTCCGGATAAGAAACATGGCCTGGACCACGCCGATAGCTATACCGGTGACGCCGATCGGCAGGACCTCGAAGATCCACCAGGTGGCGGCGAGAGCAAAGAGAGCCAGGGCCCCCTTACCTTCTACGCTCAGGGTGAAGTGCTTGCCCATGGGATCGATGGCATCAGGCCAGGCCGGGGCATAATAGATGATGCAAAACAGGGTTACTCCCAGAAGAAGAAAGAACACCCTCTTCCAGTCAAACGGGGCCTTCACCTCCGTTGCTTCGACATACGTTGATGACATGTTATCCATCCTCTTACTATTTAGATTTCGTAGAGATAAGTTCTTCGCCGAGTGCCCCGAAGACCTCGGCGAGTTTGACTACGCCGACCAGTTTGCCGTTTTCTTCAACCGGCAGCACCGTCTCATTGGAGATGACCATGATTGACATGGCGTGAAGGAGACCGGTTGCAGCGGGCAGCACCCGGATGCCCTTCTCGATGACCTTGCCGACAGGGGCGTTCAGATGATTGATGCCCTCCCTGATCAGCACCCCGTTGAGAAGGGTTGCCAGATCACTGTAGTCGATGGTTCTGCCTGCAAAGGGCTTGATATCCATGGGCTCGAGCAGGGATGAAAAAAGCACCCGCAGAATACCCTGCTGGGTTACCCGACCGACCAGCCCGCCCTTATCATCCACCACCAGCAGTTCGCTGAAGCCGCAGGGACGGGAATTGCCGAGGGGACAGAACGACCGCAATTGTCGAAGAGCCTCCTGGACAGTACCGCTTTCCTTCATACATGGAAAACCGGAAAGGGGGAGCATGATGTCTCGTACCGTCTGATTTTCAGTATTCATAAGTTTTCTCCTTCTTGTAAAAAAATGTCGCCTTGACGCACAGAGTTCAGAATCACGACCTTTATCCTGAAACTGATTTCTCATTTCTCTACCAGCCTTTGGTGTGCAGGATCTTCTCGATCTCCTTGACACTCTTTGACTGAAAGATAAGCATCCTCTTGTCCTTGGCCTCGCTGATCTTGTCCATCAACTCGGAGATGTTGACCGGTTTCTGGAGGAAATCCTCCGCCCCGAGCTTCATTGCCTCAATGCCTGTTCGGATCGAACCCTGACCGGTGAGCATGATAATCTCGACATCGGGTTGTTGAGCCTTGATCCTCTTCAGGGTCTCAAGACCGTCGATACCCGGCATCGCCAGATCGAGGATGACGAGATCGAACCCCTCGCTCTCAACCATGGCCACAGCATCCTCGCCGCTGCCGGCGGTATTGACCTTCAAGCCCCTTGTCTCAAGGCGCTCGGCCAACGTGGCCAAAAAATCCGCCTCATCGTCCACCAGCAACACCTTGGCTTTCAATTCTCCTTCCATCACGTCTCCTCTCTTCTATTAATATGTTCAGGGAGGCACTCTCAGCAGTTCCACCCTCATTTTTCTTTGTGCTCTTGTTCCTCTGCAAAGGCAGGGTCTGGCGGATATCAGCCGTGCAGCATTTTGTACTGCATGATATAGACAAAGATTCCGCTAAAATAGCCAAGGGCGGCAAGCCCGCCGATCTTTTTGGCATACCAGAAGAAGTGGATCTTCTCGAGGCCCATGGCGGCAACACCGGCTGCCGAGCCGATGATCAGGATCGAGCCGCCGGTTCCGGCACAGTAAGCCATGAACTCCCAGAGGAAGCTGTCGGTCGGATAGGTGGCCATGTCGTACATGCCCATGGATGCGGCCACCAGCGGCACGTTATCGACAACCGCACTGGCCAGACCGATCAGGGTGACGATGACATCTTGACGGCCAACAGTCTTATCAAGCCACTGGGCAAGAGATGTCAGAATATGGGTGTGTTCAAGGGTGGCAACAGCCAGCAGGATGCCGATAAAGAACACGATGCAGCTCATATCGATGCGCTTGAGGGCGGCTACCAGAGTCAGATGCTCCTTGTAATCATCAACTTTATTGCGATGAAGTAGCTCGCCCACCAGCCAGAGGATGCCGAGACCGAAGAGAATACCCATAAAGGGAGGAAGGTGGGTCACCCCTTTGAAAATAGGTACGGCTACAAGGGTGCCTATGCCCATACAGAACATCAGGTTTTGTTCGAAAGGAGTAGTTTGAATATCAGTACCGTTCTCAACCACTGCCGGAGCATAAACCTTTTTGCCTCGCAGGGTAAAGGAAAGAAGAGTCAGCGGTACGATGAGGCAAGCCAGCGAAGGCAGGAAAACCCCCTTGATGATGTTGAGGGTGGTAATCTGGCCACCGATCCACAGCATGGTTGTAGTGACATCGCCGATCGGTGTCCAGGCTCCGCCGGCGTTGGCGGCGATGACGATGATACCGGCGAAAAACAGTCGGTCTTCATGGCGATCGAGCAGCTTTTTCATCAGGGAGATCATGACGATGGTGGTAGTCAGGTTGTCAAGGATGGAGCTGAGAAAAAAGGAGACAAAGCCTACCAGCCAGAGCAGTGACGTGATTTTGGTGGTTTTGATGCGCGAAGTAATGACAAAAAATCCGTTATGGGCATCGACCACCTCGACGATAGTCATCGCTCCCATAAGGAAGAAGACGATCTGGGCAGTTGCCGCTACCGACTCTTTGAGATTTTCCGTTACCAGATGATGGTCTCCGCCCATCATTGCGTAGACCGTCCACAAAAGACCGGCACCAAGAAGAGCCGATGCCGATTTATTGACCTTGAGAGGATGCTCAAGGGCGATGGAGGCGTAAGCGAGCACAAAGATAATGACCTGGGTGGTAACCATGACTACTCCTTTTCTATTGCAGAACGTTTTTCCTTATTCTCTTTTCCTCGATAGACGCCTATCGAAGCATCTCTTTATAAAACACTTGAACAATGGAACTCTTGCTACGAAACTACAGGCAAGGTGAACGTGAAAGTGCTCCCCTTTCCCGGATTTGACTCAACCCAGATTGTCCCGCTATGGGCTCGGACAATCTCCTTGCAGATCGCAAGGCCCAGACCTGTTCTGCCGCTCTCCTGCTTGTTGACCCGGACAAATTTCTGAAAAATCCGTGTCTGGTACTCCTGCGGAATTCCTGTTCCATCGTCATGAACCGCAATGTTGAGTTCCGCGCCTTTTTTTTCGGCTGAAAGCCGGATGTGTCCCCCTTCTTCGACGTATCGCAAGGCGTTTGAGATGAGATTGGAAAGGACCCAGACGATTTTATTGGTATCCGCACGAACCAAAGGCATAAATTCAGTGTCATCAATGGTCAGGTTGATATGCTTCATGCTGACCTGTCCTTTAAAAATATCTCGAACATGTTCAAACAGCGTCGCAATCGGAATTTTTTCAAATTCGAGATCGATTCTACCCGTCTCGATTTTTGACAGATCAAGCAGATCATGGACCATAGACTTCATGCGGTGCACCTCGTAATGCGCGGCATGGAGCAGTTCTTTTTCTCTTTCGGGAAGATATTGCACCGCATGCTCGATGAGGAGATCAATGCCCATTCCCAAACTGGTGAGAGGGGTTCGCAGCTCATGCGATGCTGCCATGACGAACTCGCTCTTGAGCCGCTCAACCTCTTTCAATTGAGTGATATCCTTGAGCAACAATACGACACCCGAGAGATGGTCATCTCTTCGTCCAATCGCTGTCGCGGTAAAGAGATAGTGACGGGAACTGTCTTGGTTTTTCAGAGTGAAAACCCGTCGATCATCGGGGATGTCGGGCTGTATTCCGGTTCGCAGTGTTTCTGCAACTATGTCGCAAATGCTGTTCATCGGCAGAATCTGCTCACAATGCAGAACGTCCTGTTCCCTGAATTCGACATTCAGCATCTGACAACCGGCAGGATTGATACCGGTGACCCTCCTGTCCGTGTCAAACACCACCAATCCATCCTCAATGCTCGCCAGTATAGCTTCGCCCTTATTTTTCTCCGCAACGATGCGATCGACATTCATCACGTGATACCGCCTGAGTTCAGCCGTCATCCGATTAAATTCGACTGCGAGTTCACCCAACTCATCGTGTGTTGCAACGGACAGCTGAACGGAAAATTCGCCGGCGGAAATCTTTTTAGCGGCCTCGACAAATCGCCGCAACGGCAGGACAAGCCTCTCCGCAAAAACGAGACTGAAAAAAAGCGCGATAACGGATGCCATCGATGCAACGAAAATCGTCGACCAGATTGCATATCGCGCATCCTGTCTCGCTTTTTCGCTGGCTGAGTACATTGTTTTTTCATTCATCGTCCGCAGTTCCAGGCAGGTATCCTTCACCTTGCTGAACACCGGAAGTATCGAGTCTTTATACGTTTCCAGAGTGAGCGGAAGCGACTCCCATCCTTTTTCTTCAAAATCGTATATTTCTTTGATTTTATTGTTGTATTCCCCATATACCCTTTCGATCGTGTGAATTACCTCTCGCTCTCCCTCCACGGCAATACTGTCCCTGGAACGACCAAGCCATTCCCAGAAAAGGGCATCATTTTCCTGATACTGGGCGGTACCCTTTTCCATATCGCCCATAAGCATGAGGAGCACGCCGCTGTCCAGGAGTCCAAGGGCATCCGTCATATTCTCGACAGCCAGAATACTCCGGTAGTAATCACGCAGGATCCCATCTGTCGTTTTGCCGAGCGACCATAAATTGATGATTGCCCATGTCGCAACGAGACCCATAAGGCTAAAGGCAACGCCATAGCCTATCAGTATTTTTTTCTTCAGATTCATGACTTATGTATCCTTTGTTCAGCCAGGAGCGGGGAAGCAGCGAACAAAAGTCTTAACGCAAAAGCCATGCCAACTTGTAAAAAGTTGAATTCAGGGGATTTTTATCAATTAAGGGTAAATCGGGATTGCAATTTGAAAGGATGGCAGGTGAAAACCATGCAATTTGGAAGGTGAAGTATAGGGCTTGATCGAATCAGATTCCGTAAAACTTTCTTCTTCGCCACAAGGTGGTCTGGTCGATTCCGAGGACATCAGCCGCCTCCTGAATGGAAGAGGTCTTCTTCAGAATCTTCTTGATATGAATTTCTTCAATGGCAGCAAGAGAGACCAAATCTCCAACTCCTTGAAAACCAAGAGAGGGAACAATATTCTCAGGCAGGTCATCTTCGGTTATTTTGGGGCCACTTCCCAGGATCACCGCCCGTTCGATGGCATTTCTAAGTTCGCGGACATTACCGGGCCAGGAGTAGTTCATGAGTGCCCTTTCGGCGCCGGCATCAAACTCAAGCGACCCTTTATGGTTGGCAAGACAAAAGAAGCTGCAGAAATCCCTGGCCATGGTCAGGATGTCCTCCCGACGCTCACGAAGCGGCAGAACACTTACACTGATGACATTTATCCGGTAGAAAAGATCTTCGCGGAACCGGCCTTCAGCGACACGCTGCTCGAGATTGACGTTGGTTGCAGTTATAATCCGCACGTTTGCCTTGCGGGAAAAGGTCTCACCCAGGCGTTCATACTCCTTGTCCTGGATGAAACGAAGCAGTTTGGCCTGTATCGTGAGCGCCATGTCGCCGATTTCATCGAGAAAGAGGGTCCCTCCCTCACATGCTGCGATACGGCCCGGATTCTCCTTCACCGCACCGGTGAAGGCCCCTTTGGCGTGACCGAATAATTCACTCTCAAGAAGTTCGGTCGGCACCGCGGGACACGAGACAATCATCATCGGTTTTTTCGCCCGTGGACTCAAATTATGGATGGTCCTGGCAAAGACGGATTTTCCGGTCCCGCTCTCGCCGCGAATCAGGATCATGGCTTCGGAAGCCGCTGCTTTGTGCAGCTTTTCGATGATACGAAGCATGTCGGCGTTTTTGCTCTGCAAGAGGGCCTCAGGTGCAAACCGCCGCCTGTCTTCCCGCAGGACGGCTATCTCATTTTCCAGATCGCGAATATGCCCCAGTGTTCGAATCAGGAGTTTTACCTGAGCGCTTGTAAACGGTTTTTCAATATAATCGGATGCGCCGCGGCGCATTGCCTCAACTGCGGTCTCGATTGTCGCATTTGCCGTTATAACTACAATCTTCAGCCAGGGAGATTCAGCCAATAACGGCGGAATGAGATCCATCCCGTTTTCCGCCTCGAGCCTGAGGTCTATGAAAGCTATATCGAAAGACTGTCTTTTCGCCTCACGCAGCGCCTCGTGCGAATTAGCAACCGCCACGACGGAATGCCCCTCGGTTTCAAGACAATATGAGAGAGTCTTGCGAATATTTTTTTCGTCATCGACTATGAGAGTATTGAGAATTCCCTGTGGTGAAGTCATCGCATGCCAACACATAAAAAATTATTAAAAGGCCTGTAGTTGAATGATTGTAGCTCAACTTACGAAGGGCCGCTCCCTGCTGTAAAGCTTTTCGCATTTTCTGTTCGATTTCGATCCCGATATCGATATCGACAAGATTGTCGGTCCATTCCTGGTATTGAAGATGAAATCTCTCAATATTGCGATATTCACGTACGCTTAACCGGAAGAACCATTTTTTGTATCTACTCTACTCTTTCCCTCTGTGACAAGAAGTTTCAGGAAGGCAGACCGGAACGAGGTGGGCCAACCACGGCTACCCGCGCAGCCGTTTCACCGCCGCAACAACCACCTCCAGCGCCCGGTCGATTTCCGCGGCTGTAGTCATCCTGCCGGTGGTGAAACGGATTGTCCCCTTCGCCCATACCTCGGGAATCTGCATGGCCTCGAGCACATGCGAGATCTGCACATGATCGGCATGGCAGGCGGCCCCGGCCGAAGCGGCCACTTCCAGACCGATCTCTTCGAGGATACGGTTCGCCGCAAGGCCTGGAAAAGATACGCTGGCAGTGTTGGGCAGCCTCTTTTGCCGGTGACCGTTGAAGCGGATATCGCCAAGGGCTCCGGCCAGCCCTTCTTCCAGCCGGTCGCGCATGCGGCGCATATGGTCGGCGTGGGAGATCAGCTCCTGGCCCGCGATCTCGCAGGCCTTGCCGAGACCGACCACTCCCAGGACGTTTTCCGTTCCGGCCCGAATCCCCCGCTCCTGCCCCGCGCCATGACAGAAAATCTCCGGCTTGACGCCATCGCGGATATAAAGAGCGCCCACCCCTTTCGGTGCATAGATCTTGTGTCCGGCGACCGACAGCAGATCGACCCCGAGTTCATCGACCCGCACGGCCACCTTCCCCACCGACTGGGCGGCATCGGTATGCATGAGAATTCCTTTCTCCCTGGCCAACGTCGAAATCTCGGCAACTGGCTGCAGCGTGCCCACCTCATTATTGGCATGCATGATGGAAATCATGATGGTTTTCGGGGTAATTGCCGCCGCCAGGGCCGCCGGATCCAGCAGCCCGTCGCCATCGACCGGCAGATACGTGACTGCAAAGCCATACCGTTCCAGCGACCGGCAGACCTCGAGCACCGCAGGATGTTCGATCTGCGAGGTGATGATATGGTTGCCCTGAGCGTATCGCGAACCGCCGATGCTCTTCAGGGCCTGATTGTTCGATTCGGTGCCGCCGCTGGTGAAGATCACCTCCCCGGCGCTGCACCCCAAGAGCGAAGCGGTCTGCCGGCGGGCTGCATCCACCGCCTGCTTGGGCCGGATGCCGTACCAGTGCGAGCTGGACGGATTGCCGAATTCGCTTTCCAGAAACGGCCGCATGGCCTCGATCACTTCAGGGGCATGCGGGGTTGTGCCGTTGTAGTCGAGATAGATGGGCTTGGTCATGGTGCTCCTCCCGAGAAAAAATGAAATCAGCCGAACCTGATGGGGTCCCAATAGCCATTGCAGGCATGCACGATACTTGGTAGTCTCATTGTTTTTCAATGAATTTAAGATATTACAACGTCGTGCCTAGCAAAGTTCGATTGGCTGGGCTCCTACAAATTACAGGATTATAGTTAATCGGGTTATTCCCTTCGGAGCAACAATTACTTGCATTTGGGAGGACGAACATGTCGAAACGGCAGCAGGGCGAACGTGTCCACTGGTTTCATGGCCGGATAAAGGCCGGAAAATTCCCGAACACCGGCCACCTCGCCGAGGAATTCGAGATCTCCCGACGAACCGCCCACCGTGATATCGAATTCCTGCGCGAGCGACACAATGCCCCACTCAAATTCGATCGTCCGCACAATGGCTTTCGGTACTCCGAGGAATCGTACGAAATCCCCGGCCACTGGATCAGCGAAACCAATGTGCTGGCCCTGTCGCTTGCCGTCCGCCTGGCTTCAACCATCCCCGACCCCGCGCTGAAGGACGATCTCTGCCGACTGATCAACCGGGTAACCAGCATGACCGGCAACGATGACCGGAACACCTGCCTGCAGCAGGTCGACCGGAAAATCTCGGTCAAAAATATCGAATACGCTATGGTCAACACCGCAACCTTCCGGCAAACCGTGGAATCGCTGTTCAAGGACCGCGCCCTGCGCATCACCTACCATTCCCCGCACAATCACGGAACCTCGGCCCGAACCATCCAGCCCCTGCATCTCATGCATTACATGGGCAGCTGGCACCTCATCGCCTGGTGCGCAGCCCGCAATGACCTGCGGGACTTCGCCCTGGCCCGCATCCGTGAAATAGCACAGGCCGATGAAAAGATCGCCGTCCCCGCCAGCCTGCCCGATATCAAGGAATACACCCGCAAACATTTCGGCATCATGCAGGGCGACACCACCATCCGCGTAGTGCTGCAGTTCTCCCCGCAGATTTCGCCATGGATCAAGGAACAGAGCTGGCACCCGGAACAAAAAACCGACACCGCCCCGGACGGCGCCCTCCGCCTGGAATTCCCCGTTGCCGATTTCCGGGAACTGGTCGGAATCGTCCTCAGTCACGGCGCCCAAATCCAGATTATCGAACCGCCGGAACTGATAGACCTTGTTCAAAAAGAAATCGACAAAATGGCGAAAATTTATTGCCGCACTGACACGCCATGACAGGGTGGGTGTGGTAGGGTGGTTGAAATGATCTCAATCAATCCGAATCAGCTTTTTGAGTTGGGAAAACAATCGAGGAACAGACTTTACCGGGAGCCCCCCACATGCAAAGACGAATTTTTCTTAAATCTGTTGTGAAAGCACTCTCCGCTCTGTCGCTCATCACCCTGACCAGGAAACCGGCCGCAGCAGCAAAACCAAGCAACCGGGAAATACTCCTGCAGACTGTGCCGGTGGCCGGTTTCCAGTTCTACGACGGTGACAGGCTATGGGACAGATTACACCCGAACGATTCGCTCCAACTCGTGCCCGAACCGGAAAATCCCCACGACCACCAGGCCGTGAAAGTTATATGGAACGACAACCAACTTGGCTATGTGCCGCGCCGGGACAATACCGCCATCAGTCAGATGCTGTCCCGCCGGCAACCGGTGATCGCCAGAATTGGTGAATTGCAACAGTCTCATGATCCGTGGGCGCGGCTCACGATGAATATTTATATGGTGCATGTTTAAGAAATACGTAAGAGTTACACAACGAACGAACACTTCAATTTATCAGAGTTTTTATAGTTCTGTTGGCCAATTTGGCCGGAGTTGCCAGTTAAAGGGCTTATGGGTCAGGAGCCGCACATATGACACAAAATCAATTCGTCGCTCATAGGAGAAAAACCGATGGCGAAATCCAGTCAGTTATGGACCACTTGTTTGAAGTCTCCCAATTATCGCGCCATTTTGCGCAGAAGTTAGGTGTTCCAGATTTGGGGGAACTGCTTGGTCTACTGCACGATTTTGGTAAATACAGTCAAGATTTTCAGAGCTATATCCAGTCAGCCACAGATCTCCTAAATCCCGATATTGATGATGATTATGTCGATTCACGGTCCTTGAAAGGCAAGATTGATCATTCCAGCGCCGGTGCCCAATGGATTTGGGAGCGGTTCAGACTTTATAACGCAAACCGGTTCCCTATCGGAAAACACGCTGGCCAAATTATGGCCTTGTGTTTGGCATCACACCACGGTGGAATGATCGATTGTTTAAGGCCGGATGGTAAAGTCAGTTTTCTTGATCGAATTGCCAAAAGCGACGACCGCACCCATTTGCAGGAATGTCTTCGAGTTGCAGATAAAGAAGTTATTAAAAATCTGACAGAGATTGCGACAACAGAGCGTCTTCAAGATTGTCTGAACTTCTTTCAAAAGCTGGAAGCCCAAAACTTGTCGGCAACGACCCGCGCTTTTCAGCTAGGGCTGTGGACACGATTTTTATTTAGTTGTCTGATCGACGCCGACAGAATCGACAGTGCTGATTTTGAAACGCCCAGTAGAAAAGCTGCAAGGAACATGGATGATATCGACTGGACCCCAGCGATAACACGCCTTGAGAATTATCTTGAAAATCTCGCTATCCGAAATGAAATAGATATCATCCGTCGCCAAATCTCCCAAGAGTGCTTGTCTCGAGCTTGCGACCCACAAGGACTCTATAAGTTGACGGTGCCAACGGGGGGCGGAAAAACCTATGCCAGTATACGCTTTGCGCTGCACCATGCACAAAAACACAACCTGGATCATATCATCTACATTATCCCCTACACTTCCATCATCGATCAGAATGCTGCGGATATTCGCAAAATTCTGGAAAAGAAAGGGGATGCTTTCAGTTGGGTTTTGGAACAGCACTCAAACCTTGAACCTGAAAAACAAACCTGGCAGAGCAAACTGGTTGCTGAAAATTGGGATGCGCCTATCATTTTCACAACAATGGTGCAATTTCTGGAAGCATTGTTTGGCGGTGGAACACGAGGCGCTCGGCGAATGCACCAACTGGCCAAATCCGTACTGATTTTCGACGAAATCCAGACTTTACCCATTAAATGTTTTCATATGTTTTGCAATTCTCTGAATTTCCTTGTTGCTCACACCCAAACGACCGCCATCCTTTGCACCGCGACCCAACCAGTTCTTGATCGCTTGAGAGACCCAGAAAAAGGGCAGCTGGTAATGGCACCCAACAGTGAATTGATCGGCAATGTTGCGGATCGGTTCGAACAGCTCAATCGGGTGAAAATCAGCAACAAGTATCGTCCCCAGGGATGGAATGAAGAAGAGTTAACCAATCTCGCTATTGATGAATACAACAACAAAGGCAACTGCCTGTTTATCGTCAATACCAAGCAGTGGGCGCAGCAACTCTTCCACTCCTGCAAGGAATATGTTGACAGACGCTGTCTGTTCCATCTGAGCACCAGTTTGTGTCCTGCGCACCGAAAACTAAAATTGAAAAAAATCAAGCGTCATCTGCACTGGAAACTCCCAGTGATGTGCATAAGTACGCAATTGATTGAGGCAGGGGTGGATGTTGATTTCAACTCAGTTATCCGCTTCCTGGCAGGTCTCGATTCCATTGCCCAGGCTGCGGGCCGTTGCAACAGAAATGGCCGGGGACCCCAGGCAACTGTGCACGTTGTCAACCCTGACCAGGAAAATATCGAAATGCTCCACGATATAATGGAGGGACGCGACAAGGCATTACGGATCTTCTCCGAATCTTCCGATGACTTACTGGCGCCCGATGTAATGGAACGCTATTTTGAATATTATTTTTACAGCCGGGCAGACGAGATGGTTTACCCCGTCAACCCCAAACAAGCAGGAAGAACAGACAGCCTTTTAAATTTGCTGGCTGAGAATCGTGGAAATATTGCGGTAACCGATCTGTTATTAAAACAGTCTTTTATGACTGCTGGAAACATCTTTCAGGTAATCGATGCACCAACCCAAGCCGTGATCGTCCCCTATAAGAAGGGGAAGGAAATCATTGGAAAACTATGTGCTGCATTTGACCCAGCCAAAGACTACGCTCTTCTTAGTAAAGCCCAGCAATACAGCGTAAATGTTTTTCCCAATGTGTGGAAAAAACTTAATGATTGTAATGCCGTAAGCCCTATACAGCCTGGTTTGGATATTTATGCTCTCAACGAGCGATATTATAGCGATGATTTTGGTTTATCTACAGAAGCAGTCAGTACCCTGTCGACTCTGATTGGTTAATAAGGAGGTATCATGAAAAACGATTTCAGTTTCCGATTATGGGGCAGATATGCCCTCTTTACTGATCCTGTTACTAAAACAGGCGGTGAAAAATGCTCCTACCATGTTCCAACCTACGAAGCCATCAAAGGGGTTCTCAAATCCATCTACTGGAAACCAACTATTATTTGGCATGTTGACAAGGTTCGCGTCATGAAATCCATACAGACTCAAACCAAAGGAACAAAGCCGCTGGTGTGGGGAGGCGGCAACAGCCTGGCGATATACACATTTCTGCATGATGTTGAATACCAGATTGCGGCGCATTTTGAATGGAATGAGCATCGCCCCGAGCTTGGCAAGGACCGCATTGACGGCAAGCACTATAGCATTGCCAAACGTTCCCTTGAACGTGGCGGAAGGCAAGATATTTTCCTTGGTACCCGTGATTGCCAGGGCTATGTTGAACCCTGCGTTTTTGGCGAGGGGGTTAGCCCTTACGACACTACCCCAGAACTCGGTTTTGGTCTGATGTTTCATGGGTTTGATTACCCTGACGAAACCGGAAAAAACGAACTGTACAGCCGTTTTTGGCGCGCCACCATGCTCAGAGGGATTTTCACCTTTCCTCGTCCGAAAGAATGCGAGGTTCAGCGATTTGTCCGCCCCATGTCCCCCAAGGAATTTGAAATAGCCCATAATCTCAAGTCGGTTGATCAGGAAGAGGTGCAACTATGAGCTGGCTTGCTAAACTGTATGAAACGTATGAGGCCGGGGCTAATCTAGATTTACCGGCAGATAAAAAGCTCATGCCAATCAGTCATACCCTCCAAAACGCCCATATTCATATTGTTATCACCGACCAGGGGAGCTTTAAGCGTGCAACGATTTTTGAGAAAACTCAGATTGTTTTACCAGCTACAGAAAGTTCAGCAGGTAGAAGTAGCGGTGAGGCGCCACATCCATTAGCAGACAAACTCCAATATGTGGCCAAGGATTATCCGGATTTTGGTGGAAAGAAAAATACCTACTTCGAATCTTACGAAAAACAACTGGCGGAATGGTGTCACTCGAACTATGCCCATAAGAAAGCTATTGCAATCCATCGTTATATATCTCGGGGACAGGTTATTAAAGACTTGGTTGACTTTGGGATCCTGTATCTTGGGGAAAACAAAAAATTACTATCATATTGGCCTCACGAAGAAGATAAAGAACATCCTGCCCCCCCGATCTTCAAAGTTTTGCCTCCCTTGCCAAAAGAAAAATGCACCCAACCCGACAAGAAAGAGATTGAGCCGGGCGATGCACTTGTCTGTTGGACTGTAGAAGAACCAGGAGAACTTGATAGTACCACTTGGACCGACTGTAGCCTGCAGCAAAGCTGGATAGAATATGATGCCCAAGCAGCGAAAGAAATTGGTGTTTGTTACATCTCTGGTGAGAAAAAGCCGATCGCAGTCAATCATCCTGCCAAATTGCGCCACACAGGAGATAAAGCAAAACTTATCTCTGCAAATGACTTGTCTGGATTCACTTTCCGGGGACGTTTTACAGACAGTTTGCAGGCCGCCGGAGTAAGTTTTGAAGTAACCCAAAAAGGCCATAACGCCCTGCGATGGCTAATCTCCCGGCAAGGGCACAAAAATGGTGATCAAATTTTTGTTGCATGGGCTGTCTCAGGCAAAACCATCCCCTCGCCCCTGGACGATTCATGGACACTTTTAAAGGAGTTGCCAGAAGCTTTTATTTTTGTAGCAACTGAGGACGAGGCGATACAGCAATCTGTTATCGACCATAGCCGTGATCTTGGTCAATCCTTTGCTCACCAGTTTAATAAATACCTTGCCGGATACCGAAGTCAGTTTGAAATGAACGACCAGATTGTGGTCATGGGCTTAGATTCGGCAACCCCAGGAAGAATGGGAGTTACCTATTATCGGGAACTGATGGGAAGCGAATTTTTCTCGAGACTTGAGGAGTGGCATAATCAGTTTTCCTGGTTTCAACGTCATTCCATCGATGTTCCAAACAAAAAAGGTGGAAAAAAGCCAATTCACAAAACGATTTGGCCTGTTAGCGCTCCTGTCCCTCGCAGCATTGCCGATGCCGCTTATGGCGACACTTTAAAAAGCAATAGCACGCTGCGTAAGAATCTTTTGGAACGCATTGTGCCCTGCATTATTGACGGCCAGCCGTTTCCACTGGATATCTTGCATCTCGCGGTCAAACGAGCCAGTAATCGCAACAATTGTGAACATTGGGAGTGGGAACGAAATCTCGGGATTACCTGCTCTCTGTATAAAGGTTTTTATCTGAGACACCCAACCCCTGACAAAAGGAGAGAATACTCAATGAACTTGGACGAAAACAGTAAATCCAGAGACTATTTATACGGAAGACTCCTGGCGATTGCCGACCGGATAGAAGAAGTTGCCCTGCGAACTAATGGTGAAAATCGCCCGACAAACGCGGCACGCCTGATGCAACGTTATGCCGACAGACCATTTTCAACCTGGCGTACCATCGAACTGGGCCTACAACCTTACATGCAACGGCTACAGGGGCCTCGGGGAGGATTCTTAACAAACCGCAAGAAAGAGCTTGATGCCGTAGTATCCTCTTTTGAAACTGAAGATTTCACTCTCGACAAGCCCTTGACGGGTGAATTCCTGCTCGGCTATCACTGCCAAAAAATGCACTATCGCAATATTGCCCAAGAAATACCCGACGAACCAACAATCCAACCGGAGGAATCCAAATGAGTCTTGAAAACAAAATTGACTTTGCCATAATCTTAAGTGTGAAAAGAGCTAATCCTAACGGAGATCCTTTAAATGGCAACCGGCCCCGAACAGATTACGACGGGTTTGGCGAAATCTCAGATGTTTGCCTCAAGCGGAAAATTCGGGATCGGTTGCAAGAAGCAGGGTATCCCATTTTTGTCCAATCCGATGAAAAAAAGAACGACGGTATGCCCAGTTTGAAGGCTCGTGCGGAATTTATTCTTGGGAAGGATGCCCTTGACGGCAAAAAGACACCTCCCGAGAAAACAGCAAAAATGGCTTGTGAGAAATGGTTCGACGTTAGAACTTTTGGTCAATTGTTTGCTTTCACTGGAAAAAAGAAAAAAGAAGGCGAAGAAGATGCTAGCGGAGTTTCCATACCTATTCGTGGTCCGGTGACAATCCAATCGGCCTTTAGTGTAGAACCAGTCAGCATTGCCAGCATCCAGATAACTAAAAGTGTGAGTGGCGAGGGGGATGGCTCAAAACGGGGTGCTGATACCATGGGTATGAAACATCGAGTTGATCAGGCAGTTTATGTCACCTTTGGGAGCATGAACCCTCAATTAGCCGAACGGACTGGGTTCAATAACGAAGATGCTGAAGTGATTAAGAAAATTCTGCCGAAGTTGTTTGAAGGGGACGCTTCTTCTGCTCGGCCGGAAGGAAGTATGGCTGTCGAAAAAATTATCTGGTGGCAACATAATAAAAGCAAATCAGGCCAGTACTCATCTGCTAAGGTGCATAAAACTTTAACTGTCAACCCGAATGGTTCTTATGAACTGCAAAAACTGGAAGGATTGAAACCTGAAGAAATTCCTGGATTCTGAAAAATGCTACCATTATGACCTTAAAATCTGAAGCACTGGGTGCGCCCCCCGATCACGGCAGAATCGTCCTCTATCAGGCCAAAGACGGGCAAACAACCCTGGATGTCCAACTCCAGGATGAAACCGTCTGGCTGACCCAAGCACAGATGGTGGAACTGTTCCATCGGGACAAGCGCACAGTTTCCGAACACATCCGCAACATCTTCAAGGAAGGTGAGTTAACCGAAGGGGCAGTTGTCCGGAAATCCCGGACAACTGCGGCGGACGGCAAAAGCTACCAGACTGCCTGGTACAATCTCGATGTCATAATCTCCGTCGGCTACCGGGTAAAATCGCAGCGCGGTACTCAGTTCCGGATCTGGGCCACCTCTGTACTGAAAGATTATCTTGTGCGGGGATATGCCTATAATCAACGCAGGCTTGCGGAGAAAGGAATCGAAGAAGTGCGCGGGGTGCTGACACTGCTCGCCGACACTCTGGAGCAGCACCATCTGGTGAAAGATGATGGGCTGGCGGTTCTCGATCTGGTCCGGCGTTATTCGCAGACCTGGAAACTGCTGCTCCAGTACGATGAAGACAGACTTGCCCTGCCTGCGACCATACACAAGAGCAGCGGCGTTCCGTTCGACCTTGCGGCTGTCCGCCAGGCTATTGATTGCCTGCGGAACGAACTGGCGGCAAAGGGCGAAAGCACCGACTTGTTTGGCCAAGAACGGGGTCACAGCTTAGCGGCGATTCTCGGCGCAATCCACCAGACCTTCGGTGGGCAGGACCTTTACCCGAGTATCGAGGAAAAAGCAGCCCATCTCCTCTACTTCGCTATTAAGGATCATCCCTTCAGCGACGGCAACAAGCGGATCGGCTCCTTTCTTTTCCTGCTCTACCTCCAATCAAACGGTTTGGCCTCCGTCGTCCGTTTCGACGACAAGGCCCTGGTCGCCCTGGCATTGCTCATTGCCGCCAGCGATCCGCCCCGAAAGGAACTGATGATCCGGCTGATCGTCAACCTCCTGAACAATAATCCAGCTCAAGAAGCAACGGAGGTCTCCGATGGATAAACATTTCGGAAAGGCAGGCGGCAGTGATCCATCAATCACCGAACCCAGCCTTTACGACGAAGACGACCTTCTCATGATCTCAGCCCTGCAGCACCTTCTTTTCTGTCCCCGCCAGTGTGCGTTGATCCACGTCGAACAGCAATGGACGGAAAACAGGTACACTGCCGAAGGCCGAATCATGCATGAGCGGGTCGACGAGGCTGGGAGGGAATCCCGTGGACGAATACGCACGGTGTTTGGCTTGTCGCTCCGTTCCCTGCGGCTCGGTCTTTCCGGCAGGGCGGACGCCGTGGAATACCACAGGCCAGGAGACGATCCTACTGGAACCTCGTTCTGGCAACCTTTTCCGGTAGAATTTAAACGTGGTAAACCCAAGAAGAACGATTCCGACTTGGTCCAGCTCTGTGCCCAGGCGATCTGCCTTGAAGAGATGCTTTCCTGCTCGGTCCCGGAAGGGGCAATCTATTACGGCAAGCCCCGGCGACGGATGGCGGTGCTCTTTGACAACACCTTGCGGGAAGAGACCAAGGAGACGGCCTTCCGACTGCATGAACTGCTCGAAAGTGGCCGTACACCTCGGGCACGGTATGAAAAAAAATGCGATAGCTGTTCCCTGTTGCCCCTGTGCATGCCGAAAATAACCGGGGCACGCCGGAGTGTTCAGGGATATATGACCAAAACCCTCGACCTGGTGCCTTGATGGAAACATTTCCTGCAGTATTCAACAGCAAGAGAGTCCGACGAACGCTTCACAATGGTGAGTGGTGGTTTGCGATCTCCGATGTTGTCGAAGCACTAACCGACTCAAATAATGGGGCCGATGCTAACCAGGAAATGCGTAAACAGGATAATGAATTAGCCAAAGGATGGGGGCAATTTGCCACCCCCCTTTGGTTGGACACGCCCGGCGGACGGCAGAAGGTCGACTGCACCGATACCTCGGGATTCTTTCGCATCGTCCAATCCATCGCCTCACCCAAGGCCGAACATTTTAAATGCTGGCTGGCCAAAGTCGGCTATGAAAGGGTGAGGGAATTCGAAGACCCAGAACTGGCCACCAACCTAACCGAGTCACTCTATCTGGCAAAAGGATATTCCGAGACCTGGATTGCAAAACGGATGCATGGCATTGCCGTCCGGGCTACGCTCACCAATGAATGGAATAATCGGGGTGTAAGCGTGGAACCAGAGCATGCCATCCTTGCCGCCGAAATCTCCAAGACCACGTTTGACCTGACTCCATCGGAATATAAAGAGGTTAAAGGACTGGACAGGGAAAATCTGCGCGATCACATGACCGACCTGGAGCTGATCTTCTCCATGCTTGGCGAGGCAGCCGCCGCTGAAATTGCCCGGAAACGAGATGCCCAAGGCTTTGACGAGAACAGGATAGCCTCCCATAAAGGCGGCCGAATTGCAGGTGAAGCGCGGGAGAAGCTGGAACAGGAAACAGGTGAGACGGTGGTGAATCGGGACAACTATCTAACCGAACCGGAGAGCCGAAAGCGGCTGGCAGCAAAGAAACCCTCAATCTCCTAAAAAAATAACGCAGGATTAACTCATGCGACATCTGCTGAACTCACTGTACGTGACAACCCAAGGCGCTTATCTGGCGAGGGATGGCGAGACCGTCGCCGTCCGGGTGGAACATGAAACGCGGCTTCGGGTGCCGCTCCATACGCTGGGCGGCATTGTCTGCTTTGGCCAGGTCTCATGTTCGCCGCCGCTTATGCAGTTATGTGCCGAGCGCGGAGTAAGAATTGCGTTTTTGAGCGAATACGGCAAGTTTTGGTCCAGGGTTGAAGGGCCGGTCTCAGGGAATGTGCTTTTACGGCGGCAGCAGTACCGATGGGCAGACGATGCCGATAAATCCGCCGAGATTGCCCGTGCCGTAGTCATCGCCAAGGTTGCCAACCAGCGGACTGTACTCTTGCGTGGTTTGCGCGATTATCCGGAATCGGCCGGGAACCAGGAAATGAAGAGTGCAGCGGAGTATCTGGAGCGGCAACTTGTCATGCTTCGGCAACCGATGTCTCTCGATAGTGTCCGGGGTGTCGAAGGCGATACGGCCAGATACTATTTTTCAGTGTTCGATCATCTGATTGTCGCGGGTAAGGATGATTTTTTCTTCCAGGGGAGGAACAGACGACCACCGCTCGACAATATGAACGCCCTGCTCTCTTTTCTCTATACCCTTTTGGTGCATGATGTCCGCTCGGCTCTGGAAACAGTCGGACTTGATCCGGCTGTGGGATACCTCCACAGAGACCGGCCAGGCAGGCCGAGCTTGGCTCTGGATATCATGGAAGAACTGCGGCCGGTGCTTGCCGACCGGCTTGCGCTCTCATTGGTCAATCGGCGGCAGATAAAGGGAAAAGGTTTTAAAACAACGGAAACCGGCGCAGTGGTCATGGACGACGAAACCCGCAAGGAGGTGCTGGTTGCCTATCAGAAAAGAAAACAGGAGGAATTGCATCACCCATTTATTAATGAAAAAATCGCCTTTGGCTTGATACCCCATGCCCAAGCTCTGCTTTTGAGCCGTTATATACGTGGCGACCTGGACGGATATCCACCATATTTCTGGAAATAGGAGACCGAGATGCTGGTGCTGGTGACTTATGATGTCAACACGGAAACACCGGAAGGACGAAGACGTTTGAGGCGTGTAGCCAAGGCCTGCGAGAATCGGGGACAGCGAGTTCAGTTTTCGGTTTTCGAATGTCTGTTGGACCCCGCTCAGTGGTCTGTTCTGCGAGCAAGATTGATAGATGAAATCGATGAGGAGTCGGACAGCCTGCGGTTCTATTTCCTCGGCAGCAATTGGAAACAGCGGGTGGAACATGTCGGAGCCAAGCCCGCTTATGATCCGGAAGGCCCGCTGATCGTATAAAAAGGAGGTGCGCGAACCCCAAGCGGACATGTTTCCCCCGGACCTTTCGCGGACGACATATTCATCTGATATAGCTATTAAATTTTTCAAGAAACGAAAATAACGAGCAACACACTTTACAATTCCATTCCCTTTCGCGCTAAAGGGGTAGCTTTATGTTGATATAGCTATATTTTTTTGATGCGCAGTCACTCCCCGCGCGGGAGTGTGGATTGAAACTCAAAGAGATCCGGGAGGTCGACAACATCTATGGCGTCACTCCCCGCGCGGGAGTGTGGATTGAAACTTGTCCCTCGGCAAAGGGCCGGAGGTCGCCTCGAGTCACTCCCCGCGCGGGAGTGTGGATTGAAACGTCGCCAAAGACGTGGCCCTGGCCCTTGGCTTTTGTCACTCCCCGCGCGGGAGTGTGGATTGAAACGATTCTAGAGGTGATCGGTATTTGACTGTCGGTATGTCACTCCCCGCGCGGGAGTGTGGATTGAAACCGCTCCGGATCGGTGACGCTGCTGACGCAGATGCGTCACTCCCCGCGCGGGAGTGTGGATTGAAACATGCGGGTGTACGAGCAGATGCCGGAATATAACCGTCACTCCCCGCGCGGGAGTGTGGATTGAAACATCAATACCCGCTGCGAAGATTGCGGTGACGAGAGTCACTCCCCGCGCGGGAGTGTGGATTGAAACATTTATCGGCGCGGCTGACGCTTATATCGATGTGGTCACTCCCCGCGCGGGAGTGTGGATTGAAACCGGCAAGGCCTCGGCCGGCGAACAGGCCAAGGCCGTCACTCCCCGCGCGGGAGTGTGGATTGAAACAGTCCCATCAGAAGGCCGCCACCGCTGCCGAGCGTCACTCCCCGCGCGGGAGTGTGGATTGAAACAATCAAGCCAGCGAGTAAAAGGAGCCGAATGAAAGTCACTCCCCGCGCGGGAGTGTGGATTGAAACCGAGCCGGTCAACTCTGGGAGTGAGGCTGCAGCGGTCACTCCCCGCGCGGGAGTGTGGATTGAAACACATTTAATAGCAATATATTTTGATTTATAATTGTCACTCCCCGCGCGGGAGTGTGGATTGAAACGCGCCTGCAGCTCGGCTCGATGCAGACATAGCGGGTCACTCCCCGCGCGGGAGTGTGGATTGAAACATCCGGATCGCCCGGATCCCGCCGTTCGGCATCGGTCACTCCCCGCGCGGGAGTGTGGATTGAAACGCCATGGTCTTTTGATGCCTCGAGGCTGTCCTTGGTCACTCCCCGCGCGGGAGTGTGGATTGAAACCCCCAGACGTGTGGATCGACAACCCGGTACAGACGTCACTCCCCGCGCGGGAGTGTGGATTGAAACTTCGCAGTCGCTGCATAGCCGACCTTGTGATTCGTCACTCCCCGCGCGGGAGTGTGGATTGAAACATGGTTGAGAATATCGGAGCACTGTCTGCAATACGTCACTCCCCGCGCGGGAGTGTGGATTGAAACACACCGGACCCATTGGGGATTACCGAGCAAGAGCGTCACTCCCCGCGCGGGAGTGTGGATTGAAACATAAAAAGGCATTGGGTAAAAGATGAATCCGTCCAGTCACTCCCCGCGCGGGAGTGTGGATTGAAACTCCTTGGTTGATGTCTGTTGTTAATAAATAAAAGTCACTCCCCGCGCGGGAGTGTGGATTGAAACTTGTCCGGCTGCGCTGTTGCGCCGACGCCGGATGTCACTCCCCGCGCGGGAGTGTGGATTGAAACTCGCCTGGCCTGGCACTCCATGTCTACCCGACCGGTCACTCCCCGCGCGGGAGTGTGGATTGAAACGGCGTAGTGGCCTGGGTCCTTGCCCTGCGGTACGTCACTCCCCGCGCGGGAGTGTGGATTGAAACCATGTCGGAGACGGCGGCCTTACCGTCTTTGACGTCACTCCCCGCGCGGGAGTGTGGATTGAAACCAATTGGGAGAAATATCGGTGCCGACCAGGTTGGTCACTCCCCGCGCGGGAGTGTGGATTGAAACGATTGCATCGGCCGCCTTGATAAAACGAGCCAATGTCACTCCCCGCGCGGGAGTGTGGATTGAAACCGATCTGCAGGGCCGCAGAGAGGCCGGCACTATCGTCACTCCCCGCGCGGGAGTGTGGATTGAAACTTTCCTCGAACCGCACGCTGTCCGAGGCGGTAGGTCACTCCCCGCGCGGGAGTGTGGATTGAAACAGTTTTGCCGAGTCGGATTGCAATTGTCCGGCCCGTCACTCCCCGCGCGGGAGTGTGGATTGAAACGGCTGGATGCTGCAGCCGACCTCAAGTACCCGGCGTCACTCCCCGCGCGGGAGTGTGGATTGAAACACCCATATCAATCTTGCTCCAAAGGGTATCCGACCGTCACTCCCCGCGCGGGAGTGTGGATTGAAACGGATTCGGTCGTGTTCCCCATTGCGTCTGTATCGGTCACTCCCCGCGCGGGAGTGTGGATTGAAACCTCTCCGCCGGTCTGGTGGTCGGGGTTGGTGCACGTCACTCCCCGCGCGGGAGTGTGGATTGAAACCGGTTGATCGGTTGTAGCCTATGGCTGGCCCACGTCACTCCCCGCGCGGGAGTGTGGATTGAAACCTTATCACCAAGAACAAAGCCTACGGCAATTCGGCGTCACTCCCCGCGCGGGAGTGTGGATTGAAACATCATCATCTTGACTTCCTGCTCGGGAGTGTCGGGTCACTCCCCGCGCGGGAGTGTGGATTGAAACTTTTTCGCCTCGGGAGTAGGTGCGGCCATGGCCAGTCACTCCCCGCGCGGGAGTGTGGATTGAAACAGCCACATCCAGATATAGTTGCTCGAGATCTCCGTCACTCCCCGCGCGGGAGTGTGGATTGAAACTGTAGGAAGATGCGGGAGTCCGGCCACCATGCCAGTCACTCCCCGCGCGGGAGTGTGGATTGAAACATCTGATCGACAGCTTCCAGCGCCGGCGGATCGAGTCACTCCCCGCGCGGGAGTGTGGATTGAAACCGGTTGACGCCTCCGATATCGCCCATGTCTTCCGTCACTCCCCGCGCGGGAGTGTGGATTGAAACGTTTGCCGCCATCGCCAAGATCCTCTGGCAGTCGTCACTCCCCGCGCGGGAGTGTGGATTGAAACCCTGTCCGATCAACGGCAGCTGCGCAAACAACAGTCACTCCCCGCGCGGGAGTGTGGATTGAAACGCTCAATGTCATATTCCGCTCCTTTTGATATCGTCACTCCCCGCGCGGGAGTGTGGATTGAAACTCGATCTCGCCCATACTCACCAGGATTTTGTTGGTCACTCCCCGCGCGGGAGTGTGGATTGAAACAAGGAAACCCTGGTTGGCATGGCCAACGAGCGATGTCACTCCCCGCGCGGGAGTGTGGATTGAAACAAGTCGGGCGGGATAAAGGTTCGGAGCTACAAGTGTCACTCCCCGCGCGGGAGTGTGGATTGAAACTTCAACGCCGTCAGTGACGTGCTCGCCCCATACTGTCACTCCCCGCGCGGGAGTGTGGATTGAAACGTCCTGCACGGTCTTACTGTCCGGCTTCTCCCGGGTCACTCCCCGCGCGGGAGTGTGGATTGAAACGAGCTGGGCGGCCCGCATCACCTCGATCATGGCAGTCACTCCCCGCGCGGGAGTGTGGATTGAAACTCATTCAGGTCGGCTATCTGTGAATGAGCCTTGAGTCACTCCCCGCGCGGGAGTGTGGATTGAAACGGCCAGATGAAGGTGTCCTTGGAAAAGTCCATCAGGTCACTCCCCGCGCGGGAGTGTGGATTGAAACTCGAAGACTGCTGTGAGCAGTGGCCGGATCGCAAGTCACTCCCCGCGCGGGAGTGTGGATTGAAACATATCGTTACGACACAAACCGAATTGTTTAGAAATGAGGTCACTCCCCGCGCGGGAGTGTGGATTGAAACCACATCGTCATCACCATCTCGGAAAACTCCACCAGTCACTCCCCGCGCGGGAGTGTGGATTGAAACCGTCGATCTCGGCGGGGTCATGGATGCGTCTACCGTCACTCCCCGCGCGGGAGTGTGGATTGAAACCGCCCGGCAATGGCGGGAGAATTACCGGGTCGGCGTCACTCCCCGCGCGGGAGTGTGGATTGAAACTCGCGGCGAGCGCAAGGATATCAAGGTGTGGGGAAGTCACTCCCCGCGCGGGAGTGTGGATTGAAACCGGAAAGGTGGTGACGCCAGATTTAACCGTCTGAGTCACTCCCCGCGCGGGAGTGTGGATTGAAACTCAAAGCACGTTTGGAGCTATTACTGGATGCAGTGTCACTCCCCGCGCGGGAGTGTGGATTGAAACGCAGTGACGGCATGCTGGTCGAGGGTTTTCGACTGTCACTCCCCGCGCGGGAGTGTGGATTGAAACATCTGCTGGGCCATGCTCTGCAAACCTCAAGTTGTCACTCCCCGCGCGGGAGTGTGGATTGAAACTTACAGGGAAATCCCGTTGATCATGCCGGGCGAGGTCACTCCCCGCGCGGGAGTGTGGATTGAAACGCGGCTCGACCGCTGCAGCCCGGGAAGCCGGGATGTCACTCCCCGCGCGGGAGTGTGGATTGAAACAGCACCAAAGAGTACCTGCCCGGTACCGACAAGCGTCACTCCCCGCGCGGGAGTGTGGATTGAAACCGATCTGCAGGGCCGCAGAGAGGCCGGCACTATGTCACTCCCCGCGCGGGAGTGTGGATTGAAACAACCGGATGGAAGCCGAGCTGATCGAGCTAGCCACGTCACTCCCCGCGCGGGAGTGTGGATTGAAACTCAAGCTGCGCGGCCGGACCTACGAGCGCAGCGGCGTCACTCCCCGCGCGGGAGTGTGGATTGAAACCCTGCCCCGCCTCGAGATCTCCGCCAAGAAGCTGGGTCACTCCCCGCGCGGGAGTGTGGATTGAAACGACGTTGTCAAACTTGAAATAGGCGAGAGCTTTGTCACTCCCCGCGCGGGAGTGTGGATTGAAACCTCGTGATCATGGCCCTTTGGCGGCAGCATGGTCGTCACTCCCCGCGCGGGAGTGTGGATTGAAACGAGATCACCCAGAAGACCATCGACTATGCGCTCGAGTCACTCCCCGCGCGGGAGTGTGGATTGAAACTCAAGCTGCGCGGCCGGACCTACGAGCGCAGCGGTCACTCCCCGCGCGGGAGTGTGGATTGAAACATCAGCCCCAAGGTCACCAGGGCGTTGCAGGCGTGTCACTCCCCGCGCGGGAGTGTGGATTGAAACCTTGGCCACCCCTCGCTTGATCTGAGTTGTTGCCGTCACTCCCCGCGCGGGAGTGTGGATTGAAACTCAATATCAAACAAATGATGAACCTGCCTTTTCGGGTCACTCCCCGCGCGGGAGTGTGGATTGAAACGCTGTCCGAGGCGGTAGTGTGGTCGGAAATGAGAGTCACTCCCCGCGCGGGAGTGTGGATTGAAACATGATCACCTTGGTCAGGTCGAGGGTGTAGCGGGTCACTCCCCGCGCGGGAGTGTGGATTGAAACGATTTTCCCCCCAGGACGGGGTGGGCGGTTTCTCGTCACTCCCCGCGCGGGAGTGTGGATTGAAACCATGTGCCTTTGTCGTCACGGGCCTCTGAGACCAGGTCACTCCCCGCGCGGGAGTGTGGATTGAAACGGCATCGGCTTGTCGGTACCGGGCAGGTACTCTTTGTCACTCCCCGCGCGGGAGTGTGGATTGAAACTTTGCGAGAGCAGTGAGGAGCAAGACAACCAACGTCACTCCCCGCGCGGGAGTGTGGATTGAAACTTTTGACAGCCAGCCCTTATCCCGCAGTATTTTGGTCACTCCCCGCGCGGGAGTGTGGATTGAAACAAGGGGTCGGTTGATTGGTCGGCAGGAAAACAAGTCACTCCCCGCGCGGGAGTGTGGATTGAAACCCTGTCTGATCAACGGCAGCTGCGCAAACAACAGGTCACTCCCCGCGCGGGAGTGTGGATTGAAACCCAGGCAAATGAGGATGATCCCCCGCCGGGGGAGTCACTCCCCGCGCGGGAGTGTGGATTGAAACGACTGACTGCTGATAGCAGCAAGCTTTTGTATCGTCACTCCCCGCGCGGGAGTGTGGATTGAAACATTGTAGGCGGAGAAACTCCAGCGCGGCTCAGATGTCACTCCCCGCGCGGGAGTGTGGATTGAAACTAGCGAGCCTTGCAAAGATCCCACAACATGGGCCGGTCACTCCCCGCGCGGGAGTGTGGATTGAAACGGCAAATGTGACTGCTGTTCTCGCGCCAACCCGAGTCACTCCCCGCGCGGGAGTGTGGATTGAAACGGCACCAGTAGACGAAAACAGCCGGAATTGATGCGTCACTCCCCGCGCGGGAGTGTGGATTGAAACGCCGGAGCCTCCACCGCAGCCATACCAATTATGGTGTCACTCCCCGCGCGGGAGTGTGGATTGAAACTATTCGGCGGTTATTTCGTCAGGAGCCGAGATCGGGTCACTCCCCGCGCGGGAGTGTGGATTGAAACACCGTCAGTCGTCGAGGTCCGCGCCTACGTCATCGTCACTCCCCGCGCGGGAGTGTGGATTGAAACACGCCTGCAGCGTCTCCAGTCCGGCGGCTCGGTAAGTCACTCCCCGCGCGGGAGTGTGGATTGAAACTCCTCCCAGTAGGGGATCGATGCCGGGTGAGTGGGTCACTCCCCGCGCGGGAGTGTGGATTGAAACTGCTCTGCTGCACATGAACTCCGTTTCCGGCCAGGGTCACTCCCCGCGCGGGAGTGTGGATTGAAACAAGGGGCGTTCATAATGAGTGTATCACTTGGGGGAGTCACTCCCCGCGCGGGAGTGTGGATTGAAACGCAAGGAGTCGGTGCGCGCTGCCGGCGCCCGCGCGGTCACTCCCCGCGCGGGAGTGTGGATTGAAACGAAAAAGTCACCGGCGAGATAAAGGGAAAGTATGGTCACTCCCCGCGCGGGAGTGTGGATTGAAACCCGAGTGCGTTGCCGCGTTGCTAGCCTCCTGTTCGTCACTCCCCGCGCGGGAGTGTGGATTGAAACAGCAACCAGGCGGCAATCGCACCGCCTGGGATGCGTCACTCCCCGCGCGGGAGTGTGGATTGAAACATCACCGGGGGACTTTCACCGTGCTTATTACCGAGTCACTCCCCGCGCGGGAGTGTGGATTGAAACAGCTGCAGCACGACAGCACGGTGCGGGTTGCCTCGTCACTCCCCGCGCGGGAGTGTGGATTGAAACTGGCCTGGTACCCAGCGCGACACCCGGGCCGATAGTCACTCCCCGCGCGGGAGTGTGGATTGAAACGACTCGCGCTACCTGTCGTTCGAGATCACCCCTCGTCACTCCCCGCGCGGGAGTGTGGATTGAAACTGCACTGGGCGCGGCCGTAAGCGCAGCTGTCCTCTGTCACTCCCCGCGCGGGAGTGTGGATTGAAACTGCACACCGATCGGCTGAAAATCGCGCGAGGACGTCACTCCCCGCGCGGGAGTGTGGATTGAAACCCTGGGTGACATTACCGGTACCAACGCCATCGGCGGTCACTCCCCGCGCGGGAGTGTGGATTGAAACAATTATTCCGGACCGGCGTCGAGGTCGTCTGCCAAGTCACTCCCCGCGCGGGAGTGTGGATTGAAACATGCCGGTGGCGTCGACTGGGAGATCCTCTCTCCGTCACTCCCCGCGCGGGAGTGTGGATTGAAACTGTATGATGAGGGCCGATGGTTGCGCTCGTGGAAAGTCACTCCCCGCGCGGGAGTGTGGATTGAAACAGCACAGGAAACAGTAGCTATACAGGCAGCTCAGTCACTCCCCGCGCGGGAGTGTGGATTGAAACCTCGCCGCCATCAGCGGCAGGACCCCGGTCATCGGTCACTCCCCGCGCGGGAGTGTGGATTGAAACTTTTTTATCCATATCAGTGTCCCGCCCGTTGAATGTCACTCCCCGCGCGGGAGTGTGGATTGAAACTTTGTGCGCCACAGCGTGCGATGTCGCGCCGGATGTCACTCCCCGCGCGGGAGTGTGGATTGAAACGTTACCCATCTGTTACCCGCACTTTGTTGTTTACGTCACTCCCCGCGCGGGAGTGTGGATTGAAACTTCCTGATCTCGATGTTGGTGCCGATAGCTTATAGTCACTCCCCGCGCGGGAGTGTGGATTGAAACGGTCACGGGGGATATCTACTGCGTCGGGTGCCGGTCACTCCCCGCGCGGGAGTGTGGATTGAAACTATCCTGGCTAGCGCCTCGGCTATGGTGTCACCCGTCACTCCCCGCGCGGGAGTGTGGATTGAAACGCATTACCTGACGCTATCCAGGTATTACCAATCGTCACTCCCCGCGCGGGAGTGTGGATTGAAACAAGACCGAACCGGATATTGAATGCCGCCGTTAATGTCACTCCCCGCGCGGGAGTGTGGATTGAAACCTGAAGATGGTGAGGAAGTGATTGTTTATGGATGGTCACTCCCCGCGCGGGAGTGTGGATTGAAACCTTGAAATTCTGCAAGTTGTCCTTGAGATTCTTCGGTCACTCCCCGCGCGGGAGTGTGGATTGAAACAAGCCACGCAGAAAAGCCGCGGCCAACTCCGAGTTGTCACTCCCCGCGCGGGAGTGTGGATTGAAACGATTTTTTGCGGGTCGCGGACGTCGTCCGGCCACTTGTCACTCCCCGCGCGGGAGTGTGGATTGAAACAGAAGCGGACGGCCAGTATTGCGCCCCGGCAGGGTCACTCCCCGCGCGGGAGTGTGGATTGAAACACTTTGAAAATATCAGTTTTTGATAAAGCCATGGGTCACTCCCCGCGCGGGAGTGTGGATTGAAACCCAATGGATGAGGAAACTCGCCCCGAAGATTACGGTCACTCCCCGCGCGGGAGTGTGGATTGAAACTTTTATAGGAATCGAAACGCTGATCAACTCGCAGGGTCACTCCCCGCGCGGGAGTGTGGATTGAAACAATGGTAGGATATCGATCCGCCACCATCACCACCGGTCACTCCCCGCGCGGGAGTGTGGATTGAAACGATGTCTCTTGGAATCTATCGATCAACTCTTGTCTAGTCACTCCCCGCGCGGGAGTGTGGATTGAAACTAATCAGGTGGTTTCATCCTTCCAAAAATTTTACGTCACTCCCCGCGCGGGAGTGTGGATTGAAACTGTAGTTGATTTATCAGACGCTTTTGTGGCTTCGGTCACTCCCCGCGCGGGAGTGTGGATTGAAACCTGGCTATACTCCTTATTGTGGCGCTTGGAATTGGTCACTCCCCGCGCGGGAGTGTGGATTGAAACTTCCGAGCAACTTATGGCGGTCGCCAGGATCTTGTCACTCCCCGCGCGGGAGTGTGGATTGAAACGAGGAAACGGGTGAAGATGTCTTCAGCGGATTTATGTCACTCCCCGCGCGGGAGTGTGGATTGAAACAATGCCGCTTCGATCTTCGACGCCTGCCCTTGGGCGTCACTCCCCGCGCGGGAGTGTGGATTGAAACTTTCGCTCAGGAGTCAACACGCTATGTGAACTACGTCACTCCCCGCGCGGGAGTGTGGATTGAAACCCTTGAATAGCTACTTGCTTCCGCTTCGATTGGGTCACTCCCCGCGCGGGAGTGTGGATTGAAACGTCGTACCACCAAGCAGATTACCTCAGAAGGTGGGTCACTCCCCGCGCGGGAGTGTGGATTGAAACCCTCGAAACAATCAACAAACATCTCGGTTATAACGTCACTCCCCGCGCGGGAGTGTGGATTGAAACTTTGTTTATTGGCAGTCGGGCATGGCAGGTTGAGTCACTCCCCGCGCGGGAGTGTGGATTGAAACTTTATATTGCCAAAAACTTTAGAGGCGTCTATTGTCACTCCCCGCGCGGGAGTGTGGATTGAAACGCAAATGATTTTGACCTGGCAGTATCGGGATTTTGTCACTCCCCGCGCGGGAGTGTGGATTGAAACAAAAATGGCGGCGAGGTTGTGTTGTCTTGTATCAGGTCACTCCCCGCGCGGGAGTGTGGATTGAAACATATGAAGTGGGCAGTGAAAGGGTAGTCACAAATGTCACTCCCCGCGCGGGAGTGTGGATTGAAACATCAATATTGGCATGACTACCAGCCGACCCAGGAGTCACTCCCCGCGCGGGAGTGTGGATTGAAACTTCTACGAATCGATTATTGATGACCAGGCCGGTCGGTCACTCCCCGCGCGGGAGTGTGGATTGAAACGCGAAGTTCATATTGCCTATGTGCCGAACAAAAGTCACTCCCCGCGCGGGAGTGTGGATTGAAACTTCTTTGACAAGTTGACAATAAGCAAGGGCCTGAGTCACTCCCCGCGCGGGAGTGTGGATTGAAACAATATTAAATAATGCTTGATATCCTCAAACTCTGTCACTCCCCGCGCGGGAGTGTGGATTGAAACGTCGCCGGGGAATACCAGGTACACTCATCAACAAGTCACTCCCCGCGCGGGAGTGTGGATTGAAACCATTACGGGGAAGATCCCAAGTGGTTGAAGAAGGTCACTCCCCGCGCGGGAGTGTGGATTGAAACCGTACAGAGGCAGTGGGGCGATTACGCCTGCTGGGTCACTCCCCGCGCGGGAGTGTGGATTGAAACCATGATTGCAGCACGCTCTACAATGACGAAAATGGTCACTCCCCGCGCGGGAGTGTGGATTGAAACTGCATAGGCTTCGACTACTATGAAAAAAGATTGGGTCACTCCCCGCGCGGGAGTGTGGATTGAAACTTCTGATCCGGTTAAAGAGATTTTAAGCGTTTATGTCACTCCCCGCGCGGGAGTGTGGATTGAAACAACGAAATCACAGGAGCAAACCATGCAGTTAAAAGTCACTCCCCGCGCGGGAGTGTGGATTGAAACTCGTCATAATCCATTGACCCGGCAAAGCCAAAAAGTCACTCCCCGCGCGGGAGTGTGGATTGAAACGTTGAAAAACTCGGGGAACAGGTTGTTTCGGGGGTCACTCCCCGCGCGGGAGTGTGGATTGAAACCCGTCATCGCGCCCGATGGCCGGTATCGTTTGAGTCACTCCCCGCGCGGGAGTGTGGATTGAAACACCAGTTTCGTCATGCCGTAGCAAGTTTTGCAACGTCACTCCCCGCGCGGGAGTGTGGATTGAAACAAAAACGGAGGTGAGGTTGTGTTGTCTTGCATCAGCGAGTCACTCCCCGCGCGGGAGTGTGGATTGAAACGGGAAAGAGCAGCGCGCCAGGTGCAGCCGACAGGTCACTCCCCGCGCGGGAGTGTGGATTGAAACTTCACAAAGTCCGCCGCGTTAGCAGTTCCATGGGGTCACTCCCCGCGCGGGAGTGTGGATTGAAACGAGCTTGCAACCCGGTCACGTTTTTTTCGTGACGTCACTCCCCGCGCGGGAGTGTGGATTGAAACTCGACGCTGACCACCTGACATCAGAATCTCTGATGTCACTCCCCGCGCGGGAGTGTGGATTGAAACGTATGGGGGGCAGTGGGTGACAGCAGGCCGGGTGTGTCACTCCCCGCGCGGGAGTGTGGATTGAAACTTTTCCGAGCATGAACTTGCCCGGCTGCAGCTGGGTCACTCCCCGCGCGGGAGTGTGGATTGAAACCTTTTTTGACGGCTGCTCGGGCCACTTGTCGATGTCACTCCCCGCGCGGGAGTGTGGATTGAAACGCCCTGCCAAAAGGACAAGCATACGACACCACTATGTCACTCCCCGCGCGGGAGTGTGGATTGAAACTTATTCCCCTATGTCGTAAATTTCCAGGTACTCCAGTCACTCCCCGCGCGGGAGTGTGGATTGAAACCTTTTGCTGCCGATACTGCGTTGTGGTGAACCGGTCACTCCCCGCGCGGGAGTGTGGATTGAAACCAAACCCGGCCAAGAGCATAAGGAGTCAGTATCGGTCACTCCCCGCGCGGGAGTGTGGATTGAAACCTTTGCCGCACCGTAGCGATAGCCATTCCTCGCTGGTCACTCCCCGCGCGGGAGTGTGGATTGAAACTCGCCAAAGCCTGCGGAGTCTGAGGGAAAATAAATGTCACTCCCCGCGCGGGAGTGTGGATTGAAACCCATGTGTTGCCGGTGCAAAGTTCACCGCATTTGTCACTCCCCGCGCGGGAGTGTGGATTGAAACATCTTTACAACAAGGTCATAACATTCCTTGTGGAGTCACTCCCCGCGCGGGAGTGTGGATTGAAACGCTTTACGGGCAGATAACAAGAATGAAACTGGCGTCACTCCCCGCGCGGGAGTGTGGATTGAAACGCGTTGGACTTGGCAGTTGCAAGAGACAGGGCTGGTCACTCCCCGCGCGGGAGTGTGGATTGAAACCCCCAAAATGAAACCATCATCGCAATAGCATGTTGTCACTCCCCGCGCGGGAGTGTGGATTGAAACATACTTCCTCCTGTTAATTTACCCGGCTCTCACTGTCACTCCCCGCGCGGGAGTGTGGATTGAAACGACACTCATCCCGTACAAGCCTTGAAACGTAAAAGTCACTCCCCGCGCGGGAGTGTGGATTGAAACGTCTTGGTCCAGTTGCTCTTGATATTTTTTGTTGTCACTCCCCGCGCGGGAGTGTGGATTGAAACCATTGTTCAAGGTCGTTCCATACGTCAAAATCAGTCACTCCCCGCGCGGGAGTGTGGATTGAAACACGATGGGAGAGTGGAGTCCGTATACAAATTTACCGGTCACTCCCCGCGCGGGAGTGTGGATTGAAACAGCGTCAATCCAGCTTGTTGCAGCCAGCGGCGAAGTCACTCCCCGCGCGGGAGTGTGGATTGAAACGGTGTAATCGGGGTATCGTCGTCGATATCGGGAGGTCACTCCCCGCGCGGGAGTGTGGATTGAAACGGTGTAATCGGGGTATCGTCGTCGATATCGGGAGGTCACTCCCCGCGCGGGAGTGTGGATTGAAACGGTGTAATCGGGGTATCGTCGTCGATATCGGGAGGTCACTCCCCGCGCGGGAGTGTGGATTGAAACGGTGTAATCGGGGTATCGTCGTCGATATCGGGAGGTCACTCCCCGCGCGGGAGTGTGGATTGAAACGGTGTAATCGGGGTATCGTCGTCGATATCGGGAGGTCACTCCCCGCGCGGGAGTGTGGATTGAAACGGTGTAATCGGGGTATCGTCGTCGATATCGGGAGGTCACTCCCCGCGCGGGAGTGTGGATTGTGTTACCGGCGGCGTGAAAATGCAAAAAAGTGGCGGTTTTAAAATGCTGTTTTGTGCCGGGGAGTATTCTGCCGTACCGGACGTTTTCTTCCCGGTGCGGCAGAACAGTTTCTCGGCAAGTTTAGACCTCAACTTGCTCTTTCATGCGGTAGCTTTTACCTTCTATAACAATGGTGTCTGCGTGATGCAGAAGCCTGTCCAGGATGGCGGACGTAAGTGTCGCGTCATTGTTGAAAATCTCCGGCCAGTTTTTGTATGCCCGGTTTGAGGTAATGACTATAGATCCTTTTTCATATCGGCAGCTGATGACTTGGAAGAGCAGATCCGCACCATGCTTATCAATGGGCAAATAGCCGAGTTCGTCAAGAATGAGCAAAGATGGTCTGAGATAGGTTTTCAGGCCGTTTTTGAGTTGCCCTGCGGCCTGAGCGGCGGTCAGGGTGTTGATGACATCAACGGCGGTAGCAAACAGAACGCTGTAGCCCTTGAGACAAGCTTGATAGCCAAGGGCAGTTGCCAGATGGGTTTTGCCGAGACCGACACCGCCAAGAAAAACACCGTTGGCTTTTTGCTCGATAAAGTCGAGCAAAAAGAGTTGCTGCAACTG
>LADS01000010.1 GCA_000961725.1 Desulfobulbaceae bacterium BRH_c16a
ATCTGGTCAAGCCAAAACTCCCATTACAGTCAAGACATTTGCTACCGGAATCAACAACTTCTTCTGGTATCGGAGAAAGGTCTCGGAGGGGACAAAGGGTCCTATCGAGTATGAGTTTACAAAAAGGAGGGTCGTGCTTTGCCGCCAAGGGCTTCCCGAGAAGACCGTCTGGTTGCTTGTTCGAAAAACGGTGGGCAAAGAGTCGCAATATTCCTATTTCATTTCCAACGCACCAGCCAGCGTAAGGTTGCCCACTCTTGTCTGGCTGAGCGGCCTCCGATGGGCGGTAGAGCAATGCTTTGAAGAAACGAAGACAGAACTCGGAATGGATCAATATGAGGTGAGAAAATTTCCAGGTTGGCATCACCATATCTTGACCTGCATGCTCGGTCATTACTTTCTCTGGCATCTCAAAATCCGATTGGGAAAAAAAAGCTCCAGTTATTACGCCCTCGCAGCTTAGGATACTGTTGAAGACCGTACTGCCTCTAAGAGAGTTCGATATAGAAATGGCTATTGAACTGGTGGGGTGGATTCAGCAACGAAATCATCGCTCGTACTTGTCACATAGAAAGAAAAAAATGGAAGCACGTTGTCTTTGCTAACTGTCGTTGTAGGGTTAACGGGTTTGGACAGTTTTTGAGCCAGTATATTAATGAAATCAAGACGCAGGGCTCTCAGGTTTTCTTGTAATCATATAGTTAGATATAAAACTGCTTATGATGCAGGTGAAGCGATATTGATCAACGTATCAACTGGAGGTTGTGCTTTTCAGCAGCTGAGCCTGCCGTTGCCTCTGCAGGATAAGATACTTATTTCAATCGCGATGCCCGGATGCGTAAATCCTGTCTTTGAGGCGCAGGGAATAGTGGTGAGAGTCGATGATGGTTGTACAGCTATCCATTTTTCTCTTGTGGAACCGGACGATCAAATTCACATGAGAAATTATTTCTCAAAGCAGATGCAAAAAACCAGGAAATAGGATGTCGGCCGAGGCCGGAACCATGGATCAGTTCATCGCCCGACAGCCTATACTTGATCTCAATAAGAGGATCTTTGGTTATGAGTTGCTCTACCGAGGGCGACCTGACAGGATGTTGGGTCAGGTGAGTGGTGAGCAGGCAACGGCGAGTCTTCTTTCCAGTTCTTTTCTCACCGGTGATATAGAGGTTATTTCAAATAATCGACTCTGCTTTATTAACTTCACTCAGGATCTGCTAGAAAAAAATCTGCCTCTGAACTTTCCCAAAACGAAAATTGTTGTGGAAATTCTTGAAGATGTCGAGCCGACACCTGAAGTGATCGCTGTTTGCCGGGCTCTTAAAGAAAAAGGATATACTCTGGCTCTCGACGATTTCGTCTACAGAAAAAAACTCGAACCTTTGCTCGAACTGGTTAAGATTGTTAAAATAGATGTCCGTCTCACTCCTCTTAACACCTTGACCAGAACCCTCAATTTGCTCAAACATCACAATGTTAAGCTGCTGGCCGAAAAGGTTGAAACCAAGGCTGAATATGTGCTTGCCAATCGCCTGGGGTTTTCTTACTTCCAAGGTTATTTTTTTTGTAAACCCGAACAAGTCAGAATATCGGAAATATCATCGATCAAGTTGAATTTGCTCAGACTCCTCGGAGAAGTGACAAGCAATGAGATCGAATTAGAGCGGCTAAGAGATATAATCTCATCTGATGTCGCCATTACCTTTAAATTATTTCGTTTTTTGAATTCTGCATATTTCTATCTGCTTCAGAAGGTTGAGTCTGTTAAGCATGCTGTGGCCTTACTCGGCATGAAAGAACTGCGGCGTTTTTGTCTGCTGGTCATCATTTCGGAATTAGCCACAGATAAACCTGATGAACTGGTGCGTCTGGTATTGGTTCGTGCTAAATTTTGCGAACTCCTGGGAAATTCGGTTGCACTTCCAGAAAGCGAATGTGCTAATCTTTACATGATTGGTCTATTCTCCCTGCTCGATGCGATGTTGGACATTCCAATGCATGAAATTCTGGAGAAACTGCCGGTAAATGGAGTGGTAAAGAATACCTTGGTGAGGGAGGCGAGTGTTTATTTGGACTTTTTACATCTGGTCGAAGCTATTGAAAGAAATCAACAAAAAAATTGCAGACGCCTTCAGGATAATTTTCTCCTGACGGACAATCAGGTTCAATCCTTCTACATTGAAGCTGCCAAATATGCCAATCACCTCTTCTAATGAATTGGACCTGATTCTCGTCAGATTGAGTTACGCTGTGATTGTGGTTCATCATCTCAATCGGACGCCGCTGCCATATTCGACTCCGATTCCGACTTCCGCTCAATTATAAAACAGGCCCGATAGCTTATTTGAAGCTATCGAGCTTTGATTTTTTCGTTTCGCTAATCGTTTTTCTTGCCTTTCTTCTGATGTTGTTCCTGACCATGGGACACAACGTCCTCTCCCTGCTGTTGATGGCGCTTTTCTTGTTTTCGGGGAGAAGGACTTTCAGTGCTCCGTTTGCTTGGTTCTTTTTGATTCTGGGAAACAATCTTCCGATCTTCCTTGTGGTTTGGCTGCTGTTCTACAGATTTCTTGCCGGCGCCTTTAGATTGCTGAACTTTCTGTATTTCTTCTCCATGGTCCTTTTGCCCCACATTTTTGTCGATCTTTTTGTTTCCTTTGCCGCCTGATGTTTGTTCTGTGGTGAATGATTGCTTGTTGGATTTGGTTTCGCCTTTTCCCGCCTCTTGCTTTTTGCCGATTTTCTTTTCTGCCACTTCCTGCCGGTCTGAAGATTGTTGTTTTTTACCGCCCTTTTGCACTTCCTGCTGTCCATTGAGCTGATTCATGCTCAAATTGTCTCTTTTTTCCTTGGAAGGTTTAAGCTGCTTTTTCCCCTTCTCACCATCTGCGCTGCGTATCATCTCGCCGTTGTCCGCAATCGCCTTTATTCTTTGGTTTTTGCCTTTCAAATCCTTCTTTTCGACATTCAGGGATTTAAAAGATCTGTCAATTTTGTTCTCTTCGACAAGCTTGTTCGAGACGGAGAGGCGATGAGATCCCTTCATCTTCATTGGTTCCGCGACAGCACGTATCCGCGTCAAATCATTTTTAATCCGATCCCTGCTGAAGCTGCCGAAATCTCTCTTCATGATTTTGTTCTCGGTTATCCGGTCAATAACCGTTCTGTGCGGCTTACGGAACACCTCTCTATCGGAGTAGGCAAAACGTCGGGAGTCGCTGAAAAAATTGTTGATGACCGTATTGTTTATAACCGTGACCGGCTGATAATTGTTGATGATCACATCCCTGCCGATGTTTCTCTCTACATAGGGGGTATACCGGCTGCCCCGATAGAAATGATCGCGATGGACGACGATCGCCTGGTGAATAAAACTGAAGTTGACGAGGTTGACATTGACATTCAACGATACGGTGGGATTGACGATGACAGTTCGGTGGCCCCAGGGCCGGTAGCCATAATATACTTCGTGGGGCGCCAGCGGTACCCAGCCTACGTAGCTGTCACGGTGGATCCAGCCGACCCTGCCCGGATACCATCCGAAACCGATATAGAAACGAGGTGTCCTGGAGACGACCCGGGCCACCGGCGGAACCCAGTACCAGTGGCGCCGTGTTTCGACATACACCCATGAACCATAATGGTGGGTAACATATCCGAAGGGCTCATCCGGTATCCAGCAATTGTCTCCGTAGTAGACGGTCCAGCGACCGACAGTGAATGGCCTCCATCCCTTCTCCACACGGATCGGACGCCACATGTTGTGATATTCCCCTTCATAGTAAACGCGCTCCCATCGGCCGGTTTCGTCAAGCACATAGGATTCCTCGCGGATCTGTTCGGGAAGAAAACCCGTCGAATACGTCTTGCTGCGTATACGCTTATTCCATAAGGAGTCGCGCTCCTCATTCCAGTCATCCCAATACGAATCGACGGCGCCCTCACCTCTGGAAGCATCGGAATAATCGGCAATGAGAGAGTAAGAGCCGCTGCTTAACCGGTATTTTATATCGGAACCGGCATGGACAAATTCCATGGTGCCGCGAATGGGGATCACTTCCAGTGATTCATCGCCTACATAAAGGTCAAAAATGGTATTCGCCGATGCAACCGCGTATCCGAATGGCGTGGTCACCTTGATGACAGTATCGTCACTTCTGTTATACAGTCGGGCTTTTCCCGCCCCGACATCCACCGTTGTCGCCTCCGGGTTGAGGTCGATAAGCTGGATCTGCGTGTTTTCTCCGATGCGAAGCCGAGTTCTGTTCGGCAGGATGATTTCCGCTTGAGTGTCTTCTTCAGAATAAAGAGCATCCTCCAGGCCAAACGGCGAATCCTCTACCGTAACAACCCAGTCCTTGTCTTCTTCGACATAACGCAGGAGTTTTCCTTCGATATGAAAAATGCGGCCGACGAGTATGCCATCGGCCTTTTCGGCAGCTTCAACCGTAGTCCCGATTGAGAGTGCCGCAAGAGTTATAAGCAGGATAAAACGCAGATGGCTTATAGCGCGTTCCATGACGCCTCCTTTTTGCAGTGAAGATGAGGTTCTCCTCTGCAGGAATAGTAGTATCTTATTGTTACATCAATCCAGCAGAGACAATCGAGTAAAGATAGACAGCCCTGTTGTACAATGCCTCTGTTGTAATATATGGATGCTACCTCTGTTTCGTCACAATTTTTCTTAATCTTTTTTAAGACGGAGGCATTACATAAGACATAGGCGGTTCAGGCAACAGGGATGAGAAGGCAAAATGGGAGAAGATAATGAAAGGACATAGAGAAAGATAGAGCCTTGGCAGGAGGGAAAATTCGGCTAAGTCGGCAGTCTTTCTTCGAGGAACTGCCACCAGTTTATCTTCAGGCAGGCAGTTTTCTTCAATTTGAGATATTCAACCGCTAGTCGAATCTTTTCGTTTCTTTCACACAGATCCCAGCGACTGACGATGTAGTTTTTTCTTTTGTCTGTTATCATGGCTTACCCTCAATTTGAAAACATTATAACATGATAAAAACCAGAATGTTATAAATATTCTATCAAAAATGATAGGTTCATAAAAAAGCTAGGAATATTAACCTTTTTGAGTCAGGCTCCATGCTTTGATCATTGCCAATTACTCAATTCGACGACTCTGCCGGCTGTCGATGAGACTGTTGGGCAAAAAGTTGTTCATTAATGGATACGGTGTAGTGCCATCTACTAAAATTTATTGCAAAAGTGCCAGTCACCCTGCTAGGGTGTGCAGTACTACCTTTGTGAAAAACTGGGAGTCGCTTCCTCAGGGACAAACTGATAAATTTAAGAAAAGATGAAGGAACAAAACTATGACATTCACCGAATCAATTCAAACCTGCTTCAGGAAGTATGCCGAATTCAACGGCCGCGCCTCTCGATCCGAATTCTGGTGGTGGGCACTCTTTGTTTTTCTTCTCTCTATGGTCGGACAAATGATCAGCCAAAATCTCGGTTCTCTCTTGTCCCTGATTACCTTCCTGCCGTCGATCGCCGTTACAGCACGAAGATTGCATGATATCGGGCGTAGCGGCTGGTGGCAGCTCATTGGAATAATTCCGCTCCTGGGCTGGGCTGTTATGATTTACTGGTGTGTCCAGGATTCATCAGGCCCCAACGAGTATGATCGATAGCTTCGAGTATGATGATAGCTTTAAAATGGATCCTCTGGACGCCTCACTTCGAGAAAGTGAGAAGCTAATAGACAAGTGATTTACTTTTGATTTCCTCTTTTCGACGAAGATATTCCTCCTGCGTAATCCGTCCGGCCTTGTAGTCTTCTTCCAAGGCATCGAGGGCTCGTTTGTTTTGATATTCATAGGCGGCTCCGGCAGCACCGGCCCCTACTGCCGCTCCACCTACCGTTCCTCTGCTGCAGCTTGATAGGAACAACAAAGGGAGGATCGTTATCAGTACTAAAAATCCTTTCATAGTCTCACCTCTTGCTGGGTCCAAATAACGCTCAAACAATGTCCTTTACGGCACGTGCTCTCTCTTCCGCACTTTCAATAATTTTCTCGCCTTCAGGCTTTATGTTGAATAAAAAATGTAAATCTTCTCATCGGGCAGTCAAGTGAGTAGGTGAGTAATCAACTTGTGAGGAAATCTCTTGTTCTGTTGGAAAAAAACGAGGATATGGCTCGCGGAAAGGGTCGTTGTCATAACCCAACCTCAAGGGCCGGAATTTCTAGTAAAAATTATTGCTGATTTTTCAAAAATAGATTATCCGAAGCTGAGTAAGCATTCCAAAAATTTCCGGAAACAGGCACTCAAAGCAGCATGTCAAATTGCTCTTTCAGGGGTATGGAGTCGCAGTCATCGCTGTCTTTTGAAAGAAAGATTCGGAGAGCACCTTGAGCAGTTTGCGACAAATGAGAATCCAGTACCCTTTGTTTGCAAACAGGAAAAATCCTTGAAAAATGAATTAGAGGTTTGTTTTCAGAGAATAACGGAACCCCAGACATCGTCATGCACCTTTGGCTCAAACTTCATAATAAACTCAGTCCAGCCCCACGGCGGATTGAGAATTTCGGCGCCAATGGATTTGCCCGGGCCATGACTGGTCGACCATCTGGGTCTGACAGTCATTTTAAAATTTTTCCCCTGCCCGTTGACGATGAGGGTCATTTTTTTAGCTTTCTCATTCAATCTCTTCGGCAGATCGATAATGCATACGCCGAATCTGGAAGCATCGGAAATCATCCCCTGGAAAAATCCAACTCCATCGGATGCATCAACAGAAAGGTTCTTTAAGGCAATACGCGGATGATTTCTTTTTTCCATCTTCTCTTCTCCCGATAATTTTTGCCGCATTGTGTCTTCATGCGGATTCTCTAGAGGATTTGATGATTGGTCAGAACTCTTGAATAATTGCCTGCAATAGATCTCGGATCTATCCACTCCAGCTTTTACAAAGATCCCCTGCCGACCGATGTGGCAGGGGAGTGCTGCCGAAGGTCAGCCGCCATCAGCTTTATGTTCATCGATACGCTGTAATCCCTCCATGATTATCCCTATGAAACCTCCTATGGGCGGCGCTTTATCGAGCTCTTTGGGAATTCCTTTGGTGTAGATGAAGTGACCGGTTTTCACACCCACCAAGGCAAAAATTGCCTCCTGGTTACGAAGATTCAGGAAACGAGCATGCACGATTTCGCCTTCCTTGAAGAAGACCATTGCTTTACCCTCTTCGAGAATCAGGTCAAACCTTCCGGTTTTCTGGGAGGAATTGATAAGTTGAAAGAGATCGACGGTGGATATTTCCGACAGTTCTCCGGTCATGCCCGAGGTAATTTTTCCCGATCGCAGGCTCATGGTCTGTGCCCGTTTGACCAGCAGTTTAAAGAGGAAGATTTGCAGGATCGGATACTTTTTCAGAACGTGTTTGAAGTTTTTGGTACTGAGTATGGCTACCTCGGTGTCGGTGATGGTGTGAATGGAACTGGTCACCGGTTCTCCGGAAAGGAGGCTCATCTCGCCGAAAATCTCCCCTGTCCCCATCTCCGCAAGTCGTGAATGATCGTCGGCGATTACTGCCACCTGGCCCGAAAGTACGATATAGAGATGGCTGCCGGGTTCACCTTTTTTGAGAAGCACTTTATCGACAGGGATGGTCTTCAACTCAAGGAGCAGGGTCAAATCGATCAGGGCATCGTCATCCAGGGATTCGAAAATATCAAGGTTTCGCAGGACACCGAAAAATTTGTCAAGATGTTGTCTCTTGCGCCGCTCTTCCGATTCGTTGAGCAATTTCATCTGCAGAGTGGCAAAGTCTTTTTCTTTTTTGAATTCAAAATGAATCAAGCCGCCGCAGCCGCCGCAGTCAAATCGAGTATTCTGTCCGCCAAATCGCGCAAACCCGCCGAAACTGTCTCTGGAGGTGACGATTTTCGATATCTCCTGAGCAAGATACAGGCAGCCGGGTTTGTAGGATGGCACCGTAAGGCTGAAGTTTACGACCTTGAACTCTTCGCCTAGATTATAAATGGGACAGGAATTTTCTCCTGTGACGATGAAAATGGCATCACGATACTTGACAGACTTTTTCACGATTTACTTCCTTAATATTCTCGACGGGTGACAAATTGGCAAAGGAGAAAAAAATGCCTCAACCTGCTTTAATTGTGTCATAAGACGGGCAGGAGACGGCAGAGATTTTGGATTTTGTGCTCCAATCCTGGCGGAGGGTGAGGATATTGTCGAAGACCTCTCTGAAATCCTCCTTTGCAATATTGAAGGCAGTTGCCGTATCTTCAATTAACTCGAGTTCTTTCGGAGAGGGCTGTCTGCTGTGGCAGAGTATGGCAACCTGCTCTGCAAAATGCAGCAGTTCGGCTACCTTCCTGGTGGTCGACTCACCCAGCTCGTCAGAGCCAAGATCCTCGTGAAAACCGGCCGCCAGAGCAAAGTGGGCCGGAAGTCCCCAGTCCAGGAAAAGTTCAACCGTTAATTCCGAACTGTCCAGGCCGAATGCTTCTTTTTCCAGTTGTCTCAGTTCAAAGGATCCAAGCTGGCGGTCGACAATGTCCGAATATTCTTTAGGGAAGAGCGTGGCAAAAGCCAATTCTCCCATGTGCGCGAGCAGACCGCAGATGAACAACTCCTCGGGGTTGAAGGTTTTTACGTAACCTGCAATGGATTTTGCCGCCAACGCCATTGTAAGAGACTTTGACCAGAATTCCGGGTAGTTGAAGCTCTGGCATTTGCCTTCCTTGTTGTGCGAAATCAATGAAAATCCCAAGGCGAGATTGACTACGGTTCTAATACCGAGTTTCACTGTAGCTTTTTGAACCGAGGCCACCTGTATTCCTGTGGACATGAAAGCCGAATTCGCGTATTTGATGAGCTCCGCAGATAATGCGGGATCCGTTTGAATTCTCTCGGAAATCTCGTTGAGTGAAACCGATTCGCTTTGGCATAAACGCATGACATCCAAGGCCGTTCTGGAGGGTGTCGGGAGTCTGTTTGTTTCGAGGAGCTGGAGGAATATGTCTCGTCTGTCTGTCATCTGAGGACCTGGTTCTTGGTTGTTAGTACCTTGTGGGGTGTAATGGCACAATACGTGATGAAATCGCAAAAAGCCTCTCGCTTGACCTGTATCTTTCCGGCCGATCCGTATTTCCGAGTTCAATAGTGAAACCCTGAAAAGACAGGATGAATAATTTTATAGCAACAGACTTGGAAAAACAAGCAGTGGGCTAATTTTGTTGGCGGATTGATATATTCACAGAGGAGAGGTCATGAAGCTGGGCGGGGTTCTGGCTGTAAATTGATTTTTCGATGCTCGAATCAAGATGATAGGAAATGGCCTTTCGGAATGGCATAAAAGCTGCGAAGCGTCGGAATATGATTATGCCGAACAATTCGCAGATCCCCGAAAATTGAAACCGATTGATTCGTGAAAGATCGGTCTCAACCTCGTGATCTCAAGCCAGCCGGTAAATGCTTTGACGCCTGTAAGAGAAAGAGCTTGTAAAAGGTCACTCAAGGATCAACTTGCATTAACTCTTTCTCGTAATTTTCCGGATGGCTTAAAGGTAACAACTCTTCTGGCTTCCAGAGTGAGATCGGCGCCGGTCTTTGGATTTCTTCCCCTGCGCGGGTTTTTGTTTCTGATATTAAATTTGCCGAATCCGCTCAACATCAGATCCGATCCATTTATCAGGGCGTCTTTAGACAGTCGAAGAATTGCCTCAACGGCTTCAGTAGCCTGTGCTTTCGTCAGGTTTTCATGGGTGGCGTATACCTGCTCGACAATTGCTGCCTTGGTAAGGGTCATGCTTTCCTCCTGGTTTTTCTGGAATTATACTATGTTACCTTGAGAGATCATATTCGGAAAAAATAAAATGTCAATACAGGCACTTGTGCATATGTTATTTTTTTTGATAAATAAAGGGGCAAATCGAGAATTTCAGCGATTTTTAACAGGATTGTCCCTCGCCAGGGTTTTGAAAACTCCGAACTGATTGGTGAAGACATGAATCGGCATTTCCGACAATTCAGGATGAAAGCCGGAACCGAGAGTTGCTGTGAGTTTTGTTCTCCGTGCTTTTATAGGCAGGAGACCGAGTGCTTTTAACGGAAAATCTACCTGAGTGACGGTTGTTTTGTCCAAATTTCAGGTGCATAGGGGCCTGGAGTGCAATATTCTATTCGATACGGTTCGATAATAATAACAACATATCTCGGGTCGTCGGGTCCATCAAAGATTGGCTCGAGCATATCGTTCCAGAATCGGTGACGCTCCTCGTGGTTTTCAGTTACCCGAGCTTGCCCCTGAATCTGCAGGTAAGGGCGTATTTCCAACAGGCTGTTAACGCCGCAGGTCAGATGGACATTCGGATTATTCCGTATTTGTTTTACCTTGCGCGAATCGGCAAGGGTCGCACATCGTATGACAAAGTTCGCATCCCCAACTGCTGCCACATACCGAACCCAGGGGTTGTTCTTCTCCGTTACTGTTGCTAAAGCCGCGAGTTGTGGTTTGTGAATGATATCAAGAATGCGTTGTTGCAGGTCTGACATGTTGATTTCTCCTTTACAAAAAGGGTCATGATGAAAATCGATTTAACATCATGCCGAAGAGTTTAAGCATTTTCATCGGCAGGATCGATAAATCATTGTGCCGGGCAAGAATATTTTTTCAGAATACACTTACTGACCGCTTCTATCCGGTTTTTCTTGTCAGGCGAGATGGAAATGCTTAGTATGGAAGAAACATTTGTCCCGTCGGAAATGAATCGAATGAACAATGAAAGGAGTGAAATCATGTATGAAAATGTAAGGCCGATCACCATCGCGCAGGCCCAGCAGCAAGCTTCGACTGTGTTTCTTGCCAAGGTTTTTAACCTGATGACCCTTGGTCTGGGTATCACCGGGGTTATCGCTTTTTTGACTGCCAATACCGGGCTTGCCTCGGTAATTATCGGCAGCCCCTTGTTTATAATCCTGATATTGGCTGAGCTGGGACTCGTTTTCTATCTTTCAGCCAGGGTCGATAAGATCCAGGCGGCAACCGCATGGGGCCTGTTCATCGGCTATTCGTTGCTTAACGGACTTACCTTATCTGTAATTTTTCTTGCCTATACAAACACATCCATTGCCGGAACCTTTTTTATCGCCGCCGGAATGTTTGGTTCGATGGCGGTATATGGCCTGATAACCAAAAGAGACCTCTCAGGGCTGGGGTCCTTCCTCTTCATGGGACTTGTCGGTATCATCATTGCCTCTATCGTCAATATCTTCCTGAACAATTCCAGTGTGTACTGGGCGATATCCTTCCTCGGGGTATTGATCTTCACCGGTCTCACCGCCTATGATGTCCAGAGAATCAAAAGAATAGGCGAGGAAGGTATCATGGCTCAAGGCGATGAAGCAATCCGCAAAGGTGCCGTAATGGGTGCTCTGACTCTGTATCTTGATTTTATTAATCTGTTTCTCATGCTGCTGCGTTTTTTTGGCGGCAGCCGGGACTGATAACTTAGACTGCATTGTTCAACAAGCAATAAAGGCATAGTCAGATCATGACTATGCCTTTCGTGTTTGTATATCGGAGGGGGAGTTATGTCAAAAAATAAGAGGAGTAATCGGGAAAAAGAGATCATAGAAAAATTGTTGGGATCGGCAGGCATAACCATTAACGGAACCAATCCCTGGGATATCAAGGTGAACGACGAACGGGTTTATCCGGCACTTTTGCATGAAGGGTCACTCGGACTGGGGGAGTCCTATATGGCGGGTTGGTGGGATTGTGAGCAGGTGGATCAGTTGATCACACGGCTTATCAGGGCGGATCTTGAGAGTCACGTCAAGAAATGCATGAAATTCGAGATCCGCATGCTCCTCAGCAGATTTATAAATTTCCAGAATCGCAGGAGGGCGCTCGAGGTCGGCAAGGTGCATTACGATATCGACCCGGATCTTTACAAAGTCATGCTGGATTCGGAAATGAACTATTCCTGCGCCTACTGGAAAGATGCCAGGACTCTTGATGAGGCGCAAAGAGCAAAACTTGAATTGTCATGCCGGAAGTTAAAGCTGGAACCGGGCATGAGGGTTTTGGATATTGGATGCGGTTTCGGTGCCTTTGCCAAATATGCGGCAAAATATCACAAGGTACATGTCGTCGGTATTACCATCTCCGAGCAACAGGCCCTCTGGGCGCGAAAAAACTGCAGGAAGTATCCGGTGGAAATCCGTTTTCAGGATTACCGGGATGTGTCCGAGCATTTCGACCGTATCGTCTCCATCGGAATGTTCGAGCATGTAGGGAAAACGAACTATAAGGGCTTCATGGCAACGGTTTTCAGGAATCTTGTCGATGACGGGCTTTTTCTGCTTCATACGATCGGCACCACCAGCGCAAAAGGAGTCGACCCATGGGTGAACAAGTACATCTTCCCCAACTCGGCCCTGCCGACGGCTAAAGAAATTCCAAATTCCTGCATCGGAAATTTTGTGATAGAAGACTGGCACAACCTTGGTGGCGATTATGTTAAAACACTCAGAGCCTGGTATAAAAATTTTATCCGGCACTGGAATTCACTGAAAAAGAATCATGACGAACGATTTTTCCGGATGTGGACCTACTATCTCTCCGTTTTCATGGGAGGATTCCAGGCCAGACATCTTCAAATCTGGCAGGTGATATTGTCCAAAAAGTACCTGAAAAAGGAGTATGTTCCTGTCAGGTAAAATATTCAGTGTTGCTGCAGGGTTTGCGTAACCTATTGCAGGAAAAGCTCTACGGACTTTTGACCGTGAGCGGGGCAAAATTCAATGATTTCCGTTCCGGTATGACTCTGTCGTGAGGAGTGTATCCGTCCTCCCCGGCACTGCCAGGCTCGATTTGCCGGTTTCTTGACCTTGAGCACAATGGTGCCGGTGAATTCAGGCACCAGGGTGAGAACTCCCAGGTTGATGTTGATTTTCTCCTCATTTGCCGAGAGCTCGGTCAGATAAAAAGCCGCAGCCTGACTCCAGCAGGAGGCGATATCTTCGGCCAGGATGTATTCTATGCTGTCCGTCAGATTTATCAGCATTTCCGCCCAGGTATCAACGACTTCATAATTTTTTTCGGGATCGGGATGTAAGAGGTTGCCCCAGTGCAGCGGCAGGATGGGATTGCCGAAATCCCAGGCAGGCCGGGCCGCCGCCTCATGCCAGGGCACCGGCGAGAGGCCGCGCTCCAGGAGGCCGACGCCGCATTCCCAGGTAATTTTTTCATGCTGCGGCGGCGAAAATATATGCGCCCGGGAAAAACAGGTAACCACATATTTGATGCCGAACTCAGCGAGTATTGCCTGGATTGAGTGTTTCCCGTTGCCGAAACTGTGATTCAGGGCCGGGGGGCAGAAGATACGGGGGAAGGCTGGAAGATTGTTTTGCCCAAGGAGCTCGGCAAAGGCCTCAAGGTGGCTTCTGATGATACCTTGCGGCCGCATTCTGCCGCCGTCGTCATGGAATTCGGAGCGCTCCATCCGCCCGTTCCGCCAGAATTCGTGGCAGAGACCGTGGCAGGCGATCTCGAGCACGTCCTGATGGGCTCGCAGGTATTCACTCGCCTCGTCAAGCCATGGACCTTGATTGAGCCGGTTGTCCCAGGAAGATCCCATCCAGGTGGCCCCGGCAATCGTTTTCAGCAAGTTGCGGCGATCCCATTCGCCGAGCACCATCCCCAGAGCAATCCTCATCTTCAGTCGCTCGGCAAGCCGAACAAGCGCCCGATAATCGTTTAAACAATGGCGTCTGGGAAACCCGTTGCGAAAAGGTTCATTCTTTGCTGAGCCGTCAACTCCCTGCCACCAGCCGACATCCTCGACCACGAGAAAGATCGGCATGGGGATGGAGACTGTCAGGTCCTTTGTTGATATCTGCATGAAATCTCCTTTGACAATCTTCCAGGCACTAAAGGCTTATCCAGCGCCTGACGGCCGGACCTTGCCGGCGGGATGTCTCCAGATCGAGCGTCTTCCATTCCTCATCGACAAGCGATTCCGCCAAGGGATTCCAGGAAAAGGGTCTTCTGGAGAAGACATGCCAGATAAGCGGCTGCATCGTTGCGCCCCACCGGCACTTGAAGCGACAGGTGGCTGCATCCGGTGAAGACCGGCCAAAATCGAACCAGCGGCAGCCGCTGCTCACGGCAAATTCCAGCATGGCCCAGTACAGCAACATGTTCGGGCATTGAGGCCGGTAGCGACGCAGGGAAGAGGCCCAGGGATTATAAAGTGTATCGTTGTGCCGGAAGACCATGGCGGCGGCAACCGGCAGGGTTTCGAGATATACCGCAACAATCCACGCCTTAAGCAAATTCCGGTCCAGCAGAGATTTGAAAAGCTCGGGCGGATGGACGGGTGAGCCGAGGTCCCGCATATTCTCTGAAAAGACCGCATAGAAATCATCAAGCAATTCGGTTCCACCGGTTTTCACAGTACAGCCGCTTTTTCGCGCCTTTCGCACCTGATTGCGGACCTTGCCCGGAAGGAGGGACCAGAGCTCGTCGGGAGATGTGGGCAGGGAGCGTAAAAGGCCGGTCTTGAAGCTATGGGCAGTATGATTCCAGTGGTCGGCATAATCAGAAGCAGGGAATTGGAAACATGATCCGCCAGCCTGCCGCAATTCGACATGGACAGCGCCCTGCTCCGTTGCAAGGTTCAGGGCGGCGGCAAGCAGCCGGCTGCCTGTTGCCGGGTCGTCGGCGACGGTGCCGGCACCATCGCTGTAGGGCAGGGAGATGAGGCGGACGTCCCGGTCCGGTGCGGCAAAGAGCATGAGGGGCAGGATGCCGGTAATGTTTTTCTGAGCCGTTTCGCGTACGGCCGCCAACCGGAAGATGGGGATCCGGCAGGCAGCGGCAAGGCTCTCTCCCCAGGTAAAGCAATGGGAAAAGATCGCGTCGCATTTACCGGCTACATACTTATCCCAGGCTGGTTGCCCAGGGGTGTCGAGGATCTCAATCATTTTGTCCGGTGATATAGAAAATGTCGATTATGGATCGATGTATCATAGGAACAAGCAATTTGTAATATCCTGGACTGTTATTATACTGGGGATCATGTATCTATCAACCGAACAATTTGCCGTTTCCCGTCCCCATCGATCCATTCCTTCGTATCAGGTGGAAACCCTGCTGGAACAAGGCAGTGGTGACCTCAATGAGGACGTTCTGCTCGAGGCAGACGATCTTTTTGGTGTCTTTGACGGGGCTACCAGCCTTGACCGGCGAAGATTTCATGGAAACCTTACCGGCGGATTGCTTGCTGCCCGAACGGCGGCAGAGACTTTCCGGGAAAAACGTGGCGGACTGCTCCAGCTTGCCGGTGAGGCGAATCGTGGTATCCGCAACGCCCTGCTGGCACAGAAGGTGGCGATGCGGCACCGGTTCTGGTCGACCAGTCTTGCGGTAATTCGTCTGGGCGATGGTCGAATGGAGTACTGTCAGACGGGCGATGCCCAGATTGTGCTTATCATGAATGACGGCAGCTATCGAATTGTCACGCCGGATGTCGATATCGACCGGGAAACCCTGCAGTTGTGGCGGAAATCCACAGCTCCACCGGAAGCTGCCATCCACGATGTTCTGGCGAAACAGATCCAGAAAGTCCGAATGCAGATGAACATCAGCTACGGGGTGTTGAACGGAGAGCCTGCAGCCATGGACTTTCTCTGCCACGGTTATCGGGATCTCACCGGAGTCAGCGATATCCTGCTGTTCACCGACGGACTGTTTCTGCCCCGGGAAAATCCCCTGAAAGAAAACGACTGGTGTACCTTCGCCGATATCTATCGCGAAGGCGGTCTCCAGGCTGTGCGCGATCACGTGCGAGGGCTGCAGGAAAATGACCCTGCCTGTCGAATATATCCCCGCTTCAAGCAGCATGACGACATAGCCGCCGTGGCCATCAGGCTGAACAAGGCTTCTCACATCAACATCGCTTTTTCGTAACAGCAAAAAATTCTTGTAAAAACAGCCTGCCAGCTTGAGAACGAGGTTACTCTGGAGATCTCCTCAGCCGAAGGCGAGGGGGTGCAGCGAACCCGGTCAGCCATGCCGGTAATGGCTGTGGCCAGCTGTGTCTGAAGAGTATGCCAATCCTTTATATCAGGCCGGTCGATTGCCGTCATTTCCGGTAACCTGATAAAGGTGGCCAAGTCGCTCCCCGCTTCCGCCAGCAGCTCCCGGCAGCCCGGCAGATCGGTGGTGACAAGGCGACAGCCGGAGGCGAGCGCCTCGAGCAGCACCAGCGGCAATCCTTCGTAGAAGGAGGGCAGGATAAAGATATGGCAGCGTCTCATCAATTCGGCCAGCTCCCGCTGACTCATCCCGCCATGGACAGTTACCGTGGCACCGCCCCGTTCGGCGAGTTCCAGACAGGTCGCTGCTTCCTCGCCGGAGCCTGAGCCGGCCAGATGCAGATGGATGTCTTGATCGCAAAGGGCGACGAAGGTGCGCAACAGCCAGTCAACACCTTTGGCAAAGCTCAGCTTGCCCGCATATAACAGGTGGACCGGCGGCGGAATTTTTTTATTGCTGTACTTGAACAGTTCGTCATCATAGCCGCCGCCGACGAGATCAATGCGACCGGCAGGTATATCGTAAAGCTTGCTGATCTTCCCGGCCTGATCGTGGCTGAGGGCCAGGACTCGATCGATCTTGCGGCGCTCGGGCAGTACCCTTTCCCCGAGATGCGGGCATTGCTGCAATTGGCGCAGATCGGTTGAGTGACAGGAGGTTGCCATGGGGATATCGGGCAGAGCCCGGCGAGCAATCGAACTTGTCAGCCAGAGATGGTGGCTGTGGATGATGTCGGGGGAGAACTCCCTGGCGGCGCTCACGATCATTTCGGCAAAGACTTGGTCGTAGGCGGCGAGCTGATCAGGCGTAAGGTCGCAAAAGCGCGTGCTCGGGTAGGGCATGACATCGCTCATCCCCGGAATGGCAAAGCTCAAATGCTCGCCGCCAAAACTCACGAAGCGGCAGGCGTCCGGGTTGATTCCGTCAAGCGAGGGGAATTGGTGGCCCGATATTCCGGCAACCAGAAAATTTTGGTGACCGGTAGCCGCCGCCTGACGGATGACGTTCTGCAGATAGAAACCGCTGCCGGTGCTCTCCGGATGTTGACTGAGGAGATGGAGGATTTTCATGGCAATCGTTGTTCAGCAGTATTTCCGCCTCAGGACTTTCGCGGCTTCGACAATGGCGCACAGTTTTTTATAGGCCACCTCTTCGACGTTGACCGAGCGGCCGGCGAAACACCCGAAACCGCAGTCGGTATTGAGAAAAAGCTGCTCCGGGCGATAATATTCCAGAGCTTTTTCGGCTTTTGCCACAATTGCGGCGACCGGTTCGACCTCATCGGTGCGCGGGTTGACGACCCCGAGACCCAACTCGCGGTCTGACAGATTTTTCCCAACTATATCGATATCCCCGGCCCTGGGGGTAGCATATTCGAGCACGAACTGGTGAATGTTCATGCGTTCGAGGGCGGGCAGCAGGCGAGCATAATCGCCAGTCAGCAGTACCTCCTCTTGTTTCGACCAGTTGCCTCTACAAATATGGACTCCGATGCGGATTCCGTCAATACCTTTGGTTATGCGGTTTATCAGTTCGGCTGCATATTTCAACTCTTTTCCCGCATCCCGGCGGGTGGCAAGGGTCGCTCACATGAAGGTGCGCCGTTCGCACTCCTCCGACATGACTACTTCGGTCAGGACCGGCTCGTCGAACTGGACGAAGTCGCAGCCGGCATCTCGCAGGTCGAGCAGCTCATCCCGGAGAATCTTGACAATGTCGTCGGCCATCTTCTTGTGATTGCGGTAGACCTTATGGGTAAGGGCTCCGACCCACATCGACCGGGTGAGCAGGTAGGGGCCGGGAAGAGTGATCTTCACCGGTTTGTCGGTAATGGTCCGCAGGAAATGGAGATCGTTTACCGCCAGCGGCTCGCGCCGCGAAAGTTTGCCGGTGCAGGTGGGATTTTTGACCGCCGAGGCCGGCATGTCCATGGTCCGCAGCATTTCCTCGAATTCGGCCTTATCCTCGACAAAATCGAGCATATCGGCAAGCGACATCAGCTGGGTGCCGGCAACCTTGTCGGTGATGAAGGCGTAGAAACTCTCCCGCCGGTGTTCGCCATCGACCACAATATCGAGCCCGGCCTTTTCCTGCAGGGCCACGGTCCGGCGGATCTCGCCTTCGGCCATGGTGTTGAATTCCGCCCGCGACACGGTACCTTTCTGGTAGCCGCGCAGCATTTTCAGCATCTCTTTGGAGCGCGGCCAGGAACCTACCTGGGTAGTGAGAAATGCCTTGTTTTCAGTCATAAAATTCACACGATAATCAATTTAAGCTGCAGTTCGACCGCCTTTTTCAGGGTGGCCACCAGCGGCGAACGGCTGACGGTGCGTTGCCAGGCCTCCTTCACCTTCTCTTCATCGTCGAAGGTGGAGGCGAAACATTTCAGCTCCACGGTCTTTACCGAAGGATCGCCCTCTTCCAGTCCCATATGGGCGAGGATATTGTTGAGCGAGCCGGAGAGCGACAGTTCAATGTCGTCGACCTCAAGGTTGTCCCGGGCACATTCGCCGGCAAAGCCGGTAGTGAGGGAGCCGGCCAGCGCGCCGAACAGATATTCCAGGGCACAGGGATTGGCATCCTTTTCCTCAAAGCTTGCCGCCTGACCGATATCGAAGGCAAAATTTCTGGCGTAGATGGTCGATTTCAGATGGCCGGTGGCCCTTGCCCGCAGACGCCACTGATATTTTCTCGCCTCTTCTTTGTCCCTGGCCAGGGCCTTTTCCTCCTGCTGGATTCCGCTGCCTTTTTTGACGAAATAGCGGGTGTAGCCGCCTCCGTCAAGTTTTCCCAGGTATTCATGGCCGGACATCCGGCACCAGGGCGGCAGATCGTCGCTGACGGTGGGTTCACGGCTGCGCATTTCCAGGATGCCGAGGGCCGGCACTTTCAGCATGTTTTCGCGGATCAGGAGGATGAGTCCCGATCCGCAATCCAGATCCCCGCCGTCAAACATGTGGTCGGGAGTGATTTCTTTTATGTCGAGCGCCATTGCGGTCTAATAGGCGACGCTTGGCGAACCGTTGGAAAGCCATTCGACCAGGGCCGCGCCACCGGCAGGAGTCGCCCCTTCGATCAGGTCCGCCTCGGTGATCCCGCGTTTTTTCATGCAGGGGGTGCAGACATAGATCTTGCCGCCGGCCTTGATGAATTTTTCCACCAGATCCTTGAGCGGAGCAAAAGGGCCGCCTTCGTTGATCTTTACCATTTCTTCCGGGACAGCGCAGTAGACCCCGTCGGAGCTGAGGAAGACCATGGTCTGTTTCTCGCTGCCTTGAGCGGCATTGGCGACAACAAAGCCGAGCGTCGCTTTGTCGCCGTCGGTCTTACAGTGGGTGATGGTTACGCAAAATGTGTTGGACATGGGTTACCTCTTAATGAGTTCGGGTTTAAGGGTGATGAGATAATAGGGGTGCTGCATTGCGGTCAGCCGGTTTTTGGTCATCCTGCACCAGGCCGGCAATTCGATCGGGGCGCCCGGATCACGGGAAATCACGAGCAGGCGACGGCCGGGCTGCTGATCCCGGATATAAAGATACAGGTTGACGATGACCCGCCCACAGGTCTCTTCGCCGCCGTCAAATTCATCGTCGAACTCCCAGTCGGGAATGGTGTCGGTTGTCATCGGGTCCGTATTGGATGCAGAATGAAAAGAATAATGAATCTTCAGTATTCCGATCATTAAGCATAAAGAGAGGTTTTTTACCAACTGGAAGCTCCTATAGACCTGGAACAACTCATAAGCGATATCTATAGGCAGCCTGCCAAGTGCTCAGCCGATGGAGATAACTTTGTCGGCCAGTTGCGTGGCGGTGATAATATCGAGCATATTGGTGGTGGCCCCGACTTTTTTGGCTTCCGTCAGTTCAAAATGGGCAAGGCAGGTGCCGCAGGCCAGGATGACAATGCCGTTTTTCTCATACTCCTGCAGTTCCCGCAATACCGGGGAGGTGTCGGCGGTGAGTTTTACCCCGCTGTTGACGAAAATAATCTGCCAGAGTTCATTGCCCATCTCTTTCATGGTCTTGATATAACTGATCATCAGCTTCTCGCCCAGCTGGTTGTCGCCACGGCCGAGCCGATCGCTTGTCACCAGAATCAAGATTCTGGTTTGGGTGGAAGCGGTCGCCGAGTGCTCCGGCGCAGGAGACTGCAACGGTTCATCGGCGTTACCGGTGCGTCTGGCCTGCAGCCGAATGATCCCGTTTTTTTCTGCTTCCACCGTCACCATGAAGTTTCTGGTGTCGAGAAACCGGGTGACATTTTCCCGGCATGGTTCGTTGTCGACCAGAACCGAGAGTTCCTGAGGGTTTTCCTTATCAATAAGATCCTTGACCAAAAGGACCGGCGCCGGGCAGGCAAGGCCGCAGGCATCGAGGTGTTTTTTCATTATTCCTTCCTTTGCTCTCTTTGCAGATAAATTTTTTCTTCTTGAGTTTCAGTTGCATAGCCGATTATCTGGGCATCCTCTACGCCCTCATCCTGCAATCGCCGGAGCAGGGTGAGCGCTGCCTTTTCAGGGCATCCTATCAAGAGTCCGCCGGAAGTCTGTGGGTCGAAAAGTATATCCCGGAGGATCGGGTCGAAATCGGCGGCGCAGGAAACCGACTGCTGCCGGAATGATCGATTTTTATGAGCCCCGGCAGGAACCAGTCCCATCGCCGCGAATTCATAAACTTCGGGGAGGACAGGAACCGCTCGACAGTCGATGACGACCCCCATTTTTGTACCGGCTATCATCTCGGCAAGATGACCGAGCAGCCCGAAGCCGGTAATATCGGTGCAGGCGGAAACGGGAAAATCCGCCATGATTTCAGCGGCACTCCTGTTCAGGGTCGCCATCAAATCGGTAACCCGGCGGATCGTCCGGTCGCCGGCAAGTGCACCCTTTATAGCGGTATTGATAATGCCTGTGCCCAAGGGCTTGGTGAGGATCAGACAGTCACCTGCCTGAAGACCCTGGTTGGTGCGTATTTTCATGGGGTGGACAAAGCCGGTGACTGCCATTCCGTATTTCATTTCCTCATCTTCGATGCTGTGTCCACCGAGGAGCACGGTTTGTGCCTTCTGCAACGTGTCTAATCCACCTGCCAGAATCTCCCGGAGGATTTTCCCGTCGAGCCTGCCGATGGGGAACGCAACAATATTCAAAGCAGTCTTTGGCGTTCCCCCCATAGCGTAAACATCCGACAGGGAGTTGGCGGCAGCTATCCGCCCGAAATCGAAGGGGTCATCGACAACAGGGGTGAAAAAATCGACGGTCTGGATCAAGGCAAGTTCATCGGATATTTTATAAACACCGGCATCGTCGGCAGTGGCAGTGCCGACCAGGACGTTTTTGTCGCTTGGAATGTTGAGTCCGCCGAGTATTCGATCCAGGTCCCCTGGAGCAATTTTCGATGCTCAGCCGGAGCCTTTTACGCAGCGGGTGAGATGGATGGTATTTTTATCGGAAGCAGTCATTGGCGAACCTTGGAAAATTCAAAATACTGTCTTACCCGGCGAGTACTGTGGGGATCCCTAAAAAGCCCACGGAAGACCAATCATGGAATTTTCCATATTATCCGTAAAAAACTTCGGTGCGTCCAATACATATAACCTATAGAAAGAGGAACATCGATTGATTGCCCCTATATCGGAGCCAAGGTCGATAAAACGCCAATCATGGCAAATCTCATTGCTTTGTTCTTTCGGAAAGACTTCATTCCTGTTGATTATCATCCAAATTGGCTATACTTCAAAAGGAAGAAGTGAATGAGTTGTTGAGAGAAGAGGCCGATGGGAGAGTTGATCTCTTGAATGAGTATCACATGAACGTATTATCGGAATGTATGGCTGACAAAATATATACGTTGAAGAGCTTCTCCCGTCTTGCCGGTCTGAGACTTTGGCGATCATTTGCCGACCTTCTGCCGATTATCCTGGTAATAGGATTTTTTCAGCTGGTCGTGATCCGGCAGCCGCTTCCCGATCTAAGCGAAGTCTTGACAGGCAGTCTGCTCGTTGTCATCGGTTTGACCCTCTTTGTAGAAGGTCTTGAAATGGCTCTTTTTCCTCTTGGAGAATCGTTGGCCCAGGCGCTGGCGCGAAAGGGCAGTCTGTTCTGGCTGCTCACCTTTTCTTTTTTTCTGGGCTTTGCCACCACTATTGCCGAACCTGCTTTGATCGCTATTTCCAAAGAGTCTGCCGTAATAGCAGCAAAAAGTAAGCTTATATCGGCAACACCGGAAGCGATCGCTTCCTATGCCACGGGACTCCGGGTAACCGTCGCCTTTTCAGTAGGTTTGGCAATACTTATTGGCTCATTGCGGATCATTCGCGGCTGGCCTATCCATTATCTTATTATCAGCGGCTATGTCATGGTGATGGTAATGACTGCATTTGCCCCCCAGGAGATTATTGGGATTGCATATGATGCAGGCGGAGTAACGACTTCAACGGTCACAGTTCCCCTGGTTGCCGCCCTGGGAGTCGGTCTGGCCTCGATAATCCGGGGGAGAAATCCATTGTTGGATGGATTCGGCCTTATTGCTTTTGCATCCCTTCTGCCGATGGTCTTCGTCATGGGGTATGGTATGGTGGTATTTTCCTGAATGAGGTGATCGGTGCAAGTATTTCTGTTACAGTTAGTTACTACTCTGCTGCTCACAATAAGAGATGTCTTGCCGATAATTGCCCTTATAGTCGGCTTTCAGATATTTGTTTTGCGCCAACCAATTCCCCGCTTAAGCCGAGTCGTAGTCGGGGTGGTCTATGTTATCGTCGGCCTTGCCCTTTTTCTTGTCGGCCTTGAGATGGCGTTGTTTCCGCTGGGAAAGACAATGGCTGCGCAATTGAGTAATCCTGAATTTCTTACCGGTATACCTGGGGCTCCCCCCGTTGCCGACTGGACCGCGTACAGCTGGATCTATCTCTTTGCGGCGATGGTAGGTTTTGCCACCACCATCGCCGAACCTTCCCTTATGGCTGTCGCTTATAAGGCACACGAGGTTTCGGCAGGAACCATCGACCGATTCGGGCTGCGAATTTCGGTGGCCATAGGTGTTGCTCTCGGTATCGGCATAGGTGCCTTTCGTATTGTCCATGGTTCGCCGCTTTATATTTATATTCTTATTGGTTATATTATCGTGTTAGTGCAAACCATCTTTGCTCCCAAAAAAATTATCGCTCTGGCCTACGATTCAGGAGGAGTGACGACATCGACGGTGACAGTGCCCATTGTCGCAGCCCTGGGACTTGGCTTATCCGAAGCCGTTCCGGGAAGGGATCCGGCACTCGACGGTTTTGGTTTGATAGCCTTTGCCAGTCTCTTTCCGATTATCACTGTTTTGGGCTATGCTCAGCATGCCGGTTGGCGTCGCCGGAGGCTGATGAAAAAAGTTACCAGGGAGGCAGTAGCATGAGGTTTAAATTGATCTTGGCAAGTGTGAAACCGGATATCTCCGATGTTGTGATAAATGCCGGGAAAAAAGCTGGGGCCACCGGAGCGACAATAATACCGGCACGAGGTACCGGCATCCGAGAAGCGAAGACCTTCTTCGGTCTTTCTCTTGAGGCGCAGACAGATATCATCATGTTTTTGATCGAGGAACATCTGGTACAGCCCATCCTGGATGCTGTTGGTACTGCAGGCCGCTTCGATAAACCCGGTACCGGCATTGCCTTTGTTCTCCCGGTAGATCAGGCCATTGGTCTGGAAAGCCAGATTGAGACATTCAAAAAAGAAGTCAGGGATCAATATCTCTAAACCATCTCATATAATAAGGTCACAGGAGACAGACAAATGAGCGCCACAGGTTTACCCATTGTCAGGGCCAGAGATGTTATGAATAAAAAAATTCATTATATCGATGGGATGGCCACGGTGAAAGAGGCTGCAGCAGTAATGAAGAAAGAAAATATTACAACTCTCATCGTGCAGAAGCGGAGTGCCGACGATGCCTGGAGCATGGTGTGTTCGCAGGATATGATCAAAGGTGTAACTATTGCCGATAAAAAGCCGGAAGCAGTGCATGTTTATGAGATTATGTCAAAACCGATAGTTACAGTTCCCTCTGACATGGATATCCGCTATGTCGCCAGGTTGATGCACCGTATCGGTATTCGCAGGGCTCCGGTTGAGGATCGCGGGGAACTGGTAGGCATCATCACTCAGGCGGATTTGATTCTCAGGAGCAACCTGTTTTAGGCTGTCCTGATCTTCTGAAAACAATTTCGATTTACTCCATTTTGTCTTTTCAGGATGGTCTCTTTCTCTTAGCGTCGAAAAAACCAAGAGTTCCTTGAATCGGTGATGCTTTAGCGTTATGTTAAGCAGATGAGTTTTTAAATCTCTTCTGAGGTGCATCCATGGCCAGGTCAAAATGCCCATCATGTGAATACCACGAATTTGAAGCTGTTCATGTCACGACGAAAACCGGGCAAAAGTTTTGCCTTATCCAGTGTGTCGCTTGCGGAACGGTAGTAGGTGCATTAGATGACGTGAAGATCACCAATGTGATAAAAAATGCCGAAAGAAAACTGTCGAAATTTCTTGAAAATCTCAATCGTAAAGTAGTCACCGTCTGCAACCGGAAAAATTCCTGAAGTTCCTGCTTCGAGACTTTCCGCTCCAATCACATTACAGAGATTCTGCCTCCTGATTTTGTTTTCACCACCGAACAAAGAGAATATCCCGAGTTTAAAGAACGAATTGCGGGGGAACTTATATTAAACTTTTCAGCTGACAAGGATCATAAATGGAAGAAGATATCGGCAAAAGGCTTGTTCGGGCAGTAAAGGATCCTAACAATATTGACAGCCAGGAGAGCATGGCGAAGGCCATGGAGCTTACCAAGGCATATGCAAGCTCAGGTTCGGCGACTCATTTCAGCACCGTCACCAAACTTTTTTACGATCTGTTTGAAATGTTTGAAACCGGAAAGGACCCCCGGGCTAAGTAGTGTCCATCCAGAAACGAGACATTTTCTTCTAAAGCGGGCTAACGCCCGCAACCCAAGGGTTATGATCCCCTCCCACAACAGAGGGGATAAGTACCTTCACGAAATTCATTTCTAAAAAACAAGAAATGAATTTCTAAGGTACTAAATCGAGGCGTGTGAGAAATTTTACCGCAGGCATATAGTTGATATTCCGAGGATAAAAATTCGAACACAACGAAGAGTTAGGAGGAAATGGCCGTTTCCGGATGGGCACTAAGTAGCAGGCGGAGTTCGTTTGAGATACTTGTCGAGGCATTCGATACCCTCGCATTGAGTTATTATCTTCTTCAGATAAGCGATGTTTTTGTCGATGTTCTCGATATAAAGGTTTCGATCCACCTTATACCTTTCACGAAAATGAGTCCTCATTGCGGTGGAGGTATTTGAGAAGGTGGTTATCAGGCGTTTGAGCACAACGTTGTGATAGAAATTGGCTGTATGTTCCATAAGCTCAAGGGCGGAACTATGGCGGCTTATTCCTCCGGCTTCCTGCTCATTATAGAGCAGGGGGAGGCACTCCAGATAATAACGGTCGGCCATTTGCGCGAGAATATCGGCCGAACCGACGACCTGTCCGGCGAGTTGGATTTCGTGCGTATGGAAATCGAAAGTTGCCGGATCGCTGTCAAGGTTGGTGTAGTTGATAATGGTCGCACAATCTCTGGAGATGTCTTCTCCGAGGCCTTTGTCGGTGGCGTAGTTCTTGAGAAAGAGTATCGACCGGGCTTCATGATTGGCTATATACTGGGTGCCTGAATGTGCCGGGTCTCCTTCAAGGCGCAACATCCCGGTGTCGTGGAAATAAGCAGCCAGCAAACCTTTTTGAAGCATATCCGAGGTAACGGGAACGCAGTTGCAATGGAGGCCGTGGAAGAGTCGTATCGTGGCAAGCACAACCATCTGGCTGTGTCGTAAATTATGATAGGGCAGGTTGTTTTTCTGAAAATCCGGGTGAGTACCGGAAAAAAAGGCAGAAAGATCGTGATGTACTTCCTGGATCAGATCGAGGTTTATTGAGGGACTGATGCTTTCTGCGAGAAAGAGTATTTCGTCAAGTGGAGTGCCGTCAAGCATTCCCTCAAAGATGTATGAGAGGCTTTTGTTATCCATGTGCCGCCGATATGAAGGGTTCGAAAACGATATTGTCTTCATTTTTCGACATTCTATCACTTACATTTGTAATTTGGCAAATTTCAATAAAAGTTGGTCAGCCTTTTCAAGACAGCCCTCATGGGGGCTGTGCATTGACTAAAGTGCCACGTTGTGGTATTTTAGAAAAACAATGTGTGTCATCTGGACTTTATCTTCATTTGCAAGTACTCTTTTACGAAGAACACTAACTTGGCGACTGTAAGAAGGTTTTGCTGAATGACTTATATTTCATAAACTTTTACTGGGCGAAATGGAAGAACAGAAAGGCTCCGTTGTAATATTGGTTGTTGATGACGATGAACTGGTTCGCATGACCCTCAGCGTGCTTGTTAGCTCTCTCGGCTACCATTGCCTTGTTGCCGGAGATGGAGTTGAGGCACTCGCAGTTTTGAAATCAACTTCGGTGGACCTTGTTTTGACCGATGTTGTTATGCCGGGGATGGGTGGCTTGGAACTTCTTGAGAATATCCGTGTTTTGTACAAGGATACAGATGTTATTGTCTCCACAGGGTATCATGAGAAGGCAAGTTACGCCGCGGTGATTAAAGCGGGAGCCATTGATTTTATCAAGAAGCCGATTGATCAAGCCGAACTTGAGGCGAAACTTGCAAGAGCTGTTCGCGAACGATGTATGATGCGCGAACTTGAACGGCTGTCAAAGCAGGACAGTGTGACCGGGGTTCTCAATAGAAGGGCCTTCGACGAGCATTTTTCCATAGAGGTGGAAAGGGCCTTCAGACAAAATTACAGTTTGATGCTGGCCGTAATCGACATTGATAACTTCAAGGAATACAATGATAAGCATGGTCACCAGCAGGGGGATGACGTCCTGATATGCCTGGCTGAGATCATGCAAGAGTGTACCCGGGAGAGTGTCGATCTGTGTTTCAGGCTCGGCGGAGACGAATTCGCAGTACTTCTCCCGCAAGCAACTGCCAACCAGGGGACGGAAATAGTCCAAAGAATTTTGTTAAGCTTCATCGAGAGAAATTTCGGCAGCACCAGTCTGTCTATCGGTCTTATCACCTGCAAGCGGGATAAAAATCGGGTGAGAGAGGATGATGAAAAAATGATGAAGGAACGTGCGGACCAGGCTATGTATGACGCCAAAAAAAGCGGTAAAAATTGCGTAATTACAAGAATATAGCTTCAGGTTTCCCCCGACGGTTTCCCGCCGGGTTCAATTCTCGGATTTTTCAGGTCATCAACCTCAGCAGCCAAGTGCATCCTTGTGAAACGACAGGTCGGGTTCAATCGGATATTTGCCGTCGAAACAGGCCAGGCAAAAATTTTCCGCAGTCATGCCGGTAGCTTTAACAAGGCCTTCCAGGCTGAGGTAATGGAGGGAATCCAGACCGAGATATTCGGCAATTTCCGAAATGGTTTTCTTGTTTGCAATGAGTTGACTTGCCGAAGGAAAATCGATTCCATAATAACAGGCATGCCGGGTGGGAGGGCAGCTGACCACCATGTGAACCTCTTTAACCCCCGCTTCCCGAAGGGCTCTTACCCGGCTTTTCCCCGTTGTTCCCCTGATAATCGAATCTTCGACGATTATTACCCGTTTTCCTTTAAGAAATGATCGTACCGGGTTCAGTTTTACCTTGACGTTGAAATCACGCATCGACTGGGTCGGCTGAATAAAGGTTCTGCCGACATAGTGATTACGGATCACTCCCATTTCCAGCGGAATGCCGGATGCCTGTGAATACCCAAGCGCCGCATAGTTGCCGGAATCGGGAAAAGGCATGACAAAATCGGCATCGATATTCGTTTCCCGGGCCAGAATCTCCCCCATTCTTTTCCGTGCCTGGTAGACATTTATCCCGAAAATTTCCGAATCCGGTCGGGCAAAGTAGACCTGCTCGAAAATGCAGAAATGGCTGTTCTGCTTGGGCCAGGGGAAGATAGATGTCATCTCGCCATCTTTGAAGATAACAATTTCACCAGGTTGTATATCCCGCACATATTCGGCCTCAATGAGATCGAGGGCGCAGGTCTCGGAGGTGACAACCCAGCCGCCGTTGTCACCGTTTTTCAGCCTGCCGAGGCACAGCGGCCGAAAACCATCGGGGTCGCGGACGGCCACCATGGTGTCCTGAGTCATGAGCAGGAGTGAGTAGGCGCCTTTCAGTGCAGTAAAGGTTTCAGAGAGGGCTTTTTCAAGGCCGAGATGGGTCGCCCGGGCCATAAGGTGAAGGACAACTTCACTGTCCATGGTGGTCTGGAAAATCGAACCTTGTTCTTCCAGCCTGGTGCGCAGTGAGATGGAGTTTACGAGATTTCCGTTATGGGCAACGGCCAGGGTTGTTCCTTTATGAGTGACCAGCAGCGGCTGGGCGTTGGTGATATTGGAGGCTCCTGTGGTGGAATAGCGTACATGGCCTATGGACAGGTGGCCTTGCAGGCTCTGCAGGATGCTTTCGGAAAAAACCTCGGGCACAAGACCCATGCTCTTGTGCATTTTAACCACAGCGCCGTTTGATGTTACTATTCCGGCACTTTCCTGGCCTCGATGCTGGAGGGCGTAGAGGCCGAAATATGTGAGCTTGGCAGAATCATTGTGATTGTAAACGCCACAAACTCCGCATTCGTGAGTGGGGCGGCCATCTGACGATTTGCTGCTGTTTTCTTGTAACATCTCGAGGGTGTCCTTGGTTATCTGTATATCCGGAAATTTCAGCTTTTTCCGCTCAATGCCAAAACAGGTAAAGGCACAAAGAGAGTATCTCTGTGCCTTTTCTTGGGTAACCCAAAATCGGGAATCTATAATAAGTATTGCCCAAATTCAACAAGAAAGATCAAGATGCATGGGAAAACTGACTCCGACCCGGCCGGATCCTAAGCAATTGTCAAGGCATGAAGCAATTCGGTCAAGCCGACAAGATCATTGAGGTCCAGCTGCTCATCGACTGTATGTACTTTGTTCATCCCGGTGGCGATGATTGCCGTCGGCAAGCCCACGCCGTTAAAAATATTGGCATCACTTCCGCCACCGGCCACAATATACCGCAAATCCTTGCGGCAATTTTCAGCGGCATCTTTAATCCTTTTGATTACCGGGGCATCTTCAGCCAGAGATAACGGCGGATAGTCGTCGACGATGGTGATTTCCACCGAGGGACGACCGTCGCCGGTTGCCGGCCCTCCCTGCCAGTTGTCTATCGTCTTCTGGAACGTTGCAAATATTTCCTCGGTATAGCTTTTAAGCTTTTCTCTGGAATGGCTGCGGACTTCTCCCTTCAGGGTGATCTTTTCCGGGACAATGTTGGTTGCCACACCGCCTTCGATAACACCGAAATTACAGGTAGACTCATGGTCCAGCCGACCCAGCCGGATGCCGGTAAGGGATGAAGCGGCAAGGGCTAAAGCGTTTATCCCTGCTTCCGGGCAGAGGCCGGCGTGGGCGGCCACCCCTTTTACTTCGATCATGATTTTGTTGGCGGCAGGTGCACCTATAACCACGTGGTTTATACCGGTGGAGTCTAAAGCGTAGCCATAGGGGCTTTCTATTTTCCGGTAATCGAGGTGCTTGGCGCCAAGCAGGCCGATCTCCTCGCAGGTAGTTATCACCACTTCAAGCTTTGGATGAGGAGTCTTGTTTTCTTTCAGTATGGCGAGCAACTCGAGAACGGCGGCAATGCCGGTCTTGTCATCGCCGCCGAGCACAGTTTCTCCCATGCTGGTAAAGATGTCTCCTGTCCTGACGACCTTGACACCCATCGCCGGTTCGACCGTATCCATATGACAAGAAAAAAACAGTCCCTCGCGGTCCGACTGGCTGCCGGCAAAGCGAACGATGAGATTGCCTGATTCGGAGCCGGTGCGGGCCGCGGAATCGTCCTCGTAAATTGAATCGGCGCCAAGTTCGGCAAATGCTTTTTTAAGATGTGCGGAAATAGCCCCTTCCTTGCGGGAGGGGCTGCTGATTTCGCACAGTTCGGTAAATGTCGCGGCGAGCCGCTCGCGTCGTATGTGTACTGTCATGAGAAATCCTTTTTGATAGCATTGCCCTGAAGCAGGACGACGGCATGGCAGCCGATACCTTCTTTTCTTCCGGTAAAGCCCATTCCTTCAGTAGTGGTTGCTTTGATGTTGATGAGCGCGGAGTCAACCTGGCAGGCGCGGCCGAGGACTCTTTTCATGTCGTCCAGGTAAGGTGCAAGTCTGGGCGCCTGGCAGACCAGAGTGATGTCGGCATTGGCAAGAACGAAGCCCTTCCCGGTGAGAAGCCGGACTACCTGTTCCAGCAGGGTAATTGAATACATACCGGCAAATTGCTGGTCGGAGTCGGGGAAGTGTTTGCCGATATCACCAGCGCCAAGCCCGCCAAGGAGAGCGTCGCACAGGGCGTGGGTCAAAACATCGGCATCGGAATGACCGGCGAGGCCATGGCTGTGGGGGACGGTAACGCCACCGAGCACGAGTTTTCTGTTTTCGGCAAAACGATGGGCATCGTAGCCATGGCCGATACGAAAGCCTGGCTCGCCACTTTGGCTGATGATCTTTTCGGCCAAGATGAGATCCTCGGGGCGGGTAATTTTAATGTTTGTTTCGGAGCCTTCCACCAGTGTTACGGCAATGCCGGCTTTTTCCAGGAGGGATGATTCGTCGGTGACATCGGCGTCGCCATTGTTAATATAGGCGCGTTCGAGCAAAGCTCTTCTTGCCGCCTGAGGTGTCTGGGCCTGCCAGAGGGACGTTCGGTCGATGGTTCCGGCTACGCGGCCATCGCTCCCGGCCTTTTTCAGGGTGTCCTTGACCGGTACGGCGGCGATTGCCGCGCCGTCGCGAAGAACGGCGTCGCAGCACCTTGCAATGATTTCAGCACTGACAAGCGGCCGCGCCCCGTCATGGACCAGAACAATATCGGTATCTGTGCCGAGCGTATCGAGACCGGCCTTGACCGAGTCCTGACGCCTGCGCCCGCCGGATATTATTTTCAGCTTGCCAGGCACGAGTCCGTACTGCCCGAACATCATCTCCGTCTGCTCGATGCGGTCGGCGGGAACGGCCACCACGATATGATCGATATGAGTGTTGTCGGCAAAGACCCTGGCTGTGCGAACCAGTATCGGGATGCCGGCCAGCAGATGGTATTGTTTGGGATGATCGAGGTTCATCCTGGTGCCGAAGCCGGCAGCAGGAATGATGACGGCGACTGAAGTTGCCATGTAGGGAAACGATAGTAAATCGTAAAATCGATGAGGTTGCGGGAAAGTACCAAGCAAAACCGATGGCTGGTGCCCTGTGGCGTATCTTCCTCGGGTTAAAAAATTGGAGCGGGCTATAAGCCGAATTCTGTACCCCCTAAGGGGCCACGATCATTTAACTGGGATGTTGATCGCTCAACACCTCTTGCAACCTACCCGGAGATCTCGGACGGGCCGCCCTCAAACATCTCCCTATTTGGTCTTGCTCTGGGTGGGGTTTGCCGTGCCTTCCATGTCACCATGGAAGCGGTGAGCTCTTACCTCGCCGTTTCACCCTTACCTGATCGAATCAGGCGGTTTGTTTTCTGTGGCACTTTCCCCCGGTCGCCCGGCGTTCGTGTTACGAACCACCCTGCCCTGCAGAGTTCGGACTTTCCTCTCCGGTAAAAACCGGAGCGATCGTGCGCCCGCTCCGATTGGTAATGTAGTTGGAATCTGCAAAAGAGGGAAGGAGAAAAAGAGATTCTCCCGCAGAATCATACGCAATACATTTTCCTTGCCACAGGTTAGGAGCCGTTACGAAATAACCAGGCCATTTTCAACAATTTCGTTACGGCTCCTTAGACCGTTCCGGGCATTACCTTGGCCATGTTATTTTTTGACAACGGCTTAGTTTTTGTCTTCAACCAGGCGAACATAGTGAATCATTCGCTGACAGGTCGGACACTCGAAGAGGTTGTCGCCTCTCAGCAACATATTGTAAAGCTGTGGCGGAATTGCCATGAAACAACCCTGGCAGACTCCATCGACCACATTGACAACGGCTAGTCCATTCCGGCGCTGGCGAAGTGTGTTGTACTTGCGAAGGGTGTTCGCTTTGATCTTGTTCGCCTGCTCGTTGCGCTGAACGTCCTTTTCTTTTTTTCCCCTGTTGATGGCATCGATGTTGGTTCGAACCTTTGCGGTTTCTTCAACGACAAGTTCCTTTTCACCTTTCAGGAGATTTTTTTCCTCGGTGAGCCGGACCGTCAGTTTTTCGATGGACAGCATGATGGCCATGATTTTTTCTTCATTTTCCTTGGCACTCTTTTTGGCGTCCTCGATTTCCTTGAGCAGGGCGGTCTGCTCGCGGCCGGTCTGGACCTGCATCATTTTTGACTGACGGTCTCTGACATGATCCATCTTGTCGGCCATTTCACCTTCGAGGGTGCGGCTTTCCTTTTGCTCAGAGACGATTTGTTCCTGCAGTTCGTTGATCAACGCTTCTCTCTTGGCCAGGGCGGAAATGCGAATATCAAGTCCTTCCTGTTCGGCTTTAATGGCATTGTCGATCTGGTCGATCTCCAGATCAATGGCCTGAAGTGAGACGAGTTGGGCTAAAAGTTCATTCAAAATGATTCTCCTCTTTCTGTGTAACGTTACTTTTGGGGTTTTCTATCTAATGCATTTGAAGGGGTGATGCTCGGCCTTCGTCTGCATAATCCTTATATTCCAGCCTTCCCGGAGGTTGATCTGCCCGAGCCTGTGAACAAGGACGCCAACTGCCGGTTTTTCCGTTGCGTAATGGGTGCCGTCGATGATACAGAAGCCGGTTTCTCCGGCCCAGACGGCGATGTTGTGTTTGATTTCCGCAGAGAGATATACATCGGCGCCGCGCCTGCGGGCCTCTTCTGCGAAATCGGAGCCGCTTCCTCCGCAAACCGCGAGAGTAGTAATTGTTTCCGGCAATCGGCCGGCAACCTGAATGCTTTCAAGACCGAGGACATCAAGAACTCTGGCCACAAAGTCGGCGGAAGACATCGGCGCAGGGAAGGTGCCCATTCGGCCTGTGCCTGTGCCGTTTTCTCCGGCAGGAATGAGGGGTGAAAGGTTTTCCAGGCCAAGTTGTCGTGCCAGGATAGTACTGACGCCATCCTCCGCATTGTCGTAATTGGTGTGACAACCGATGATGGCAATGCGGTGGGTAAGGGCCTTTTCCAGCAGTTTGCCGTAGGGAGCGGTTGTGTCGATTGTCGGGAGCGGCTTGAAGATAACAGGATGGTGGGTGATGACGGTGTTGGCGCCAAGGGCAATCGCCTCATCCAGCAAGGCGTTTGTGGCGTCAAGTCCAACCAGGACCGCGGTTACTTCCTGGTCCGGACTGCCGACCAGGAGGCCCACATTGTCCCAGGTCTCTGCCAGGTGAAAGGGAGCCTCCATGTTGAGGCTGCTAAGAATGTCCTTAACTCTGACCGTCATAGAAAAAACGATATTGGTTGAGCAGGAAAACAAAAAAGGTACACTCCGCTGGGAATGTACCTTTCGATTCACCTCTCCGGTTCAGGTATTTCTTGCCCGAATCGAAGTTAATTTTCCAGGGGAATGTTATTCTTTCCCCTCTTGGTGTGTATAAAAATAGCTTTTTCAAGGAATCCGTTGTTTCTGGTCAGAAGCTGCTGTATTAGTGGTGGGCGCAGTAGGATTCGAACCTACGACCGATCGGTTATGAGCCGATGGCTCTACCAGCTGAGCTATGCGCCCTCCTTTGTCTGACGATAAAACAACTTATATAAAATGACATTGATGGGAAAGTCAATTAAAAAAAAATTATTTCTGAAAAACAACACGGGAATCGGCCTTGAAGTGATTCAGGCGATCACGACTGCGCTATTGCGAATCGGCAAAATATAACTATTCTCAATAAAGACTTTTGTAGTTAGGCCAAATCTGATGACAAGGTGAACCCGCTTGATGTACACAAATCTCATTCTTTTTTTGGTTGCTATCTTTCTTTTCAGCGTCGTCCCCGTCCCAGAGGTGCCACTGTTGCCCGGCTGGCAGGCCTTCGGCTTCCTGGTACTGCTGCTCGGGCTGTATAATCAAATCGCCTCGCAGCTGTTTTCCAGGCCTCGGGCTTTTCGGGTCGGTGGATATTTTCGGACGGAAAAACAGCTGTCGGCTCTGGCGTTGCTCTTTTTCGGGGCAACCCTTTATCTCTGCGATCCGAAATATTACCTCTCGCTGTTCTCCTTCGACGACACCATGCCCGCGCTGGTGAACATTGCCGGGCTGGGGCTTTTTGTCATGTATTTGTCGATCATGTGGCGGGCCGGCAAAAAGAACTATGAGCAGATTTTTAACCGCGACCTCAGTACTCCATCTTTTATCAAATCCAATATCAAGACCAACCTGCCCATCGTGCTGCCTTGGGTTGTGCTCTCCTTGTTGTACGATATCTTCTTGCTCCTGCCTTTACCGGGATTGCAGAAGATTATTGCGGCCGATTGGGGAGATCTGCTCTTTTTTGTCATTTTCCTCTCTTTTATCCTGCTCTTTTTCCCGCCGCTGGTTCGCCGGTTGTGGGGGTGCAAGAAGTTGCCGGAAGGCTATCTGAAGAGCGAACTCGATGCCTTCTGCACCACCCAGAATTTTTCCGCCGATTTTTATCTCTGGCCGCTCTTCGAGGGTCGGGTCATGACAGCTGCAGTAATGGGTATAATTCCCGGTTTCAGGTATATTCTGCTCACTCCCGCACTCATCGAGACCATGTCCCGGGAGGAGCTCGAAGCGGTGATGGCCCATGAAATCGGCCACGTCAAGAAATACCATCTCCTGCTGTACATCTTCCTCATTGTCTGTTTCAGTCTGCTTGCCGGCATTCTTGCAGAACCATTGATCTTTCTGATTCTGTCCCAGGATTTTGTGAACGGCCTGCTGATAGGCAGGGGGATCTCTGTGGATACCATGCTGACGCTGGTTGTAGCGGTGCCGCTTCTGTTGTTCATGTTGTTTTATTTCCGGTTTATTTTCGGATACTTCATTCGTAATTTTGAAAGACAGGCCGATCTCTACAGTCTGTCGGCCATCGGTGATGGCAGGGCACTGATTTCAGCCTTTGAAAAGATCGCCATATTGAGCGGCAATAATAGGGAAGAGCGGAACTGGCATCATTTCGGCATCGGTCAGCGCATAGACTGCCTTGAACGTGCCGAACGGGAACCCGACTATATCAGGCGGCATAACCACAAGGTGCGGTACAGCCTTATAGCCTATATCGCCGTGGTACTGCTTGCAATTTTCCTGGTGCGTCAGATTCCCACCGAACAGCTTGCAGAGCGGTATGAGGAGAATTTTGCCGAGGCGGCTCTGCTGGAGAAAGCGAAACAGGAGCCGGACCGCGCCATCTGGCATCGTCTGACCGGTGACCTGATGCTCACTCGAAAAATGGAGGAAAAGGCTTTGGCGGCGTATGAAAAGGCTTTCAGCCTAGAACCGACAAATCCGGAAATAATGAACAACCTTGCATGGTTGCTTCTAACAAGTGAGAATCTCGGTCTGCGTGATCCGCTTAAGGCCCTGAGCCTGGCAAGAGTCGCGGCCACCTTGCAGCCAAAAGCCCATATTCTTGACACCCTGGCAACAGCCTATTGGGCAAATGGCCTGGTGGAAGAGGCTGTTCGGACGGAGAGTCAGGCAGCGAGTATCGATCGAGCCCAAAGGCGATTCTATCAGGCACAGATCGCCAGGTTTCTCAACCAGACCTATGAAGAATCGATAGGTGAAATTGAGTCGGCCGGTGGAAAAATTGAAGAGTAGGAGCTTTTATTGATGCCACTTCTGGGCGCGCATGAATCGGTCAGTGGCGGGCTGCATCTGGCCTTTTCCCGGATCGAGCAGGTGGGGGGAGAGGTGTTGCAGATTTTTACCCGCAATCAGCGGCAATGGCAACCTGCGGAACTGAAAGGTCCGGAGATCGATCTCTTTCGCTCGGCGCACGAGCAAAGCGGCGCGATGCCGGTCGCCAGCCACGCCTCCTATCTAGTCAATCTCGCCACGCCCCAAAAGGAGCTGCGGGAAAAATCCGTAAACAACCTCATTCTCGAGCTGCAGCGCTGCGATGCGCTCGGTGTGCCCTTTGTCGTTCTGCATCCCGGTTCCCACGGCGGCGATGGCGTAGAGGCAGGCCTGGAGCGTTTTGTCGCGAGCCTCGACCAGGCAATCGCCAAAAGCGGAACCGAGGTGCGGGTTCTGGTCGAGACCACATCCGGGCAAGGTACCGGACTTGGGCGCACCTTCGAAGAACTTGCCTATATCCTCGATCGCTCACAATATCGACAGTTGCTTGGGGTTTGCATCGACACATGTCATCTCTTTGCGGCCGGTTACGAACTGCGCACCGCTCTGGGCTATGAGGCGACGATTACCGCACTGGACCGAACGGTGGGGCTTGACCGCGTTCATTTTGTCCATCTCAACGATTCAAAGAAAGACCTGGGCAGCCGGGTCGATCGGCATGAGCATATCGGCAAGGGAGCGATTGGTCTGGAGGGTTTCAGGAACCTGCTGAGCGACAGTCGTCTTGCCGGCCTGCCAATGGTCATCGAGACTCCGAAAGGTGAAAACCTGGCGGAGGATCGTGAAAATCTGCACACCCTCCGCTCGCTTATCTCATAGTTGTCCTGGTAATTCTCTGAATAATATTGCAAAAATCCTGGTTAGCGGGGAGAATAAGGCGGTAACCGCAACTTTGTGTTAAAGGTACTTCTATGAAATTTCTCAACAGTGATGCACTCCTCGATCTTCTGGTCGGTCGGCGGGTGCTGACTCCAAGACAGCGCGAGTTTGTGACCCTTGAGAAGGGAAAACAACGGCAAAAACTCTTGCGGCAGGCAAGCAAAGATGGGGATCAGGATAAAGACTATCCGGATATGGTTGAAATTCTGACTTCTTTCAACCTTAAACTGGCCGGAGGAGAAGGTGCTCTGGTTGACGAAGATGTTGTCATGCAGGCCGTCGCCAAGGAAAATAAACTTCCTTTCATCAAGCTCGATCCGCTCGAACTCGATATGGATGTTGCCACCAAGACCATCCCGCGGAACTTTGCCATCCGCCAGCTGCTCCTTCCGTTCAAGATGGAGGATGGTTTCCTGGCGGTGGCGATGTACCATCCCGACTGTCATGCAGTGCTGGAGGATATTGAACAGGCAAATCAGATCAGGGTTCGGCCCCATATCGCGACAAAGTCCGATATCAAAAGGATTATTGCCGAATTTTTTGGGTTCCAGCGCTCGATCAGTGCGGCCGAGGACCAGTTCGGCATTGTCCCGGGCGGTTCCAGTTCCATCGATATCGGCAATCTCGAGCGGTATGTAAAGATTTCTTCGGCCAAAGAGATCACCTCCTCCGATCAGCATATAAAAACAGCCGTCAACCATATCTTCCATTACGCCCTCGAACAGCGGGCAAGCGATATTCACATCGAGCCGAAACGCAATGTCTCGATGGTCCGCTTCCGGATCGACGGCGCACTGCACTCCATCTACAATTTGCCGAAAGCAGTCCATGCCGCCATTGCTGCGCGTATCAAGTTTCTGGCTCGTCTGGATATCGCCGAAAAAAGGCGACCCCAGGACGGCAGGATCAAGATCGGTGAAAAAAGCGGCAAGGATGTCGAGATAAGGGTGTCGACCGTACCGGTGGCCTTCGGGGAGAAGGTGGTGATGCGGATCCTCGATTCGGCAATGATCTTTCAAAAGATCGACAATCTCGGCTTTTCGAAACGCGATATGGAGGTATACAATTCTTTTATCGCCTCTCCACACGGCATTATTCTGGTGACGGGTCCGACTGGGAGTGGTAAATCGACCACGCTTTACTCGACCCTGAAAGAGATCGCCACGCCGGAGAAGAATATCGTTACGGTGGAAGATCCGGTCGAGATGGTGCATGAAGAATTCAACCAGATCTCGGTACAGCCGCTGATCGATATAACGTTCTCGACAATCCTGCGCAATATCCTGCGGCAGGATCCGGACATCATCATGATCGGTGAGATTCGCGACCGCGAAACGGCAGCCCACGCGGTCCAGGCGGCAATGACCGGCCATCTGGTTTTTTCAACCCTGCATACCAACGATGCGGTTTCTTCCATTGCCAGGCTCCGCGACCTCGGGCTGCAGCCATTTATGATTGCTTCCACTCTGCTCGGGTGCATGGCCCAGCGGCTGGTGAAAATGATCTGCCCGAACTGCGCCGAAGATTTCGTGATGAGGGGTGAAGATCTGATGAAAATGGGCTTTCCTCTGGCCGAGACAGGCAACATCACGCTGCGGCGGGGCAAAGGCTGCCGGGAATGCCGGGGTACCGGATACAAGGGGCGATGCGGGATTTTTGAGATATTTCCGATGACTTCCCAGATCAAGAAGATGACGGCCGGCGATGTCCATACCCTGGAAATGCGGCAGGTTGCAATCAGAGAAGGAATGACTACCTTACGCGAGGACGCGTGGAGCAAGGTCAGAAGCGGAATAACAACCTATGAGGAGGCGCTCCGAGCAACCTCTGTTTAATGAAGCGGCATAAGAGACGGGATCGCGAGGAAGAGACTGCAGATGGGAATAAAGATAGTAGCCAAAAATAAAAAAGCATTCCACGACTACCATATCGATGCCACCTATGAGGCGGGAATAGTGCTGTCCGGGCCGGAGGTCAAATCGCTGAGGGCCGGCAAGGCCAATCTGCGGGATGGCTATGTGAAGATCGATTCCCGGGGCGAAGCGATGTTGTACAACGTGCATATCTCGCTGTATTCCTTTGCCACCCATAACCCCAACGAGCCGCTCAGGGTTCGGAAGCTCCTGCTGCATCACCGGGAAATAAAAAAACTTATCGGCAAGCTCAACGAAAAAGGCCTTGCTCTCATCCCCTTGAAGATATACTTTAAAGAGAACGGTAAGGCAAAAGTTGAACTGGGCCTTGCCCGCGGCAAAAGAGAATACGATAAAAGAGCGTCACTCAAGGAACAGCAAAGCAACCGCGAAGTCCAAAGAGAGATGCGCGATAACAAGTACTAATTTAGAAAGTCGATCAGAAACAAGGGGGCGAAACGGATTCGACGGGGATGTGTAAGCTTACTGTTGCATGCCGAGCTTCTACTTGCTCGTAAAACAGTAGAACCTAAATATAATCGCAGACGATTATAACTACGCAGTAGCAGCTTAATACCTGTCATACTGCCGTTCCACCGGTCTTCGCCCATAAGGCCGGAGTTGGGGCGTCGACTCAATGGGCTGGTTGTCTGAAGGCCGACTGTCCTTCAGCTGACGAGATTCAACAGTATAGTTCCGGGAAATCTATGTTCCGACTGAGTTCCCGGCGCGAAAACTAAAGCACGGAACTAAGCATGTAGATACGGGAGGGGAGCATTTTCGGACGCGGGTTCGACTCCCGCCGCCTCCACCAAGTTGTTGAAATTATTGGATATTTGAAAGTATCCAGGCAAGTGAGCCCATTTCTATCCATCTTCACTATCCACAAACGATAGCGAAAGAGGAAATTGAAATGGGCTTTGCTGCTTCTAGCCCTCCTACCTGTGCCAGACATCCTTTGGTTACATCATCCGGATTCGTATCCCCAGAGACATCAAGCCTGTTGTCGGCAAATCCGAGTTCAGGTATTCTCTCCGATCTGGCGCATTGCGTATCGCCAAGCATAGGGCGAGGTGTATCGCCTCCTACATCCACCAATTGTTCAACCAGATACGAAGCAACATGGCTGAATTTACTCCAGAAAAGATCACCAACTTGGTTCAAGGGTACATCCGAGAGACCCTGGATAACGACGAAAAATGCAGGTCCATCTCTGGTCCCACATCAGACGGTACGACAACATTACCGGGAAAGACAATCCTGGAGTCATCGGACATGAAGGCAGAGGAGGCACAGTCGATGCTTCATTCTGTGAATCGATGGCTGAGGAACCAGGATCATTCCTTGATGAAGTCTGTGACTGAGACGCTGATCAAGGCCGAAGGTGCTGAAGTTGATCCGAATTCTGATTCTTACAGAGTGCTTGGCAGGGAGCTTCTCAAGGCCTTCCAGGGTATCCTTCAGGTCAGAATCAGGCGATCTGTAGGTGACTACTCGGTTCCCGACGAGGAACTGATCCCGGTACTGAAGCAGAGCAAACAGGAGCAACCAGCACCCGTTTCAGTGGCAGCACCAGTTGTCCAGCAGGAGACCAAGTCATTGCCATTCACCGAGCTACAGGACCGATACATTGCCGAAGTGGAGAAGGGTGAGAACTGGACGGCGAAGACCAAGGCTGAAAACCTGTCGATCTTCGCATTGTTTGTCCGGGCAATGGGTGACATGGAGGTGAGCCAGATCAATAGACAGGTGATGTCTGAATACAAATCTCTGCTCATGCAACTCCCGCCGAATCTGAACAAGGGCAGCAAATATCAGGGGATGGAATTGAAGGAGATCATCGCCCAGAAGCCCAAGAATACCCTTACCGTCAACACCATCAACAAGTACATGCGGCGACTCAGTGGTGTCTTCAACTATGCTGTCAAAAACGGCTACATGCCATCCAATCCTGCCGAAGGAATCCAGATCAGGAGTCAGAAGAGGGCCGACCAGGAGAGGGAAGCGTATACAACGGAAGACCTGAGGAAGCTGTTCCAATCAGAGGATTATCGGGAGGACAAGCACAGGGCATCCTATATGTTCTGGACACCCTACATTGCCCTGTACTCTGGATGTCGACTTGAGGAGATCTGTCAGCTTCACCTTGAAGACATTAGGCAGGAGGGGGGAGTCTGGGTGTTCGACATCAACGATAAGCACGAGAAGAGACTCAAAAACCAGTCCAGCAGACGCTTGGTCCCCATCCATCCTCACCTGATCCAACTCGGCTTGCTCAATCATGTGGAGGCCTTGAAGACCAAAGGCGAACGCCGTCTATTTTCAGAACTTGATCAAAGGCGAGATGGATACGGGCAGACTGTCAGCAAGTGGTTCCAGAGGTACAAGAAGCGGTGTGAGATCGGTGATGGCAAAACCTTCCATAGCTTCCGGCATACCTTCATAACTCACCTGAAACATAAACAGGTGGACCCGTTCATGATTCATGAGCTTGACGAACACACGATAGATAGTGAGACAATGGGGAGGTATGGGAAGCGGTTTACACCGGATATCCTGCTTAAGGAGGCAGTGGAGAAAATTGATTTCGGGCTGATTGGTATAGCTTAAAGAAATGAATCTCCTGGAATTGGTACTAGACTGATATGGTAAATCGTAACGAATTCATCTGAAGCTATTTCACCATATATATTGTGTAACGTTTCTTGTAGTTCTACTAAGGAGTTGAATCCATCATTCACGCCGTCTAAGTCTGTTAATTCTCCAAATGTCTTTATAACAATTTTTGAGATGACTGCGTTGCCGATCATTTTATTGTAGTGTTTGCTAAAATCGTGCGTTGATAATAAAGGAAGTGAAACATCTTGAGGATAATCTATTAGAGCTTTAACGTATCTAATCGTTGTTGTCTTTCTCGCAGTTATAATCCATTTGATATATTCATTATAGAGTAGAAATCTTTCCCTTGCTTTGGCTTTATACCCTATTGGAAGTAAAGAATTAACAATAGAGGATATTTCAGAAGAGGTTACATTTTTTATGAACGAATCTTGGAAGTATACTTCAAAGCCTCGACATGCATTGCGAGATTTTGAAATTACTGAATCTCCAATTATTAGAAAATTTAAATCCATGCGATAAAAAGTTTCTAGGGCATCAGTAACAGTTTCAACAATAGGTTCTCCTTTGCCATTAAAAGAAGTGTTTAAAATAATAGGAACTCCGGTAAGAGATTCAAACTTACTAATGACATCATAGAAAAGCGGATTGCTTTCCTTAGTTACCAATTGCACTCTGGCAGTGCAATCTTCATGGATCGTATTGAAGAACCACTTTTCTGAGAGGTTGATAGAGCCAACAGCAGTTGACATAAATTTAGTGCCACCCCCCAAATAATATTTATGAGCTTTCTCCTCCAAGACTGCAGGCGCAATTGGCATGTAATCTTCCCTTCCCTTGAGGGTGTTCAGAATTCTGTGTCAGTTAACTTAAAGCTGATATAATCAGCCCGAAAAAGGAAACTGACATGACTGAAGAAAACCATGGATTTGATTTTGAAACAGCGCTGAGATCTATCCAGGAAGGAAAGCCGCTATTAGGTAAAGAAGGCATTCTCACCCCACTCATTAAAAATCTTACGGAAGCAGCTCTCGAAGGAGAATTGGACTCACATCTCGGCCAAGAAATCACGGCAAATCGACGTAATGGGAAGAGCCGGAAGACGATCAAATCGTTGAATGGCAATTTTGTCTTAACTACTCCTCGCGACCGGGATGGAACCTTTTCCCCCCAACTGGTGAAGAAGCATCAGACCAGTCTGAATGGTGAAATAGAGCAGAAAATACTGGCCCTCTATGGTCTGGGTATGAGCTACCATGATATCTCGGCCCATCTTCAGGAGATATATGGTCTCGAGGTTTCTACCGGCACCCTGAGCACGATAACTGATAAGATTATCCATACGGTCAAGGAATGGCAAGCCCGGCCCCTGGCCTCAATTTATCCCATTGTCTGGCTCGATGCCATTCATTACAAGGTTCGTGAAAACGGG
>LADS01000030.1 GCA_000961725.1 Desulfobulbaceae bacterium BRH_c16a
GATGGAGTTTGGTAGATTTGCCGTCCAGAGTGCTAAGAAAAGAGGGGAAAGGCCAGAGACATTTGATTTTCTTGGCCTCACCCACTATTGCGGCACAAGACGGAACGGCACGGGGTTTCGGATGAAGCGGGCTACAGCCCGGAAGAAATATGTTGCTAAGCTGAGAATCTTCAAGGAATGGCTGAAGGAGGCCAGGACTTTAAAGACCAAGGAACTCTGGAAAACAGCCAGTTCCAAACTGAGGGGTCATTTTAACTACTACGGAGTAACCGATAATTATCGGCGACTTGTGCGATTTGATCAAGCAGTGAAAAAGCTGCTGTTTAAGTGGCTGAACCGTAGAGGAAAGAGGAACTGCCTTAATTGGGAAGAATTCAATAAAATGCTGATGCGATTTCCACTGCCAAAACCACGAATTATGGTCAGTATGTTCGGATTACCTGTGAATACTATGTGAGGAGCCGTGTGCGTAAATAGCGCAAGCACGGTTCTGAGAGGGGCCGGTGACAATAGAAGGGACAGAACGAAATAGCAGCCACGTATTAGCCGCGTGCGGCAAGGCGTCAACGAAAGACTCGCTATGGATGTGCTGTTTTAATTAAAGAAACCGGTCTACTCGACCCTTGGAGGAGACAATGATCTGCCCCAGGTTGATGCTCAATTTCCCATGGAACACCTGACATAATATTTTAATGGTCTTTCAAGATACCTGAACCTGAACAATTCATATCCTACCAACCATATTGTTTTTGGGATATAGCAATATATTCAATGTTTCAGAAAAGATATGCACCTTGAGTATGAAAATACGAGCATTTTTTGAGGCGGAGCGTTAGGAGTCACGGTATATATGAATTACGAAACTCGAGTGGTTTGCTTTATCGATATTCTTGGTTTCCAAAGTATTCTTGACAAAACTATATCAATTAATGGTTCCGATATTGTTGCAAATATTAACTTGCTGTCAGAGGCACTTTCCAGCATGGAGGAAAATCTTAACTCTGTATGTAAATCCGATTCTACTACTACAAGAATAACACAATTTTCAGATTCTGTTGTAATTTCCTTTTTATGCGATGAAAAAGATGGAATCTGGAATGTATTACTTGCTATCCAGCGGATGATTATTGAATTGGCATACCGTGAGATTCTATGCCGAGGCGGAATAACACTAGGAAAAATGATCCATACAGAAAAATTGCTTTTTGGCCCAGCTTTGGTGGATGCATATATTCTAGAGTCTAAGGCTGCGAACTATCCGCGCATTATTCTTGGCGATTCAGTTTTAGCTCTTTCGGAAATGTATTATGATGAATCTTCATTTTCAAAAATAATCTCACTGTATCCTGCTCTACCCAAGAAGGCCCTATCTAACCTTTCTCGTAGTGAGGCTGAAACATTTCTGGATCAAGATTCTGATGGAATGTATTTCATTGACTATTTTACACACGATAAAATGAGATTAAAAAGATTCGAATTTTCATATTTGACTACATAACAAAATTAAGATACATTATCGTAAATGGTCTTAAGATTAATAAACCTGATATTCAAGTAAAATTTAATTGGTTAAAACGAAGGCATAATACATCTCTGAAAAAGGCTGAAGAAGATGGAGGTTTTGACGGGGAAGATTATGGCACAAAGGAAGAAGCTGACTTTTTGGCTTTAAAGCCACTTTAAACTTAATAGAAATGTAAATAAGGAATGTAATCACAGACATGATGGTAGAAAATTGGATAGATGAATTTTCTTACTGCGAGATAATTTCAGATCTCACCCATTTGAAATTGCCAAATCGTATTTCATTAATATTTTTGATTACCCAGAACTGAACATACTATTATATGCGAACTCAGGAGATCATATATCTCCTATCGATCAGTCCTGCCGTTTGGAAAGATGGTGATTTTAGGGAAACAGGTTTAGAGGAATTGATAAGACAAATCGATCAAGGCAGATGATTACAGACTTCTATAAGCATTTTGCCATGTAACGGCTTTTGGACATTTGGAGATAGCTGGAAAACTAGACAATAACTCGTTAGCTGGGAAAAACTCTTTGTGCGGTGCTTTTCATGCGATCAGAAAAAACATTTCCGCGCTACCTCGCTGAATTTTTCTGCCGCGTCAACCGGCGGTACAAACTAGAGCAGATGATATCCCGCTTCGGGAGCGTCGCGGTGAGAACAGCGACTACACCCCAGCGGCTGCTGAAAGTGGCAGAGTCATATGAGTAATCAGAAATTTAATTGCGACATTTACTATAACCATCACTTTATTTTCTATTATTTTTTAATATCTTATACACGGAGAGAAGATGGAAATAATTTCGACCCTATTAGGATACCCAATTAGTATGTTTGCAAACGTTTCCACTGACTACTTGAAAGCAAAGTTTGATCAATCAAACATTGAAAATGTTTATAATATATTCCACAAATCTTTTATTGAAGGAGTAAATTCTTTCGACCCAAAAAACGAAATTGAAAGTGGCGTCAAGATAAGACTTATAATTTTATTGCGTAGAAAACCAGAAAAGCTAAAAATTGCTATTGGGAATATTAGTTATGAGGATCTCACAATTGCTAACTTGAGATCCGATAATTTTATCAAATTATTTCTTAAAAACTTAGCAAGTGAATATAGCATTAGCGCACTAGATTCAAAGGGAATCGGTGAAAGAATAGCTAATTGTTGTTTTAAGCTATATGAAGAAAACTTATTTAATGAAATTACCGGAAAGACTGCAAATGCAATGATTAGCACTACCTTGAATAAACTCTATAACAATGTAGCGAAAAAAGAGGATATTGAAAAATTAAGAGCTGAAATTTTAGATAAATATGATTCCACATCACAAGAAAATGATGAGATATTTGATTTGATGATTGAAGAAATAGGTTGTGTAGAGAGTGAATTGGTTTCCGAATCGATAACAAAAAGAATGAAAGAGTTAGACAAAATCGTAACAAGATTAACTGAAGATCAATTTAGAGTTTTAAATCATCAAAGATATCATAAAAGGTTACTGGTGAAGGGTTGTGCCGGATCTGGTAAGACTATAGTTGCAGTAGAACGAGCTATACGATTATCAGAGGCAGGAATGAAAGTTCTAATTACATGCTTTAATCCGTATTTGGCAAATCATATTAAATCATTAACTAAGGGAAATAATATTGATGTTATATCGTTTAATAAGTTAATTAATTCTCTGATACGTGATAATTCAAACGGTGATGTTCAGGAGTGGAATATATATTCGGAACCAACAAGTAAAGAGATAGATAAAGCATTTGATGAAATTTTAAGTAACAAAGTTTATTATGATGCTGTAATTGTAGACGAAGGTCAAGATTTCAAAGAACATTGGTGGTTAATAATCGAAGCATTCCTCGAAAATTCTAATGGAAATATTCTCTTTATTTTTGCAGATGACAAACAACAATTTGGTTATCAAAAAACAAAATACCCACTCAAGCAATCACCATTTTATCTGAGTAAAAATGTTCGTAATGCTGGAAAAATATATGACTTAATTAAGCAATTTCATGAAGGAGCTCCTCCTCCATCTGCTTTTTTGGAAGGATTCGGAATCACCAAGGTTGAAAATTTAGTTCAAAGCAATATTATCCAAGTTTTAGTTGACGCTATAAACTATTCGAGTACATATGTTGATATTAAAGATATTGCCATATTAGCTCTATCAGAAGAATTTAAGCAATCCATCGGGAAATTAATGGTTAATAGTTCATTCTCTTTATCTAGCGCCATTGAACAGAAAATCAACGAACATTTGAATCAGATATCTCGGAATCTTCTGAAACGAGAATCGTCTTTTAAAATCAGCTTCCCGCTGAATAATGAGCAATTGTCTAAAATAAGTTCTTTAATTAAAGATTGTGAAAAAAGGCTACCTCAAAGCTACCAACACTCATCTGCGAAATTTTACTGGCAAAAAAGTATTGTTCAATTATCAGATCGAGTTAATAAATTAGAATACAATTTGTATGAAAGAAGGAGTGATGGAAGGAAAAATGAAACTAAAATGGCAGAACACTATTTTAATCTTTACTCTTATTATAAATCTCCAAATTGGAGTAAAAATTTACCAAATGTTCCTGTTATAAGATTTTTAGATGAAAAAATTATCATAGACGATAGTAACAAGTCGATACCAGTACTTACTATAGCAGACTACAAAGGCCTAGAAGCAAGGGGGATTATATTAATTATTGATAGACCGGTTCAAGATATAGAAACATTTTTGTACGTTGGCATTTCTAGGGCAGTTTTCTATTTACATATTTTAATAGATCCAAAAGCGGCCTCCTACATAAGAAATACAGGCAGAAATTTAGAACAAAGCTACGAACAGCTTTAGTATAACTTTTATTAAGTTTTGAATGATATTTCGTAAAGTATTACTTGTTTGTTTTTTGTCATAGTCTGACTTTGCAACTCATCGAAGATTTGCTCTGTCGTTATTCTTAATAGCTAATGATAGAAATTTATCCTTATTCCTGATATGCTCCACTAGAGATAGACCGACTACGAATAGACTTCTTTTTTAAGAGATCGGTCTATGAAATAGTCTAGGTTTCTATATTGGATTTTGACAGCGGTCGGAGTTCATATATCTCCTATGGACCTGGCAAGACTGATTGGAAAATATGTGACTCTGGAAGGACATCAGACAAGGCTAAAATGATACCATCCTTCTGTATACATCAGCCTACCATTCTTTGATTTTATAAAGGAGTATAGAAATGCTCAAAGAAGAAATAGATCAAGCCCAACGGTTAGTTAAGACAGATGCGTATCAAATGTCCATCGGCGAGATCATTAATATGTACAATGACAACGAGTTTATTATTAACCCAGATTTCCAGCGGTTGTTCAGGTGGGAAATTGGCCAAAAATCTAAACTGATTGAATCACTTTTGTTGGGAATACCTATACCATCCATTTTCGTTTTTGAGCGAGAGGATTCGAAATGGGAACTAATAGATGGACTTCAGAGAATTTCTACTCTCCTAGAGTTCATGGGAAAATTAAAAGACCCCAACACAGGAACTTACAAGGCTCCTTCAGCATTGGTTGCTACCAAATATCTACCTTCTCTTGATAAATCAGTTTGGGAACTATCAGATTTGATAAAAGATGTTCCTGTTGATGAACAAAATCCCCTTGAAGGGCCTCAACAGCTTGCTATCAAACGAAGCCGCTTGAGTGTTGAAATTCTTAAACGACCAAGTGATAACGAGACAAAATATGACCTTTTCCAACGGTTGAATGCTGGTGGTATAGTAGCCAATGCCCAAGAACTCCGCAACTGCATTATTATTATGGTTAATAATCAGTATGCGAACTTTATTAAATTACTTGCTGAGACAGATCCTTTCAATAAGGTTGTTGGCACGAGCGAGGAACAAAAAGAAAAACAAAAACATATGGAATATGCTACGCGTTTTCTTGTCCATACATATGTTGATTACGATGGCAAATTGGACGTAGAAGAATTTATTGACGAGGGTATTGTAAGCTTGGCTGCAACTAATGAAACCCAAGAAGCCAATGTAACTTTTAATGCGACGTTCACTTATCTCCACCAAGCTTTCGGCGAGAATGCCCTGCGACGAATTGATAATGGTAATTTTACAGGTCGAGTAGGTCTTGCTGCCTTCGAAAGTATAGCTGTTGGCATAGCCAAAAATATTTCCAATGTCCAAGGAAAAGCAGACCCTGTTGATTTCGTACGCCAACGAATCGAAGCTTATTGGCAATCCCCAGAAATACAAAATTTCTATACCTCTGGTTTACGAGGAACAACCCGACTTCATCGTACAATTCCATTTGGTGAAAAGTGGTTTGCAGTATGAGTAAGCCATATACCGAGAACGATCTTTCCAATATCCTAGACACCGACTTGATTTGGCGCAGGAAAGAACTGTCAGACATGAAAGCAGCTATCAAGAAAGCTGACCAATTTTCTAAAACTGCTTTATTGAGAGCTCTCGTTGCCATGAGCTATGCCCATTGGGAAGGATATATAAGGACATGTGCAAATAGTTATTTCGAGCATTTGACCTTGAGAAAAAAGTCTTTTGTTGAATTAGAAAGACAGATTTATGTAAACAGTTTCTTGGGAAGACTCGATGCTCTTCACCGTAGTCGTGTGAATTTGCAGGAGCGTTGTAAGCTTATCAACGACATTTTAGATGGTGGGGCTGGGCGTTTTTCATACTTAAACCCTACTTTAGTAGATACTAAATCCAATCTAAATACCGATGTTATGAAAGATATTTGTACCATCTGTGGGGTCGACTCTGATCACTTCGAACAAAACAGAACCTTTCTTGATGTGCTTCTACTAAAACGTCGCAATGTAATTGCACACGGACAACAGGAGTATATTCAACCAGATGAAATTGATGACTTTGTTGCAAAAATACTTGCGCTTATGAGCTTCTTCCGTAATCTACTAGAGAATAAAGTTTATATGAAGGAATATGCAGCATAACAAAGAAAACGGCGGTGGCGCTGACACGGCATACTTTTGTCGGGGACGGAATTCTGTGGACAGCATACCTAATCCATCAATAAAATGCACCGGATCAAGCGATGATTCCTGCATGCACAGTCAAAATATCTCCTATCAACCTTAGGGGGGAAGATATTTACAGATGACTATTATGAAGATAAAAACAAAAATACTGCTTTATTTGTCAATTCTTGCCTTAGTGGACATGATTATCCCAATACCTTTTACTGCTCTTATGTTAATCTATGTTATTTTTGAAAAACCTGCATGGTTTAGAAATTTAGTCACTGATATTTATAATTCTTGATATGCATTGAGATAAATTGAATGTTTAAAAGGTTCCGCCCTTGATAAGTCAGTATATCTCCTATAGATAGAACCTACCTTCTTTGTATAAGGGACGGTCATTACCATTTCCACCCCAGAGGTTCTCCCAATTTGACGCTAAAGTGAATGAAATGAAATTGGATTTACGCCAAATAGATTCTGCTGGAGAGTCAGGTTTGGCTGTTGATGTAAAGCCGATATTAGAAATATTATATCAAGATGAATATTTAGTCGCTGTTAATAAGCCGGCAGGGCTATTTGTACACCGAAGTTATATGGATAAAGATGAAATATATTTCGCTTTACAACTTGTTAGAGACCAAATAGGTCAATATGTATACCCAGTGCATAGATTGGATAAGCCAACATCTGGTGTTTTGCTGTTTGCTTTAAGTGCTGAAGTCGCTCACATAATGGGCCAGTCTTTCACCGACAAAACCATAAAAAAGACATATTATGCATTAACTCGTGGCCATTTGTTAGGTAATGACACTATTGACTATCCAATCAAGGAAAATCTCGATAAGTTCGGTGATAAAAATGTCAGTCGACATAAAGAGCCACAACAGGCACAAACTGCCTACCAGTCTATATTAACCGCATCACTCCCAATTTCATTGGGCAAATTTGACACAGTTCGCTATTCATTGATAAAACTGGAACCCAGCACAGGTCGCCGACATCAAATTAGACGGCATTTAGCTCACTTACGTCACCCAATTATTGGTGACATTAACTATGGTGATAATAAGCAGAATCCTTTTTTTCGAGAGTACTTTGGATTCAAACGCTTAATGTTAATTGCTAAAAATCTTGATTTTGTTCATCCAATTACCAATGTAAAAATCGCGCTTGAAGTAAAATTTGATCAACAATGGCTACACGTTTTCGATAAGTTGAAATGGCACTGTATCCCATAACTCTCGGAGCAGGTGTTTGAGTTCACCGGCGATGCGCGGCTTTATCGCGCAGTGTCCGGTGGAATGAAGGGTGGGCTGACATGGTGAAATGAGCAAAATGCAGGAGGGTGTTCAGAATTCTGTGTCAGTTAACTTAAAGCTGATATAATCAGCCCGAAAAAGGAAACTGACATGACTGAAGAAAACCATGGATTTGATTTTGAAACAGCGCTGAGATCTATCCAGGAAGGAAAGCCGCTATTAGGTAAAGAAGGCATTCTCACCCCACTCATTAAAAATCTTACGGAAGCAGCTCTCGAAGGAGAATTGGACTCACATCTCGGCCAAGAAATCACGGCAAATCGACGTAATGGGAAGAGCCGGAAGACGATCAAATCGTTGAATGGCAATTTTGTCTTAACTACTCCTCGTGACCGGGATGGAACCTTTTCCCCCCAACTGGTGAAGAAGCATCAGACCAGTCTGAATGGTGAAATAGAGCAGAAAATACTGGAAAGGCGTTATTGGGAGATCGAAGGGCTCGCACGTGTATCATGCGGCGGTACACACACACGTGAGGCGCACAGGAGAGATCGGCTCAATTAGACTAAAACGAGACAATATCGGCAAAGGCAAAGAGCGAGTGGAAATCTATCTCAATGAGTAGTCGAACGTCGCTGCATCAATTACTTGCCGTTTTCTGCCGCATACAGGGGGAAACCAAAGGAATCAAGGATTTCATAGTAGTGCTGATGCTGTATAGCCGTTACAAAGCCGACGAGGTGGAGACTGCGGTTGAACTCGCTCTTGAAAAAAATATCTGCAGCAGTGAGGGTATCCGGCATCTGCTGATATATGCCAATGAGACAGCAGCCACCATAGCACCACTTGCCAACTGGCCAAGTCTGCCATCTCCCGACGTGACCGTCTATGGCGTATTGGGAGGTGTGCAATGAAGACCGCAATCATTATCGAACTGCGCGAAAATCTCAAGGCCCTGAGCTTGTCAACCACCGCTCGGGATCTGGAAAGCAGCATACGCCAAGCGAAAGAGAGCGGCCCCGGCTACGATGAGTTTTTGCTGGATCTGACGGCCATCGAACTCCAGGCAAGAGCGGAAAACAGACTCAACCGCCGAGTAAGGGAGGCGAAATTCCCTCTGTTGAAAACCTTGGAGGGGTTTGATTTTGCTGCCGTGCCCGATCTCGACATTCGGCTGATAAGGCAGTTTGGTTGTGCTAACCTAAAATTGACCAGCAAAGCTGGGTAGTGATTACCGAAAACTGATCACCCTGAGCAATGCATCTTCGGTTAGAATGTCATATTTTTTGACATTCAGCCAGGGGGTGAGGAGTTGCTCAAGATGGATCAATATGAATACATCAGGACGGCACAAAGGGTCTATGGCAAGAATATCAGCGAGCTGGCCAGGCAGACCGGTCATTCGCGAAACACAATCAAAAAAGCCCTGAGAGGAGAAGCGTGGGGGTACAAGGAGCGTGAAGAGCAGCTGTTTCCGATATTGGGACCATACCGTCCTGTTGTCGAAGAATGGCTGCTAAAGGACAAGGATCAACCACCAAAGCAACGTCACACGGCGCGGCGAGTTTACAATCGATTGAAAACAGAGCAGGGCTATCAGGGCAGTGAGTCCAATGTCCGCCGCTATGTGCGGATGGTCAAAATGGAATTGGGGTTTGGTTTATCGAACCAGGTATTCATTGCCTGTGAACCGGATGCGGGGCAAGAAGCAGAGGTGGATTGGGGCACTGCGATGGCGGTTCTGGGAGGAGAAAGCGTCCGATTGAAATTTTTCTGCATGCGGAGCAAATATTCCGGAAAACACTTTGTCCGTTTCTATGCCTGTGAACGTCAGCAGGCCTTATTTGACGGCCATATTAAGGCCTTCGAATTTTTTGGTGGGATTTATCCGACCCTAGTTTACGATAATTTAACGACCGCGGTCCGTAAAGTTTTTCATGGCAAGAAGCGTCTTGAACAGGAAAGCTTCAGTAAATTCAAGGCGTATTACAGTTTTTCTGCCCGTTTTTGCACTCCTGATAGCGGCAATGAAAAAGGAGGAGTGGAAGGCTTGGTAGGCTTTGCGCGCCGAAATTACATGGTACCGGTGCCGGAGGCGAAAAACCTTGAGGAACTCAACGAAAAGATCCTCGCCGATTGTCTGGCTTACGGTTCTCACAAGATGGCCGGGCGTACGGAGAGCGTAACCATACTCTTTGAAGCTGAGAAGGTGCATCTTCTTGAACCGCCGGAAATAGCCTACAGTAATATCCAGCCAGGCGATGCTCGGGTGGATAAATACGCCACGGTAATGATAGACAAGAACCATTACTCTGTGCCGTGGAAGTACACAGGCCGCAGATTGAAGATACTCATCCATGTGGACCGAGTGGAGATTTTTGCAGACGGCAAAAGACTGACTGTCCATCAACGATTGTTTGCCAACAACCAATGGAGTCTTGCCCCGGAGCACTATCTTGAGTTGATCCAGCAACGTCCGATGTCGTTTTCCAGTGCTCGAGTAATTCGACAATGGCGGGAACATTGGCCACAGTCGCTGCATCAATTACTTGCCGTTTTCTGCCGCATACAGGGGGAAACCAAAGGAATCAAGGATTTCATAGTAGTGCTGATGCTGTATAGCCGTTACAAAGCAGACGAGGTGGAGACTGCGGTTGAACTCGCTCTTGAAAAGAATATCTGCAGCAGTGAGGGTATCCGGCATCTGCTGATATATGCCAATGAGACAGCAGCCACCATAGCACCACTTGCCAACTGGCCAAGTCTGCCATCTCCCGACGTGACTGTCTATGGCGTATTGGGAGGTGTGCAATGAAGACCGCAATCATTATCGAACTGCGCGAAAATCTCAAGGCCCTGAGCTTGTCAACCACCGCTCGGGATCTGGAAAGCAGCATACGCCAGGCGAAAGAGACCGGCCCCGGCTACGATGAGTTTTTGCTGGATCTGACGGCCATCGAACTCCAGGCAAGAGCGGAAAACAGACTCAACCGCCGAGTAAGGGAGGCGAAATTCCCTCTGTTGAAAACCTTGGATGGGTTTGATTTTGCTGCCGTGCCTGATCTCGACATTCGGCTGATACGGCAGTTGACGGAATGTGAATATATCAGGGAACATCGCAATGTAATTTTCCTTGGGCGTAGTGGCACAGGCAAGACCCATCTGACAACAGCGCTGGGTATTGAAGCTTGCCGAAACAACTACCGAACCAAATTCGTCAGCTGCTATGGATTGGTGAACGAGCTAATCGAAGCCCGGCAGGAGAAAGATCTTCAGCGTATTATTGGCAGATACGCACGTTACGATCTGCTGATCCTCGATGAGTTGGGCTACATCCCGTTTTCCAAGGAAGGAGGGGAGTTGCTTTTTCAGGTTCTTGCCGAACGCCAGGAGAAAGGCTCAGTGATTATCACCACGAACCTCGGTTTTGCCGACTGGACACAGGTCTTCGGCGATCCGGTGATGACAGCTGCCCTTCTTGATCGATTGACGCACAAAGCACATATAATCAATTGCCAGTGGGATAGTTTTCGTTTGAAAGAAAGCCTCTGTCAGCGGCGGCCTGATAATGTTCTTGGAGAGGCGGTTTGAAAATGCGTAGCCTCTCTTCTTCATTTTCTTAAAAAGAGAAAATGTAACACCTCTTCTTCCCCTTCCTTTTTTGTTCTTTTTGCTTTTCTTCCAGACCTTCAAGGAGTGATCATAAATCTGAGGAGGACTCAGATTTATGCGAAAATCGAGAAAACCTAAGTGCGCGCATTGCAAGCAGTTATTTCGACCTGATCCGCGTAATGTCAAAAGGCAGAAGTATTGTTCTCGGCCTGAGTGCCGGAAGGCGAGTAAGGCGGCCAGTCAGAAAAAATGGCTGGAAAAACCGGAGAATCAAGACTACTTCCAGGGGACCGATAACACCTGCCGGGTTCAGCAGTGGCGCAGTCGTCATCCGGGATATTGGCGAAAAAAGCACGGGCTGCCGGAACCGTTACAAGATCCCTTGACGCCGAATATGGTGGAAAAGCAAGATGTTACGCGGCAGTTGTCGTGTCATGCGTTACAAGATCTCTTATCGGCGCAACCGCTTGTTTTTCTGGGGTTATTGGCACAATTAAGTGGATCACCGTTACAAGATGACATAGTCACCATAGGCCGTCGTCTGCAACAATTGGGGCAGGATAT
>LADS01000019.1 GCA_000961725.1 Desulfobulbaceae bacterium BRH_c16a
CGTAATTCACTGAAGTACGTAGGGTCAAAGAACCAGAAAGAATTCATGGTTGATCTCAAGCGGGTATACAAGGCCAGCACTAAAGATTTAGCCGCATCTGAACTTGATATTTTGGCGGACAAATGGAATGACAAATACCCTATTGTCATCAAATCCTGGCGAAACAATTGGGAGCGACTCAGTCAGTATTTCAAGTTTCCTGATGATATTCGGCGTATTATCTATACGACCAATACCATTGAGGCGGTTCACCGTCAATTTCGGAAATTGACCAAGACCAAAGGCGCTTTCCCGAATCAGGACAGCCTGTTGAAACTACTGTATATGGGGATTCAGAATGCCAGCAAGAAATGGACAATGCCGATCCATAACTGGTCCCTGACAATTTCTCAGTTGGCGATATTTTTTGAAGGAAGGCTGGATAAGGAATTGAAACTCTGATAGGTTGATGTCTTATGAAAAAGATAGTTCTCGTAAACCCGCTCCAGCTGAAACCAGCTCCTCCGACGAGCATATCTGAGGGCCCATTCTCGGAGCTGGTTTCAGCTTCCGCTACCTTCAGTGGTTGATTGAGAATTATGAACCGTGACACAGAATTTTGAATACTCCCCTTTTAAACCAGAAATGTCTGATAATTTTCGTCGGTAGCACTTCTCAGATAAGTTATGTTTGCCACAATTTTTCTCCAAAATTTATTTAATGTCCATTACATAAACGCAGATACCATTGCGGTTCAATCTGTCGATAGACGCATTCAAAATCCTTCCAATCTTTTGGGATCTGATTTAGCGAAGCCAGTACCCAGCTTTTTTTCTTTGAAGGCCAAAGCAACATACCGTCTTCAATACGCGGCGGTTCTGGGAAAAAATTATAATCCTTCCAAATCACTCCATAGATTATCTTGCCCTTGCGAAAAGCACGATTATCTGTCCAATCCCAACGCGCACCTTGTTTTGTTTGTGGCGTTGATGGAACGATCTTTAATGTCCCGAACTGATGAAGCAATGCGTGGTTATGTTTTACAGTAATCTCATAATTTATCTTTTTATCAGTTTCTTGCGAATATGGATCATGTAGCCAAACTCCAGCATTATTTGTAATACGACTTATCCCAGCCCTTCGGTATACTTCCAGTGTATCGCCTTCCTCAAACCAAAGAGAAGTATCCTTATCGTTTGGCCTAGGATATTCCCTATAACGTCGAACAGCCTCGACAAAATCCGCTCGATGCTCTTTAAAATTTTTGATCATCGACTCATCACTCGGCAAAGGATTATAAATCCATGTAAAATAGTAAACGAGCAACCAAAAACCGATGAATATGCCGGATGCGGATAGCCAGCAACGAAAACGGCGAAATCTGGGACAGACCACTTTCTCATCAACAGTTGAGGGACAGACCAAGGACAGACGACCACGTTTTTTCATATGGATATGGGGAAATATTTTGTTGTCATTGAGGTACTCTTCATTAAAACTTTCTTTGTTATGTCGAATATCTGTCATGATAGTTATAAGCGGGGGAGGGGTTACATTTGCTGGTTTTGTAGTATAACTCCGCGAATCTAGCAATAAGCGAAACTTCGAGCAACAAATAACTGTATGATATTTTGAGGGTAAATATCGATGTTTCTTGAAAAACCATTACCTTTTTGGCCCTTGATCGATGCGCCAAAATCCTTGCCATGGAGTTCCAGGATCAGATCGATTGTTGTCTTATTTTCCTTGTTGCTCTTATACATATCCCGGAGATTGTCTCCAGGAGCATCGGTGATAATAAGTTTATTGTTATCTTTTTCAAATTCGAACACCAGCTTCTCGTTGTTCTTCAGAGCATGCTGCAAGGTCCATCCTGAGAGTTCTTCAAAACGTCTTACAACCTTCCCTGCCTCATCCTTCACCTCGACTCCATCCCAATAATTCCGCAACGCATCGCTGAACTTGCCGTCTATGGTGTCAGTGATTTATCAGTTAATGAATATTTTGATTCGTAGTTCGGACCAAGATAATAGTCCCAAGCTTCACTGGTCTTTGCTACAACATAGTTGCCGGCCAGATAGCGGTGGTGTAGGCCTGATTGACCAGAACCTTGTCGATGACGATCTGGAAAAATATTGGAGTGACTAAAGAAATGGCGTTGATAAAGAGGACCGCCAGGGCAATATCGATAAAGGTCAGTTTCTGGCGGAGAATCTCGGGAATAAACCAGCGCAGGGAAAACGGCTGCGATTCGTCGGTGAGTTTGTAGGGGCGTTTGAGGACATAGACCTTGCCGGCCCAGATCGTCTCGAACTCCTGCCGGGTCAGGCGGAGATGCCCCCCACCGCTTCCGGCGAGAGGGTCAGAGCTTTCTGACATTTTTCCTACATTTTGCCGCTCTGTTTATTATTATGCCTCATAGCATATTTCTGCGAATTTGTTGTGGGGCGGGCAAAAGATGAACACGCGTTGAGACCTTCCCGTCAGAGCCAGCACGTCTGACGGGAAAGGTCTAGAAGACTAGAAATTGGCACCGACGTTAATAAAACCGGAAATCTGTGTGCTTTCAGATTCCACTTTATTTGACCCGAAATACCCGTACCAGACATAGCTTTGGCTCATGTTTCCGTCAACGTCTATTTTGATGGCTTGAAAGCCCAATTCGCTGTACCAGACAGGAGTGAAATTATACTTACCGGAGAGATTGAACATAATTCCGGTTCCGTCCATATCACTTTTGGTGACCTTGCCGCCATACTCCCGCTTCAAATGATGGTCCTCGTCACTGGCCTTTACGAAGGGAGAAAAGGCAATGGATGACGTTAATGAAAAATTGTCGGCCACCTGGAGATCGGTTCCCAGCAGAACATACGGCATCTGATAGGTTATTTCATAGGTAATGCCCACAGTGCCGTCACCGGTATAATCAAACCCGGCAAGCCCCGAAGGAGAATATTGGTTGATGAGGTTTGCGTCAAAACTGAAGTTCTGATACTGATAGCCGATCCCGCCATAAAACGAGAAATTTTTGACTTCGGCAAAAGTATATTCGACGTCGATATCTACAATAAATGCATCGAAGCTGGAGATATTGGATTCTGAATAGACATCAAGCTGACTTGGGTTTGAATCGGTAATCCAGTCGGAGTCCTCCATGTTGCCATTTGGGTCAGTCAGGTTTTTCTTTAAATATCCTTTAATTCTCCAGCCGCCGCTAAAGGTCGCCGACCCATCCAGTCTGGCCAAGACCACATCAAGAGGCCATTTCAGTTCACTGAAAGGGAAATAACCCTGATAGGTAGTCCCGTCCATTGTCACGGGGTAACCTATTCTATAGGTAGTATCGCCATCAAGTATTTCCGTCCCTATGGAAATGGTACACTTTGCTACATTTTCCGTTGTTGTCACCGGTCCCTGAGGATCTGTGGTGGTGGCGAATGCCGAAGGTGTAAGAGCCAGGGTGAGACATAAGCCCAGCGCGGTAGATCCTTTCCTTTTCATTTGGTGCATACTCCTCTCATAGAATTAAAACGCATACGAAAGTAAATCATAGGTTGAGACCGAGCTTTCTTGACGGGATTACAAGAGCTTTCCATAACACGGGCATTAACTCCATGTCAACAATCAACAAAATCGTACAAACCTGAGTTCGATCTACCGCTGTCATCAATTTCTTTTCAACTCGTCCCGGATTATTACAACAGCTTTCCGACATTTTTCCTACATTTCGCCTGCTGCTTTGTGTGATTCCGAAATTCCCGCTCAAAGATCCTGCGGCGGTTATACCCCTTGTGGGGGTGGCAGTACCTTTTGTCGTGTTAGAATTGCACCCTTATTTTTAAGAACTGGCCATAGATATTCAGGTGTTGTAAACCCCCGGTTTTGATCTTGTTGTCGAATAATTAGAAATTTTCCCATTGAAATTACTCATGAATTCCAGCACAGGACCACCCCTACCTGGTAAACAATCGGTGCAAAAACACTTGCGCAATTCGTTAGGAAAGAATAATTTGACTCCACTGTTTAATGGGGAAGAGGTCCACAGGAGGCCCAAGAATAACCGGGCAACTCAGCTCGCTACCGGCATAATAACTCATCCATGCTTACCGCTCAGGATTTACCTCTATGATGAACGTGACGCGCAAAGACACAATATTTAAACTGCTGGATCAGGATGGTCCCTTTGCTGTTAAAGAGACCGTTCCGAACCGGCACATGTTTTCTCCCCTGATAAGGAATCAGGTCGTCTGCCTGAAAAAGGAAAACCTCTGCAGCAGATACCGCATTACCAGGAACCAGATCTTCGAATTCCTCAATGTCGGTTCTTTTGCCGAGATCGAAAAACTTATCCATGATGAAGAGTGCCGGAAGGCAGCCAGCCTTCGAGCATACAGCCTTCTCTCCAGGATGTTCGGCATTGCAGGCAATGAAAACGAATGTCTCATCGCCATAAAAAACTATGCCAGAACCGCCGACGGAGTCATTCGTTATCTAAAAAGAGCCGTACTTTCGCCCTATTCCTCATATCTGGACATGGACAACAAGGTCGACACGATATTTGACCCGGTGGAACTTCTGCTCATCCATTTTGATGACCGGTACCACAAGAAAGCCCGTTTTGAAGCCAAGCGCAAGCTGGTGCTCATGCAACTGGCAGCGGCCATCGAACAGCGTGAACGGGAAACAGGAATAGAAAAGAAATTTGCCGGCTTTCTTGATTTTTTGAATAACCATGTCTGGAGCACGGAGGCAAAAATCGGTGAACAGGAGCCTGCCGTGTTACTGAGCCGTCACTCTCCGGAGGACTTTGCCTGTAACGAAGTGTCGGTACAAGCCTGGGACAGGGCCGCCGAAGAACCCAACCGGCACCTTCAGCCCGGCCTGAAGAGAACCCTTATCAAACGGCTCTGGTTTTATTCCGACAATAAAAAGGTTCCCATCTATGTTATTGTCAGAAAGAAAGAACCCGTCGCCAAGGTTCTGAAACTGTTGCGAAAGGGAGAGGAAAACCCCGACATTGCCGTAGCCGACGAACTCGGCCTCATGGGGGTTCTCGATAAGATCGTGGATGTGAGAATTTTTCAGAAGCACCTGTTCGAAAGCGCCTTCAGGGCGGGCTCTTTTCTTACCCTGGAAGATGTGTCGGATTCACTGGAGGGAGGACTCTTCCAGAACGGCAATATCGGCAGCTCGGCCAACACCCCCATGCTGAAGTTTTTTGCCCGCATGGGAGGCATGCGGGTGGAATTCATCATCCATACCAACAAGAGCTTCCTGAACTACACCTACCAGCGTGGCGTTGCCCATAGCGAATATGAGGTCAACCGGTTGTTCGATACCGGCGTGGCCAACCTGCTTTTCCCAAAGGATATTTATCACCTTGATCTTCCTTCGATCAAGGATGAGCTTCTGCGGCGATTCCGGAAACAGATCGAATCCGAGCAATAATCAATCTATTATTCTTTATTAAATTGCTCAATTATTTATTGATCTTCTCCATCTGGAGTTTAAAAGGGTACGGAATTGTTACATCCTGTTCCGCCAACTCCACTCCTTCACCATCTTCTTGCAAGTTAGTGAAATCACTCAGCAATGGCTGCGATTTCATCAATGTCTCTTTGATGATGATCGGTCCTGCCCAAAGGATATATTGTTCGTTGTATTCCGATTCAGCCCCGGCGGATTGCGGAGCCATGATCACTCTACCGCTCAGATGATCGACGGCCAGAATCTCCATCGAAGTTTTAGCACGGAGTATTTCATTATTGGCAATGAACCATTCCACCCGAGTCCGAACCGTACCAAACACATCGACCGTCACATAAACATCGATCTCCGCCTCCGACGGCGGAACCACATAAACTCCGCGCAGGAACAAATAAGTCTGCAGCAGGGCTGAAAGGTATTGCAGGTCATTGGAAGTGATCTCTTCAGAATTCTGATAGGCTCCAAGGCCTTTATATTCCATCCCGACCTGGGCAACTGAACCGCTTCCTTTCTGCTTTGTTGTTTTTCGTTCAGGATAGGGCAAAACACTGTCCGTGGTGCTCTCACTTGTCGAGGTTGTTGTCGAGTCGGAAGAAGTGGATGTGTCGGAAGAGGAAGTTGTAAATGTCTGATCGTTCGAACCGGTGCTGGTGACGGAATCGCCGTCGGTATCGCTGGAACTGTCACCGGAAGTTGATGACGATGTCGTCGACGAGGTGGTGGATGTGTACCGGGGGAATTTTGAATTTTCCACGGTGGGAGGCGAATGAATATAATCGCCGCGCAATTGGGACACCACTGAATATCGGCCGCCAAGGAGGTTGCCGGCCCCGGTATCGCCGATCGAATTGACAAAGAGATTAATTTTTTTGCCCCGCAAAACGGATAAATCGAGCTGTTTGATAGCACCTCTGGTTGCGGCAGCAACCAGCTCCTGCTCGACCGCAAAGCGCTTGCCGCCACCATGGCCCGGCAGACCGGTCAAGGCCCCGCAACCGCCGGTCCAAAGCAATAGACAGAGCAATCCCCCTATCCGTACCTTCTGAAGTAAATTCATAGTAATGTTCTTTTCGCTTTTTTAATTAGTGAGTTATCTACATTTAGATAACAAGGATTACGGTTCCCGCAGACTCTCATCAAATGATCTGATGATCGGGTAGAGAAAATAAGAAATAACGCTTCGTCGACCGACTTTTATCTCCGCCCTTACCTTCATGCCGGGCATGAGACGAAAACCTTCCGGCACATTGCGCAAGGTGGTTGAAAGAAGGCCGATCCTTGTCCGGTAGAAAGCCGCGTCAGCTTGCTCGTCGGGCGATGGATCAAGCAAGGCTTCAGCATTGTTTTTTTGATAGGCGTCTTCGCTTATGACCCTGACTTTCCCGGGCAGAGTATCGTGGCGCTGGAAAGGAAAAGCATCGAGCTTGACCCGGGCCGCATCGCCGGTACGAATCCGGCCGATATCCTTGGTCTCGATATCCACTTCCACCTCGATCGTGCTGTCGCACGGCACGAGGGTAATGAAAGGTTCCGCCTGTTGAATAATCGAGCCGACCGAGCGTTTCGCCATCTTCAGGACAATGCCTTTTTCGGGTGCCCTGAGCGAAACCAGGTCGTGCAGGCGCTTGGCCTTATGCAGTTCTTCCAGCACCTTTTCCAGCTCATTGCGCAGCTGTACCTCCTGTTCCATCAACTCGCCATTCCGTTCTTCAACAAAGCGCTGCCATTCGGAGTGGATTTGCTTTAATTCATTCCGGGTTACCTGCTCTTCAGCATGCAGGCTGTCGATGGCATTAACCGCCTGACAGCGTGCTTTTTGCGCCTCCAACAAGCGGAGCCGGTATTCCTCATCTTTTTGCGGAAGCCTGGCAGTTGTGCCTTCTACATCACGGAGGAGTTTCGCCTGCTGTTCCTGGCCCTGACGCTGAACCGCATTGAGAGCAAGTTTTGCCTCCAGCGCTGCAACCTTGTCCTCGGTCATTTGTTTATTTTTGGCGAAGATAATTTTTCGCTGGCGAAAAATCTGCTCCTGCAGGGCTCCGTCTTCCCCTTCTTCGGGCTGGGGAAAAAACGAGGCGTTTTTCAGTTCAGCCTTTATTCGCCGGATCTGTACGCCGAGAATCAAGTTTTGTTTAGTCAACTGACTCAGGTCGGCACTGGCAAAGGTCGGGTCAAGCGTCACCAGAACCTGATCTTTTTCCACGGTATCGCCAATCTGGACGTGGATGGAACGGACCATTGCGGTGCTAAGCGGCTGGACGATGATGGTAGGGGAAGTGGTGATAAGCATCCCTTGGGCGACGACGATGCGGTCGACTTTGAAAACGATCGCCCCGATCACCGTGGCAACAAGCGAGCCGAGGATCAAATAGAGCACCCAGCGGATCTTGCCCGGCACCGGCCGCTCTTCGATCTCGACCGCATCCGGCTGGTACTCTAGGATATCCTGCGCAAGTTTTTTCTTTTCCGTCTTCATTATTACAGTTCCATTTGCTGTTGCCAGAGATGCCGGTAGAGTTTGCAGGTCTGCAGAAGTTGGGCATGGGCGCCGTGCCCTACCCGTTCGCCGTTCTCGAGGACGATTATGCTGTCGGCGTCTTTCAGCATGGACAGACGGTGCGAGACGATGATCACCGTGCGGTTCTTGGCGATTTTCGCCAGATTCTCCCGCACTATCCGCTCACTTTCCGGATCGAGGGCACTGGTCGCCTCGTCGAGGATAAGAATCTCCGGCTGGGTGAGCAGCGCCCGGGCGATAGCCAGCCGCTGCCGCTGGCCTCCCGACAGGTTTTTTGCGCCCTCTTCCAGCATGGTGTCGTAGCCCTGGGGCAACTTGACAATAAACTCGTCGGCCCCAGCCAGAAGAGAGGCCTGGATGATCTGTTCCCGAGAAGCGGCGGCCTGACCGGCCCGGATATTTTCGGCAACGGTTGCATGAAAGAGAAAATTCTCCTGCAGTACCACGCCCATATTCTGCCGAAGGTGGGCGGTGTCCAACTCGTTGAGATAACAGTTGTTGATCCTGATCGTACCGGTCGAAGGGAAATAAACCTTCTGCAGCATGCGGGTCAGCGTCGTCTTGCCCGAACCGCTCGGGCCGACAATGCCCAGAGTGCTGCCGGTCGGGATGACCAGTGAGATTTCTTTCAGCACATTGGGCAGATCGGGGGCATAGCGAAAACTCACCCGGTCAAAAACAATATCGCCTTTGAGGCTGGTCCGGGTCCCATGCCGATCCGCGCCCCACTCCTGCCTGGCATTCATGACCAAACCGAGTTTTTCCACCGACAGTGCCGCCTCCTGATACTGATGAATAAGGCCGACCAGCCGCACCAGCGGCGAAGTCACCCGGCCGGCCAGCATCTGAAAGGCGATCAGGGCACCGACCGTCAGCGTCCCGTCGAATACCTGCTCGGCACCCATCCAGATCAGAATCACCGTCATCAGCCGCTCGAGGAACTGGGTGATGGATTTGGCGGTGATCGAAATCTTGCCCACCCGAAACTGCATGCTGACGGCTTTAGCCACCTTATTCTCCCACTGTTTGCGGAGCAGGGGTTCGATGGCCATCGCCTTGACCGTGGCCATGCCGTTGATGGTCTCGACCAGCATGGCCTGGCGGCTGCCTTCCGCTTCATAGAGGGCGTTCAGCCTCCGTTTGAAGGGCACGATCAACAGCCCGATGACCATGGCGATTGTCAGGGTGAAGACCAGGACGATGCCGGTGAGCCGCAGGCTGTAGAAGAAGAGAAAGGGCAGAAAAACAAAAAGCGAGGTAGCCTCGAGCATGGTGAGAAAGACGTTGCCGGTGAGAAAATTGCGGATTTTCGAGGTCTGCTGCATATGCTGGGTCAAAACACCGGCTGCCATATGTTCAAAGAAATCGAGGGGCAGATTGAGCAGATGGCGAAAGGTCCGGCCGGTCACCCGGAGATCGATCTTGTTGGTAGCGTGCAGCAAAAGATAGTCGCGGAGAAAGTCGAGTCCGGCGTTTACCGCCAGAGCCGCGGCCATGCTGAAGCCCAGCACATGCAGGGTGGTGTAGGCCTGATTGACCAGAACCTTGTCGATAACGATCTGGAAAAATATCGGAGTGACCAGAGAAATGGCATTGATAAACAGCACCGCCAGGGCAATATCGATAAAGGTCAGTTTCTGGCGGAGGATCTCGGGAATAAACCAGCGCAGTGAGAATGGTTGCGTCTCGTCGGTGAGTTTGTAGGGGCGTTTGAGGACATAGACCTTGCCGGCCCAGATCGCCTCGAACTCCTGACGGTTCAGCCGAAGATGTGCCCCGCCGGAGCCTGCGAGAGGATCATAGCAGGCGACGACCGTTTCCTTTTGGCCGCTTTCTTCCCGCTCGGCGACCCCGGCCAACACCAGATGGCGGCCGTTATTTAAAACAGCAATGGCAGGATAGGCTTTTTTCAGATTCAAGAGGTTGTTCCAGGACAGCGACAGGAGTCTCGCCTTCAACCCCAATTCTTTCGCCATCCGCAGCAGGGTGTTCTTGGGAATCTCTTTGTCGCCGAGATTATATTCATGGAGAAGGCGATCCTGGGTCAGTTCGATTTTATGTTCCCGGGCGATCAAGGAAAAACAGACGAGCGCGGTGTTGATCCCGGCAAAACGAAGCATGCCGCCGGCGGCAAGCCGCAGGAAAGCCTGACTGGAGAGCTTTTCTTGTCGCACTTGGCCGTCCGGCAAAGGTGCCAGAAGGCTGACGGTGGCCTCCTGCTGCTCCCCCCGACCGCCTGTAATCTCGGCGACGATCAGATACCGGCCGTCGCGCAGTTCTGCCACCGCCGGCAATTGCTCGTTGAGGGCGGCAAACCGGTCTTGCTGCAGCCTGATAATGGTGGTTGAAAGGCCTGCCGTCCGCCCGGCCCGCATAATGCTTTCGAGAGTTTCTTTTCTGCCCTCCGGTCCGGGCCTTTCCGTCAGCGCCGAGAGCTCTGCGGCGAAAGCCTCCTGGCTTGTCAGTATCGCCAGATGGCGGCAACAGGCCAGGAGACCTGCCTGGTGGTCAGATGTTTGCGCTTCTATATTCTTGGTCATGAACCCTTTTTGCCGATAGCTGTTCTAGTAAAAAATATCTGTCGATTTACGCTTCAAGAGAACAGCCTTTCATCCGGCAAACTGGTCAGTTTTTTCAATCGACTGTCGACTTCAACCTCCGTGCAACTTGTCCTATTTCTACCCAAGCTTTCTGACATTTTTCCTACATTTGTCCGTTCTTTTGTACCACTCCCGCCATTTTCATAAAACAAACGGTTGTATTTTCATCCGGTGCCGTCCAAACAAGAGAAAGACGCAGACTTCGATCCGAATAAATAATATTTGGATCGCCATCTGCGTCTGAGATTAGACCTTCTTCAGGCTCTTTACCCCTTCATCAAGAGGCGATGAGAAAATCCTCGGCCTTGATTGCCGGTTTGCCCACGAGGGTGGCAAATTCGATTGCCACGCCCTGGCCGTTGCCGTCGGCGTCGTAGAGCAGGGCGCCGGAGGTGGTGTTGTAGAGGATGTAGTCGTTGTCGTCGGCTGCTTTGCCGGTGGTATTTGCCAGGAAATGCGAGGCAAGCGTTCCTTCGGCAGGGAGGGCGGCGAAGATGGATCCGTCCAGCTGGATTTTATCCTGTCCCGAGACGAAATCACTGATGATATCTTTATTCTTTTTCTTATCCAGAACTGTGTCGAAGATAAAGGTGTCGTTACCGCAGCCGCCGGTCATTTTATCGTTACCTTCGCCACCTGCCAGATGATCGTTGCCGGAGCCGCCATCGAGCTGATCATTGCCTGCTCCGCCGATGAGGAAATCGTCGCCACAGTTACCTGACAGCTTGTCATTGCCCTCATCGCCGTAGACGGTATCATTACCATCGTTGCCGTACAGGTGATCATTGCCAAGGCCACCGACGATCAGGTCATCGCCCCAGAGCCCCATGATATGATCGTTACTGCCGGCACCAAAGAGCACATCGTTATCGACTGCACCGAGCAGAAAGTCGGCACGTTGGGTTCCATAAACCAGCAACTTCTCGCCCAAGAGGCCATGGATGGCGCCGTTCAGTATCGAGCACCAGTTTTGCGCATCGACGATATATTCCTTTTCGAGGTTGACCGGGCCGTCCAGCGTCTGCAGAGATTTAATCCCATTTTCCGGCGCGGAGAAATAACCGTTCACCCGGATGGAGCCTTTCGCCCGGATATCGATCACCAGGGTATTGCCATCCTTGCCGAAATTCAGATCCGACTTACGGATACCGCTGAGAGACAGGGTATCCGCCGTTTCTTCCGGCAGGCTCAAATTACCGCTCTCATAGGTATTGACCAGGAAGGAAAGTGTGGTTGTGGCAACGCCGCCCGCCCCGTCGGAGATGGCCACTTCGGCGTGATCCTCACCGTAATAGCCGCTTGCCGGTCGATACTGCCACTGGCCGTTGCCATCCACGGTGAGTGAGCCGTGACTTGGTGCGGTGCCGACGTCGTATAGAAGGCTGTCACCGTCGACATCGGTCGCCTCGATCCGCCCGGTAAGTACCGGAATGCCGAGCATGACAAACCGCTCTTCCGAGGGTACCACCACCGGGACATCGTTGACCGAGGCGACCGTTATGGTCAGGGTGACGTCGCTACTTAAGCCATATTCGTTGGTCACCCGAATCCGGGTGGTATCTTCGCCGTGATAATTTTCAACGGGCACGTAGCGCCAATTGCCGCTTTCATCCAAGGTGAAGGCGCCATGACCGGCATCGCCAATCACCAGGTAGTTGAGGGTGCCGCCTACGGGATTGTCGACAGACAGAGCATCGGCAATACTGCCATCCTCATCGAGAGAGATCTCTTGATCGGCAACAACCGGTGCCGAGACTCGAACGGAGAATTCAAGGGTGGTCGACGATACCCCGCCGTTGCCGTCGTCGACCGTCACCACTGCAGTGTCGGTGCCGATGAACAGGGCATTGGGGAGGTATTGCCAGCCGCCCTGCCCATCCATAACCAAGCTGCCGTTGGCAGGCCCGCTGTCCAGGAAATAGTTGAGGATATCACCATCGACATCGGTTGCCGCAATCCGCCCGCTTATCTCCCGGACATCCTGAAGGATAATGCTCTGCTGCCCGACCACTTCCGGGACATCGTTGACATTGATCACCTCGATCGTCATATCGGTGGTTGCCGTGGCCCCCGCCAAATCGGTGGCGATCACTCTGACCGCGGTGGTGCCCACCTGATCGTTGCCGGGGGTGCCGGAGAAGGTGCCGGATGCGGCATCAAAGGTGAGCCAGGTGGGAAGAGGATTGCCGTCCGGCAGCGCGGCCGACAAAATGAGATCGTCACCGGCATCGATATCACGGAAGGTATCGACCGGCACCTGGAAGGTGAAAGGCTGATCTTCGGTTGCCGTTTGAGCCGACAAGGGAAGATGTACTTCCGGGGCATCGTTGGTGTTTGCCACTGAAACGGCGAACGACCGCGAGGCACTGGTTCCAGATGGATCGGTGGCAGTGACTGTAAGCACGAACGAGTCCACATCGTCGTTGTCCGGCGTGCCGCTGAAGGTCCGGGTCGCCGGATCGAACTGCAGCCAGGCCGGCATTATTGTAAAACCCGCGACCTCTGCTTTATAGAGCAGCGGATCGCCGTCGGCATCGCTGAAGGTATTCTCCGGTAATTGGAAGATGAAAGGCTGATTCTCAGCGATGGTTAAGGGCGCCAAAATCGCCTCGCCCACCTCCGGGGCATGGTTGGCAAACAGCTCGGCAAAGGAAAGAATCGCGCCGTCGGCGAACTGGAAGGCATCAACCGAGCGGGGGCTATTGAACACATCGTCAGGGTTAAAACCGGTAAGCCGCAATTCGTCGCCGTTATCGAAGGCAATGATCAGCATCCCCTCGCTGCCGTTCGCCGGGGGCTCGAAAGAGTAATTACGGCGCAGGTCCTCCGCCGTAATCTCCGGGCCGAAGCGAAGAACATTACCGGCGCCGAACTCCACCGTATCCTTGATGGTGACGATGCCGTCGCCCTTATTGAAGATGTAGGTGTCGTTGCCGCTGCCGCCAAAGAGAAAGTCGTTGCCGGTTCCTCCCGCCAGGATATCGTTACCGTTACCGCCATGAATGCGGTCGGTGATCGCGGTCCCCAATAACAGGCTGTCGTTATTTTCATCACCTTCAATATCAAAGCCCCTGGCCAGGAGTTCCTCATAAGAAAGAAGGGTTCCATTGTTGCCGAAGAGGAAAGACTGCACCGCCCTCCCTCCCATAGGATCAAGGCGATCAAAGCCGGTCAACCTCATCTCATTGTCCGTTTCCATCTCCCGCAGAATCAAAGTGTGCGAGGCGGGATCATGGCTGAGGCGGATATGGTCGGGAGCGGATCCGTCCGGCAAAATCAAGATATTGTCCTCCCCCGGCCCGGCGATATCGTCAATGGTATCGACACCGTCACCTGCATCAAAGATGTAGGTGTCGTCACCGGCTCCACCGGCGAGAAGGTCATTGCCGGCCAGGCCGCGTATCCGGTCGTTGCCGGAGGTACCTGTAAGCACATCCTGCTCCGGCGTTCCGACGATTCCATAATTGCTGCTCACCAGTTCGTCAAAACCAAAACTTGAACCGTCTCCGAAATAGCAGCGGCCCACCGGAGTCGGCATTCCGGGAATGTCGGGATTATATCCTTCGAATCTGATTGCATCGCCGCCATCGCCTACCAGCAGGACCAAAGTACCATCCTCAACTACAGCCCGGATGTCGTCCGCCGAAATTTCATCGCCGAAGGTGATACTGTTCTCCATACCCGGAGTACTGAAGTCTATGATGGTATCGACTCCATCTCCGAGATTGAAGATATAGCTGTCATCACCACCGCCTCCCGCCAGGATGTCATTGCCGGACGATCCCTGAAGAGTATCGTCGCCCTCAGTTCCTTCCCGGCTAATCCCCTGAATCAGAGGTTCCTCATTATTGACTTCGCTGCCATCGGCAAAACGGAAGATATCGACCGCTCCGGAGTAGGTCGGGCGCTCCGGATCGTAACCCGCAAGCCTGAGCTGGTCCCCCGTTTTGGCGATATCGATTACCAGATAGCCATCTTTTTCCGAAAACCTGAGATCGCCGGCATCGATACCAGCGCCGAATTGAAGTACATTGACAGCAGTGACTATTCCGCCGTAATCACCGCCGTAGTCGCCACCATAGTCACCACCGTAGTCAATGATGGCAGCTCTTGCTAATTGTGGCAGTCCACCGCCATAGTCGCCGCCGTAGTCGCCGCCATAATCGTCTGTTGCACCCTCTTCCAGATAACTATCCTCTATAGTCAGATTGCCGTCACCGGCATTGAAGAAGAACGTGTCGTTGCCCAAACCTCCCCAGGCAATGTCATTGCCCGGTCCGGCCGAGAGCAGGTCATCGCCGGCACCGCCGAAAAGGGCATCGTCACCGGTACCGCCAAAGATCGTATCATTGTCGTTACCGCCGTCGAGCCGATCCCGGCCGGCCCCGCCTTCGAGGTAGTCGTCGCTATCCATGCCGTAGAGCAGATCATTGCCATTTCCACCGGCAAGGCTATCCGCCGCCGGCGTGCCGAAGATGATATCGTCCCCTGCCGTCCCGGAATTGGCTGTTGCATAGAACGGCGCGCCGAACATGTCGCCGTTTTGCGCATAGGAGACGGCATTGTCGCCGCCAGCCGGAAGAGTTGTAAAGGTAATATCGAATCGCTCGGCGTTCGCAAACAGCTCCACCGGATGGAGATCGTCGGAATTGCTCAGCGATGCGAGCGAATCCCGTACCAGCCCGGCCAGATCGAAGATCCGGGTCTGGCCGTCTGCCCCGATAAACTGCACATTGTGAAGAGGCAACGACTGAATTTCAGCCAAACTTGACCCGTCGAACCAGGGACAGCTTATGCTGCCGCCGGACCCGCCGTCAACCTGGAGAACCAGATTCCCGCTGTCGTCAATAAATGCTGAGATATCGATTACATCGATACCGACACCAAACGAAAGAGTGCCATTGCCCCGGGCGTACCAGGAAGTTTCGATTACGTCATTGCCATCCCCCCGGTTGAAGAGATAGACATCGTTGCCGCTATCGCCTCTCAGCACATCATCCCCGGTGCCTCCGGCCATGATATCGCTGCCATTTCCGCCAATGAGGTAATCATCGCCGCTGTCACCGCTAAAAATATCATCCCCGTTACCGCCATAGAGGGAATCGTTGTTACCTCGACCTCTGATTCTGTCGCTGCCGTCGTATCCCCATATTTCGTCATCGTCGTTACTGCCGATCAGACTGTCTGCGGAAGAAGATCCATCCTGATAACCGGCCACACCGCCGTCGTTTCGCGCCAGGACCTCGGCCAGGGTCAGTTCCGTACCATCGGAAAACCGAAAGCGACGCACCGAGGAGCGAGCGATATCTTTCCCGCCATCAACTGATATTTGAAAGGCGTCATCGCCGCCAATACCGACTATCAGCCTCGAATAACCGGTGTCCCCTGGGGAAATGTCATAAGCCCAACCACCGAGCTGCACCTGGAGATCGGCTGCGGTAATGCCAGGGCCGAATTCGACGCTATCGTCCGACCCGTCCGCTGTTCTGGATTCGACGTAATCAAGGCCCGTGCCCCTTTCAAATCGGTAAATGTTGCTGCCGGCACCACCGATCAAGGTATCCCGTCCGGTACCACCGATGAGCAGATCGTTGCCCTCCCTGCCTTCAAGGCGATCCTCTCCGCCGGAACCGATCAATGTGTCGTCCCCTTCCAGGCCAAGAAGAACACTGTCAAGATCGCTGCCGACCAGCACATCCGCCGCCGCAGTACCGATCAGGGTCTCCGTGCTTGGCGGGATGGTTACGATTTTATTGATATCGGCAGAAGTTATGATTGTGCCGTCGGCAAAGGTGAAGCGTTCTATGACACTAGTACCCTTCTTAATTCGCAGGCTATCTTCGGTTCCCTTGATGGTGATCAGTAAATCACCATAATCCATTGCATAACTGAGATCGTTAGCCTTGATACCAGCAAGAAATTCGACTTTGTCCACTCCGTAATTCCAACCCTCTGCAATCACATCCCGGCCATAACCGAGACCGAATCGATAGGTGTCAGAGCCGCGAGCCCCGTTTAGAGTGTCATCTCCGCCAAGACCATCAAGAATATCGGCACCCGATGTCCCCTCAATCACGTCGTCTCCGGTTGTGGCCAGCATCGCTCGTGCCTGCAAGGCGGCATAATCCCAAGTTTGGCCATCTGCAAACCGCACCTGCTCGATTCGGTTCGCCGGAGAATATTCACTCAATCCTTCCTTGACTATCAGCCGGTCATCCGTCCCGTTGATCGAGAGAACCATATCTCTGCCCGAGCGACGGACAATGATATCGGCAGCGAGGATATCAGGTCCCATGGCAATGGTGTCGGAATTGGTAGAGTTCCGATCGTAATCGATTATGGTGTCGCGCCCCGAACCTCTACCGAACAGGTAAATGTCGTTGCCGGCACCACCTTCCAGGATATCGTCGCCCGCTCCGCCATCGAGAATATCGTCTCCCGCCCCCCCGAAAAGGGTATCGTTGCCGGCATTCCCCAAGAGGGTCTCTCCACTGCTGCTGCCCCGGAGAATATCGTCCCCTATGGTGCCGACCTTGGTCAGGTGGGTGTCGACATATGCCGGATCAAGCACGGTGCCGTCGGCGAACTCGAAACGTTCGATCTTGAAATAGTCGACATTATATCCAAACCAGTTCTTGACCGTGACGGTGTCCGCACCATCACCCAGGACAACCAGCAGATCCGCGCTGTAATTATTAAGGCGTTCAAAACGCACATCGCTGCTGCCGACACCCTCCTTGAATCGGAGCGTATCCTGGTTGCCGGACCGCCAGTCGTAATCGTGAATGGTATCGTGGCCGTCTCCCCAACCGAACAGGTAGGTGTCGTTTTCTGTGGCGGCGCCAAGAGGACCATCGGACATCCCGGATCCGTTGGCGTTGCCGTCGAGATAGTCGTCACCGGCGCCCCCGTCGAGAATGTCATTGCCTCGTCCGCCGCGGATGATATCATTGCCCGCCCCACCGAACAGCAGGTCATTGCCGCTCCGCCCTTCGATGAGGTCGTCACCCCCTTGGCCCATGATGATATCATCGCCACGGTAGCCGATTATCGTCTCCGGATTGTCCGAACCGGCGAGGAGGAGTTCTTTTATAGTGGCCACTGTCCAGGTGGTGCCGCCCTCGAACTCAATTTTTTCAATTTGGTAGGGGTTGTTTTCCGGTACTTGATAACTTTCATGGAAATAACCTTGCAGGGTAATCCGGTCATCGGTGCCTTTGATTGACAGGACAAGATCCAGCCCCGACCTCCGAACCGCAAGGTCTTCGGGCGCAAGGCCCTCCTTGAAACGGAGAGTATCCAGGTTGCCGGCGCGAGTGTCGTAGTCCTGAATAGTGTCGTGCCCGTCTCCCCTGCCAAACAGGTAGGTGTCGTTGTCGGTTATGCCATTTCCCGGAGCATTGCCATACAGCCCGGAAGGGGTGATATTGCCGATGAGCAGGTCGTCGCCGCTCCCGCCATCCAAGACATCATTGCCCGTTCCGCCACGAATGATATCGTTGCCGGCCCCGCCGGACAGGATGTCATCGCCCAGGTCGCCGTAAATATTGTCGTTGCCGTCCAGACCTGAAATGACATCCGCAGTTTCATAGCCGCGCAGCTCGTCATTGCCGGGCGTTGCATTCAACACCAGTTGCTTTATTGTCGGGATATCCCATACCGTGCCGTCGGCAAACTGCACTTCGTTGACGATAAAGTTGCCCCGGGCAAAATTGTAAAAATAATTTCTCACCCTGATCTGGTCGCCCGTTTCCGGGACAACGAGCAGCAGATCCTCGTTGTTCCGTAGAGCCCGGACACTTGCGGAAGGAATGGTTTCGTCGAATCTGATGACATCGAAGGCACTATTGTTCGGATCGTAGACATTATCGATAACGTCATGGCCGAAGCCGGCCCGGAAAGCATAAACATCGTTGCCCAGCCCGCCGGCCAGGTAATCATCGCCGGCCCCGCCGGACAGGATGTCATCCCCGGAGTCGCCGTACAGAGTGTCGTTTCCGCCTCCCCCGTTAAGAATATCCGCGTCCGCTCCGCCGTATATTGTGTCGTTTCCTTCCCCGCCGGTCATGATGTCCTTTCCGGCACCGCCGTATAACGTATCGTTCCCTTCATCGCCGAAAATGGTGTCATCGCCATCGCCGCCAATCAGACTGTCATCACCAATTCCCCCTGAAAGAATATCATTGCCGGCACCGCCTTGGAGAGAGTCATTACCGCTCCCCCCGGAAAGGATATCGTCGCCGCCGTTACCCAGGATAGTGTCGTTGCCGTCACCACCGGCAAGCGTGTTGGCCTCCTCATAGCCGAAGAGATAATCCGCTTCGGGTGTGGCGAGAAGGGATTGCTCGACGATGTCGGCAAAACCGAGGCTCGTGCCGTCGGCGAAGGTAAACCGGTAAGCGGACCCTGCCGAACGTTCCCCGCCGTTTCGGAAATAATCTTCTATGGTAAGGGAATCTTCGGACGTTTTGGAAGTAAGGTACAGTGCGGTCCCGTTCCTTCTGACGGTAAAAACCGTAGCGGAGATACCCGGCCCAAAGGCAATGGTGGCGGAATCGCTTGCGCCATAGCTGTTCCGGATGATCCTGTCCTGACCGAACCCCTGGTCGAAGACATAGGTGTCCTGGCCTGTGTAGCCCGAGAGCACATCGTTGCCGCTGCCGCCGGTGAGCACATCATTGCCGAGGCCGCCATAGAGCACGTCATTACCGCTATCGCCGGAGATGACGTCATCGCCTTCGTCACCCCAGATGATATCGTCGCCGCTGCCGCCGGATAAGCGATCATTGCCGCCCGCGCCATGAATCGTGTCATTGCCCGCCAGGCCATCGAGAACGTCGTCCGTCGCGTAGCCATGGATTTCGTCATTGCCTTCGGTAATCCTGGTCGACAGTTGCTTGATCGCCGCCACATCCCAGACCGTGCCGTCGGCAAAACGGATTTCGTCGAGGTAGGAGCTGCCGCCATTGTCGATCCGGTGAAAGTAACTAACGACCGTAATGGAATCGTTGCCGCCGGCAACACGCAGGATCAGGTTATCGGAGGAACGTTCGGCAACCACCGTCTCTTTAGCGATGCTTGCGCCGAATTCGATGACATCCACCCTGCCCGCACTATTGTCGTTGTTGTAAATCAGGTCCTGACCGAAGCCGCTCTCGTAGAGGTAGGTGTCGCTGCCGCTGCCGCCATCCAGCACGTCGGCATCCGCGCCGCCGACGAGGATATCATTGCCCTCGTTGCCGAACAGCCGGTCGTTCCCGGCGCCACCCTCGACGATATCGGCGCCCTTGCCGCCTTCGATACGGTCATTGCCTTCATCGCCGTAGAGCTGGTCGTCGCCGCCGTAGCCATAGATGGTGTCGTTGCCGGCCAGGCCGCGGATAACGTCCTGCTCGTTGCTGCCATAGAGATGATCCGCCTGGGCGGTGCCGGTCCGCACGAAGGCCTCGATCTGGGCACCATTCCAGACAGTGTCGGCAAAACGGATTTCGCGGATAGGCGGCGGCGTCTGCAGGAAATAATTCTCCACCCGAATCTCCCCGCCGCCGGCAATCAACAGCAGCAGGTCGTTTGCGATTCTTCGGGCGGCAACATTCTCCGCCTTGATGCCATTGGTCAGATCCAGGACATCCTGCACTGTTGCAGCATTGTTGCCGGTTCTGATGGTGTCGAAGCCGTCCCCCAGGCCGTACCGGAAGATGTCGCTGCCGCTGCCGCCCTGCAGATAGTCGTTGCCGGTGCCTCCGACCAAGAGATTATCCCCCTCGCCGCCAAGCAGGATGTCGTCTCCGGTGCCGCCGAACAACCGGTCATTGCCCCTGCCGCCGGAAAGCCGGTCATTGCCGGCATCGCCATAGAGGATGTCGTCACCGTCATCGCCTTCGATGACATCGTTGCCCGCCGAGCCTTTCAGGGTGTCATTGCCTTCCTTACCGAATATCGTATCGTTGCCGCCCAGGCCGTCGATCACGTCGTCGCCGAAAGTGCCATGGAGTTCGTCGCCCGCCTCGGTGATGCGGGTGACCAGGGTATTGAGCACGGTGAAACCGGAAGAGCCGATATCCATGATCGTGCCATCGGCAAAGCGGATCTCGTCCACGGCATAGCCGCCCGCCGAGTCGAGGTAAAAATGGGAAGCGATACGGATCTGGTCGCCGGTGTTGCCAACAGCGATGATCAGATCGTCGCCGGCACGGGAGAAGACCAGTTCGTCTGCAGTAATATCGCCGGTGAACTCGATCACGTCGCAGCGCCCGGCGGTGGTATCAAAATTGTCGATCCGGTCGCGGCCGAACCCTCGCTCGAACCGGTAGGTATCGTTGCCGGCCCCGCCCTGGAGCAGGTCGTTGCCTTTGCCGCCGACTAAGATGTCGTCGCCGGCCAGACCGCGGATGGTGTCGTTGCCGGTGAAACCGTAGAGCAACTCCGATTGGTCGCCGCCGGTGACTGTATCGTCCTGGTCGGTGGCGCCGGCGGCCAGGCTCTGCATCAGCCCCAGGGTCTCCGCGGAATACACCTCGACCGAATTATGGCTTGCCAGCCAGTTCCGGACCTCCCGGCAAAAGGCATCCCGGTTCAAAGAGTTATAGGGGTTGATACCGCGAATCGCGCGGACAAAATCCTGCACCAGCTCATGGCTTGCCTTTGGCGTTTGTTCAATCATCACGGCCAGCACCGGCACCACGTTATCAAAACGGCCGACGTAGGTGTTGGCCGCACTGTTCATGGAATAGGTGATATTGGCAAACAGCGGTTGCAGGTGGGACTCGCGCATCAACTGATAATAGACGGTGTCCACCACCTGATCGAAGCGGTTCATGGCCCGCAGCCAGTTGGCCCCCAGGTTGGTGCCGATAAACGAATCGAGAACGTTGATTTTCTTGGCAGTCTCGGTGGCCATGATCTGGTCCTGGCCGGTCCAGGCGAACACTATCTTTTCGGTAAGCGCCTGCCGCTCCGCACGGTCGGTGCAGGCAACGAAACTTTGCACCAATTCCTTCAGTCGACCGCTTTCGCCCCGCACCATCGCCTGATGCAGGCTGTAGGTCGTGCCGTAGCCGACCGCATCGGGCAGCACGGCGATATCCGCCGGTACCGCCAGCATCTCCGTCTCGGTGAGAGTCCGATTCATGGCAAACACCACGTCGGTCATGGTGCGCGTTTCGCCCGATTCGGTCACATAAGTGCCCAGCTGCCGGTGAGCATTGCCGAATTTATCGATGAAGGCGGAGTTCTCGTAGGTCATGTTGAGGCCGGCGATCTTCTTTTCTGCCAGGCTGAACAGTTCGCCGTCGTCGGCCTTGCCGTTCTGGTTGAAATCCTGGAAGATGCGCAACTTGTCGAAGATCGCGTCATCCTTGTCGATCACCCCGTCCTTATCGTCGTCGAATTCACTCAGCGCCGCGAAGCCGTGTACGGCGATCTCACCGTTCAGCAGGCGGGTACTATCACCGAACAGTTCGCCGCCGTCGTTGATCTGGCCGTCATTGTTGCGGTCAAGCACCACCAAGCCGTCTTCCGAATTGACGAAGCCGGAGAGTTCCCGGAAGCCGTCGCCGTCATGATCGAAATGGATACCCGCATCAAGCCCGGTGGTGATGATGCCGTTGCCGCCAAGGTCGAGTATCAGCGGGTCGCCGCCTCTGGGTGGTGGGGGTGGCTCGGGGGGTGGCGGCGGGTCGGGTTCGTCTTTGGGTTCCAGGTGAATGCCCAAAGAATCGTTGGAGAAACCCTTGATGGTCAGCGACCCGCCGCCGTTACTTACCGTCAAGGTGCCCCCCGACCAGGTATAGGTCTCGCCGTTGTTGCCGTTATAGGTTGATGAGCCTTCTTCCTCTTGCTCGCCGCCGGTCAGGATGAGACCGCTGAAATTGACACTGCCGCTGCCGTCCGAGTCTTTGATGGTGTCGCCGTCTCCGGCTATGTAAGTGTCGTAGCCACCTCCTCCTTCCAGGGTGTCGGCACCTTCGCCGCCGTCCAATGTGTCGGCATACCGACCACCGTAAAGCGTGTCCTCCCCGCCTTCACCGTAGAGTTTCAGACCACGTCCGGCGCTTTTGCCGTCCAGCGTGTCGCTGCCTGCTCCGCCTTTATATGTTTCCGGACCGTCTGCCGATTGAGAGGCCTTGACCATATCGTCACCGCCTCCCATTTCGACTTGTTCGATACTCGCAATATTGGCACTCGTAAGATCGAGATTTTCCGACTCTTCGGTCCCCTGGATAGTGTCGTTGCCATTACCACCCCAGACGATGGCTGACTTACTCATTCCGCCATCCAAAACAAAGACATCATCGCCCTCGCCGCCAAGCAGCGTATCGTCCCCACCACCGCTTTTCAGGGTATCGTTGCCGTCGCCACCTACAAGCAGATCCGCCTGCGCGCTGCCGGTGAGAGTGTCGCCATCGGTACCGCCCAGCATGAAGGCCGCTTTCTCGCCGGCGGTGGCGGTCATGGCCGAACCACCCGATTGGATGAACCAATCGTCGAGGTCGGGAAGCTGTCCCAGAATCGCCGAGCGCTCGATCACGGGGAAGGTTATCAGATAATTGCTGAAGTATTTGGTGTAGCCTTTCGCCGTACTAAGCGAATCCGC
>LADS01000067.1 GCA_000961725.1 Desulfobulbaceae bacterium BRH_c16a
TTTTTCATCCACCGAGATCACCAGAGCTCTCTCAGGCGGGGCCAGATAGAGCCCAACAATATCGGCTGCTTTTGTTGCAAACTCGGGATCAGTGCTGACACACCAGCTTCGTTGCCGGGCCAGACAGATGTTTTGCTTGCGAAGCACACGCCAGACTGCATCATCGGATGCGCCAAGAAGCCTGGCAACTGCCGGACCGTCCCAGCAGGACTGGCCGTGAGGTGGAGGCTGCTCCAATGTTTTTAAAACCTGAGCGCGGAACTCTTCATCATATTTTGGCGGCTTGCCGGAACGTGGCCGATCGTATAGCCCAGCAATTCCTTGTATGGCAAAGCGGTTGCGCCAATCGATGATCGTATTCGGACGCACCTTAAGGTCGCTGGCGACTTTGCTGACGGATTCTCCGTCAAGAAGTTTGTAAATCATTCGTGCTCGTTCGACCAAACGTGCCTCCATGCTTCGACTGCCTGCCCACTCTTTTAGGGTCTGGCGATCTTTTTCGGTGCATGGCGGAGGCGAGGCTTTTCTGGGCATAGGGGACTCCTTTCATGTAGAGGATGGAAGGAGTCTAAATTATATCGTTTAATTATGCAAGTAAACACTAGCTCACTGTTAGTTTTCATAAATGATTACGCCTTGGTAAACTCCGTCGAAATTTCAGAGACAACCCCTCGCCATTTACCTGATGCATTCCGCAATTCTTGTGCCAAGCTTTCAGCCTTCGACATCGTGTCACTCATTGCCTTGATTTTTTTAGGAATAATTAGCTGAAAAACATTTGCAGAGGCCGTCATTGACAGCCAAAAGGGAAGGGTCATATTTAACCGGTGGTCATATATGACCCCGGGTGAGATCTTCTTGGTGGTGTGGACGGCAAGTTTCCACGGAGTTTAACCGAATGCTGAGATCAGCTGAAAACAAAAGCCTGCAGTAATAACCTGCAGGCTGCTGACCTTCGTACATGCTTGACTACTTATTGGGTCTTGGTCGTCGTGATTTTCCGAACCATCACTTTGTCAGCGACCATACGATTACCGTCTTGGGTGTAGTACACCGTGACGGGCAGACCGGACTTAACAGTCTCTATGGAGACTGGTTGACCAGTTTCGTCAACATAGGTCGTGGTCTTGGTGGAGGTGTAGGTCGTCGGCCTCGTGTTGGTTTCTGTCTGAACCACTATTCTGTCTGGACCAAACTCGTTGAGAGTCCCCTCGGTTTCGGTGGTCTTGACCGTTTGGACAGTCGTTGACGATTGCGGTTGGGCAAATATCCCGACAGGTACTATCAGAACAGTCATTGCTAATACGATCGACATCATAGTTTTTTTCATAATATTTTCCATTTTTTGAAATTAATAAGCATTCGATGAGAATCCCTACGATTCCCTCTATCAGAATCTACTCGCGGCGTTGGCAAGACAGGACGCCTTCTTTGGCTGAAACGATAAACGCTAAGCACCGCTTGTCGGGAATCAGGAATAATAGGATTGCCAGAACCTCGATAAAAACTCCTTCCAGGCTACCGAACATTGAACCGGTCCGACTCACTATTGAGTGGTAGTCGTTGTGGTGGTCTGTTTGATAACCGGCTGTTCAACCGGCTGTGCAGTAGTCGTCGTGGTCTTTCTAGTCACTTCTTCGGTAGTTACCTCTTTTGGCTTCGATGCACAGGCCGTCATGCCGGCGATCATCATAAAAATGACTAAATACGGGAAAATTTTCTTTTTCATAGGGCTAATCCTTTTCACAGGCTTGTGGCGAAAAAATTGAATGAAGCAATTAAAGAGAACGATTCGCTCATTTGTCGCCTTGAGAGATGCGTCTTGTCGAGCATCTTTGTGTTTCTAAGTACACTTTTTGTGCCAGGTTGAAATCATTCTGGATCGCCTTGCCTATTGCTTTGATTTATAAGAAATAACAGCGATAATTTGAACGTGCGAACCCGGAATGGGCAACCCCATGGAAAGGTCATATTTAACCGGTGGGTTATATATGACCCTTTCCCGCTCTTGGTGGAATGGCCGATCAATGATAAGGGCAGAATAATCGGCATGCATTTGTTACCAACGATGTTTTAATCGGCGAGGATGTGTTACAATCTTTTCAAGAAAAAAACATGAAGGCAAAGTCCTCGATTTCATGTTCCAACCCTGTGTGATACCTGCAAGCCTCCTTGAGCAATCTATGCCGATATCCGGCTTCTGGATGATTTCTTAGGAATTTTCGTCACAATAATCCAATTTCAGAGCAGGCTTTCTCATGAACGACATGAAAAAACTCACCACCGACACCGCGCCCAGGCAGGATGAAGAGGCACTGCTCAAGGCGGGAGCCCTGCAGAGTGCGATTTTCAACAGCGCCAATTTCTCGAGTATTGCAACCGATGCCAAGGGCGTCATTCAGATCTTCAATGTCGGTGCGGAACGTATGCTGGGCTACACGGCCGCCGAAGTGCTGAACACGATCACACCGGCCGACATTTCCGATCCGCAGGAACTGATCGCTCGCGCCTGGGCGCTCAGCGAAGAACTCGGAACCCCGATTACGCCGGGCTTCGAGGCCTTGGTGTTCAAGGCCTCGCGCGGTATCGAGGACATTTACGAGCTGACCTATATCAGAAAGGATGGCAGCCGTTTTCCGGCAGTGGTGTCAGTCACGGCGCTGCACGACAAGCAGGATGCCATCATTGGCTACCTGCTGATAGGTACGGACAATACCGCCCGCAAACAGGTCGAGGAAGAGCGCCGGCATTTGCTTGAAATTCAGGAGGAGACAAATACCAAACTGAAGCAGACCAACGCCATCTTGCGGGACAGAGAGGAAAAGCTCGCCGTAACACTCAACTCCATCGGCGATGCGGTGATAGCCACCGATGCGGAAGCGCGTGTGACACTTCTAAACCCCCTGGCTGAAAAGCTCACCGGCTGGACTCAGGCTGAAGCCCACGGTCGCCCGGTGGATGAAATATTTCACATCATCAATAAAAAAACCCGCCGGCCCGCCACTATTCCGATCATTGAAACCCTGATGCAGGGCACAATACAGGGCCTGGCCAATCACACCGTTCTGATTGCCCGGGATGGCAGCGAGTGCGATATTGCCGACAGCTGCGCCCCGATCCGCGACCGCGACGGGCAAGTGACCGGGGCTGTGCTGGTGTTCCGCGATGTCACCGGGGAATACGCAGCGCAGCAGGCCTTGCGCGACAGTACGGCGTTGATCCAGACAATTCTCAATACCGTCGCGGACGGCATCATCACCCTCCATGCCCAGGGCGGCATCGTCCAAACCGTTAACCCGGCTGTCGAGCAGATGTTTGGCTATACCGCCGCAGAACTGAGCGGCCAAAGCTTCAGCCTGCTGATACCCGAGCTTGACCGGGACCAGCGTAATGGTTCTCTCGAATATTACAGTGCGAGTGATGAAGCGCGCGCCGCCGGCCTCGGACGCGAGGTCGTGGGGCGACGCAAGGATGGCAGTATTTTCCCGCTGGAAATAGCCGTAAGCGAGATGTGGCTGGGTGGCCAGAGGTACTTCACCGGCATTCTGCGTGATATCACCGCGCGCACGCGGGCGGAAGAGGCGCTGCGCAAAGCGGGAGCCCTGCAGAATGCGATTTTCAACAGCGCCAATTTCTCGAGTATTGCAACCGATGCAAAAGGCGTCATTCAGATCTTCAACGTTGGCGCGGAACGCATGCTGGGATATGCGGCCGACGAAGTGCTGAACACGATCACCCCGGCCGATATTTCCGATCCGCAAGAGGTGATCGTGCGCGCCAGAGCACTCAGCGAAGAACTCGGAACCTCGATTACGCCGGGCTTCGAGGCCTTGGTTTTCAAGGCTTCGCGCGGCATCGAAGATATCTACGAACTCACCTATATCAGAAAGGATGGCAGTCGCTTTCCGGCGGTGGTGTCGGTTACGGCCCTGCGCGACGAGCAGAACGACATTATCGGCTATCTGCTGATCGGCACGGATAACACGGCACGCAAGGAGATCGAGGCAGAACAGAAGCAGCTGAGTCAACGCCTGCGCGACCATCAGTTCTACACACGATCCCTGTTCGAATCCAATATCGACGCGCTGATGACCACCGATCCGTCCGGGATCATCACCGACGTCAACAAACAGATGGAGACGCTCACCGATTGCACCCGCGACGAATTGATCGGCGCACCGTTCATGAATTACTTCACTGACCCGGAGCGGGCCGAGGCAAGCATCAAACTCGTGCTGAGCGAAAAGAAGGTCACCAACTACGAGCTCACCGTGCGCACCAGGGACGGCAAGGAAACGGTCGTGTCCTTAAATGCCACCACTTTCTACGATCGGGACAGGCGGCTGCAGGGCGTGTTCGCCGCGGCGCGCGATGTCACGGAGCGCAAACTCCTCGATCAGGTGCTGCAGGAAAAGACCGTCGAGTTGGAGAACGCCAAGGCTGCAGCGGAAAAAGCCAATCTTGCCAAATCGGATTTCCTCTCCAATATGAGCCACGAGATCCGGACCCCGATGAACGCCATCATCGGCATGTCCCACCTGGCGCTGAAGACCGAACTGACCCCGCGCCAGCGCGACTACATCAAGAAGATCAAGGTGTCCAGCCGGCATCTGCTCAGCATCGTCAACGATATTCTCGATTTCTCGAAGATCGAGGAGGGCAAACTGTCGATCGAGTACACCGAGTTCGAACTGGAAAAGGTGCTTGACAACGTGGCCAACCTGATCGCCGAGAAGACCTCCGCCAAGGGGCTGGAACTTGTCATCGACGTAGACAAGAACGTGCCGCCCAACCTGATCGGCGATCCGCTCCGGCTGGGCCAGATTCTTATCAACTACAGCAACAACGCCATCACCTTCACCGAACATGGCGAGATCGACATCGTCATCCGCCTCAAAGAGCAGACCGACGAGGATGTGCTGATCTACTGCGCCGTGCGAGATACGGGCACCGGCCTGACGGAGGAGCAGATGGGACGGCTGTTTCAGAGATTTTCCCAGGCCGACACCTCGACCACCCGCGAATTTGGCGGCACCGGCCTGGGACTTGCCATTTCCAAGAATCTGGCCGAGCTGATGGGCGGAGAGGTGGGCGTGGACAGCGAACCGGGCAAAGGAAGTACCTTCTGGTTCACGGCACGCCTCGGCAAGGGCCTCGATCGGCAGCGCAAGCTGGTGCTGTCGGTAGACCTGCAGGGCAAACGCGTGCTGGTGGTGGACGATAATGAATATGCCTGCCAGGTATTGGGCGTTTTGCTTGGCAACATGAGCTTCGTGGTCGACCAGGCCGAGTCGGGCAAGGCGGCCATCGAGGCGGTGGACCTGGCCGAGAGGCAGGGAACTCCCTACGAAATCGTCTTTCTCGACTGGCAGATGCCGGGTATGGATGGCAACGAGACGGCCAGGCAGCTCAGGGAGCTGCCGCTCCGCCACATCCCGCATATGATAATGGTGACCGCCTTCGGCCGCGAGGAAGTTATAAAGGGCGCGGAGGAGGCAGGCATCGAAAATGTGCTGATCAAGCCGGTCAACCCGTCGGTGCTTTTCGACAGCGTGATACGTGTTCTGGGAAACATTGTCGATGGCGCTCGCATCGCCGGGGATGGTCCGAGCTACGCCTTTGAGCAACTCGGCACCATCAAAGGCTCCCGCATCCTGCTGGTGGAGGACAACGATCTCAACCAGGAAGTGGCAACGGAACTGTTGCTCGATGCCGGATTCATTGTCGATCTGGCCGTGAACGGCAAGATCGCACTGGAAAAAATAAAAGCCGCCGATTACGACATGGTACTGATGGACATGCAGATGCCGGTGATGGATGGCGTGACGGTGACCGAAATAATCCGCAAAGAGAGCCGCTTCAGGGATCTTCCGGTGGTGGCGATGACCGCCAACGCCATGCAGGGAGATCGCGACCGTTGTCTGGCGGCGGGCATGAACGATCACGTGGCCAAGCCGATTGAACCCGATATGTTGTGGAAGGCGCTCCTGAGATGGATCAAGCCGCGGCGCAAGGCCGCCGCCGAGGTGAAACCGCAGGCAGTGCTCGATGTCGACCTGCCGTCCGGTATCGACGGGCTTGATATGGCGAGCGGCCTGAGTCGTATGCTCGGCAAGAAACCGCTCTATCTCACGATGCTGCGCATGTTCGCTACCGGGCAGAAAACCGCTGTGGCGGAAATCCGCAAAGCGCTGGAGGGCAGCCTCCGGGAAACCGCGGAGCGGCTCGCCCACACGCTGAAGGGCGTTTCCGGCACCATTGGTGCGACCAGTCTGCAGCAGTTGGCGGAAAAGCTCGAGACCTCGATCAAGGACGGCCGTCCGCGCGAGGAGGTCGATGCCCTGCTTGACGAATTGAAGATGCCGCTGGAACATCTGCTCAGCCAACTCGAACAGCAGCTGCCGGAGGAAATGAGCAAGAGGGTTGTCACGGTAGCCCCGGAACTCCTCAAGGTTGTCTGTGACAAGCTTGAAGCAATGCTGGCCGACGACAACGCGGAGGCGGTCGATGTGCTGGACGCCCATGCGGACCTGCTGAACGCCGCATTTCCCACACACTATCGCACGATCGATGACGGCATCCGATCCTTCAACTTCGAGGCGGCACTCGTTGCGCTAAGAGCCGCTACTGGAACATCTGCCTGAAAGGAAACCCGCATGGAAGGACTTGATTGCACCGAAAGGGCAACGATACTGGTGGTCGACGACACCCCGGAAAACCTGACTCTAATAAGCAGTCTGCTTAAGGACGACTACAAAGTAAAGGTCGCCAACGGTGGCGAGAAGGCGCTGAAAATCGCGAGGTCGGAATCGCCGCCGAACCTGATCCTGCTCGACATCATGATGCCCGGCATGGACGGTTACGAGGTGTGCCGGCGTCTGAAACACGACCGGGAGACGATGAATATCCCGGTAATCTTTCTCACCGCCAGATCCGAAATGGAGGACGAGAAAAAAGGGCTGGAACTCGGCGCAGTCGACTACATCACCAAGCCGATCAGCCCGCCCATTGTCAAAGCACGCGTGAAGAACCATCTCGCCCTGAAAGCAATGGCCGACACCCTGCGGGACCAGAACTCCTTGCTTGAACTCGAGGTGAGCAAGCGCACGGCGGAACTTGTCGTCGCCAAAGAAGAGGCGGAAAAAGGCAAAGAACGAGCCGAGGCCTCTCTTGCCGAAATACTCCAGTTAAAAGAACAACTGGAGGGGGAAAGAGCCTATCTGCAGGACGAGATTAAGCTGGAAAACAACCATGACGAAATAATCGGGCAAAGCGATGCGCTCAAATACGTGCTCTATAAGGTAGGCCAGATTGCCGGCAGCAATACCACCGTCCTGGTTCATGGCGAGACGGGAACCGGTAAAGAGTTGATCGCCCGGGCTGTCCACAGCTTGAGCCTGCGTAAAAATCGGGCCCTGGTCAAAGTAAACTGCGCCACCCTGCCCGCCAACCTTATCGAAAGCGAATTGTTCGGACATGAAAAAGGTTCATTCACCGGCTCTCTCGCCAAACACCTTGGTCGATTTGAGGTCGCCAACGGCGCTACTCTTTTCTTGGATGAAATCGGAGAATTGCCGCTCGAACTCCAGGCAAAGCTGCTGAGAGTCCTTCAGGATGGCGAGTTTGAACGACTCGGCAGTTCCCACACCATCAAAGTGGATACCCGGATTATTGCCGCGACAAACCGCAATCTGGAAGAGGAAGTCCGGAAGGGTCGTTTCCGAGAAGATCTCTGGTACCGCCTCAATATTTTTCCTATTACCATGCCGCCGCTTCGTGACCGCACCGATGACATCCCGCTTCTTGTTGATTTTTATGTCAAAAAAATTGCCAAACGATTGGGTAAAGCCATTGAATTCATCCCTGAAGGGGTAATGGCTGCCCTGCAGAGTTATCTGTGGCCCGGCAATATCCGCGAGCTGGAAAATGTCCTTGAACGGGCGGTGATCAATTCGTCCAGTCCTAAACTGCGCCTGGTGGATGAACTCAAGAAGCCGGTCAAGGACGTATTTTCAACAAGCCCAAAAACAATGGAAGCCGTTGAGAGAAGCCATATTTTCACGGTCTTGGAGCTGACCAACTGGAAAGTAAGCGGCAAAGGCAGTGCCTCGGAAATCCTTGGTCTCGACCGCAGCACCTTGCGCGCCCGCATGTCCAAGCTCAATATCGAAAAACCCTAATTTCGATAATCGGGATTCATTATAATACCCCTGGTGTCCCTTTGACCATCCATTGAATCGGCGCCCTATTTTCCTGCAACCTTCTCTAACTGGCCTATCTTCTCTTGAACTTTCCCGTCTAAATTTTCGACTTGGCCTTCTATTTCCAAGTCGCGGTTTTTGACTACTTTCCCGACGGTCTCCTTGATCTTGCCTTTTACCTGGTGGATCTTGCCTTCCGTCGTATTTTTTGTACTTGATTTCATGGTATTCCTCTTTTTTAAAATTGATGTTTGAGTTGCTGTAGCCGAGTGCCATCACTTACACGTTTTCAATACAGCCCAGAATTGCGCGCTACAGTCTTCGACCACCAATGACACGAACCAGAATCATTATGACCGCGATAACCAATAGAATGTGAATAAGTCCTCCCATGGTGTATGAGGAGACAAAACCCAGGACCCAGAGGATAATTAATATGATTGCAATTGTTTGCAGCATTTTCTTCCCTTTTTCCATTAATTGGTGAATCGTAAATCCGGCAGCTTCGCTCTTTGAACCTTCAGCCCTTCGATGCTACGCAGGCTGACGCTCATTCGCTCAGTTACTTGTGATATTGCTACCGGAATGGCAACGATTGCAATCGCCCCTGGACCGGAGACCGGGGCGATTTTACCGTTACTTAGCCCGCATATCGTTCTTAACCGATTTCACACCCTCGACCTTGCGTGCAACCTCGACCGCCTTGTTGATGTCGGTCGGTGATTCGACGAAACCGCTCAATTGCACGATGCCCTTGAATGTTTCGACATTGATCTCGCTTGATTTCAGGGTAGGTTCGGCCAGAATTGCCGTCTTGACCTTTGTGGTGATCACCGTGTCATCGAGATATTCCCCGGTTCCTTCCTTCTTTGGCGTCCCAGCGCAGCCCAAAAAAATGGTCAACAGGATGATTGATAAAAAAGCAGTGAAAATTTTCTTTTGTTTCATGAGTAACCTCCCTTAATATTGATGATAATCTATATCCCTGAAGATGATCTCACTTCGGGGTTCCAGTGACAATTTGTTATATGCAAGCATCGTTCACTACGATGTAGTAATGCAATCCTTGTGCCAAATTACCTGGCACAAAGGCGCGCCAGTCAAGTCTATGTTTTATAAGAGATATCTTCCGAACTGGCAGGTCCGTGGCGCACAAGCTGGACAGGGTCATATCTAACCAGTGGTCGTATATGACCACTTTGCCTGTCTCATGGACGGTATCTTAATAAGCGACTGCCTCACGCCCCTTTCGGAAACCGGACGGGGAAGCTGTAACCTTTTGATTCGGACCGGGAGAACAATTCGGATAAAGATTTGCTCGATAATTCAGCAAAAATGCATAGGATTTATTAGTCATCTTCATTCTCCACTCTCGAGGTGTATCGTGAACCACGCCATATCCGCCGAATCCCTTCTGCCTATACTCGCCAAACTCATGGCGGAACTGCACCCCGATGCCGCAGGACATCGGCCGATCACCCTCGACAGCGGCCTCGACCGTGATCTTGGCCTGGACAGTCTTGCCCGGATGGAACTGTTCTCCCGGCTGGAGAAGGAATTCGGGGTTAAACTGCCGGAAAGGGTGTTGTTGGCGGCTGAGACCCCAAGAGATCTCCTGCGCTCCATCAATCAGGAGTCGCAACCGGAAAAAATCTCCGCCATGAAACAGGATGCGGAGACTGACGAGACAACCCCGCGCCGGGAGGCGGGGCTTGGGCGAGCGAAAACCCTGCTGGATGTCCTTGAGCAGCATGTCCGCATCCAGCCCGACGCGCTGCATATTACTCTCCTGCAGGAGAAGGATGAAATCCGCATCAGTTACGGGATGCTGCGGCATGAAGCCCTGAAGGTCGCCGCCCGGCTGCGCCGGCTCGACCTGGAACCCGGTGAGCCGGTGGCGATCATGCTGCCCACCGGTCCCGACTATTTCTTTAGTTTTTTCGGTATTCTCTACGGCGGCGGCGTACCGGTGCCGCTCTACCCGCCGGCCCGTCCCACCCAGATCGAAGAACACGTGCGGCGCCACCGGAAAATTATCGCCAACGCCGGCGCCCGACTTCTCATCACGGTACCCGAAGTGCAACCCGTGGCAAGACTGCTCATGAGTCAGGTGCCCGAGCTGCGAAAGATCGTAACCACCGACACTCTCTATTCACAGGCAGCCGAGAGGATCCCGTTGCCGCACAAAGAAAACGATACCGCCTTTCTCCAGTATACTTCAGGCAGCACCGGCGATCCGAAAGGGGTCATTCTTTCCCATGCCAATCTCCTGGCAAATATAGAAGCCATGGGCCGGGTCTGCCAGGTCGCGACAAGCGATGTATTTGTCAGCTGGCTGCCGCTCTACCATGACATGGGCTTGATCGGCGCGTGGCTTGGCAGTCTCTGCCATGGCTGCCGTCTGGTGGTCATGTCGCCCCTCTCTTTTCTCGCCCGCCCCGAGCGCTGGCTGCACACCATCGCCCGGTTTGGCGGGACTCTTTCCGCCTCCCCCAATTTTGGCTACGAAATCTGCGCCACACGGCTTGACGACGAGGTACTCGCAGGCATCGACCTGAGTTCCTGGAGAATGGCATTTAACGGCGCCGAGCCGGTAATTCCCGACACCCTGCGCAGGTTTCAGAAGCGATTTGAGCAGTATGGCTTCCGCCCCGAGGCGCTTGCCCCGGTCTATGGACTGGCCGAATCCACGGTGGGCCTTCTCTTTCCTCCGCCTGGCAGCGGAGTGCGGATCGACCGTGTGGCAAGAGAGACCTTTGCCGGGTCGGGCAAGGCGGTGGCCGCCCCGGACCGGAAGGAGGCGGTGCTCGAATTCGTCTGCTGCGGCCGGCCGTTGCCTGGACACCAGGTCAGGGTGGTCGACGACCGGGACAGGGAACTGCCCGAACGACAGGAGGGGCGGCTGCAGTTCAAAGGACCATCCTCCACCAGCGGCTATTTCCGCAACAGTGATGAAACACGCAAACTGTTCCGGGACGACGACTGGCTGGAAACCGGCGACCTTGCCTACACTGCGGCAGGCGAAGTGTATATAACCGGGCGAAAAAAGGATATCATCATCCGTGGCGGACGCAACATCCATCCCCATGAGCTCGAAGAGATCATCGGCAATATTCCCGGGATCAGAAAGGGATGCACGGCGGTCTTTGCCAGTGTCGGGAGCGGCGACACGTCCGAAAAGCTGGTGGTGCTGACCGAATCGAGGCAGACCAGGGAAGAGGCTCTGCGGCAACTCAGGCAACAGATTGTCGACGCGACCGTCGATCTGCTGGCCATGCCACCCGACGATGTCGTCATTGCCCGGCCGGGGACGGTGCTGAAAACCTCCAGCGGGAAAATCCGCCGATCGGCCTGTCGGCAGGTCTATGAAAGCGGCCACCTCGGCCGGCAAAAAGCGGCGGTCTGGCTGCAATTGCTGCGAATGGGAGTCAAAAGTGTGGGACCCATGCTGCGAAGGCTGGCGGACCGCGCATCGGCACTGCTCTATGCCGGTTATTGCTGGCTGGTCCTGGCTTTCAGCGGAGCTGCCGTGTGGTGCGGCCTTATGGTCTTACCCGGTGGTGCAAAGTGCTGGCGACTGGCCGGCCGGACTGTGCGGCTGATGTGCAAAGCAACCGGGATACGTCTGAAAACCGAAGGGATGGCCAATATACCGCTGGGCGGACAGTATGTGGTGGTCAGCAACCATATGAGTTATGTGGATTCGTTCGTAATGGCTGGAGTGCTGCCGGAACAATGTAATTTTGTGGCAAAAGCCGAACTTGGACGAAATCCTTTTCTCCGTGTGGTCCTGACAAAACTTGGGGTCTTCCTGGTGGACAGGTTCGATGCGGCACAGGGAGTTGCCGACAGCAAAAAAATCGACGAGGGTGTCGGCAGAGGTTTGCGTCCCCTGTTTTTTGCCGAAGGGACGCTGCAGAGAATGCCCGGACTGCTGCCCTTCCAGATGGGAGCATTCGTCCTCGCCTGCCGCAACCAGCTGCCGGTGGTGCCGGTGATCATTCAAGGCACCCGCAATATCCTCCGCGGCGGCTCCTGGTTCCCGCGGCGGGGAAGGATCCGGGTGACCATTCTCCCGCCCTGTCCTCCGAGCGGCACAGACTGGCAGGCAGCAATCGAACTGAGGGACCGGGTTCGCCGGGAAATTCTGCAACATCTGGGTGAGCCCGATCTTGCCGGAGAATACACATCTCTTCTGCAGATGGGGCTGAAATCACCTTGAGCATTTTTTATTATTAAACCTTCGCGTCTTCGAGTGAACAAAAGCATGAAATATTTCTCACGCGAAGCCGCGAAGGCGCGAAGGTATCCGAACGTTGGGGCAAGTTGCCTGTAGAGGAGGTGCGATGGAACGGCAGATCTATCTCGCCTACGATGGTTCGATCAATGCAGACTGGATTTCCCGTTACGCTATCCAGATGGCCGCCACCCTTCATCGCCGCAAGATCGTTGTCATCCATATTCGTGACGGATCCTCCGCCTATCCTGCAATTGAACGGAAATTGACTAAAATCGCCGCTGAATGCGAAGAGCTCGGCATCGAATGTCAAAAAAACGTGATCCATCCTCTCGAAAAAAATGTTTCTTCCAGCCTCCTTCGGGTCATTCCTTCCGGCGAACACAGCTACTGCCTGTGCGGAGCGCGGATCGCCTCGCGGGGCCGTGGTTTTCTGGCAGGCACCGTTGCGGAACGACTTCTTCGCTCGAAAAAATTCAATGTCATGGCCATCCGGGTGGTCAGTCCCGGCCTGCTGGGCTGTCCGAAAACCCTGCTGTTTCCCCTTGCCGGTCACCCCCGGGGATTCGAAGCCGCCATGCCTTTTCTTCGAATGTTCTCTTTCCCCCTTGTCAGGCTGCATCTCCTTCGGGTCATGAATGTCAATCCTTTCCATTTCCGCTACATTGCCGCTGAGGCTGTGCAGAAAAAGCTCGCCGAAGGCCGGAAATACCTGGGCCGTATCATGAGCGAAATACGGGAGGAGATCAGCGAAGCAAACCGGCCTCACCTGCATCTGGACCGCCATGTCGTGCTGTCCGACGATTGGGCCAAGGAAATTCTCATCCAGGCAGGCAGGGTGCGGGCATCGATGATCCTGCTCGGCGCAAGCGATCGAAATCTGCCCTCCCGTTTTTTCTATGGCAATAAATTCGAGCAGATCCTTCGCAACGCCCCGTGCGATGTCGGAATTTACCGAAAGCTATGAACGAACCTCCTGATCATATCGGGCACATTCCGCCGGAACAGGTATATGCCACTCTTCACAGCCGTCCTGAAGGTTTAAATCCGGATGAGTCGGCGGAGAGGCTGGCCCATGTCGGCCCCAACAGTTTCGAGGTAGTCGAGAAGGGGAAACTGCTGCGGCTTCTCGGCCGGCAGTTCACCAACTTTTTCGCAATCCTGCTGATCATCTCGGCGATCATCTGTTTTATCGCCGAGCACATCAATCCAGAGGAAGGCATGGGCATTCTCGGCTGGGCTCTGACCGGCGTGGCTCTGCTCAATGCCCTGTTCAGTTTTTTTCAAGAATACCGGGCGGAAAAAGCCATGGAAGCCTTGAAAAAATTCCTTCCCCATCTGGTCGAGGTCCATCGCCAGGACCGGATCGACAGGGTTCCTGCCCTGGAGATCGTTCCCGGCGATGTGGTAAGCCTCTCGGAAGGGGATAAGATTGCCGCGGATATGCGGATTGTCGCGGCGGAAGGACTGATGATCGACAGCTCGCCGCTGACCGGGGAATCGGTTGCCGTGCGGCTCTCGCCCCAGGCGCAGGAGAAAAGCCTCGAGGAATGCGAAAACATTGCCTTTGCCGGCTGCACCGTGGTCAAAGGGACCGGCCGCGGCGTGGTATTTGCCACCGGTCTGCGCACCCGGTTCGGCCGGATCGCCAACCTTTCCCAGACTATCCGCCGCAGCCATTCGCCCCTGGAGCGCGAAATTTCCCGCATGATCCGGGTCCTGACGACGATCGCCTGCCTCATGGGAGTGAGTTTTTTTCTGTACGGTGTGGCGAGCGGCAAATCTCTCTGGATCAATCTGGTTTTCATGATGGGAATTATCGTCGCAAATGTCCCGGAAGGGCTGCTGCCGACACTGACCGTGGCCCTGGTCATGGGCAGCCTCCGCATGGCGAAAAAGCAGGTCCTTGTCACCAGCCTGAATGCGGTGGAGGCGCTCGGCGCCGTGCACGTCGTCTGCACCGATAAAACCGGCACCTTGACAATGAACAGGCTGACCATCACCCAAATGATCGACCCTGTTTCGGGCAAAACCATGACGGGCGAGCAGGAACGCAGCCTGACCTTGCTCGCCCTCTGTGCCTCCGATGTTCGCGAGACGTCGGACCGGTTGCTCGGCGATCCCCTGGATGTGGCTGTGGCCCGCCATCTTTTACGTCTTTTGCCTGGAAGACTTTCCGAAGTGCAGCGGCAGGTTCGTCGTCATTTTGCCTTTGACGTCGAAAAAAGGCGGTCCGCCGGGATCCTCGATCACCAGGGCAGCCGGCTCTTTGCGGTGAAGGGCGCTTTTGAGGCCATTCGTCCCATGGTGACGGCGATCGCTGCCGCCGGTGCAACTGAAACATCCCTTTCGAGCACACCGGATACTCCGTTTGCCCGGCAGATGTCAGACAGTGAAGCTATCATGCAGAAGATGGCGGCCGGGGGGTTGCGGGTTATCGCGGTTGCCTGCCGGCGGCTTTCCGCAGATGAGGCTCAAGCCTCCAGCGCCCCGGAGGTATTGGCAGATCCGCTGGAACATGATCTTGTCCTTGCCGGGTTCATCGGCGTCGAAGATCCGGTCAGGCCGGAAGTGCCGCAGGCCGTGGCAAAATGCCATACCGCCGGAATCAAAGTGATGATGATCACCGGCGATCATCCGGCGACAGCCCTGGCTGTGGCCGTAAAAGCAGGAATCGTCGAGGCCGGCTGCAGCGATCATCTCACAGGCGAGCAGCTCCGCCGGTTGACGGTGGCCGGTCTGGTCGATCACCTTCGGCAGGGTGTCCGGGTTTTTGCCCGAACCACGCCGGACCAGAAAATGAAAATTGTGACCGCCCTGAAACACATGGAAATGGTGGTGGCCATGACCGGCGACGGGGTCAATGACGCCCCGGCCCTGAAGGCGGCGGATGTCGGCATCGCCATGGGCAGGATGGGGACGGATGTTGCGAGGGAATCGGCTCAGATCATTCTGCTCGATGACAACTTCGCCCACATCGTCGACGGTATCGAGGAGGGCCGGACGGTCTTTCTCAACATGAAAAAGTTCACCAACTATGTGCTGGTGAGCAATGGCCCGGAGATCCTGCCCTATTTGCTCTATATGGTCCTGCCGGTCCCGCTAGCCCTCAACATCGTTCACATCCTTGCCATCGATCTTGGCACGGATATCATCCCTTCCATGGGCCTCGGCCAGGAGCCGCCGTCCCCCGAGGTGATGAGCAAACCTCCCCGCGATCATTCCGAGGGGCTCCTCACCCCGCAGCTCATTCTCCACAGCTACGGTTTTCTCGGCCTGCTTGAAGGACTGTGGTCCCTGTTTCTCTTTTTCTATGTCCTTCATGATGGCGGCTGGCGCTATGGCATGGACCTGCCGAGCACTTCGCCGCTCTATCGCTCGGCGACCGGCATCGCTCTCGCTTCCATCTTTTTGATGCAGATCGGCAACCTGATCGGCCGCCGCTCCCGCCATGGGTCCGGCCTGGATAAAGGGATTTTCAGCAACAGGATTCTCCTTGCCGGCATCCTGGTCCAGATTGTCTCCTCCTGGGCGATCCTCTATTTTCCGCCGCTGCAGAAGGCAATGAACACCGGACCGGTGGCCACGGAGGTCTTTGCACTCGCCTGGCTCGGTATCTTCTGGATTTTCGGACTGGATTATCTCCGCAAGTGTCTGGCCAGGCGGATACGTTCCTGACGCTCACCGGGGAGGACGAAGACGGGCTACAGTCTCGCCCGCTCTCAGGAGAGGAACGTATTTCTCACGCGAAGGCGCGAAGACGCGAAAGTTCCGGCGCGCTTACCGGGGAGGGCGAAGACGGAAAATCCTGCCGCTGTCGGTCGAGAGATACAGCCAGCCTTCCGGGCTCAGGGCCAGCCCGCGTATTCTCTCGCTCAGCTCGGTCAGCAGCCTCTCTTCGGCTACAGTTTCGCCCGCCTCATTCAAAACCACCCGGTTGAGGTGTTTCAGGACCAAGGCTCCGGCAAACAGGTTGCCCTGCCACCGTGGGAATGCTTGCCCGGAATAGAGCAGCAGACTGCCGGGAGCAATGGACGGGATATACACCTTGACGGGATCTTCCATTCCCGCTTTTTGCGTGCCTTCTCCCACCTGGATCGGCCCCCAGTATTCCTTGCCATGGGAAACAACCGGCCAGCCGTAGTTCTGGCCGGGCTTGATAAGATTGATCTCATCTCCGCCCCTCGGGCCGTGCTCGTTGCTCCAGAGCCGATTATGCTTCGCATCGAAAACCAGGCCCTGCACGTTGCGATGACCATAACTCCAGATCTCGGCAAGTCCTTCCCCGGCCGCAAACGGATTATCCTCAGGGATCCGCCCGTCCAGGTGCAGGCGAATGATCGTCCCGGCGTGGTTGGCGATATCCTGCGCATTATCACGCTCGCCCCGGTCGCCGACGGAGAAAAAGACATGTCCTGTATCGTCGAACGTTATGCGGCTGCCGAAGTGTATTCCGGAATCGCCGGCAGATTGGGTCACCAGCACATCCTGCCAGTCCCGCAGCTGCTTCCCCTCAAGCTTTGCCCGGCCAAGAGTTGTGGCCGCACCGCCGTCCTGCGGCCTGCTGTAGGTAAAATAGATCCAGTCCCCGGGAGAATAGCCTTGCTGTACGGCAACATCGAGAAGACCGCCCTGCCCCGATGCCCGGACTTTCGGCACTCCCGAGACCTCTTCAATTTCCCCCGTGGAGAGGTCAAGCTTTTTCACCGTGCCCTCCCGCTCGGTAAAAAGCAGCTCGGCAGGGCCGACAAACGCCATCCCCCAGACAACGCCAAGCCCCTCGGCGACTTCTTCCAGTTGAAATTCCGCCTCTTGACTCTTCACGACTTCCAAGGGTTGTGCCGAACATTGCAGGGCCGGAAAAAACATCAGGACAATCACGATGGCGATGCCCCGCCGTCTTTGCCGGCCACCTGTATCCATGGCAGCAGCGCATGGAATGCCAACCCGCTGGTGAGCAATTTGTATCATTGTCCAGTCCTCCGTAGTCTTGCGATTCGCATCCATCCCGGTTGATGGCGATACTATAAAGCGCAACGTGCAAAAACCCAACCCTCCTGCAATCAAAGTTGCCTAACTGCCTACATTGTCTGCTTAGCCCTTGCTTTCCAGAAATCTTGCTCTATTTTTACGATAGGTAATGCTTTGAGGATTCCGGACCAACCTTTCAACGAAGATGCCATGGAGCAGCCGACAACCCATGCCCAGGGATAATAACGCACAGCGATGGCAGCTGGAAACCCACCGCACCGATGGCAATGGGCTGGAAATCGCCTTTGCCGGCAGGTGGTGCCTGGATCAAGCCCTGCCATTTCCCGATGCACTGACAACCGAATTAACCGACAGCATCGATCGCCTCACCTTTAAGACCGACCTCTCTTCCTGGGACAGCGGCTTTCTCGCGTATCTCTTTCGCCTCTTGAAACTCTGCGCAGAGAGAGAGATTCAAGTCGAACAGGAGGGTCTGCCGGAAGGCGTCCGACAACTGCTGGCTATGGGCAATGCCGTGCCGGAACAAAAAATCGCCGGACGGGAGTCAGAAAAACCCCTGCTCTTCCGAGTGGGTTCGGCAATGCTTGATTTTCTGCAGGACGCCCCCGCATCACTGGACTTTCTCGGAGAAATCATCCTCGCTTTCGGACGCCTCTTTACCGGCAAAACCCGTCTGCGCTGGGGCGATCTGTGGTGGGAGATCGAGGAAGTCGGCCCCCGGGCCTTGCTTATCGTCTCGGTGATCAGCTTTCTCGTCGGGCTTATCCTTGCCTATCTTGGCGCCGACCAGCTCCGCATGGTCGGGGCGCAGATCTTTATCGCCGACCTGGTGGCCATCGGCATGGTGCGGGAAGTCGGCGCCTTGATGACCGGCATTATCATCGCCGGCCGGACAGGTTCTGCCTTTGCCGCCAAACTCGGCACCATGCAGGTCAACGAGGAGATCGACGCCTTGAAAACCCTTGGCATCTCCCCCATCGATTTTCTGGTTCTGCCCCGGATACTTGCGCTGTTGCTCATGGTCCCCTTGCTGACGCTCTATGCAAGCTTTATCGGCATGCTGGCCGGTCTTATGATCTCCGTCACCATATTCGACATCGGCCTGTTCGAATACTATAATCAAACCGTCAGTGCCCTGGAACTCGAACACTTCATGGTCGGACTCATCAAAGGCAGTGTATATGGGGCCATGGTCGCCTACTCCGGCTGCATGCGCGGCATGCAGTGCGGCAGAAACGCCACGGCTGTAGGCGAAGCGGCAACATCGGCAGTGGTAACCGGCATTCTGCTGATCACCATCTCGGCCTCAATCCTGACTATTTTATTTTACCAGATAGGGATCTGAATGGAGACGCCAATTTCCATCGAAGTTCGTGACTTGACCATTGCCTACGGCGATCATGTCGTTCAGCACGATCTTAATTTTACCGTCAACACAGGCGATATCTTTGTCATTATGGGCGGCAACGGCTGCGGCAAATCGACCTTGATGCGATCGCTGATCGGTTTGCAACGCCCGGCCGAAGGATCCGTCCTCTACAGCGGCCGGGACTTCTGGAATGTCGACCATGACGAACACCAACGACTGAAGCGCAGGCTTGGCGTCATGTTCCAGGGCGGAGCATTGTGGAGTTCCCTTACCCTTGCCGAGAATCTGGCCCTGCCGCTCAATCAGTACACCGGACTTTCGCCGCAGCTCATCGACGAGATCGTCTCCCTCAAGCTTGCCCTGGTCGGTCTGGCCGGCTTTGGTGAATTTTACCCTGCCGAACTCAGCGGCGGTATGAAAAAACGAGCCAGTCTTGCCCGAGCCATGGCCCTTGACCCGGATATCCTGCTCATCGACGAGCCCTCCGCCGGCCTTGACCCGCTTAACGCCAGACGCCTCGATGAGTTAATCCTTGAGTTGCGCGACAGTCTCGGTACCACCGTTGTTTTGATAACCCACGAACTGGCAAGCATCATGGGCATAGGCAACAATTCGGTCTTTCTCGACACCGAGACCAGAACCATGATCGACACCGGCGACCCGAGGCGGGCGGTCCAATCCGGCGACCCGAAGGTCCGCCATTTTCTCACCAGGGGGGAAGCATGAGCAAGCAGGCCAATCCAACCTTGATCGGGGCTTTTGTTTTCGGAGCCCTTATCCTCGCCACCGTCACCATCCTTCTTCTCGCCGGAAATTATTTTTTCCGCGAGCGCTCGCAATACATCATGTATTTTGAGGGAGCCGCCCAGGGGCTGCAGGTGGGTGCGCCGGTGGTTTTTCTCGGGGTCAACGTCGGTACGGTCAAACACATCCAGATCGGCCTTGAGGGTGAGAACAAAAACTTCATGGTGAAAGTGACTGTCGAACTCGATCTTCACGTTCAGACCGACACCGGCGAGTCAATCCAGGACAAGGACGAACTCTCCATTCGGCAATTAGTGGAGCAGGGCCTGCGGGCCCAGCTGAAAGTACAGAGCCTGCTCACCGGTCAACGCTATATAGATCTCGATTTTTACCCTCAAAAACCCGCGCAATTCATAGACGATGATCCGGAAGCGGACGAAATCCCGACTATCCCGACAACCGTCGAGGAACTGACCGGTATGCTCGAAGAATTTCCGATAGCCGATTTTTTGGCAGATCTGGCCTCCATCAGCGCCTCCGCCGGCAAATTGCTCTCTGCCGAAGAAACCATCGCGATTCCAGCTCGTCTTGAGGCGGTATTGAAAAACCTTGAATCCCTGACGGCACGGCTCGACTCTTTGGGCGAGCCGCTTTTGAGCGAAGCGGAGGGGAGTTTTGCTCAACTGGGCGAGGTAGTCGTCACCATTCAATCCGCCATGGACAAGGTGGGCAGAGCCGCCGATCAGGTGGAGAAATTTGCCGATGACGATTCCAGCATGTCCAGCAGCATCACTCAGGCAGGAAAGGAACTGGCCAATGCGGCCCAGGCCCTGCAGCAGCTTGCCGGCAATGATTCGCAGGTTATTCAACAGCTCACCACGTCTCTGCATGAAATATCCCGTGCCGCCCGCGCCCTTCGTCTGTTGGCTCAAAGCCTCGAGCAGCAGCCGGAGGCCATTCTCCGCGGAAAAAAAACCAGGGAGGAATATTGATGAAAGATACTCCACGCACATTTCAGCTCACCACCGGACGGCTGGTTGTTCTTCTCGCCATCGCTCTGCTGGTGTCAGGATGCACCCGTACGCAGCCGGTCTCCTATTATCAGCTTTCCGCTGTCGATTCGGGTCGGCCGGCAATCGACACGAGCGCAATCGGCGAGGCAGTTATCGGCATTGGCCCCTTACTGCTGCCGGAATACCTGGATCGCCCGCAAATTGTCAACAGAGAGGGGCCCAACCTGATGCAACTGGCTGAAACAAACCGCTGGGCCGAACCGCTGGCTGTAAGTATCCCTCGAGCGATGAGAGAAAATCTCGCAGCCGCCTTGGCCACGGAAAGCATCGTGTATTATCCCTGGAGCCAGGCGGTTGATTATCAGATCATCATCGAGATAATCCGTTTTGAAGGGGAAGAATCCAGAGAGGCACATCTTGAAGCGGTCTGGTCGATGCAGGACCGGGAAGGAAATATCGTGCTGCCGCAGCAGCGGTCGAAATACCAGGTAAGGGCGACACCTGCCGACAGCGAAGGACTGGTACAGGCTCTGAGTCAGGCACTTGGCCGTTTGAGCCGGGAAATCGCCGAGAAATTATCTGAAAAGAGATGATGATGAATCTTACCCATCTATCTTCTTCCTATGCAGTGTTGTTTTTAGATAATCCTCTGTGGCCTCAAACCCTGGATCTGTATTATTATGCTCCCTCATCAGAGGAATAACTTTTGTTCGCACGCCCATTCCTCTGGCATCGACATATCCATAGTCCCGTAAGATTTCCATGATCAGCGTGTTCCGCGGAGAACGCTGCCCGGCTACCATTTTGGCGATTGTCATTGAATTCTGAAGCTTGCCCGGGCTGATAACTTCCAGGCGATCGGAGTAACTTGTCACCTCAATATCTACCGACCTGGTCCAGTCCCTGTGAACCAAGGCATTTATGACTGTTTCCCGAATAGCTTCCCGTGGATAATACCAAATTTTTTCCCGACGCATATTTTCATCAATTTCGGATGCTTCCTGGGTGACAAAAGGCTTTATCGCAGAAGAAAACTTTTCTATCAGGCCTTCATCGACTAATTGATTCTGACCTGTTCCAGTGACTTGCCATCGCCCCACCAGGGGCGCGTCCAGGATCACATCAAGCAGCGCCCGATACTCTTTGTCGTCTCCTGCAAAAGCCATTACCCGCAACCCGGCCTGACGAAGAAACCGCCTGGGATGTATTCCGAAGCATATCAAACCTGCTATCGAACACACTGTGTTTCCCATACCGTCTTCTGCCATCAAGCCAAGTCCCAGTAGACGCTCTCTCCATTCGACATCGGAATTGGGTATCTCGGGGTCCCTGATGATTGTCCTCAGGTAATAATCCAGCCTGCTTATATCAATATCGGACAATGACGTGCCAGGAACCGGCAACACTTCAACATGAAGCAACCCACCGATTTCGAAAAGACGCAGTTGCTGTTCACGGGACGCAAGTTCAGACCGGTCCCCCATGCGTATGTACACTTCTTCACGATTATTATGACGCAACACGTAGGGCTTCGATATCCCGGCTGCAATCGTAACAACTGCGACCCGCACATCTTGCTCGACCTGTATCTCCTCATAAAACGGAATGATTTGAGGATGTACTTTATCTCTGAAAACATTCAAAACCCATTCCTGGGTATCGGCACGCTGAAGACCGCTAAACCGACCATTGTCCTCAACGCCTAAAAGAATTCGTCCTCCTTGCACATTTGCAAAGGCAACAATCTCTTTTGCCAACTGCTCGGGCCGAATGTCATCCCGTTTAAACTCCACTCCGGAATTCTCGCCGCTTACGACAGTTTCCAATAATTCAGCTTTCAGCATAAACCACCTCAAAATCCATACTTTGTTTTTCGTTGATTGAAAGCTGTCTTGCCACCTTCAAGAATAATTGCGGCCATGTCTCTTACTCTTGCAACATCTATTGCACCCTGCGCCTCGGCAGGCATCTGTGCCTGGCCTTCCGAAGCCTCAAACACACCGATCCATTCGGCATCGCCAAAAACCGGTATATTCGCATTATGGGTTGCAAAGATGAACTGGCGGGCGATCTTGGCGGATCGCAATTCCGCCACAATACGGTCGGCGATGAAGGCATTGTCGAGATTGTCTTCAGGTTGGTCCATGATCAAAGGATCGAGGTTTTGCAAGAGAAGAAGATGCAGAATTGCCGTACACTGCTGGCCGGTTGAAAGTTTATCCAGCGGTCGGAAATTTTCCTGACCTTCATGGGCGGTATTCAATTCGATGTCGATCACGTCGGGCAGTTCTATCTCTTCAAGTTTTAGAACGTGCTCCGGGCTCAATCGCGCCAGTGCTTCAGCCACCGTGGGAGTAATCCCCCAGGGAGCATTACGGAGTGCCTCTGCACCGTTACGGATCAATTCAGCCAACCGCACCGGCGAGAATGGATCGGCCTCCTTGAGCCAGGAAAGCCGCCCTTCACCGACGTTATCCAGCTTACATGCCAGCAGAAATTGAATAACAGGCGTCCGATCCGATTCCGCCATAGCCTCCAGTCGAAGCTTCCCCGCAAGTCGTTTATTGAGTTTTTTCAGTGACCTTGAGAACCGCGCCGAACGTTCCGCCCGTGTTGCGGATAATTCATCCAAAATGGATTTTCGTATTTTTTGAAGTTCTGTAGAAAGTTTTCCGCGATTCTCAAGCAAGGTCTGCTTGGGCCGAATCTGCTCAATTTCTTTCATCAGTCTCTGGAATTCAAGACCAATCTGCTTGCCGGTCTTCCCTTCACAGGAAGGAAGATCTTTGAAAGTTTTTTCGAGTAACTCTTCTTTCTGCTGAATACCGGAATTCAATTCCTTGCCAAGAAGATCGAGTGTGGCTTTCGCATCAGAATAGTGTTCCTGCCATTTGCTTAACAACCCTTCCGCCTCAACCCGGAGCGTGTCCAGCGCCTCCCGAATTCTTCGGAGGTTGCCGGCATGCGGGAGCTTGTCAATGACTGATTCATTGAGGAATACGGTATCGGGCAGATTATCCTGCACTACCCGGAATGCTTGATCAAGATTCGTTCCTTCTTCCTCCAACACTCTTTTTAAAAGGCGCTTTTCAGTTTCGAGTAAAGGAACGACCTTTAATTTGTCTTCAAGCCCCAAACTTTTAAATTGACCGACCTGCTCCTCCAGCTTCGGAAGCCGTGCGACCTCATCCTCGATTGTCGCAACATTATTCTGTGCCTCGATCAATTTATGTCTGTTTTCCGCTAACTTGCATAGTGCCTCCAAAATGATGGACTCACTGTCTTGCAGCCCAGATTCCAGAAACCTCGACAGCAATCGGCGTTGACTGGTCTTATCTTGCGCAATTTCAAAGATTTCATTCTGCCCGTAAATCTCAATTTCGGGCAAAAGGTCGGCAGGCGTAAATGCAGACGGATTTCCGTTTTCATCCTTGACGCTCGTGCTCTCCCCATAGCGCCTGGCGACCGTAAAGCGTCTGCCATTCATCTTGGATGAGCGAATAGCCACCTCAACCCGAGCCCCGGATCTGCCTAGATTTTCCTTGATGATCTCTTGGTGCTGTTTCAATGCATTCTTGCCTATAGGCCGCAGATCCAAAACATAACGAAGGCATTCAAGCAGTGTCGACTTTCCAGTGCCCCGACCACCAATGACAGCATTGAGATGCTCGGAAAAATCAATCTGAACCCCGTCCAGATAGCCACCAATTACCTTTAAGCTCTCGATACGCGAATAATATTTCAGAGAAACATCGCTGTTGAGGCGCACACGTGATTCCGGATCCTGAAAGGCCAGCATGAACGAAGCAAAGCAAGGGTTAGTCATTTTGATCAAACAGGATGCCTTGGGATTGGCCAGATCTTCCGGGACCGCAACATCTTTGGCATTAATGACACCAATCGGGAGGTCGCGTTTGTAGTCCGGATTCTTGTTCAGCAAGATTTGGCGGAAGGAATTGCCTTCGCCATTTTTCAGGTCATCCAAAGTTCCCGGTATTTGGGCAGCCTTCAGCAGGGGGTTTCTCCAAACATGAACGAGTTTTTGGCGTAGAATGCCGCTGTCGTCAGTTGAATGGGCTGCATAGACTAAACCGCCGAGTTCATCTACCTTGGCGAAGAGATCATTGCCGCCAAGGTTTGAAGGCCAGATGCCATTTTCCGGATTGGTCAATCCCAAGGCCCCAAGATATCGGTGGAGTTGGTCTTTGCTTGTGTTTTCGGCAAAGAGACAAACATAGTGGGCTTTTTCGGTGGTGGCGATTTCAAATCCGGGAAACACGATGATTTTATGCTGATTCATCAAACTACGCATCGCGTCTACACCATCGACATTGCCATGATTTGCCAAGCCAATGACTTTAATATCGTTTTCTAAAGCAACTTCGAGGAGCCTCCGGTTGTACTCTTCCTCAGTCATGCCGTGGTCCGTGCCACGATATCCTATGTATCCGGCAGGGTTTACCTGGAGCGCACATTTCCAGAACTTTGCATTGGTGTAAGTCTCAGTCATGCTTGCTCTCCTTTTTTTCCATCTCCCGTACAGCTTGCTTCCAACGCCTCAAGCATCGGCGGGTGAGAGCTATGGGCTCCACCTCTTGGAAGCTGACTCCGATGCACGTCAGTTTACTGTTGAGAGTTTCCGTCATGGTCCCCGTCAATTTTGACAAAAATATAATAAAACTAAGTGATTGACAGTCAAATGTCAAGAAAGACTATGCCGATTAAACCGAGTATATCCTGATAGAGCACCTGTTCATCCCAAATGGAAGCCCTCAGTTGAGTGAAGGTCTTCGATATTTATCTCACCGGCAAGAGTGAAAAGTCCCTGTTCTTCTTGAATCCGACTCCTACTGCGCCCTTATGCATATAGAGCACGTAGGCCCAGTCAGGTTCAAAAAAACTTGTGGTCGAAGACCAGTACGCTTCCGTTACATCGGCAAAAGGGTGACCTGCCGGTAATGCCGGCGAATGTCGGGAGGCATCCACCAGGCTTTCCAGTTCGTTTATGGTCGGCATGCGCCAGGATAGTCCTGTCTGCTTTGCCAGGGTTTGAACTGCCGCAAGGGCTTCATCCCAGGTTACAGGTGCCTGGGTGCAGGCGCTGTCTGGGTGCCAGATGCAACCGGTCAGGGTGTCGAGGACTCCCGATTCCGTCTTGCCGAAGCGCGGAAAAGGCCAGGCTGCGCCGCGCAAAAGATCGCCATCCTGGCCGGTTTCAGGACAGGCAATCTCCCGCCCCTTTTGATCAAAACATCCGGTTTGACCGGATCTGGGGATACTGCTGCTTTCACCGCATACCGGCCAGACAAGAGAGTCATCGATCTTTTTGCCGTAGAACATTCTGCCCCCTTCCATATGGACATACCATGCATATTCCCTGGCCTTGGCAAAAGAGGTGGAGGTCCAGTACCAGCCGAGAAAAACATTATGAAAGGGATGGTCCCGGGGCAGAGCGGGTTTTCTCGCCCCATGGCTGATGAGACTTCTCAGCTCACGCCGATTGGGAAGGCGCCAGTCGGTTCTGCCGAATCGCTTTTCCGAGTTCATCTGCCGTACGGCATCGAGTCCTTCCTGCCAGCTCATCGGAAAGGAAAAAAGATTGGCATCAAGCGGCCATACGAGATCTGTGGTCGTGTCATGGACAAGATTCGTATCCACTTTTACAAAGCGTGGCCGGGACCACTGTCTGCCGGGAGTATATTCTCCATCCTGGCCGGTTCCACGGCAGGAAACCGGCACTCCATTGCTGTCAAAACACTGGGTTTGTCCTGTCCAGAGGATATGTTTTGCCATTTCTTACAATCCTCCCGGGGAAAGAGTTTTCATGGTTCCCCCTTGGCAGGACTCGGTAAGCAAAGAGAAAAGAGTTCCAAATCGACAAGGGGTGCGTCATTTGCCAGGCTAACCTTTTCCGCCTTTTTTTGCATTCACTCTTTGCGCGAGATGGGCCCTCCGGATATCGTCTCGGTCCTCTTGCATATCATCCCGTGTTCTCCTATAATTTAGTGAAGCAATCATCTCCTTGCAACAAGTGAATCTAACGCTTGTACAGCTTTTATCTTGCAGCCGTAAGCCGGACGGTAAGCGCCACACAAGGAAAGCTCATGAAATACATCTCGGAAACCGCCACTATTTTTACCCGCTATGACAAAAACATAGAGGGATTACAAAAAAAGGCCAGGAATGTCTCTGAAGATGTGGTGCTGCAGAAACTTGCCGACTGTCTTGTTCACGGCAACGAAGACGAGATCGAAGAGATTGTCCGGGAAGCCCTTGTCACCAGGGATCCGATGGATGTTATCAACAAGGGTCTGCTGCCCGGGATGAAAGAAGTAAGCCGTCTGTGGGATGAGGGGGCATATTTTCTTCCCCAGGTGATTCTTTCCTCCGACGCCATGATTGCCGGCATTGCCTTGTGCGAAGCGAAGATGGGCAGGCCGGTCGAAAAAAAAGCCAAAGTAGTTACCCATACGGCCGAAGGCGACATCCATGATCTCGGCCAGGTTATCGTCAATGCGCTCCTCAATGCCGCAGGCTTTGAAGTGATCAACCTCGGCGCCGACGTACCGGTCGACGAGGTTGTCGAAGCGTGCCGAATCCATAAGCCGGTCATGCTTTCCGGAACAGCCCTGATGACTACGACGATGACTGCATTCCCGAAGATTGCCGCCAAACTGAAACAACTGAACCTGACTATTCCCTTCGTCTGCGGCGGCGGTGCGGTCAGCGAGGGCTTCGTGACAAGCTTTGAGCTGGGTATCTGGGGCAAAGAAGCGAGCCAGGCTTCCGGCATGGCCGAAGATGCGCTGAGCGGCCTCAGCTGGACGGAAATTCGGACAAAGTGGAATGGCTGACAGGAGGAAGAGCGATGAAATTGACCGATACCATGGCGTACCGCAGCCCCGAAAAAATGATATTCGGCTCAGCCGCAAGGCCGGTCACAACCAGACGCGGCCTGACGCTTGGCGGCGGCCAGGTCATTCCGGAGATTACTTCACACCCCAGGCCGGACAGCGAACGGACCATCAAGATCCTGCTCCGTGAGTTTGAACGGGCCAACGGCGATGCCCTGGAACGATGCGTGGTCGTTGGCCATCCGGCCATAGTCATTGAAAACGAACATGTCTTTCAGATGACCCACAACCCCGAATGGGGAATGAAGATAGCGGCTCAGACAACCGGGCAAATCGAGGAATACCTTGAAAAATATGGGCTCAAGGCTGCTTATCGTTCGACTATCGCCGATACCCGCAGACCGGAAATGGTCGACATGAGAAACTCCGAGAATATGGCCGGGATGATCGAATCTTTTAATCTCTGCGCCCAATACGCCGATATCCTCTCCATTGAATCGATGGGCGGCAAAGAACTCTCCGACTACTGTCTCATCAGAAACGACCTGACGGGGCTGCTCTTTGCCCAGGCGGTCCTTGGCGGCCGGGACATGCAGTGGCTGTGGCCGCAGATAGTCGAAATCGCCGGGCGGCACGGCTGCATTGCCGGCGGCGATACCGACTGCGCCCAGGCCAACACCGCCATGTTCATGGCCGGCGGCTTCATTTCCAAGGATATCCCCCATACCCTTGCCGCTCTGAGCAGGGCCTTCAGTGTGAGCAGGTCACTGGTGGCCTATGAATGCGGTGCAACCGGACCCGGCAAAAACTGCGCCTATGAAAACCCTATCATCAAGGCGATTACCGGAGTGCCTATCTCCACCGAGGGCAAGACCAGCGCCTGCGCCCACATGGGGCTTTGCGGCAACGTGATGGCCGCCGTCTGCGATCTCTGGTCCAACGAGGCGGTCGAATACCACGAAATGTTCGGCGGCAGTACCTCCGCGGTTTTTGCCGAAATGCTCGGCTATGACGTGGCAGCGATGAACACGGCCGTGGCGCTCGGCTATCAGAAGGAATACCAGGCCTGCCTCATCAACTCCGATCGGTATCGCAGCCCGCACAGCTTCATCCTCTGCCCGGACAATGCGTGGGTCATCGGCAAGGCGGTGGTTGAAAACAACGAAAGCCTCTATGCCCGGGCCAGAGCAGCCGGCATGAAAAGCGCCGAATTGATGCTGGCCGACCCCTTGTTGAGATTCACCGCTTTTGAAAACGAATCTCTGCTCGGTTACATGAAAGAGCTGGAATCCCTGCCGGACAAGGAAGACGACTTTATCGATCTCTCTCTCGGCAAATACGGCAAGGTAAAAGGGTTCGATCCGGCCTCGTACGGCCTATCAGGATAACGGAGGTAAATATATGGCTCGCCTGGCAATTGCAATGGATCTGGGGACCAGCGGTTTCCGAGCCCAGGCGATAGATCTCGGCAACGGTGAAATTCTTTCGACGGTGATTACCACCCGCCATCCCCTGCCGGGCGGCAATGTCATGAGTCAGCTCAATTTTGTGTTAAACCGGGGGATGGAAGTCGCGCGCAGTAAGATGATCCGGGCAATCAACCGGGTTATCGCCGAACTCCACGTTCCACCTGCGGATGTGGTGCGCCTCGGGGTATGCGGCAACCCTAACCAGCTGTCACTCTTCCAGGGTATTGAAATACGGGATCTGGCTTTTGCAGGCAGCCGTAAACTTGCATTGCTCGGAGTGGTGCCTCCCGCCCGCGACGGGGCGGTCGTCGCGGCGCACACCCTTGACGGACTGAATCTGCCAGGCAGTTGCGAGGTGGTTATCCCGCCCGCCGTTCGTCAAGAGGTAGGCGCCGACGCCTTGGCGATGATGATCATGACCGGGATGCTGGAGCGGCAAGAAACCTCAATCGTGACCGACTTCGGCACCAATGCTGAAGTGGCGCTTTTTCATGGCGACACGGTGTATTCAGGTTCGACGGCTGCGGGACCGGCTCTTGAGGGTCAACAGATCAGCTGCGGCAGATTGGCCGCGCCCTGGGTCATTGCCGATCTCGAGCAGGTCGGTCCTTACCACCGGCTTATCCTCCTCGACGAAGAACTGCTGCCGGTGCGGGGCGGCCTGATCGATCTCTGCAGGAAAGGTTTTATCCTGGAAGCAGACCAGCGTCACGCCATGCATCGACGGCCCATCGGGATCACCGGCACCGGCACCATCGCCATCGTCGATCAGGCGACGCAGGCCGGCCTTATCGCCCTGCCGCATGTTGAAACGGAGGACGCCCGACTTCACCTTGGCGAGGACATTTTCTTTACCGGGGAGGATCTTTGCGAGGCAGGCAAGGCCATCGGCGCGGTACGGGCCGGCCATATCACTTTATGCCATGAGGCGGGCATCGCCACGGAGGATATCCACACCATCTATATGTCCGGCGCCTCAGGCACCTATGTGGATGCGGCCAAGGCGCAGCGTGTGGGCTTGATTCCTCCCCGGCTGAAAAAAGTGTATCAGGTCGGCAACACTTCCCTGGCCATGGCCCGTAACCTGGCGACGAATCCCAGGGCTCTCGACCGGATGATCGATCTGGCCAACAGGCTCCGGGTCAACCACTGCATGTTCGCGACTTCCAAGATTTTCCAGAAAGTCTACATCCTGGAACTGTCATACTGGACCGAAGGGATGCCGATGCAACATTACCGGCGATTTCTGAAAAAGTTCGGCCTGGCGGATCTGCCGCCGGTGCAGGCCCCCCCCGAGGTTGTCCGCACAGTAAAACGCGATATCGACGATCTGGGGAGAAGAGGACTGACTACTCTTGAAGATTTCGACAGCAGATAAATATTGGGAGAACACTCTATGGCAGTAATCGGCATCATTACCTGCGAGATTCTGGAACTTGAATTCGCCCATATGCTGGCGCTGGATGCCGACCTTGAAAAAGTGACAATTCTGGAAAACCGCCGTTCGGCGCGTCTGATCGAGGCGCTTGAGGCTGGAAACTGCCGACATCTGCAACGGATTCCTCACATCAGGAGCTTCTGCGCCGAGCCGGCGGCAAGGCTTGAAGCAGTGGTCCGGGTGCTGGAGGTGGCCCTTCACCGCAACAAAAAAAAACTTCAGAGAGCCCTGAAACGAGCTGCCCATGAACTTGCCGGCAGTGTAGACGCATTGCTGCTGGGGTATGGTCTGTGCGGCAACGCCCTCGAGAACGTCACCGAGCTGCTGGATGTCGGGATACCTGTCTTTGTCCCCATGGCTCATGGCCATCCGGTCGACGACTGCGTCGGCCTCCTCATCGGAGGCCGGGACCGTTACTATGCCGAGCAGTGCAGAACCCCCGGCACGGTCTTCATGATTCCGGGATTTACCAGCCACTTGCCCGAGATAGTGCAAGGGGATTTCGAAGACACCGATCACTGCGGGCTCAAGCGGATGTTCAAGCGGTATGAACGGGCTCTTCTGGTGGTAACACCTGTCATGCCCGAAGAAGAAATGGTTGTGAATTCAAAAGATTTCAATGCATTGCTCGGATTACGTACCGAAGTGCGCCAGGGAACCCTGGAAATCCTCCACGACACGTGGCTGGCCGCGAAAAATTACCTGAAAGACAGCGAAAAACGGACAATCTTCAGGGAAGCGAAATGACTCTAAGCAAAAAGGATATTCTCGCCTTTCCATGCATCCATGAGGGACGCACCACCCTGATTTATCTTCAGGAGAATACCGTCTCCGGCAAACCGGCGATCATCAAAATGCTCAGGCGATCTTATGCCGCACAACAGGAAAGAGAGCGGCTCGTCAATGAATATGAGGTGACCAGGGATCTCCGGATCAGGGGGATTCGTCGCGCCTTCGCCTCTCTCGAAATCGACGGCAACCCCGCGCTGATCATGGAGTATATCGCAGGCGATACGCTCAACAAGGCTTTCGGAGGAAAAGATCGATCCCAGGCCGGGATCCTCGCCGTGGCGTCCTCGATCTGCCGGGCTCTGGATGAGTTGCATCGCCGCAGAATCCTCCATCGCAATATCAGCAGCACTAATATCCTGACGGATCCTGCCCGGCAGACTGCGACGATTATCGACTTCGCCAGCGCGGTGAAGTTCGATCCCAGGTTGAAGGATGAATATCCCGATCTGATGGAAATTTCCCCCGAGTATATCGCCCCGGAACAGACCGGCCGGATCGACATGCAGGTTGATTACCGTGCCGATCTTTATTCCCTGGGAGTGGTCCTGTATGAAGTGCTTTCCGGAAAGTTACCGTTTCCGGGAGACAATGTTCCGGAATTGATCCATTGCCACTTAGCCAAACAGCCGGTTCCGGTCTGTGAGGTACATCCCGAGGTGCCTCGCGCCCTCTCCGATATAGTGATGAAGCTTATGGCCAAAAACCCGGACGACCGCTACCAGTCGGCCTGCGGCCTCAAGGCCGATCTGGAATACTGTCTGCGGCAATTGCGCGAGGATGGCAATATAAAACCCTTTGACCTGGCGAAAGACGATGTCTCGGCGATCTTCCGCATTCCGACAAAACTTTATGGCAGAGAAAGAGAACTCGGCACGCTGTGCGAAGCAATTGACGAAGCGGCCCGTGGAGAGAGCGGCATCCTGCTGATAAACGGCAATGAAGGGGTGGGAAAAACCTCGCTGGTCAATGAAGTACGGACATATGTCTCCGACAAAAGAGGGTACTTTATCGGCGGAAGGTACGACGAGCGCGAAAAAAATATCCCGTATCACGCATTCATCCAGGCAATAACCGGGCTTGTCGATTTGATAATGACCAAGAACGCGACGCAGGTGGCCCAGTGGACGGCACATATCACAGGAGCCCTCGGGGACGGCGGCGCATTACTGATCGAAGTGATCCCAAGGCTGGAACTCCTTATCGGCAAACAGCCGCCCGCTCAGGAATTGGCGACGACGGAGAGGAAGAATCGTTTCTATCATTCATTTAAAAAGCTTATAAAAGCTATTGTACATGATGGATACCCCCTCGTGCTGTTTCTCGACAACCTCCAGTGGGCCGATTATGCCTCTCTCGACCTCTTGAAATTACTCGCCGAAGATGGAGATAATCAATTTGTGCTGCTCATCGGCGCCTACCGGGACAGTGAAGTGGGACCGGCTCATCCCCTGATCGGCGCGATTGAATATCTGCAGCAGACAACGACGGCTTTCCGGACTCTTCATCTTGAAAATTCTTCCCGCGACACGCTGAACAGCCTGATTTCCGACACACTGAAGTGTGAACCGGGCTATGTGCAGTCCCTGTCGGATCTGGTCTATGAGAAGACAGGCGGGAACGCCCTTTTTGCCATTCAGTTTTTCCAATCCCTGTACGATGAGGGCTTGCTTTCCTTTGTCGGTTACCTCAAACATTGGCATTGGAATACCGAGCAGATTCGAGTCCTGGCAATCACCGATAATGTCGTCAGCCTGATGACCAGGAAAATCGGCAAACTGCCGGCCAAAACACAAGAACTGCTGTCGCTCGCGGCATGCATCGGCAACAGCTTCACTCTCTCCCATCTGGCCGCAGTTGCCGGACTGACTCTTGACGATACGCGCGAAAATCTCCTCAAGGCCATCAAGGAAGGGCTCATTCTGCAGGAGGAGGATGAACGCCGCGAGGTACGCGATGAATGGTTTTCATTCCTCCATGACAGGGTTCGGCAGGTATCCTATTCCCTTCTCTCCCGGAAGAAAAGGAAGTCCGCCCATCTCAGATCGGGTCTCTTGCTTCTTCAGAATCTCGATGAGCGTGAGATGGAAAAACACGTCTTCACCATTGCCGACCACCTCAACGAGGGGTTCCAGTACCTCAAAACCGAACAGGAACGGTCTCGCTTGATCCATCTCAACCTCATCGCCGGGCGAAAGGCCAACAGAGCTGCGGCGTATAGAGCGGCCATCTGGTATTTAAGCATGGGCATAGGGATGCTGCCTTCGGACAAATGGGATCGGTGTTACGATCTGGCCCTGCATTTTTACCTGGAGGCAGTGGAGGCGGAATTCCTGAGCACCAACTTTGAAAGGGCGGAACTGCTGTCTACCGAACTCTTACGGCATGTCAAAGATGATCTCGTCAAGATAAAGGTGTATGAACTGAAGATCCTGCTGTACACGGCGCAGAATCGAAACGCGGCAGCGATACAGGCCGGAACCGAGGCCTTGAATCTGCTGGGTGTATATCTGCCGGCAGAACCTGAAGAAGTGAAGGCCTACACCGAGGAGATAAGAAAAGAACTCAGCTCGGAGATCGGATCGGACAAAGATTTTGCCCGACTGCCTGTCCAGAAAGATGCTTATCAGCTGGCGACCAGGAGAATTCTCATGAGCCTTGCGGGTCCGGCCCACCAGTCGAAGCCCGATTTATTGTCGGCAATAATCCTTCATACTGTTCTCCAGTCGGTCAAGAACGGCAACTCCCCCATGTCGGCCCTCGCTTACGGATGGTATGCCGTGCTGCTCTGCGGTCCCTACAACGATATCGAACAATGCTGCCGCTTCGGCCGGCTTAGCCTGGCCGTGTTGGAGCAGTTCAAGGCCAAAGAGCTTGAACCGAGAGTGCTCTTTCTCTACAACGTCCTGGTGCGGCATTGGAAAGAACATGCGGCAGAGACCGTCAAAGCGCTGGAGGATGTCTATCGACACGGCACCGTGACAGGGGATTTGGAATATACGTATTATGCCGCCGTCCACTCCTGCAGCTATCTCTTCTGCGTCGGCGGGAATCTGCCGCTTATCCGTCGGAAGCAGCTGGAGTATCTTGAAATCACCGAAAGGTACCGTCTGGATTTTCATAGCAGTTTCGGTAGAGTATGGGGACAGACGGTACAGAATCTCATCGATTGCACAGGCGATCCCTGCCGACTGTCCGGAGAGCTGTTCGACGAAACGAAGATGCTGCCGGTCTGGATCGAGCAGAACGATCCGGTTCTTGTATTCAACACTCTTTGTTGCCGGACTATGCTGCAGTATCTCTTCGGCAAATACGTCGACGCGATCGAATCGGCACGCCTGGGAGAGTCCTACGTAACAGGCAGAGAAGGTTACATTTATCATGTTCAGTATTCGTTGTACTATGCACTTGCACTCATGGCACACTTTCCCGATACGGATGCTGCGACAAGAAAGGAATATCTGAAGAAGGTCGAGGAGATTCAGGAGAGGATGAAAGAGTGGGCGCGCAACGCCCCGATGAATTTCCAGCACAAATACGATCTGATCGAAGCGGAGAAGGCCCGGGTCACGGGTGAGACGTATAAGGCGATGGAATGCTACGGCCTGGCGATTCAAGGCGCCGCGAAACATGGCTATCTCCAGGAAGAGGCGCTTGCTTACGAGAGGGAAGCGCAATTTCATTTTGCTTTGGGACGGGATGATCTGGCTGGTTTCGATATCAGGAAGGCGGTTGATGGCTACCGGCTTTGGGGCGCTCTCCGCAAGGTAGAAGATCTGCATCAGCGGTACCAAATCGAGAAAGAGCAACCGGTCCCCCTGGATACCGCCGCAATCATCAATGCCTCGCATCTGCTCTCCCAGGAAATAAAGCTCGACCACCTGCTCGACAAAATGATGCATATTGTCATGGAAAACGCCGGTGCGGAAAAAGGCATTCTGCTCGAAAACCGAGACGGCGGATTGATCATCCAGGCGAAAGGGGTGGTGGGGAGAGAGCACATTGAAACCATGCAGGAAACCCCGATCGGTGAGAATGGCGAGGTACCTCTCTCGGTGGTGAATTACGTCGCCCGGACCCAGGCGCCGGTCGTCCTGAACGATGCCTTTCGCGACCACATCTATGCCGGCGACAAATACATTGCCGAACATCGCACCAGATCCCTGCTGTGTCTGCCTATTGTCCATCAGGGGAAACTCTCGGGGCTGCTCTACCTGGAGAATAATCTGACGAGCAATGTCTTTACCCCGGATCGCCTGGAACTGCTCAAGGCAATATCCTCCCAGGCAGCCATTTCCATGGTAAACGCCGGGTTGTATGCCAGCCTTGAGGCCACCATCAAGGATCTCAGACAGGCAGAGGCGACGGTGCGTGACAGTCGATCTCTCCTTAAGGCGATAATCGACAACTCGACTGCGGTGATCTATGTCAAGGACCTTCGCGGCCGATACCTGCTGATAAACCGCCGGTATGAAGAAATTTTTCAAATCTCCCGGGAAGCGACGCTGGGCAAGACCGACCTTGATCTCTTTCCGAAAAAAACGGCCGAGTCTTTTCAGCATCTTGACCGACGTGCACTGGACAGCGGCAAGGCAATGGAAACAGAGGAGGTCGTGCCGCACGACGATGGGCTGCATACCTACATCTCGATCAAGTGTCCGCTGTTCAACAGCGAAGGAAAACCGTATGCGGTCTTCGGCATTTCGACCGACATAACCGAACGTAAGCAGGCGGCAGAAGCCTTGGGCGAAAGTGAACGGAAGTTTCGGGCGATCTTCGAACAGACCTTCCAGTTTATCGGTTTAATGACTGTCGACGGCATTTTAATTGCGGCAAATAAGGCCGCCCTGGGACTCGTCGGGCTTGAGGAATCGGACGTCGTCGGTAAGCCGTTTTGGGACACCCCCTGGTGGGCCCATTCCCCCGAGTTGCAGGAGCAACTGCGGACAGCAGTAAAGAGAGCCTCTGCCGGAGAATTCGTCCGATTCGAAGCCTCCCATCCGGCAATGGACGGCAGTTTCCGCTACGTCGACTTTTCTTTAAAACCGGTCATGGACGATGCAGGCAAGGTGGTGCTGCTCATCCCGGAAGGTCGGGACATCACCGAGCGCAAACAGGCGGAGGAGGAGTTGAAGAAGCACCGCGATCATCTGGACGAACTTGTCCGGCAGCGCACCGCCGAGGTTACCGAGGCAAATGAGCTTCTTCGCCGGGAAATCGGCGAAAGAAGAAAAATCGAGGAAGTGCTGAACCGACGTCTGGTCGCCTTGACCGAACCGTTGGAAACGGCCGACATCTCCTTTGCCGACCTGTTTAATATCGAAGACATCCAGAGGATCCAGGATTCCTTTGCCGAAGCACTCGATGTTGCTTCAATTATAACCTATCCGGATGGGACGCCGATCACCAGGCCCAGCCATTTTTGCCGCCTCTGCAGCGAAATAATCCGCAAAACAGAGATAGGGAAAGCCAACTGCATCTTTTCCGACTCCGTCATCGGCGGGCAGAATGCAGATGGCCCTATTATCCGGCCATGCCTCAGCGGCGGACTCTGGGACGCCGGAGCCAGTATCACCATAGGCGGCAGACATGTGGCCAACTGGTTGATCGGGCAGGTAAAAAACGAAGGGATCGACGAGGAGAAACTACTTGCCTATGCGGCTGAGATCGGTGCCGACGAAGATGAATTCCGCCGAGCGCTGCAGGAAGTGCCGGTAATGTCGCCCGAACAATTCGATAAAATTGCTCACCTGCTTTATATTCTTTCAAACGAACTGTCCCTGAAAGCCTATCAAAATGTGCAGCAGGCGCGGTTTATTACGGCACGCCGGCAAGCGGAAAAGGATCTGGTGGTAGCCAAAGAACTTGCAGAGGCGGCCAACCAGGCCAAAAGCACCTTCCTCTCCAGTATGAGCCATGAGTTGCGAACCCCGCTGAATGCCATCCTCGGATATGCCCAGATCCTGAGGTACCAGGAAAATCTCACCGAGGCGCAACGGCAGCAATTGGAGATTATGCACAGCAGCGGCGAGCATCTGCTCATGCTGATCAACGACATTCTGGATGTCGGCAAGATCGAGGTATGGAAAATGCAGCTTCAGGAGGAAACTTTTCATCTTGCCTCCCTGCTGCGGCAGGTCTTCAACATTACACGGATTAAGACCGATGAAAAGGATGTGCTGTTTCATTATGAGTCGGTCTCTCCCCTGCCGGAATATGTCCGGGGAGACGAACGCAAGCTTAAACAGATTCTTCTGAATCTGCTCGGCAATGCAGTCAAATACACCCGCCGGGGAAATATTGCCCTGCGGGTAAGCTATGGATCGGCAGGCCCCGAACTTTTCCGGTGCGAAGTGACGGACACCGGAGTCGGCATTCCCCAGGACAAACTGGAAGCGATCTTTGAGCCCTTTACGCAGTTGCTCACCGCAGGGCAACCTCACGAGGGGACAGGTTTGGGGCTGACCATAACAAGACAACTGGTAAACCTTTTACAGGGCCGCCTGGGCGTCGAAAGCGAACCGGGCAAGGGGAGCGCCTTCTGGTTTGAAGTACCAATGGCCGAGGCATCCGGGACCGAAGCCGTGGCGAAAACCAAGAGGACGATTACCGGCTACACAGGTGAACGAAAGAATATTCTGATAGTTGACGACAATATAGCCAATGCCTCGATGCTGGTTTCCTTATTGGCGCCGCTGGGGTTTGAGATACGTACGGCCGAATGCGGTTCCGAGGCACTGCGACAGGTGCTCGTCCATCCTCCCGATCTCGTAATACTTGATCTGGTAATGCCGGAAATGGATGGCATGGAGACTGTTGAAGAAATGAGGCGGCATCCTGAATTGGACGCAACCTGGATCATCGGCGTTTCGGCAACGGTCACGGAGAGCCGCCGCAAGGAAGAATTTGCCGCCGCCTGCGACGATTTTATGGGCAAACCGGTTAACATTGAAGCGCTGCTGGACAAGATACGGTCGGCACTCCGTATCGAATGGGAGATCGTGCAGCCGCATATGCTCGAGGCAACAGTCGGTGAAAAAGCGGAGGAAGGTCCGCTTGAGGCACCGTCGCCTGACAAAATGGCAGCACTCCACGAGTTGGCCATGAGAGGAGATCTACGAGGTATCCAGGCCTGTTTAGACGAAATCGACGAAAATGACGGCCGGCACCGTATTTTTACCACGAAACTCCGTGAACTGACCGGGAGATTTAAAACGAACGCTGTTCTGGCATTGGTCAAACAGCATATGCCGACAAAAAAATGATACCTCCTTTGGATTCCATAACTGCCGAACCGGAACTGCGAGGCCGCACTCTGCTGATTATCGACGACGATCCCAACAATCTTGCCGTGTTGATGGATCACCTGGAAGAGGCCTCGTTTAAAACCCTGGTGGCAGAGGACGGAGAAAGCGGCCTGGAGAGGGCCGCTTACGCTCAACCGGACCTCATCCTCCTTGATATCCTCATGCCCGGCATGGACGGCATCGAGACCTGCCGCAGGCTGAAAGAGAGAGCAAGCACGAAAGACATCCCGGTAATTTTCATGACCGCCCTGGCGGAAATGAAACATAAAGTAAGGGGCTTCGAGGCCGGAGGGGTGGATTATATCACCAAACCTTTTCAGCGGGAAGAGGTGCTGGCCCGCGTCATCACCCACCTGCGCATTCGAGAGCTGACAAGCAGGCTCCGGGAGGCCAATGCCACGCTGGAGATGCGGGTGAGTGAACGTACAGCCGAGCTTGCCAGGGCCAACAAAGAACTGCAGGCGGAAATCGTCGAACGTAAGCGAACCGAGGAGTTGCTGCGCAAGATCAACCGAGCGTATAGAGCCCTCACCAACTGCAATCAGGCGCTGCTTCACGCAACTGACGAGAAAGAGCTTTTGCAGGAAATCTGCCGCATAATCGTGAGGGATTGCGGGTATAAACTGGTCTGGATCGGCTATGCCGAACACGACGATGCCCGGACGGTTCGACCTGTAGCGCAGTCGGGTTATGAAGAGGGCTATCTCGACTCGATTCGTGTCAGCTGGGCGGATAACGAATTCGGCTCAAGCCCCTCCGGCACGGCTATCCGGACTAAAAAACCGGTGATAAATCGGGACCTGCCGACAAGTCCGGATTTTGCGCCATGGCGGAAGGAAGCGATCAAAAGAGGCTACGCGTCCTCCGCTTCATTGCCGATGCTGTCAGGCGAGGGGGAGGTCATCGGCGCGCTGAACGTTTATGCCGCCCAACCGGATGCCTTCACTCCCGAAGAAAAGGACCTCCTGGTCGAACTAACCGCCGATTTGACGTATGGCATCACTTCAATGAGGAATCTGGCCAGAAAAAGGCAGACGGAATACGCCCTGATCGAATCGGAAAACAAATTTAAAAGTTTTGCAGAACAAGCCATTGTCGGCATTTATCTCATACAGGACGGCATATTTAAATACGCCAACCCGCGATTTGCCGAGATGTTCGGATATTCGACAGAGCAAATTCTGACCGATCTGCACCTTGAAACTCTGTTTCTCCCCGAAGATATTCCGCTTGTCAACGAACAGGTGCGGAAAAGACTGGCCGGTGAAATCAGCTTCAGCCACTATGAAGTGCGGGGGCTGAAAAAAGACGGAAAAGTGGTCAATCTTGAAGTTTTCGGCAGCACCATGACGTACAATAACCGGCCTGCCGCAATCGGCACAGTGCTGGATATCACGGAACACAAAAAAACTGCCGAACAGCTTATGCATTCCCAGAAAATGGAGGCAATAGGTCGGCTTGCAGGCGGCATTGCCCATGATTTCAACAACCTGCTTACTGTCATAATGGGATTTGGAAATCTTTTAAAAATACAGCTGGACATTAAAAACCCCCTACACAGCCATGCAGACCAAATTATCGGCGCTTCCGAGCGTGCGGCGCAGCTGACCAAAAGCCTGCTGGCTTTCAGCAGGAAACAGGTAATGAGCCTGGAGCTTGTCGATCTTAATGAAATAGTAAGGAGATTCGACAAGCTGCTCCGCCGGATAATCGGAGAAGATATCGAGTTGAAAACTGAACTGCCGACGGAAAAGCTGATGGTCATGGCCGACAGTGGTCAGCTGGAACAGGTCATAATGAATCTGGCCGTGAATGGACGGGATGCCATGCCCAAAGGCGGAAAACTGACCATAACTACTGGGCGGGTCCACCTGGACAGAGAGATCACCTGCCAATATGATCACATAAGCCCTGGAAATTATGCAGCTATATCTATAGCAGACACTGGGAAAGGCATGGATGAGATAACAAAGGAGCGGGCTTTCGAACCGTTTTTTACAACCAAGGAGAGTGGCAAAGGAACAGGACTCGGTCTTTCCATTGTTTTCGGCATTGTCAAACAGCATAATGGGGTGATCGATGTCAAAAGCGAACCGGGACAGGGTGCGACATTCACAATTTATCTCGAACTTGTAGAACAGCAGCCGGCAAAATCGGAACCGGCAGCCCCCTCTTTTCCGGTTGGGGGGAAAGAAACAATTCTTGTCGCCGAGGATGATAAGGATGTCAGAAAGTTCATCAGGGCTATGCTGCAGGAGTATGGGTACTCGGTCATTGAAGCGGCGGACGGCAATGAAGCAATCCTTCGATTTCAAGAGCACAGCGATATAATCCAGCTTGTATTCCTCGATGTTGTAATGCCTAAAAAGAATGGCAAAGAGGTATATGCGGAGATCAAAAAAGTGAAACGCGATGTTCCCGTGCTTTTTTCAAGTGGTTATCCCGCCGAGATTCTCTATGAAAAAGGACTTCTTGAAAAAGGCGTGCGATTCATTTTAAAACCTGTTTCGCCGATCGTGCTTCTGAAAAACGTGAGAGAAGCCATATCCGGAAAAGAGTTTAAGAACGATTTATAGCTCGGCGGCGATATTGCCGGACACCTTGTCGCCAACCTCGATGATCGCCCCGTTAGCTACCTCGACAAAGGCTTGCCGGTCCTTAAATGCCTGCTCGTGTGCTCCCTCCTCTTGGAATCGATTTTCAACTCCTTCCTTCGATATTTTGCCAAGAGCAAATTTTTGGATGCCTTTTTACGCCTTAAAAGTTACCTTGCACCATAATGGCGCCGGAGAAAATCCGGCTCGAAATGAAAAAATTATATTAGGTTGGCCGGTAATTGTCTCGATACCGTTTTTTCAGCCGTTTCGCATTCAACTCAGGAGATTTCCGCCATGTCGTTTTCCTTTGTATCGGGTGATAAGGATATTTTTCTCTTTGATCGTGAAGAACTCGAAAGGATTGGTTCAGTCGAAATTGTCGGGCGGGGACTCACCTGCTTTAATGAAAACCGGGTAATCTCCATCGACAGTGACGACAATCGTCTCTGGGCTTCGGTTGAAAACGAGAAAGGAGATAACCTTCCCCTTACCGTGCAGATCGAAAAGGGGCCGGAGAATACTCTTCTTGCCTCCTGCGACTGCACCGCCGACGACAATACCGCCTGCCTCCATATGGTGGCGTCCCTTTTTGCCTACGCCGATCTTTGTCATGAGAACGACGGCTTGATGAGTGCGGTCGATACTGCGATCAAGGACCGTATCAAACGCGCAAAAACGGAAGTACGGGTCGAGGCGGAAAGCGGCCAACCCTGGTTCGGCAGCTGGCGGGCTTCCTCGGTCAACGCCCCTTTCCCCCGCACCTACCGGGTTGTTATCCGCAGTCTGGACAAGCGGAGGAATTACTGTTCCTGCCCGGATTTTGCCGGCAATCAGCTTGGCACCTGCAAACACATCGAGGCGGTCCTGCACAAGATCGGCAAACATCCCGAGCACAAAAGTTTCGCCGGGCAGACCCCGCCTTTTCCCTATATTTATCTCTCCTGGGAGCATGAAGCAGCCCCCGTAGTCTGTCTTTATCGCAGCGGTGAAATCGAACCGGTGCTGCAGAACCTTTTCGAGGAATATTTTAGTGCAGACGGCGCTTTCACCGGGCGAATGCCGGAAGATTTTTTCCGTTTCGTCGAATTGGCCGACCGAAAGGGTAACATTCATATCGGCGAGGATGCACTCGACTGGGCCAATCATCAGGCACGCAGCGCAGCCCAACAACAGCGGTCGCGGAAGATAAAAGAAGCCATCGAAACCACCAGGGGACGGTTGCCGGGCATCAATGCAAGGCTGTATCCCTACCAGGTGACCGGCACCGCCTTTCTTGCCGGCACCGGACGGGCCCTGCTGGCAGACGACATGGGGCTGGGCAAGACCCTGCAGGCCATCGCCGCCGCCACCTGGCTGGTAAACCACGAGGGCGTTAAAAAAACGCTTATCATCTGCCCGGCTTCGCTTAAACAGCAGTGGGCGCGGGAGATAGCCAAATTCACCAATCTGCAAAGCCGCATCATCGGCGGGCCGCCGGCGGATCGCGCCGCCCAGTACCGGCAGCAGGCCAACTTTTTCATCCTTAACTATGAACTGGTCCTCCGCGATCTTTCCGTTATTACCGAATCGTTGTGCCCCGATCTCATCATTATGGATGAAGCGCAACGGATCAAAAACTGGCGCACCAAAATAGCCACGGCGGTCAAGCTCATCCCCAGCAGGTTCACCTTCGTCCTGACCGGCACGCCTCTGGAAAACCGCCTTGAAGACCTTTACAGCCTGATGCAGGTGGTCGATTCCAAGACTCTCGGACCGCTGTGGCGCTATATGGTGGATTTTCATGTCACCGACGAGCGGGGCAAGGTCCTCGGCTACCGCAACCTCTCCCTGCTCAGGCAGCGGCTGCAGCCGGTGATGCTGCGCCGGGACCGGTCCCTGGTGAACGATCAGCTGCCCGAACGAATAAATCAGCGCCTGGATGTCGCCATGACCTCCAGGCAGGTCGAAATTCATGACGACGGCATGGCCAAGGCGGGCCGCCTGGCCCAAATAGCCAAACGACGGCCGCTGACCCCGACGGAACAGAACCGGCTCATTGCCGCTTTGCAGCAAGCGAGAATGGCCTGCAATAGCGCCGGGCTTGTCGACAAGGAAACCGAAGAGAGCCCGAAGATCGACGAGATGGAAATACTGCTGGAAGAAATCTGCCTGCAGGAGGGACGCAAGGCCGTGGTCTTCTCCCAGTGGGAGATGATGACCAGACTGGTGGAAAAACGGTTACACCGGATGGGGCTCGGTTTCGTCCGGCTGCACGGCGGTGTTCCCACCGGTCAGCGTGGCGCGTTGATGGACAGCTTTCGCGATGATGACGGCATTCAGGTCTTCGTCTCCACCGATGCGGGTGGGGTGGGACTCAATCTGCAGAGCGGCTCCGCCCTGATCAATCTCGACGTCCCCTGGAATCCCGCGGTCTTGGAGCAGCGCAATGCCAGGATTCACCGGCTGGGACAGAAGCGCAGGGTGCAGATCATTACCATGGTGGCGGCCGATTCCTACGAACAGCAGGTGCTCGAACTGGTGGGCACCAAGCAGAACCTTTTTGACAACGTTATCAAAGAGGATGCCGTTGAGGATGTGGTGGGCGTATCCAAGAAACTTCTGGAGACACTGATCGACAACCTGGTGGAGGAGGAAGCACCGCGGGAACAGGCAGCGTCGTCGCCATCCGAAAATATTGATGCGATCGACAACGACCAGCTGCCTGAAACACCGCAATCCAGCCGTTCGCAAACCACTTTCCGGGATACCCGGACGGAAGAGGCGATCCACCATTGCATCGAAGAACTCCAAGTCCATCTTGGATTGCGAATCGAACGCATTTTCGGAGCGCAGGGCGGCCTGATCTGTGTCCTCGACCGCGTCGACGAGGAGGCGGATGCCTTGGCCGTGACACTGTCGGAACGGGTTCCCGTGGCCCTGATCGATCAATATGCCCTGCGGGGACTCAGCCGTCTCGGCGCGGCTTCGCCGCTGGCGGAGGCCGAAACCTATTACGATCAGACCCGGCAACCGAAAAATTCCGGCCCGACAAAGCTGCAGCTGCTGGCCCTGGAGAAACTCGAGGCGGCCAGGGTGCTTGCGGAACGGCAAATGCAAAAACCCTCCCTTGATCTGCTGCTCTCCGCTATCCTGGCTAAAGCGGGGGATCTGGCCGGACGGGACAAACCCATTACCGCCTCCGAAGCCGGTGTCTGGATTTACGGCGAAGCCTTGCCCAAGGCGTTGTTGAACGAGGCGGAAGCGAATCTTCTTATGCGTGGTATTGGCCTCAACCTGGCCGAGAAACTGCCGCCGGAGCTTTTCACCGATTTTTTGCAGGAAGCGGATCTCTTTATCAGCGCGTAATTAAACTACCGACGGCTGCTGCGGCCGCTTGGTCGTGATTGTTGGAGAAGAGGCGAAATGGAACGAAATGAAGAAAAACCAAGGATTTTTTCCCTGGACAACGAGACCGGCGGTTATCTCGCCAAAATTCAAGACGTCGACACGGCACGGCGTTTCAACTGCACGCTCGATTGCTGCGAGAATCCCGTTTGTACCTGCGGAACGGTCGATATTACCTTTATCCCTTTGGAAAACGGCGAAACGGACAAGCCGAGCCCCCATCGGGTGAGTATCGATGTCATTCATCGAAAGCTTGATCAGACGAAACAAAAAAGTGTTTCCAGGAGGGATGAGACATTTGCCCAAATCCTTCTATCCGGCATGAACGACGCGGATTTTCAATTCTTATGGAAGCGTTATTTCACATACAAAAACAAGATAACCGAAAACGCTCCGCCTGACGCAATCGATGCCGTATTCGACTTTTTGGAGGTCGAACAGGATGGGCTGATGTATGCATACCAAGATGTTTTACCCTATGGCGATGCCCTCTCTGTTCGAATAAACGGAAAAAATTGTTCCATCTATGATCATCATTGCCTTCTCCCGAAATGTTCGTGCACTGACACAAATCTGTCATTTTTCCCGACAGAAGAGACAGAAACAAAAGGCGAAGAACTCTTTTCGGCTGTTTTGAATATTAAGAAGAAAAAATGGAAAGCGGTTGAAGGCGGCACACCTTTCGCCGATATCGAGTCGGTAAGATCGGCAATAGAAGATCAAATTCCGGATATATACCAGCTCCTGCTCAAGCGACAACGCAAACTCAAAGAAATTTATGTTCACTGCAAAAAGTTACATTTCAAGCAACCGCATCGATCGACCAACGTCGGAAGGAACGATCCCTGTCCATGCGGGAGTGGCAAAAAATATAAAAAATGCTGTTTGGCGTCGTAAATCATCTTGGTGACCATTCGCTCCTGGGTAAATGATTTCATGGGGGTATGTTCTGGGGACTGTATGTTCTGGGTATGTTCTGGGGACAGCATACTTAACTCCTGGCCTTTTTAGGACCAGGCTTTTTCGGTCTTAGAATCCGATCAAGTGTGAGCTCCAGTTTTTCAATAAATCCTTCCGCGCCTAAAGGTCGACCGGTACGTTCATGGCGGTGAATCATATCAATTTCATCCTGCGGGGTGAGCTTCAGAAAACTGCGCCAGTCCGAAACCAACTCAAGCAACGGCGAAACTTGTACGAGTCCATCGTCCTCTCCAGATAGATGTGCTTTGGCACTGCTCCATCGGTAATCTTCCGGATTTTGCACCAGCTTTGCCGCGACTGGATTCATTTCTATATACCGTGCCGTTGCCAACAAGTATTGCTCATCCATGGAAAAGGATGCAAATCTTTCCTGCCACAGATGCCCTCGCCATTTTTCACGAAAATTGATCCGCCTGGTATAACGACGATGAGCTTCGCCTATGGCGCGAGAAAGTGCCCCTTCGATGTAGGGCACGGCGATAAGATGAACATGATTCGGCATCAGGCACCAGGCCCAGATCTCGACATGATACTTACGACACCATTGTGCCATCAACTCAATATAAGCTAAGTAATCATCCTCGCAGAAAAATGTCTGCTGACGACGGTTACCACGCTGCGTGATATGATGTGGATAGCCTGGGGCTACTGCACGTGCTATTCTTGCCATACTGGAAACATAACAATATCAGTTAATAATTGTCAATAATATATATACTGTCCCCAGAATACCAGAATACACAGAATACACACTTCAATAGTACTGATTTTACTGCAGAATTTGACGTTTCGGTTCGAACAGCCCATCGGGAAATGCGTTTTGTTCGCGAAGATTATTTTGGTGATCAGCTGAAGTATGACATCGTAAACCGGTCTACCGAGTACCCGCCGGCAAAGCCGCACAATGTCGAGCGTCTACGCCGCTCTAACCTCGCCAAGCAAATCAGGATGCCGATCAAGCACCTTGAGCAGTTTCACCAGGGCCAACGGCGGCTTGGTTTTTCCATTTTCGTAACGCGAGAACGCATTTACCCCGCCGCCAAAGAGTTCGGCAGCTTCACGTTGATCAATCTTGAGCTTTTTCCGCACCCTGGCAATGAATTTCGGATCTACGATTGCAGCATTCACCTGCTTGGAGAACTCACGCATTTCCTGCATTACACGACCCGATTCAGCCGCATTGAGGATTGATTCAGCACAGGCCGGGCAAAAATCGCCGGTTACTGCTGGAATAGACGTGGTTTCGCCTTTGTAGGTGCAAGGTAAATCACGGGTGTCATGGATTAACTCCGCCGCTCCGCAAACAAGACATTTCATAATCATAACTCCTTGAAAGAAACAATCAGCACGTCATCAATGACCGTCAGTTTCAGGTACACATCGCCAGCCGAAGTATTCGGCCGATAGACATCCTGCCAGATCTTATGATCAGCGAGAGAGGTCATGCTTTTATAGAAATCCGCAGATGAGAGCGATAACACCACATCCAACATGCCTTGAAAGTCGAACCCCAATGTTACCGCCCCGGTACGTGCCGATTGTGTGGTTCGTACTTTGCCAGCCTCGACCAATCCTTTGACAACAGCCAGATCACAATGTGGTGTTCGTTTCTCCATGATCAAATATAACCAAGTTGGTTGATTTTAGCAAGTAGGTTAACACAAACATTTCTCTTAACCCAACTTTTTGCGAATAATTATCAAACTGCTCTGTAAGCCGCATTTTCATTTTGCGATAAATTTAAAACAACGCAATAACAGCAAGATAAAATTTTCTTGCGGTTTGTAGTGCCATAAAATAAATTTAATTGTTGACATGGGCTGTTTTTTATGCCACAATCGGCTCCATGTATATTCGAAGAACATCTATCAAAAGCAGGAAGGACGGGTCGCATTATTACAGCTATCGGCTGGTCGAATCCAAGCGTACTGAGAAGGGAGTGCGACAGCAGACCCTTCTCAATCTGGGTGCCGATTTTGCGCTGCCGAGAGAGCAGTGGTCTGACCTGACTAAACGGATCGAGGGCATTCTCAGCGGGCAACAGAGCTTGTTTGATGTTGATAGTGATATCGAACAGTTATCCCAGTCTTATGCTTCGAGAATTATCGCGTCATATCAAGATGTTGAAAGTATTGAAGATGACGACTTCCGTGAGGTCGACCTCGACAGTCTGGAAATGAGCAGGCCGCGCAGTGTTGGTGTCGAACATGTCACCCTGGAGGCCTTGCGGCTCCTGGACCTTGACAGCAAATTCAAGGAACTCGGCTTCAATGGACCGC
>LADS01000047.1 GCA_000961725.1 Desulfobulbaceae bacterium BRH_c16a
AATGACGGTTGCGCTCCCTGGCTTCCGATGACCAGCCGAGGAAGTTGTCGCGGCAATCGATGGCATATGGTGCCGAGGAAAAAGAAAAGCAGGCCAGCAATTTGTCTCCGGCATAGACCAGATACTTGAGGTGTTCGCCGACCGGTTGGCAATAACCCAGGTAGTGATATTGGCGGATCAGGGCATTGAAGAGCTTTTCCTCCGGTGTCCTTCGGACCTGTCGCAGTTCAATGGGGGCAAGATCACTCAAGCTAACCGTGAGCGGAGTTGGCTGAAAATCGAAGGTCGCAGGAGTTATTCTTCGTCTCAGGGAATTGTTATTGTTGTCAATTATTCTGGGCGGAAGGGTTATTAGCTGAGTACGTTCAAGCTGGAGCAAAAGTCCTCGGCAGACACCATCTTTGAGTTGGCCGTTGGTTTGACGCCAGTCCCAGGCTTCACAGAGTCTGCGGGAAATGGCACTACGGCCTTCACTTCGATACTCGTCGATGACCTTGAGGATGAAGGAAAGATCGGTTTGGGTTATGTCTCTTTTGCGGTAGGTGAGAAGAACGTTCATGAAAATGAACGTAACAGAATCTATTTATGAACGCTCGGATTTTTTTCAGTTGTGATTAAAATCCCGGTGAACGGTTACGATTTTTATGCCTTCAATTCTTGATTATTATGAGTACGCAAAGTTGTCCACTGCTGCATACATTAAGCTGGAAGACGAACCTACGACAGCTGGGGATAAAATCGCTTTTCAAGCCAACAAACAAGAACGTATCCCCGAGGCTCTAGCCAAGCAGATGTTTGTTTATGATCCTGAAAATAATCCCAACCCAGTCTGGGAAATCGCAAACAAAAACGCCTATCACGGCAACGATGCAACCGGTTTTGCCGCCACACTCTTTGAACGTGATGGCGAGAAGGTTCTCGCCATTCGGGGGACTGAGCCATCTGAGCAAGGGATGCTGGATCTCTGGAAAGCGGATATAGGACAAATAGGTATGGTAGGTTTTGCCCTTGAGCAGACCATCAGTATGATCAATTTTATTGTTCAGCTCAGGGGTGATGCCGGCACAAATAACGTAGATCGCCTGGAGCTGGTCATAGATGACACACCACCGCCATCCGGGAACTATGTCACAATGAATGGACTGGTATCGGACAAATATGCCTGGATAAGTCCATGAAAACGACCTCGATGGCTATCATCTCATAAATGACAATGAACAGATCAAGGTAACCGGCCATTCTTTAGGTGGCCACTTGGCCACTATGGTTGCACGGCTGTTTCCGGATTTGATCACGGAGGCATACACCTTCAATGCAGCGGGGTTTGATCCGGAAACGGCAAATGTTGCCAGGATACTTTTGCCGCCTCCGTTCAACATGTTATTAGAAGGCCAAAAGCTAACCGATGAGTTTATCGATCTATTCAGCGAATTCATTCCAGGAACACCAGCGGCCGGATTTTCCGACATAACAAATTACAATCTGGAAAGTGAAGATATAGAAGAAGGCAATGATTCAAGTTTAGTTGCCAGCATCCTCACAGGCGCCGGTGGACTTGGAGAGGAAACCTTTGTCCCGACAGAGGGAAACAGCCATCTTATCGAGCCTTTTATGGACAGTTTGTCCATGCAGTCGTTGTTTTATTCCATTGACAATTCACTTACCATCGATGACATGAAGAATCTTTATCTGGCGGCAAGTGACTCAGTGGCTGAAACAGAGGAAACGTTGTTGAAAGCTCTGTATAAACTGTTTAAAAAAGAAGAGATTATTTTGAACACCATCGATATAACCGATGGATTTGATGTCTGGCTAGGTATTGGTGATATTGAAGACAGAAGGATTTATTACAACAAGCTGCTGGAGGTGGAGCAAGAGATAGGAGGAAATCAATACACCCTGGAAATACTAGGCTTAACGGATTCCGGCAACACCTTCACATCTTTTTCTCCCACTCAAATAAAAGAGCTTGCCCTAGGCGATATCGCTTACCGTTATGCTCTTGTAAAACTCAATCCCTTTGCCATTTTAGGTGCGGATTATTCGGAATTCAATAAAAATGGAGAACTGGATCTCTTCAGCAACGAGACTCCAGAGGGGCAGTTAAGCGGCCAGTATCTGCAGGACCGTGCTGAAATGCTTTCAAATCTGATAGTTAAAAACATATATGACGGAGTCAATACATCGAGCATCAAATTTATAGATGCGGCGACTCAGGTCACCGTTTTCAATTCCGATCTTAACGCACCACAGAAGACCATTGTTTTCGGAAGCTCGGAGGGCGAAGAGATTAAAGGCACGAACATTCCGTATAGAGGAGATAATTTTGACGATCACCTTTTCGGCATGGGCGGCAACGACACCATTTGGGGCTACGGCGGCAATGATTACATCGAAGGCGGACAAGGCCAGGATACCCTGAACGGCGGCGCCGGCAACGACACCTTCGGCATCATCGGCGAGGACGAAGCCTACGACACCTTCAATGGTGGAGACGGCATAGACACAATCAAGGGCAGCAGCGGCAACGATACCATCCGGGTCCATAACTTCGTAGGGGAAGACACGGTCGAGATAATCGATGGCGGTGGTGGGGATGGTGACGTTATCGCCGGCACGGAAGACAGCGACACCATCGATCTCTCCGGCACCAGCCTGATCGGCATCAAGGCGGTGCGCGGCGGTGGGGGAGAAGATACCATTACCGGTTCCGCAGGGGACTACGCCGACCATCTTTTCGGCGGCGAAGAAGGCGACACTTTGCGTGGCCTGGCTGGTCACGATCATCTTTACGGCACCATGGATGACCTCTCCGACGACAACGCCGGGGATATTTTGGAAGGTGGAGTTGGCAATGACACCTACTATGTCGGTGCGGGTGATGTTGTCGATGATTCCGATAAGATGGGCACTATTATCTTCAACAATAAGAGCCTCTCTGCACTTGCTTTCAACCGGACGGCTCCGGATAGCGACACCTATAAAACCGCCGACGGTTTGTATACTGCGGTGAAGGACGGCAATGGTTTTCTCCGGTTAAGCACATTGGTAAACGGCAGTGTCAAAAGCTTCTCCATCGCAAATTTCACCACCGACTCCGCTCTCGGAATCACTCTTAAGGATTATACTCCGCCAGGAGTGGATTTTGACTATACCTGGAGTGGATCCGAGACTCAGGATATTTCCGACGTTTATGAGCAGTCCAGCAATCCCGGTAATTACAATATCTTTATGTTCTCCAATGGTGGAGTCGACACCCTCCATCAGGTCATGGGGCTGGGCAGCTCTCCAAGGATGAAATTAAACGGCTTGGGCGGCAACGATTTTCTTTTTGGTTTTGCCGATAGCGATGAAATTCACGGCGGCAGCGGCAATGATCTGATCAGGGGCCATTTAAATTATATGCTCCATGGCTCAACCACGTTCGAGGTTTTTCCGGGAGAGACGATTCATGGCGATACGCTGTATGGTGACGGCGGTAACGACGGCATTTTCGGCAGCATGGCGAATGACGTTCTGGATGGCGGTGCCGACAACGATATCATCTCCGGGTATAACGGCGATGACACCATCATGGGCGGTACGGGCATGGATATTCTCTTCGGTTCGGCGGGAAGCGACACCATTGAGGGAGGCGACGGCAATGATGCCTTATTCGGCTATGGCGCCCATCAAAGTCTCGGCTTCGAGGACCTTGTCAATCCTGCGTGGTCGCTCGGCTATCAGAATGGATACCTGGGTGGTTGCAGTATAAATTTCTCCGTGTATCTCAATGAATATCTCAATGAAGCAGGCAACGATACGCTCTCGGGCGGTGAGGGCGACGATTTTCTGGCAGGTGGCGGCGGATCCGACAATCTTTATGGAGGTGCGGACCAGGACTCTCTTTCCGGTGGTATAGGCGGCGATTATTTGGAGGGAGGAAGCGGCAATGATCTTTTATTTGGCGATAACGGCGACAATATTGAAACCTTGAACGATGGTGTAGATTATCTGTATGGCGGCAGCGGCAATGACTATCTCTATGGAATGGGGGGCGATGACTATCTCTATGGTCAGGAGAACGATGACGTTCTCTCAGGCGGCAGCGGCAATGACTTTTTGTTCGGCGATAGCGGCATAGATACACTTGTCGGCGATCTTGGTGACGATACCCTCTATGGCGGCGATGATGTCGACTATCTTTATGGCGACAATGGAGACGCTACCGGTTTCGGCAACGATACCTTGTATGGTGGGCGGGGCAATGACTTTTTGTACGGCCACGGCGGTAATGACAAACTCTATGGTGGCGATGACGTCGATGAATTGCAGGGCAATCTGGGTGACGATACTCTCTATGGCGGTTCGGGCGGCGACTTTCTTTATGGCGACAACGGTGTCGATGGCAGCGGGTCCGGCAACGACAAGCTTTATGGTGGCACGGGAAATGATGAGTTGCACGGCCATGGCGGCAAAGATGAGCTCTATGGCGAGTCTGACGACGATACGCTGTTTGGAGAGGATGACGATGACATCCTGGTCGGAGGCTATGGAAGCGACAATCTGATCGGAGGGGGCGGCAACAACAAATATATTTTTGAAGTCGGACATGGCGCCGTAGGAGGAGGCGATTTCATATTCGGAGAAGGTGGCTGGAACATCCTTGATTTTCAGAATATTTCGATGAGCGCAATTGAGGTGTCGGTAACTGCTGAGAATAATGATCTGACCATACGGTATTCGGCATTCGATAAAGTTACGATCATTGACGGGGCGGTCAATACCAACTTCAGTTTTGTGGTGGGCGGCGGTGAATATAGCTATAACGCGTTTTTAAACGCAGCAGCAATGGTACGGACGGGAACCTCCGGCAATGACAGCATAGAAGGCTGCGATGCCAATGAAAGTATATATGGCGGTTCCGGCAATGACGAGCTGTATGGCAAGGGAGGTAACGATAAACTCTTTGGCGAAAATGGCAATGATATGCTCATTGGCGATGAGGGGGATGATCAGCTGGTTGGCGGGAGACAGAACGACAGGCTTTTCGGTGGCCTGGGCAATGACCGGTATCTTTTCTCTGCAGGTGATAACCAGGATTTCGTGGAGGATGACCTGGGTGCTAATCAAATCGTTATTCAAACGAACGATTCGGATATCTCTATAGATTTTGCCGGAGAAGATGGCGGAATCGTAACTAAAAATGAGCAAGGAACCGGCATTTGGCTACAATACGGTTACGCAAACGGCAGCTATCGTGATGGGGTATTTATCGCGAATGGGCGAAACAACACTAGCTTCAGCTATAATATTAATGGAGTAAACTTCAATCTTGCGGACATATTGGCAAGAGCCAATATAACCCTTAACGGTGATGAAGGTGAGAATATACTTCATGGTAACAACGGTCATGACAAACTTTATGGCGGTGCCGGAAACGACCAGCTGTACGGATATGCCGGTAGAGACATCTTATATGGCGAGGATGGAGATGATATTCTTACAGGAGGAACCGGCGGTGATGCATTATATGGAGGCAACGGCAACGACATGCTGGTGGGCGGCGCCGGTGCCGATTATCTCGATGGCGGAGTGGGGGATGATACTGTCTCCTATGCCGATGAGACGGAGGATATAACCGTAGCACTTTGGGCTGTCGGCAAAGGTGGCAGTGCCGAGGGGGACACTTACAAAAATATTGAAAATATCATTGGAGGTAAAGGTAACGATCATCTCAGTAGCTATAGCCAATATTGTGTTATTGAGGGAGGAATGGGAGCGGATGTTCTGGATGGTGGCTGGAGGTGGGAGAGTACTGTTTCTTACCGATCCTCATCGGCAGGTGTGACGGTCCAGCTTCGAAATGATGGCCGATATGGCAGAGGGTATGGTGGAGATGCAGAAGGTGATCTACTCGATGGATTCTATAATCTTGTTGGTTCCGAACACAATGATTTCCTGACTCTTTCAGATTGGTATGGAACTGTTAAAGGGCTTGGTGGGAACGATATTTTACAAGGTGGGGAAGATGGTGATACCTTGGATGGCGGTAAAGGTGATGACCTTCTTCAGGGAGGTAAGGATGATGATACTTACCTTTTCAATAGAGGGGATGGGACTGATACTATCTATGATACCGCAGGTTATTATGCTCAAGTTGAGGTTTTCGATAGATTTGGGCACCATAGCACAACCGAGACCTGGGTTGATCTCCCTTGGGTAAGCAGGCGCGACAGAATAGTTTTTGGAGAAGGCATTTCTCTGGATGATCTCTTTCTTTATAGGGATCCTGGTAATGAGAGTGCTTTCCTTGGAGATGATGACCTTGTTATTGCCCTGAAAGACTCCGACAATCCTGACGCTTCCTGGGATGAGCTAAGTGATAAAATCATTATAAAGAATTTTTTCTATCATGAAGTAAAGCCCGAAGTAAATATTTTTGTAACCCAAACGGGATTAACTGGGGTCGGTCTCGACAATTATTACGGGGAATATGTGAACAGTATAGAGCGTTTTCTGTTAGATGATAATAGAAATGCTTGGTGGGGTGATTTTATCGATGAGATTGTCGCAAAAAGTTGTGGTACTGACGGCAATGATCGAATCGAAATGTTGCAATACAGTGATACTTCAGTGAGGTGGGAAGGTTTAGGCGGAAATGATCTTCTTGTAGGTGCTCTTGGAGATGATGTACTTTTGGGTGGAGAAGGAGATGATAGGCTGGATGGAAGGGGTGGGTTTAATTATCTTGATGGGGGCGCCGGTAACGATACCTATGTGATAACGAACAGGAATAGCCCTATTGAAGTTTTTCCTTGGGGTATTCCTGCGGATTTGCCCATCGTCAGAGACCTTATCTCAGACAGTGACGGTATTGATCGCATTCTCTTTTTAAATGATATTGCCCGCGAAGATATTGTTTTTACCCTCTCCGCCAATGGTGACTTGATTATCGACTATGGGCTGTATCAGCAGCATCAGGCAGTCATTGCCGGAAACAGCGTGGAAACTTTTGAGATGTCGGACGGCTCTACCATCAACAGGGAACAGGTTGTTGCCGCCCTGACAAGAATTGCCGATCTCAGCGGCAAAGATGTGCATGAGATCAGCAATACCGATATCGTCAATAATATCCAATTAAAGAGCGAGTTATATAACAGTTGGTCCGACCAGTTTGTCGAGCATCACGGTCATGATGACTGGAACATCTTTGATGGTAACTCCGACAATGAAATCGTGTATGGCGGTGCCGGAGTTGATGAACTGCGAGGGCATGCCGGAAATGATGAGCTTCACGGGGGTGCCTCCGATGACCTGTTAAATGGAGGGAATGGCAGTGACATTTATGTGTTTGGTCGAAATGACCGGAACGATGACATACTTGATATGGAATTTCCATTTATGGCGGACAGTTATGGAAACTATCAGATAGACGATGGCGTTTATGAGCATTTATTAACCTGGAAGGCCATCTTTGAAGTGCATCCGAACGAGGCTCCAAGTAATGACACCTTGTTGCTGGCAGGTGATATCAACAAAGTGGATCTGGAAATTTTCTGGGCAACCCAGAACGATTCTCCGGAAAACCTAAGCGATGACCTGCTCATCAGAATAAAGCCAAATGACTCGTCCAGCACTTGGGACAGTCGGGAAGACAATATTGATACCATAGTCAATTACTTTAATGCCAATCCCCTACAGGAGTCGATCCTCAATCCGGAGACCGGTGAGTATGAAGAAGTTGCCAGAATCCTCACGGAATCCGACTTATCCGGGTACAGTGACAAGGCGTTACGTCATCTTGCCTACGAGGTGGTGGACGGAGTCGATGGGATTCGTAATACAACCTCTTTTCAGAATGTAGTTTCCTTCATGGAAACTGAAAACGATAAAGTGGATTTTAATCGTGAGTATCGTAACAGGGAAGACACCATTTTAATTGAACAGTATTACAATCGAGATCGAACAATCGAAAATATCACCCTCGGTGTCACAGGCTATACGTTGACGAACAACGATATAATGGATCTCATGTCAACAGATAACTCTGAGATGATTCGCGGGGTTGATTGGACTGCCAATACCATTCATGCCAAAGGAGGGAATGATATCGTGGTTGGCGGCAGCCAAAACGATACCCTATATGGCGATGCTGGGAATGACAGATTGGATGGCGGGACCGGTGCCGATAAGATGTTTGGGGGAACGGGCGACGACACTTATATTGTCGATGACTCGTCTGATATCGTCAGTGAAAAGATCGATGAAGGGATCGATACTGTCGAGTCCGGTGTCACCTTCAGGCTTGGCAATAATATCGAAAACTTGACTCTCACAGGCACGGATGCCATCAATGGTACCGGCAACAGTCTCAATAATCTGCTCGTCGGCAATAGTGCAGCGAATGTCTTGACTGGCGGGGCTGGGGCCGATACCATGCTCGGCGGCCTAGGCAACGACTCCTATTATGTCGATAACGAGCTGGATGTGGTAATGGAAGAGGTTGATGCGGGAACGGACACCGTCCGGTCGACGGTCTCGTATGGCCTGGGTGACAATATCGAGAATCTGATCCTGACCGGCGCAGCGGCGATATCCGGGACCGGCAATGTCCTGAACAATATTTTGAAAGGCAACAGCGAAGCCAATGTACTCTCGGGTCTGGACGGCGATGACCGGCTGTACGGTAACGCCGGTGATGACACGCTTCTTGGCGGAACCGGCAACGATGTTCTGAACGGTGGTATTGGGTCCGATACCATGCTCGGCGGCCTAGGCGACGACTCCTATTATGTCGATAACGAGCTGGATGTGGTAATGGAAGAGGTTGATGCGGGAACGGACACCGTCCGGTCGACGGTCTCGTATGGCCTGGGTGACAATATCGAGAATCTGATTCTGACCGGCGAAGCGGCGATATCCGGGACCGGCAATGTCCTGAACAACATTTTGAAAGGCAACAGCGAAGCCAACGTGCTTTCCGGTCTGGATGGCGATGACCGGCTGTACGGTAACGCCGGTGATGACACGCTTCTTGGCGGAACCGGCAACGATGTTCTGAACGGTGATATTGGGTCCGATACCATGCTCGGCGGCCTAGGCGACGACTCCTATTATGTCGATAACGAGTTGGATGTGGTAACGGAAGAGGCTGCCGCGGGAACGGACACCGTCCGGTCGACGGTCTCGTATGGCCTGGGGGACAACATCGAGAATCTGATCCTGACCGGCGCAGCGGCGATATCCGGGACCGGCAATGTCCTGAACAATATTTTGAAAGGCAACAGCGAAGCCAATGTACTCTCGGGTCTGGACGGCGATGACCGGCTGTACGGTAACGCCGGTGATGACACGCTTCTTGGCGGAACCGGCAACGATGTTCTGAACGGTGGTATTGGGTCCGATACCATGCTCGGCGGCCTAGGCGACGACTCCTATTATGTCGATAACGAGCTGGATGTGGTAATGGAAGAGGTTGATGCGGGAACGGACACCGTCCGGTCGACGGTCTCGTATGGCCTGGGTGACAATATCGAGAATCTGATTCTGACCGGCGAAGCGGCGATATCCGGGACCGGCAATGTCCTGAACAACATTTTGAAAGGCAACAGCGAAGCCAACGTGCTTTCCGGTCTGGATGGCGATGACCGGCTGTACGGTAACGCCGGTGATGACACGCTTCTTGGCGGAACCGGCAACGATGTTCTGAACGGTGATATTGGGTCCGATACCATGCTCGGCGGCCTAGGCGACGACTCCTATTATGTCGATAACGAGTTGGATGTGGTAACGGAAGAGGCTGCCGCGGGAACGGACACCGTCCGGTCGACGGTCTCGTATGGCCTGGGGGACAACATCGAGAATCTGATCCTGACCGGCGCAGCGGCGATATCCGGGACCGGCAATGTCCTGAACAATATTTTGAAAGGCAACAGCGAAGCCAATGTACTCTCGGGTCTGGACGGCGATGACCGGCTGTACGGTAACGCCGGTGATGACACGCTTCTTGGCGGAACCGGCAACGAT
>LADS01000044.1 GCA_000961725.1 Desulfobulbaceae bacterium BRH_c16a
CCCGTTTTCACGAACCTTGTAATGAATGGCATCGAGCCAGACAATGGGATAAATTGAGGCCAGGGGCCGGGCTTGCCATTCCTTGACCGTATGGATAATCTTATCAGTTATCGTGCTCAGGGTGCCGGTAGAAACCTCGAGACCATATATCTCCTGAAGATGGGCCGAGATATCATGGTAGCTCATACCCAGACCATAGAGGGCCAGTATTTTCTGCTCTATTTCACCATTCAGACTGGTCTGATGCTTCTTCACCAGTTGGGGGGAAAAGGTTCCATCCCGGTCGCGAGGAGTAGTTAAGACAAAATTGCCATTCAACGATTTGATCGTCTTCCGGCTCTTCCCATTACGTCGATTTGCCGTGATTTCTTGGCCGAGATGTGAGTCCAATTCTCCTTCGAGAGCTGCTTCCGTAAGATTTTTAATGAGTGGGGTGAGAATGCCTTCTTTACCTAATAGCGGCTTTCCTTCCTGGATAGATCTCAGCGCTGTTTCAAAATCAAATCCATGGTTTTCTTCAGTCATGTCAGTTTCCTTTTTCGGGCTGATTATATCAGCTTTAAGTTAACTGACACAGAATTCTGAACACCCTCCTCAAGAAAGCTCAAGAGGTCCTTCTCGGTAAAACATCCTCGATATTTCAGTTTGAATTCGTTGAATATTCTACGTTTCTTATCTTCGTCGGCGACTTCCCATCGGGAATAGATAGTTTCTTTTTTACTCATCGGCATATAAGTTTCTCCTGGTTTTGAGGAATGAACTTGGGACCTTTGAGTGTCAAAGTCTATATCATTTTTCTTACAATAATCTTGCAGAGGAGCATGTTGAGGTAAAAAAATGAAAATGTATGTATTTTTTCATTGATACGCGTTATGGACCAGGCGGAAACGATTTTCCGATTAATGCATGCCGCATGTTAAATGAGCCTGGAGAAAACGAAGCCAGCCCAACTGGCCGTCACCCGGATCCATGACCGCCAGATATTCAGAGGCAAGTCTTACCCTTGTTTCCCGATCACATGAACCCCATTTATCGAAAAGTTCTTCTTTTTCACTTTCATTCATTGATACGCCCTCCTTATTTGTGGTTCGCAATCAACTTGCCTTGGAAATCTTACAAATTTCTTACTAAGGTAAGGTTGTTGCGAAAAAAGTGAAGAACCGGCTTGTGTTTTTTCTACTCTGTTCTCAGGATGGAGTATCAAACACTTACTGGAATGGGGTGCCGTAGTGCCCAGTTTGCAAAAAATGGTTGGAGAGATTCCAACCTCGGCTCCACTTACCTGAAAGACCTGACAAAACATGCCGCGGTCTTCTACCTGTGAGTATGGCGAGATACCCCAATGGACGGTGGAGTGCAGAATAAAAGGGGCAATCCTGAGATTTGAATTTGCTACTTTCTGCCTTCTGTTGCTACACTCTCATGAAGAGTGAATGTGAGTGAATGTGTCGAGGAAACGCGAAACGGTTTTTCCGCTTCCACTTCGGTGGTGTATGGTTTTTAAGATTCCTTAAATCAAGCCCTTGATCAATGCCAGGAAGAAAATGGTGAAATCGGACATAAGTAGTGCAGTAGATATCTATACTCTCCTGTTGGAGAACATCCAAAAAGTAATAAAAGGCAAGGAGGCGATGATAAAGATGATGCTTGCTGCTTTTTTCTGCGGTGGGCATGTCCTGCTGGAGGATGTGCCTGGGACAGGAAAAACCACCCTTGCAAAAGCTCTTGCCAAATCAATAGGGACTGGTTTCAAACGAATTCAGTTCACTCCGGACCTGTTGCCATCCGACATCATCGGGGTTTCCATCTACAACCATCATGAGGGCATCTTTTCCTTTCATCAAGGCCCAATTTTTACGAACATTCTCTTGGCTGATGAGATCAACCGGGCCAGCCCCAGAACACAGTCGGCTCTACTTGAGGCCATGGGAGAAAAGCAGGTCACTGTAGAAGGCAAAAGAAAGATTCTGGACAATCTCTTTTTCGTAATAGCCACCGAAAACCCTGTTGAATCGCACGGCACATATCCCTTGCCGGAATCGCAGCTGGATCGCTTTATGATTAAACTCTCGCCAGGATATTTGGACAGAGACGAGGAGGTATTGGTTATCTCCGAGCAACTCATTGGCCATCCCCTCAATACGACAGAGGGCGTAACCTGTGAAAATGATATTTTTCAGGTTATGGAGGCGGTGCTGTCGGTGAGAATATCAGAGGAGCTGCGTTATTATCTCATCGATATTGTAAGAATGACAAGAAACAATGAGCATGTTGCAGTTGGCGCAAGTGTCAGGGCGGCACTGGCCTTGATGAAGATTTCTCAGGCCCTGGCTCTGTTTGCCGGAAGAGGATTTGTAATTCCTGAGGATATTCAGGAGGCAGCCGAGGCTGTTATCGGGCACCGGTTGCAGCTCATGCCTCAATCCAGATTCTCTGGGATTTCTGCCCGGGTAATAGTACAAAAAGCTCTAAGCGAGATAAAGATACCCGGATGAGTTACCGTCTTTATGCACTTTACAGACATACTGAAAGAATCAAACAATGGTTTTCTTCTCGATTCACTGATATCGGTAAACTTTTCCTGCCGATAATTGGCGTAGCCTTCCTCTTTGGCATCAATATCCAAAGAACAATGATGTATCAGATATTCAGCATTGTTGTCAGCTTGCTCTTTTTCGCCTTCCTCTCATCGCTTCGATCTCGTATTCATCTCAATATCATAAGAAACCTGCCGGAAACATGTGTAGCTGGAACAGAGATACGATACACGATTCAAATAGAGAACCGGGGAGGAAGAAACGAAAAATGCATTTTCTATTGCGAAGACCCAGCTGAGCCGTTTCCAACATGGCAGGAGTTCAGTTCTGCGAAGGAGGAAGGGGAAGAGGCGCGTAATCTATTCGATCGGAAAATGGCTTATTACAGATGGTTGTGGCTTCTGGGGATTAACCGCAGGATTGAAAGTCGTGATCAGGAGTTGCCGGAGCTTACATCAAAGAAAAATACGATATTGGAAATCTCGTTATTGCCTCTGAGGCGAGGGAATGTCCACTTGAGTGGCTATAGATTGACTTACATCGATCCATTGGGTCTTTGCAAACGTCAAATCAAGTATGAAAGTCCTTGTAATATTCTGGTCTTGCCTAAACTCTACTCAGTTCCCATGATTGTATTTCCAGGTTCCCGCAAATATCATCAGGGAGGCATAGTCGCTGCTCAGAATTGCGGCGACTCCAATGAATTTCTCTCTCTCAGGGAGTATATCCATGGTGATGCCATCAAGCACATTGATTGGAAATCGACAGCGCGGGCCGGAAAAACCATCGTCAAACAATATCGTGACGAATACTTCTGCCGATATGGTCTGATCCTGGACAGCTTTGTCTCGAAATCTTACAGCAAAGCCTTCGAAGAGGCCGTCTCCATTGCGGCCTCCATCATGATGACACAGGACAGTGAACATTCCGTTCTTGACCTGTTTTTTGTCGGGAGTGAGTGCGTTACCTGTACAGTCGGCAGAGGACTTGCCGATCGGCAGCACATGATGACAATATTTGCCTCAGTCACACCCTGTCGAGACAAATCGTTTACCGAGATGACGGATCTCGTCAAAAATCATTCTGCGCTGCTTTCAGGTATCATATTGATCTTGATCGATATCGATGAACAGCGCAATGAGCTGATCAACTATCTCGCCAAGAATAACATACCGGCAAAGTTGATAATAATTATTGAAAATAGAGAGGAGTACGAAGCAAAGAAACAAAAGATGAAAATAGAGGCACCCCTTAGAGAAATCGATCTTGACCACCTCGAGGAACAAATCGCACTCTTATGAAAGTCCCACCGCTCATCATCGGTGCTGTTCTTTTGTTTTGGGGTATTGAAACTGAAAATATCCTTATAGGCGTTGTTCTTTGTCTGCTTTTAGAGGGAAGCAATCTTGTAACCACCCGGTATACGCTTTCCGAGGAAGATTTCATCAAAGTGGCCGATCTGACCTCTCTGATATTTCTCGGATCCGTTGCTCTTGTCTTGATTAATTATAAGCCGGTTGGCTTCTTGCGAATTACAGCAGGATGGCTGCCTCTGATTTTATCGCCTCTTATAGTGGCCCAGCTCTACTCCACAAGCGATAAGATCGTTATTGGCACCCGATTGGGAAAAAAGAAGAAGTTCCATGCTCACAAGCCGGTAGATTTTCGTTTCTATTATCTCACAATATGTATTTTTGCAGCAGCCACAGGAAACAGCCGATCTCTCTGGTTTTATCCCATACTCGGGCTTTTTCTGACCTGGTTTCTTTATCACAACCGAGGACGATCGTTTTCACCAAGAGTTTTTATCGTATTCATCGGCGCTTCATTGGGGCTTGGATATACCTTCAATGCAGGAATGGAAATAGCCCAGCGCCAGGTCATGGAAAAGTCACGCCACTTCTGGCGAGACTATTACAGGGATCACAACAGCGATCCTTATAAAAGCCATGTCAATTTTGGCGAGACGGGAAGGTTGAAGGCGTCTGGTGAAATAATCATGCGAGTTGGTGCGCCATTTGTACCGCCTCTTTTTAAGGAGGCGAATTATTCCGTCTTTGCCGGCGGGAATTGGCTTGGCAGCCAGGGGAAATTTGAATTTTTCGCACCTCTCGACGAAACAACCTGGGATATCATAGCGCCGCCCCATAAAGACGGCAGAACAATCGGCGTGGAATACAATTTGCCCAAGGAAAAAGGGCTATTGCCCTATCCTCATGGCGGATATCGCTTGAAAAGCAAAACTATTTTTGAGATGGAGGGAAATAGCAATGGTGTCGTGAAAGTACTCGATGGTGCTTCGGTTATTTCCTACGATCTTCTGTACCATCCTGAGATGCAGAGCAAGAAGGATCTGCCTGCTGCAAGAAATCTCACCATTCCGGAGACTGAAAAATATGCACTGCAGGAGGTGGTCGGACAAATAGAAATTTCGGGCTTATCTGCTGGCGATAAAATCGCTGCATTAAAGAAATACTTTCAGAAAGATTTCAGTTATTCCCTCGGATTTCTTGACAAAGGGGATTACGATACGCCGCTTGGAAATTTCCTGTTAAAACGGAAAAGTGGCTTTTGCGAGTATTACGCCACAGCTACAGCTCTTCTTCTGAGATTGTACGATATCCCAAGCCGATATGTCGTTGGCTATGCCGTCATAGAGAAAAGCTGGCTGGAAAAAAAGTATGTTGTGCGGAAACGGCACGCCCACGCATGGGCAGAAGCCTTCGTCGATCACCAGTGGGTAGTTGTGGATACTACACCTGCCGATTGGATGGAAAAAGATATGGAGAAAACGTCCGGTTTTGAGGGCATCCAGGATCTTTTCTCTCTCCTCCGGCATCAATACAGACTGTTCCGGATCGGCAGCGGAAGCGACAACACCTTGATCTTTTCGATAATCGTTATCGTCTTGACATCTTTTCTCGTTCTCCGGATTTATCGTCGGATGAAAATCAAACAGGCAGAAAGAGGAAAGGATATTGTAAAACGGAGATCCTTTGACAGGATCACCTCCCCATTTACTCCGATCCTGGATCTGCTCAGCCAATCGGATGTTGTCCGGGTCGAAAATGAATCCATTGTCGACTGGGTAACGCGTATACAGCCGTGGAACGATTTTGATCGAGATGAGTTCGAAAACCTCTACCGCCTTCATCTCCAGATGCGGTTTGATCCTGACGGGCTCGGTGTCGAACAGACCGAACGATTACGACAGGGATCCGAGAAGCACCTGAGAACTCTCTGTCACAGTACCACAACCGAAGCTTAAAACTGTATATGGCTTGTTTATCATGAGTTTATCATGATGATTTATTGGGTGGGAGAAGGTTTTCCGCTATACGGCGAGATAGAAAAACTTGCATCCGCACGCTTGTTGAATTCAGAGAGAAAATCACGTTCACTGCTCGTGAGAAGAGCAGAATGCTTATCAAGCCAGTTGTTATCTACTATTTCCATATAGAGCAAACTATATCTTGTGGTTTCGCCGGCAACCGCGCCGTATGCTTTAATCAATAACGGGACTCCAGAAATATTTTTCCTTAGAATTCCAGTGGCAAAATTAATATCGCCGATCTTTTCATGGTCAGACATAAGGGAAGAAGATTTTGAATAATCAGGTGGTTCCATATACCAATCCGTGTGAGTGTTTAAGGTTTCTATATCGATACTCAGTTGTGCCTTATTGGTACTGTCACTGAAATAAAACCATTCTGTATCAAGCCCGGAATGGCTGTTGCCTTTATCACTCTCCGCTATCGATCCTTCAGCCTTAGTTTTGTTGTATGATAACGAAGTAGATACTTTTACTTCTATGGCAGGCAATTTTGTCGAATAGAGGGTGTTATTTTCAACCCACCTTTCCGGGGATTTCGTTGCTGCACATCCAACACAGGCAACGGCAATGATGAATAATAGTGTTCTCATTATTCCTCCTTCTGCGTTAACCGAAGTAGTTCCACGACACCATCTATTTTTGGCGAAAGACGGAGAAGCTGGAGCAGGAGCGAAAACATAGCCGATTGTGTCAGAGAGGATGCGCATAAGGCCGTCCACTTGACAACGTTCATACGAAAAACGGCATCTTTATCCTAACAATATAAAAGATCATTTGCAAGAAGTATTAAGGTAGTGATTAGCACTGCGGCAGGGCCAAGTTAAGCATTCTCTGTTAGCACACGAATTCCTGTAAAAGAGGTGCGTTTGACACACTCTTCTGACGGCACTAATGTTTGACAGGCAGAGGCTGCCGTAGTGTCGGGAACAGGAAAGGAGATGAGATATGATCCCTCACCCAACTGAATTTAATGTTCAGTTGGTTATCTTGTTCGAACCTCGCCGACCTACTCGTCGCCTATATTCGAGAAAGAGGTCTACTAGGCTTCGATCAACGGGTGGTACTACAGGTTCAGGTTCTAATATACTATCGCAAATATCAAATTCAATCATTGAATCGCCAAGGAGATCCATCGAAGATGAATCATCAAAAGCCATGTCTTCCGATTCCAATTCATAATTTTTCATATTTTTCTCCGAAAAGAATTAACTACCAGAAGAGCATCCGGTAGCCCCATTACCCATTCTCTTGCAGTATCGATTTTTTTAAAGTCCTCGACACACACGCTTCAGCAAAAACGCGAAAGATATTCTCAATGCCGTGCAGTTCACCCCAATCTATACACGCTGCAAATACATCAGACCCGGCAACCTTTCCCAGACAGACATTCACCCCTGACAGAACAATCTGATTCAATCGAACTTGCAGAAGACGCCGCTACCATGAAGCATTGCGTCCTGGCCACGGCAGATGACCTGGTATTAAAACGCTAAATACACATGCATTTTTTAAGAAGGTTACAATTTCGTTTTTAGTTATAGACGCGGTTGAGTTCGTCCATACCCCGCCCGTTGATGAGTGGCACTGCGACTTTTTTGAGAAATGTGACTATAGCTCATCCTGTGTTAAAAGAAATCGGTAGAAGTACCGCAAAATTTGTAGGTATACTTAGCACTATGTGGGGCATGGAAGTGTGTATCTCTGCGCGCTCAATCGTTATTTTATAGGACACTCCTGGCGCCATACACCATTCTCCAGGTCAGTCAAGAACGGAATCGCGGAACAGCACAACTCTTCTCTCTGTTCCCTTGGCTTTATACATTGCAGTATCGGCATTTTTTAAAAGGATGTCTGCCTTTTCTCCATCTGCGGGATATATGGCAATACCGATACTGACTCTGATAGAAAGAACAGTCTCCTTAAACTTCAAGGCCTCGGCAATCCGTTTAACAATCAACTCCGCAAGGCGAGTTACGTCGGCTTCGTGCTTGACTTCCAACAACAGGCACACAAATTCGTCGCCTCCCCAGCGACTGACCGTGTCTTCTCTGCGGGTGGCGGACTGTAAACGGTCTGCCACCGTGAGCAGCACCTTGTCTCCCAGATCATGACCATAGGAGTCGTTAATGTTCTTAAAATTGTCGATGTCCATAAACAGGACGGCGAGTTTCCAACCATGCCGTTTTGCCTGAATTAACCCATGATCGAGGCGCTCTTCAAATAATACACGGTTCGGCAGACCTGTGAGCGCGTCATGAAGCGCAGCTTCTCGTGATTCTTGTTCTTTGGCCTGGGATTTCGATAAATCGTCGCGCACGTCGGCTAGATCGGTCTTCATGTCAGAGAGTTCGGTTTCGATTACTAGTCGTTCAGCCACCTCCTTGGCAAGTTCGGTGTTGACCTGATGTAAATCGTTTGCGGCTTTCGCCACTTTATACTCGACTTCTTTGTTCTGAGTGATTGCCTCCTTGATGATCTGAACAGGGATCTTGACTTCTTTTCCCTGCTTGAGAACTTCATTTACCGAAGTGAGTTCATTTGCAGCCTGCTTGACAGTTTCTTTGATTTTCTCATTTCGGTTAATGACACGTTCAAGCGAAGCATTCTTGTCGGGCACGTTTTTTTTCAGATCTTTTGATTTTGATTTCATAATGTATTCTCTCTTTACATTGAGTCGGTAAACTAAGAGCGTTTTATCAATTGTCCCGCCAGCAAGTCACCCCGCAGCTCATCGACAGCTCAAACGTTCAACTTATTTCCGAAAGTGAACTCAAGGGTTTGACCATACCACACCTCCGAATACTCCGAATACAATCGCATATGGTTTCGATCATCAGCGCACAGCAGCACTTCCCCTCTATTATAAAGAATATGATGCCTTATAGTAATCTATACGATATATTCGATTTGGTTTTGTGTATCAAAATTTTAATCTTTTTGGAAAATTCCACTCAATTCCAAACACACGAGCTAATGAATCTTTCATCCTTTATCCGAGACAATATGGAAGCCATCCTTCAGGACTGGGAGGATTTCGCCAGATCAATCCAGCCAAAGTCCGGAAACATGAATATATTGGCTTTACGCGATGATACCAAGGAGGTGATGGCGGAAGTTGCTGATGAGCTTGAAACATTGCAGGGCATGCATGAGCAAGCCGAGAAATCAAAGGGTCGAAGCCTGGAGCCGACTACGACAACTGCCGCCAGACACGGCTTGGAACGGCTGGAAGCTGGTTTTGGAATTGTCGATATGATAAGCGAATATCGTGCTCTGCGTGCAAGTGTCATTCGCTTGTGGGATGAGATAGTTCCTCAAAAGCAAATAGACCTATTTGATTTAATCAGATTCAATGAAGCTATCGATCAGCGGATCCATGAAGCCGTTGTCAGCTTTTCCATGGAAAGCGAAATGCGGACTCGGCAATTTGATACAGTCCTATCTTCCTCGCCGGATCACTGCTACATCCTGGACCCCAAAGGCAAGTTCCTCTACGCAAACAATGCTATGCTCGAAGCTTTCCATACCTCACTGGATGAATTGGTAGGAAAATCTCATTTCGATCTCAATTTCCCCGATGCACCTGATCTGCATAAGACTTTAAAGGAAGTAACACACACGGCAACCAGGGGATATGGTGAATTGAAGTATTGCTCGCCTTCAGGGGAGTTGAGGTACTTCGAGTATGTTTATACGCCAGTCCTGGACGGCGACAAGAGGGTTCAAGCTGTGGCTTCCACTGAGCGTGATATTACCGCTCGCAAGCAAGCAGCGGAGGCACTGAGGCAAAACAGAGAACAACTCCTGGTCACCAACAATGAACTCGAAGCAAGAGTTCAGGAGAGTCAAGCAAGATATCTGCATTCGACAAAGCTGGCAGAAGTCGGTAAGTGGTCAGCATCGATAGCCCATGAATTAAACAATCCCATGCAGGCAGTAATGGTCTTCCTGAGAGGCTTGAGGCAATGGTCGACATTAGAAGAAGATGACAGTCAAATACTCGATTCGGTCATTGGCGAAATCGATAGGATGAGGAGGCTGATACGTAATCTCAGTGACCTGAACCGACCTTCTTCAGGTAAGAAAGACGCAATGGATGTAAATGCCTCAATTGATTCTTTGCTGTTGCTGTGCAAGAGCGATTTGAAACATAAGGGGATCTCTGTGGCTGTGTATTATGACGAAAAATTACCTCATATCCTGGCGGTCCCGGACCAGATCAAACAAGTCCTCCTGAATTTGTTGAGGAACGCTGCGGACGCAAGCCGGGACGGCGGAGTGATCACGATACGCACATGGCGGGAAGAGGAGAGAATCGCTGTGTCGATCAAGGACAACGGAGCAGGTATCCCTCCTGAACAAATGGACTTGATCTTTCAGCCGTTTCACACCACCAAACCCGAGGGAAAAGGAACCGGCCTGGGTTTATCAGTCAGCAAGGAGATCGTTCAAAACCATAACGGGCAAATTCGTGTTGAAAGTAAACCGAGAGAAGGCTCAGTCTTTACTGTCCTGCTGCCTATCGATGGAGAGTGATCAAAGTCAGATGTAAGCTCCTCAACGCTTACTAATTCCGGAAGCGGGACCAGAAGCAGGAGAGACAAAGGGAACAGATGCAAGCTTCAGGGGCAGGCGTCGGAATTCGAGACATGAAAGAGCCAGCCGCAAGAGCGCCAGTCTGTTCAACTATCGATACTCTCTTCGATTCGGCCGCGCTTTTGCAAAAAAAGAGTGATCGAAAGAGTGCCATTTTTTTCTTTTTCTGCAGCAGCAGAAAACCAATCACAGCCACACTGAGTGCGGTCAAAACGGCAATACCCCCAAGAGCGGTAAAATCTCTCATCACCTCTTCGAACCACGCCGGGCCCAGAGGATCGGATATATTGGCGGAGTTTCGCATTGCCAGGATAACCATTCATCAATGCGACGCGTTTCGCCCTCCAATACTTCATCCGCCAGTTCTATAAAACCCCAGATCCCAGTGGTGACCAGAAGGAGTATTATCAGCATTCCTAATTCGAGGGAGGTTATCCGGGATATGACCAGAGATGATTTCAGATTTTGAATGAATTTTTTCGTTTTCATTTTAAAATTGAAATGAAACTATCACACAGGAACTTTTGATGCCATCGATTCCACTTTTTTCTCCAAGTACCTCTTCCAGATTATACAGCATTTTGACAAGCACCATGGCGGCAGCCGTAAGAGGGGTGGCAAAAGTCCGAGAAAGCCAGCTTGTCGAGCACAATAAAAAAGGGCTTTAAGGAGTTGATTCCTTAAAGCCCTTGTATTTTCAAATGGTCGGGATGAGAGGATTTGAACCTCCGACCCCTAGTCCCCCAGACTAGTGCGCTAACCAGGCTGCGCTACATCCCGACATGTGTTGCTCTATCTACCATTTGTTGGTTTTGCTGTCAACATTATCGGGTAGATATTATTATTCTTTCTTTCCGACAAGAAGATGCTGCAGGTCTTTCAGTTCCTGCTTGATAGTCTTCAATTTCTGCGTCAGCATATTGCCGGCGACAGGTTTGGCGTCTGCTGTCTGTTGTTGTGGCTCTCCGCCGCTTTCCAGGAGCTTACGAGCGCCGGCGATGGTATACCCGCGCTCGTGCAGAAGAGATTTTATCTCGACAATCAGCTCGACATCCTGTTTCCGGTACAACCGTTGCTTGGAATTTGCTCTTTTGGGGCGAATTCCGGGAAACTCAGATTCCCAGTAACGTAGGACATGGGTTGGGACGTCCGCAATTTTTGCAACTTCTCCGATCTTAAAATAGAGCTTGTCTGGTATTGCAGTTTTCATCTGCCAGTCATCCCCCTATAAAAGATGCCAGGAAGCCCACTAACTATTGACCAGCTCCCTGAGTTTTTTGCTTGGCCTGAAACTGATTGCCTGGCGTTTCTTTATCGTGATCGTATCACCTGTTCGTGGGTTGCGTCCTCTTCTCGGAGACTTATCGCGAACGGTAAAGGTGCCGAAATGAACAAGTTTGATTGATCGTCCTTCGACCATCGATTGTTTCATGGAGTCGAGGAAACTGTCGACCATCTGGGAGCAGTTGCTCTGGGAAAATCCCAATTGAGTGGCTAAAGCTTCAGTGAGTTCTTTTCTGGTAAGATTGTTGTTGTCATGCATTGCGGAAACTACCCCCAAATTGTTCTGTCAGCAAACGGACGATCTTTTCGTGGGATTTCTCCACATTTTTCTCCGTAAGCGTTTTGGTCTGTGATCTATACGTAATGCTCAGGGCAACACTTTTGTGCCCCCCTGGAATTTTCTCCCCTTGGAACACATCGAAGATTTCACAATTTTCGATAAGTTTTTCCGAAGCGTTTCGTACAGCTGTTAACAATTCCCCGGCTGAGACACTTGTCGGAACAACCAGGGCGATATCCCTTTTTACCGCCGGAAAGACGGGGAGCGAAGTAAATCGCTTTTCAATGGTTTTAGGTGCACAGATTCCTTCATAATCAAGATCGAAAAAGAATACATCATGTTTAATTGCAAATCGGCGCAAAATATCGGGCCTCATTTTGCCGAGAGAACCGAGTTTTTGTGCGCCGATGAAAATATCGAGTGCATAGCCTTTTTCTGTATAAGGCTCTTCGCTCTTTGCTTCGGGAACGGCAAAATGGAGACCGTCTTTATTATCTAGAGTGCCGAGGGACAGTTCGCGAAAAATGAATTCGACGGCGCCTTTGGCATCGAAGAGGTCGACAGGTTCCGGCTTGAAATAGAGCGGTGAGCTTTCGCCGTGGCGGGTTCCCGACATAACTCCGGTAAATCTTGTCATTTCTAGAGGTTGAGAATTTTCGCCTTGAGGTTTGAACACCTTGCCGATCTCAAACAGTTTGACATCCGTTTTCTGGAAGTTGATGTTTCGTCTGACATTATCCAGCAGACCGGGCAGCAGCATGGTCCGCAATACCGATTGCTCCTCGCTGAGCGGGTTGAGCAGACGGACAGCCTGATGGCGATCATCTTCTTCGGCAAGAGCCATCATTTCGGGATGTTTTTCCGAAACAAAACTGTAGTTGATCGCCTCGGTGAAGCCGATGGAGGTGAGCCGGTCGGCGATAGCCAGACGTCTCAGGCGGAGTTTATCCTGTTCCGGATAGCTTAAGTCAACTTTTGGCAGGCTGGTGGGAATTCTGTTATATCCGTAGAGCCTGGCCACTTCCTCAATGAGATCTGCCTCTCGTTCGATATCCACGCGAAATGAGGGTGGAGAGACGAGAAGAGTGTCTTCATCCTTTCTCTCGCAGCCAATGCCGATCGATTGCAGCAGAGCTGCAATCTCTTCAACCTTGAGATCGATACCGAGCAAACTTTTGGTTCTGCCGACACGGAGGGTGAGGGCAAGAGGTTCGATTTTTCCGCCGTAACAATCGACTCCTTCTTCGGCAGCGTCTCCCCCGGCCAGTTCACAGATGAGATCGACCGCCCGTTTGAGGGCATTTATCGTACCGTTTGGATCGACGCCCCGTTCAAAGCGGTAGGACGCTTCGGTCGCAAGGCCGAGTTTGCGGGCCGTCCTGCGAATCGAAATAGGATTGAAGCAGGCGCTTTCGAGAAGAATGCTGGTGGTGCCATCGCTTACCTCGGAATTCTCCCCGCCCATGATGCCGGCGATTGCAATCGGTTTTTCTCCATCGCAGATCATCATCATCTCGGCATCGAGTTGACGCTTGCTGCCATCAAGGCTGGTGAAGGCCATTTCATCTGCCCTCGGCGCGCGGACAACGATCTTTTTCCCGGCAAGAGTGTCGAAGTCGAAGGCGTGCAGCGGTTGTCCGTATTCCAGCATGACAAAGTTGGTGATATCGACGATATTGCTGATCGGCCTCATGCCGACGCTGAGCAGTCGTTTTCTGAGCCACCACGGTGAGGGACCGATCTTGACGTTTTTGATCAGCCGCCCGGCATAGCGTGGACACAGTTCACTTGATTCTACTTCGACGGAAAACTCACTGCTGGTTTTTTGAATAACAGCATCGTTGACCGGCAGGGAAATATTTTTCTTCAGGACTCCGGCGACCTCTCTGGCAACGCCGATGACCGAGGCGCAGTCCGGACGGTTCGGCGTGAGATCGACCTCGACAAAGGTATCATTCAAGCCCATCGCCTCGATAAAACTCCGGCCGTGTTGCACCCCTTCCGGCAGTTCCATGATGCCGTCATGGGCATTGCTCAGCCCGAGTTCACGTTCCGAACAGATCATGCCGAACGATTCGACCCCGCGGATTTTCGATTTGCCGATTTTGAAATCACCCGGCAAAACCGTACCGGGCAGAGCGACAACCACGGCCAGTCCTTTACGGACATTGGGTGCGCCGCAGACAATCTGGTGGGTGGTGTCACCGATCTGCACCTGGCAGACCGTGAGTTTATCGGCATCGGGGTGGCGTTCGGCCGCGACCACCATGCCGGTCTTGAGCGGTGCCAGTTCCCGGTATAAGGGAGTAACCGCATCGACTTCCAGACCAAGCATGGTGAGATGCCCGGCCAGCCCATCCGGAGATAAGCCGGCAATGTCTACATAGTTTTGCAACCAGTCAAGAGTAAGCTTCATAGCAGTGTTCTGAGTTGTGGTGAAACAGACTAAAACTGTGAAAGAAAACGCTGATCGTTCTCATAAAAAAGTCGAATATCGTCGATGCCGTACTTCAACATGGCGATGCGTTCGATCCCAAGACCAAAAGCAAATCCGCTGTACACTTCAGGATCGTAACCGACTTTTTTAAAGACTTCCGGATCGATCATTCCCGATCCGAGTATCTCCAGCCAACCGGTCTTTTTGCAGACTCTGCAACCGCTGCCACCGCACATGACACAGGCGATATCCACCTCTGCACTTGGTTCCGTGAAGGGAAAAAAAGACGGGCGAAAGCGGAGCGGCAGTTCCTTCTCGAACATTTTGCGGGTAAAAACCGTCAGCACGCCTTTTAGGTCGGCAAATGAAATATTTTTATCGACCAGAAAACCTTCCACCTGATGAAACATCGGAGTGTGGGTAATATCGGAGTCGCAGCGATACACCTTTCCAGGGGCGATAACCCGCAGGGGAGGCTGCTGGACTTCCATTATCCTGGCCTGCATGGGGGACGTGTGCGTGCGAAGCAGGACTGAATCGCTGATATAGAAGGTGTCGTGCATATCCCGAGCCGGGTGATGGGCGGGGATATTCAGTGCTTCAAAATTATAGTAGTCGAGTTCGACATCCGGACCTTCGGCGACGGAAAACCCGAGATTCTCGAAAATCGTGCAGGTTTCCCGCATAACCTGGGTTATCGGGTGAAGTCTGCCGCCTGCAGGCACGCGGCCGGGCAGAGTAAGGTCAGGGGTTTGTCTGTCCGAGGCACCGGAGATGGCAGCATCCAGCGTATTCTTTTTCGCCTCGAACAATTTTTCAATTTCAGCCTTTATGGTGTTGGCCAGTTGTCCGACTCTCGGACGATCCTCGGCGGGGACAGTGCCAAGTTGCCGCATAATGGTGCTGAAGCTGCCTTTGCGTCCGAGAAAGCGAATCCTGAATTCTTCCAACTGCCCTTCATCGGTCAAATCGTGAAGGCACTTCCTGGCCTCGGCTTCTAAACTCTGTAACTCGTGTTCCATATCGAATGCGAAAGTTAGATACTCAAAGAAACAGCATGCCGGTTATTGGTCGCACAAACCAAAACCGGCACGCATGAAAAAACAGTGAAGTGTGGAGCTGTTACGCGTTCGCTTCTTTGGCCATCTGCACCACTTTGGAGAAAGCGCCCGCATCGAGTATCGCCATGTTGGCAAGTACCTTGCGGTCAAGGTCAATGTTGGCCTTTTTCAACCCACCGATCAATTTGCTGTAGCTCATATCGTTCATATGGGCGCCGGCATTGATTCTGGCGATCCAGAGGCGGCGGAAATCCCTCTTCTTGGCTCTTCTGTCACGGAAAGCGTAGTTTAATGCGCGGTCAACCGCTTCGGTCGCGGTTTTATAAAGACGCGATTTGCCTCCTCTAAAGCCTTTGGCAAGCTTCAGGACCTTATTTCTTCTTCTGCGGGCCTTAAAACCCCGTGTAACGCGTGGCATCTGTAAACTCCTTATTTTTCCTGCAACCGTTGGCCGACAGGCTCAGTAGGCGTATATGCAAGAATGTTCAATTAACAATATTCACCAGAAACAGTCTGTTCTTTACATGTAAGGTAAAATTCTTCTGATTCCCTTGTAGTTGGCAGAATCAACCAGTTCGGACTGGCGCAGGCCACGCTTCCGTTTTGTTGACTTTTTGGTCAGGATATGACTGGAAAACGCTTTTGCTCGTTTAATTTTTCCGGATCCTGTCAGTTTGAAGCGCTTTGCCGCACCTCTGTTGGATTTCATTTTAGGCATGATATAACTCCTTTCACCTCAATATCTTTTGACTGTTCTTGGGTGGCTTTAAATATCTGCTGCAGAAAGGCACCACCAATCGACAGCGATTGTCATATATAAATAACGAACTCAATGCGGGGGCAAACGGCCAATTATGCCTTCGGCCCTACAAACATCACCAGCTGGCGGCCTTCCATTTTCGGTTCCTGAAGGATGACTGCATCCTCTCTCAGGGTCTCGGCGATTTTTTTCATGGCGTCAAGTCCGATCGTTTCGCAGTATACGATCTCCCGTCCACGAAAACGCATGGTCAGCTTCACCTTGTTTTTACTGGCAAGGAATTTCTTAATGTTTTTTATCTTAAAATCCAGATCATGGTCGTCGGTTTTGGGCCGGAACTTGATCTCTTTTGTTTCAATAACAGTTTGTTTCTTTTTGGCTTCCTGCGTTTTTTTCTTCTGCTCGTAGCGGAACTTATCGTAATTCATTACCCGACAAACAGGCGGGTCGGCATTTTCAGAGACTATCACCAGGTCAAGCCCGGCTTCAGATGCGATGTCTTTCGCTTCTTCAGATGAGACAACCCCAAGTTGATTTCCTTCGGCGTCGATAAGCCTGACCTTGGGAAAGCGGATTGCTTCATTGATGATTGACTTTTCCTCCCGCTGTACCGGACCACTCCTTCCTTTTCTATTAATAACTTTACCTCCTCGATTCTACGAGCTTAATATTGCAAATCATCCCGGTTGGATATGATATCGACATTGCCGGGCACCATCATCGGTTCCACGCTGCTCAGTACCCGCGACCTGTCTTTACTTCTTGTGCTATTTTTGCGACAAATTCTTCAATTGTCATCGGCGGCAGGTTTTCCCCGTCGCGTTGCCGTACGGTAACCGTCCGATCAGTTTTTTCCTTCTCACCGATAATAAGCATGTACGGAATTTTGGCTACTTGCGCTTCTCTGATTTTATATGTCAGTTTTTCATTGCGCAAATCTTTTTCAATACGCAAACCCGCGCTGCGCAGTTCTTTGTATACCTCTTCACCGTACTCCAGCTGGTCGTCGGTGATATTGAGGATACGCGCCTGAACCGGCGCAAACCAGAGAGGGAAGGCTCCGGCGTAGTGCTCGATGAGCACACCGATAAAGCGTTCCAGCGAGCCCATAAGGGCACGGTGAATCATAATAGGCTGATGATCGGTGTTGTCGGTGCCGGTATACTGCATCTGGAACCGCTCGGGCAGATTAAAGTCAACCTGAATAGTTGAACATTGCCAGGATCTGCCGAGTTGATCTTTAATTTTGATGTCGATCTTCGGCCCGTAAAAAACGCCTTCACCCGGGTCGACCATGAACGCCAGATCTTTTTTCTCCAGGGCGAGTTTCAGAGCCTGAGTGGCCTTTTCCCAGTTTTCGTCACTGCCGACAAATTTTTCAGGTCTGGTCGAGAGATAGATATCGTACTCGCTGAATCCGAAAGACTTGAGGATATGCAGCGTAAGATCGAGAATATGGATTATCTCTTCTTCCAGCTGGTCCGGACGGCAGAAAATATGGGCATCGTCCTGGGTAAAACCACGGACCCTGAGCAGTCCGTGCAAGGCTCCAGCCCGTTCATACCGATACACCGTCCCCAGTTCGCACCAGCGAACAGGTAACTCGCGATAGCTTCTCTTCTGGCTGTTGTAAACGCCGATGTGGAAAGGGCAGTTCATCGGCTTGAGCTGATACTCTACCTCGTCGATATACATCGGAGCGTACATGTTCTCGCTGTAGAAGTCGAGATGACCGGAAGTTTTCCAGAGGTCCTGGCGCGCTATGTGCGGCGTATACAGGAGCTCGTAGTCGTGACGGTAATGCTCGTCTTTCCAGAAGTCTTCAATCAGCCGGCGAAGTTGCGCGCCCTTAGGCTGCCAGAGGATCAGGCCGGGACCGATTTCGTCCCTGATGGTAAAGAGCTCCAGTTCTTTGCCGAGTCTCCGGTGATCGCGCTTTTTGGCCTCTTCGAGAGCATTCAGATATTTCTTGAGATCTTTTTTGTCGTAAAAAGCGGTCCCGTAAATACGTTGCAGAACGTCTCTTTTTTCATCTCCCCGCCAATAGGCGCCGGCAACACGCAGCAGCTTGAATGCTTTTATAAATGAGGTGTTGGGAAGATGGGGGCCGCGACAAAGATCGGTGAATTCACCGACATGATAAAGAGAAACAGCATCGGTATGCAGATCCTCTATCAACTCGACCTTGTATTTTTCTTCTTCGGCAGCAAAGAGTTTCAGGGCATCCGAGCTTGCTATCTCGGTGCGCTGAAAAGGCAGGGCCTGGCGAACCAGTTCTTCCATCCTCTGTTCGATTTGCTCGAAATCTTCAGGACTGAACGGTTCGCTGCGCATGAAGTCGTAATAAAAGCCGTTTTCAATGGCAGGTCCGATAGCCACCTTTACGTCTTTGCCGAAAATGTCACGAACAGCCAGGGCCATGATATGGGCCGTGCTGTGGCGCAGAATGTCATGCGCTTCGTCGGAGCCGATCTGGATGGGAACAAGAACCGTATCCTCATGCAATGGGCGCGTGAAGTCAGCAATGACATCGCCTATTTTGGCTGCCACCGTAAGCTTTCGCTGCTTATTTGACAGGAGAGAGGTCAGCGCGCCCTGCACAGTGGTTCCTGGCGGCACCGCGACGGATTCTCCTCCGGATAAGGTTACTGTTATATCAGCCATGAGATAATTGAATATAAAAATAAAGGCTAAAGAATTAACGCCTTGGTTAAGGTGTTCTCACTTTAGCCTTTTATCTTGGTAGGCGCGGAGGGGATTGAACCCACGACATCCACCACGTCAAGGTGGCGCTCTCCCACTGAGCTACGCGCCTGGGATTACTGAATTTGCCTTAAAACCGTGCAGCGAGGCGCTGCGGTCTTCCCGGGCTTGGCAAGAGCCATTTATTAACATGATTGAACATGGCGTGCAACAATTTTTTAGCAGCTTACCTGTAAAAAAAGGTATTGAATCAACCGATTCCGGTCGAAATCGTCCGGAACAGCGAGCGATGAAGATACTGCAGGCCAAAACTATTTTGCCGGGGACCGTGCTTCAATCGCCTTGGCCAAGGTGTATCGGTCGGCGTATTTGATATCCATACCCATCGGAATTCCACAGGCCAGCCTGGTTAAACGAATGGGTTCATGCTGCAGGATGTCGATCAGGTACGAAGCGGTTGCCTCTCCGGGCACTGTGGAACTGGTGGCAATGATAACTTCCTTGATTGTTCCGCTGCGGACCCTGGCAACGAGTTCCCGGCTTTTGATCTCTTCCGGCCCTATGCCGTCCATCGGAGAGAGGACGCCGTGTAAAATGTGGTAGTGGCCGCGATAAAAGTTTGTCTTTTCGATCGCGAGAAGATCGCCGGATTGTTCAACGACACAAATAGTATCGGCCTGACGGCGCGGATCGGCGCAGATTCCGCAGGGGTCTTGCTCGGAAAAAGAAAAACAACATGAGCAGAGCCGAATCGCCCCGTGCAAACCAAGCAGGGATTCGGCAAGGTCGCGGGCCAAAGACGGAGGCTTGCGCAGGATATTCAAGGCAAGACGGGTTGCAGTTTTTTTACCGATGCCAGGCAGACGGGCCAGGTTGTCGATGAGTTTTTCCAGGGCCGGAGGAATGACCTGCATGGTGCTTATGACTGCATGAAATTGCTGAGACCCGGCAGGTTGAGTCCGCCGGTAAGTTGGGCCAGTTCCTGTTTACTCAACTCCTTGGCTTTGCGCAATGCATCGTTGGTAGCCGCGACGATCAGGTCCTGGAGCATTTCCACCTCCTGCGGATCGACAACGGTCTTCTCTACCGCGACCGATAACACATCGCCCTGTCCGTTGACGGTCACCAGGACCATGCCGCCTCCGGCGCTGCCGGTGATCGATTTCTTGGCAAGGTCTTCCTGGATTTTGGCCATCTTTTCCTGCATGACCTTTGCCTGTTGCATGATAGTGTTCATATCCATAATGTTTCTTCCTTATGTAAGATTATCTTATTTATTAACCGAGAGATTGCCGAGCAGTGCGGAGCCTGTACGACAATGACATCCAGGCTCCTCCATGTTATCTGCTGCGCGGACCAATCCGGATATCTCCGACCTGGCCGTTGAAAATCTCTGCTGCCATGATCACCAGCGGATCGCCTGCCAGCTGTGCCCGCTTGCGGTTTGGCGATTCGATCCCATTGTTTTCCGCAGGGTCCTCTACCTCCGGGACAATGAAACGAACTTTTAATTGTTTTTGGAAAAAATCCAAGGCAAACTCGGTAAGGAGCTGTCGGTTTTCCTTTTGACGGAGCAGCGAGCAGTTGGCAGGATCATTATAGGTAAGCAGTAATTCCCCTTCGATATCATGTTTGATGTTGTCTGCCCGCTGAAGGTCCTGGGCCATCCAGACCTTGCGATCCTTGACGTAGTGGATGAATTCCAGCCAGTCCTTGCGGATGTCTTTTTCATGAGGATGGATTTGGATCGGTTCCCGCACCGGATCGGCTGCCTTTGCTTCAGTTTCCGGGCCGGCGGCGACTGGAGGTTCATTTGTTTCGGCTGGTTCAGGGGGCGGAGCCGGTTGGTCGGTAACTTTATTTTCCTGGATTTCTGCGGTGGGCGGAGCTGTCGATTGGTTTCTGGGTGCTGGTACTGCTTCTTCATCCGGCAGGGAAACAGTCGGCGGATGGCAGATCGGCAAGGTTTTCAGCACTTCATCAAGATGCCCGAGCAGAGTGGTCAAGGGGACCACATTGCCGGATTCGATGATTTTCAGGAAAGCCGTTTCAAGAGTCAGCCGGGGTTGTATCGCATGTCTCAGCTCCTCGGCGGTCGACATGAGCAGGGCGAGTTTCATATGCAGGGTTTCGCTGGTATATCCCTCCGCCAGCTTCCGGCATTCCGCCAGTTCTTCGGCAGGAAGATCGATAAGATCGCTGCAGCCTTCGATCTTGCAAAGCAGAAGAGTGCGGAAAAACCCCATGAGATCTTCACTGAAGCGCTTGATGTCCATGCCGTAACCGAAGATTTCATCGAGGGCAAGGAGAACTTCTTTGATTTTTCCGTCAAGCAGTCCCCTGGTCAGTCGCATCAGCACTTCTCTGCTCACCAGGCCGAGGACCTCGACGACATCTTTGGTGGTGATTGTTTTTTCACCAAAGGAAAACATCTGATCAAGAAGGCTCAGGCCATCCCGGACGGATCCGCCGGCTTCCCGGACGATGAGGGATAAAGCGGCCGGTTCGATCGCATAGCCCTCGGCGACGGTGAGCTTGAGGAAGTGGTCGTACAGTTCCTGGGCGGAAATTCGCTTGAGTTCGTACTGCTGACACCTGGAAAGAATGGTAATGGGAATCTTGTGGATTTCGGTAGTAGCAAACATGAAACAGACATGGGCAGGTGGTTCCTCCAAGGTCTTCAGAAGAGCATTGAAGGCCTCGGTGGTCAGCATGTGCACTTCGTCGATGATGATGATTTTGTATTTTGACGAGGTGGGAAGGAATTTGATTTTTTCTTTCAGTTCGCGTATTTCCTGGATGCCCCGATTCGAGGCGCCGTCGATTTCATAGAGATCGAGCGCCGTGCCCGAGGCAATTTCCCGGCATGAAGGGCACTGGTCGCAGGGCCGGTCTCCCTCATCGCTCCGGCAGTTGATCGCCTTCGCCATAATGCGGGCAAGAGTGGTTTTGCCGACCCCCCTGACCCCGGAGAATAAAATGGCATGGGCGACTCTGTTTCTCCGGATGCTGTTTTGCAGGGTCTTGACTACGGGGCGCTGACCGACAACCTGACTGAATGTCTGCGGACGGGATTTTCTGGCAAGGACGAGATAGGACATGCAACACCGCGGCTTGTTGTGAGTGATGACGTGCGGTTTATGGGAGAAACCATAAAAAAATGATAGCCGGGTTACCTGCAACACACGAAGAGTGTCGCTACCGTTGCTTCCTTCCGGACCTGGCGGGGTTCGCGATTCTTTGTTGCGCAGGGCCCGGCTATCAAAGTCGAACTCATGTTGGCGGAGAGGGTGAGATTCGAACTCACGGTACTTGCGTACACACGCGTTCCAGGCGTGCACCTTAAGCCACTCGGTCACCTCTCCTTAATCGAATGCTCTCAAAAATGTGTGGTACTATGTATACCGTCGTCATCGTTTTAGCAATCAAAAAAGTAACAACGTTTTTAAAAAGGGCAAATTATTACGGCTCGGCCGGATAGCTTCCACCTCTTCGCGTTTTGAAGAAAGCCCGCAGTAATTCTCCGCACCTGTCTGCCAGGATTCCACCACGGACCTCAATCCGGTGATTGAGACGGCCGTCGCTGCCGATGGTGTAAACGGAGGAGGCAGCTCCGGTTTTGGGGTCGTTCGCTCCGTACACCAGACGGCTTATCCTGGCCTGGATGAGAGCGCCCATGCACATGATGCAAGGTTCCAGCGTGACATAGAGGGTGGTGTTCGGCAAACGGTAATTGGATATATTTGCGGAAGCAGTTCTGAGCACAAGGACCTCGGCATGGGCGGTTGGGTCGTGCAAGCCGATGGGGCTGTTGCCTGCCGCGGCAAGCATGCCTTCCGGCCCAACCAGCACGGCGCCAACCGGAACTTCACCTTTCCGGGCGGCACCGAGAGCCTGGGAAAACGCTTGTTCCATCCAAAATTCATCCGATGAGGTATTTTCGGCCTGCACATCCCGGCCTGAATGCATATCGTGGGCTGTGAAAATCATTTTGTCGAAATTGAAGTTGCTTTTGGTTGCATTTTTCTTTCAGATTCCTTATAAAGGAAGAAGGAGTTACGTTTTTGAAATATCATTTACTGTCTTGTAATTACCCGTTGTGCTATTTTTCTGCTGTTTTTTTCTGCGAAGATTTCATCGAGGAGTTATCTCCTCTCAATTTGATGCAGTAAGGCGTCTGTTGTAGATCTTGCAGCAAACTCATAAAAGGACGGAATCGGGTAGTAATATAATTCCGACTTTCGTCTCGCTATGCGAGTTATGAGCAATTCATCATCTCTTGAAAATGCCATTTGTAAATAAGAAGTTCAAGTTATCACCGAGAATCCTATCCCCGTGAGGCGGGTATTATGCATAAAATTCTCATATACGATTCATTCGAGGAGACGAGCGCAAGCATTCTCTCCGCTCTGGAGGACAGGTGCGAGTTGACTTGTATCGCCAATGAGGATGAATTTCAAGCGGAGATTAAGGCTCGCCAGTTTGATCTGATCTTTATCGATGTCGATTCGATGAACGGTGAGTCCATGTCGACGGTTAAGCAAATACACAATAAAGACCCCTTCCTGCCGATTATCGTGACCAGCAAGGTGGAAAAAGCGGAAACTATCGTGCAGGCAATGAATGCCGGAGCGAGCGATTTTCTCGTTCATCCCATTTCTCCGACCCGTATCAATATCGCCGTGGATAAGGCAATTGAGATCCGCGACCAGCGATTCGAAATAGCATACTATCGGCGGACGCAGGACGTCGTCTACGATTTTAAAGATGTTATCGCCTACAGCCTGAATATGAAGAGGATTCTGGAAAGCCTTGAACGGTTTGCCAAAACCGATTCGACGATCCTGATTACCGGAGATACCGGCACCGGAAAATCTTTTCTCTCGGGGACAGTCCATTTCAATTCGCCGAGAAGAAAAAAACCCTTTGTCAAGATAAACTGTGCCAACATTCCTGAAGATCTCCTGGAGTCGGAACTGTTCGGTCATGAAAAAGGGTCGTTTACCGGTGCCGACAAGCAGCGCATCGGCAGGTTCGAACAGGCCAGCGGAGGAACCATCTTCCTCGATGAGATCGGTGAGATGAACATGCGTCTGCAGACCAAGCTGCTGCGGGTACTCGAAGAAAAATCCTTTGAACGGGTCGGCGGCAACAAGACGATTTACAGCGACGTCAGGATCATCGCCGCCACCAATAAGGATCTGGTGCGGCAGGTCGAATCCGGTCTTTTTCGGGAGGATCTCTATTATCGGATCAATGTGCTGCCGGTTACTCTGCCGTCGCTTCGCGACAGAAAAGAGTGTGTTTTGCCCCTGGCCGATCTGCTGCTGAAGAAGTGTTGCGCCTCGATGCATCGTGGTGATTGCAATATCATCGGTTTCACCGAAGAGGCAAGAAAGCTGATTCAGGAGTATGACTGGCCGGGGAATATCAGGCAACTGGCCAATACCATCGAAAGAGCTGTGATTCTCGAGGACGACAACAAGATCCACACGTATAATCTGGCATTGCCGAAAAAAATCATGCGTCAGCCGGATTCATCCGAGTCGGGGGAAAATTTCAGGTTGCCTCCGGAAGCAGCCGAGTCTCTCGCGGAGCAGGAAAAAGAGCTCGTCCTGCGGGTTTTGGAAGAATGCCTGTGGGTGCAGAAAAACGCCGCCAAGAAGCTCGGTATCAGTCCCCGGGCTTTAAATTACAAAATCAACAAGATGGGTATCACCCACCCGCATTGGCGGCGCAACAAGCAAGCCGGTTGATCTTACTCTACCTTTGCCAGCATCCGATCGATAACACCCAACCCCGTCTGCCAGAATGCCGGACTGTCCAGATCGATATTGAAGGGCTGCATGAGTTCATACGGCGAGCGTGAGCCGCCGGCCGACAGGAGCGTCAGGTATTTGGCTACAAACGATTCCCCCTCCTGCTGGTACTTCCCATACAGGGCGAGAACCAGCAGTTCGCCGAAGGCATAGGAGTACACATATCCAGGGGTGGACAGGAAGTGGGGGATATAGGACCACCAGATGCCATACTCATCGTCCAGCTGCACGGTATCGCCGTACATTGCCCGCTGGGTCGTCAGCCAGTATTCGCACAGCTTGTCGCTGCTCAGTTCGCCGTGTTTTCGCCTTCCTTCATGCATCAACTGCTCGAAGCGGTTCATGGCGGTCTGCCTGAAAACCGTGGCGAAAATCGATTCGAGTTTCTGACAGATAAAGGCCCGTCTCTCCTCGTCGTTTTCAAGGAGAGCGAGCTGGCTGTTGAAGACCAGCAGTTCGGCGAAAACCGAAGCGGTTTCCGCCAGCGGCAGGGGCGTGTCGCTGTTAAAGTGGCCCTGGCCGGCAGCAAGAACCTGATGGATGCCGTGACCGAGTTCATGGGCAACCGTCGAGACGTCCCGCAGATTGCCGGTGTAGTTGACAAGCACGTAGGGATGCACTTCGGGAACACAGGGATGAGCGAAGGCGCCGCCCCGTTTTCCTTCGCCGACAGGAGCATGAATCCAGTTGCGATCAAAGAACCTCTCGCCGATCTCAGCCATCTGCGGTGAAAAATCGGCAAACGCCCTGAGGACCGTCTCCCGGCAGGAGCGCCAGTCGATCTGTTTTGCCGGCAGCGAAGGAAGGGGCGCATACCGGTCGTAATGTTCGAGCTTTTCAAGGCCAAGCAGCCGGCGTTTGACTCGGTAATACCGGTGAACGATATCGTAGCGGGTGGTGACCGCCTCGATCAGCGTCTCGACGGTTTTGTTCTGCAGTTCGTTGTGCAGATTCATCGAGTTGATCCAGCTGGGGTGCTTGCGCAGACGGTCGGTGATCATTTTGTCGGCAGCCAGCGTGTTGAAGATGTGAGTGAGGATGTGGTTGTTGGCCCGCAGTCCCTCGGTCATTTCCGTAGCGGCGGTTATCCTCGCGTCCCGGTCTTCATGGTAGAGGTCGGTCAGCACCTCTTCCTCGGTTCTTTTATTCTCACCGAACTTATAGGCGCTGAGTATCTTGTTGAACAGGGTGGTCCAGGAATTCCGCCCCACCGCTTCTTTTTCGAGAAGAATTTTTTCCTCGCTTTCCGAGAGCTGATGGGGGCGATACCTTCTCAGGCAGGAAAGGTAGTGGCGGTAGAAGGCGAGGTCGGGGCTGGCCAGGAGAGTCTCGGCCTGTTCTTCGGCAAGCTGGTTCCACTCGAGTTCGAAAAAGACCGTCCTCGTCCCGCATAGACTGGCCAGTTCGTGGATTTTCTGGTCCAGCGCGCCGGCTTCGGCGTTGCCCATGCGGGTGGTAAAATTGAGAAAGGAGAAGGTGGCGAGCTTGCTGAGAGCGGAGTCGAGGGTTTCCAGTCTCTTGACCAGGGCGAAAAGATCGGCGGCTCCCAGATCCTTGACTCTTCCGCAATACATTTCTCTCAGCGCACCGGCCTCGTTTTCGCACCAGGCGATATCCGATTCGATATATTGGTCGTCGGTTCCGGCATAGAGATCGGAAAGGTCCCAGATGACATCGGTGGTGCCGAATTGGTCGTTCTGTTGTCGTATATCAGCCATGTTGCCCCCCTCGTTGTGTTCAGCGCAAGCCGGTAATAAACGGACCCACCGCTTCAGGTCCCTGTTGATCCACCAGCCGGATGGTCTCCGAGCCGATGACCGCCATGTCTGCCTTGCCGGTAATTGCTGCAACATCCTCTTTGTTGCGGATACCAAAGCCTACCGCCAGAGGCAAAGATGTGGCCGCCCGGCATCTGGCCAGGTAGGTCGTAAATTCCTCGCCGAATTCGGATTGTTTGCCGGTCACCCCGCGACGGGCGACGCAGTAGATGAAGCCGTCCGCTGATTGGTTCAATACGGTCATCCGCTCGTCCGTTGAGGTCGGTGCGAAAATGAGCACCGGAGCGATGCTGTATTCTTTTGCCAGGCGAAAAAACTCCTCACCCATTTCCGGCGGCAGATCCGGAACGATGAGTCCTTTAATGCCTGCTGCCCGGCAATCCTGGAAAAATTTCTCTTCGCCATACTTGAAAACGATATTGTAGTAGGTCATGAAGAGAAAGGGAATGTCGTATCTCTTGCTCATCTCGGCCCCGAAGGCCAGGCAGTCCGCCACCTTTGTGCCGGCGGCAAGGCTTTCCTGATTGGCTTTCAAAATGACCGGACCGTCGGCCATCGGTTCGGAAAACGGGATCTGCATTTCGATGCAGTCAACCCCGCCCTCAACCATCTGGGATATAACCTGACGGTTGACGGTAAAAGAGGGGTAGCCGAGAACGATATGGGTCATCAGCAGGATTTTGTTGTTTTCGAGTCTGGTGCGCAGGGTCTTTTCGAGTATCGTCATGTCCTCACCGTTCTGTCTTTCTAATATAAGAAGAGTTCACTCAATTTTCTATTTTTCGTATTCTCTGCCGCGGGCGATGATGAATTCCTTCCATGAAGGATCATTGAAGGCGTGGGCGATGGTGAAAATATCCTTGTCTCCTCGGCCCGACTGGTTGATGATAATGGCATCGTCCCGGCTGAGCAGGGGGGCCTCTTTGAATGCCTGGACAAAGCCATGAGTCGATTCAAGGGCGGGAATGATTCCTTCCATGCGCATGGTGAGGTCGAGGGCTGCCATTACCTCATCGTCGGTGGCCGATTCAAACCGAACCCGGCCTTTTTCGGCCAGATCGGCGAGGATAGGACTGACGCCCACATAATCGAGTCCGGCGGCGACGGAATGGGTTTCGAGCATCTGGCCGTCGCTGTCCTGCAGGAACATGGTCTTGTAGCCCTGGGCAACTCCCGGGCTGGCATCCCTGCCGCACAACCTGGCGGCGTGGCGGCCTGTCGAGAGTCCCTTGCCACCGGCCTCGACCCCGATCAGTTCCACTTCATCGTTATCAAGAAAGCCCTGAAAAATCCCCATGGCGTTCGAACCGCCACCGACACAGGCATAGACCCTGGCCGGCGGTTTGCCGTGCTGAACGACAATCTGCTTTTGCGCCTCCTGGCCGATGATCGACTGGAACCACGAGACCATTTCCGGAAAAGGCGCGGGACCGCAGGCGGTACCGAGCACATAATGGGTCGAGTCGATATTGGTCACCCAGTCCCTGAATGCCTCGTTTATGGCATCCTTCAGGGTTCTTGAGCCGTCTTTGACCGGAACAACTGTCGCGCCCATCTTTTCCATCCAGAAAACATTGGGACGCTGTCGCAATACATCGACCTCACCCATATAGATAGTGCAGGCAAAGCCGAATTTGGCGGCCATGGTCGCGGTGGCCATGCCGTGCTGGCCGGCGCCGGTCTCGGCGATTACCCGCTTTTTCCCCATGCGTTTCACCAGCAGACCCTGACCCATGACATTATTGGCCTTATGGGCGCCGGTGTGATTGAGATCCTCGCGTTTAATGTAGATTTTTGCCCCGCCGAAGTGCCTGGTCAGATTTTCGGCGTAGGTCAGCGGCGTCGGCCGGCACGAATATGTTGACATAAGTTCTTGATATTCTAGCCAGAATTTCGGGTCTTCCTTGGCTTTTTGAAAAGAGATCTTCAGCTGCTCAAATGTTTCGTGGAGGATCTCCGGGATAAATGCTCCGCCCCATCGGCCAAAAAAACCATTCTGTTTCATTGTCTTCTCCGTGCTCAATGCAGGCGATACACTGCATTTTTAGAAATTTACACTCATTTGAACTGCAACCGGATGGCAAACCGGGGAAATTACATAAATTGTCTGACTTTTCTCTTGAATATTGACAGGCGGTTTTGATACGCTTGTCTTGTCTAACTGTTACACTTACCCTTCAGGTCAAGGAGAACCGTATGACCAAAGATGTGCATGCCGCGCAGCACCCGATAATCGATTCAGAAAAAGTAGTGACTTTCCCTCGTGGTATTCCAGGGTTTGAAAAATACACTACTTACCTTGTTTATCACAAGGAAGAAAATGACTTAACCGCCTTCTGGCTGGAATCCTGCGACCAGCCGGAGATAACATTCACCATAGTCGATCCCGGGCAGTACGGGCTCAGTTACGATCTTGAATTGACTGATGAGGAAAGGGATCTCCTGCAGGCAAAAGGGGCGGAGGAGCTTGGCATTTTTATGATGCTCAGTAAAAGAGAGGGGAAGGCACCCGTTCTCAACGCCAATATTGCCGGGCCGGTTATCATCAATCCGCGCACCCGGATCGGGCTGCAGAAGGTTATCCGTCGAGCCAGGCTCAACACCATGATCATCCAGAAAGAATAGCGGATAGTTCACCGTGCGAGCTGCTTTCTGCAGGCTGCGGCAAAGTCCTCCGGATAATGACCGTTGATAAAGCGGAGCTGGGCCTCGCTGAACGCGCCCGGCGATTCGGGCAGGCGGGGCAGCAGGGCGTAGAGCAGCGGCTGCCGAGTGTCGCTTGCGGAAGTCAGTCTTTTTGCATATTCAATGGAGGTGACCATTTTTGCCCCGAGTCCTGCAAGGGCCCTCTGGGCCATGAGGATGCCGGTGTCGAGGGAGCGGCGTACCTGAGGATCGCATTCGACGATATTGCCGGCGAGATTGCCGTTTTCGGTGGGCAGGGTCATGAGCTGAAGCTCCCATTGCGAAGTCTGGGCCTTGGGGACAAAAAGCATGACCCGGCTATCGCTCCAGACCGTAAGACCGGACGGCAGGTCGTCACGGCCATCCATACGACGGTTGGCGGCGAGAGCCGTCCGGTAGTCGCTGAAGAAATCGCTGCCGTTGATTTCTTCGTAATCGTTGATCAGGTCGGCCACCAGATCGCCGCAGCTGTATGAGGCAAATTGCCCGACTGCCTGTTCGGTGCCTTCATTGTAGGCTGTAACCTCCTCCGGCACCAGGGCGTATTGCTGGTGAATCTGCTGATGGGAGGCATGCAGCCGGTACTGCGTTGGCGCAAAATCGAATCCGAAATTCCAGCCCCAGAGGGTGGCCGCGCCGTTTTCTTCCGGTAATGCTGCTATGATCCCCAGCCTGAGTGATTCAAGCTCATCCTCTCTCAACACTCTTCCCGTGGCCGGCAGGGGAAGCTGCAGCTTCTCGGCAAGACGCACCAAGGTGCGCTGGTAGTAAAGGTGACGCAGACCTTTTATATCCCCCGGCCCCAGTGCCTCGATACTGTAGCGGATGGCGTCGTCGGCCATGTTCGCGGCGTAGTGTCCGCCGGGTATATAAGAATTTTGCCGCAGATATTCAAAGACGTGGGTGTTTTCGTCCTTCGGCCATTCCCCGACTATTTCACTTCGACCCTGGGCGCCTGGGCGGATCACCATGATAATTTTGTAGTCGTCGGGCAAATACGGGCTATTGGCCACCGCCTCGAACAAGGGATGGTTGCGGATCACCGGCATTAATCTGCCGGTGTCGTCTTTCAGGTAACGCAGACCCGCCGGCTGTTCATTCTCTTTGATGATATCGCAGGAGAGTTCGGCAAGGCGTATCAGGTCGGCCGGATCGGTCGAGCAGGTGGCGAGGGCGAGCAGCAGCGGGTCGGGTAATTGTTCGAACAGGCTGTGGGCATCGGTTTTTTTCAGGGTGGTGGAGAGCGAGACCTGCGGCGCCGGCGGCAATCCTATCTTGTCGGGATTTATTGCACTTGCGTCCGCCCATTCCTTGTCGATATAAGTGGTTCCCCGGAAAGGGAAAGGGTTCGGGATCTCAAAAATCCAATCCGCCTCGGGGACCGGGATATTTCCTTGCGGAAAATTTCTTTCGTTACCGACTTCCTCGTTGTCTGTCGACAGCCCAAGGATTGCAGGCCTGGTGTCCTGCCGGAGATTGGCGACAGTATAGCTCGGTTTGTGGATGCCGTATCGGAACCTGCCTTCAGGGGTGATGCATGTCCGGAGTTTTTTCATTGTCATTGCTTTTCCATCTTATTTATTCCAGAGCGCGAGTGCCTGTTGATAAATCTGCGACCGTGAGATCCCGAGATCGGCGGCCAGCTGACGGCTGACATCCTTGAGCGAGAGTTCGGAATTATCACGGTACCAGAGTATCAGCTCTTCAAGAGTCTGTCCCTTCACTTCCTCTTTCGCCCCCGGGCAGATAACCACGACAAATTCTCCTCGGTTTCTGCCATCTTTGCTTTTTTCGAGCAGATCGCTCAGCGTGCCGGATTGCAAGTCCTCGAAAGTTTTGGTCAACTCCCTGGCCCAGAAGGCCTGACGCTCGCCCAGGATCTCCAGGGCATCGGCCAGCAGGGCATCGATCCGACGGGGTGACTCATAGACGACTACCGGGTATTCACAAGAGCTTAAAGCGGCGAGTGCCTTGCGGCGCTGGCTGCTTTTGGCGGGGAGAAAACCCAGAAAGAGAAAACCGGTGGAGGTGATGCCGGAGCCGGAGAGGGCGGTGGTCAGGGCCGATGCTCCGGGCAACGGCACGACCGTGATGCCTTTCTCGTGGGCCTGCCGGACGACTACGGCACCGGGATCGGAAATACCGGGTGTGCCGGCGTCACTGACCAGGGCAACATTTTTTCCTTCCTCCAGGCGAAGGATGATCTCTTCGCTGCGCTCCGCTTCCTTTTCCCTATAATAGCTGATCAAGGGGGTGTTGATGCCGAAGTGGGTGAGGAGCTGTCTGGAATGCCGGGTGTCTTCTGCGGCAATGAGATCAACTTCCTTGAGCGTACGCAGAGCCCGCAGGGTGATATCCTCGAGGTTGCCGATGGGGGTAGGAACAATGAAAAGTGTTCCACAGGTTTGTGTTGCGGCGGTCATGCGCTTTCTTGTCCGGTTGAGGTGTCGGTACGTAGTAATCGTTCACCGGTACGCATCAAAAGACTGCATTACCCGGATCTGTAACCGTTCATCCAGTGCTCCAGGTTCGTTCAAGCAGGTCGCCGAGCTATAGTTGGCTATGTGAGGTGGCCTGATCGGACGAAAATGGGGTGCTGGTGAACGGTTACTGTACGTGTGCAAAAATTTCGACCAGTATGATCAATTCACCCGGAAATTGCATCTGCTTTCTTGACTTTTCCTGGGATGGCTGTATATGAATATGTGAACATATATATAGATGGAGGGACAACAAACAATGACGATGAACAATGATAAATGCGCCAGCAGGATAGTCCACCAGGATAAGGTGGACCTGGCCAAAGCCCAGGATCTGGGCCAGTCGGAAACAGAAGGGATCAGCGCTCTCTTCAAGACCTGCGGCGACCCTGGGCGGTTGCGCATAGTCCACGCCCTGTTGCGCCAGGAGATGTGCGTCTGTGATCTTGCGGCCTTGCTGGATGTTTCCGAATCGGCTGTCAGCCATCAACTGCGGTTGCTGCGGACCATGGGACTCGTCGCCAACAGACGGGAGGGAACAGTTCTCTATTACCGGGTAGTCGACACGCGGCTTGAGCAACTTATCGCTCTGGCTGGATCATTAGTAACTAAATAATAAAAATTTGCATTTGGAACTCTATGTTTGAATTTATAAAAGTATTCCTCTTGGAATCATGGCACATCCTGATGGACAGCTCTTTTTATATTCTTTTCGGGATCATCATAGCCGGAGTGGTTGGAGTATTTCTTAACCCGGGTACTGTACTCAACCATCTGGGAAGGGGTCGATACAGTTCCGTATTCAAGGCGGCACTTCTCGGGGTACCCTTGCCGCTCTGATCGTGTGGTGTGCTGCCGGCGGCAGCATCACTCAAGAAACAAGGAGCAAACAAGGGCGCGACCACAGCTTTTCTTATTTCGACCCCGGAATCGGGGGTCGATTCGATCGCTATCACTTATGCTCTTCTCGATCCGCTTCTTACGGTTATTCGACCGGTGGCGGCGCTGGTTTCGGCGATTGCAGCGGGCCTTGCCGAAAATATCCTGTTCTGGAAAGACGGGGGGGAAATTCGGGGCGATCGAAGCTGTCCCGTCGATAAATGTTGCGATGGCATAGATTGTCCCGAAGAGGTCCATCGCAACCATCATACTTTTATGGAAAAGATTGTTGCCGGTGTGCGGTACGGTTATCGGGAGGTCTGGGGAGATATTGCCGGATGGTTTTTCATCGGTTTATTCATCGCTGCGCTGATAACCACGGTGGTGCCCGACGATCTGATGGCCAGCCTGCTGGGCGGTGGGATCAGCTCCATGCTGGTGATGCTGGTGGTGGGCATTCCGCTCTATATTTGTGCGAGCGCCTCCACCCCGGTCGCTGCTGCCTTGATTATGAAGGGAGTGAGTCCGGGCGCGGCTCTGGTTTTTCTCCTGGTCGGGCCTGCCACCAATATCACTTCTCTTTCCGTTTTGCTTGGGATTCTCGGTAAAAGAAGTACGGCGATGTATCTCGTTATCCTGTCGGTCTGTGCGGTTCTTTTCGGGCTTGGGGTTGACGCGCTGTATAAGATATTGGAAATCTCCCCAAGGGCAATTATCGGTGAAGCTTCGGAGGTGATTCCGGATGCCGTAAAACTCGTGGCGGTGTTCATCCTTCTGGTTATGTCGATAAAGCCTCTCTCGGCAGTTTTGAGAAAAAAACTTGCCGGCAAGCCTGCAAAAACTGTCTTTTTCAGTGAATTCCCATCACTTCAGGGACACGTGCCGAAGTCTTTACATCATCATGCAACCGTGGCGGAAAAGGCGCGATGCGGCTGCGGTAAAGAATAACCCAGTATTCATTTGAAGAATGGGCCGAGAACGGGCATAATACGCTGTTATAAACACTTTTTAGTTCGACTTTCTAACATCTTTTAAAGGAATGTATGAGTAAGCATATTGGCATCTTGACAGCTGGAGGGGATAGCCCGGGGCTGAATGCGGCTATTCGCGCCATAGGAAAGTCGGCCCTGTCCAAGGGCATGCATGTTCTCGGCTTTCGCGACGGTTTTCGCGGCCTCATGGAAAACCGGACCATGCGCCTAGAACGGGAAATGCTTTCCTCGATCCTGACGAGAGGAGGCACGATCCTCGGTACCAGTCGCGACAAACCGCATAAGATGCCCGTAGGCAGTGAAGTCATGGATATGACGGAAGTAATCTGCGATAATTATCGGCGTCACAATCTTGACGCCCTGATCTGTATCGGCGGCGGCGGAACCCAGAAAAACGCCTATCGCCTGGCCCAGAAGGGTCTGAATATTCTGACTCTGCCCAAGACCATCGATAATGATGTCGCTATGACCGACGTCACTTTCGGTTTTCATACCGCCATGGAAATTGCCACCGAGGCCATCGACCGGCTTCATTCCACCGCTCACAGCCATCATCGGATTATCGTCGTCGAGATCATGGGCCATAATGCCGGCTGGCTGGCATTGGGGGCAGGGGTCGCCGGTGGAGCGGATGCCATCCTTATCCCGGAGATCCCCTATGACCTGGTGGCCGTCAGTAACGCCATCCGCAAACGGAAGCAGCGGGGGACCAATTTCAGTATAGTTGCCGTGGCCGAAGGGGCTCTCTCCGTTGCCGATTTCAGGCGTTACAGCAGTCTCAAGGAAGCAAAAGCCAAAGCGAAGGAGAAAGAGGACGGCAAGGCTCTGAAAAAGGTGGAAGAGGCCTTGCTGGAGTTTGCCACCCAGCGGAGCAATAACACCCTCAGGCTCTCACAGGAACTTGAAAAATTGACTCATCTCGAGTCAAGAGTCACCATTCTCGGTCATTATCAGCGGGGAGGGACGCCTTCCGCCGCCGACCGGATGCTGGCGACCCGGCTGGGCAGCGCCTGCGTCGACTGCATAGAAAAAGGTGTCGGCGGAGTCATGATCGCCGTCGATGGCGACAGTACCAAGACGGTGCCTCTGGAAAATGTGGTGGGAAAACGGAATCTGGTACCAATAGACCATCCCTGGGTGCGTGCCGCCCGCAGTGTCGGTACGTGCATGGGCGACTGACGGTCGGGGCCGTTAAAGCCGATATTTGCCGCTGTAGCCCCTTGGGGTGATAATCAGATCATTCCAGGTAAAAGTCTGGCTGTTGCCGATGATGACCGTCGACTGCATGCCGATTTCGCTTTCCAGCATGTCGGCAAGGCATGTCACTGTGATCTTCTCGTTTTCCCTGGTCGCCGCAGTAACGATACCGACCGGGGTCGTCGCGGCCCGATGGGCGAGGAAGATTTCCCTTGCCCGGACTATCTGGTCGGTGCGCCGTTTTGACCTTGGATTATAGATGGCGGTGACAAAATCGGCCATGGCCGCAGCCGCAAGGCGTTTTTCGATAAGATCCCAGGGAGTGAGAAGATCGGAGAGACTGATGGCGGCGAAGTCGTGCATGAGCGGCGCCCCGAGACGGGCGGCGCAGCTGTTGATTGCCGCAAGTCCCGGGATGATTTCGATTCTGCACGAATTTGCCGATTCCCTGGCCAGTTCATACACAAGTCCGGCCATGGCGTAGATGCCGGGGTCGCCGCCCGAGACCAGCGCGACGTTTTTGCCGGTTTCGGCTGTGGCAAGGGCCGTACGGCAGCGGTCGACTTCTTTCATCATCTCCGAGGAGATCACTTCCTTGCCTTCGAGAAAGGCGGGGATCAGTTCGAGATATGTCTTATAGCCGATTATAACATCTGCCTTTTCCAATACCTCGCAGGCAGCAAGGGTCATCTGCTTTACCGCTCCGGGACCTGTTCCGACAACGGAAAGGGTGCCTCTGCCACTGCCATTGTTACATTTTTCCATTTTCTTTTCCTGCTGAGAAGAAGATTGCTTTGAGCGCTGAGAAGTGCCGCCGGTTCGGCCACGCCTATCGCACCGACCGCCTTCAGGGCGGCAAAGGAGACCTCAAGATTGGTAAGGGTATTGATGATTTCGCCGGGGAAAAATTCGATCTGCCAGTCATTGTCCGCGGCAAATTGCAAAAGTCCCGGTTCGTCGTTTTTCTTGTCTATTGAAGCAAGGTTGCGGATGCCGGTCCGGCTGAGATGCAAATCGGCAAAGAGTTCGGTCAGGGCATCCTCGAACTCGACGGCCGGCGTGTCGCGGTTGCAGCCGATGCCGACCACCAGGTTACGGGGTCGAAAAATGACGGCTTGCGGGGTGAACCCTGTGGAGGAGGAAACAATAACATCGGCGAGTTCGGCCTCCTTTACGCGAGTCAGCCCAGACGGCAGTGAGCAAACCGCCACATCCGAATAAAGTTTCAGTTCGCCCCGGTTGACCAGGAGGGCTGCAGCCGCGGTAAGTTTGTCCCGGTCGGGGGCGACCAGTTGCTGCTCTTTGGCCCACAGATCAAGGGCGACCAGATCAAGCGTATCGGAGGCGGTGGTGATCACCGCACTCCCTCCGGTGAGTCCCGCGAGTCTCACCGCAAGAGCGTTGCCTCCGCCGATGTGGCCGGCTAGAAGACTGATTGCATGGCGTCCTTTTTCGTCCATGACGATGATGCATGGATCGCTCAGCTTATCCTGCAGCAGCGGGGCGATGGATCGAACCACAATCCCCGTTGCCATGATGCAAACCAGACCATCAAAACGATGCCAGCAGGCGGCGATGATCTCGCTGACTTTCTGCCCTTCCTGCCGGTCGATGACAGTTGCTTCGCCCAATTTTCCGGCAAGCTCCCGAGCCAGCCTGCCGCCACCCTCAGTTATGGCCACAATGCCGATTTTCATGGAGTGTTGCTGCCCTGCCGATAACCATGGGTGAAGGTGCTGTCATATAATTTGGAGAGAGCGGGCGGAGGGCTGTCGGACAAGACCCTGCCGACGGCAATGATCGCTGTTTTGGTAATTTTGGCCTCTTTGACCTGAGCACCGATGGTGGCGAGAGTCCCGCGGAGTTGTTTTTCATCCGGCCAGCTGACTTTTTCGACAATCGCCACCGGCGTGTCTTCCGGATAGCCGCCGGCCCGCAGGTCGGCTACAACCTCATCGATCATGCCGACACTCAAAAAAATCATCATCGTCGCCTGATGGGACGCAAGGGCGGCGAGGTTTTCTTTCTCGGGGACAGGGGTCCGGCCGCCTCGTCGGGTAAAAATAACCGTCTGCGACACCTCGGGCAGGGTGAGTTCGGTCTGCAGCGCCGCAGCCGAGGCGGTACCCGAACTGACCCCCGGGACCACGGCAAACGAAATGCCATGTTTTCTCAGCAGGGCAATCTGTTCATTGATCGCCCCGTAAATGGAGGGGTCGCCGGTATGCAGGCGGACGACTTTTTTGCCTTCCTGCCACGACTTCAGGATAAGAGCGAACACCTCGTCCAGATTCATGCCGGCCGAATCGTGGATCTGCGCATTGAGTCCGGTGACCAGCGCCTTGGGCACGAGGCTGCCGGTAAAGATAACCACGTCGGCTTCCTGCAGAAGACGCTTTCCCTTGACCGTGATCAGTTCCGGGTCGCCGGGTCCGGCGCCGACGAAATGTACAGTATTGCTGCCGCGTTCTTCGCTCATCGTCTTCCTGTCATTATGGTTATGGGGTTGAATCGTTTTGCTTTACCGCCCGGTTCCGTTCTGGTCACGTCGATGACCGATGTAGTCACCGAAAAGCCAAATTTTTCCATGAGCGGCGGCGCCTCCTGCACGGTCTTGTCGATTACCCCGTTGATGACAAGAAGACCGCCTGCAGGCAGACGGGCGGCGGCCAGCTCGATTATCGCAGCAAGTGAACCGCTGCTGCCGCCGACAAATATCCGGTCGGGGGCGGGAAGCCGGTTCAGGGCCTCGGGCGCCCGGCCCGGGACCGGTACTATATTGAAACTGCGGAATTTTACAATATTGTTTTTGATATTCTGCAGTTCTTCGTCTTTCTGTTCAACGGCATAAACCGTCAGCGCCGGGTTGGCCCGGGCTGCTTCAATGCTCAGCGAGCCGCTGCCTGCTCCGATATCCCAGAAGACCCCGCTTTCGGGCAGGCGAAGCTGGTGCAGGGTTGCCGCCCGGACTTCGTTTTTGGTGATCAGCCCCCGGCTGTGGTGGAGAAGATCTTCGGTCAAACCGAACCGGTAGTCGGGGAGAGCGGCAGCAGCCGGCATGAGCAGACAGAGAATATTCAGCGGGGAAAAGCGCTGTGTCGAACCTTCCTGAAGGGTGCCGTAAAACACTTTTTCGCTAGCCAGTCCGATGTCTTCGGCAACCATCATCCTGATTGTTTCTTTGAGTTCATCCTCGCCGATGAACTGGAGGTAATCAAGGATTTGCCTGGCAATTCGGTCTGGGCTGTGGTTGGCGTCGGTCAAAATTACATTCTTGGCATGTCCCAGTAAAAGGCCTGGAAGATGTGAGGATGTACGGCCATGCAAACTGGTGACGAAAGCATCGTCCCAGGGGATCCGGAAAAGGGCGCAAGCCCTCTGGACCGAGGAGAGGGCAGGGGAGATTTCGATGATCTCTTCGGGAAACTCGGCAAGCAGGCGACGGCCTATGCCGTAAAACAGGGGGTCGCCGCTGGCCAGCACGGCCACGTTGCCTTGCTGCAGATGGCTGCCGATTGCGGCAAGTGCTTCCGGCAATGGAGTTATGTTGAGAAATCTGACCGGCAAATGGCTTACCATCTCTTCGAAACGTCGCGCTCCGACAATGAGGACGGACCTTGCCAAGAGGCTTTCCTGCTGGGTCGAGAGCATCGTATCGGCAATGCCGATGACAAAGAGCTTAAACATGGGTGATGACTTCAGCCTTATGGTTGACCAGGTAGATCTTCACTTCGCCGCCGGTCGCTTCCCGGCAGTAATCCTGCGCCTTGCGGCACACCGCCAGGGTCAGCTCGCTTTTGCCGGCCTCTTCGATATGGCTGTACATTTCTCTTGCGGTATTGGAATTTTCGATCTTGGTCAGCAGTTCTCCTTCTGCCCCAAGTGTCGCCAGCAGCTTCGCTCCTTCGGCTACTTCGAGTGCGCCATGGCGGACATGGGTCTGCGGGATGCGCAGGGCGGCCTTCATTATTTTTGCCCACATTCCGGCTAAATGCACAGTTTTGAAATTTCTTGCGGCAGCCTCTTTAAGGGAAAATTCTAGATAATCCCCCATCATGGCGTAGGCCTCTTCCGGCAGGTCGAGGAGGCGTTGAGCGCCTTTTTCCGAAGTGCGGCCGGTGGAGAGGACCACTTCGGCGAGACCGGCTTCCCGGGCTACATCGAGGGAGGCTTTAATGGTGGCTGTCCAGGCATCGGCGGAGATGGGCCGGACGATGCCGGTGGTACCGAGGATAGACAGGCCGCCGACGATGCCCAGCCGGTGATTGAGGGTCTTTTTCGCCAGCTCCTCGCCTTGAGGTACCGAAAGAGTGACGGTGACCTTTTCCTCGCCGGTTACCTCCCGCACGGCTTCACAGATCATCTGCCGCGGGACGGGATTGATGGCCGGTTCTCCAACCGTAACAGCCAGGCCGGGTTTGGTCACCCGGCCAACGCCGGAGCCGCCGCAGATGCGGATACTGCCAAGTTCTATGCAGTTGTCGTCATCTTCTCTCAAGTGCCGGGAGCTGACGGTTGCAACAATTTCCGCGCCATTGGTGACATCGGGGTCGTCTCCGGCATCTTTAATGACCGAAGCAACGGCAACACCTTCCGCCGTCCGGCAGGTATGCACGGCAAAACTCTTTCTGCTCCCGTCGGGAAAGGGGATGGAGATTTCATTTAAACAGATGCCTTCCATCAGCGCCACGGCAGCCGCTTTAGCCGCGGCAGCGGCGCAGGCACCGGTGGTAAAGCCGCTTCTGAGACGTTTAGCCATTTATTTCGCCGCCAGTCGGAGAAGTGCGTTGACGATAGCCGCTGCCACCGGACTGCCGCCCTTGCGGCCAAGGCTGGTGATGTACCGGCTGTTCTTCTCAACCAGCAGGGCTTTCGACTCTGCGGCGTTGACAAAACCAACCGGAACACCGACGATCAGCGGGGCCGCCCCCGGATCGGCGAGCTCCACGCTGCGGATGGCCTGAACCAGGGCAGTCGGCGCATTGCCGATGGCGATGATGCCGATATTGCCGGTGAGACACATGTCGATGGCTACTTCCGATCTCGTTTTATTTTCCGCTTTGGCCCGGGAAGCGATTTCCGGGTCGGCAACCCGGCAGATCACCTGGCCGCCCCACGTGCCGAGCATTGTCTTGCCGATGCCGGCCGCGACCATGGTGACGTCGGTGAGGATATCCTTGCCGTCGCGAATGGCTTTGATCCCTGCCTCTATCGCTCCGGGGGCAAAGCGCAGAGTGTCTTTGAAGGAAAAATCGCCGGTTGCATGGATCACTCGTTGAATGACCTTAAAGGTCGGCTCGTCGAAACTGTGGGTACCGAATTCCTCGCTGATTATTCTGAAACTTTCCTGTTCGATTGCGCTGGGCGCTATTTTCTGGAGTTGTACAGCCATAATGTTTTTATTCCCGGCAAAAATTGACAAATTCTTTCACCACCTGCGGCGAATAGCCGAAATGGAGATGCATGTAGCCGCCAAGGACCTTCCTGTAGGCGTAGCCTTCCCTGGTGCCGTTGTTTACCGCATAGATCCGGGCAATGTGCTCCGGCATGGGGTCGATGCTCGAGTAGTGAAACTCATGGCCGCGCAGAATTGTCCCCGGCGGCCCGAAGCAGCATGGGCTTTCCGTCTGTACCTCACGATAGCCGAGGCTCGCCCTTTTCTCCTGCATCCTTGCCCTCACCGGGAAGGCGCCGACCATCTGCCGGAACGATCCTTCATGATCGACAATCCCTTCCGTCAGGTACATGAAACCGCCGCATTCGGCGTAGACCGGGCCGTCGTTTTCGATCCATTCGGCAATTGCCAAGCGCATCGTCCGGTTCTCGTTCAGCTGCCTGGCATACAGTTCAGGATACCCTCCGCCCAGGTAGATGCCGTCGAGGTTATCGGGTGGTCGTGCATCGGTAAGCGGACTGAAAAAGACCAGTTCGGCGCCTGCCGCCCGCAGGAGATCGAAATTATCTTCATAATAAAAACAGAAAGCTTTGTCACGGGCAACGCCTATTCGACAGAGCTTGTCCGGCGCCATCGGCAGGATATTATCGTCCACGGCAGGAACATTTCGGCACAAAGACAAAATTTTATCCAGATCGATATGTTCGGCAACGGTGTCGGCAAGGAGGCGGACCGCCTGCGGGCTGAGAGGAGCCTCGTCGCCGGTCAACAGGCCCAGATGCCTGCCGGGGATTTCAAATTCAAGACTTCTCGGCAGATAGCCGAGAACTTCAGCGCGGCAATGTTTGCGGATGGCGTCGCTTACCAGCTGCAGGTGACGATCGCTGGCGATCCGGTTGAGGATGACGCCACGTGGCGCCGCTTCCGGCACTATCGTTTCAAAACCTTTGACGATTGCCGCCGCACTTTCCGCCATCGACCGCACATCGAGCACCAGGATCCCAGGAATGCCAAGCGTTGCCGAAAGAGAACCGCTCGAAGACAGACCGCCGTCGAACATGCCCATCACCCCTTCGACGATGGCGAGGTCGGCGTTTCGACTGTTATGGTAAAAAGATGATCGGGTAAATTGTTCGCCGCTCATCCAGAGATCGAGGTTGCGTGAGACGGTCCCGGTGATCAGCTGATGCAGGCCGGGGTCGATAAAGTCGGGGCCGCATTTAAAGGGCTGAACCGCCAAGCCTTTTTTCCTGAAGGCAGCCATCAGCCCCAGCGCAACGGTGGTCTTGCCCGAACCGCTGGAGGTTCCTGAGATGATAAATGACGGGGTGGCGGGATTACTCATCGTTTGCCCTCTCACCCTTTGTCCGGCAGTGGAAAGAAAATACCGTTGAGCTGTTCTATCCCGTCAAGAATCCGCAGCGTGGGGCGGGAGACCAGAGCCTCCTCGATGAGATGTATTCTATCTTCACGTACCGCTTTGATCGCCTGAAAGCCCGGTTCATTGCGAATGATGTTCTTATCGACCGGATTCATCCTGCCCTGTTGGGCCAGATAGATATCGATCTCCTCGCCGCGGCTGAGCAGACGCTCCTTGCCGTAAGAGGCGATATTGGTCTCCCTGACCTGCTCGGCATCGGTGGCCAGGTTGATGCCGCCGGCCTGCTCAAGGACATAGGCCCCGATGCTTTCCGGGGCAAAGGTCTTCATCTTGCCGTGCACCGACTCGAAATAAACTTTTGGTCGCTGTGCGGTGGGGATATTCTTAAGGCTGTCCTGTACCCGGCTCAGCCGCGCCGTGAAGGTGTCGATCATCTCTTCGGCCTGCTGTTCCCTGCCGGTCAGCAGGCCAAGGTGGCGCCAGTAGGTGAACATTTCTTCAATCGTGTTGGGCTGCAGCGAGACCACGGTGATGCCTGCCTGCCGCAGCTTGTTTATGAATTCCGGGTAGGAACGTTCAATCATCGGCCGCACCAGCACCAGATCGGGACCAGCGGCGATAAATTTTTCCGGATCTTCCCGGTAGGAAAAGCTCTGTTTCCCTGTGACGGCCGGTGGATAGTCATCGCCACCGGCAATGCCGACCAGTTGATCAGCCGCGCCCAGGCTGCAGAGGTTTTCGGTATGGGCGGAATAGAGCGAGATGATGCGATTGGACGGCTGGCGAATATTCACAGTCTGTCCGGAGCTGTCTACCAGGGTCTTTAATGTTTCGGCAGCTGCTGTCTGTGGTCCGGCAAGATACCCCAAGAGCGCTATGCCGATGATCATGATGGTTTGGAACCTGCCGGTAAAACGTAATGAATTCATCTCCACTTCTTACTCCCAGTATTGAAAACTTACCTGAAATGCCTGGTTGAAAGGATCTTTTGTCACTTGGGCATGTACATCGAACACCTCGGCAATCGTCTCGGCGGTCATGGTTGCATGAGTCGGGCCGTGGTGCCGAATCCGTCCGTCCTTCATAAAAATCAAGTGATCGCAGTATGCCGCCGCCAGATTGAGATTATGGATCACGGCGATCACCGTCCTGCCTTCATCCCGGACGAGGTTACGGGCGAGATTGAAGATCTGCAGGGTGTATTTCACATCGAGACTTGAAGTCGCTTCATCGAACAATACCACCGGCGTGTTCTGGGCAATGGCCCTTGCCACCACCGCCCGCTGTTTCTGGCCGCCGGACAGGGTGTTGGTGTAGCGGTGGCGCAGGTCGCCGATGCCGATGGCCGCCATGGCGCGATCGACCGTTTCCCAGTCCTCCCGCGAAGGGGCCGAGAACCGCTCGATGTGCGGGTGCCTGCCCATCAGGACAATTTCTTCGACGGTAAAGCCGAAACCGGTATCGAACTCCTGGGGCACCAGAGCCAGCTCACGGGCAAGATCCCGCTTGCTGTAGGAAGCAAGCGGGCTTTCCTTATACCTGATGGTCCCGGTGCGCGGCACCTTGCAGCCGATGAGGAGATCGAGGAAGGTGGTCTTGCCGCAGCCGTTGGGACCGACGATGCCGTAAAACCTGCCGGATTGGAGAACGAGGTTCATTTCATCCAGCACCGGGGTGGAATTGTAGGCGAAAGATACGCCCGCAATATCATAGAGAGCCGCGCTACTCATAGCTCTTTCCTTTCTGCTTCTGCCGGAAAATCACGCAGAAAAACGGCCCGCCGATCAGTGCGGTCAAAACCCCGATGGGTACTTCGACCGGGAGCACGGCGCGGGTGACGGTATCGGCCAGGAGGAGGAGGATGGCACCGGCAAAAATCGAAGCAGGCAGGAGTTTGCGGTTGTCCGGCCCCACCAGATACCGCATCAGATGCGGGACAATCAGGCCGATGAAGCCGATGATGCCGGTGATGGCGACACAGACCGCGGTGACAAGAGAAGCGGTGAGCAGGAGAATCACCCTGATTTTGGCCGTCTCCACGCCGAGAGAATCGGAAGATCGCCTGCCAAGGCTCATGATGTTCAGGTCGCGGCCCAAGAAAACAGTGACTGTCCCGCCGAAAAGCACCGCGCAACCGACCAGCATCACCCCGGTCCAGGTGCTCGATGAAAAACTGCCCATCAGCCAGAAAACGATAATGGCAACCTGTTCATCGGCAAGATATTTGAGAAAACTGATCCCGGCGGAAAGGATGGCGCCGACGATAACCCCGGACAGGATTAGCGTCTGGGCCGAAATCTGACCGTTGAAGGTAGAGAGACGCATAACCACCAGAAGGGTGGCAATGGCTCCGACAAAGGCGAACAGAGGGGTGGAGAAATGGCCGAGCGCAGTCACATTGGCGAGCAGGGCCAGGGACGCACCGAAGGCTGCTCCGCTGGAGATCCCGAGAGTGTAAGGGTCCGCGAGAGGATTGAGGAGGATTCCCTGGTAGATCACCCCGCTCATGGCAAGCCCCGCACCGACCAGGGCGGCGGTAAGGATGCGCGGCAGACGGACGTCCATCACCACATAGGGCACGGTTTTTTCCAGACCGTCCAGCATGCCCGGATCGCCGAAAAGATGGGCGCCGATCACCCGGAAAATGTCCCCGGCTCCTATGCTCATGTATCCCATCCCAGTCGAAAGGGTGATGGTGGCGATGGTGCATACAGCCAGGACCAGGGTGAGAAAATAGAACTTTTTATCCGAATGGCGAAGCATTGTCGTAGTGTTCAGTGACATCAGGCCAGATAATAATAAAACACCGCCACCAGGATGATGCAAAGAGCCCTCGCTGTCTGGCTCACCCCGATCAGCTGCAGGGCCAGTCGCGGCGAGTAGATCCCGGTGTAATAGGGCAGCTGGTGGCGAATCGCCCTGATCGGCGTCGAGAGGATATTGCCGACCAGAAGGGCTAAAACCACCTCCTTGGTGGTGAGACTGTTTTCGGCAAGAAGAACGCTCGCCGCAGCAAGACCTGCGGAAAACTCGGCGGTGACATGCAGGATGACAATGCCGAGGCTCTGCGGATTGAGCCAGGACAGAAACCATGCCTTGGTGGCAAGGTACTCTTCAAGCCGGGTAAATAGACCATATTTGTTGAAAAGAAAAAAGAGGATATAGACCGGGATCATGAACAGCAAAATCTTGCCGATCCGTTTTTTCAAGCGCTTGATGCTTTTGGTGAAGGCGTTTCGCCAGGTTGTTTTCGCCTTGCCGGGCACGGCAATAAAGGTGGATTCGGCGCCGGCCGGCAGGAACAGCCTGCCGATGCCGACAACCAGGAGTGTCTGAAGGAGGGCGGCCGCAAAGGTCAGACCGACATAAAAAAAAGCGCCGAATTTAATCATCGGGGCGGTAAGGAAAAAGACCGTCGGCAGATGGAGGAAAAACCGGGGTAACGCATTGAAGAGGTTGGCCAGGTACAGCTCGGTCCTGCTCAACTGCCCTTTGTCAAAGGCCTCGGCGAGCATGGTATTTGACGAGACTCCCGAAATAAAGGCCACGGTAAAGCTTGCCCCGGTGACCGATGACAGCCGGCCCGCTTTAAGGAGGGGGCGCACCAGGCCGGCCAGCTTATGGGTCCAGTTCAGGCTTTCGATAAAATTGGCGATGAAGAGGCCAAGAGTAATGAACAAGGTGAGTCTGGCGATCGGCAGGATGATCTGCGGCCAGATCTGGGTTATGAGCTCCTGTTCCATGTGCCTTGTGTCATGTTTCCGGTTATCCTCCGCCCGCCAACGACCTTTTACAGGCGTTTCCGAAGAGAATCGATCAGGTCATTTCCAGGCGATAGTACACCTCATGAACAAGAAAGCAAACAGATATTCCTGCGGATCTGTCCGGTATGGCGGCTTGATGCCTTCCACTGACATGGAGGATTGTAAGGCGGCAGAAAAGAGTTGACTTTATCTGATGCCGGGAGTTAATGTGCGACCTACATTTCAGGTGCTTTTTTCAACAAAAGCTCAAAAGGGAACCTCGTGTAAGTCGAGGACGGGCCCGCCGCTGTAACCGGGTACAGATTTCACGTATCGCCACTGGGACATTGTCCTGGGAAGGTGTGGAAGATGGACGATCCGGGAGTCAGAAGACCTGCCTGAGATGACGGTACCGGCTATCCCGTGGAAAGGATGCTCATCGATACGAGGAAAACAGGGCTCCCCGGATCATATAAAATGATTCGGGTTTTTTTGTTTTTATTCTCCGGATCAGGTTTTTTTAATCCAAGGAGGATATCCCCATGTTACAAAATGTCGGCACAGTTGTTCTGCTCACCGTCTTTTTCCTGATGACTGCCGGCACGGCAGTTGGCTCCGGAACCGCACCGGCGGAAGCGAAAACAGCGATACTTCTTGCCAGTTTCGGCACCACCGTGCCGTCAGCCGTCAAAGCTCTCGACAATATCACCACCCAGGTCAGAAAAGCCTATCCCGGTACCGAAGTACGCATCACCTTTACCTCAAACATGGTCCGCTCGGTATGGAAGAAGCGGCGGGACGAGGCGCAGAAGTGGCTGGATCAAGGCGTTCCCGCCGAAATTCTCGGCGTGAAAAATATCATCCAGGCAATGGGTGATCTGCAGGAGGACGGTTATCGCAATATCGTCGTCCAGCCCATCCACATGTTCTTTATGGAGCAGTCCCACGATCTCAGCAACTACGTAGGCGCCATCGGTTCGATCAGGACCCTCAAGCCGAAGTGGCGGCCATTTAACGCCGTTGTCATGGGCCGTCCGGCCCTTGGCATGCCAGGCGACACCTACAGCTATCACGACGATGTCGACCGGGTAGTAAAAACAATGGCAGGCGACGCCGAGATGGCCGGAAAGGAAGGGGCCATCCTGGTGTACATGGGGCATGGCAACGAGACCTGGTCGACGGGTGTTTATGCGGAGACCGAGAAAAAGATGCGGCTCGCTTATCCCGAGGTCGAGACTTTCGTCGGCGTGGTTGAAGGGACTCCCTCTCTCGACGATCTGATGGAAAGGCTGAAGAACGCAAAATCGAAGAAGATTGTGCTGCGGCCATTTATGATTACGGCCGGAGATCATGCTCTCAACGATATGGCCGGCGATGACAAGGATTCCTGGAAATCGCTTCTCAGTGCGGCAGGTTTTTCGGTACATCCCATCCTTGTAGGAATGGGTTCGAACGATGCCTTTGCCTCCCTGTTCGTCGAGAATATCGCCGATGCCGCCAGGGAAAGAGGTATTGCTCTGAAGTGAAAGGACCGGCGAGAGTAGCCGGCCGATTACGGTAAGGTTGGTGGGTGGTCGGGAAAGTGCAGCCTGTGTCACCCTTATTAAGCAGACAAATTCAGGTGGAAGGTGGATGATGCAAGGGACGTTTTATGTGGTTGGCGTGGGCCCCGGAGATCCGCAGCTCATGACATTGAAAGCTGCCGGTATCCTGGAAAAATGCGAGGTCTGGTTTGTCCCTTCGGCCTTTGAAAACGGCGGCAGTATGGCCCTCAAGATAGCCTCCGGTGCCGTCGACCGGGAAGGCAAGACCATACTCAGTCATCGTTTTCCCATGAAACAGGTGCACCGGGGTAAATTACCCGATCCGGAAGTGAAAACCGCCTGGCAGGAGGCGGCAAAGACAATAATGGCGTGCCTGGAAGAAGGCCGCGATGTTGTTTTTCCCACTCTTGGCGATCCGGCGATTTATTCCACCGGCTTTTATGTCTGTGAAACGCTGCAGGAGTATGGTTCTCCCTTTCATGTCGAGATTGTCCCGGGTGTTTCTGCGGTTGGCGCCTCCTCTGCCGCCTCGGCTGTGCCGCTCTGCCTGGGTGACGAACGGCTGGTGGTCGTTCCGGCAACTTTTGAAAATGATCGGATCCGCGAACTGCTCAACCTCTGCGATGTTGCGGTGTTTATGAAAGTCCACAAGGTTATGCCGCGGCTGGTCGGTCTGCTGGAGGAACTGGGCCTTGTCGAAAATGCCGTTCTGGTCGAACGCTGCAGTCTGGAAGACCAGAAAATCTGGACAGATGTGCGCGAGGCGGTAAATCGGGAGATTCATTATTTTTCGACAATGGTGGTTCGGAAGGTGTGAGGCGGGCGCAAGTGGTGAGGGTGAGCATGCGATTCTTTAAGGTCGTATGCTAATCCTAAGCGGTTTCCGCGATACCAGTGATAGACATACACCCCTTCCATTATATAAACCTTGCGGCCGGCCTCGATCAATCTGCAGCACATTTCATTATCCACGCCTAGAAATCCATCTTTGAAATGGAACTCATTCCAAATTAAGCCAGTCCCAGATTTTTTGTGTTATTGGAAGCATAAGGAATGTGAGTATAGATCATGCTTAACTCTCTGCATAAGCTGTGTCGACAGGTTCACTCTCTGGATGCAAATATATAACAGGCAAAACACAAAAACCAATTTGAATCCAAAGCTTATATTTTGATTCATCTTTTTTAGACACCTTGACTAAATAGAAAAACCGCATAGAATTTAAGTTAAAAAAAAGTAAATGAAGCGAAAAAAGTGAGGAACGAAACGATTGCTTGTAAATGTTATGCTTCAATATTTAATAAAATGTTATTGATATTTCCTTTGATCGGAGGGCTAACGGTAACTTTAAAAGGAGAACTGAAATGAAAAAAACACCGATTTTTTTAATGGTCGCGTTACTACTTGCGATATGGGCGAAAGTCGCGGTCGCTGCTGAAGCAGCCGATTATTCGAGTACTATAGAGGTGTTTCGGAGTTCGCCGGTTGTTGAAAAATTCTTTGATAATTCCTACGGCTACGCCGTCTTTCCTTTGATTGGCAGGGCGGGATTCGTAGTCGGCGGTTCTTATGGCGAAGGGCAGGTCTACCGAGGCGGCGCCGTAACGGGCAAAACAAAAGTTATTAAAGGTTCGATCGGATTCCAGGCAGGTGCCGAAGCTTTCAGTGAAATCATCTTCTTTCAGGATAAGAGGGCTTATGATGAGTTTACCAGCGGCAATTTCGAGTTTGGTGCCACTGCCCAGGCGGTAGTCATAACGGCAGGAGCGCAGGCTCAGGTCGGAACGACAGGCACCGGTGCCGGCGCCAGCGCCGGACCCAGGACCGGGGTTCAGGCGGATGTCGATTATGTTAAAGGCATGGCAACCTTCGTACACGCCAAGGGCGGCCTCATGTACGAACTTTCCGTCGGCGGCCAGAAGTTTACCTTTGAACCTCTATAAGGTCTGAGGATCGTAAGGTTTGAGGATCGGTGGCGTAATGGGCAAAAGCCCGGCATTTCGCCACCGATAGATGAGCTGTTAATTTTCTACTTGTTCTTTTTTTCCTGTTTGGCTTGCTTCTTTTCTTTTGCAGTTTTTTGCGGCTTCTTCTTCTCGGCTTTTTTAGTATCCTGTGATTTCGACATGTGGCTTCCTCCTTAGTGTAAGCTCATTTTTTTAAAATAATATCATTTATCGCCATCCAATAAAACAAGTTCGATGGACTCCGTCTGATAAATAATCATGCTTCCTGCGGACTCGTTGTACCAAATTTGGGTGTCTCGTCAAGAGAGATTCGTTTGCCGGCAGAGCTTGATGGAAGCCGATGGCGGGAGGTAATCGGAGCGATCTGGCCGCAAGTAGAATTCTTGCGGCCTGCTTTTAGAACCAGTTCCATGGTGCAAGTTTTTTGATATCCATGACTCACCTCCAGTCTTTGTTGTAGCTGCTGGAATGAAAAGAAGAAGCGGGAAAACATCGCAAAGATGGTTTCCCGCCCTCAATTACTTCAGGTGTTGTAACAGTAAGGAAATCATCTCCGTGCAGGGATTTCCTTTCACGCCCTAAGAAGTCTTGATTTCAATTCGCCTCGGTTTGGCTGCCTCGGACTTCGGCAGATGGAGGCACAGTACTCCGTTTTTCAGCTCGGCATTGATTTTGCCGATATCAATGGACTGCGGCACCGAAAATGTCCGTTGATATTCCACGCTTTCAAATTCCTCCCATTGAACAGCGCCGGCGGTCTCAATCTTCCTGACACCACCAAGGGAGAGCTTGCCGTTATCGACATTGATGGTGATATCATTTTTGTCAACCCCGGGCATGTCGGCGTGTAACAGGATCTCGGATTCGTTTTCATATATATCGACAAAAGGAGCCACAGCTGGAATCTCGCGGCTTCTTTCCGGCATGGATTCTTCCCTTTTTACCATATCTGCTCTGTCACTCATTGTAACCTCCTGTAATTCGCATTATACTCTAAACGTTAATGTCTTGTTGTATGATCGATTATCCGATAGAGATCTGTTTCGGTTTGGCCGTTTCCGCTTTTGGTAGTTTGAGAGTAAGTATCCCATTGGTCAAATGAGCCTCTACTTTGTTAGTATCCACATCTGAAGGTAATGTGACGCTCCGGGTAAACTCTGTAGTCCCTCTTTCCACTCTCTGCGCGGAATATCCTTCCGGCGCGTCGGACTTGCGTGAACCGCTGATTTCAAGATAATTACCTTGAACCTTGATGTTGAGATCTTCCTTGGCGATACCTGGGACCTCGATCAGCATTTTCAGATGATCACCCGAGTCATATAAATTTGCTCTGGGACCACCCTGACTCACGTCCCAGATCGATGGAAATACACCTGTTCTCCCAAGCCCAGGATACAACCTGTTCATTCTGTTCTGAAGCAGATCCATGGTGTTAAACATCCTCTCGAATTCACTCCATCTCGTCCCCATAATCGACCTCCATTTTGATTGTATTGGTATGGTTACCTTTGACCCGGCTTACCTCCTCAACCAATTGTTGAGAAAAAACGTTGGTTCTCTTTTTATGAGAGGATAATAATTACGAAACAGGTTAAGTCAATAAGGTATTACCAGGCAGTAGTATTTTATGCTTAATATTACTATTAGTGTATTACTTGACAAGGTAATTGCTTGAATTATCTTTAAGAGAGGTTGTTTTTGAGCAAATCTTGTGAGGTGAGCAACCATTAAACGGTGACCGTATGGAGTTTCAGGATTATTATAAAATTCTCGGTGTGAAAAAGGATGCATCCCAAGCGGATATTCAACGTGCTTATCGCAAACTTGCGCGAAAACTGCATCCTGATGTCAACAAGGATAAAGATGCGGAGGAAAAGTTCAAAAAGATCAACGAGGCCAATGAGGTCTTGAAGGATCCGGAAAAAAGAAAACTCTATGACGCCTACGGCAAAAACTGGCAGCAGGGAGGCGGACAGCAGCAGCCGCACTGGAGAGGCAGAGAATCTCAAAGGCCGGAGGCGGAAGGATTTTCTCGGTCATTCCGATTCGGCAGTGACGGAACTTTCGAGGAAACAGCCGAGTTCAGTGATTTTTTCAACAGTCTCTTCGGCGATCGTTCTTCGGGCAGACAAAGGCCACGGCACGATGACGATATGCCGGGCCGATCCCAGGAAGCCGAAATTACCGTTTCTCTCGCCGATGTCTATCACGGTGCGACCAAGGCTATCTCGTTGCAGACATATGAGGCGGACAGTTATGGTCAGGTACGTCCCGTCGCCAAGACACTGCAGGTCAAAATACCCAAGGGCGTGACCGATGGGGCTGTGATCCGACTTTCCGGGCAAGGCGAGAAGGGAACAGGCCGGGGAGTGGCAGGCGATTTGCTGCTCCGAATACATATTGCTCCGGATCCTAGATTCAAGGTCGAAGGCCATGATCTTTATACGGTGATTGCAGTTTCTCCATGGGAGGCGGTTCTCGGAGCAAAAATACCGGTTCAGACGGTCGACGGCACCGTAACCCTGGCTATACCGAAAAGATCGCAAAACGGCAAAAAACTGCGCCTGCGCGGCAAAGGTATTCCGACACGCAGCGGCCCGCCCGGGGATATCATTGTTGAACTGGAGATTAAAATACCTCATCATATGTCCCACGAAGAAGAGCAGTTATTCAGGGAATTATCCGAAAAGTCGCCATTTGATCCGAGGGGAAAAAATTCTCAGAGGGCAGGAAAAAAATGGGAAAGTACGATTTGATAATTTATGAGCAGAAATCCAGCAATACTCTGTTGACTATTTATGAAGTCAGCCATTTCGTCGGCCTCCATCCGGATATGATTCGCAGGCTCTTCATGCTGGGTTTGATCGATCCTCGTGTCGAGGAACCGGACATGCTTTTTGAGGACAGCGTAGTCACCCGGATCGATAAAATTATGCGGTTGAAAAGTGATCTCGGGATAAATCTGGCCGGATGCGGCTTGATCCTCGACCTGCTGGACAGAATAGATAGGATCGAAAGAAGACTGCTTTATTATGAACTGAAGTATGACGATCTTGAAAAAGGCTTTGCGCGGAAGTTCTAGGTAGCTATTGTAATCCTCCCGTATCCTTGACAAGGTCGCAGGCAATAAAAAACATTGCGGATTATTCTTGATTGTCATCTTTGTCAGGAGCATCTGTCATGGCACAAAATTATTATATCATTTTAGGAGTCCCGGCAGATTCGACGCAGCAGGCTATTAAGGCGGCCTACCGCAGACTCGTCAAGGAGTTTCACCCGGATCACTGCAATGAGGGACACACGACGTTTTTAGTCATTCAGGAAGCATATACCGTGTTGGGCGATCCCGTCCGCCGTCAAGAATACGATAGGATTTTACAGGATTATCGAAAGAGGCAGGAACCACGCCAAAAAGCAGCTCGTCATCTCCACGAAAACATCGAACCGCTCATCCCCGATCGAGATTTCCTCTGGTCCATGACCGGTTTTGGCGCTCTCTTTGAAATGTTGTCCGGCAATTATTCGGCAAGGGAACAACGTCAGCCTGAGAAGAGAACCGAGGATCTTGATGTTGTCGTCACCGTATCCCGGCAGCAAGCCCTTCGAGGAGGACAGTTTCGTCTGCTTGTCCCTGTTCGATTGCGATGCCCGTATTGCGGCGGTGGAGGAGGGTTGTTTTATGAATGCCGGTACTGCGGCGGAAAGGGGATTGTGACGAAAGAGCATCCTGTCCGGATAAGCTTCCCTCCCGGAGTATCCGATAATCAGTCCCTGCGGTTGTCTATCGATCGCTACGGGATGAGGAATGCCGGTCTGATTGTAACTTTCAGGATAAGTGAGTGATGCGAGCATTATCTGCCGGAGGATCGAGCCGCTCGTCCGGAAGTTCCGGAAGCAGGTCTTTTACCCCAATGATATACACATGTTTTTCCGGCCATTGGTCCAACTCCAAATGTTTGCAGCTAACCCCGGTGTCCGACAAAACGCGCAGGTTTCCTTTTATTCCTATCGAACTGTAATAAAACATGTCGCCGTGCCACTCGTCGGTATGCTCGCCCAGGGCGTCGCCGAAGGTATAGACTAATACCCCGCCATCCGACTTTCCCACGTGCAGATATCCTGGACCAAAAAATCCACATCCGGGTGGTTCGCCGACGCCAGCTTGATCATTTCCTCGGAAACGTCGATGCCGGTAACAGAAAACCCTCTTTCCTGCAGTATTCTGACAAAACGGCCGCCGGCACCGCACCCGACATCCAGGGCGCTGCCCGGTCGCAGGCAAAATTTCAGAGCACGTTCTATTTGATGTATTCCATGCTGGGAGTCATGACACGTGTCATGCCACCATTTCGCTATCTTGTCGTACTTTTTTGCCAGGATTGACGGTTTCATATCTTTGCGTCGGGAAGAAGTTGTTCCTTGTGTTCTTCAACTATGATTCTGGGTTTCGACTGAAAATCAAGGGGCAGAGATGGTCGCTAACAAGTGATACCGATAATTCCGGCAGTCTTTCATGGGCGCCGACGACCAAAAGGCCACCTGGTAACAGCGTCTCGACGATGTGTTCCAGAGCGCGGCTCAGAGCAGGTTGCCGATAATAGGTCAGCAGACTATTGCGTAGAAAAATTAAATGAAAAGGTCCCAGGGGAGGGGCATCGAGCAGATCATGCCGATGCCAGCAGATGCTATCGCGAAGATGCGGCAGAATGGAATAGTGTTTGCCGTTCGGTCTGCTGAAACAGGAAGAGATGCATTCGGTTGAGAGCTCCTTGAGGCTGCTTTTGGCGAACACCCCCTTCCGGGCGCGTTCCAGATTCAGCTGATCCGCATCGGTTGCGGTAATGTTAAAGGCGGTCGGGATTTGCAGCCTGTTCCATAGAATGGCCAGACTGTATGGCTCTTCCCCGCAGGCACAGCCGGCGGACCAGACGTTCAACTCCTGTGGGAAATGTGCCGCCAACCCCGGCAGCAGACGGTTTTCGAGATGTTGCCATACCTGTTTGTCACGGCAGAATCGACTGATGGTAACCCGCAGATGAGCCTGGCATGTTTGATACTCTGTGCGATTGTGCAGAAGAATGTCGATATAGGCCGGAAGGGTAGTACAGTCAAGCTCGGCCATGTGCCTGCGGAGCCGCTTGATCACCCCTTTTCGCACTTTCCGATAACCCTCCCAGGGTCTATTCAAATATTTCAATAATTCCCTGAAGTCATTGTCATCCATCACCTTCTTCGAGACCGGGATGTCCGCCTGAGTGCAGTCATACATCGGATTAAAGTGGGGATTCCTGAAGTGCATCCGGATTCTTGCATGGCCAGTTCATGAAACCTCCCGGCAATCAGCGGACCATCGGTTTCATGTTTAAAGTACACATATGCTTCCCGCCAGTTTTGATCCCGAATCAGTTTTATCCATTTTTTCAGGTCCGCATCGCTATATTCGGATTGTCTCAACCGTAGATAGCCCCATTCTCCGGGAGAGACGAAAGGAACATCAAAGTCTTCCCCAGCGTCGGAAACGCACAGAGCATTCCCGTGATCGTGCAGAAGCTGCACAATTTCATTGTCAAACCAGGATGGATGGCGGAATTCAAAAACAAAACGGCGTTCGGCGGGTAGTAAAGCGATAAAATCACGCAGCCGATCCGCATCTTTTTTTAAACTCGGCGGCAATTGAAACAACAGCGGGCCCAGGCGATTTTTTAATGAGCTTGTAACTTCGAGCAGATAAGACAACGGATCTTTGACGTTTTTAAGCCTGTGGATATGGGTGATCTTGCGCGCGGCTTTAAGAGAGAAGTTGAAATCCGGCGGAACTGCGTCGGCCCAGGCTTCCAGGACGTCGGTGTTGGGCATCCGATAGAAGGTGTTGTTGATTTCGACGGTGCGGAAGTGTTGCCCGTAATAATGCAGCATTTGCTTGGCCTGCAGAGATTTCGGGTAAAAATTCCCCTTCCACTCCTTATATGAATACCCGCTGGTGCCAACATAGAGATTCATAAACGTACCTTATTTAATCGGTCTCACCCGAGACGCTGGAAGTGGCGCGGCCGCCGTAACGCTCGACCAGTTCCCTGACCTCATCACGCGTCCAGTGCTCAAGCGTGCCGGTGAAAAACAAACCGTACTGACCGGCTGCGGCATTGCGTGGATTGGCAAAAGGTTGCCGTCCCCTCGCTCTCATTTTGTGACTCGTTATAAGAATAGTCTCGAAGCAGAAACATTCTGAAAAAGTAAATACTCTGATTAAATAAGCAATATATGACGATTAACCGAGGGAAGGATGAACGGTAATATCAAGATAAAAATGGAGAATTTCTACTAAGTTCAGAAATAACTCATGAAGATCTTGCGGCTTCTCGGCTTCGTGATGAAAATCTGAAGACTTAAAGAGGCTCACTCGAAGGCGCGAAGACGCGAAGATGGCAGAAAACACGGGTTTGAAAGACTTCGAAAAGAGATCGGACGGAAGTGCCAAATCCGGCCTTTCGGCTACATAACTTCGCGCCTTCGCGTCTTCGCGTCTTCGCGTGAGACCTCAGTTATCACTAAATCAGTTGCTTCTTGCTGAAAGCTGATAGCTGAACGCTTACGTTTAATCTTTGGGATAAAAACTTCAGCTTCATACGTTGAAACCTGGCTTCCGGGGTTCTCACTGGATGCGGCAAAACAACTCCTCTTCTTAACGGAGCACCGAGCTTTCCCCGTGATAGCCGCTTCTTGCCGTGGCGTTCGGCATGAGGATTGAGCCTTTACCCAGCAGGGTGCCGGGACTGGTCACCGAGTTGCAGCCGGTCTGGCTGCGGTCGCCGAGAATGGCACCGAATTTTCTTCGGCCGGTGTCGATCTTTTCATCCTCGTGGTAGAATGTTACGGTTCCCGGCAGGAACCTGAGGTTGGCAAACTTGGTGCCTGCGCCCAGGTTGACCTCATTGCCGAGGATTGAATCGCCTACATAGGCAAAGTGACCTGCTTTGGCATCGTTGAGAAAAATCGAGTGCTTGATTTCTGTGGTGTGGCCGAGCACGCATCTTTTCCCCGCCAGACAGTAACCACGCAGATAGGAGCCCTGCCTGACTTCGCTCATTTCGCCGATTATCGCCGGCGATTTTATCATCGCTCCGGTTTCGATCAGGACGCCCCGGCCGATGGCGATCTTATCGCCCAAAAGAACGGCGCCGGCCATGATCACCGACGCACCTTCCAGTATTTTGCCGTTGGCTATGACCTGCAGCTTGCCCTTGGTGGTGTCGCCGTAGATTATCCGGGAATTGGTCGAAGAAAGGGCTCTGCCCTCATGAAGGATGACGTGACCGGTGAGCGGGATGCCATCGCCGATGAGTGTGCGGTCGAGTACCGGGTAAGGATAATTATCCATATAATTCTTCAGCTCGTTGAGCGGTTGCCATACCGGTGCGCCGGGTTCGAAGAAATCGCCATTGGGGAAATCTGTCAGGGTAAAAAAAGATTGCACCGTCAACATGTGGTCCTCATAGTAATTGGGAGAGAGCAGACACCCCGCAAAGGGGATAAGTACGGCTGGAACAATAAACACTACGGCACTATGAGAAAAAAGGTTAAAGAGTTCAAGGAAAAAGCAGCAGGGTTAAAGTGGGGCTGAAGAAACCCCGCTTGACTTAAGTTATTCGGATGTTTAGTATTTCCGTGGCTTTTAAGGCTGTGTAACTGTATAGATGAGCTATCTATTTGAATAGAGAGAAATTTACGGTACAATGTACTGAGTTGTTTAAGGAGGCGAGGGTGTTTGCCCAGACCCAGTGTCCAGCGTTCAGCAGGAGGATTTGAGTGGAATTTAATGATTCATTAAGCATAGGCATGGACGATTTTTCCAGTAATGAGGACATGGAAATACCGGAAGTCCTGCCGATGATGGCGGTACGGGATGTGGTAATCTTCAATTATATGATTATCCCGCTGTTTGTCGGTCGTCCCGGTTCGGTTGAAGCCGTCAACGAGGCCCTGGGGGCCAATAAACTGCTGATGCTTGTAACCCAGAGGGATGCCACCAAGGATAATCCGACCGAGGACGAGCTCTATAAGGTTGGTATGGTCTGCATGGTTATGCGGACGTTGAAGCTGCCGGATGGACGGCTCAAAGTTCTGGTCCAGGCTATGTCCAAGGCCAGGATCAAAAGCATCATCAGATCCGAGCCGTCGTTCCAGGTATCGGTCGAGGTGATCGAAGAGCCGGAAGTGAAAGAGATCTCGGTCGAAGTCGAAGCGCTGATGCGGGCGGTCAGGGAGCAGACCGAGAAGATCATGTCTCTGCGCGGCATACTCTCGGCCGATCTCATGATGATTATCAATAACATCGAGGATCCGGGCCGGTTGGCCGATCTGGTCGGCTCGAACCTGCGGCTGAAGATCTCCGAATCCCAGCTGATTCTCGAAGAGACCGATCCGGAAAAACGGCTGAAGCTGGTCAGCGAACTGCTCACCAAAGAACTCGAGGTATCGACCGTTCAGGCGAAAATCCAGAACGATGCCAAAGAGGAGATGAGCAAATCCCAGCGGGAATACTTCCTGCGGGAACAGCTGCATGCGCTGCAGAAGGAACTGGGCGACACCGACGAACGGACCCAGGAGATCGATGAGCTCGAGCGGAAGATCAAAAAAACCAAGATGCCGAAGCCTATCCGCAAAGAGGCTATGAAGCAGCTCAGCCGGATGGAGATGATGCATCCGGATTCGTCCGAGGCGACGATCATTCGTACCTATATAGACTGGATTCTCGATGTACCCTGGATGAAGAGCACCACGGATGTCCTCGATCTTGTCAAGGCGAAAGAAGTCCTCGATGAAGATCATCACGGACTGCAGCGGGTGAAGGAGAGAATCCTCGAATATCTGGCGGTACGCAAGCTCAATCCCTCGACTAAGGGCCCGATCCTTTGTTTTGTCGGTCCTCCCGGTGTCGGCAAGACTTCGCTTGGTCAATCGATTGCCCGCGCCATGGGCCGGAAATTTCACCGGCTTTCTTTGGGCGGAATGCGCGATGAAGCGGAAATCCGCGGCCATCGCCGGACCTATATCGGGGCAATGCCCGGACGGATTGTCCAGGGCCTGAAAACAGTTGCGTCGAACAATCCTGTCTTCATGATGGACGAAATCGACAAGATCGGCTCTGATTACCGCGGCGATCCATCTTCGGCTCTTCTTGAGGTTCTCGATCCGGAGCAGAATTTCGAGTTCTCTGATCATTACATGAATCTGCCGATCGATCTGTCGAAGGTGATGTTCATCACCACCGCCAACATGACCGATACCATCCCGGGTCCGCTTCTTGACCGGATGGAAATGATTCGTCTTTCGGGATACACCCTGGAAGAAAAAGTGGTCATCGCCCGAAAATATCTGTTTCCCCGGCAGTTGAAAGAAACCGGAGTAAAACCGAGCCAGCTCAAAATGGATGACGAGACGCTTAAATATATTGTCACGCATTATACCTATGAAGCAGGGCTCAGAAACCTCGAGCGCGAGATCGGCAAGGTCTGCCGAAAGACCGCGAGAAAAATAGCGGAAGGCGGCAAAGGACCTTATACGGTATCCGACAAAAACATCAACAGGTACCTCGGACCGCCGAAAAACATACCCGAATCGGAGCTTGAACAACTGGTGCAGCCCGGTCTCGTTACCGGTCTTGCCTGGACCGAGGTTGGCGGCGAGATTCTCCAGATCGAGGTCAATCTTATGCCCGGCAAGGGCAAATTGATCCTGACCGGACAGCTGGGCGATGTCATGAAAGAGTCGGCCCAGGCTGCATTGACCTATTGCCGCAGTCGTTCTGTCGAACTGGGCCTTGCCGAAGACTATTTCGAGAAAATCGATCTCCACATCCATGTTCCTGCCGGGGCTATCCCGAAGGACGGACCATCGGCCGGGATCACCATGGCAACGGCCTTGTACTCGGCAATTACCGGCAAAATAGTCCAGCCCAAACTGGCAATGACCGGCGAGGTCACCCTGCGCGGGCGTGTTCTGCCGATCGGTGGCCTGAAGGAAAAGGCTCTGGCGGCGCTTCGTGCTGATATCTACAAGGTTATCATTCCCGATCAGAACAAGAAGGACCTGGAGGAGATTCCAAAGGATATCAGAGATAAAATGGAATTTTTTCCGGTAAAAGACATGGATGATGTGGTGAAAATCGCTTTTCCCGTACATGCGCAGAGAAAAGCCAGAAAGGCCAGCTTGAAACAGAGTCCGAGCAGTGAATAAAAACGAACTGCAGCAGCGCCTCAGGAGCGTTATCACAAAAAAGAGGATTGTCATGGCGGCAATCCTCTTCATCGTTGTACCGATCATTATTATCGGTGAGCTGATTGCCCTCTATGCCTTGTATCCCGGCCCCAAACATGAGGAAGAATCGGTGGTGGTAGATATTCCCAAGGGAAGTTCCACACGGGAAATCGGCAACCGTCTGGCGGCAGCAGGTGTAATCAAAGATGACATAAGATTTCTCCTTCTCGCCAAGATTTCCGGCTATGCCGGCAGGCTTCAGGCCGGGGAATTTCTTTTTGAAACCGGCAAAAGACCTCTGACGGTGTTGAAAACTCTGGCCACGGCCAGATCGATTCAATACTCGATAACCATCCCGGAAGGGCTTCGCGCGTCCGAGATAGCAGCGATTTTCAGCGAGGGCGGCTGGAGCCACCGGAATAGTTTTGCCAATCTGGTTGTCGATAAGCAGTTCATCGCCAAATTGGGGCTCTCCGGGGTTGACAGCCTGGAAGGGTATCTGTACCCCGACACCTATCTGCTGACCAAGGATCTGCGGGGTGCCGACAAACTCATCGGTCTCATGGTCGGCCGTTTCAACAAGGTATGGTCGGAAATAACCGCCGACCTTGAGGAAAAACCGGATCGTGAGAAAACAGTTATTCTTGCTTCAATCGTTGAAAAAGAGACAGGCGCTGCAAGCGAGCGCCCCCTTATTGCCGGGGTGTTTCTCAACAGGCTGCAGCTCGGCATGCGCCTGCAGTCCGACCCGACGGTTGTTTTCGGCCTGTCGAATCATTCCGGCCCGATCACCCGCTTGAATCTGACAACTCCAACCCCCTATAACACCTATGTTATTCCGGGCCTGCCTGCCGGACCCATCTGTAATCCCGGTAGAGCGTCGATGATGGCGGTACTCAATCCGGCCTCGACAAAGGACCTCTACTTCGTCTCCAAAAACGACGGTAGTCACCATTTCAGCGCCGATCTGAACGAGCATAATAATGCAGTGCAAAAATATCAGCGGAAAAAAAATGGCGGAAACGGTAAATAGTGCAAAGGTTGAGGGGAGCAGTAACAAATTTTGGGGTGGGATAAAGGGAGAGGAAGGTGAAAATTGCCCTGGTGCAGATAAACCCGGTAATCGGCGACTTTGACAGAAACTGTGAAAAGATAAGGCTATGGTCGGAGAAAGCCCGTACGCGCGGCTGCGATCTGGTTATCTTTCCCGAACTGGTTGTATCGGGTTATCCGCCCCAGGATCTTCTTGAGAGAAATTCCTTTCTTGCGGCCCATGATGAAGCGGTCGCGAGCCTTCTCGCCCATCTTCCCGAAATCGATACGATGTTTGGCTGTCTCGAACGGCGTGACGGACGTCGTGGGAAGCCGCTCCATAATTCTTCGGCGGTTGCCCGCCAGGGCAGAGTAATTTTCAGGGCGAGGAAACAGTTGCTCCCGGCCTATGATGTTTTTGATGAAAGCCGCTATTTCGAGCCGGGATCGCCATCTGATTTTTATCAGGTGAAAGGTCTGACGTTCGGCGTCACTGTCTGTGAAGATGTCTGGAGTGAAGAGGTAAACGAATACGACGTCGATCCGGTTGCCGACATCTTCAGCAAGGCAAAAGCTCAGGGAGTGACAATCGACGGCATTATCAATATCTCCGCATCGCCGTTTCAGCGCGACAAGGAAAAGATCAGAAAGGGGATTTTCGAAAAAATCTGTCGCAGCAACAATGTCCCCTTTTTCTACTGCAACCAGGTCGGCGGGCAGGACTCGCTGCTTTTTGACGGACGCAGTCTGGTGATGGATGCAACCGGAACCGTTGTCGCTCAGGCCAAAGGGTTCTGCGAAGACATGATTGTCGTCGACACCGACACCTGGCAGGGGGATATGAATGAGGCGGTCCGGATTTCCGAGCAGGCAGCGGTCTATCAGGGCCTGGTTATGGGGGTTTCGGACTATTGCCGGAAATGCGGTTTTTCCTCGGTGGTCCTCGGGCTTTCCGGAGGAATTGACTCGGCTCTCACGGCGGCTGTCGCCGTCGACGCTCTTGGGCCGGAAAACGTCCTCGGGGTGGCTCTGCCGTCACCCTACAGTTCTGCCGACTCCCTTGAAGATGCCGGAATGCTTGCCGCCAATCTCGGTTGCCGTTTTGAAGTGATTCCCATTGCCGAACTGTTCGACACTTTTCGCAGGAACATGGCGCGACTTTTTGCCGGGCGGGAAGAGGATCTGACCGAGCAGAATCTCCAGGCGCGGATCCGCGGCAATCTGCTGATGGCGCTTTCCAATAAATTCGGCCACCTGTTGCTGACGACCGGCAACAAGAGCGAAATGGCCGTCGGCTATTGCACCCTCTATGGCGATATGAGCGGCGGCCTGGCGGTAATCTCCGATGTGCCCAAACAGCTGGTCTATGAACTTGCCGAATATGTGAACAGAACTCGCGAGATTATTCCGGCCCGGACCATTGCCAAGGCTCCGACTGCCGAGTTGAAACCCGGGCAAAAGGATCAGGACGATCTGCCCCCCTATGAGGTTCTCGATCGGATACTCGAATTGTACCTCGAACAGGGCAAGGGGATAACGGAGATTGTCGAGCTGGGCTTTGCCGAACCGCTGGTCCGCGACATCCTGCGCCGGATTCGTCTGAATGAATACAAGCGGAAACAGGCGCCCATGGGGTTGAAGGTGACAACCAAGGCCTTCGGTTACGGTCGCAGGTATCCCAATGTGCAGAATTTCCAGGGGTGATATTTTTTGTTTTGGCTGAAGATTTTCCGGAAATGTCGATTCTCTTTCAGAGCTCTGCTGAAATATCTGGTTTATCTTGGTCTGGCGGGCGGTGCTTTCTGGCTTGTTTTCAGTGAATACCGAATGGATCGTCCGGAAAAACTCTTTACCACCAGTTCCGGCCGAGTAGACATGTGTCTCAGCTGCCATAAGGACGAAAAGCTCGATCCCGCCCATGATGCCGCAGTTATCGGCTGTTCCCCCTGTCACCTCGGCAATTCCCTCAGCATAAAAAAAGAAGAGGCTCACCTGGGGATGGTGCTGAATCCCGGCGACTTGCGCCATGTCGAGAAAACCTGTTCGGTTGAAGGCTGCCATCCGACCGATGCCCATAAAGTAAAAAACTCGCTTATGGCCACCAACCGGGGAATCATCGGAACTCTGCTCTATTACTGGGGGGAAAGCGAGACGCAGAATTCGGAGCTGACGGTTGAAGAACTGATTGAGACAGGTAAAAATTCGCTGGCCCTCGATTATTTCCGCAAGCTCTGCGGCACCTGTCATCTGTGGAAGCAAAAAAACGACCTTCCCGGCATTCCGCAGTTTTTCAACGAAAAGGGCGGCGGTTGTACGGCATGTCACTATTTTGTGCCGGGTAAGACGGACATGGCCGCAAATCTTACCGCCGACAATGAAACGGCGGTTGTCGAAAAAGAACAAAAAAAGATCCATCCCCTCATTACCAAAGCGGTGGCGAGTGTCAACTGTATCAGGTGTCATAATCGGTCGGGCAGGATCGGTCTCTCGTATCTGGGTATCTTCGAATCCGAAGGGTACGGTACCCCTTATGAAGCGGGGGGGCTCAACCATCGACAGCTGCCGGGTGCAAGGTTTTACCAGGAGGTGCCGGCTGACGTGCACCATCAGAAGGGCATGGAGTGCATTGATTGTCATACCCGCGATGAAATCATGGGTGACGGTACGAGCTACGCCCATTACGAGGAACAGCTGGAAATATCCTGTGAAGTCTGTCACTCTCCGGACCCCGGGGTAACGAGAAAGAACAAACAGTTGACCAATCTTTTCAAGGAAGACGGCAAGCTTGTCCTGATGGGCAAGGTCGACCAGAAGGAACATCCGGTAAAAACCGCCAAACAAGGGGTATGTGATTTTGCCGCCCATAAACGGGTTTCCTGTGAAGCCTGTCATTCAACCTGGGTCGCTCAGTGTTACGGCTGTCATGCCAAGCGTGACGCGTCCGGGAAACATCTCGACAAACTGAGCCTCAAGGAAACGGCGGGCTTATGGGAAGAGGGACGTTCATATATCCGATATGAGCAGCCGATGCTCGCTGTCTGGAAGGATGATATTGTTGTTGTCACTCCCGGATGTCAGGATATAGTTACCGTAGTCGATGAAAAGGGGAACATCCAAAAAAGCTTCGACAGGTTCACCATGGCGGCCATCAATCCCCATACCACCCAGGCGAAAGGGCGGGAATGCGCCGATTGCCACGCCTCCACCAAGACGGCAGGTCTTGGCGAGGGAACCCTTGTCCGGCGTGATGGGGAACTCACTTTTCAGAGTATTGACCAGGGGGTTCATACCAGTGCCGGAACTACGGTACCCTTCGATGCCTACGTCAACCTGGCTGGTGAACCGTTGCAGCAGAGCTCGAGACCGGACCTGCGGCCGTTTAACGGCAAGGAATTGCGGGCGATCCTGCGCGTCGGCCAGTGCGTCCGCTGTCATACGCAATACGACGACAAAGCGTGGCTGGGCTATACTGCGGCAACCGTTTGTACTCGCGAAGGGCAGTCGGTGGAGGAAAAAGAAGATATTTTTGGTAAACAAGGAGGTTTGTCATCGGAAGAGTAACGGGCAAAACAGAGGGTTTGAAAACCAATCAGCTGAAAGTTCTTGAACGCCTTGGCGCAAAAAGGGTCCAGCGGGACAAGATCATCAATCCGGAAATGGCGAGGGTGCTCAGTGAGCTTTCCTTTGAACTGAACAGGCAGATAGGACTGCTGGTGCATCGTTCCGGCCAGGTTGAAAGTGTCATCGTCGGCAACCATTCACAGATCATGATCCCGCCGCTCGGCAGTGTGCGGGCGTCCGGCGGCAGGCTGCGGGGCCTGCGCCTCATTCACACCCATCTCGCTGGTGAGGATATAAGCGACGAAGATCTCATGGATCTCCTCTTCCTGCGACTCGACCTCATCTCGGTGATTAAAGTCGCAGCAGACGGTCTGCCGGAAAAAATGTACTCCGCTCATCTGTTGCCCGGAGGCAAAGACGGTAAGAGCTGGGCTTTTCTGCCTCCCGTTCATCCCGCCAACCAGCAGGATTCGGTCGAGGATCTGATTGCCGCAATAGAAGGCGAACTCAGCGCCGGGCGGAAAACAAGCCTGGTTGACCAGAAAGAGGACCGGGCCATCCTGATAAGCGTCACGACGGAAGCTAAAAAACAGGCGGAAGAGGCACTGGCCGAACTGGCCGAGCTGGCAAAATCCGATAATATAACAGTGCTTGATACGGTCCTGCAGCGCAGGAGCAAGGTCAACCCGCGGCTCATCCTCGGTAAGGGGAGACTGGCCGAAATTATGGTCACGGCCCTGCAGCTTGACGCCAATCTGTTGATTTTCAATCAGGAGCTGAATCCTTCGCAGATCAGATCGATCACCGATTTTACCGACCTGCGGGTTATCGACCGCACCCAGCTTATTCTCGATATCTTTGCCAATCGGGCGATGAGCCGGGAGGGTAAACTGCAGGTCGAGATGGCCCAGTTGAAATATATGCTGCCGCGACTCTCTTCAAGAGACGACGCCCTGTCCAGACTGACGGGTGGGATCGGCGCACGGGGACCTGGGGAAACAAAACTCGAGATTGACCGGCGGCGGATCAACGACCGGTTGACCCGCCTTGCCAAAGAACTCGATCAGGTGAGCAAGGAGAGATATCGCCGGCGGGCCAAGAGGCGGAAGAAGGAACTTCCGGTTCTCTCTTTGGTCGGCTACACCAATGCCGGCAAATCGACCTTGCTGAACACCCTGACCAACAGCGATATCATCGCCGAAGACAAACTGTTCGCCACCCTCGATCCGACCAGCAGGCGGTTGCGTTTTCCCACCGAGATGGAGGTGATCATCACCGACACCGTCGGTTTTATCAGCAAATTGCCGGCCGATCTGCTGCAGGCGTTCATGGCGACCCTGGAAGAACTGAAAGAGGCCGATCTCCTCGTCCATGTCGTTGACGTGGCCAATCCCTGCTATCGTGAAAATATGGCGGTAGTCGAGCAGCTTTTGCAGCAACTGGAATTGGGCGATCTGCCGAGAATGACGCTTTTCAATAAGATCGATCTGGTTGAAGACCGGGTATCGGTGGTGAGGGCTGTCGGCGCCGAAGGGTTTATCATCAGCGCCCTGGAACCGGAAAGCTTGCGTGATTTTCTTATTCAGGCCGAGCGGGTGATCGGCAAGGCGATGGACGACAAATTACATCCGCAGGTAGAACCCTAGATCCTTGTCAAAGGCCCGATCCTCGATGAACTCGCTGCCGATGCGGTTGCCGTTGACGGATCTGATAAAGACAGTTTTGCTCAGAACCGTTTCCTTGCGGTTATCAAGCTTGAAAACCAGCATTCCCTGCTGGCCGATTTTCAGATCGTGAGTGCCGCGGACTTCAAAACACGCACCGCTGAGGGAAAGATTGATGATCTTAGCTGCCCCCCCGCCAAAAGCCGGCTGGATGAGATCGTAGGTGCCTCGAAGATCGGTCGGTTTACGGTAATGTCGACGAAATTCGAGGAACACACGAAAGAAATAGCCACAACTTTTGCATTTAACCTGTAACTTGTGCAGGCGATGGCGAAACTGCCGTACGGAGATATTTTTGGCCGAACTGCAGTTCGGACAAACTATCGTCGTTTCGTTGCCGTCCTTTACAAAAGCTTTCAGGTCAGGTGGTTGATCTGTCATGAGTTATTTTACAATGTGTTCATACTGAATGCAAACGACGTCAGTCCATATTATACGGATCTGCAAATAAAAAACCAGAAAAACGTGATACTTTCTTTATCATTCTCGGGAGTTCGGCTGGAGCTGCTGAACTTACTGTTCTTTATCAAAAGGAAATCGTCATGCAAAACCGCATTTTTTAAATCAATGTAACCGGAGTCGGGTACAAGAGTAGTAAAATAAACTTACTTTTCTCTTACAAAAGACAGGCAAACAGGCGGGAGAAAGAAAAAAAACGACTCAGTCGTAGATAATGGTTGTATAGCGTTCGAGGATTTCTTCGGTTTCCTTATCCAGATCACTTGCCACTTCATGAATCCGGTACTCCTGCCCACAGACGGTGCATCGCATGCGCACCCGGCGACACATGCGATGAACTTCAAGCTTTCCTGAGCATTTCCTGCATTTCATAGTCTACTCTCCGAGCATCTGAGCGCGGGTAAAGAGCGATTCAAGACGGTAACCGGCTTTTGCCAATGTCTCTGTCCCACCCTCCTGCCTTTCGACGATGGTAGCGATAAGGCCGATCTTGAAACCGGCCGCCTCGACTCTTTCAATGACTTTAAGCAACGTGCCTCCGGTTGTGACTACGTCCTCGAGTAAGGCAACGGTGCAGCCTGCAGGCATATTTTTCAGCCCCTCGATATAGTTGCCGGTGCCGTGACCCTTGGCTTCCTTGCGGACAATGAAAGCCGGGATGGGCTGTTCGGCCAGATAGCTGGCAATGGAGACGGCGGTAACAAGCGGATCGGCGCCCAGGGTCATGCCGCCGACGGCATGGATGGGAGTGGGTGATTTTTGCAACAGTTCGAACAATAATTTACCACAAAGATAGGCGCCTTCGGCTGAAAGAGTCGTCTGTTTACCGTCAATGTAGAAGTCCGAGGTCTTACCTGAAGTAAGGGTGAAAGTACCCTTACGGTATGATTTCTCGAGGAGAATTTCTTTGAGTCGTTGTCTGTCGTTCATGGTATGATTGCTCGCTGTCGAAGAAAAGGCTTGGTATGAATGGTTATGACCGAATAGCAGGCGATACTACCTTTTTTTTTTTCAGGTTGAAAGAAAAAACTGGCAATAGCTCCATCATGAATGTTAGGCTATCTGCTGATTTTTAACTGCGATCCTTTGCACAGGCGGAACAATTATTGCTTTCGAAGTCAGAGAAGAAAGAATGCGGAGACTTTTCAGGTCTTGCGCAAGGGGATGAAGAAGTATTACGAGGTCAATTATTTCAAGGAGTGATGTATGTGTGGTATTGTAGGTTATTGCGGACCGCGTCGGGTTGTTCCGGTTATCCTTGAGGGACTCAGGCGGCTTGAATATCGAGGGTACGATTCGGCAGGCATTGTGTATCTGGAAGGAGAACGGCTGGTCAAGCATAGATCGGAAGGAAAGCTGTCGAGGCTTGAGGCGATTATCGATGAGGCAATTATTGCTCCAGCCCATATCGGTCTCGGTCATACCCGCTGGGCGACTCACGGCGCGCCGACTACGGCCAATGCTCATCCGCACTGCGACTGTTCAGGCAATCTGGTGGTCATTCATAACGGCATCATTGAAAACTACCATTCGCTGCGGGAGGAGCTCAGGGCGAAGGGACACGTATTTTCATCCCAGACCGATACCGAGGTTCTCGCTCATCTGATTGAGGAATATCTGAGCAATGACCTGGTGGCTGCCGTGAAGAAGGCCATCACCCGTCTGGAAGGCTCCTATGCGATCGGTGTGTTATGGGCGGGAATGCCCGATACCCTCATTGCCGTTCGAAACCAGAGCCCGCTGGTGCTTGGCGTCAGCGAAAATGACGGAACTTTTTTAGCCTCGGATATCCCGGCCCTCCTGCCGTATACCAAGCAGGTCGTCTTCATGGACGATATGGAGTTGGCCATCCTCAAGGCCGACGGCTACCAGGTGTTTTCGCTCATTACCGGCGAACCGGTGAAAAAAGAGGTGAAGACCATAAACTGGAATGCGGCTATGGCCGAAAAGTCAGGGTTCAAGCATTTCATGCAAAAGGAGATTTTCGAGCAGCCGCAGGCGATTACCAATACCGTCAGCGGCCGGATCAATCCGGAGACGGGCGAGGTAGTCCTGCCGGAGATACATCTTTCCGCCGGCGATGTCGAAAATATCGACCGGATCTTCCTGGTGGCGTGCGGAACCTCCTGGCATGCCGCCCTGGTGGCCAAATACTGGATAGAAAAGATAGCCAATATTCCGGTCGAGGTGGATATCGCTTCGGAATTCAGATACCGGCATCTGCTCATCAATGAGCGGGTTCTGACCATTGCCATCTCCCAATCGGGGGAAACCGCCGATACTCTGGCCGGAATCCGCATCGCCAAGGAGATGGGTGCAAAGATAATCACGATCTGCAATGTGGTAGGATCGACCATGACCCGGGAGGCGCATGGTACACTCTATACCCACGCCGGACCGGAGATCGGGGTCGCTTCGACCAAGGCGTTTATTTCACAGCTCGCTGCGCTGTTCCTGTTTACCCTCTATCTTGCCCAGAAAAAAGAGACCATAACTCTTCAGAAAGGGATGGAACTCGGCCGTGAACTGATCGGCATTGCCGCCGTGGTGCAACGGGAATTGCCGCGAATCCAGCAGGAGGTGCAGTTACTTGTAGAAAGGTATTATGATTGTCGCGATTTTCTTTTTATCGGCAGGGGGCTGAATTTCCCGATTGCCCTTGAGGGGGCGCTGAAGCTGAAAGAAATCTCCTATATCCATGCCGAGGGATATGCCTCGGGTGAACTGAAGCACGGTCCTATTGCCCTGATCGACAAGGATATGCCGGTACTGGCCCTGGTGCCCCAGGACGAGGTGTATCAGAAATCTATTTCCAACGTCGAGGAGATCAAGGCGCGCCAGGGCCGCATCATCCTTATCGGTACCGAAGGAGACACCCATCTGCAGACCATCACCGATGATGTTATCTATCTGCCGCGGGTCGATGCGGTTATGAACCCGATCCTTTACACTATTCCGGCGCAGTTGCTGGCCTATGAAATTGCCACCAAGCGGGGCTGCGATGTCGATCAGCCGCGTAACCTGGCAAAAAGTGTCACGGTCGAGTAGCGGAAGTTTTTCGTGAAGACCGGCAGGCGGCATGGCCGCCTGCCGGTCACTGCGCCCGGCTGACGGGCAGACGAAGCAGCTTTATCAGAGATGTTCGATCGGTCGAACTGCGGCAGTCTCCGCAACCTCGGGGACGAGAATTACCTCTCGTCTTTTTGTGTCCTCGATGTATACCAGAATGTCTTTTTTCGTAATATCCAGCGCAAAAACCGTTCCTCCGCCGAGCGACTTATCCTGCCAGCGGTCCAGGAACCAGGCGGCTTCTTCACTACTCACCGTCCAACTCAACCCTATGGGATTGCTGGTCATCGATCCCCGATAAGCAGTGATCCGGTCGTGCGGAAAGGGTGAACCTTCGGCGTAAAGACGTGCAGGATCGCACTCAGCAAACAGAGATTTCCATACCTCGTACTCACCGACTGCGGCAAAGGGAGTATTCTTGCTGTGGTAGAGCAGAAGAACCGCCTTTTCCAGGAGCAGGGCGTTCCTGAATTTTTCAAGATTGTTCCGGAGGAACTGCATGTGGTCGAGGGGATGGAGACCTTTCATCGCCTCCAGCGGGTCGGTGTGTTTTTCAAGGTGATCGATAATTACCTTAACTTTTATGTCCTGCATCGCCTTGTGTCTTTCCTGCATCCTGGCGTTGCCGAAGGTCCCGGTGAAGTCGTCGGGGGGATAGAGAAAACGGATATGGTCCAACTTCCACAACATATTTTTGTCTCTTTTATAGATGATCATCGGTATCCTTTGGGAGTTTTTTGCTTCAGTTCAGTACTTTGTGGGGTGTCAGGCAAATGGTCTGCCAACATGTAGTTTTTGCAATTGTTGAACACCTTAGTTACTCATCGCAATGAAAGCCAGTGGTTGGCGACATCAAGCATTCGATTGGCAAAGCCCCATTCGTTGTCAAACCAGCAGAGCATCTTGATCAGCCTGCCGCCACAAACCCTGGTCTGAGTGCCGTCGACTATGGCTGAGCGGGGGTCGGTATTGAAATCGACGGAGGCGTGGGGTTCTTCCGTGTATCCGACCAGACCCCGAAGGCGGCCAAGCGATTCCCGCTGCATGATCTCATTAATCTCCGCAACATCGGTATTCTTGCGGACATTGATGGAGAGATCCATGAGCGAGACATTGATGGTCGGGACCCGTACATGCAGGCATTCAAAGCGATTGGCCAGGTGCGGCATCAGGCGGTGAATCCCCTTGGCCAAACCGGTGTCGACGGGAATGATCGAATGGAGGGCGCTGCGAGTAAGTCGCAGATTGGTATGATGGTGGCTGTCGATCACCGGCTGATCGTTCATGGCCGAGTGGATGGTTGTGGTCACACCGTTATCTATTCCGAATTCCCGATCGAGAATATCGAGCACCGGGACTATACAGTTCGTGGTGCAGGAGGCATTCGAGACTAATCGGTGGTCGCCGCGCAAGTCGTTGTGGTTATAGCCGTAAACGATTGTGGCATCGACTTTCGGGGTGGCCGGGTGAGAGAGGAGCAGCCTTTCTGCACCGGCCGCCAGGTGGAGATCGGCAGTGGCTTTATCTTCAAAAGAGCCGGAACACTCAAAGAGCAGGTCTACGTCCAGTTTTGCCCAGCAAAGATTTGCCGGATCCGGCTCGCTGACGATTCGTATCCGGTCTTCCCCGATCAAGAGATTTTCTCCATCGAAGCGGAGCGGATAGGGAAAGCGGCCATGGGTGGTATCGTACCGGGTGAGATAGGTTAAGGTCTCGATATCCGCCAGGTCATTGATGGCTACAACCTTGAATTTCGACCGGAAGGGGGTCGAGTAGATTGCCCTGAGCACACTTCGGCCTATTCGCCCGTATCCGTTAATCGCAACTTGAAAACTCATCCTGGTAAATATGCTCCCGAAACTGACGGATGTCTGGTTTGTGCCATGGAGTCCTTCACGAAATTTCCAGGGCAGACGAGATGTTGTAGTACCCCGCCAAAGAGTTGGCCTCTATCAATACTCCGGTTTCAGAGAGATAACAACTGGATTGTGATTTTCCCGGAAGAGGGGATTTTTGCATAAAAATACCATTGAATCGATGAATGTTAGAAAAATGTAAGAAATGATTGCTAGACAGATACTCATATTCTTCGTTTTTTTCTTCGGCATGTACCTTGAGGGAGATCCGATCATGCAAGTTTCCGCTTTTGATGCACTTATCCAATGGTGTCTGGTTTTTGCCAAACCGCTTTCCCAGATCGATCTGGTCGATTCGACGCCTTGTATCCTGCAGGGCATGATGGTATGGCAAAACCTGGATTCGTTTCTCTCCGACGATTGCAGCGAAGATGTAGTCCAGGACCGGGGGGTGGAAGATTTCGCCGAGAAGGGCGCTCTCCTCCAGGGAGGAATTACCTGTACTCTGGGCGAGTTGCGCACGGGCAAGGTGAAGGCCCGGTTAACCCTTGAATTTTCTCCCGAGAATAAAAAACAGAAGGTATTGCGGAATGTCTCCTGGAAAAACATTGCCGGTATACCTCTCAAGCCGTGGCTGTTGACCATACAGAAGCAGATTCGTAATCGAAAACGGCCTGACGGCGAGATTATCAGCCTGGCAGGTCTTGGTCAAAGATCGGGATATCTGGGAGAACGCAGCCTTAAATATCAAACTGCACTCGCCGCTGCGCGCGGCGTTTCTATTCATGAAATTCCTCTTGCCCATGTTCTCCGGTTTGCGGCTCGGGAAATTGTCGACAAAAAAGAGTATGTCGGTCGAGGCACCAGTGCCAAAGTGGCTCTGTACAATGAGAAAGGCGAACTTGTGACCAGCGGTATAATGACGCAGAACTGACGAGTCGGAACAGCGACTCCACCTGAGCCGGAACTCCCTTTCAACCGGCCATACACCTCCGCCTTCCCGGCGTTTGCTCGGCCTCGGCCTTTATCGCAAAGCCAAAATAAAGTACGTGCCGCTTCCGGTAAATTCTGCTACATATTCTTAAAATAGCGAGCGAGCGCTCAGTCTGTTATCTTGTTCGGAGCAAATAAAGCAGTTTCTTTGAAAAGCTGTCTTCATGAAGAAAATCAGGTAATATGTGACTGTGCAATGAATTGTTACAGAATCACAGGTGGAACAAACGATACGGGAGTTATTATGACGGATACCGGCAGAGTTGTAATCCATACCGGCAACGGCAAGGGAAAAACCACCGCAGCCCTTGGGACGGCCTTTCGAGCGCTTGGACATGGCCAGAAGGTTTGCGTCATTCAATTTCTTAAGGGTAAGGGAAAATACGGGGAGAGGGAGATGGCCGGAAAGACGGCAAACCTCGACTGGTTTATCTGCGGCAAAGGATTTGTCTTCAACAAGGAAAATATCGAGGAAGACCGTCTTGTAGCCCTGGAAGGTTTTGCTCTTGCCAAAGAGAAGGTGGAAAGCGATTTCTACGATCTGGTCATTCTCGATGAGATCACCTATCTCCCTCACTATAATTTTCTCGAAGTCGAAAAGATTATCGACCTTATCCGCAACAAGCCAAAACGCCTGTCGATAATTCTGACCGGACGAAATGCCGATCCGCGCCTTATCGAAATTGCCGATACCGTCTCCGTTATCGAGTCGGTGAAGCACGCTTACGAGCAAGGTATCAAGGCCCGGAAGGGGATAGAGTTCTGAAAATAATGCCAACAGAGGAGGCAGCATGATACAGCCAGGCGCATTAACCGGAATACGGGTTCTTGATCTCTCGCGGATGCTTCCCGGCCCCTATTGCTCGATGATTCTTGCCGATCATGGAGCAGAAGTGATTGCCATCGAGGATAAACGATTTCAGGAGGACGGCCTTTTTTTCAGCGATCTGAACAGGAACAAACGCCATATGTCGCTTAACCTGAAAACTCCTGAAGGCCTGGAAATCTTTTACCGTCTTGCGGAAAAGGCGGATGTGATCCTTGAAGGGTTTCGCCCGGGAGTGGTCAAACGACTGGGGGTGGACTACGCCTCGGTGCAACGGAAAAATCCCGGAATCGTTTACTGTTCGATCAGCGGCTACGGTCAGACCGGCCCCTTGGCTGCCAGGGCCGGTCATGATGTCAACTATCTCAGCATGGCCGGGGTTCTGGGGCTTATCGGCGAAAAAGGCCGGCCGCCGGTCATTCCCGGAGTGCAGATAGCCGATATTGCCGGTGGCGGCATGAACGCGGCGGTCGGCATCCTGCTTGCTCTTTACGCCAGGGAAAAAACCGGGAAAGGACAGTATATCGATATTTCGATGACCGACGGGATGATCGGCTTTCTCACTCTGCCCTACTATTTCAAGGGACTCACCGGGAAAGAGCCGCAGACCGCAGACTCTCCCCTTTCACATCGTTACGCCTGTTATAATACCTACGAAACCGCCGACGGCCGCTATCTCGCGCTGGGCGCGGTGGAAAACAGGTTCTGGCGGGGTTTGTGCGAGTATTTTCGGCACCCGGAATATGTTGACTTGCAGTATGACGAAGTAAAGCGGGAAGAGATCATTGGTTTTCTCAGGCAGCAATTCCTCAGCAAAACTCTGGCCGAATGGGAGCGCGAACTGGCAGGCCTCGACATTTGCTGGTCTCCGGTGAAGACGATGGCGGAGGTCCTGGTCGATCCGTTATTTCAGGAGCGGGAGATGATTCACAGCTATCATGATGTGAACGGGGTGGAATGGCACGGCTTCGGAATTCCGGTAAAGCTGAGCGAGACTCCGGGGAGTATCAGGACGATACCCGGCCGGTTCGGGGGAGACAACCGGCAAATTCTAGGCGAAGCAGGATATTCCGATGAGCAGATCGAGAGCCTGGTCGCGGCAGGAGTGGTGTGATTCGATGGATATTAGGAGGTTGTCCGAGAATAGCAATTTTCTCTCAGATCGAGGCAAACTCGAAAAAATTACCGGAGGCATATACTTAATATTCCGAGGATAATTTTTTCGAGTTTAACGAAGATATGGGGGAAAAGTGCATTCTCGGACAGCCTCCTGATATGGTTAGCACTGTCAATAATAAACAGCAATCCATTGCCTCTTTTTTACTGATTATCAGTTTGCAACGAGGTTAATTAGTAATCTTTCAGTTCATGACCAGAGGCGGGATCATCGTGTAACGACGGTTGATCAGTCTGATATGCGCGGGTTGGGTACCGAATGAATTGGCTTCGTCGTGGAGCTACCTCTATCTAGAGCCGGGAGTTTCAGCTATTGCTTATTCCCATAGGAGGCTCGAGGATTCTCCTGACCGTGACCGCGCCCCTGGCGATGAATTGAAAGAGTTATTGTGATTTTTCCTAACACACTCCTTTGATGTAAAATCTTATTTTGGAATTGCTGATAAAATTTAACAATTTACTGCGTTGTTGTTCTCTTCTTGTTATACTGCCAGAGCTCACCCGGAGGATAGGGCAACGCTGAGGAGCGACCCGAGCGCCGTGGTGAGTGACCGATGAATGGGAGGCTGGGCAGGTGATCGTCCAGCCTTTTTTTGGTTTTCACTTCCTGTTCATTGGTCCTTAATGCGTTAAACCTACT
>LADS01000040.1 GCA_000961725.1 Desulfobulbaceae bacterium BRH_c16a
TTTGCCATGGTGGGCGAAACCAAGCAGAAGTTCCCCACGTTACGTGCGGTCAGCATGGACAAAGGTTTTTATAGCCCAGCCAACCAGGAAGTACTGAAACCGCGTCTTGAATGTGTGGTGCTGCCAAAAAAGGGTAGGCTTTCTCAAGCTGACAAAGATCGCGAAAACGATCTTGAGTTTGTCAAGCTGCGCAAACAACACTCGGCAGTGGAATCGGCGATCAACGCCCTTGAAGTTCACGGCCTAGATAAATGTCCCGATCACGGTCTTCGTGGATTTAAACGCTACATCGCCATGGCGGTGGTGGCACGTAACATTCAGCGCTTGGGTGCGGTGTTGCGTCAGCAGGAACAAGAGGCTGCTCAACGAAAACGCGGATCTTACAAGAAAGCAGCCTGAGAGAAGCGGGTTGGTCCTGCTGCAAGGTGTCGATGGCTGAGCTATGCCAACTCATCACAATACATGAGAATTATTATTGTTTTGGAAGCCTATAAAATTCAAAATTAGCTGCCGGAGAATAAACCTTACACATTAAAGGTGTCTGCGGTGGTAGGAGTTTTTGAAAATTGTGGGTTTTCTGCCAGGCACTAATTACCCGATCCTGCCCCACAAAAAATTTTTGGGCTGATTGATAAACAGCTATGTTCCTGATTGGAACATAGCTGTAACCCCTTGGATGAATGAGGGAATATTCGTTCAATCAAACCCGCACCACCTTGTTAAGGTATCAATAGATTCACGGGTCGTCTCAATCCTGTTGGCGGGAAAATCCCAATTAGGATAGCCGACAGCAATAGCCATAATTATCTGTTTGGTTTCAGGAATATTGCAAGATTCTCTCAATACTTCAGGGTACATCACCCCTTGATCTTCGATACACGTCCCTAAACCGAAGTGTAAGGCAGCGAGGCAAATGTTTTGGGTAACGGCGCCAATATCGAATATAGGGGTTCCTTCAGTGAGAATTCGATCGACACAAACGATAATCACGGCAGGGGCATTGAAAAATTTAAAACCTCGCTCCAGCCATTGTGAACGTTTGTCAGCTTCCTCACGTTTAATATCCATGAGATGAAAAATCTTCTTGGCAAGATCCACCTGACGATGGCGATAAACACTTTCTATCGGCCATCCCACAACCGAATGTTCCGAATGAGGCTTCTCACCCGCTCGCAATTTTTTGACAACGATTCGTTTAATTTCGTCTAAAACGCCTTGAGCAATGACAATGAATTCCCATGGCTGGGTATTCATCGCCGACGGCGCCCTGCAGGCAATTTCCAGGATCTCCCGAATAACCTTCTGCGGAACCTGCTCATCTTTAAAATCTCTGATGCTTTTTCGTGTCTTAATTGCTTCAAGAATATCCACAAGACCCTCCGTTAAAATTCCTTATCCAGCCTTCCTTCAAAAGATCGCCAACTGAGGATGATGGCAATCCTCGCCGGGTTGTCCCATCGAGAGAGTCGATCGCTACTGTCGCCACGATCAGGATTCAGAGATTATCTCATCTAAAACATTATCGACCACGACAGGGCAATCAAGATAGGTCAGGGAAGGATCTGTACCGTATTTGACTCGCACAAAGCTCTTCCATTCTTCTGTATAAATCCGGTCGGCGTCTTCTCGTGATTTCCACAGATAAATTCCACCTGCCTTTGTGCCGTCTTGTGAAAGAAAGTAATATTTCCTCACGAGACCCGGCATCCCTTTGTACTTCGGAGCTGTACTTAAAAAGGTTTCCCGCGCCTGGCTTATCGTGATTTTTTCCGGCAGCTTAAATTCAACTATTACTGTGAGCATGGATACCTCCATCTTGAGAAGATTTAATAGCAGGAGTGTACGAAACCGGGTTCAACGAAGATCATCACCAGCAAAGATCCGGCCACCGCACAACATAACGTGTCACCCATTAAAAGGCCCCTTGTCAATGAATAAAATCCCCCTTACAAGAAAAACCATCTTTTCCTTGCAAGGCCGATGTCCAAACTGTTCTCTCGTGTTCTCCAGCACCTTGCCGCACCCGATTTTTAGCTCTTCCGTGTCGGCAAACCATGATCATGAAAAAGTTTACAAAACCGGCGGCTCCTGCTAGTGTCATGTCAAGCCTCAGATGTTGTAAGCTTGCGCCGCAATTTTGGTTTCCTGCGAGGCACGACCGAGAGAGCATAGCAGCGCTATGTGACCGAAGAGTAACGAAGTCAGGAAGCCAAAAGGGCAAGCAAGATATGACAGACGAGACTTGACAGGACACTGATCGAAAGCGTCAACAATCTCACCTGTAGGCGGTACAGCTCCGCCTGCAGGTGCCAGAGTATTTTTTTACTGTAGTGACTGATACAATGAAGCCGTTCTTTTTTGTTTTCGAATCCATATCGACGCCTGGAAGCGGGTATGGACTTGGGAGAAGGGCTTTTGTCGATATGTTTGTTTTTGCCGATTCAAGGGAGCAAGCTGAAGACAGAGCCATTCGTTACCTGAACCACACAGGATGGATAAAAGTTCTGCTGTTAACTGCATTTGAACGATACGGCCCGCCGCCAAGCTGGGACAAGCGGTTGTTTAAGGCATATCGTCGTGCGGAATATCAAGGTGTTGGATTCCACGTGGGTGTTTTGCCAAGCGCCCTGCAGCCTGGGTTTCAAGAAGGCGAATGCCCTTGAAAAGATCAAGATAAAGGGATGTCATTTCGTCTCGCTGGTTGGTGGCTGATCGGTTGACCAATTTCGGCGACCGATCTTTTGATGATGACAACGACAATTCCTGCACCTTGGGACTGGTCTCGTTGTTACCCCTGCAAGAAGTGCGCTTTGAGTAGCCATGCCCCTAGGTTACTGAATTAAGTATATAAAAACCTCAAACGTAATATCATCAACTTTTTCAAGTCGCCAATCCATCAAGATACTCAAAAAGTAAGAATCAATCATCACCAGCAAAGATCCGGCCACCTTGCTCCGCTTAACGCCCGGCAATCGGGATTCTGCTAACAGAAAAGGATCGAAGGCAACGGCTTGTACGTCGAGTTTCTGGTATGCGGTATCGAACAGCGCAACCGCTTGTGCCAACACATCACCCGCATCGGGGTAAGCTTTACCTCATCAAGCAGCAGACGATTATCAAACAATTTCCGGAACTTCGGATTTTTCAATCAATACGACCGGAAAACCGAACTTGAAATAACTACTGCAAAACCCAGACACCTCAAGAGTGTTGGGTTTTCAGATTTTTTGAAAGAGTGGCTCGTTTTTTGCTCATTTTTAAAAACACCATTTTTTTGATTAATCAATTGCTACGGGGGGAAAATGAAAAAGACATTTCTAGCAGGATTGGCTTTTGGAGTGAGTATGCTTGGGATTGGAGGAGCAGTTAATGCGACTCCAATTACTTTTCAAGTATCCAGCATGCCGGATAGTATTACAATAAACGAATCTTTAAGTAATGCGCGTTTGGCTGGATTTATCGATATTGACACAATAGCAAAATATACTTTATACGATAATGATTCGATAACCGTCGATCTTTTTGATTTGACTTTAAAAATTGCCAATAATGGAAATGAAAAAGGCGACACGGCATGGACAGTTGACACAGCTTTAGCCCTAAGTTTCCAAGATGCGAAAATCGACCAGGATGCGTACTGGACTGGTGGAGGAATATTTGAATCAGATAAAGGAAGCGTTAACGGCGGTACGTTAGTATGGGAAAACTCTTCCACTTCATTTACCGATTTTTTTGGAAATGAGCTAAGGATAGAACTACTTAACGATGTGAATTTAGGCACAGTCGATTGGAGTGGACCTCACCTTACAAGCATTTCCATATCCGCCAAGATTACCAATTTAGGAGGAGGCACTCATCCAGGCAATACTTCGATAGAAGATTTTCCGATGCACTATATTTATTTACAAAATACGAGAATGCAACCTCCTGATATTCACACGCCGCCAACTCCCGCGCCGGTTCCCGAACCAGCCACTCTTTTCCTTCTAGGAGCCGGGTTAACTGGATTGGCAGCACTCAGAAAAAAGAAATCATAATCTGCTATTAGTTCACAATAGACCACACCGATCGGCTCACAACCAATACCGCTGATCGAGAACTTGCGGATGAATCAAAAAAGGCTGTACAGAAAATCTGTACAGCCTTTTTTATTAATCTGATAGAGGGGACTTTTTCCATCCACTTAACCCTACAACGACAGTTAGCAAAGACAACGTGCTTCCATTTTTTTCTTTCTATGTGACAAGTACGAGCGATGATTTCGTTGCTGAATCCACCCCACCAGTTCAATAGCCATTTCTATATCGAACTCTCTTAGAGGCAGTACGGTCTTCAACAGTATCCTAAGCTGCGAGGGCGTAATAACTGGAGCTTTTTTTTCCCAATCGGATTTTGAGATGCCAGAGAAAGTAATGACCGAGCATGCAGGTCAAGATATGGTGATGCCAACCTGGAAATTTTCTCACCTCATATTGATCCATTCCGAGTTCTGTCTTCGTTTCTTCAAAGCATTGCTCTACCGCCCATCGGAGGCCGCTCAGCCAGACAAGAGTGGGCAACCTTACGCTGGCTGGTGCGTTGGAAATGAAATAGGAATATTGCGACTCTTTGCCCACCGTTTTTCGAACAAGCAACCAGACGGTCTTCTCGGGAAGCCCTTGGCGGCAAAGCACGACCCTCCTTTTTGTAAACTCATACTCGATAGGACCCTTTGTCCCCTCCGAGACCTTTCTCCGATACCAGAAGAAGTTGTTGATTCCGGTAGCAAATGTCTTGACTGTAATGGGAGTTTTGGCTTGACCAGATAGAACTTTTTTTATCCTTACTTGTCCATTATATTTATATTCTTTTGCGACGGTGCACGGATGTTTGAACCAACAAAGAGTGTCTTCCGGCACCTGCAGGAGGTATGTAACCCCAACCAGAGATTCAATTGCTTCGACAAATTCGGGACTGTTCGCATACACAGAATCAGCGAGCACATACCGAAATGGAATCTGTTGTTGCTTTACGATATCGTTTAGCATGTCAACAGCCAGTTGAGGTTTTGTTTTGAATTGGGTAGACGGAGGCAGTTTACATTTCCTGCGTCTTTCACTGTAATCTTCTGAAAACCATTGTTCCGGAATATAAAGCCGTTTATCGAAAAGAGCATAGCCATGGGAACTTGCATATGCGGCAAAAACACCGACCTGACAATTGTCCACTTTACCCACTGTGCCACAGTACTGTCTGGCTACACCGATCGAATCGCCACCCTTTTTTACGAAGCCGCTTTCATCGAAAATAATTGCACCATCAGGATGCCCAAGATCTTCGTTAATTAAACTACGATACTTGTACTCAATGTTTTCATCGTCCCATGGAGCATCGGATACAAAACGTTGCATTGCACGAATTTTTCCGCCCTCCATGGCGATGGCAATGGGTTCGATAGATTTACGCTCCAATTGACTGAATTGACCGGACATGTATAGGAAAAAATTTTCTCGAGACTCACTACGATGGAAGCAATCAGCGAAGTTCTCGTGAAACCCTTTGAGTTCTTCTGCAAAATCGACGATATCGTTCCGATCCAGTTCGAATTTTGGGACATTATACAGATAGTCGCTTTGGCGAATTTCCGGCAACATAGATTCCTCCCTCTGCTGTTTTTTGCAAAGAATAGCAGAGGTGTCTTTCAGATTCAAGGAATATGTTTTTCTATATTGCGTTGTAGGGTTAA
>LADS01000012.1 GCA_000961725.1 Desulfobulbaceae bacterium BRH_c16a
ATTTTATTAGCAGGTTCAATAAGAAATTTTCCAGGAATATAAAAGGGATTACCAGTGAAGCTTTAATCCACCTGAAAAACCATAGCTGGCCCGGAAATGTTCGAGAACTTGCAAATATTATCCAGAAAGCAGTGGTTTTCTGTAATAGCGACTATCTCTCACCTCAATGTTGCGGCAACCTTGAGAAGTTCAATGTTGATGTAAGCTCGACTATGGAACTGGCGGTGCAACACTTGGTAGACCTGATGTTTGATAACGATTACCAGGGACGCTTTCAGGAAGTTAACAGCCTGTTAGAACGAGCTATGATCAGAAAGGCTCTTGATGTAACCGGTGGTAATCAAGTTAAGAGTGCACGAATGCTGGGAGTATCGAGAAATACTCTCCGTAAAAAGCTTTTTCAGGATAGAAATGAATAGCGCTTAACCGTAACCGAGTTTTTGAATGGGTTAAATACTTCCAAGCTGCCCATTTGTCTCAAGTGTTTAAAAAAGACTTGCCTTCCCTGACGGTAAGATCAGAACATGCGCCATGTTTATGATGTTTGGATTTATGAGATATAGCTGGGCTTTATTTTTTTTCACGAGGTTTTTTGCGATATGGAAAAGTATCAAGGCGTAAAATTCAAGTACCGGCAGACCGGGGAATCCTTTCATTATGACCGGCGCCTGACTGCCCTGAATCGCTGGGCCTATCTTTTTTCTCAGCTTGGCCTCACCCCCGTACATGCCGATGGTGCCTACGGCAACCAGTCCTATCGTACCGGCTCCACGTCTTTTCTCATTACCAGGTCCGGAATGACCCCGACAGAGCAACTGATACCGGAAAACTATTCCCATGTGGTACGCTTTGATGAGTCTGAAAATACCTTCATCACCGAAGGCAAAGCTGTTCCCTCATCCGAAAGCCTGCTGCATAGCGCTCTGTACAGCGCCTTGCCGAATATAAACGCTATTCTGCACGGCCATTCACAGCTGATCAATACCTATGCTGCCGCTCTCAAAATTCCCGTAACTCGGACGTTTTTCGCCTATGGGACACCCGAACTCGCTGAATCGGCCGTTGCACTGATGGATGGAACTTTCCGTTTTTTCATCCTGAAAGATCATGGCTTTGTTGCCCTGGGGGAAGATATCGACAGTGCCGGAAAATTGACGCTTGACTACTTTGCCGGACTTATTAGGATATTGCGGATTTGATACACAGACATACCTGGTTGCCTCGCCAAGCAACCTCTCTCTATCTTCTCAATTCAAACGTTTATACAACAGGAGTGTACGATGAAAAAAATTCTGCTGTCCGTGGCCGTTGTCTTTCTTTTCAGTACCACCAGTGTTGCCGAACAGCTTCAGGATGAAGCGGTTGAAAGCCTGGCGACCGCGCAAATTTTTGTCAAAGAAGGCAATTACAGCAAAGCTGTCGATGAGATCAATTATGCCCTGGCCAAAGTCAACGAACTGACGGCCGCAGGACTTATCAAGTATATTCCCGAGCCACCCGCCGGCTTTACACTCGTCAGCAAACAGGCGCAAGGTGTAGGAGCCGCAGCATCAATTGCCGGCAATGCCGGTGCAACGGCTGAATACACCAACGACAATGGCGCAACCGTCAATCTGAACATTGCCATCGGCGGCATGACCGGAAAAATGGCCGGTATGGCTGCTCTCGGTTCTGTTTTTGCGGGGATCAACCAGGATGGCGGTTCGGGGCAGACCAGACAGGTCCGCCTCCAGGGATATACCGGAACTGAAATGTTTGACAGCTCCGCACAGACCGGAACTCTCACTTTTCAGGTGGGCGACAAAACATCGGTTACTCTCGAGGGCAGCAGCATCGAATCGGCTGAAATACTCATGCAACTCGCAAAAACAATCGATCTGGCCGGTCTTGAAAAGAACTTCTAGCATATCATGATGTGTTGCTACATTTTTTGAAACGCACGGTACCTCGGAATTTTCATCTTTTCGGGGTACCGACTCTGCCTCTCCCTCACTCCTCCCTAATACTCCCATCTTATTACACAGCTGATTGCGCTGTCATTCTCTCGCCGCCGGAGCGAAATCATCCACATGCCTGATAGGCATTTAATTAAATACTATTATTTTTCATAATTCACACTGCTGCAGCGCGAGCGAGTTTCATTCCATCTATATGTAATTACTATACATTAATCCATACTGGTATGTATACCGAGAGAATATAGGTATTGTCACCCATTTACACATCTTTGGTTTTTGCATATATTGATCGCATTAATCTTTTCTGGGGGGGAAAGAAAATATGGATGATAAATTAATAAGAGATTGTATTCAACATTCGAACAACAAACCGGATAAGAGTAGTAGCCAACAAGAATCTGTCCCGACAAGCCTCTGCGAGTGGCCGGTCACCGACGAGAGACTTTGTTTTGTAATTACCAAAAGCAAAAGCTCTTCCTGGGCAGAAGATCTTTACGACTGCGGGTACATTACCGAACGTAATCGAGTTTATAACTGAGGATGTAGACAGTTGATCTTTAATTTCGCGTCGCCGCTGTCAAGGGCGGCACGCACTTTGATGGCCAGACTATTTATGGTGACCGGCTTCTGAATGCAATGAGAAATTCCCAGGGTAAGCATCTGATTTTCCGTTAAGTCATTGACGTTACCGGTACAAACTATTATTGGTATCTGGATACCCCGCTCTCGGAGTTTTTCAGCCAGATCCAGCCCTGTGAGTTTGGGCATGGTCATGTCGGTTACGATCAGATCGATCTCAGAATAATGCAGGAAAAGATATTGCAATGCCTTGGGACTATCGACAAAACCTGTAACCTGATAACCAAGGCCAAACAGAATTTCCCTGCCGATTTCCGCCAGGGCAGGATCGTCGTCGACATAGAGGATGCGTTCCGAACCGGTTGGAGAGGAAACCTGGGTACCTAAGGGTACAATTTCGTCGCCCTTCAATTGCGGCAGATAAATATCGAACTGTGTTCCTTTACCTACCGAAGATTTTACTGTTATCAGTCCCTTCATGCTGTTGACGATACCATGGACCATGGAGAGCCCCAGGCCGGTACCTTCACCTTGCTGCTTGGTAGTGAAAAAAGGATCAAAGATCCGGTCGCGCAGTTTATCCGGAATTCCTTCGCCGGTATCGGTTACCTGCATCCGGACATACTCGCCAGGACCTAACTGGCTGTAAATGTGAGTGAATTCAGCACTCAAGCTTACATCTTCCAGACAAATCGTAAGGGTGCCTCCCTTTGCCATGGCGTGGCAGGCGTTGGTGCACAGATTCATTATTATCTGATGGAGTTGCCCCTGGTCAGCCATGACCGTCGCTTGCGAAGCAATGCGCGTTTCTATCGCAATGGTAGTGGGGATAGTCGCTCGCATCAGGCGAATAGCCTCCACAACCGTCTGCTGGAGAAGGACTGGCCGCAACTCCATTTCCGATTGACGGCTGAACGCCAGGATCTGTTTGATGAGATCGCGAGCACGTTCCCCTGCAGTCAATATATTGCCGAGATATGTGTTCACTCTTTGGGGCACCGAGCCGGGCAACTCCCTCACGACGATTTCCGTATATCCCATGATCCCGGCCAGAATGTTGTTGAAATCGTGAGCAATACCGCCGGCCAGCGTGCCAATCGCTTCCATTTTCTGACTTTGTCGCATTTCCTTTTCGAGAAGAACCCGCCTGGTATCGTCAAGGATATATCCGCGGCAAGACACCAGTTCACCTTTTTCATTAAACACACCTATTGCATTGCCGATACAGTAAATCGGATTGCCGTTTCGGTGGCGAAGCTGCCATTCATACCGTTCCAGCCGCTTCTGTTTACGCACCTGATCTAAAACAACCCGACGATCCGCCGGGCTCGAATAGTGATCTTTGAAATTGGCATTTTTTGCTTCGTCAACCGTTTCATAGCCAAGCATCTGGGCAAAGGCAGGATTGCAGTCAAGGATTCGACCGTCGACGGCGCTGATGTAATTGCTTGTCAGGTCCTCTTCAAAGAATTGACGATATTTCGCTTCACTGCTCCTCAGTTCCCTCTGGGTCTCTTTCAGGCCGCTTATGTCGATAAAACTATCGATCAGAAATTCCCGCCCTTGTCTTTCCACCTTGGTAGCACTTGTCAAAACAGGCAGTTCGCTGCCATCGGACCGCAACACTATTCGTTCGCATAAATCAATCTCCTGATGAAGATCAAGCACCGGGCATTCCCCCATCTTCTCCGGACAGACGTTCTGATGGCAGATTAAATCGACAATATCCTCCTTATGCCAGTTGAGCATTGATGCTCCAGCCTTGTTCATATCGACAATCCGGCGTTGTTCAACATCGACAACCATTACTCCGCAGTTGATCGAATCGAGCAGTTTTTTCAAATATTGCTCATTTTCCGCCTGAATCAGCTGATGCTGCTCCAGAGTGTCGAGCATGTGGTTGATCCGGACGGCCAACATTCCTATCTCATCTCCTCCCGGAACTGCCAGCCTCATCCCCTGCTTGCCCTTTTCGGCTATCATACCGACTTCATTGGTAACCTGTATCAATTTTCGAAGTATGAAGCGATCGAGCAAGCCAAGCAGCACGATAATGAAAATGCAGCCTAAAACGATTATCGCAATGGCATGCTGTTTCCACACGATGAGACCCTGCCGGAAAATATCCCGATTCTTGATGACTTCGACATGAATTGCCGGTTTGCCCATAACGTCATTGACAATCGAATATCCGGCAAGAGTCTCTGCGCTTGTTTTTAGGATCACAATACTGGAGGGGGATTGTGATTCATGAACATCCGTGCAAGGATAAATCTGTACAGCCAACCGTATATCGTCACTTATTTTTTTGATCACAGTGTCATCGAGGAAACGCCCCATAATGAGCGTCCCCCGAACTGGACCTTCAAATTTACTGGTAACAATGGGAGCCGCGGAGACGAGAAATGGTTTCGCCGACGCGGTCATGAGGATACCGGAACGGTCGGCATGGAAGTCTTTGGCGAAGTGGAGCATCAATTGAGGAGCCGCGGCGACTGCGTTTACAACTTCCGCGTCTTTGTCAATCGCTTCCGATCGGTCTACATCGAAAAATTTGCTGTATACCAACACCCCGCTGGAATCGTAAAAAAGCATGAAATTGAGATCCAGGTTGATGAAAGTCTCATCAAGCAAATTGGCCTCAATGAACGAGCTGTTTACTTCATGTACAAATTGATACGTTTCATCCCAGGGAGCCCAATCCTTGACTAGGGTTTTTATCTTTCGGTTGGTCTTCTCCAGCTCATTCAGAACCTGCTGAACGAGCAAGGTGGCGTCTTTTGTTTCGAATTCTTCAAACTGTCGTGAAACTAATCTATAGGAGGTGAATATCAGTGTACCGATAAGCGCTACGACAACCACCAGAACCACGCCGGCAGTCTTGGCAAGAATGGTGAAATCTTTGATTTTCATACATCGGCATCCTGGTTAAATAGGGTTACAGATCCGGGTCAGGCAGTCTTTTGATGCGTACCGGTGAGCGATTACCATGAAGTCATGCTCATCTCTATCATATCAGTAACTCTTAAACCTTTTCCAGAAAAAGACTCGCTGTATGAGGTTAATTCACATTGTGTGCAATCAGTGCAGTCAGAAAGTCGAAAGAATCTACCTCCTGCCGCTGGTTCAGGTTCAGCTTAGCAATTGAAAAACTCATTGTGAAAGGGTAGCCTGTTGCGCAAAGTTTTACATTATCACCTCAAAACCCCCAAGGAAATATTATGGAAACACGTCACCTGCCTGCTGGTCTCTGCATCCCAGCCTTGGGTCTTGGCTGCTGGGGCATGTCGGATGCCTACGGTCCAGCGGATGAAAAGGAATCCATCGCCACTATCGAAGCGGCACTGGCTGCCGGTATCCGACATTTTGATACCGCCGACGTATATGGCGACGGCCACAACGAAACCCTGTTGGGCATGGCTCTGGCGGGTCGTCGGCAGGAAGCTTTTATTGCGACCAAGTTTGGTTTCGTCGGGGATGAGCATGGGCAGGTGTGTGTCGATGGTCGCCCGGAACGAGTGAAAACCGCCTGCGAGGCCAGCTTGAAACGGCTTGGCACGGAGGTGATCGATCTTTACTACTTGCATCGACGCGATGAACGTGTGACCATCGAGGACACGGTAGGTGCCATGGCAGATCTCGTCCGTGCAGGGAAGGTCCGGTATCTCGGGCTTTCCGAAGTCTCAGCAGAAACCCTTCGACGGGCCGCGGCCGTCCATCCCATCACCGCTCTCCAGTCGGAATACAGCCTTTTCACCAGAGACCCGGAAAGTACGGTGTTGCCGGTCTGCCGCGAACTCGGCACAGCCCTGGTGGCCTTTTCCCCTCTCGGCCGTGGTTTGCTGACCGGCAAGGTGAAGTCCCGTGCCGAACTTGCCGAAGGGGACTATCGCCGGGAAATGCCCCGATTTGCCGAAGAAAATCTGGCAAAAAACCGTGCCCTGGTTGAGGCCTTGGAAATCATGGCGAAGGCAAAAAACGGTACCGCAGCCCAAGTCGCGCTTGCCTGGCTCCTGGCCCAGGGGGGGGACATCCTGCCTATTCCCGGCATGAAACGGCGAAGCCATCTCCAGGATAACCTCGGCGCGCTGAAGATTCAGCTCACGACCGATGATCTCGCCCAGCTTTCCACCCTCAGCGAGGCTGTTCAGGGGCAAAGACATAATCCCCGTAATCTCAAATTTATTGAGGGTTACTGAAATGCGGCGACATCTTGATGATATTCACCTGGCGAAACCACACCTGACATTTTATAGTATCATTGAGGCCGGATTGTAATTTATATCGAGGAGCAGTTGAGGACGACGATTGACGGAATCGTCTTGTATTAGCTTCTGCAGTTCACGAAACCAAGGGGGCTGATGGACATTATCGATCTAGTCGGACCGAATAAGGCGCTTAGTCTTTTCGGGGTGAAGCTCGTCGGATTCACGGCAGAGAATGGGAAAAAATTACTGCTGATGCTGGTATTTTTTCTGCTTCTGTGGTGTGCTGCCCGTATTATAAAAAAAATTACCCATCTTTTCATCAAAGGCCGTAAAGATGCCGGGACCGTATTCTGGTCCAATCAGGCGATCAATATTTTTGTCTCCTTGATGTTTATCGTCGGGTTCCTGTCTGTGTGGTTCGATGACCCTGTGAGGCTGACCACCGCTTTCGGATTGATATCTGCGGGACTGGCGTTTGCGCTTCAGCGGGTGATTACCGCCATAGCAGGATACGTTATCATCCTGCGAGGCAAGCTTTTCAATGTAGGAGACAGAATCTCCATGGGAGGCGTGCGCGGCGATGTGATCCAGTTGAGATTCACAAGTACAACTGTAATGGAAATGGGGCAGCCTCCAGCTGTACAGATGGCCGACCCCGCCATGTGGAATTAAGCACGACAGTACACTGGTCGCATAGTTACGATAACCAATGACAAAGTCTTCGACACACCCGTGTACAACTATACTCGGGAATTCCCTTATCTGTGGGAAGAGATACTGGTCATGATCAAATACACTGCCAACCGCCAGCTTGCCGAACAGATTCTCATTGAAGTTGCAAATCGTCATACCCAACCGATCAGCCAATTGAGCGAATCGGATCTTGCAGAACTGCAAAGAAGGTACATGATAAAAACAGCCGGGGCGCTCCCCAAAGTTTATTGTAGGATTACCGACAACTGGCTCGAACTTTCTCTCCGGTTCATTACCAAAGACCACGAGATCCGTGAAATTAAAGATCGCATGAGCCGCGACATTCTTGATGAATTTGACAAGACCGGTCTTGAAATCGCTTCCGCCACTCTTGATATCGTCGGGCTGCCTCACAGCGACCGGAGGCTGAATGACCACGCCCTTTTATGACGCGTCCCCTTTTATGACGCGTCCCTCTATGATGAAAAGAGAATAAGATCTTGCAAGAGGCTGTTGATAAGCATTCCGTGTTTTGACCGAAAAAGGAGGATCAGAAATGGAACTCATCTTCTTCAATGGCTGGTTTTCGTTGTTCCGGACTACGGTAATCGGAATCATGGCCTACGTGAGCCTCATCTTTATTCTGAGAGTTTCCGGCAACAGGACTCTGTCAAAGATGAACGCTTTTGACATGGTGGTCACTGTCTCTATGGGATCCACATTGGCTACCATCCTGCTGAACAAGGATGTGGCCCTGACTCAAGGGGCGTTGGCTTTTGCCCTGCTGACAGGGATGCAGTTTGCAGTTACCTGGTCCAGCGTGCGGGTATCCTGGATCCGTAAGATTGTCACGGGAGAGCCCATGATGCTCCTCTACCAGGGAGCCTTTCTGCCGACCGCCTTACTGCGGGCCAGGGTTACCGAGGACGAGGTTTATGCCGCAATTCGTTCGACAGGACTAGAGGCGCTCGACGAGGTAAGGGCGGTTGTTTTGGAAACGGACGGCTCTTTTAGTGTGGTTCGAAAAAGTGGCGGTTCCGGAACCTCGAGCCTCAAGAGAGTAAGGATACCGAATAAAGATGCCATTCCCGATTTATAATTTGTTGTTCTTTAGAATGTGACCAGATGATGGATTTTTTCCGACACAACCTGTATACCTTACCGGGATTGCGGACTTTTAGTGTCCATGGATAATCGGATGTTCAATTTGCTTATTGACAAATGGGGTGATAACATAATGAATATTGGTTGTTGATGTCCGAATGATGCTTCAAAAACTTACACCATTTCTCCTTATGGCTCAGGCTTTACAAGAACTCGACCTGCTTGCCCGTCTTTGCTCCTCAGCTCGTCTTTCGATCAAGGTCCCAAACAAAATCAGCCTGCTTGTTGGTTAGGCCTCTTCAATGGTAAAGAGAAGTATGGATGAATTATCAAGACTGAAGGAAACAGAAGATAAACTGCTTAAAAGTGAGCATCGATATCGTATTATGTTCGAAAACAATCCCTTGGGAGTTTTCCGAATGGACCATGAGGGCACCATCCAGGATTGCAACGATAAATTTGGAGAACTGATGGGTTCAAACAGGGAGGAACTCATTGGATTAAACGCAAAAGCAACCAGTAACCCAGAATTGCGACAAGTAATAAGAAAAGCATTGGCAGGCGAAGTTGGAATCTTTGAGGGGGAATATACCTCGATCACCGGCAACAAGACGTCTTTCTTGCGTTTTGTTTATAATCCCGTGCATTCTGCCGGCAGTTCACCAAGCGATATCATCGCTACAGTGGAAGATGTCAGTGCGAGAAGACGTGCCGAACAAGAAACCAGAGCTTCAAGTGAAAGGCTGAAAGCGATTTTCAGCTCAATTAAAGATCCGATCCTGGTCCATCCCTATTCCAACAATGGTCATGGGACATTCAGCGAAATGAACGACATAGCCTGCACACGCTATGGGTACACGCGCGAGGAGTTCCTGCAGCTCTCTGTCAAGGATATTATCAAACAAGACCCGGCCCAGAAATTGCTGGCGGCTGAGCGTCTCAAAAAAATAATGACCAGAGGCCACATGGTCTTTGAAACTGTGCATGTTACTAAAAGTGGGGAAGAATTTCCTGTCGAGGTGAGCGTATGCACTATGGATCAGCTGGGAGAAAAAGCCGTTCTCGCAGTAGTTCGCGATATTACCGAACGTCAGGCTGCCCAGCAGGAAAAAACAAGACTGGAGAGCCGGTTGCAACAAGCCCAAAAAATGGAATCCGTCGGCAGACTGGCAGGCGGGGTTGCCCACGATTTCAACAACATGCTGAGTGTCATTCTCGGATATTGCGATCTGGCATTTGCTCATGTGTCGCCTGGCCAACTCCTGTATAGAAACTTTATTGAGATAAGAAAAGCGGCAAAGCATTCAGCGGACCTCACACATCAGCTTCTGGCCTTCGCGCGCCAACAGGCAATCACGCCCAAGGTACTTGACCTGAACGTAGCTATAAGCGCCATGCTGGAAATGCTGCGTCGACTCATCGGTGAAGAAATCGACCTGGAGTGGCATACCGCTGACAAGGTATGGCCGATTAAGATGGATCCAGCGCAAATCAATCAGATTCTCGCCAATCTGTGCATAAACGCGGGTGATGCTATTACCGGAAACGGCAGAATAGGAATCAGAACCGAAAATATTGTGTTGGATGATACCGATTGTGCAAAGATAGTGGACTCTCGTCCTGGTGAATACGTCGTTCTCAGCATCAGTGATAACGGTCACGGAATAAAAAAGGAGCTGTTGGACCATATTTTCGAACCTTTTTTCACTACTAAAGGCCAGGGAGAAGGGACCGGTTTGGGTTTGGCCACCGTCTATGGCATCATCAAGCAGAACAATGGCTTTATCAGTGTAACGAGTCGACCTGGCCATGGGACAACGTTCAGAAATTATTTGCCGCGATTCACAGGACAAGACGAAGTACAGACAGAAGCAAGCTCGGCCTCCGGAACCAGGCGGTCCGGAGGAAAGGAAACGATTCTGCTGGTTGAAGATGAAAAGGCCATACTCAAGATGATTACTATAATGCTGAGCCAGCAAGGATACACAATACTTTCGGCTACGACCCCGGAAGAGGCTATCGGTATAGCCCGCCAAAGTAATCGGACCATACACCTGTTAATGACCGATGTCATTATGCCCCAGATGAACGGCCGAAAATTGGCAAGACGCTTACAGGAGATTTTTCCCGACCTTCGTTGCCTTTACATGTCCGGCTATTCGGCAGATGTGATAGCCAAGCAGGGAATTATGGATGACGAAATTCTTTTCATTCAGAAACCTTTCAGTCAAGATCAATTGATGGAGACCATTGGTGCTATTTTTGACCGTGGATAAAAACCCTGAAAGGCTCCTGAAATCCGCTCAGACAATCCAAAAAAACTTCCCGACAGACACCCTATGTTGAATGAAACTCATATACTGAACTACCTTGCGAGCCTTTCGATAAGGCAGCCTGAAGTTTCAGTCACGTTCATTAAAGACCTTCAAAATGCCCATGTAGGCAATCTTCCCTTTAGTAACCTGGGCGTGTTGCTGCACGAGAGTCTTTCTCTTGAGTCGCAAGCTCTATTTAAGAGAGTTGTCGAAAACAAAAGAGGCGGGTACTGCTTCGAACATAATAAAATCTTATTTGAGGTACTCAATTCTCTCGGATATCGCTGTGATAGAGTTTTAGGAAGAGTACTTCACAATCGCAACATCGATGTACCCCGAACCCATAGAATTACCAGAGTAGCCCTTGCAGACTGCAATTACCTTGTTGATGTGGGATTTGGGCCATTGTGCCCACGCGAACCTCTACTTCTCGAGTTGGACAAACCTCAAGACCAGGGTGACGCAGTATATCGTATAATTCAATCCGACCCTGGACACTACCTTCTTCAAATAAAGGGAATCGATGGATGGTTCTCTCTTTATAGTTTTGATGACGGCCTTTATACAGAAGCCGATTGTGTGTGTGGACATCATTACTCATCAACCCACCCCGATGCGACATTTGTTAATAATCTTATTGTCTCACGAAAATATTATGATGACGTTCGCTTATTGAAAAATGGTGAATTTCACCGTATCAGGGGAGGGGAAACGGCAATCACGAGGATAGCGTCAAAGGATAATCTGAGTGAGATTCTTATGCACGAGTTTGGCATTAACCTGACTTCAGCCCAACTCTCAACGTTATATGAAGGTTACTGCAAATGAAGTTGGTCCGGTAATAAAAAAGGACTTACAGCCAAAAGCTATAAGTCCTTGAATTTTTCTGGAGCCAGCAAGCGGAATCGAACCGCTGGCCTGCGCTTTACGAGAGCGTTATTTAGTTTTTACCTGTTCTTACCGGATTGTTGTTTAATGTCATATATTCATTTACTTACAGAGCATATCTTTTACCTTGACTTACCGGGAAATACCCCTATATTGTCCCAATGTGTGGGGAATAGTGTGGGGAATAGATTTTCAGCTTAGGTGGAAACATGGCAACTAAAGAACGATTTAAAACAAATTATCCAGGAGTTTTTTTCATCGAAGGAAAAGCAGTGGGCAGGACCGGCACCGAGAAAATTTATTATATCCGCTACAGACATGACGGCAAGCTCACCGAAGAGAAAGCCGGTAGGCAGTATGCCGATGATATGACCCCTGCACGTGCTGCCGGACTCCGCGCGCAACGTGTTGAGGGCAAGCAGTTGAGCAACCAAGGGAAGCGAGATGAAGCGGTACAGCTTGCCAATAAGCATAACATCGCCTGGTTGTATTCAGAGTATCGCAAGATGCTCGCGAATCCGGAAAAAGCAGATGATGGCAGATTTCGTTTGTATCTGCAGAATTGTTTTGGCGAGAAAGAACCGCATGAGCTGATTCAGTTGGATATAGACCGAGTTGTCAGGAGACTTCTAAAAAGACTTGCCCCGCATACTGTATCCACAGCTATTACCCTCCTGAAACGAACTATCAATTATGGTGTTCGCCGCGATCTCTGCAAGCCATTGTCATTCAGTATTGATCTTCCCAAAGTTGTAAAGAAGATTGATAATAAACGGAATCGATATCTCAGCGTAGAAGAAGCAGGTACTCTGCTAGAAACACTCCGACGACATTCAGAACAGACTTACCGCATGGCTCTTGTTTCCCTCAATACTGGTATGAGATTTGGAGAAATCGCTTCTCTGAGGTGGCAGCACATCGACATCAAGACCAGGACGATAAAGGTGATGGACCCGAAGAACTCAGAAAACAGAATGGTGTTTATGACAGATGCTATTTTTGAAATGTTCGAAGGATTGGAAAAAGAAAAACCTGATAAGCTGGTTTTTCCTTCTCGAGTTGGAGGTATACAGTCTGATGCGTCCCATTCATTCCACAGGTCAGTGGATGAGCTTGGATTGAATGACGGTATCGATGACAGGCGTCTGAAAGTTGTTTTCCATACTCTTCGACATACGGCTGCATCTTGGCTTGTGAATCAGGGGATAACATTACCTGTAATTGCAAAAATCCTTGGTCACAAAACACTACAAATGACCGAGCGTTACAGCCATGTTAATGACGAATCGGTCAAGAAGGCTATGGCAACCTTTGACCAGCAGCAGACGAAAAAAGACAACGAAGAAACAAAATATAAACAGTATTCTTGATGGGTGAAGACAAAGCGGCAGCCGGACTACCCGCCGACTTCCGGCCCCTTCATGGTTTGCGGCACGTTTACGCAACAATGTTGGCAAGCTCCGGTAAAGTGGACATGTTTACCCTGCAAAAACTTTTGACCCACAAAAGCCCCCAGATGACGCAACGCTATATACATTGCCGGGATGAGGCTTTACGCCGGGCTTCTGATACTGTTGACGATATTCTGTCGGATGCGATGAAGGCCGAAGGGGGGGAATTCGAGCAATAAAATAAATTTCCTTCCCGGGCGAGGGTAGCTCCTGAAGAACTACGAACCCTTGCAGCCTGCCCGGCAATTATTTTCAGGGTTCTATTAATGGTGAATAATGAAGTGGAAAAAGATTCGTACCGACAAACACAGGGTAGAACGTGGCTGAGGAATGGTCGTTTCAGCCGAAAGGGAATTCCCTGTTCGAAAATTGCTAGGCTGGTGATATACCGGGTTGAAGATGTTGTCGGCTACATAGAGAACCGAAGAGTTGTTCTTGACATGAGTGAGGCTTACATGGCATCCGAAAAAGCAAAGTCCCGAAACGGTTTACAGACAGTCCGGGGCTCATAACCCGAAGGTCACAGGTTCAAATCCTGTCCCCGCTACCACAGGAATTTCAAGGGGTTAAGATTTAATCTTAACCCCTTTTTTTATGCCTAAATTTTCTTTCCCCCATGCTCTCCCCCACACTCAACACCAAAGCAGCCCCCTGAAAAATGCAGCCAATCAATATTTAGTGATAATTATTTTGCCCGGTTGATCTTGGAAGGACGGTCTCATCTATAAATTATTTCCAAAAATGAAGTTCTTTTGTGTCAGGCAAACTAATAAAATTAGAACAGGTCAAAGCCGATAGATGATATGAAACTTTGTGAGACTGAAAGTAACTGCTGTTCAAGTGCCATTTAAACTCGTTCATTTTTTTGTGTCTTTCAGGCTCAGGTAAAGTGATAGTGGGCCGACAACTTCTCTATGAATCAGTAAAGTTATGATGAAGCCAACGAACAGTAATCGGAAACGACCCTGTCTAATCTGCGATAAATGGTTCAAGCCGGACCCACGTATTGGGGAGCGGCAATGGCATGCCGAGAAATGCCGGGACTGGAACCGGAAGAATATTCCGTATTTTCAGGAGATCTTTCTAGAAAGGTGCCTGGCGTCAGTTGTGACTTCAGATGGTGAAGCCACGACCAAATCATCAAATGAAGTCACATTGGCATCACTACCCGTACCTGTTGTTCAAGAGGTGTTAAGCATTCAACAGTCGGGTAATCAACACCACTCGTCGACTGTCCCAGCTCTTGTGACGACCCAGTAACCCGGCGATTTCCCACCTGACTCAGACCATCGTCATGGCACAGCGAATGAACCACCAACGCTTCTTCCATCGAACTGATATTGCGACCCACTCGGTTTAACTGCAGGATCGCCGCCTAATCCTGTGCGCGTACTACAATAATTATATGTTTATATTTGTTTTTTTAGATGGAACAAATCAATTTGTTCCAATTTTGGTCCAATTTACGGTCATTGTAATGATGTGGTGAAGTCCTTCGTCACTCAATCTAATACTGGTTCATCCGACTTAAGCGTACTTTTCGCTATCGCTATCGTTATCGAATTTTTTAATTCGGGGTGTAGCATTGTGAATGCGTGACAACGCTTCGCCTGAATAGCTATGATTTTTCGCATTTTCTGATTCGATTTCGATCCCGATAGCGATATCGATATCGACAAGATTGCTGGTCCACTACAAAAAATCTTAATGGGTGCGACGTACGCTTAATCCGGATGAACCCTAATACTTACGGTGTACTCATCTTTCATCTCCCACTTCAGATGTAAACATTGAATCCTTAACATACAGGCTGTTTACAGCGTATTACATGTATTATAGTTTACCCCGCAGGTCGTGAACACAAATTCAATATTACACATAGTCACAAAATCACAATTGCTTACATCGTGAATTTGAGAGATTTTCAGAGGCGGTATTTTTATGCCGCAGGTCGTGAAATGGCGGTAGTTTTACCCCGCAGGTCAAAAAGGGGTCTCTTCAGAAAACGAAAAAAATCGTACGCTATGATCGGCGGCACGCTCAACATCAAGCACGTCCGTGCCCATGGGATGAAATTCTGCGGCTGGTCACCTCAATCAAGCAAGGCACGGTGACAGCCTCGCTGATGCTCAGAAAGCTTGCCAGTTTACCCGCGCCAGAACGGCCTGGCGGTCGCGCAGCGAGAGCTGGGCCGCATCGAGCGCACACTATTCATCTTGGACTGGCTGCAAAGCGTCGAGCTGCGCCGCCCTTGCATGCCGGGCTGAACAAGGGTGAGGCGCGCAACGCGCTGGCCCGTGCCGTGTTTTTCAACCGCCTGGGTGAAATCCACGACCGCAGTTTCGAGCAGCAGCGCTACCGCCCCAGCGGCCTCAATCTGGTGACGGCCGCTATACGTAACGTATTGATTCGACATTTTCCGTTGCCGAGCGAGCCGCCCGTGAAGAACGTAATCCCAAAACCGCGAAGCCATTGCTATTCCTGCCAGAAAGGTCGCAAAATTCAAAGCCGGTAAAAAATTTGCCGATGCCGTGAAGTAAAAGAGGAACTGCCGGACCACCTGCTTGTGCAGTGATTCGGCAGTTCAATCGGCGAGATACAGTTATCAGTGCTGATGTCCTTTCTGGCTATCGCCCGTTGTTTTTCGGGCCGATGCCGATGCCCCATCTGTTACGACCGACACAGCGCCCTTCATGCCATCCTCGTAATGGCCGGGGATGAGGCAGGCAAAGTCTATCTTCCCCTTACTGGTGAAACGCCAGACGACTTCGCCGACCTGCCCGGGGGCCACCCTGATCATATTCGGATCCTCATGCGCCATTTCGGTATGTTGCTTCATCTGTTCAGAGTGTTCCATTAATTCTTTTTCTGTTCCCAGAACAAACTCATGTTCCATCTCACCCACATTTTTCACCACAAATTTTATGGTTTCGCCTTGCTTGACCGTGAGCTTGTCCGGAATGAATCGCATTGCGTCGTTCATCTCGATTTCCACTGTGCGGTCGACCTCTGAGACCACCCCCGGTTTACCGGCCCCATCATTACCATGCCCGTGCACTCCGGGATGGTTTCCTGCGGCCAGTGCCACACCGGTAAGCGCAGTTAAATAAAAATAGAATAAAAAAAGGATCATTTTTGCTTTCATAATACTTCTCCTGATTTTTTTTGCCAGGTAGTGGTGGAACCTGTGTTTCGAATGACCGCGGGGCAGGCTTCATTTGAATACATCAGAAGTCGCCTCGCTCGGCATCGCTTGACTCTCCTGAGGTGCCCCCATATCGTGAAACGCTGCCGCTCCGGTTGCTTTCAACTGCTCCGTGGACAGTTTATGAGCATCCGCTGCCGGGATATCGACAATTACCCGACGGTGGGCGTATTGAATGCCTTTGGCGCACAGCGCCTCGGTAATCCTCTTGAAAGCTTCACGCCTGATAACGAAATGAGCCCCCGGCTGGGCGGTAAATTTCACCCTGATGGTCATAACGGAATTAGCAATTTCCCTTACTCCCTGCGATTTAACCGGTTTGATAAAATCCTTGCCCAGATTCTCGTCCGCAAGCATGGACTGGCCAACCTTTTTAATCACTTTGCGAATTTCGTCTATATCGGCATCATACGGAAAATCGAGATTGAATTTTACAACGATACCTCCCCTCATGAAATTGGTAATCGCTCCCAAATCGCTGTGCGGAACTATCTGCAGCATGCCCCGATGGTGCCGCAACATCACATTGCGTAAGGTGATATTCTCAACAATGCCGGAAACTGTACCGGCCTCAAGATATTCCCCCACCCTGAAAGCATCGTCGAGCAGGTAGAAAAAACCGGAGAAGACGTCGGCCACCAGCTTTTGTGCTCCGAATCCGATCGCCAGGCCGATGACGCCGGCACCGGCCAGCAAGGGACCGATGTCTACCCCCATTGAAGACAATATTGTCATGGAAACCATAACCACCAGTATCGAACCGATAAACTTTCGCACCATCGGCAAAAGAGTGTAGGACCTGCCCTGGATTGCGCTCCCCCATTCGTCATCGCCGGCGGGAATGTCTTCTTTTACTTCCGGAGTCGATTCTGCAATTTTTCTCTCAATCCATGTGTTGATAAATTGCCAGAGCAGCAACGACAGGGCCAGAATGATCGATGCATCAAAAAATACCGATGTGAACCTGGAGACAAGAGGCGCTTGCATGCCCCACAGGCTTGCGACCCAGACCGTTAAGACAAAGACCAGGCAGATACGGGCAACGATGTTGCACCTGGTATACCACACCCTTCCCTGCTGCCTTTGCAAGGAGTTCATTTCCAAAGGATTCTTAACGTCCTGAGCATCTTCATGTATTTTAAGAGTAGCCATGAGAAATCTCACTACCCACTGGATGAACCGATCGGCGATCATCCAGATAGGCAATACAAAAAAACTGATGACAAAGGCAGCCCGTGAATTGTTCTGCTGAGGTGAATCTATGGTATTGATCAGCAAAATCCAGAGCAGGAAGAGGTATAAAAGTGTCGGCACATGCCATAGGGAAGCAAATTTTATTCTTCCCCAGGTTGGTGTTCCGGGTGTTGCCTGCAGAATACCGGCCTGAATTCTCCTCTTGAAAAAAAGGACCAGCATAGCAGACACAACGAGTAAGATTGTCGCAAAGAAAATTGCGAGCAGACTTATTGTGTTCCTTTCAGCGCCGAGCCGAAAGACTACGACCGTAAACATCAGAACCGATACAATATACACACCCGTTCCAACAAGAAAACGGTGAAAAATGACTGCATTTTGGGAAGATACCGAGAGAATGCGAAACCGGTCGTCGGCGGGCGAGAATATAAGGTGGGAGAGAATGGATACGACGCGAATGAGGGTAATTGTCAACAGAATCGAGAGAAAGAGAAGTTGGAGGTAGGGGGACTTCGTCCAGATAAAGGTGAAATAGGAAAAATACGCCGCTCCAAAAAAAACGAACAGGCCTATGACATCGGGCACTGCTGCTACCAGTGCCCCAATGAGTTTATCGACGTTGCTCATGCCGAGGAAATTTCCCCCCTCGACTTTCACATCCATATCGCTAAAATAATTCCGTTTCAGGAAGGTTTTCAATCCCTTTTCTGCAACTATTCCTATTGCAACAAAGAAAAGCACCCAAAGAATATTCCCAAGCGCCCCTTGGGTTGTATGATGCGGTCAGAGTGCAACAAGGACCTTGTTCAAGTCCGGAAACACATGCTGAATGCCCCCGAATAATTTTTTAATCCTGTCATCCGATCCGGCGGAGGAAGCAGCGAGTTGTCTGAGCATTATCCCGAGAAATGCACCCGGTCCGGGAACATCTTCGATAAGACTTTCGGACGCCGCATCTTCCCAGGTATTCAACTCCTCGGAAAGAGCTGTGGCACGTGTCTCATCCGCCTGGATTTGCGGATTCTGCCGATGTATTTCCGAGGAGAACGAGAATCCTGAAGGAAGAATAACCATTGCAAGAATGGCTGTTGCTATAAAGATTGGCAGGAAGTCCCTCGCCCAATTGAACATATTTTTATGCCTCATAGAAATAATCCTTAAACCGATTCCGGATCGAAGCCGCACCATGCCACGGATTCCATTGTTCGGAACAGTCAATTCAGATGATTCATGAAGAAATCAGTTTCCTTAAAATGTCTCAGCCGGGCAAGCATTTTATCCAGCCCGGAAAGTTTGAAGGATCTGATTTTTTCCGTGTACTGCCGGCGGTCGTTTAAAAGAGAAAAAATATTCTCTCTTAGCTGCTGGGGGGTCGCTTCCTGCAATGGGATGAAATCCAGGAGCCCTTCGTCTTTCAGCCTTCTTGCCCGTATTATTTGTTCTTGCCGGGGAGTCTCCCGTGGGATAATCAGGGATGGGGTCTGCTGGGTGAGGATCTCGCAGATGGTGTTATAACCACCCATGGAAACTACCAGATCGGCGGCCGAGATCAGCGCCTCGAATTTGGGATGAAAGGGAATGATCTTTATGCCGAATCTTTTCGCCCTGCATTCCAGTTGCTCTCTTTCCGCTTTCGGCATGAACGGTCCGGTAATGATAATGGTTTTGAATGGCAGGGAGGTCGGGTAGTACTCATGCATCGCCAAATAGCGATCGATCACCTCGTAACCGTCACCTCCGCCGCCGGTGGTTACCAGGATGAAATTGTCTTCTTCCAGGACCCGGTACCGCTTTCTGATATTGATCTTCGTCTCCAGCTTGTGTTTTTTCCTGGGGATATATCCGGTGAATTGAATCCTCTCTTGGATCTGTTCGGGAATTTTATACATCTCAATCGGATCATAGATGTTTTGATTGCCGTAGATCCAGATTTCATCATAGAGCCGATCAAGATAGGAATAGACGTTTTTTTCCCGCCAATCGTTCCGGATAACTTGAGAATCATCCAGAATATCGCGCAACCCGAGAACAGTTACGGTGGATGGACTCGATTCCTTGAGCCATTCAAGAGTCGGCAGGACTTCCCGTTTTAAGCCAAGCGGTTCTTTATCGACAATAAAAAGATGTGGCTGGAAGGTTCGGGCAGTCGCAAGAATTATATTGGTTCTGATCGCCAGCGCTTTTTCCTGCTCAATGCGGATAGAGAGCGATTGGTAATCGTCGTTGGTCCGTTTAATCATGCCCGGGATTCTGACGAAATCGACTTGTTCGGGAAATTGAAATCGTCCGGCAATCGGCGAACCGGTAAGAATGAGGACATTGGTGTTGGCATCCCGCAAATGGTTGGCTATCGCCATGGTTCTACGGATATGTCCAAGGCCATATGTATCATGTGAATACATGAGAATGTTGTAGACCTGAGATTCATTGCGAGTGTACATGGTTATTTACCGGCTGACGATGAGGATTTAATTTTCTATTGGTTGACGATGATTTTGACCACATTGACCAGAGCATTACTCTGTTTTAACCTTCTTCAAAGCCCGGCTTTTCCAGATGAGAAAGATCGCCGGGTAGATGATCAGTTCAAGGATGGTCGAAGTGACGACCCCGCCGACCATCGGCGCGGCGATCCTTTTCATCACGTCGGAGCCGGTGCCATGGCTGAACATAATGGGGATAAGACCGGCAAGAATGACGCTGACTGTCATGATTTTTGGTCTGATCCTTTGCACCGCACCATGCATGATCGCATCTTTCAGGTCTTGTACGGAATTCAGGCGTCCTTCTTTCTTCCATTTAGCATAGGCCAGATCGAGGTAAAGGAGCATGATGACGCCGGTTTCCGCATCGAGACCGGCAAGGGCGATTATGCCGACCCAGACGGCAATGCTCATATTGTAGTTGAGCAGGTAAAGGAGCCAGAAGGCGCCGACAAGTGAAAACGGCACCGCGAGCAGAACGATAAAGGTCTTGGTGACGGATTGGGTATTCAGGTAGATGAGCACGAAAATGATGAACAGGGTGAGCGGGATGACGATCTTCAGCCGTTCCGCGGTTTGGGCCATGTATTCGTATTCACCGCTCCACTCGAGTCGGTATCCCTCGGGGATCTTGAAATCGGCAACCCGCTGTTTCGCCTCTTCGACATAGCCGCCGACATCGCGACCGGAAAAATCGATGTAAACGTAGGAGGCAAGCAAGCCCTCCTCACTCTTGATCGCAGTCGGTCCTTTCACCACTTTAATGTCGGCGAGTTCACCCAATTGGACATTCTGCACCCGAGTCGGGGACTGAAAACTGACCGGACTGGTAAATCCGCCCTGCGCACCATTCCCCAACATACCGCCACCGGCACCGGCGGGTGAGCCGGCCCCCATCGAGACAGGGACAAGCACCCGGGACAGTTGATCGATATTGCTGCGAAAATCTCTGGCATAGCGGATATTGACCGGATAACGCTCCCGTCCCTCGACCGTAACCGTGAGGTTCATGCCGCCGATGGCCGATTGAATGACTTCGTTGACTCCTTCGACAGACATGCCGTAACGGGCAATTGCTTCACGCTTGACGGTTATGTCGATGAAGTAACCGGTGGTTAAACGCTCGGCATAGGCACTCCGGGTGCCGGGCACATCCCGCAGCAGTTCCTCGAGTTCAAGGCCAATCCGCTCGATTTCTTCGAGCTTGGGACCCAGCACCTTGATGCCTACCGGCGTTCGGATGCCGGTTGCCAGCATATCGATCCGAGCCTTGATCGGCATGGTAAACGAGTTGGCGACTCCGGGGATGGTCAGAATCTCATTCATCTCGTTCTTTAGGGCTTCAACAGTCATCCCGGGCCGCCATTCCGATTCCGGCTTGAGGGTGATAACCGTTTCGAACATCTCGAGCGGCGCCGGATCGGTTGCGGTGTCCGCTCGACCGGCCTTGCCGAAGACCTGCGCCACCTCGGGGATCTGCATGAGCAGCTTGTCCTGAAGCTTCAGGAGCTTGGTGACCTCGGAAATGGATGCGGCAGGTACGGTTACCGGCATGTAAAAGAGCGAGCCTTCGTACAGCGGCGGCATGAACTCGGAACCCAGCTTTTTAAAGGGGATTACTGTCACGACCATGATGGTCAGAGCCAGGAATATAACCAGCCACTTGAAGCGCAAGGCAAAGTGGGCGAAAGGCTGATAGATCCAGCGGAGCAGCATGCTGATCGGGTGACGTTCTTCGGGATACACCTTGAAGAGGTAGCCGATCACCGGAATTCTGCCAAGCACCGGTACCTTTTCGTGGATGAGCATGGTCATCAGCACCGGTGTTATGGTGATTGCCAGAAAGGATGCAAACAGCATGGCAAAGGTCTTGGTATACGCCAGGGGTTTAAAGAGCCTGCCGGCCTGGGCCTGGAGGGTGAAGACGGGCAGGAAGGCGACGGTAATGACCAGCAGCGAGAGAAAAAGAGACGGTCCGACTTCTTTTGCCGCCTCGATGATGACATCGATGCGGTCACCCGGCCTGCCGGCTTTGACCCACTCCTCGAGTTTTTTATGGGCGTTTTCGATCATGATGATCGAGGCGTCGACCATGGCGCCAATGGCGATGGCGATGCCGGAAAGACTCATGATATTGGAAGTGACGCCGAGGTAATACATGGCGATGAACGACATGAGAATCGCCAGCGGCAAAGTTAAAATAACGGCGAGCGCACTCGGCAGATGAAAGAGAAAGATGACACAGACGACGCTCACGGCAATCGACAGCCGGACGATCTCTTCCTTCAGGGTATCGATAGAGCGATGGATCAGATCGGTCCGATCATAGGTGGCGACGATTTTAACGCCCGGCGGCAGGCTTGGGGCGATGTCGCGAGCGATTTTTTCCTTTACCCGCTCCAGCACGGACAGCACATTCTCGCCAAAGCGTACAATTACGATACCGGCCGCGACCTCACCTTTGCCGTCGAGCTCGGCCAGTCCTCTGCGGATGTCGGGGCCCAGACGGACCTCGCCGATATCGCGAACCAGAATCGGCGTGCCGGCACCGTTGGTACCGACGGCGACGAGTTCGATGTCCTTTATCTCCTTAATATACCCTCGCCCGCGGATCATATATTCAATACCGCTGAATTCGAGCACCCTGCCTTCGACGTCCTTGTTGCTTTTGCGGATGGCGTCCATCACCGTCGAAATCGGGATGTTATAGGCTAAAAGCCGGTTGGGGTCGATTGTCACCTGGTATTGTTTGACAAAACCGCCGAGGGAGGCGACCTGAGACACGCCGGGCACACTTTCGAGGGCCAGTTTGATGTTATAATCCTGGAGTGAGCGCAGTTGGGCAAGATTCTGCCGGCCGCTTTCATCGACCACGGCATAGGAGAATCCCCAGCCGACGCTCGTTGCATCGGGGCCAAGCACGGGATTGACATCGGCCGGCAGCTTGCTCCGTACCCCCTGCAGATATTCGAGAATCCGGCTGCGCGCCCAGTAGATATCGGTGCCTTCCTCGAAAATTACATACACGAAAGAACTGCCCTGGTAGGAAAAGCCGCGGACGACCTGGACCTTGGGCGCGGCAAGGAGAGTCGAGGTGATCGGGTAAGTGATCTGGTCCTCGACGAGATCGGGAGCCCGGCCCATCCACTCCGTATAGATGATGACCTGGGTTTCGCTGAGATCGGGAATGGCATCGAGCGGCGTACGATTGAGGGCCCACCACCCCCAGCCGGTGAAAAAAGCTACCATCAGAAAAATGAGAAACCTATTGCGGGCACTGAATCCAATGAACCGTGATATCATTACTGCACCAGTCCCTTGAGCCGTGCTTCCGAATCGATAAGGAAGTTACCCTCTGACGCCACCTTTTCGCCGGCTTCCAGGCCAGCCGTCACCTCGATAAAGCCTTCTGCTTTCATGCCGGTGGTCACCTCGCGCGGCTCGAACAATCCCTCGCCGTTATCGACATACACAAGACGGCGGTTGCCGGTATTGATCACTGCCTCCTCGGGGATGGCAAGCTTCTCGCCAAGGTCGATAAAGATCTCGACATCGCTGTACATCTGCGGCTTCAATTCGCCGCCCGGATTGGGGATGGTGAACCGTGCCTTGGCCGTTCGGGTTTCGCCGGCAAGGGTCGGATAGAGGTAATCGATGGTCGATTCAAAGGTTTTGCCGGCAAAGTAACTGAGGTTGATTGTCGCCTTCTGACCGGTTTGAACAAACGGCAGATCATATTCATAGATATCGGCAACGACCCAGACGGTTGAGAGATCGATGAGATCAAGGAGTTTCTCACCGGCCATGACCCGCATGCCCTGAAGTGCGGTTTTCTGGAGAACATAGCCGCTGGCAGGGCTGGAGATTGTCAGGGTGCGAATCGGCTTGCCGGTCTGTTCGATCTTTTTTATCTGGGCCGGAGAGATATCCCAGAGCCTGAGCCGTTGCCGGGCTGCTTCAAGCATTGACTCGGCATCACGGTCAAGCATTTCTGCAAAATTGGAACCCTTGCCGTAATGGAGACTGCGAGGTTCAGCAGCATTCTTGTTTTTTTGGGTCCATTGCAGAACATTGAGGAATTCCTGCTGGGTGGCATAGAGCTCGGGGCTGTAGATTTCGGCAACGGGAGCGCCGCTTTCGACATAATCGCCGGTGGCGTTGACATAGAGTTTTTCGATCCAGCCTTCGATTTTAGTATTGACCGTTGTCAGCCGGCGCTCGTCATACTCGATGCGACCAATGGTGCGGATCAGCCGGTGTAGAGGCTGAATCGCTGCGGTTGCCGTTTTCACGCCGATAAGCTGCTGCTTGTCGACCGGGATCTCAATGGTGGTCGTATCCTCGAACTCGGCCCAAGGGTCGTCGGCTTCCGGCGCAGACGTCGGCGCGGTAGGTTCGGGCGGCGGTGCCCCGCCATGTCCGGCGTGACCGCCCTGCGATTGCGCCCATGCCGAAGGGGGGCTGCAGTCAAGGCTCACGGCCAGGAACAAGGTAAAAAAAACCATGAGAATTTTTTGGGTTATCATTGGCTATCCTCCTGGCTCAAAGGACGCGCCGCAGCTCTTGCCTCACTCCCGATTGCTGCCTCGATCCTGGCGATTGCCTTTCCCCTGTCCGTGAACTTCTCCCAATACGCGAGTTCAAGATCGATGAGGGTCTTGAGACGATTGATCACCGTTAAGGCCTCGGATTTACCGTTTATATATCCACTTAAGGCGAGCTCGAAATCCTGGTAGGTCTTGGGAATCAAACCGCCCCTGTAAAGGTCCATGAGCTTTCCCGAACTCTCTGCCATTGCGTAGTTATCCTTTAAAGTCGCGGCGATCATGAGTTTTACCGCGGCGAGATCCTGTCGCGCCTCGGTGCGCTGCGCCTTGGCTTCGAAAACGGCCTCGCGCTGTTTGGTCTTGTAGTAGATTGGAATGTTGATACTGGTGGTGATACTCCACATGTCTTCGAAATCGGATCCTCTTTTGTCAACGCCCGCGGTGACGGTAAAGTCCGGGTAGTATTCTTTCTCGGCCATTGCGACTTTTGCCTCGGCGGCGGCAATCATTCTTTCTCTTGCGGCTATGATCGGCGAATTGACGGCGGCAAGGCTTAAGGCCTCGTCGGATGTGTAGCCGATCTCTTTGAACACCGGCTCCACCGGTACTCCTAGTGGTTCGCTGCCCGATCTGCCGATGGCGTTATGCAGCATCGCCTCGAGACTGGCGATCTTCTGCCGCTGCATGGTCTCCTGTTCGAGCAGCATATATTTTTCGGTCTGCGCCATCACCACTTCCTGCAGCGAGCCCATGCCGGAGGCGTATCGAGCGGATGCGGCATCCTCGAGCCGGGCAAACAGTTCAGCCCTGTCGCTGATGATATCGAGGTTTTTATAGGTGAAGAAAAGATCGTAAAAAAGCTCGGTGATCACCCGAATGGCAGACAGGCGGGCTGTGGTGGTTGCGGCATTGAGGCTCTCGGCTTCCTGCTTGGCCATTTCTCCTTTCAGAGCCCTCTTGCCCGGATAGGGCAGCATCTGCGAGGCCGAGAACATGAACTGCGAATCGGCCATTTCCGAATAGGTGATATCGTCAAAGCCTTCGTTCTGATAACCGAACATGAACATCGGATCGGCAAGACTCTCCGCCTGCGGGATGCGGTGACGGGCGGCGACGGTACGCGACTGGAACATCAGGACTTCCGGGCTGTTTTTCAGCGCCTCATCGATGAGATCGTCGAGGCGCAACGTCGCCTGGGCCGCGGCTTGGCCGGGAATCATCAGGAAACCGATGATTCCCGCCACAATCAGTCGAAGAGTTATGCCAAGATAATTTGGAGAAGCCGACATAGCGGTTACTGAACATCGACATTAAATTTGGCTGTAACGATCTTTTTGTTCCGCAGGATCTTGGTGTTTATAAACCAGGGCCCGGCCATGGAGAAAGAGAGTGGCGTCTTGTATATGCCTTCGCTCAATACTGCGTCTGCTTTATAATTCATCGCCGGCATACCGGGCATGGCCGGCATACCGAACTCCAGCCGAACTGAAGCATCGGTCACAGGTTGACCGCTGCCGTCTTTGATGGCAATAGTGGCATTGTTCTTGCCGACGACCGGCGGGTTCTTGTCGATGGTCAGCATAACCTCAAAAGCACCGGCCTTACTGGTTGCCTGGTATTCTGCGGCAATGGCGACACCGGTAAACAAAAAAACTGTGGTAATAAATGCTGTAAAGAGCATTCTGGGATTCATACATTCTCCATGGATTTGAATTGAATTGAATTGAATGATGGAACTTATGACAAAACAGTATATGTTCCGGCCTTTAAACGCAAATTTCTATGATTTAATTTTTTTTATTCTTATTAATTTATGTCCGGTGTACCTGTTCGCTGTTTTGTCCTTGATATCCACACAGGGGGGCGACCAGTAATATTAGGCAATCTTTATCTCTTTCCTGCCCATTCATACCAATGCTTTCCCATAAATAAACACGTAACCAACACCCCACAACGTGGTATAATAACCTAATATAACTTCAAATCAAATACACATGTAATAATTGTGCCCATATGAACTGAAAATAATTCGGACAATGCTTAAAAAGCACGCGTGCGCGTGCCCTCCTGTCTCATTATTGTACAAACCGTCTGCCCCGGGCAGAACATCTCAACCGATTTTGATCAAGGCAAGAGTGATGTCGTCATTTTGCGGATTCGCACCCCGGAATACAGCTATTTCCTGAACAATGGCCTGAAGAATTTTTTCCGGCTGAAGAGTGCAGTTATCGGCGAGTATCCTTTTCATGCGTTCCCTGCCGAATTGTTCGCCGGCCTGGTTCTCGACCTCCCAGCCACCATCGCTGCCGATGAGAATAAGCTGGACTGCCTTCCCAACCGGCTGCTCATTGTATTCATACTTACAGGTTTCATCGACCCCCAAGGCTATCCCTTTCCCTTTGAGTTCCGAGAAATCCCCGTTCTCCGGACAATAGACGATTGCCGGGTCATGACCGGCACGCACCCAGCTGACAGTATTTCGCCCGCGGTCCACCTCCAGATAAAACAGGGTAACAAAATTTCCAGATTTTATCGTATCCTGGCAGAGGAGGCTGTTTACATCACCCATTATCTCGCCAAGATTACCTGTTTGGACCACGCGGCCGCGGAGAAGTGCCCGGACAGTAGTCATCAGCAAAGCAGCGCCGATTCCATGTCCCACCACATCTCCCACAACAACTCCGATCTTTTGCTCGTTTCCGGGAAACCTTAGAATATCAAAGTAGTCTCCCCCCGTCTCGTCGCAATAAAGGATGAGGCCATGGGCAACGATTCCCTTAATGGAGACAATGTCGTGCGGCAAGAGGTTCTGTTGCACTTCTCTGGCAACATTCATTGCCTCCTTCAGCAACAGCCTTTGTTGAAGTTGATGAATCATTTTATTAAAACTTTTCGTCAGTTCCCCGACTTCGTCGCGAGATGAAACAGAGAGGGGAGGACCGAAATGGCCATGGGCCAGATTGTCAGCCGCAGCGGAAAGATTCCTGATCCTTTCCGTGATATTATTCGTTGTGCCCCGAATTATAAGGAGAATTGCCACAATACTGACAGCAAGAGACAGGATATAAAACAATTTGAACTTGATAATAGGTTGCAGGATTTTTTCACCCGGGGCAATAACTACCATGGTCCAGGGCGCTTCGGTGAGACGATAAAAGCCGCTTATTTCTCCCGGTGGAGAACCTGGCCCGAATACCGTACCGAATTCACTTTTTCTCATTGTTCTCAGGGTATCCCGCTGGAGTGCATCGGTGGATCCGAAAGCCTGCGGAGTAGAATTCCTTTCCGACTCAACAAGTGACGTACTAGCCAAAACATTGCCCACATCGTCGATCAGATACGCCTTATTGCTTTTCCACCAGGGAGCTTTGATTATCTCATTGATGAGGCTATCAAATGAAATCACCACCTCCACCCTTCCCACCGTCTGATCGTTTTTGCTTTTCAGCTCCGACTCCAGCGAAATAATCCGATTGTTTTCTTGACTGCCGTACCTGGGCGAACTGACCGTTAACTGATCCAGTTTATGAAAGTGCAGCCCGCCCATCATTGGCTGGTTTCTCATTCGGTAGGATTCGTTTTCGGTATCCGACCACTCGATATTCACGCCGACAACCCCATCAAGCTCTTCTATCTCCCGAAGAATAAAGGAAAAAATCTCTGGGTTTATATCGGCACCCTCCCTGTTATGCAAAAGAAGCAACAATTCCTTGGGCTTGCGCATACGCATATCCAGGTGATGGGCCGTGCGCTGCAGCTTGGCTATTGCCGTTTCGCCCCATTGGTTGAGTAATACTGTTCGGACAAAGATATATCCGGCAACGGACATGCTCACCAGGAGCAGAAATATTGGCACCAGAATATAAAATAAGGTCCGTTGTTGTAAGCTCCTGGGTTGGATCATCATCTTTCGCATTTCCTGTCGCTATCCGACCTGACTGACGCCCATTGGGGGGGAGCCAGTCAGTCCTTGCCTATTATTGGCCCTTAAGAGTACGGATAATTGTGAGAAATGTCGAGTATTACATCATTCCGCCACCACCACCGGAACCGCTGCCACCACCCGAGCCGCTGCCACCACCCGAGCCACTGCCGCCACCCATACCACCACCACTGCCGCCCATTCCACCTCCTGAGCTACTGCCACTTCCCATGCCACCGGAACTGCCGCTGCCGCCGCTACTGCCACCGCTGCTCGAGGCACCCATTCCGCCGCCCATACCTCCTGCTGTCGCACCGCCATGACCTTCCCCCTCGGCACTTCCCATGCCGTTACTTAAGCCGCCGGCACCGGACATCATCCCGCCACTGCCGCTTCCCTGCACACCAGTCTGCATGCCTGTTCCGTGGCCTTCAGCCCATCCCGATTCGGTATTTCGGGCTGTGGCTGCCATAATTTCCGCTGTTTGAGAGTCCATCATTGAACCTGTGCTCCCGCTATTTATCTGTCCACCCATGTTGCCCTGCTGCATGTTTCCCTGGCCGCTGCCGCCTGTCATTTTACCGGTGCCCATATTCCCTTGTCCACCGGCCGTCATCTGGCCGCTCCCCATGCTCCCCTGGCCGCTGTCGGCCATTTGACCGGTGGCCGAAACATTCATCCCCAGTTCACCCGCGATCTCAGCCCAGCCTGCACCGGCTGCGTGCATATCGCTGATATCCTTCTCCGATACCCCGGTCATATCGGAAAGCATTCCAACATACTTGTCTTCGGCAGTATTAAGCGTCGTTTCAGCAGACATCATCCGGCTTTGATTACCGGACATTTGTACGCTATCCATTTGATTTTCAGCTTCATTGATATCCATAAGAGCCGTCTGCAGAGACGGATTCGCGGTGTTTGCTCCCTGTCCCGCCATATGTGCGGCATGCCCTACCTCGGCTGCATTCGAATATGTTGGTTGAAGTTGTGAATTCTCCTGCGCTCCAGCCAGTGTCTGCATACACATCCCCGACACAGCAAGGGTTAAAATCATACTTTTGAAATACCGTTTCGTTTTCATGTTTTTCTCCTTTTATTTATTGTAGTATTACCGACTGCACACCTGACATACTTCGAGCTTATTTCCAGTCCGTCAGAAAAACCCGAACCGATTCGTTTTTAATGGAGGTTTTTTTGCCTTGGATGACTTTTTCCGGCGTGCCAAGCCAGCTGATCCTGATGCGATCCGGGCCGATAGTCGGAAAAAGCTTATGCAAGGTCTTCTTGACTTCTATTGCCCGTTGTTTCGCGAGCTGTTTATCCTTGTCGACATGGACGACAACCTGCAGTGTTCCATTTTTGAGGTTGGAAACGATGGCTCCGACCAACCGCAATGAAGGATATGCGGATAGACTGACACTGCTCGCCGACTGCTGGAACTTGATCTCGGCAAGAGTTATGGCGCGGTTGCCGAGAAAGTGATTTTCATAGGAAAAATCTCCCAGGGCATTGAGATGGTCCGCCGCCTGGCGTGCATGCCGTCCGGCAGGATACCATTTCAGATATTCCAGCCAGGCCTTCTTTGCCGCCGTATCCTTGCCTTCCAGGTCGAGGATCAGTGCCCTGTTATAAAGAGCCGCCGCATTCGTCGGCACCTCTTTCAGGACCGCATCATATGCCATCTTTGCCTGCTTCAATTCACGATTTCTCAGGCGGAGATGGCCCAGATAGAGATGCGCCTGCGAATGGCGGCCGTTCTGCCGCAAGGCTTTCTCATAGCTTATCCTTTCAGACTTCCTCTCTCCCAGTTCGCCATAGGCGACTCCCAGCCAGAAGTAATAGTCCGCATTCCCCGGATCAAGGGCGACTGTCTTTTGAAAATGAGGTAAAGCCTCGGCCGCTTTATTCTGGGCAAGAAGAAAACGGCCCAGGTAGTATTGAGCAATATCGTTATCAGGATGCTCCTGCACCGCCTTTTCGAAATATCTTTCCGCCTGACGGTATTCCCCGGTTTCCATATAATGACCCCCCTTGACCGTATTACTGAGGTCGGCCATACTGCAACCCGAGATAATGCCTGTCAGAAAGATCAGCGTTATTAGACTCCTGTACATCATGTTAGCCTCCTTGATGGATATAAAAAATGGTATGATTCATTCTAGATTTATCCTTTATTTGCACAAACCGGGCCAGAATGCACTGCCCGGGCCTGTACCACTCAACTCGCTGTTTTTAAAGTAAAAACATTCAAACCGTCAGCTCCTGCAATGGATATTCTTTGATGTAGTGTAAAATAAATGGACAGTCAGCAAGGAATGACAAGGCTATTGCGTCCTGTTAATGGACAAACATCATCCGCTTCAGCAGTGCCGGCCATTACAGCCGGAGCCGGTCCGAATCGCCTCATTATTGACAGATGTGTACCGGTGAACGATTACGAGCGGAACTGAACCGCCCCGGTCCTCCCTGTTTGTCGGAACGACCGGGTTTTCATGGAATTCGTCTCAGTTGGAGGAAAAACCGACTCAGCCTTGGGGAGTAGCACCGGTCTGCCGGGCATCGATTCCCAGGTGGCAAGTCACCTTGAATGTCAGCTGCCTGGCGGTTGCGATGCCGAGGCCTCGCTCAAGTATCTTGCCCCTTACGTCTTCCGGGTGGCCATCTCCGATAGCCGCATTGTTGCCGCCGAAGGGCGGCAGGTAACATTCTCTTTATCGCAAATCCGGGAGCAACCGCACCAGAAAGATCACTCTCGATGCCATTGAGTTTCTCCGGCGCTTTCTCCAGCATGTGCTGCCGACCGGGTTCATGAAAGTCCGACATTACGGCTTCATGAACAGTGCCTGCAAACTGTCCCTTGTTCGGCTCAGGCTCCTGGTTCTTGCGGCTCTTGAAAGAGTTCGTTTTGCTCTCGCCAGGCAATACCCTTTTATCTTCCTGCTGCCCCTTGAACAAGGATTGAATACGACCGCTATCGCGGATCGCTTTAATCCTTATTGGTTATGGTTTTATTTTCAGCAACCGCGCATTGATGGCCACAATCACCGTGCTCGCGGACATCAACACCGCACCCAGCGCAGGAGTGAGCAGCACGCCCCAGGCGTAAAGCGCACCGGCGGCCAGCGGAATGGCGAAGGTGTTGTAGCCCGTGGCCCAGAGAAGGTTCTGGATCATCTTCCGATACGTGGCACGGGAAAGCTGCACGATGGCGACGACATCCAGCGGATTGCTCCGCACCAGAATAACATCGGCGGTTTCCACTGCTACATCGGAACCGGCTCCAATGGCGATACCCACATCCGCCTGCGCCAGCGCCGGGGCATCGTTCACGCCGTCGCCGGTCATGGCCACCAACACGCCCCGGGACTGGACCTCTTTCACTTTGGCGGCTTTGTCCTGGGGCAGGACTTCGGCGAAGTATTCATCCAGCCCGACCTGGTCCGAGACCCATTTGGCCGTCGCTTTGTTGTCGCCGGTGAGCATCAGGCAGCGGATGTTCAGCGCCTTGAGAGCATCGATGGCTTGCTTCGCCTCGGGGCGGACGATGTCGGCCAGGGCAATCGCTCCTTTCAGTTTCCCGTCCACGACGACAAACACGACCGTCTTGCCTTGCGCTTGCAGGGACTCGACGCGCTCATCGGTGAGCGCGATGTTCTGTTCGCGCAAGAAGCCCGGGCTGACCACCTTGACATCTTTACCCTCGACCCTGCCTTCGGCGCCTTTGCCCGGGATGCTTTTAAAGTTTTCAACAGGCAGCTTCTTTTCCGAAGCAGACGCGATAGCCCTGGCGATGGGATGTTCGGAATTCGCGTCCACGGAGGCCGCATACTTGCGCAGCGTTTCTTCGTCGATGTCCTCGCCCACCACCAGAGTTTCGGTCACGCCAAAGCGGCCCTCGGTAAGCGTGCCGGTCTTATCAAAAATGATGGCCTGCAGTTTTCTAGCGCCCTCGAAAGCAACCCGACTACGAATGAGCAGGCCGTTTTTCGCGGCCAAGGCGGTAGAGACGGCCACCACCAACGGCACGGCAAGACCCAGGGCATGCGGGCAGGCGATGACCATCACGGTGACGGTGCGTTCGATGGCGAACGCGAACTCCTTGCTCATGAGAACCTGCCAGATCAAGAAGGTGATGACGCCACCTCCCAAGGCAACAATGGTAAGCCACAGCGCGGCGGTGTTGGCGAGGTCCTGGGTCTTCGATTTGCTTTCCTGGGCCTGTTTGACGAGATCGATGACCTGCGACAGAAACGAATCCTTGCCGGTGCCTTTGACCTCGATGGTCAACGATCCTTCGCCGTTGATGGCGCCACCGATGACCTTTCCGCCTTTCTTTTTGCTTACCGGGGTTGATTCCCCGGTAAGCATCGCCTCATTGACCGAGCTCTCGCCCTCTACAATGACACCGTCAGCGGGAATCTTCTCACCCGGTTTGATTAGGACCTTGTCATCCAATGCCAGCTCGCTCAGCGGTACGTCCTTCACGCTGCCGTCGGGCATGAGTTTGTGAGCGTCGGAGGGCATGAGTTTGGCCAATTCCTCCAGGGCCTTTGATGCGCCCATCACCGATTTCATCTCGATCCAGTGGCCGAGCAACATGATGTCGATGAGTGAGACCAGCTCCCAGAAGAACATCTTGCCGGTCAGGCCGAATACCACGGCGCTACTGTAGAGATACGCCGTGGCAATGGCGACGGAGATGAGCGTCATCATCCCGGGCCGGCGGGATTTGAGCTCTTCGAAAAATCCTTTGAGAAACGGCCAGCCGCCATACCAAAAGACGACGGAAGAAAGGCTGAACAGGACATAGACGTCGCCGGGAAAACGAATGGCGTCTCGTAATCCCACCAGCTTTTGGAGCATCGGCGAGAGGACGAGAATCGGCAGGGTCAAGACCAGTGAGATCCAGAACCGTTTCCGGAAATCCGCCGCCATGTGGGAATGATGGTCCTGATGGTCCTGATGGTCCGGAGGATCGGAGCCGGCGTGCTGCAATTGAGTTTCCGCCTCCAACCAATTCTGATCGGCATGTCCTTGCGGATGACCCTCCTTCTCATAGATGGCGTAGGCCTTCTTGGCCACCTCGTCATGCGCCAACTCAGTTTCGTGGTTATTTTTGGTTTCGTGTTCATGTTCCTTCATAGGGGCCTCCTGTAGGTTTTGCCAAACGATCTTTAAATTTAGAGACTCCTCAGTCAAAATGCGGACCATCCTGTCGCCCTCTTTCCAGAAAAACTTTTGCCCCCAGAAAAATTGCGGTAGCCAGCAGAGGGGCAGCAGTAAATAGATACGGTATGTGGATTGACAAAACGAATATAAACCCTCCGGTTACAGGCCCGGCGAATTGGCCGAGGCTGTTGGCAGCACTTTGAAGGCCCAAAGCGGTTCCGACTTCCGTTTCAGATCTTCTACTCGCCAGCGCAGCAAGGGTTGGGATAAGCAAGGCCATGCCAAATGCCAGCACCCCAACCCAAATCAGGATGAAAGTCATGGTCTCTGTCAGCATTAATAAGATCAACGCAACGCCAACCATGCCTGAACCGATTGCCAGCAAAAGAATTTCTTTCTTGTAGTCGATGAACCATACGACTATGGCGCCCTGACCAACCGCCATGACTAAGCCGCAAACTATGAAGACCATACCCATTTGCGCGGGGCCGAACTTCATGACTTGTTGGGCGTGGAGCGCAAATGTGCCTTCGAACAATGCTAAACTGAAGTAACTCAAAAAAGATAAGTATAACAGTTTCCAAAATGATCCGTTCCTCAATAGCTTGCCCAATTCCGACGTCCGAATCCTTTCAATTTCCATTAGCTCAGTGCGGGGTTCGAATTCAGCGACGCGCACAGGCCTTAAAGACTCGGGCAACATATAAACCGCTGCGATCAATGCCACAAACGCGAGCAGGGCGGCTGTGAAAAAGGGCATGGAAAAACCGTCAACTGAAAAAATGCCAAAATGAAAGGCCGGATGCCAACTTCGCCGGCTTAACCATGCACCGAGCACCGGACCCGCCACAACGCCGAGCCCGGTCGCAGCGCCAAGCCATGCCATGCTTTTGCCGCGGTCCGAATCAGAACTCGCGTCTGCAACATAGGCAGTGGCTGTCGGCAAAATGGCTGAGGAAAAAATCCCGCTAAGAATTCTTGCAACGTAAAGGGTGACAAGATCGGAGCCTAAGCCGAAAAGGACATTAAAAACCGCATTGCCGCCCAGGCCGGCGAAAAACAAGGGCCGGCGGCCGATCTTGTCGGACATGGCGCCCCAAAACGGCGCAAAGAAGAATTGCATCAAAGCGAATACACCGGTCAATGCGCCGACCTGAACGGATATCTCCTTCGAAGTTGCTCCACCGCCCAACGCCATCCGCTCGATGTGGAAAGGCAGTACTGTGAGCGTTAACCCATAGCCGCTCATCACGATGAACATGGATGCAAAGAGAATATAAAGGCCTTTTGTCTGCATTTCCGCTCCTGAAAGCATTTCCTACTTTTGCAGCTTTAGCACCTCCGGATAAGGCTTTGCCCAATACACGAGCTTTGTTCAACCCTTGGGTTTGCCAAACCCAAAGTTATAGATGCTGGCTATGGTAGCGCCCGTTAGCCATCCGAGAATGAATATTTCCACCAGCCCCATGGCCATCTCCCACCACGGCATGTCGGTCCTGATGATGGATGTGACATCGATGCCGTGCATCAGGCTGTTGAAAAAAATGATGCTCGCCTCTTTTCCCACTGACCACATTACAAACGCGCATCCCAGATAAAGGAGGGCGGATGTAAACCCGAAGGCCATTCCAAATCTTCTGATGTTAATGGTTTCCATGATGTCCACCTCCTTTTCTGGATTCCTCGTCTCCATTTCCGTGGTTCTTGTGGCGTCCCATCATTAGTAAGTGGGCGCCAAAACAGAGAATAAGAAAAATAAACAGCAATCCACCGCCCCCGACACCGAACAGGGGGAGAAAAAAGATAAGCAAAAGTGGCAGAACACATCCAATGATCATCCAGATATTGTGATTTTTCATCAGATACCCCACGCTTGAATTGATGAAATATGGCGAAACATACACATGTATTCATTCGAAATATCAAACATTTTATTTATTCCTCCGGTTTTTTTCTCGGCTTTTGCCGGTTACTGCGACGTCGCAGGTTCAATCCAACCAGGGCGAAGACAATCAGCAGAACAACGCCACTGATAATCGTTAATGTCTGGGCATCCATTTATACCTCCTGTTGCTGTACGCTGTTTCGCCTCGGAATAAACATGGGCACATGCCTCTGGTACTCGCGGTACTTTTCCCCGAACTTTTCTACCATCTGCTGCTCTTCCTTGCGTGCAAGTAACGTATAAGCGAGCACGATAATCGGAAACGCCGCTACCGAAACAAGAGTGGGCCAGTGTACTATTCCTTCGCCGAAAACTATGAGAAACAGTCCTGTATATTGTGGGTGGCGCATCCGGGAATACACCTCCTCAGTCACCAACTTCTCTTCCCTCCGGGCTTGATGAATTCTCCGCCATCCATCCGCTACGAGCGTTGCCCCGGCAAAAACGATTGTGTAGCCAATCACCATTGCGATAATGTGGGCTACCGGTGTGCCAAAGATCTGCGCCCAAAGATTCCCCCCCTCTCCCCATTCGAAGTCGAGGCCGAAAAACCTGGCCAAAAAGTAGATGGTCAGAGGAAACCCGTACATCTCCGCATAAAATGCGATAATGAAGGCCTGGAGCACACCGGCCCGCGTCCATTCCTTCCAGCTCTGCGGCGCAAGGTAGCGATACAAGAGCCATGAAACGAATACTATGACAATGGCGGCCAGTCCCCATGTCCCAACATGCATGTGGTCACCTCCCTTTTGGTTGTTGAAAGCCTTTTACCTACGAGATGTATCCAGTAACACTGAAAAAATGACTGCCATGATTTTGCGCCAATCCAAGTTGTCACCGAGAAACCAGGCAGCACCTATTGCAACGGCTGCCGGACTCAAGCTCATGACCTTTGCTCCCATTACCCCGCTTACAATCTTCATGCCAGTAAGCAAAAAGAGGCTTGATGTCTAAAGCGGAAGCTTATCCGAGGTCATCCATCTCGAATTCCTGAACTTGCCCCATCTTGAGATCGAAAACCTGATCCCTGAAGCCGATTTTGATCGGCCCGGCAGCGCACGGCAGAGCTTTAATCCGCAACAGTCTTTTGGTGATGTCAATTTCCAGTGAGTGCCGGCGGTAGCGGATGTGCATGTGCAGCCTGCCCACTTCTTCCGGTAGAAACGGATTGAACCACAGCACATCATTTCGGACCACAAGACCTGTGTAGGCGCGCTCGAGGATGTCCACAGCGCCGGCCATGGCACCCAAGTGAATTCCTTCCGGTGTAGTTCCACCCTGAATGTCCGCAACGTCGCTTTCCAAGGCCTTCAGGAAAAACTTCCACGAACGCGGCCTGTCCGAACGGGTCAGCACCCAGGAATGAACGACCCGGCTCAGCGTGGAGCCGTGGGAGGTGCGGTTGATATAGTAATCGATGTTTTTCGGGATGGTGCCGTGTTCAAAGGGGTAGCCGAGCGCCTCGAAAATCTCCTTCAACTCTTCTGAAGAGAAGAGATAAAAGAGCATCAACACATCGGCCTGTTTCGATACCTTGTAACGGTTCGGTGTATCGCCTTCAGCCTCCAGAATCCGGTCCAGCCGCTGGATGTCACCATATTTTTTCCGGTAGCTTTTCCAGTCGAATTCTTTCAGCCGATCATAGCCTGTAAACTGGCTGATGATGCCCTCACCATGAAAAGGGACCTTCATCTTACGGCTGATCTCCCGCCAAAGTGCCTTTTCATCCTCACCGAGCCCGATTTTTTCACACACCTCCCGGCAGACGGCCTCGTCCAGGATGTCAAACAGCTCCAGCGCGCGGCCCAACACCCAAGCGGTCATGATGTTCGTGTAAGCGTTGTTGTTCAAACCCGGTTTCTCCGCACCCGGGTAAGCGTCGTGGTACTCGTCAGGCCCCATGACGCCCAAGATTTCGTATCGATCGAACTCTACATTATATGTGCTCGCGCTCGCCCAGAAACGCGCGATCTCAAGCAGCATCTCCGCCCCGTAAAAGGAGAGAAACTCCATGTCCCCGGTGACCTGGTAGTACTGCCAGAGGTTATAGGCGATTGCAGTGTTTATGTGGCGTTGCAGATGGGAGTTATCGGGAAGCCAGCGTCCGGATTTAGGGTTTAAGTGCAGCCGCTGGGTTTCCTCCCGACCGCTGCTGCCGCTTTGCCAGGGGTACATGGCACCGCGGTAACCTGCCTCCCTTGCGGCCCGGCGTGCCGCATCGAGCCGGCGATATCGGTACATGAGAAGCGCGCGGGTCACCTCGGGCACCCGATAGTTCAATAGTGGGAAAATATAGAGCTCATCCCAGAAGATATGGCCCCGGTAGGCCTCTCCATGCCATCCCCTGGAAGGCACCCCCACGTCCAGGTCTTTCGTGTGCAAGGACGAGGTCTGGAGCAGGTGGAATATGTAAAGGTGAACGATGCGGGCTGTGCGGTCTCCCTCTTCGGGGTCGTGCGGCTCAAAATTGATCTCAAAACGCCGCCACAGATGTTCCCAGGCCAGCATATGACTCTGGAACAGGTCCCCGAAAGAGCCGGCCTCTGCCAGCGCCTTGCGGCCAGCCAAGCTGCAGTCGGATATCCCGCGGTCTTTGGATGTGAAAAGGGCTGTAACCTTTTCAACGGAAACCCTATCTCCTTCTTTGACCTCCACGGTGAAATGCTGGGCGATATAACCTGGTTCGCGGGCCGTGTTCGGTTTTAAGGTCAAAAGTTGTCCGTTTTTCAATATTCGGGTTCTGGCGCCCTGGGAGACCCAGACTTTGGATTGATTGGTTTGAACCTCAAGGTACATCTCATCTTTGCTTAGCCCCTCGCTTCCCAAAGGCTCCAGATGCTTGCTGTTAAAGGCTTTATAGCGATCCACGCCGCCATTGACCACTCGGCCGTCCAGCGCGGATCGAAATTCGATCCGGCCCGACCAGTTTTCAGCGGTCACCGTCGTTTTCTGGGCTGCGTAGTGAGGATTGCCCATATGCACCAGGCGGCGGTTTTTCATCGTGGTGACGCGGCCTTTCTCGTCTTGAAAACGCGCTGACCGCAACAACAAGCCCTTTTTCATATCCAGTTCCTGGCGATAGGAGAGGATTTCAACCGCTGTCGGGTCGAACCATTCCCCGTCATCCACGCGAAAGGTGAGCGGGAGCCAGTTGGGCAGGTTCACCAGGTCTTCGTTTTCGATCTCCCGGCCGGCTATCTCGGTTTTAAGCCGGTTGTATCCGCCCGCCAGGTAGGTCCCCGGATAATGAATATCATCGGCGTCCGATTCCGCAGCGGCCCCTCGGGTGGCAAAATAACCGTTCCCGAGAGTGCACAAGGCTTCGCGCAAATCTTCGTTTTCCGGATCGAATCCATCATATACAAACGACCAGGTGCTCATTGGCTTTCTCCTTGAAGGGTCTCAGTGAGCGCTTCTAAAAACTGTTGGACTTCTCGGCAGTCATCCAGCGCGTATCGGGCTGTCGTACGCCGTGGCGACTCATCGGCATCATCGTCTTTTACAACGACACCGATGCCGCCGGCTTGAAGCACCCTGAAGGCATCTTCATCGGTGACGTCGTCGCCGATATAAATGGGAAGGATATCCGGCCGATCAAGGTCCAAAGCATCCATCAACCAGCAGAGCGCCTTTCCCTTGTGCCAGTCGATTTCAGGCTGCAGCTCAAAGACTTTTTTTCCCGTTCCTTTGCGAAGCCCGGTGTGTTCGGCCAGCACCTGATCGACCGCCTCCTCCACCACCTGAACCCGGCTTTTTTCCACCCTCCGGTAGTGCACCGCGATGGAAAACTTCTTCCGTTCAATCTGGGCCCCCGGAACCTTGCCCAGCAACGCCTGAAGCGATTCTTCCGCATGATCCAGAGCCGGCAGAAAATCAGCACCCTGCTGGGAGGCAATGCGCCGACCCGCGGGGCCGGAGATGTCAAAGCCGTGGCTGCCCGCATAGAATAGATTATCAATGCCCACGAGCTCTTTGACATCGCTCAGATCCCGACCGCTGATTACCGCCACGATGCACTGATTTGCAAGCGCTGTTACCGTGCTGTGCATTTGAGCGGATAGAATCGCCAATTCGACAATCGGCGTCAAGGTCCCATCATAGTCCAGAGCAACAAAGGGGCGTTTTGCTGTGAGCAGTCTCCGGATATCGTCCATGGACCCAAGTGCTGGGGGGATAACCTCCATATCATGCTCCCATATGGGCAGTTTTCCCTCCACGGTAAGCTCGGAAAGTATGCTTACCACGATATCGGCCCCGTTTGCTCTCAAGGCCTCGGCGTGGCCGATTCGATCCACGCCAACGACGCAGCCGAAATTCCCGCGCCTTCCGGCCTGCACGCCGGAGATCGCATCTTCGAGTACTACGATACGGTCTGGGGGTGAGCCGCCGACGCGCCGGGCGGCTTCCATGAAAGTATCGGGCTCCGGTTTGCCGTTGAGGCCAAGCTGCTCTGAAACGACGCCGTCGACCCGGGCATCGAATAAATCCTCAATGCCGGCAGCCTTCAGCACGGCCCGTCAGTTTTTGCTGGAAGAAACCACCGCCGTCTGAAAGCCCTTTGCTTTCAACCGGCGGAGAAATTCCACGGCGGTCTCATATGCTTCCACGCCATGGGTTTCCAGGTGCTTGTTAAATATCTGATTTTTCCGGTTCCCGAGACCACAGATTGTCTCTGCATTCGGCGGGTCATCCGGGCTGCCGTAGGGCAGATCAATCCCGCGAGATTTCAGAAAGCTCTTGACGCCGTCATAGCGCGGCTTGCCGTCGACATAGGTGTTGTAATCCGAGCCTATGTCAAAAGGCTCCCATGACTCACCTTTGCCGGCTGCCCGGCTTTTGAGGTATTCATCAAAGAGCCTCTTCCAGGAATCGGCGTGCACCTTTGCGGTCTTCGTAACCACCCCGTCCAGGTCGAACAGGACGGCATCGTATTTTTCCCTGGTGATATCTATGATAGGCGGTTTACAGGCCATTTTGCCTCTCCTTTGCAGTGGCCTTACACGGATATCCGATTTGCTGCCATGCTAATCCCATTCGGCAGGCTCCTCAGCGCCTTTGAATCCTTCACACATGCATCTCTTGTGGGCATCATGCACAGCCCTTGCAGCCGAGTTTTCTCTTTCATCCGAAGCCCCTGAAAATGCGACTGTTTTGCCGGCAGCAAGGAAGTCGTTGGTAATCCCCAGAGACTGGTCCGTTTTTTTTATAGATTGCGATCCGTCTTTTTCGATACCTGCCAATGCGCGGATCGCGTCAATATTTTCTGGAATGGTAATCGCCTCGTTGTGTACCTGGTAGGTTAGGTAGATTTCGCCATTGTCAACCGCCATGCTGTCTTCCCAGACGGCGACTTCCCACATGTCGGCCCTGGGCCGGCCCAAATCCCGCATCAACTCAATCACTGAGTTCAGCGCCACCAGATTGTCCCGGGCGCGAATGAAAGCGATGCGCGGCGCAAGCGTCAGTACTTCACGTACTTCGTCCAGGCTCGTTGCCTTTGTCGTCTCGATCATGGTGAAATGGATGTGGCTGAGATTGTGTGAACCGGATCCCGCCATGGTGACGAGATTTAATTCGGGAATGACCGTTTTGGCATCCGGACCCTGATGGCTGGGGACTTTGGCTTCCGGGATCACGGTGTTGATGATACCCTCTTTATGGCTCTCCCAGGGATCAGTCGCCCGACGGAGAATGACCGTCCGGGCCCGCTTCATCAGGCCGCGCTGATGAAAAGCGCCCAGGACCCGCACCAGTGCGGTGGTGTTACAGGAAACCACCCGCGTGCTCTGCCTGTCGATGGCTCCGTCGTAGTTTGCCTGGGCGACGAAAGAATAGCCGGCGACTTCGTGTTTCTCGCCCCCTTCGTAGATTGCCTTCACCCCGGTTTTCTCGTACAAAGTCCGGTTTTTTTCCGCTACCTTCTTGGGCGTACAATCCACAACGACGTCGGCCTGTCCCAGCAGAGATTCAAGCGCTCCCTCGACAGGGATGCCGGCGGCTTTCATTTCGTCAAGCTTGTCGGAAGTGCTAGCAAACACCCGATAGCCCTTTTCCAATGCAACCCTGATCCGATAATCATGGATGATGTCACAGATTCCGGCCAGTTCCATGTCATCTTGCAAAACGACCGCATCAGCTACACGCTTGCCGATCACCCCGTAGCCGTTGATAGCGACTTTGACTTTTTTGTTCGGCATGAAAAACCTCCATTTTAATTTACAAATTGTGTCAGGATTCCGATTTCGCATTTTTCTTCTTTCCGGCAGAAGAACCTATTCGGTCGGCCCTGTGACACATTTGCTGTTCGTATTGATTTGCATTTTTCCATCGATCACTTCGCCAAAATTTCCGCAAGCTGTCCTTCACCCATTGCTTGTCAAATACAAAAACAATAATATAACCAAGGCCAAGCAACACTCTGGAACGCTTCCCGTCTCTTTAGTTTTCCTCGGTTGTTGTGAGGTAAGTCTTTCCCGGTGAACGGTTACAAGAAAGGTGCCTGCCATGAAAAGGCACCTGATCATGAACCGGAAATATACCACTTTCTTGTTGAGGATTGCCAAACCTGCCTCAAAGGATAGATCAACCATCTCGCTTCAATCCCGCCACACCCAGTCGTTGGCAATCACCCCGGCGTTAGCGGAAATCTCCGTTTCCCCCTGACAATGTATCATGGATGTTCCTCAAGAGTGTTCCTGATGATGGAACCGTCCACAGGCGGATTCCCGACAAGCTGGATATGGGTTATTTCATCATCATTTCCTGTTGAACCATCATGCCATTCATCATCTCCATCATCATCGACATCTTTTTTTCCATCATTTCCATCTTGCCCATCATACCGTCCGGTCTCATCATTTTCTCCATCATGCCGCCTGGCCCCATCATCCCTTCCATCATGGCCATTTTCTTTTCCATCATGGCCATCCGGTCGTTTGCCGGCATTTTACTCATTTCCTGAGCACCCATAGGTTTCTTTTTCATGTTCTGTCCACCCATGGGCATTTTGCTCATATCATGACCAGCCATGGGTTTCTTGCCCATATCCTGACCAGCCATCATTCCCATTGTGCCCATCATCTTCATTCCTTCCTGCATCTGCTGCATGTGCATGCGCATGAGACGTTTTTTCTCGGCCGGATCCGTGGCCGCCTGCATTTTCATCCGCGTATCCTGCATCTGCATCATGGCAGCGTCCATTTTCATCGGGTCTGCCTGCATGGCCGGGGCTGGTGTCACCTCGGTTGGTTGGCCTGTTGCTGCATCTGCAGGGCCAGGATGGTGCTCTTCCACAGCGTAGGCGGGAAGAGCAACTGCGAGGATCAATAACAAAACAGTGGGTAGGGTGAATTGTCTCATTATCAGTGCTCCTTTATAAATGGGTAAGAGAGGAAGACGGTTTGAGTGCCGTCTCCATGAAAAAGGTAGAGATCTCTTCAGAGGCGCCCCTTTGATGAGGCGTCTACACTTTGCAGGGCTTCCATTTTATATGATAGGCAGTGATGGAAATACAGTCAAAGATATTGCTAGGTATTGCCACCTCATACCATATGCTCTATTGATGATTATATGATCTTACCAACCGCTATTTGTTCATACAGCCAATGGCCATGAGATGGTAATGGTTTGCCAACCGGTACAGCGATCGCAAAAATTCCTTGCAGCATCCCATGGACAAAAGAGATCTTTCGCCGAATTGAGCAATCTACGGGGCACCATGCAAAGTGCTCCTCAAGCGGAACAAGATGCATTTCGTTCGGAATGGAATAATCGGCTTGATCAAATGACACCGTCCGAGCGACAGAATTACATGGGTTCAAGGAAGGGAATGGAAGAAAAAGGAAATCCGGTTCATAATGGCGGCAGGATGGGCAGTGACAGCGGCTCCGGCGGTGGCGCTATGGGCGGTCATATGTGATAGGAAAAAACATTCTCGCATGGAGAAGTGGTTCCGATAAAGATGCAAAATCAATCGGGAACGGCGTCTTTTGCTACTCGAAAACTGGTGTCTGTATAATATTTATTCGGCTCTTTCGTTGCAACAATTGCATTGCCTACCATACTGGATACCGTCTGGCCCAGGATTGTAAAATCTCCTTCTTTAGATTTTCCCCATTCAGCTATCTGATTTATGCCCCGTATGCCGAAGTTTTCTTGGGGATAATTAATGACGGGAGTAGGCAGTGGTAAGCGTTTTTCCGCCTCGACTTTATTCGAAGTCATAAGAGCAAACCATTCTCGTGCCTTAATAAGTCGATATCCATAATAATGAGCATATGCCTCAGCCCCATAACCAGTCACCATCAACACGGCGCATGAGGTGTGCATCGGTTGCTGGACAAGAAAGCGATTTCCATCAAAGATTATTGGTTTATAGCCTCGGATTTTTTCGCTTAATTTAACAACCAAATGGTCGTCCAACAGAACGTCGCTATCGGTATAGGTTAGTTTATCAATATTGGAGTTCAAAAAAGCAACAAACTGTTCATTGGTAACCGGACTCTCTGAAAGATAGAAAGCATTCAGCGATATTTGTTTCTCTCCAAAAGGGTTTTGACGATTTAGTTCAAGTTTCACCGATGGTACGAGCCGCAACATCGAATTATCAAGACCATGAATTGACTCTTGCTGGCCTTTAGGCAACACACCATACTTGGGCTGGTTACTGGTACTTCGTTGTATCTCTAGATTTTGCTGTGGCTCAGGTACAACAATGGACTTCGAGTCGACGTATAATTTGTATGTCAGTACACCAAGCCCGAGAACCACAATTATCAAAAACACCCTTAGGGCTTGAGCATGCCATCGAGGTTCTATGCTTTCTCGTCGAGGTTCTATGCTTTCTTTTAGTTCCGGGGATACATTGTAAGGACATTCACGGATGTCTCTGAGTCGCTCCCGCAACTCTCGAACGGATCCAATACGTTCTGTTGGATTCTCAGCAGTTGCCGCCATGATGACAGTATTGAGAGATTTGTAATATTCTGAAGTTGCGGTAACGGTCAATTGCACCTGTTTAAACGGCGTGATCTTTTCGGTGATTTTTCCTTCTACGGCTTCAAAAAGAATCCTGCCGACGGCAAAGATATCAGCAGACTCACGAGCCAAACTGAAATTACTGTACTGTTCTGGTGCCATATATGCCAGGGTTCCCAATACTTCAATCATCGACCCTGTAACTGACGGAAAATCAGAGCCCATAGAAAGTCCAAAATCTGCCAATTTAGCGGAATTTTCTTTCATGAAAATATTTTCCGGCTTAATGTCCCTGTGTACGATGCCACTCTTATGGACTTTTTCCAATCCTTCCAGAACAGGGATTATAAATTTTGTGATCCACGACTTGACCTCCTCTTCGGTTTCGAAACCGCTTTCGTCCATGGTGTCACGAAGTGTCCTCTCGGCCATAAGTTCCATTACGAGATAATCGACTGTGCAAGGTTGTCCGTCATACTCAATTGTGTCCTGCTTGAAACCATAGATGCGGATGACATTTGGATGATCAATTTGGGCAACAATTCTGGCTTCTGCTTGGAAACGTTTCAACGCTGACTCATACTCAGAGGTTTCCAGAATGTGGCCGACCACTGATGAGATAACCTTTATCGCCACTTTGAGATCCAGCGATGTATCATATGCCATATAAACAGCGCCCATTCCACCTTTTCCAATCAAGCGAATGATCTGATAGTTCCCTCCCAAAACAGTTCCCGGCGGCAACAGTATGTTCGATGTTATATCATTCATTTTTATTCCTCTCGTTGGCACTGGAGATGAGCGCCGACATCCTTTAAAGAGAAAACATAAGTATTATTTTTCAGGCTGTATGGACAATAATTAACGTGATGTCGTCGCGTCCACCATTTGCAATCGCGCACGACATCAGCCCTTTCGCTGTTTTTTCGGGATCATCTCCGTCACCCATCATTAACTCAATATCTTGAAACGATACTGAATCGTGTAGTCCGTCAGAAGATAACAGAAATCGATCACCAGTAATAATATCCAGGAGTTGGCTTGAGACGCCCCCTAGAGGTTCTTCTGTACCTATTACCCTTGTCAGTACATTTCGATAAGGGGAGGTTTCTCCCATTTTAGCTGTCAATGCCCCTTTTTCCATCATCTCTTGGACAAAAGTGTGATCAGTTGTCAGCAATTTAAGTTTTTCATCTCTCAAGCAATAAATCCGAGTGTCGCCGACATGGGAGATTACGGCTTGCTCGCCAAATATAATCATCACTGAAAGGGTAGTTCCCATATGCAAACAGGCTGGGTTTTTCCGAGTATATTGTTTGATTTGTTCATCAATATCAAAAAAACTCTGCTCTAGAGTTTTTTGAAGCTTCTTTCCCGAAACCTTACCTTGAGCCTCAAAAAAACCAGCCAGAGCACCACAAGCCATCATGCTGGCAACTTCACCGCAAGGATGTCCACCCATCCCATCTGCCACAGCAAAGAGCATACGATTGTCTACTGAGGATACATTTCGCAGATCGCCTATCTCAATTCTACAACAATCTTCATTATTACTTCGCCTTGTACCTATTTTGCTTCGAGTAGCGTATTGAATATGCATAAATTATTGCCTCTTTAAAGAGGAAGGATTCCTTACGAATTTCAATTGACCTGACCTTGTATCACTAACATCGGCCCGATGTTCAGCTGATACCACGAGATTATGGCGGTCTTTCATGACATGATGCTAATTATTTCGGACGTCGCAGCCTCTCCGTTGTAAAGACAACAATCTGGCCAGACACGGGCAATTTTGTCGATAAGTTCAATTCATTTATTTATGGCTACTGCGTGGTTGGACAGAATAGCTGAAGGATATGCCCACAGCACCGGCCGTTACCACCAGATTTTCCCGAAAGTACGGTTGGTTGCCCACGATCTGGAGACACGATATCCTGATAATAAACTATGAACAAATACATTGTAACACTCACCGAAGAAGAACGTGAACTATTGAGTGCACTTGTCTCGAAAGGGGAGCACAAAACACAAAAAATTCTCAACGCATTGATTTTGCTTTGTTGTGATGCTTGTGATTTTCAAACCAATCGTTCAACGAATGAAGAGATTGCCAAGGTTTTGAATATCAGTATGAAGAAAATTGACCGAGTAAAAAAACGGTTTGGTGAAGAGGGCTTCAAACCTTGGCAGCAAAAAGGGTGGTTGAGCCCTCCGGAACACAATGGCAGTTTTGTTGCTAATATGGAAAAAGTGCTCGATGTTTACAAATGACCTCACGATCTTCGCCATCCTGTAGTGTGTATGGACGAGTCGCCAAAACAATTGATTGGAGAAACAAAAGTTCCGATTCCAGCATCAAAAGGGTAACCGGCCAGGCATGATTTCGAGTATGTCCGTCATGGTGTTTGCAATATTTTCCTTTCTTGTGAACCACTATCGGGGAAACGCATGGTGATGATCACTGAAAGAAAAACCAAAAGAGATTGGGCGATTTTCTTGGAAAAGATAGCAGAGAGATATCAAGAAGCAGAGAAGATAACCCTGATGATGGACAATCTGAACACGCATGAACCCGGAGCGCTATATATGAAAGCTTCCGCCTGAAAAAGAAAAAACATTATGGGACCGTTTCGAATTTGTGAATACCCCGAAACACGGCAGTTGGCTTAATATGGCCGGATAGAATTGAACGTCCTCGCGGGTCAATGTTTGAACAGAAGAATTGATGACATCGAAATAGTCAGGAAAGAAGCAAGTGCGTGGCAGGAACACAGAAACAACAAAAATGCCAAAGTGAATTGGTATTTTACAAATGACAATGCTCGGATAAAATTATTGCGTCTTTATCCGACACTTGATGGTTGACGAGACACTAGGCAGCTATCCGCATCAAAACGGCTGGCAGTTGCACTACGGGAGTTGGGACGCATCGAACGTACGCTGTTCATCTTGGATTGGCTGCAAAGCGTCGAGTTGCGTCGCCGCGTCCAAGCCGGACTTAACAAAAGTGAAGCGCGAAATGCGCTGGCTCGCTCGGTGTTCTTCAACCGTCTGGGCGAAATCCGCGATCGCAGTTTCGAGCAGTAGCGCTACCGGGCCAGCGGCCTCAATCTGGTAACGGCGGCTATTGTGCTATGGAACACCGTTTATCTGGAGCGTGCCATCAGCTCACTACGTAGCCATGGACAGACCGTCAATAACGCGCTGTTACAATATCTGTCACCGCTGGGCTGGGAACACATCAATCTAACTGACGATTACCTCTGGCGTAGTAGCGCCAAGATCGGCGAGGGGAGGTTCAGGCCGCTCCGACCGTTGATTGGGTCTTAGCGTACGATTTTTTCCGCTTTCTGAGACGACCCCTGATTGTGAAAGAACCTGTTTCATTTTAACGAACTCTTCCTGGGATATCTCCCCCTTGGCAAATCGCACCTTTAAGATTTGCAAGGAATCGCTACGGTCCTGGGATGATGTAACTGAATTGCGTGAGTGAGAACTGAAAATCCGGATCGCGACATAGATTGTCGTTGCAACAATCAGGAGCCATAACAGCATCGAAAAAACTCCACCCGGAAAAATACCGCCTCCCCATCCGCCTGAAAAAGGTAAAAAGTCGCAACCCCACATAATCGATACTCCCCTCTCTTGATTTATTGAGGAGACGACCGGAGACAATCCAGTCGTCTTACCTCTTCGTTGTTTTCTACCAACATCCGGCCATCATGCCATATCCGTTCATATGACCATAGTATCCGGAGTTTGACGCCGGCAGATTAAAGGAAGCGGCCTGGGCGCTCAACTGATCGTTCAGGATGGTAATTTCCCGGCTCAGGTCGGCGGCGCGCTGAGGATCCAGATTGGTTGCAGCCAACAGCGCGCTGTACTCTCCCCGTTTAGCGGCAAGATCCTGGCGGAGCTGGGCTGTTTTTTCATAAAAGCCCTGGTAGTCGCCGCCATTGGCCATTGCCATCGGACCCATATGGCCTCCCCGGTACCCATCCCAATAGTTGGCAAAGGCCTGTGTGCCGATCAGAGCAAGGGATACCGCCGCAGCGATGAGAAGAATCGATTTTTTCATGATTTTTATCTCCTTTGTGTTGTTTGCGTCTCGCGCATTCATTTTTTACCTTCAATATTCAAAGCACCATGGTTGCTGTTGGCATATTTATTCCAAGATTCGTGCCACATGTCCTAAACACTAACTAATCAATTGATATTACGATGTTTAACTTGAACGATCTTTCAATAGCATAATATATTGGATCGCCGACTGGGTATTTTGGCCCCATTTTTCCGATTAAGACGGGGCGAGATGTTTACATATTACACACTCGTTAGTATGGTACGATCATCAATAATTTCCCTGGAGGTGTCATGATTCCAAAACAAAAGCACGAAGGCCGATGGGGCTTGCATCCATCGCCTTGGATTATCATCGGATCGGTGGTCATCCTGCTGATTGTCGTGGTGGTGCTTGCATCACAAAATTACAGCCGCGAAAAACAATACATGTCCCGGATCTTAACCGAAAAAGGCGCGGTCATTGTTATGGCGATAGAAGCCGGAGCCCGAACCGGAATGATGGGCATGATGTGGGGTGGCCGGCAGGTCCAGACCTTGATCGAAGAGACCGCCCGGCTGCCCGGGGTACTTTATATTACAGTGATACATCGCGATGGCCTTGTCCTGGCCGGTAGCGATCGGGGACTGATTGGCACCCGGATGGACCCCGGTCTCCTGGCGACCGGTTCTCGGCCGGCGGCAACAAGCAGCTGGCAGCTCAAGGATATTGCCCATAACCAGCAGTCGTTTGAAGTTTCCAGAGCTTTCAGCGTGCTAGCCGACCGTGATGATGACGGCCACGGCCAGGGAGGCATGATGACACCGGACAACGACTGGTGTTCCCCCCGGGGACAAAGGGCCGGCGAGCAAGTCATACTGGTGGGTTTGGATCCCAAGCCCTTTCAGGATGCCGGGAAAGAGGATATTCGCAATACCGCGATCATTTCAGGCATCTTGGTTCTCTTGGGAGGTGCCGGATTTATTTCCCTGTTTTGGCTGCAAAGTTACCGTACGACCCAAAGGTCGCTTCAGGACACCAGTGCCATCGCCGCGCAGGTTGTCACGAGCCTTCCCGTAGGGCTGGTCGCGACGGATAAAGACGGGAAAATAGCCCTCTACAACAAGGCCGCTGAGCGTATCACCGGACTCGATCTGATGCAGGCCCGGGGGAATGAGCCCGAGAGCATTATGCCGGCGAATTTTTGTGGGTTAAGAGAATATCTGGATCGTGGCGAGTCGATATCCGAAGAAGAAATGGAGTGTGAATTCACCGAGAATAAGATCGTCCCGGTCAGCATCAGCGCATCGAGCATCGTCAATGAAGAAGGGCAATTTGTCGGCCAAGTGTTAATTATCCGGGACCTGGGTGAGATCCGCCGGTTGGAGAATGAAGTCCGCCGCAAGGAAAAACTGGCGGCGATCGGCGGTCTTGCCGCCGGCGTAGCCCATGAGATTCGCAACCCGTTGAGTTCCATCAAGGGCATCGCCTCCTATTACAGGAGCACATTCGCCCGCGGCAGCGAGGATAAGGAACTGGCTGAAGTGATGATCGAGGAGGTCGACCGTTTGGATCGGGTTATCACCCAACTGCTGGAATTTGCAAGACCTGCGGAATTAAACCTGAAGCCGTCGAATCTGAATGAACTCCTGGAACATTCGGCCCGCCTGGTAAAACAGGAAGCAACTGCCAAAAACATCCGAATTCACCTCAACCTCACCCCAGATGCCGAGGTGGCGATGGTCGATCCTGACCGGCTGACCCAGTGTTTTCTCAACATATATCTCAATGGCTTACAAGCCATGGCAAACGGCGGCCAGCTGACAATCGGCAGTCTCATCAAGGATGACGGCAGCTTTGCAATCGACATCAAGGACAGCGGCGCGGGGATAGCCGCCGAGGATTTGACCAAAGTATTCGACCCCTATTTTACCACCAAGACGAAGGGAACCGGACTGGGGCTGGCGATTGTTCACAAGATTATCGAAGCCCATAGGGGACAGGTAAACGTTCGCAGCACCATCGGCCAAGGCACTGTAGTTTCCATTATCCTGCCTTTCGAAACCAATACATTGAGACTCTCATGATTATGCACAAGCCCTCGCACATTCTTATCGTCGACGACGACCCGAACCATTTAAAGATCCTCAAAACCATCGTCGGAAGCTGGGGCTACCAGGTGTCTGTGGCCGATGATGGCGGCATGGCGGTTGAACATGTCAAAAAAAGACCGTTCGCTTTGATCCTGATGGATGTCCGGATGACCGAAATGAACGGCATCGAGGCCCTCCGGCGCATCAAACAATACAACCCCGCCATTCCGATTCTCATCATGACGGCCTATTCATCGGTCGATTCGGCCGTCGAGGCGCTCAAGGCGGGGGCCTACGACTATTTGACCAAACCCCTGGACTTCGAAGTGCTTAAAATCAGTCTGGCACGCGCCTTGGAGCATTCCGGCCTGAAAGCCGAAAATGCAACCTTGAAATCCAGGATGGGCGCCGATTACGACTTGAAAAATATTATCGGAAAGAGCAGACCGATGCAGGAATTGGTCGAAATGCTGGCCATGATCGTGCCCTCCGAGGCAACCGTCTTGATCACCGGGAAAAGCGGAACGGGAAAAGAGTTGATCGCCAAATCCATCCATCACAACAGCCGGCGCAAGGACCGGCCGCTGGTGGTGGTCAACTGTGCAGCTCTTACCGAAACCCTACTGGAATCGGAACTCTTCGGCCATGAGAAAGGCGCGTTCACCGGGGCCGACAGGCGCCGTGAGGGACGCTTCATGCTGGCCGATACGGGGACCATTTTTCTGGATGAAATCGGCGAAACCTCCGCGGCCATGCAAGCCAAATTGCTGCGGGTGATTCAGGAACGAGAAATTCAGCGGGTGGGCGGAGAAGAGACATTAAGCCTGGATGTGCGGATTCTGGCCGCAACCAATCGAAATCTGGAGGAGGAGGTTAAAGGCGGAAAATTTCGCGAAGATCTTTTCTACCGGTTGAATGTCGTCGCTCTCCGCATCCCTCCCCTGTGCGAGCGGCAGGATGATATTCCGCTGCTCGCCCAGCATTTCCTCACAAAATATGCCAACAAAAACCACAAGCGGACCAAGGGCTTTTCTCCGCTCGCCATGGACATGCTGCTGAAACATGCATGGCCCGGCAATGTCAGGGAACTCGAAAACACGATCGAACGGGCCGTGATTCTCCTCTTGGACGAGCATATCACCGAGAAAGAGCTGCCTGCCACCATTACGGAAGCCTATGCCGAGAAGAGCGACTGGGTGGAAGCGTCGCCACCGGCTACAACCCACCGCCCCCTTGACGAGATTGAAAGGGAGGCGATTTTAGCCACACTCGAAGACAACAGCGGCAATAAAAGCGAAACAGCCAGAAGCCTTGGAATTAACCGTAAGACCCTTTATAAAAAATTAAAGGAATATGGAATTGATTGAGCAATTGCTTGAAGGTGAAACAACAGGGCGTTTTCCATGCTGCCGATTGAATTCGGCAGCATGGAAAACAAGGGCCTTAGTGCCTTAGAAATTCATTTCTTGTTTTTCATCCCTCAAGGGGTGCTGAAAAGAGTCCCCCTTGTGGGGGATTAGACATGAAAGGGTAAGTACTGTGTATTGCTTAAATCTTGAACCTCGATACCAGCAAGCTCAGTTTTTCCGACATCTTCGCCAAGTCGTCCGCCGAAATCCTGATCTGCTGACTGTTATCTTTTACTTCAATAGATCTTTCCTTCACCTGTTCGACCCCCTCTGACATGCTGGTGGTCATCTGACAGCTGCTCGCCACATTCTGGTTAATTTCGGTGATACCCTGCGAGGCCTGAGCCACGTTATTGACAATCTCATTGGTGGTGATGGCCTGTTCCTCTACGGCGGTGACGATGGTTGAGACGATATCGTTCACATCGTTAATAACCGTAGTGATCGATTCGATATCCTTGACGGTAGCCCCGGTCTGCTTCTGAATCGCCTCGATCGCCGCTTTAATCTTGCCGGTTGCGGCAGCGGTTTCCTTGGCCAGCTCCTTAATCTCATTGGCGACTACGGCAAAACCTTTTCCTGCCTCGCCTGCTCTTGCCGCCTCGATGGTTGCATTCAGGGCAAGTAGATTGGTCTGTTCGGAGATTTCGGTGATAGCCTCGGTAACTGTGCCGATTGACCTGGCGGCTGCCCCGAGTTCCTGGACCCCTTTGTGCGAATTTGCGGCGCTGATTACCGCCTCTTCGGTCGTAACCCTGGCTCTGGCGCTGTTCTCGGCGATTTCCTTGATGGTCGTGCCCATCTCTTCCGAAGCCGAGGCAATCATATCCAGATTGACCGTCGATTCCTCCATTGCCGCCGACACCGAATTCATATTGTCGGATACCTCCGAGGCGTTTTTGGCGGCGTCATCGGCAATTGCCGTGGTCGAATCGGCGTTGGCTACCATCTGCTCGGAGATGGACGTCAGCTGGCTCGAAGCGGTGGCCAAAGTCTGTGCCGATTTAATGATATCTTCGAGCATTTCCTTGGACTTGGCCAGCATGGTCCCGAGGGAATTGGTAAGCTGACCGATGGCGTCTTTGTTGCCGGAGGAAAAACGGATGGTATAATCGCCTTCTCCCACCTTGACACTTTTCTCCGCCAGTTCCTTTAAGGGTTTATTGATTGAGCGGACGAGGAAAATGGTGACCAAGATGCCGGCAGCAATGACAATGAGCCCTACCAGCAGACTGTTCTGCAGCATTTTAGTATCGAGTCCGCCGATAATATCCTTTTTGTTCATTCCAACTGCGACAAAGATTCCCCAATCCTTGAGACTTTTAACATAGGAGATCTTGTCCTGTCCCTTCCAGTCGTAGGAGATAAACCCTTCATCCCGATTATTGAACTCGGGTATCATCTGAAAAATGTTCGAATTTGAGTCAAGTGTCGGGTGGATGAGGAGTTCGCCTTTCTCGGCATAGACAAAAAAATAGCCCGGACCGATTTTGGTTTGTGAGATGAACTGGCGAACCTCGGGATTCAGCATAAGCTGGCCGACATAGAGTGCGCCGATAATCTTTCCGTCTATGTCGAGTATGGGGGAATAGGTTGTAAGGTACCAATCATTGACAACAAATGCTTTGCCCCGAAAAGTTTGACCACTTATGATCGCCTTGTATACTGGGCTGTCGGCCGGAATATAGGTGCCGACCGCCCGCTGGCCATCGAGGTTTTTCACGGTGGTGGAGATACGTAAGAGCTTGTCGTCTACCAGTTGGAAGACGGTTGCCGAGGAACCGGAGATGGCTGCAATTTTGTCGACGATATCAAAAGAGCCGTTGATGTAGCCGATTCCGGCCTGCATCTGCGGGATTTGCTTGGTCATTGCCTCTTTGGTCACCTGATTGACCAGTTTTTCCTCCCGCATCTTGCCGGTGTCGAGCAGCAATCCACCCTTGGTTTGCAGCTCCTTCTGGAAGAGGACCAGATCGCCATCCAGCTTTTTCCGCACGTTCCGGTCATACATGAGCAGAGAGTTATATACTGCCTGGTGGATATCCTTGATTGCCCCTTCGCCGAGAGAATACAACCCGTTGTCGGCCATCCTGACGGAGTTACCGGAGGTGATCAGGATGGAGGTGAAAGTGATGAAGACCATCGAAATAAAGAGCTTGGTAGTAAACTGGATGTCAGATAATTTATTCAACAAGGGGAAACCTCTATTGCAAAGAACAAAGAACTCAAACGGCAGGGAGTACCATCATATATTTCATCCCTTGATGAAATTGCTGCCGCAATAAGAACAAATAATATATTTCGCAACCGTACATGCATTGAATTAACCCTTATTTACCTGCTTGTTATTATGTCTTTTTCTCTTTATCACATTGCACATCTTCTGCTTCCTCAGATTACCAAGACTCTGCATATGATGTGCCAGATTTGAGATTAGCACTGTGTACAGTTTGCTAAGCAACAGTATTACAGATCCTTACGAAGGATTAATTGCAATTTACGGCAACCCCAAAAAAAGTTCATTGTATAGAAAGTTGGCAGATATCCACACGATTGTGCAGCCTATCTGTACAAATTTTAGATGGTTATCATAAAACACGACATTCTATCCAGGCACATGGAACCCCGCAAACTGCGCGGGTCCAGTGAGTCGAACGTTCGGCACCAAGCCCATGCCACAATAAAGAGGAAAAATCCATTGACGAATGACGCTCCACGTCAGATATGGTGGATTATCACTAACACCCCACAGGGGAGGTACTCTTTTCAGTCCCCCACAGT